>CP050293.1:3610000-4811666 GCA_014189435.1 Mesorhizobium loti
TAGGCGGCCATCATGTCGCCGCGCTCGGCCTCCGGGATCGGCGCCAGGAAGCGCTCCCATTTGTCCGGAAACATTTCCGAGACGCCGAACTGATAGTACCATTCGAGTTCCGCACGCGTCAGCGTGTAGATGCCGCGCACCACCAGTTCGCTGACGCGTTCGGGGTGCGTTTCGGCATAGGCGAGCGCCAGCGTCGACCCCCAGGAGCCGCCGAACACCAGCCATTGGTCGAAGCCGGCCATCTCGCGCAGCCGTTCGATGTCGGCGACCAGATGCCATGTCGTATTGGCGTCGAGCGAGGCGTTGGGCGTCGATTTTCCGCAGCCGCGCTGGTCGAACAGGATGACATCGTAAAGCTTCGGGTCGAACAGCCGCCGGTGCTTTGGCGAAATGGTGCCGCCCGGCCCGCCATGCAGGAACACCGCGGGCTTGGCGCCCTTGGTGCCGGAACGCTCCCAGTAGACCTGATGGCCGTCGCCGACATCGAGCATGCCGGAATCGAAGGCCTCGATCTCGGGGTAGAGGGTACGCAATTGACTGCTCATAGTTGCAAACCTTTGGTCGGCCAGTCCGCTGTTTCGTGGTCGGGATGCTGGAAGGAGATGATCGCTTCCTGCCTGTTATAGTAGTCGGGATCCTGGTGGACGGGTTGATCGAAGATCGTCTCCACCCAGGGCAGCCGCGCGGCGTAGTTGACCTGGATCTGCGGGGCGAGATCGGAGCGGTCGTCGAAGGCACCGATGGCGATCTCAAGCCCTCCGGGCTGCCGGTAGGTCAGCGGCGTGCCGCAGCGGGCGCAGAAACCACGATCGATGTTGACCGACGACTGGAAATAGCTCGGCTCTTCATGGGTCCACTCGACGCCATCCCTGGGCACCGTGACCAGCGCGCCGAAGAACGAGCCGAACTGTTTCTGGCACATGCGGCAATGGCAGATCGACGGACGGCCGAGCGCTCCATGAATGCGGAAGCGCACGGCGCCGCACTGGCAGCCGCCGGTTCGTACTGTCTCGGTCATGATCTTTCCTTCGGTGGCCATTGTTCGGTGTCGTGGTCCGGGTGCTGGTAGGAGACGAGATCGGTCAGATAGGGGGCCGACGACATGTCCGCCATCGTGTCCTCGCCCGGCAGTTGCGGGAGCGTATCGACATAGGGCAGCTTTGCCTCGATCCCCCACTGGATCAGCGGCACGATCTCCGCCGGATTGTCGAACGCACCAATGGCGAGGCCAACGCCGTCCGGCGCGGTAAAGGTCAGCGGCGTGCCGCAATCGGCGCAAAAACCACGATCGACATGGTTGGACGAGCGGAAGTATTTCGGCTCGCCACGCGTCCAGTCGAGCCTGGCGCCGCGCACCGACACCAGCGGCGCGTAGAACGAGCCGAACGCCTTCTGGCACATGCGGCAATGACAGATCGAGGCGTCACCAAGCGTGCCCTCGACACGAAAGCGCACCGCGCCGCACTGGCAGCCGCCGGTGTAGATCGGCCGGTTATCGAGGCTCATCGCTGATCACTCCGGCGCATGGCAGACGGCTTCGACGTTGTTGCCGTCGGGATCGAAGACGAAGGCGGCGTAGTAGTCCGGGTGATAGTGCGGGCGCAGGCCCGGCCCGCCATTGTCCTTGCCGCCGGCGGCGAGCGCCGCGGCGTAGAAGGCTTCGACCTCGGCGCGGCTGCGCGCGGTGAAGGCGACGTGCTGGTGGTCTTTCGGCTTGTCCTTGGCCGAACTCAGCCAGAACACCGGCCGGTCACGGCCATAGCCACCGACCTTGGCGCCGCCGGTGTATTCCAGCGGCACCATGTAGAGCAGCGCGGCACCCAGCGGCGCCATCGCCTTGTCGTAGAAAGCCTTCGAAGCGTCGAAATCGGCAACGGTGATGCCGAGATGGTCGATCATGAAATTGCCTCCCTTGCTGGTTCGCTCGCCGGCATTACGGCACCGGCCAGGCCAGCCTCGATAACGATGTGCTGGCAGACATTGTCGATATCGCGAATGACGTCGTCGTTCCAGAAGCGCAGGATGGCCGGCGAATGCCTCCTGCCATCTACGACAGCCGAGGTTGGCGCTCTACGGCGCCCCCCTCTGTCCTGCCGGACATCTTCCCCGCAAGGGGGGAGATCGGCTGTCACCCGCGCCCCCGCCAAACTTGCAAAGGTGTTTCGCGCCACCCTCACCGCTTGACCTCCCACGTCGTCACACGCTCGCCGGTGACCGGGTCCTTGCCGTCCTTCAACTGTACACCTTGTGCGAGCAGTTCGTCGCGGATGCGGTCGGCCTCGGCCCAGTTCTTGGCGGCGATGAGCGCGAGGCGATTCGCGATGGCTTTGGCAACACCACCTTCATCGATATCGGCCGACGCGACATCGAAGCCGAGGAACAGCAGCGACGCTTTCAGCGACGCAGCGGCATCGTTGCCGTCCGCCGCCTCGCCGGCCAACTGCGTCAGGACCTGGAAGGCGGCATAGGTGGCGAGATCGTCGGACAAGGCATCGATGATCTCCACGGGCACCTGCCCTGCCGCCGCCGGCGCGAGGTCGGCCGCCCGCTTCCATTTGCGCAGCATGTTCTCGGCTTCTTCCAGCTTGCGCACGGAAAAGTCGATCGGTTCGCGATAATGCGTCATCAGCATCGCCAGCCGCAGCACCTCGCCCGGCCATTTGCGGCCGCCAAAGGTCTCGGTCTCCAAGAGCTCGTTGATCGAATAGAAATTGCCGAGGCTCTTCGACATCTTTTGCCCTTCGACCTGCAGGAAGCCGTTGTGCATCCAGATGTTGGCCATCACGTCGGTGCCGTGGGCGCAGCGGGACTGGGCGATCTCGTTTTCATGGTGCGGGAAGATCAGGTCGAGGCCGCCGCCATGGATGTCGAAGACCTCGCCGAGATAGGCGGCCGACATTGCCGAGCATTCGATGTGCCAGCCCGGCCGGCCCCTGCCCCATGGCGAATTCCAGCCCGGCTCCTCCGGCGACGACAGCTTCCACAGCACGAAGTCGCCGGGGTTCTTCTTGTGCGCGTCGACGGCCACACGGGCGCCCGCCTGCTGCTCGTCGAGATTGCGCTTCGACAGCTGACCGTAGTCCGGCATCGATGCGGTGTCGAACAGGACTTCGCCCGCGGCAACATAGGCATGGCCGCGTTCGATCAGGCTTTGAATCAAGGTGATCATGTCGACCTTGCCGTCGGCGCGGGGCTCGACGAATTCGGTGGCGCGCGGCTCGACCGTCGGCTCCAGGCAGCCGAGAACCGCCACGTCGCTGTGGAACTGATCGGCGGTCTTTTCGGTAACCCGCCGGATCGCCTCGTTGAGCGAGAGCGTGCCGGAAGCGATCTCGCCGCCGAAATCGCGCAGGGCGCGGGCGTTGATCTTGTCGTCGACGTCCGTGATGTTGCGCACATAGGTGACGTGCGTCTCGCCATACAGGTGACGCAGCAAGCGGAACAGCACGTCGAAGACGATCACCGGCCTGGCGTTGCCGATATGGGCAAAGTCGTAGACGGTCGGGCCGCAGACATACATGCGCACATTGTCAGGATCGATCGGGACGAAATCCTCTTTCGTCCGCGTCAGCGTGTTGTAGAGGCGCAAGCCCTGCGATGCGTCAGACATTCGTGCCTTCCCGGTTCAGAACTCAATTTGAATGGAGCCAGCCCTGCGCGAGACGCAAATCAGGCTCCAGCCTGCTGGCCGGGGCGTTTGTCCAATCTGGGGAAAGATGAGGCGAAAACGTCCGGACCAGCGCGAGGCTAGCCAATAATGCAAATGCCACAAATGGCGAAAGACGTTTTCATGGCCGGCTTTATCGCCTTGGCTTGTGTTGCAGTCAAGTCGCTAGTTTCGGCAAAAACGTCGCTGGATCACAGGGAATGATCCACTGAAACATTTTATTAAACATGTCGGCACAGTCATGAAACATTCGCCGGCTAGATCAGCAGGCGTCACGATTTGGTCAGAATCGGCCATCAAACGCAGACACGAAAATGTTACCTGGGAAGAGAGACATGCCCCGAACCAAGCAGGAATCCAACCGCGCCAAGCAACCGGCGCTGGCCAACCACTATCGCGACATCGGCCCGGCCGCGATCGTCGCCGCCCTTCTCCACACCGCGAAGAAGAAAAAGCCGGCGCAGAAGATCGTATCGCCCCGCGCTGCCTGAAGCGGTGTGCGGCCGGCGCCAAAGGCGCCTGGCATGAGGGCGCCGACATGCACAGCGCCTCTGAAGAACAGCTGAGCTAGAACAACGTCATCTGACTGTCGTCCGCGCCGGGCTTCTGGCGCTTGACCTTCTCGGGCTCCGGCCCGATCTCGCCCCGCTCCTGAATCTCCGGTCCGGTGTTGGCGACCTTGTTGACGAGGTCGGAGACGGGAATTGCCTCGAAGAAATCCAGCTGCGCCGGCCGCAACAGATCGGCGACATCGCGCGGCTCGAGCGTGCGGCAATCCAGCCAGCGGGCGAAATCCCTGGGATCGATCACCACCGGCATGCGGTCGTGGATATGGGCGATGTCGGCATTGGCGTTGACGGTCAGGATGGCGCCGGTGTCCATTTCCGAACCGCCCGGCTCGGCATAGGTCTCGATCAGTCCGGCAAAGGCGACCAACCCGCCATGCCTGGGCCGGATCCAATAGGGTTGCCCCTTCTTGCCTCCGGTTTGCCGCCACTCATAGAAGCCGGATGCCGGCACCAGCGCACGGCGATGGCGCATGGCCGCCTTGAACGAGGCCTTTTCGGCGGCACCCTCGGAGCGCGCGTTGAACAGCAGCGGAAACTCGCGTGTGTCCTTGACCCAGGTCGGGATCAGCCCCCAGCGCACCAGCATCGGCTGCCGGTCCGGCAGATTCGAGCCCGGCGCCCGCGGGGGGCCGGCGACCGCCATCAGGATCGGCTGCGTCGGCGCAATGTTGTAGCGCGCAGGGAAATCCTCCAGTTCAGCCAAGCCTAGCAAGGCGGCAGTCTGGTCCGGCGTCGCGGTCAAGGCAAAACGTCCGCACATGGTCGATTGGCGCCCTTCGAATGGTTCGCTTTGAAAGTGGCGATGCAACCGGCGTTGCGCAACCGCTAAAGCTTCCCCATGCTGGGCGGTCCACAACAGACCTGCCTACACGCCTGATCGGGAACCTATGAACGAAGCGCGCAAGACACTCCCGGCAGTCTCCGTCGCCGTCGTGCGGGCAGACACCGTGCTTCTGGTCAAGCGCGCACGGCAACCCTCGCAAGGGCTCTATGCCTTCCCGGGCGGCAAGGTCGAACCCGGCGAAACGCTGGAGGCAGCGGCGGAGCGCGAACTTCTGGAAGAAACCGGTTTACGCGCCACAAATTATCGCCCGCTTCGGGAAATCCACATCGACGGCAGGGACGACAGCCATCCGGTCGATTATCGCCTCACGGTCTTCGGCGCCGCCTATGCCGGCGGCGAGGCAGTGGCCAGCGACGATGCCGAGACGGCCGCATTCTATACGCTCAGTGAGATGGCGGCACTGCCGCTCGCAGGCTCGGTGTTCGCGGTGGCCGAAGACTTGTTGAATCCCGGCGGAGACGCCGGGCCACAGTCCTGAAAATCGCCTTGCGGGCGACAAATTGTTTCGCCACAAAGACTTACACCGTTCGGCAGACCACAACGGCATACGCCGTTGGGTTTAGGTAGAGAAGGCTTATGAACCGTCCGTCCCTGCTCCTCGTCCTATGTCTTGCCGCCAGCATGGCCATTTCGATGCGGCCTGCGCTCAGCGCCGAGTCGCCGTTCGAGCCCGGCCTGATGCGACTGGCGGAGGTTCTGGGGTCGCTGCATTTCCTGCGCAATCTCTGCGGCGAGAAGGGCGACCAGTGGCGTGCCGAGATGACAAAACTGCTCGATTCGGAAAATCCGGATGCCGAGCGGCGCGCCCGCTTCATCGCCAGCTTCAATCGCGGCTACCGCTCCTTCGGCGGCACCTATACGCGGTGCACGCCCTCGGCGACCGAAGCCATCAGCCGCTACATGAAGGAAGGCGAGACGCTGTCGCGCGATATCGCCTCGCGTTACGGCAACTAGGCACTCGCTCATCAACAACTATCTGGGCCATTGCTGGCGACGACTGAGATATCCGGCTTGTGCCAGGCGATATCTTGGTGCAATCCTCATGTTGCACTTCTGCAACAGTATTAACGAAACCTTACCGCGCGAAAGCGGAATTAACTCAAACTGAAGGTTTTCGCCCCGCAGGCCGCCCCAATCGGCTAAGTTTGACTCGAGCTGAACGCAGCTTCGCACAAGGCAATCGGGCTTTGTAAAAGACGATCAAAAAAATGTCGTATTTACAAATACTTAATTGACCCCGCGTGTGAAATGAACAGATCAGGCCTGATCCACATCGACGGATCGCTGCTTGAAAGGGTGGACATTCGCTTATGGAACATGGTGTCAACGACATCGACGCGCTGGTCAGGGAAGAAAAACGCCTGACCGCCGTGGAAAGCCACAGCGAGGCCTGGGCGGAAGGTCTCTCCGCCGGTATAGAGCCCGAGATCATTGCCGAAGCAGCGCTCGAAACCGCCTTCGGCGAGATGTTGCGTGCCAATGGCGAGACCTCGGCCCTTGCCCTGCTCGACCGTATGCGTGAAAAGGTGATTGCTGGCGCCTTCGAGCCTGAACGGCTGCGGCACTGAACCGAAATCCGGTTCTTTGACGGCAAAATGCCGCTCGGGCGTCATGCCCGGAAGCAGGGAGAAACGGGCAGTGAGTTTTTCGATGTCAGGCAAGCCGCGTGGCTTGGTCCTCTGCATCTCTTTCGCTGCTTGCTGTGCCGCGATTCCCCTGGTTGTGTGTCTCGCGAGCAGCCCCGCCTATGCGCTGAGCGAGATCAAGCGCGAAGAGCTCCCGCCAACAGTCACGCCGCCGGCTGACGACGACATGTCGCCCCCAGGAAGCACCGTGCCGATGCCCAACCCGGTCGGAACGCCGCCTCCGGCCAGCCAGCCGGCTACTCCTGAAGCCGAGCCGGACAGTCCGGCGGATGGCGGCGTGACCAGACCGCGCGTCGATCCGGAGACGCCGGTACCCGAGGTTGTCTACGATCTCGGCAAGCTGCCGGAACCGGTGCGGCGCATGCACGACCTGATCGTCGAGGCCTGCAAGGGCGGCGACATCGAGAAACTGCGTCCCTTGATCGGCAAGGGCGACAGCGCCACGCAGATATCGCTGACCGACATAGACGGCGACGCCATCGCCTTCCTCAAGGGGCTCTCCGGCGACCCGGACGGCCAGGAGATCCTGGCTATCCTCGAGGAGGTGCTCGATGCCGGCTACGTCCACCTCGATGCCGGCACGCCACAAGAACTCTATGTGTGGCCGTATTTCTTCGCCCTGCCGCTGGACAAGCTGGACGCCAAGCAGCGGGTCGAATTGTTCAAGATCGTCACCGCTGGCGATTTCGACGACATGAAGCAATTCGGCGCCTATATCTTCTACCGTGTCGGCATCACGCCCACTGGGCAGTGGACATTCTTCGTCGCCGGCGACTGAGCCTCTTAGGGAGTCTAGACGACAAGGGCCTCGGCAAACTCCACCGCCCTACCCTGGCTGGGCGTGACGATCTCGCCTTCCCACATCACGCGGCTACCGCGAATGACGGTGCCAACCGGCCAGCCGGTCACTTCTCTCCCGTCATAAGGCGTCCAGCCGGCTTTCGAGCCGGCCTGCGCGTTGGTGATGGTCTGGCGCCGCTTCATATCGACGATGGTGAAGTCGGCGTCGTAGCCGGCGGCGATACGGCCCTTTCTCGCCATGCCGAAGATGCGCTGCGGGCCATGGCTGGACAGGTCGACGAAGCGCTGCAAGGTCAGCCGGCCGGCATTGACGTGGTCGAGCATGATCGGCACCAGCGTCTGCACGCCGGTCATCCCTGACGGCGAGGCCGGATAGGATTTTGCCTTCTCGGCCAGCGTGTGCGGCGCGTGGTCGGAGCCGAGCACGTCGACGATGCCTTGCGCAATGCCATGCCAGACGCCGTCGCGATGGCGCGCGGCGCGCACCGGCGGGTTCATCTGGATCAGCGTGCCAAGCCTGAGATAGTCGTCGGCGCTCAGCGTCAAATGATGCGGCGTCGCCTCGCAGGTCGCGACATCCTTGTGCTGTTGGAGGAACACAATCTCCTCGGCGGTCGAGATGTGCAGGACATGGATGCGGGCGCGAACTTGCCGAGCGATGCGCACAAGCCGTTCGGTGCAGCGCAAGGCGGCGATCTCGTCGCGCCAGACCGGGTGCGATGAAGGATCGCCCTCGATGCGTTCGCCAAGACGCTCGCGCAGCCGGAATTCGTCTTCCGAATGAAAGGCGGCGCGGCGGCGCGTGTTCCGGAGGATCGATGCCACGCCCTCGTCATCCTCGACCAGCAGATCGCCGGTCGACGAGCCCATGAAAACCTTGATCCCGGCCGCGCCCGGCAACCGCTCAAGCTCGCCGACATCTTTCGCGTTCTCACGCGTACCGCCAACCCAGAAGGCAAAATCGCAATGCATGCGACCAGTGCCGCGCCGGATCTTGTCGGCAAGCGCTGCCTCGCTGGTGGTCAAAGGATTGGTGTTGGGCATCTCGAACACGGCGGTGACGCCGCCAAGCACGGCCGCGCGCGAACCCGTTTCCAAATCTTCCTTGTACTCCAGTCCCGGCTCGCGAAAGTGCACCTGGCTATCGATGACACCTGGCAGGATATGCAGGCCGCGGCAGTCGATCGTCTCGCCGGCCGAGGCCTGGCGGAGATCGCCGATGGCAGCGATGCGCCCGTCCTTCACGCCGATGTCGCGAGCCCCTTCGCCGTCATGGTTGACCACTGTGCCGCCTGTCAGGATGAGGTCGTAGATCATGGCCATGCTCTCTTGCGGGGGGAGTGCCAGCGGCTTACGTAAAGGCCGACCGTTTTGCAAGATCAGGTTGCTTTTCCGCCCATGCCCTTTGCCCAGCTCAAAGACCGCGCCCTCATTTCCGTGTCAGGCCCGGATGCCGAGCATTTTCTGCAGAACATCCTGACCACCGATCTCGACATATTGGCTCCCGGCGAAGCCAAACCCGGTGCGCTGCTGACGCCGCAAGGCAAGATCCTGTTCGATTTCCTGATCTCGCGCGACGGTGAGAATGCATTCCGGCTGGAATGCCGGGTCGACATATCGGACGATTTCGTACGCCGGCTGACGCTCTACAAACTGCGCGCCAAGGTCGAGATTGCCAAGGCAGATCAGGTGTTTGTCACCGTCGCGTGGGGACATGAATCAACACCCTCACAATCTGATTCAATGGCGGCCGCCGACACGCGCTTTCGCAGCGGCGCCGTCATGCGTTCCTATGGCGAAACAACTGCGCCCAGCGACCTCGCCGCGTGGCAAGCCTTCCGCATTGCCGGCGGCATTGCCGAAAGCGGCAGCGACTACCAACTGGGAGACGCCTTCCCCCATGATGTGCTTCTGGACGAAACCGGCGGCGTCGGCTTCAAGAAGGGCTGCTATGTCGGCCAGGAGGTCGTCTCGCGCATGCAGCATCGCGGCACGGCCAGGCGGCGCGTGCTGATTGCATCGGCCGACAGGCCCCTGCCCGCGCCGGGCACCGAGCTAACCGTTGCAGGTCGGCCGGTTGGTACGCTCGGCTCGACCGTCGGCACGATCGGTCTGGCCATTGCCCGCATCGACCGGGTCAAGGCGGCGCTCGACGCCGGCCAGCCGATCATAGCCGGGGACGCCCCTGTTTCACTCGCCATCCCGGTCTGGGCAAAATTCGCCTTCCCGCAGGAAGCCGTCAGCGCGGAGGAGGCCTGATGGCTGCCGACCGCGTCGGCGCGCCGGCACGCGCCTGGCAGCGCATGCTGTCGGGCCGCCGGCTCGACCTGCTCGATCCCTCGCCGCTCGATATCGAGATTTCGGACATTGCGCATGGGCTCGCCCGCGTTGCCCGCTGGAACGGCCAGACCAGCGGCGAGCATGCTTTTTCGGTCGCCCAGCACTCGCTGCTGGTCGAGGCGCTATTCTGCGACCTGGTGCCAGAGGCTTCGGCCGACGCCAGGCTGGCGGCCTTGCTGCACGACGCCCCCGAATATGTCATCGGCGACATGATCTCGCCGTTCAAATCGGTGATGGGCGGAAGCTACAAGGACTGTGAATTGCGGTTGCAGCGCGCCATCCATCTGCGCTTCTCGTTGCCGCCGGAACCATCCGCTGCGCTGCGCAAGGAGATCAAGCGCGCCGACCAGATCGCCGCCTATTTCGAGGCAACGCTGCTCGCCGGCTTTTCGACCGCCGAGGCGACCGAGTTCTTCGGCCGTCCGCGCGGCTTCAATGCCGACCGCTTCGATTTCACGCCACGCTCGGTGACCTGGGCGCAGAATGCGTTCCTGAAGCGGTTTTCCGCGATCGAGACGTCGCGGCATCAGGTTTCGGCACCCGCCGTTGGCTAGAAAACGCTAAATTAACCGGAACGGGCAACAGTGCGGTGTTCGATCACGATCCGCAGGCGCCTCATGCCCGTCGCTGATGCCAAGGATGGTTCGGTCGTCCCGGAACGGGAGGCCGAAGGCATGGATCGTTCGCGCCATATGGAAGACGAACTGCGCGAACAGAATGAACGCTTTTCGGCCGCGGTCGAGAACATGTCGCATGGGCTGTGCATGTTCGATGCCGAAGAGCGGATGATCATCTGCAACGGCAACTACATCAATATCTTCTGTCTCGACGCCAAGGTGGTGCGGCCGGGCATCCATTTCATCGACATCCTGCGGCACAGCGTCGATATCGGCATCGCTTCGCAAACCGCCGACGAACTCTACGCCATTCGCAAGCCCTACATCGACCAGGCGAGACCCTCGACCTATGAGGAGACGCTGTCGGACGGCCGCATCATCAACATCTCGCATCGTCCGCTGGCCTTGGGTGGTTGGGTTTCGATCTACGAAGACATCACTGTACAGCGGCGCGCCGAACAGGATCTCAAGGAACAGCACCGCCGTTTCGACGCAGCGCTCGCCAACATGTCGCAAGGCCTGCTGATGTACGACGCCGACGGCAAGATGATCGTGCGCAACCGGCGTTTTCTGGAACTCTACAATGTCACCGCGGCGGACTTCCCGCTTGGAACCACGCACCGCGACGCGCTCGAACGATTGCTGGAACTCGGTATCTACGCGAAGATCGACGTCGACAGCGAAGTCGCCAAAACCGAAGCCTGCCTAGCGGCGGCAAAAACGCATTCAGCCTATCGGCACCTTACCGACGGCAGGACGGTTCTGGTCACACGCCGGCCGATGAGCGGTGGCGGCTGGGTGGTGACCTTCGACGATGTCACCGAACGCCGCCGCACCGAAGAGCGCATGACCCATCTTGCGCATCACGACACGCTGACCGGACTGCCCAACCGCTCGATGTTCCGCGAACGGCTCGACCTTGCGCTGGAAGGTACGGCGGTCACGCCGCTGGCAATCTTCTCGCTCGATCTCGATCGCTTCAAGGCGGTCAACGACACCCTGGGACACCCCGCCGGCGACTGGCTCCTGAAAAGCGTGGCCGAGAGGCTGCAGCGTTGTCTGCGCGGTGAAACAGACATCGTCGCCCGCTTCGGCGGCGACGAGTTCGTCATTGTCCAGTTCAATTTCAAGGGAATTGCCGATGCTGAAAAACTGGCGAAGCGGATCGTCGAGGCGATCGCAAAACCGTTCCGCGATAAGAGCCGGGACATCCATGTCGGCATCAGTCTTGGCATCGCCGTTTTTCCAGACGACGGCAAAGATGCCGACACGCTGCTGAAGAACGCCGATACGGCACTCTACCGGGCAAAGAGCGAAGGGCGCAGCCTGTACCGCTTCTTCGAGCCTGGAATGGACGCGATGGTGCAGGCACGACGCGCACTCGAGATCGACCTCGAGACGGCGCTGCCACGACAGGAATTCGATCTCGATTTCCAGCCCATCATGGACATCGCCTCCGGCGAGATCGTCGGCGCCGAAGCCTTGATGCGCTGGCATTCTCCGGTGCGCGGCACCGTGGCGCCGGACGACTTCATTCCGGTCGCCGAAGAAACCGGGCTGATCGTGCCGCTTGGCGAGTGGGCACTGAGGAAGGCTTGTGCGACGGCGGCAAGCTGGCCTGCTGGCCTGCGCATCGCAGTCAATGTCTCTGCCGTGCAGCTCAAAAGCGGCGGCTTTGCCCGCAGCGTCATTTCGGCTCTCGCCTTTTCTGGCGTGCCGGCCAGCCGGCTGGAACTGGAAATCACCGAAACCGTGCTGATGGACGAGAGCGAGGCAGTGCTGCGGACATTGCGACAGTTGCGCGAACTCGGCATCCGCATCGCACTGGATGATTTCGGCACCGGCTATTCCTCGCTCGGTTATCTCAGGCGTTTTCCCGTCGACAAGATCAAGATCGACCGTTCGTTCATCCACGACCTCGGCAATCGCGACACCGTGGCGATCGTTCGCACTGTAATCGGGCTGGGTGCCGAGCTTGGCATCACTGTCACCGCCGAGGGTGTCGAGACCGAGGCACAGCTCGACATCCTACGCGGCAATGGCTGTACCGAGGCGCAGGGCTATCTGATCGGTGTGCCGTCAAAGGCGGCCGATATTCAGCGTCTGTTGAAATCCGGCGCGTTGCACAGCCAGACCGGTTGAGGTCGACCATCGTCATTGCAGCGTCTCGATGTACTTTTCGTGGAAGCTGACATAGCCCGGCTCGACCACCTTCAAATGCCGCTCGATCAGCGCATGAAACCGCGGCAGTTGATGAAACGGCACGCCGGGATAGGCATGATGCTCGGCATGGAACGGCATGTTCCACGCCAGCTTGCGCACCAGCCAGTTGGTCAGCGTGGTCCTGGTGTTCTCCAGCATGTTGGCGACGAACGGGCAACGGCCGTGCTCGGCCAGCAGATAAAGCCGCAGAAACGGCTGACCGAGCAAAGCCGGCACGATCCAGACATAAAGAAGCACTGAGAGCCGGAAATAGACGGCCAGCACAATGACCACGGCATAAAAGGCAATCATGGCGCGCGCCTCGGCGCGCACCTTGTCGTGACCCTTTGGCGGAACGTAGCTTTCCCGGCCTCGATCCATCGCATTGCCAAAAAGTGTCTTGAGGTGCCCCCACCACAACGGGATACCAGAGACATGGACGAGATATTGCCGCCATGTCTCCGGTTTGGGGAAGGCCAGTTCCGGGTCGTTCTGCGGGTCCTGCGTGTATCGATGGTGGGCGAAATGGAAGTAGCGAAACCAGTCCGCCGGCAACGCGATCGCTAGGCTGCACACCCGTGCCACGGCATCGTTCAACCATTGCGTTTCGAAAGCCGTACGATGAACCGTCTCGTGCAGCAGCGTGAACAGGAACACGATGAGGATGCCTTGCGGCAGCATCAGCAGCGGCCAGAACGGCACCTTGGCGGCGATCAGCGATCCGATGATCACGATCGCACCCCAATGAGCGGCAAGCTGAACGAGGCCCGCGACGTCCGACTTGGCGGTCAGGCGGTTGCGCTCCTCCTGCGTCAACGATGAAATTACGTCGCGATGATCCACGGGCTTCGATCCAGGCTGGGATTTGATGGAATCCACTGTAGCCAATGAAAAAACTTTCCAAAAACGACGATTTCTGCAACTTTGATAAGCTGAACTTATCTATCTGGTGATCATGGTCACACTTCCATCTCTCAAAGGACTTCAGGCCTTCGAGGCCGCGGCGCGTGCAGGCAGCTTTGCCGCGGCGGCGGAAGAGCTTTCGGTATCGGCCGCCGCAGTCAGCCAGCTCATCCGCACCGTCGAGGAGCAGATGGGCCGCAAGCTGTTCCACCGCGTCAACCGACGCGTCGTCCTCACCGAGGCCGGCGTCGAGATGCTGCCCAGGCTGACCATGGCCTTCCAGGAGATCGGCAGTGTCTCGCGCGACCTTGGCGGCGATGCCTTCCGCCCGCGCCTGGTGGTATCGGTACCGCCATCCATGGCCATGGGTTGGCTTTCGCAGCGTCTCGCCGGTTTTGTCGCAAGCCATGGCGCGGTCGACATATCGCTCAGAGGCGACGACGACCCGGTGCCGTTCGACCGTGAGCTGATCGACATCAGGCTCACTTATGGCCCGCATTATCGCGAGCACCCGACCGAGGATATCGTCCAGGACGCGGTCTATCCCGTGTGTGCGCCCGGGCTGGCGGACACGATCAAACCCGAGGGCCTCGCCAGCCTGCCGCTCATCCATACTGGCTGGGGACCAACTGGTGCGTCCTTTCCGTCCTGGCACAACTGGTTCGAGATGGCCGGCATCGAGCCCGGCCGGGCAGCGCAGCGCGGCCTCTCGGCCAACTCATCGCGCGCGGCACTAGACCTTGCCATTTCGGGATTGGGCGTGGCGCTGGCGCAAGGGATCTACTGTGCCGAGGCGCTGGAGGACGGCCGACTTGTCAGGCCCCTCGCCCAGATGCTGGAGCTGCGCCAGCCTTATTGCCTGACGATCCCGGAGCGCAGCGCCAAGCGCGATGTCGTGGCGGCGTTTCGCCAGTGGCTGATCGATGAGTGCCGGCGCGCGGTCGGCTCGCCGGCACTCCTTTGACCTGATGGGCGGTGATGCTCAGAGGTGACCGCTCAATGCCTCTGCCATGTCCTTGTTTGTCGCCACGGGAACGATTTCGAATTCCACCAGATCCGACCATTCGATGACCCAGCGCTGCAGCAGCGTGACGTCGTCGGCCTCCACCAGCAGGAAGCAGCGGCTCATATCCGCCGCGATCCAGCTGTGGTGCACGAGAAGCTCGTCCGGCTTCAGGCGGCCCCGGTCGCGAAAGCGGCGGTAGATCTCCTTGCGATCGCAGCCGGTGAAATCCTCGATCACGATGAACAGCATCTTTTCCCCTCGGTTGAATTATCGCCCGGGCCGGTCCAGCCGCTCCAGGAACCACTGCGTCAGCCGCACCCAGACCTCGTCCTTCTCGCCGGAATCCTCCCAGCCATGGTCGAGATTCGGATTGTCGTTGACCTCGATGACAAAGACGCCGTCCTTGGTCTCCTTGAGGTCGACGCCATAGAGCCCGTCGCCGATGCAGCGCGCCGCCTTCACTGCCGTCTCCACGACATGCGCCGGCGTTTCCTTCAGTGTGAAGGTTTTGATGCCGCCCTGGTCGGGCTTGCCGTTGGCCTTGTGATTGACGATCTGCCAGTGCTTCTTGGCCATCAGATAGTGGACGGCAAACAAGGGCTGGCCGCCGAGCACGCCGACGCGCCAGTCATACTCGGTCGGAATGAATTTCTGCGCGATCAGAAGGTCGGAATCCTCCAGCCATTCTGTGGCGAGCGTCTTCAGTTCCTCGAAATTGGCGCATTTCTTGACGCCGCGCGAGAACGACGAATCCGGAATCTTCAGCACCAGCGGAAAGCCCAATGTCTGCGCCGCCAGTTCGAGATCCGAGGTGCCGGCGATCATCACCGTCGGCGGCACCGGGACCTTGTTGTAGGCCATCAGCTCGTTGAGATAGACCTTGTTGGTGCAGCGGATCATCGACAGCGGATCGTCGATGACCGGCATGCCTTCCTGCTGGGCGCGGCGGGCGAAACGATAGGTGTGGTTGGAGATCGAGGTCGTCTCGCGGATGAACAGCGCGTCGTAATTGGCGAGCTTGGCGAGGTCTCGCTTGGTGATCGGCTCGATTTCGACGCCCATCTTCTCGGCGATCTTGGCCCAATAGCGCAGCGACGAGATCTCCGAGGGCGGCAATTCCTCGTGCGGGTCGACCAGCGTGGCAAAGGTGTAGCGCGCCGGCGTGCGGCCCTTGGTGTCGCGCCACTCGCGGTTGGTGTAGGTCTCCAGGCACTGGATGAAGCTTTTTTCCTCGTCCTCGGTCATGCGCGCCAGCGGATGGAAACCGATCTTGCGGATCGAGGCCCATTCGGCGCTGTCCTTGATGTGGACTTCAAGCGCCGGTGCGCGGAACCAGTCAAACAACAGCTTGGCGAAACGGTCCCAGATTTTCGACGGCCCGATGCCGAAGAAGATGCAGACCTTTTGCGGAAAGGCGCCGCCAAGATCCTTGCGGCATTTGTTGAGCGCCAGTTCCAGTTCCGGCAGCGCGTGCTCATAGAGCTTGCGCTCCGACAGGTCGATCATCGTCTCGACGGTCGGGATCACCTTGTGGCCGCGCGAGCTTGCCAGCAGCGAGGCATAGTAGCCGCGGCTCTGGTAGGCGTAATTGTTCGACAGGTTGATGACCTTCGGCCGCTGGCCGCGAAACAGCGACGGGTGCGCGAGATAGTCGCGATTGGTGATGATCTTGTGTGGTGTCGCCACCTGGTCGAGATCGCTCTGCCTGCCTGTAAGAATAACCCAGGTCATTGTTATCAGCGCTTTCCCAGAGTGATGGCGGCACGCAGTCCGTCGCGGCCGAACTGCGCCATGTTCATGAAGATGCCGTAAGGCACGGGAATGTTGGCGGCATCAAGGATGGTCTCTTGCCTTTCGTCCTCGACCCAAGGGTCATGGATGAGGATATGGTCGCCGTCATCGCCGATCGCCAGCACCCAGTGCGGCACCTTCTTGCCGAACATCAGGAAGCCGCTGATCAGCACCAGCACCAGTTTTCCCTCCGCGATCGCAGCCCTGATATCATCGATGGTGAACGGACGGTAATTCACCGGGATGCCGTAAAGTTCCGCGCGCCGGCGAAAGTCGACCTGGGCGAGTTCCATCACCCGACGCTTGTCCTCGCTGCGCACCGATTGCAGGAACAGCGCACCGTAGAAGGAAACGTAGATCTCCGCCGCAAGCCCGCTCTCGTACCCCGACACAGCGAGGCCGAACGGTTCGCATCCACCGGGACCCGACATCATGAAGACGGTCGTCGCTTCACGCCACAGCCGGATTTCCATGACCGGATCCGGCACGAAGCCGCGGTCGAAATTGGCCATCGCCATCATCAGGCAGCACGGGCCGCAGGTGAATTCACAGGTCTGCTGGTAGAATGGCACCTTGGTGGCGATCGGAATGTCGCCGCGCAAGGTCTTCTCATAGCGAAGTGCTGTCCCGCCATCCTCATAGTAGCCGGGTTCGCGGCCGATCTTGCGATAGCCGGCCTGCTCGTAGATGCGGATCGCGCGGCTGTTGTCCTCGCGCACCTCGAGGCGCAGCATCATGCGGCCGTGCTCGAAGGCGGCATCCTCGGCGGATTCGAGCAGCTTACGGCCAACACCCAGGCCGCCGAAGAAGGGACCGGTCGCAATCGAGTAGAGGCGCGCCACGCCGCTGCCCTTGCGAAACAGCACGATCGCATAGCCGGCCACGCGGCCATCGTTTTCGGCGACCAGCGTCTCGGCGGTTTCGCGCTCGATGAACAGGCGGAAGGAGCGGCGGGAAATTCGGTCGCTTTGGAAAACAGCTTTCTCGATGGCGGCGAGATCATCGACGTCAGACGCGCGGGCCGTGCGGATCTCGGCAGGCATGCGGCTTCAGAAAACCTCGATTGGTGGTGGGGAATGCCCTACTGAAAAACGTTCAGGACATCAGCCGAAATTCTGATGGCCACAAAGCGCTATCGCACCTCGAATAGGGCCGAATTGTGACAGATTCGGCAGCAGTCCAGCGACGCAAACGCTTTGAACAGGATCGCTATTACAGGCTGGCGTCACCACGAAAAATAGCGCCTTTCAACTCGCCAGGCCAGCCAGAAGCTGGCCATAGGCGCTCTTTGCCACGACAGCCAATTGCTCGCGCGGCAGCGAGCCGACGACGGCACAGCCATAGCCCTTGTCCAGCCAGTAGACGGCCGCAGGACCGTCTTGCGCCGATGCATAGGTGCCCTTGGCATTCTCCGCCGCTTCCGCCGTGACGAAGAGGGATATGCGCTCGCCCTTGTCGTCCTCGTAGAGCAGCATCGCGGCCTTGCTGTCGCCGGCCGGAAGCAACCGGCCGCCGACCAGCTGGAAACCGTTCGCGGTCAGGTCCGGCGCCACCAGCTTCAGCCCTACCCTGTTGGACAGCCAGGTCTGCAGATGATCCTTGTCGCTGGCCAGCACTTCGACCGCATGCCGCTTTTCGGCGGCATAGATGACATGGGCCGCGATTGCCTGCTCGGCCAGCCGATCTTCCGCAGGGTCCTCCTGCCCGACGCCGTCGACGCCGGCAAGGTAGCCACCAAGCCCGCCGGCGACCAGAAGCACAGCGGCAGCTGCGGCAAGCCACCAGCGTGAGCGTGGCACGGCTGCCCTGACCGGCGCCTCGCCGAGCACGACCTTGCGCAACCGCGCCGGCACCGCTTCATCCAGCACGCCGGCGAAGGCCGCCCGCAAGGCCGTCCGGTCGGCTGTGAAGCGGGCGCTCTTGGCTTTCATCTCGGGATTGGCGTCGAGCCAGGCATCGTAAGCGGCGCGCTCGTCGCTGGGCAGCTCGCCATCGAGCGCCATGTGGATGTCACGTTCGGAAAAGTCTCGGCGGATCATTTCTCGACGATCCTTATCGCGCGGCGACGCGCCGTGTCGTCCAGCAACCCGCGCAATTCCTCACGCCCGCGCGCGATGCGCGACATCAGCGTGCCGGCAGGCACGCCCAGAATGTTGGCTGCTTCGGCATAGGAAAAACCTTCGATGGCAACTATGACAAGGGCTGCACGACGGTCGGGGCTGATCGCCTGCAATGCGTCGATGATCTCGCGCGAGGCAATGCTCTCCACCTGCTCGGCCGGCTGGGCAACGGCCTCACCCGCCTCCAGCGGCAGCATCGCCGCCTCGCCGCGACGGTTCACCTTGCGCATCTGATCGATGAACAAATGATGCATGATCGTAAACAGCCACCTCCGGGGGCTTTCTCCTGTCTGCCAGTTGTCGAGCCGCACAAGCGCCCGCTCAAGGCAATCCTGGACGAGATCATCGGCAGCGTCGCGGTCGCGCAAAAGCGAGCGTGCGTAGCGGCGCAGGCGCGGTATTTCGCCAAGGATTGCTGCCTTCTTTTCGTCCATGACCGCTGGTTTCGAGGTCGCCCTTGTTAATCCTGATTGAACGCGCCTTCCGGGCGCGGCGCAAGCGGCCAGCGCGAAGCGGTCTCCCGCCCCGGTCACCCAAGCAATGAGATAACGATGGCGGGTGCCGATTTATTCCCCAATTGGAAGGCAGCGGCAAATAGGTTGCCTGAATACGTAAAATATGCACAATATGTAAAATACGTATTAGGATCACTCGATGAAACAATTCACCTTCTCGGATATGAATCGGGCGTCCGGCGAAATTCTCGAAACGGCAATGATCGAGCCTGTCGCTCTCACGAAACGCGGCAAAGAGAAGCTGATCATCCTATCGGCGGCCCAATATCGGCAGCTCGTTAGTTCGCCTCATGCCGTAGCCTACACGCTTGAGGACGCGCCGGACGAGGTTCACGATGAACTCATGTCCGGATTGGAGGCCATCACAACCGGTGACAAGCCGGATGCTTAAGCCCGGCGATTTGCTTCGATACTATTATCTATGGGCACGACAGGCTGACGCCGGCGAGGAATCCGGCCGCAAGGCGCGGCCAGTCTGCATTGTGGTCAGAACGCCGGCAACGCCTGCCGCACTGTTCTTGTTCCCGCTCACCTCGCAAAAGCCCGACCGGTCCCGCACGCATGTTGCCGTGAGCGAAATCGAGTGCCGCAGGGGTGGGCTCGATTTCCCGTCATGGTTGATCCTAGACGAGTACAACCGCGTACAGATCGATGAAGCTTATGATCTCGTCACGACGAAGCCAATCGGCTCCTTCAGCCCGGCGTTTGTTCGCAAGATCGCGGGCCTCATCAAAGAGGCAATCGTACAACGCCGCGTGCGCGGCGTCGTCCGAAAATAGCGGACAAACAGGTACATGAACGGGTAAGAGCTCTTCACGGAAGCAAGCGCTTCATCCCTCCCTCGCCGCCCGCGTCAAAAGCCGCTGATAAAACAGACCGATACCGATCAGCACGGCGCCGAGGCCGATGAAGGACAACGCCCTCAGCACGCCTTCCAGCTCCGACATGTCGAAGATGAAGACCTTCAGCACGGCGATCGCTATCAGCGCGGCCGAGGCAATGCGCAGCACCTGTGACTTCAGCCAGACGCCGGCCGTGAGCAGTGCCACGCCGATGACCAGCCAGAGGGCCGAATAGGTGTAGGTTTCCAACTGGCCGAGGCCGCTCCACAGGCCGATGAACTCGCCCTTGAACAGGCGCCTTACCGACAGCGTGGCATAGGCGAAGGCAAGCACGGCGGCCACCAGCGCCAGCATCTGCGCATACCATTTCGGCCGCTTGTCCCTCGCATAGAGCGCTAGGGCGCCGGCGGCGGCCGCCGGCAGAAGATAGGCGAGGAACAAGAGGTTGAACACCGGGATCCGGCCGGTCGATTCGTCGGTGAACAACGGATTCAGCACCACGAAGTGCCGGATGACGATGAGGGCGACCGAGGCCACGCCGGCGGCCATCGAACCATAGCGCAGCACCGAACTTGGCGAGCGCATGTCGATGGCGACCAGGATGGCGCCGGCGCCGATGGCGATCAGCGTGTAGATCGCCTGCTCAGCGAGCGTCATGGCACCCGTGTCGATGACGCCGCCATGCATGGCATGGCGCACCAGCATGGCGAGTGTGAGCAGCGCAAACAGCGCCGCAGCCGCTTCCATGGCGAGGCGTGGCCGGCCATTGCCAGCTATTGGTAGTGCGGGGGTGGTGCGGGCGAGCTGCCAGGCGGCAAAGCCGAAGGCCAGCGCCGGCAGGCCGTAGCCCGGCAGCAGCCAGTTGAAGACCGGTGTCGTCGACAGGAACTCGGCGCCGACAATGGTCGGGTCGAAGGCGACGCGGCCAAGCACCGCGATCACCGCGCCAACCGAAATCCAGCCGAGCACCGGATAGGAGCGCCAGCGGGTGACCAGCGCCGGCACGATGGCTGCCGCACCGAGCAGGATGGTGGTCCAGCCGGAATCGAAAGCCATATGCAACAACAGGAGCCCGGCGACCGCCGCGCCACCCAAAGCAAACGACACCGCGATACCGCCCTTGAGCGGCGGCTCTTCAGCCCGCGCGATCCACTCGCCGCCGGCGGCGAAAACCACGACAAGCAGCGCCGCTGCGGCGGCGTAGACAAAATCGCGGTCGAGATTGCCGAAGGTGAACCAGAGCGCCAGCAGGATGACCAGCGGGACGATGACGCCCCACGCTGCCCATGAGGCCGCACGGATCTGCGTCCCGGCGGCGAACCTGTGCGCGGCCCAGAAGCCGGCGCCGATGAAGACCATGCCGAGTGCGATGCCGATGCGCAATGTCAGCGCATTGGACGTGGCCACGGGCAGTCCATCGACGCCCAGGGCACCGCCCGAAAAATCGGAGGCGATCGAGGTTGGCGGGATGATGCCGAGATAGATCAGCACCGAGACCAGCCCGGCCGCATAGAGGAGCGGCAGCGCCAGCGGGCGATAGAGCGCGACGGCCACCATCGCGGCGATCACCACGGCGCCCGGCAAGGCATAGCCGGCGGCAGCGAAGGCCGGGTCGACCGACAGGCCCAGCGCCGAGAATGCGACAAACAGGCCAGGCACGATGGACGGCCAGTCGAAAGCCCTGGCTGGCCCGGTTTCATCGCCACGGCGAGCGAGCCAGACAAGGGCGAGCACGGCCAGCGTGACGGCATCGATGAACAGGATGGCAGAGAGGTTCGCCCCCGGCGCATCGGTCATGTAAAGGATGGTCCAGACACCGGTGCCGAAAAAGGCGGCCGCCATCAGTAATTTCCAGTCGCGCATGCGAGCGATGACGCCGGTGGCGGCGAGCACGATCGCGAGGTAGCCGAACAGCGCCCAGGGATTGGGCGCCTGCGAGGCGACCAGCATCGGTGTCACCACGGCGCCGACAAGGCCGATGCCGGCCAGCGCCTGGCCATGGACCAGGGCGGCCGCGATCGTCGCCACGCCGATGGCGCCGAGCAGCGTGAAGGCGAGTGCCGGGCCGATGAAGCCGTAAATGCCATGCGCGGCATAGACGGTGCCGAACAGGATGAAGGCACCGGCCGCGGTCAGGATCGCCGGAATATAGGCGCCGGCAACGCCTTGCACCGGCACTTTGAAGCCGGTGCGGCGGATGAACTCGCCGCCGGCGACCAGCACAAGGCCGAGCACGCCGGCCATGGTCAGCCGCACGCCGGGACCGAAAATGCCGGCCTCGATGGTGTAGCGGATCAGGAACAGGCCGCCCAGCGCCAGTGCGATGCCGCCGACCCAGACCGCCCAGCGGGTGCCGAGCGCGGTTTCGACATCGGACTGGCGAGCGGCTTTCGCCGTGGCGGTCGGCGCTGCAGGTTCCGCTGCCTTCGGCTCGCTTGGCGCCCATGGCCCGGACACGACCTCGCCGATTGGGGCTTGCGCTTCCATAGCTGGCGCCGGTGCGGCGACCGGCTCGCTTATCGCTGGCGAGGAAATGTCGGCCGCCGCCGCAACGGCCGGCGCCACATCGGCGGGCGCGACGTCTGGCGTGGCCTGTTCGAACGGCTTGGCCACAGGCGTCACGGCGCCGGAAAGGACCAGGCTGCGCAGCGCGCCAAGCTCGCGCTCGACAAGGCCGATGCGGCTCTGCTGGCGCGAAATGATGACGAACAGCGCGATGATGGCGACGAGGCCGATCAGGCTTTCAAACATGGCGGTTCCCCCAAACCAGGCCGGCTTTCACTGACGTTCAGTCTCACTGACATTCAAATGCGGCGGCCAAACGGCCAGAAAACTCAACGCGCCGCCAGATTGGCGGCCGGAAAGATCGAGCATGTTTCGGTGCCGAAAGCCAGCAGCTTGCCGCCTGCATCCTTCAACGTCGCCTCCGACACGGCCAATGTGCGGCCTTTGTGGACGACTTTGCCCTCGCAGACCACCTCGCCGGTTTTCGGCGTGATGGGCCGCGTCAAATTCACCTTGAACTCCGCCGTCGTATAGGCCTCGCCCTTTTCGAGCAGCGTCTGCACGGCGCAGGCCAGTGCCGAATCGAGCAGTGTCGCCGCCCAGCCGCCATGCACGCTGCCCAGCGGGTTGAGGTAGCGCTCGTTGGGCACGCCACGGAACACGGCCCGGCCTTCCGATACTTCGGTCAGTGCGAAGCTGAGCTGGAAGGAGATCGGCGGGGCCGGACACTTGCCGTCGACGATGCGCTGCAGCAGCTCCAGGCCGGTGTATTTCAGCATGTCGGCGTGCGGAATGGTGCCGAGGCCGAGCGGCGAGACCCGGCCGGGATAAAGTTCGACCTCGCTCATGTGATGATTTCTCTGGCCGCGTTCTCGCCAGCTATGGTCTTGCCGCGCGCGTGGTGCTTGCGCAAGGCGGCAAGGAAGCCGGCGCGAGCGTCCGGCGGCTCGATGCCGCGCGGCTCATAGACATGGCGGGTGAAGAAGAAACCGGTCAGCCGGAAGGCGTCGTCGACCGCAGCCGGGTCGGCGCGCAGGCCGGAGCCGCGCTGCAGAAAGGCCGGCAGAGCCAGCATCTTGTCGCGCCATGGCAGACCTGCTTCGCGCGACACCGCTCGACCCGACTTTGGCGAGACATAGGCCAGGTCCTGCCGCGTGCCGGTGGCGGCACATTGGCTGAGATCGAGGCCGAAGCCGAGTTCGTCCAGCACCAGAAGCTCGAAGCGCGCCACCAGTTCGCCGGCAGCATCGGCATCGTCAAGATGGACGATCATCACGGCAAGCGTTTCGTAAAGACCTTCATGAGCGTCGCGCTCGGGCAACAGGCGCAGATGCGCGGCCATGGTCTGCAACCCATAGACGGCGACGGCGCTGTCCATCAGCCGGGCGGCGTTCATCTCGATCGCCTCGGCCTGGAACGTGCCGAGATGCTCGTCAAGGCGCGCTCGCCATAACAGGTCGACGCGATTGCCAGGTTGGAGAACGGGCTGCTGCTTGCGCGAGCGGCCACCACGAACAAGGCCGAGATGACGGCCATGCGCGCGCGTCATCACCTCGAGAATGGCGCTGGTTTCGCCATGCTT
This sequence comes from Mesorhizobium loti, assembly GCA_014189435.1. Taxonomy (NCBI): domain Bacteria; kingdom Pseudomonadati; phylum Pseudomonadota; class Alphaproteobacteria; order Hyphomicrobiales; family Phyllobacteriaceae; genus Mesorhizobium; species Mesorhizobium loti. The sequence goes on from CP050293.1 coordinate 3,633,951, forward strand.
GCGGGTGCCGAGAATGATTCCCTCGTCGCGCCATTCCATGCCAGGAGCTTTTCACCGGTTGGATGGCGAAATCAAGGTATGGGTTTGGTGCCCGACGGGCCGACACCTCACATCAGCATACAAAAAGCCGCCCGCAGCGATATGCTGCGGGCGGTCTGGTAAGGTCAGTCTATCCGTTAGAACGAGCGCTGGAAGCGGAGAATGCCGCCGATGTTGCTCTTCTTGCTAGCCTTGGTCCAGTTGCTGAAATCGGCGTCGCCGAACTTTCCCGCATTGAGGTAGTCGACTTCAGCCGTGACCGTAAAGCCGGGCACAACGGTGTAGGCAACGTTGGCGGCGATGCCGAGGTTCTTCCAGTCGTCATAGGAAACCTGGGCGTTGAACGAAGTCTTGTCGTTGAACTTGTAGGTGCCGCCGCCCCAGACTGCCCAGTTGCCGCCCCACTGCTTGTAGAAGCCGCGACCGCTGGCATCGATGGCGTTGCCCGCATTGTCGTTGAGGTTGTCGTCTGTGCCGTAGCCGGCCATCAAGAACAGCGACAATTCGTTGGTTGCCTTGACGTCAAGGCGAACCTTGCCGGCGACCTCTTCGTAGTTGCTGTCATAGGCGACGACGCCCGTGATCGAACCCCAGTCGCCCTTGTACTTCAAGCCGCCGACGACATGCGGAACATAGCTGTCGATGGTGCCGACCTTGCCGGCGCCTTCTTCGAGAGAAACCAACCCCGTGAGGCCGTTGCCTGCGTCGAAGTAGTACTGAACGACGTTGCTCTCCTGCCCGCCATACGGAACCAGCGTATCCTGGATGACGTTGCCGGCATAGCCGATGAACGTATCGAAAGCCGTGTCGTCCTTGCCGACGCGCAGGCCGCCGAGCTGAATCCAAGCGAAACGCAGCGAGAGAGACTTGTTACGGCCTTGCCAGTCGTCCGCATTGGAGGCGGCTTGATTAAGATAGTCGCCGCTGCTGTTGCCGTAGTTGAAGCGCGTCTCGGTGTAGGTCTTGAGGGTACCGAGCTCGGTCTCCTGACCGGTCCAGGTCTTCAGCGTGAAGCGGGTGTTCTTGTAGTAGGTTGAGTGCGTGTCGCCGGCGCTCTGGTGGTCCGGAACGTGGTTGACGCCGTCGAGCGAGCCGGCATCGCCGACGCCGATGTCATAACGGACATAGCCGCCGATGCGCAGGCAGGTCTCGGTGCCCGGGATGTAGAAGTAGCCGGCGCCGTAGACGTCGCAGATCTTGACGTATTCGGCCGGTTCCGGTTCGGCGACGACGACAGCGTCGGCGGCGCGTGCGCCGCTGACCGCGATCAGTGCCGCGGCTGAGCCGAGAAGGAGGCTCTTGATGTTCATTTTCTGACCTCTCCAGTCAAAGTTTTAAATGGCTTCGGATTTGTGGCTGGCGGCAATGTTTTCCCGCCTCACCCCCACAACGAAAAAGGCTCGCACCGCTTCCCCTTTTCGTGGGCGAACATACCCATCGATCTTCCGCCTTCAATGACGATTTCCGAAATAACGCCGATTCCGTGAACAGATTAATGCTGTGTTGCACAAATAACACTAACCCTAACAGCGAATGGCACAAATGGCACAACGTCATATATTCAATATATATGCAGATACTTTCGCGACTAACTATACTTTCAGTTGGAAACATTTCTACTATGATCGCAAAATTCGCAATATCTACCTGATTTTACCCGAAATCGACCTGATTTATGCCGCGTCCATTCACTGTCGGATGGCGTTATCTCGCCTGATCGCGCTCTGTCATTGCGACAATGCATCGACGTCGCCCGCCAGGCCGGCCGGCGCTTGCGGCGGCGATTGAACATGCCAAAACGCTGTCGCTTTGCTGATTGTGACAGTGGCACCTCTTCACATATGGCTGCGTCGTCGGCGGGCTAGCTGGTCGCGTGCCAATTGAGACGCATCGTCACGACAAAAGGCGGCCCTGGTCTTTCAGTCGACTTCGGCGACACAGGCGACGTGATCCCCCGCACCGATCAGGCGAATCGGCACGCCATAGGTCCGGGAAAGCATCGTCTCGGTCAGGATATCCTTGGTGGCGCCAAGCGACGGCGAGTGATTCGGCGACAGAATCAAAGTCTGGTCGGCAAGGCTGAAGGCATGGTCCGGTGCGTGGGTGGTGAAGATGACGGCGAGGCCGGCCTTTGCCAGCCGACGCGTCAGCGACAGGAAGCGGGCCTGATTGGCGAAATCGAGATGCGCGGTCGGCTCGTCGAGGATCATCAGCTTCGGCGCCTGGACCAGCACATGGCGCAAGCTGCCTGCCGCATAGACCTGGATCGCAGAGGGATCAGAAGGTGTCGCCATGGCTGTTATCCCTGCAAAAGAGGTCCGAACTCAATCGTCCAGCGCCTCACGCCCTGCGTGCGTGATCGGCAAGCACTTCATCGATCACATGATGGGATTTTTCAACCTCGCCCGGATTGACGCCGATGTGGCCGGCGACCGTGATCAGCGCCTTCCAAAGCGTCCAGCCGCGACCACGCGCCCACATCGCCTCGTCTGCGGTGAGGCCCGCACGAAATGCCTCCCGGCTTTTGCCTTCAAACAATGTCCACGCAATCGCCAGATCGCAGGCGGGATCGCCGACGCCTGAGGTTCCGAAGTCGATCACCGCGCTCAACCGGCCTTGCCTGACCAGCAAATTTCCCCAACTGACGTCACCGTGGAACCAGACCGGCGCGCCATGCCATGGCGCGGCAAGTGCTGCCTCCCACACGGCACTGGCGGCGTCCGTATCGGTCCTGCCGTCGAGGACGGCAATCGCTTGCCGGGTTTCTCCATCGTAGACGCTGAGCGGTCCGCCACGAAAGAAGTTGTGCTGTCCCGGCGCCGGTCCGCCGGTGGCATCGATCCGCTGCAACGCGACCAGGAACGCGGCCAGTTCGGCCGCGAATTGCGGCAGGTTGGTGATACGTTCGCGCGTTGCCGTCTCGCCTTTTATCCAGCGGTAGACGGACCAATGCCAAGGATAGTTTTCGGTCGGCACCCCCATCGCCAATGGCACGGGGATCGGCAGCGGCAGCAGCGGTGCCAGCTTCGGCAGCCAGCGATGTTCCTTTTCCACTTGTAAGGAATAGGCCGCGGCGCTCGGCAGCCTCACGGTCATCTCGTTGCCCAGATGGAAGGTCCTGTTGTCCCAGCCGCCAAACTCAACCGGCCTGACCGCAAGATCCTTCCAGCGGGGAAACTGCGTGGCGATCAATCGGCTGACAAGCGCTGTGTCGATGTTCGGCTTGCTGTCCATGAACCCTTAGTGTTTCGACTCAGTTCCCAACGGCAGCGCGATGCGCCCTTCCGGGAAAACCGTTTCACACTTTTCCTGGAATTTGCTTAGCGCGGAAACTCGAGCCCCATTTCGCGGTAGCGCTCGGGGTCGTCGCCCCAGTTCTCGCGCACCTTGACGAACAGGAACAGGTGCACCTTCTGTTCGAGGATGCCTGCTATCTCCATGCGCGCCGACTGACCAATGGCGCGGATGGTCTCGCCCTTGTGGCCGAGCACGATCTTCTTCTGGCTGTCGCGCTCGACATAGATGGTCTGGTCGATGCGCACCGAACCATCGGGCTTCTCTTCCCATTTCTCTGTCTCGATATGCGAGGAATAGGGCAGTTCCTGATGCAGCCTGAGATAGAGCTTTTCGCGGGTGATCTCGGCGGCGAGCTGGCGCATCGGCAGGTCCGAGATCTGGTCTTCCGGGTAGTACCAGGGACCAGCCGGCAGAGCCTCGGCCAGATAATCGAGCACGTCCTTGCAGCCGGAACCGGTCAGCGCGGAAACCATGAAGGTGCGCTTGAACGGCACCCTTTCGTTGGCTGCCGCCGACAAGGCCAAAAGCGCCTCGTGCTTGACGCGGTCGACCTTGTTGAGGATCAGCACCATCGGCTGGCGCACATCCTTCAGCCGTTCGAGGATGGCGTCGGCATCGCCCCTGATGCCGCGCTCGGCGTCGATCAAAAGCAGCACGATATCGGCGTCCTTGGCCCCGCCCCAGGCGGTGGTCACCATCGCCGTGTCCAGCCGCCGCTTCGGCTTGAAGATGCCGGGCGTGTCGACGAAAACGATCTGCGCATTGTCATGCGTGGCAATGCCGCGCACGATGGCGCGCGTCGTCTGCACCTTGTGGGTGACGATCGACACCTTGGCGCCGACCAGTTGGTTGACCAGCGTCGACTTGCCCGCATTGGGCGCGCCTATCAGTGCGACGAAGCCGGAATGCGTGGGGGCAGCTTCCGTTGCCGGCTCTTCGGTGGCGGTCATGCCGCGCTCCCTTCATTAGGGCGCCGCGCGCCCTCCGTTTTTTGGGTCGATGTGTCGACCCAGACGCCTTCGCGCAAAAGAAATGCCGAAGCCGCCGCTTCTTCGGCGGCCCTGCGGGAGCCGCCAGTGCCGCTTATCGGCGCAAAACCGCGGACCTGCAAGGACACCGTGAAGACAGGCTGATGGTCAGGCCCTTCGCGTTTTTCGATCACATATTCGGGGCGCGCATCGCTGGTCTTGGCAATCCATTCCTGCAAATCGGATTTCGGATTGAGCGGCTTTGCCACGACGGTGCGCGAGCGCGGCTCCCAGTAACGCAGGACAAACCGCCGCGCGGCGTCGATGCCACCGTCGACATAAACCGCCGCGATCAGAGCTTCGACCGCATCCGCCAGATAGTTTCCGCCCGAGCCACGCGAGCGCATCTTCAAGGCAGCGTCGGCCCGGACCAGATCCTCGAGCTGCATTTCGATGCCGATCTCGGAGCATGTCCGAGCATCGACCAGCGCATTGAAGCGTGGCGCGATTTCACCCTCCGGCGCGTCAGGGAACTTTTCGAAAAGCATGTCGGCGACCACAAGCCCAAGCACGCGGTCGCCAAGGAATTCGAGACGCTGATTGTTGCTTGCCGCCTTGACCGCACTGGAATGCGTCAAGGCGGTCTCAAGCAGTCGAATGTCCTGGAAGACATGGCCGGTCTTGGCCTTGACCAAACCGGCCAGTGTTTCGCCTGTCGGGCGCTTCAAAGCCATCAATTGACGAAGTGGAATAGGCGCGAAGCGCGCATCAGCGACGGCCATTTCCAGATTTCGAGCGGGCTCGCCTTGCCGGCAATCGAGAAGAAGACAAGGTTGGCGCGGCCAACCAGATTTTCCTCGGGAACGTAGCCGACGGTGAAACGACTGTCGGCGGAATTGTCCCTGTTGTCGCCCATCATGAAATAGTGGCCAGGCGGCACGTCGAATTCGCGCGTGTTGTCGCCGATCGAGTTCGGATTCAGGTCGAGCGTGTCGTAGCTGACGCCATTGGGCAGGGTCTCGCGATAGACATCGATAGGCCGCGATTCCTCGGTGATGTCGGGATTGTCGATCTGGCCGGTTTTCACGCGCGGCACGCCGACGCCATTGATGAACAGCTGGCCGTCCTTGACCTGGATCTTGTCGCCCGGCAGGCCGACGACGCGCTTGATGTAGTCGACAGACGGATCAGGCGGGAATTTGAACACCGCCACGTCGCCGCGCTTGGGCTCGGAGCCCCAGATGCGGCCCGAAAAGATGTCGGGGCCGAAAGGCAGCGAGTAGCGCGAATAGCCGTAGGACCATTTGGTGACGAACAGATAGTCGCCTTCCAGAAGCGTCGGCCGCATCGATCCCGACGGGATCGAAAAAGGCTGGAACAGCAGCGTACGGATGACCAGGGCGAGCAAAAGCGCCTGGACGATGACGCTGACGGTCTCGCCAAGCCCGCCGGATTTCTTCTCGGATTTTTCAGCCACGCTCATGTCGTCCTCGATTGTGCGTTGGATGGTATAGAGTCTCGGCGCGCGCTGGGCAACGTCAATGCCGGTCGTCAGATGCAATCAATGTGGCGCTTCTTCGACGGGCAACGCCTCGATGATCACAAAGGCTTGAGCGAGCGGGAAATCATCCGTGATGGTGAGGTGGATCGCTGCCCGATGGCCCTTTGGCAGGATTTTGTCCAGCCTGGCCTGCGCCCCTCCAGTCAGCGCCATGGTTGGCGCGCCACTGGGCAGGTTGACGACGCCCATGTCGCGCCAGAACACGCCTTGCGCCAGACCAGTGCCCAACGCCTTGGCGCAGGCCTCCTTGGCGGCGAAACGCTTGGCATAGGAGGCCGCACGCGCCCGGCGCCCTTCGGAGCGGGCCTGCTCGAGGTCGGTGTAGATTCTCTGGATGAAGCGCTGGCCGTGACGCTCCAGCGACTTTTCGATGCGTCTGATATCGATCAGGTCGCTGCCGATGCCGATGATCATCGTGCGGTGGAACCGATGCTTGCGCTGGGATGCGACGATTGCGCATGACGGACCGCGCGCTCGGCCAGGCGCTTGCGCCGCTGTTCGCGGAAAGCGTTCATGCCCCAGCGCGTGATGGCGTAGAACAAGAGCCCGAACACCAGGCCGAGCGGCACCGCGCCGATCAGCATCGGCTCAAGGATAGGTTTCCACAATTGCGCAAAGGAGAGGTTATGCAGCATCTCGCCCAGATGCGCCGGCGGGCCGTGCGCCGGCAACCGGTCATGCAAGATGAGCTTGCCTGTCTCCCAGGATGCGCCCCACAGCAACGGGAAGGTCAGCGGGTTGCCGAAAAAAACCGCGCCCAGGGCCGCCGCCACCAGATTGCCGGCAATCACCCAGCACAGGATGGCGGCAATGATGAAATGGAAACCGACGGGAAAGAAAGAGGCGAAGACGCCGGCCGCAACACCGGCCGCCACCGCATGCGGTGTGGCCTTCAGCCTCAGGATGCGCTTGGAAAAATACTGAAGAGAGCGCGAAAACGAGCGGCGCGGCCAAAGGTAGGTACGCACACGTTCGAAAAGGCCATCAGGCTTGCGGCGTCGAAAAAGCACTCTGTTCCCGTTCCACAGCTCCCGCGCCGGCAGCTTAAGCCGGACGTGACAGCCACATCTTGCGCTTGACGATCACCCTATGGCAACCGCAACCTTATATAACGACGCGCTGGCGCAAGAACAACCAAACACCGAATGTGCGGCGCGCTGTTGCCGCCCTTCGGGGTGGCAGGTATTGCTTCGAACATTGGACAATCGCGGCGAATTTAAGGAACAGGCAGTCGCATCGCCGAAAGTGCTGCGTCGCCGGCGGCTATGGCAGGTATTCGCTGACCTCGACCAGATTGCCGTCCGGGTCGCGGAAATAGACCGACATCATAGGACCTCGGGCTCCGACACGTCCGACCGGACCGAGTTCCACCACCACACCGTTGGCCTCGAGACGGTCGCAGACTTCACCCAGCGGCCGGTCGGTGACCAGGCAGAAGTCGCCAGAGCCGGGCGTAGGTGCCTTCGCCTTCGGTTCGAAGGTGCGGCCGACTTCATGCACGTTGATCTTCTGATTGCCGAAAGCCAGCGCCGTCGGCCGGCCCGGCGTATCGATGCGCTCAAAGCCCAGCACGCGCTGATAAAAGGCGCAGGTCACTTCCAGCGAAGCGACGGTCAGCACGAAATGATCGATGCCGGCGATCATTTTCGCCTCCCCCAGTCCAAACACTCGTCAGATGTTGCGGCTTCCGGGCTTGATCGCCGGGATGGCGGCCAGCTCCGGCGGCAGCCGATCAGCCGGATAGGCCGGAACCTCGTATTCGGCGAGCGCGATCAGCGGCACGCCGACATCGGTCTTGCCCGCCGAACGGTCGATGATACAGGCCGCGGCAACCACTTCGGCGCCAAGCTCGCGCAGGCACTCGATGGTCTCGCGGATCGACAGGCCGGTGGTGACGATGTCCTCGACGATGACGACGCGCGAACCCCTGGCGATCTCGAAGCGGCGCAGGCGGAACTCGCCCCCTTCCCGCTCGACCCAGATCGCCGGCACGCCGAGATGGCGCGATGTCTCGTAGGCCGGGATCAGCCCGCCGATCGCCGGACCGACGACATAGTCGATCTTGCCAGGCACTGCCGCGCGGATCTTCTCGGCCAGCGCCTTGCACAGAAGCTCGGTCTTGTCGGCATGCATGAACACGCGTGCCTTCTGCAAGAAGACCGGACTGCGCAGGCCCGAGGTCAAAATGAAATGCCCTTCCAGAACAGCACCCGCCTCGCGGAAAATGCCAAGCACTTCATCGGTGTTCATGTCTGCCTCTTTTGATTGACCATGATCTTGTCCGAAAACCGGTTCCCACTTTTCGGGATCATGGTCTAGCCGTTCACGCGCCTTGCATCGCTGACACTCGAATTGTCCTTGAGCTGCGACAGCAGCCTGTTCAGGTGCTTCAGATCCCAGACTTCGAGATCGATCAGCATTTCGGTGAAGTCGGGCGCGGTACGCACCATCGACAGCGTATGGATGTTGGCGTCGTTCGACGCAACCACCTGGGCGATGTCGGCGAGCGAACCCGGTGCGTTGATGGCGGTGACCGAGACGCGCGCCGGAAAGCGCTCCTTGGTGCGCTCGTCAATGTCCCAGCGCACGTCGATCCAGCGCTCGGGCTGGTCGTCGAAAGCCTGCAGCGCCGGCGACTGGATCGGATAGATGGTGATGCCGGTGCCCGGCTGGACGATGCCGACGATGCGGTCGCCAGGCACCGCTCCTTCCGGCGCGAAACGCACCGGAAGGTCGCCGCGCACGCCGCGGATCGGCACGGCGCCATCGCGCGGCTGGTCTTTGTCCTTGCGCGCGGCGCGGCCCGGAATCTGGAACAGCATACCGGCGGCATTGCGGATCTTCGACCAGCCCTCCTCGCGCGGCTTGGGTGCGGCCGTGGTGACGCGCTCGTCCTTGTAGTCGGGAAACACCGCCTTCATGACGTCGGCGGAGGCAAGCTCGCCACGCCCGACCGAGGCCAGCACATCCTCGATGTCCTTGCGCGCCAGCCGGTGCAGCACCTGCTTGAGGCTCTCCTTGGTGAAGGTCTTGCCGGCGCGCTCGAAGGCGCGTTCCAGGATGCGGATGCCGAGACCCGAATATTGCTTGCGGATGGCGTTCTTGGTGGCGCGGCGGATCGCCGAGCGCGCCTTGCCGGTGACGACGACCGATTCCCAAGCCGCCGGCGGCACCTGCGCCTTGGAGCGGATGATCTCGACCTCGTCGCCGTTCTTCAGTTCCGTCATCAGCGGCATGATGCGGCCGTTGACCTTGGCGCCGACGCAGGTGTCGCCGACATCGGTGTGCACCGCATAAGCAAAGTCGATCGGTGTCGCGCCGCGCGGCAGCGCAATCAGCATGCCTTTCGGGGTGAAGCAGAACACCTGGTCCTGGAACAGCTCCAGCTTGGTGTTCTCGAGGAAATCCTCGGGATTGTCGCCCTCGGCAAGCTGCTCGATGGTGCGCCGCAGCCAGGCATAGGCGTTGGTTTCCTTCGAGATCGCGTGGGCAGCACCATTCGTCTTGCCGCCGGTGTCCTTGTAGATCGAATGCGCGGCGACGCCATACTCGGCGATCTTGTTCATCTCGCGGGTGCGTATCTGCAGTTCGACGCGCTGGCGCGACGGGCCGACGATGGTGGTGTGAATCGACCGGTAGTCGTTCTGCTTCGGCGTCGAGATGTAATCCTTGAAACGGCCAGGCACCATCGACCATGTGGTGTGGATGGCGCCAAGCGCCCGGTAGCAATCCTCGACCGTGTCGACGACGACGCGGAAGCCGAAAATATCGGACAGCTGCTCGAAGGACAGCGCCTTGGCCTCCATCTTGCGGAACACCGACCACGGCTTCTTCTGGCGGCTCTTCACACCTGCCTTGATCTCATGCTTTTCGAACAGCGTGGACAGCGCCTTCTCGATATCGGAGAGCACATCCTTGTTGCGCTCGAAGATTTCGGCGAGCCGGGCGGTGACAGCGCGATAGGCTTCCGGATTGATGTAGCGGAAGGCGAGCTCCTCCAACTCTTCGCGCATGCCTTGCATGCCCATGCGCCCGGCCAGCGGCGCATAGATGTCCATCGTCTCCTCGGCGATGCGCAGGCGCTTGGCCTCCGGCATATGATCGAGGGTGCGCATGTTGTGCAAACGGTCGGCGAGCTTGACCAGAAGGACGCGGACGTCTTCCGAAATCGCCAGCAGAAGCTTGCGCAGGTTTTCCGCCTGCTCGGCCTTCTTGGAGACGAGGTCAAGCTTCTTCAGCTTGGTCAACCCCTCGACCAGCTTGCCCATTTCGGGCCCGAACAGCTCATCGATCTCGGCCCGCGTCGCGGTGGTGTCCTCGATGGTGTCATGCAGCAGGGCGACCGCGATCGTCGCCTCGTCCATGTGCATTTCGGTGAGGATGGCGGCGACTTCGAGCGGGTGCGAGAAATAGGGGTCGCCGGAAGCGCGTTTCTGGTGGCCATGCTTCTGCATGGCGTAGACATAGGCCTTGTTGAGCAGCGCCTCGTTGACGTCAGGCTTGTAGCGCTGGACGCGCTCGACAAGCTCATACTGACGCATCATGGGCGGGATCTCGCGGTGCTGAAATGATTGATGCGCCGCACTAGCGTACGGCGCACCTCATAGATAGCCACGAAACTGACTGGACGGAAGTGCCGGAAACGTATTCCAGGCAGGTCCAGAGCGCTCGCTTAGTAGTCGTCGCTCTTTTCCGGCGGCACCAGACCCTCGATGCCGGCCAGGAGGTCTTCCTCGGTCATCCGGTCGAAAGTGATGTTCTCTTCGGTGTCATCGGCGTCGGTGGCCGCAACTGCGGCGCCGGTCTGATCGGCAATCGCCTCGCCATCGGCCTCGGGCTCGTCGACCTCGACATGCTTCTGCAGCGAATGGATCAGATCTTCCTTGAGATCGTCGGGCGACAGCGTCTCATCGGCGATCTCGCGCAGCGCCACGACCGGGTTCTTGTCGTTGTCACGCGGCACGGTGATCGGCGCGCCCTGGCTGATCTGCCGGGCGCGGTGGCCGGCCAAGAGCACCAGCTCGAAGCGGTTGTCGACCTTGTCGATGCAATCTTCAACGGTTACGCGGGCCATGGATGCCCCTTTCATGCGATGGATTTGATGGAAAACAGGCGCGGTCCATAACCCGAACGCCGCCAAAATACAAGCATCATGGCAATGGCCGGGCTGCAGGGCGCCCAATCCTTCGTTCGAACACCCGATTCGGCAAAACCTGTCTGTACTTATGCGTTGGGTGTCCCGATCACAATTGCTTGCAGTGCGCCAACACGCCCTTGGATTGCCGCGAAACTGGCGCTATCTCGGATGGCGTAGAGGTCAGCCGGTTTATTATGAGCCTGACCGAACGTCGCTACCGCATTTCGTTTAGACGGCCGTTTATTTCGAGAAGGAATATTTTCCATGTTCGACCCTCGTGAAAAAATCGCCCTATTCATCGACGGCGCCAATCTTTATGCGACGTCGCGCGCGCTCGGCTTCGACATCGACTACCGCAAGCTTCTGTCGAGCTTCCAGAAGCGTGGCTATCTGCTGCGCGCCTATTATTACACGGCACTGGTCGAGGATCAGGAATACTCCTCGATCCGTCCGTTGATCGACTGGCTCGACTATAACGGCTTCAAGGTGGTCACCAAGCCGGCCAAGGAATTCACGGACTCGACCGGCCGCCGCAAGATCAAGGGCAATATGGACATCGAGCTCACGGTGGATGCGCTGGAACTCGCCGATGTCGTCGACCACTACGTCATCTTTTCCGGCGACGGCGATTTCCGCACGCTGGTCGAGGCGCTGCAGCGGCGCGGCCGCAAGGTGTCTGTTGTCTCGACCATGGCTTCGCAGCCGCCGATGATCTCCGACGATCTGCGCCGCCAGGCCGACCATTTCATCGACCTGACGACGCTGAAGAACGAGGTCGGCCGCGATCCGTCCGAGCGGCCGGTGCGGCGGCCCGAGCCGGCCGAGGTCGACGAGGACGACTACTGAGGCCGGTCGCCTTGACCGCCCTTTCCGCCTCCGAACCCGGCCGCGACTGCCCGCTCTGCCCGCGGCTGCACGATTTCATCGCCGACTGGCGGCAGCGCGAACCATCCTGGTTCAATGCGCCGGTGCCGACTTTCCTGCCGCCGGAAGGTGAAGCCGCGGTTCAGTTGCTGATCGTCGGGCTGGCGCCCGGGCTGCGCGGCGCCAACCGCACCGGACGCCCTTTCACCGGCGACTATGCCGGCGACCTGCTCTACTCGACGCTGATTTCGCACGGTTTTGCGCGCGGCGAATTCAAGGCCAGACCCGACGACGGATTGGAACTGGTCGGGACAGCGATCACCAATGCGGTGCGCTGCGTGCCACCGGAGAACAAACCGGTGGGCGCCGAGATTGCCACCTGCCGGACATTCCTGGTGCCGACGATCGACCGGTTCCCCAATTTGCGCGCTGTGCTGGCGCTGGGATCGATCGCGCACCAGTCGACCGTGCGCGCTCTTGGCCAACGTGTCGCCGCCTACCCGTTCAAGCATGGCGGGCAGCTGCCGGCCGGCGGCCTCACGCTGTTTTCCAGCTATCACTGCTCACGCTACAACACCAATACCGGCGTGCTGACCGAAGCGATGTTCGTCAGCGTTTTCAGCCAGATAGCGGCGTTCCTGCGGACATAGCGCCGCCGTTCAAAACCCTTCCAGCACGATCTTTCCCTTGGCCTTGCCGGTCTCGATCAGCGCATGGGCGCGCTTCAGATTGGCGGCATTGATAGGACCAAACGTCTCGCCCAGGGTGGTGCGGATGGTGCCTGCGTCGACAAGCCGGGACAGTTCGTTCAGATGCTCACCCTGCACGGCCATGTCCTGCGTCTCGAACAGTGAGCGGGTGAACATCAGTTCCCAATGAACCGAAACGCTCTTGCGCTTGAACGGATTGATGTCGAGCGTCTGGGGATCGTCGATCAACCCAAAACGGCCCTGCGGCGCGATCAATTCGGCGATCTCGGCCAAATGTTTGTCAGTGTTGGTGGTCGAGAACACAAAGGCTGGAGCGCCGATGCCGAGGGCTGCCACTTCAGCAGCGAGCGGCCTGGAGTGGTCGACGACGTGATGGGCGCCAAGCCCAAGGACCCAGTCGCGCGTCTCGGGCCTTGACGCGGTGGCGATCACAGTCAGATCGGTCAGTTGGCGCGCAAGCTGCACCGCGATCGAGCCGACGCCGCCGGCGCCGCCGATGATCAGGATGGAATTCGTCACGCCAGTCACAGGTTTCTTCACATCGAGGCGGTCGAACAGGGTTTCCCAGGCGGTGATCGCTGTCAGCGGCAGTGCGGCGGCCTCGGCATAGCCGAGCGAGCTCGGTTTGCGGCCCACAAGGCGCTCGTCGACAAGGTGGAACTCGGCATTAGTGCCTTGCAGCGCCAGCGCACCGGAATAGAAGACATCGTCACCCGCCTTGAACAGGCTGGCATCTGGACCTGTCGCGACAACCCGGCCCGCGGCGTCCCAACCAAGCACCCGCCACGCTCCTGCTTCAGGGCGGGCGCTTCGCCGCACCTTGGTGTCGACCGGATTGACCGAGATCGCCTTCACCTCGACCAGCAATTGACGGCCTGTCGGCTCGGGCTTGGGCAGGTCGATGTCGACCAGCGACAACTCATCGGTGATGGGAGCTGGGATTTGATAGCCGACGGCGCGCATTTTGGTCTCCGCGATTGCTGTTGAGCGTTGTGCGGAGTAGAGATGCGGGTTATGTGCGCCAAGCGCAAGAATGCACATATAAAGCACATAGTGTCGAAAAGGATACCGTCATGCCGCGCATCCGCCATGAGCGATTCGATTGCAGCCCCGGCTGTGCCGTGGAGGGAACGCTCCGCTATATTGACGGCAAGTGGAAAGGGGTCGTGCTCTACCATTTGTTGGAAGGCACGATGCGCTTCAACGAGATACGCCGACGCATTCCGAATTGCACGCAGCGCATGCTGACCAACCAGCTGCGCGAGTTGGAGACGGATGGGCTGATTGCCCGCAAGGTCTATGCGCAGGTGCCGCCGAAGGTGGAATACAGCCTGACACCGCGTGGCAGAAGCCTGGAGCCGGTGATCACCGCCCTGAAAATCTGGGGCGATGCCAATGTCACGCTCACACCGGAGGTTTCCCAAGCCGCGGCATGAAACGACGGCGAACGATATCTGTCAGTGGTTCAGGGAATCACTGAGTTCCCGGAGCGACCGACGGTGCAGCGGACAGCGCGGCCAAAACGGCCGATCCGCCCTGCAGCACATTCAGATCGACATCGCCATTGATGCCGTCGACGCGACCCCTGTTGTGGTATTGCCAGTAGACCCAGTCGTCGCGGTCCGGCTCCAGAAGCAATGAGCGAAGCCAGAGCGGACGGGCAGCGATGCGCCCGGCATAGGTCTGCGCTGCCTCATCGGTCAGATAGACAATCGCAGGCTTGCCGAACGCTGCCTCGACAGGGGCGAGGAACGCCGCCAGTTCGGCGCTCAGTTGCTCGGGCGTCGGCCGTTGCGGGCAGTTGCCGCCGAATTCGATGTCGACGACCGGCGGCAGCAGCGGCCGGTCGTGCGGCACCACCGAGATGAAATTCTTCGCCTGGTCGGCGCCAGGCCGGCAGAAGGTGAAGAAATGATAGGCGCCGACGGCAAGACCGGCGGCGCGGGCCTCTTGCAGATTCCGCACGAAGGCATCGTCGACATGATCGCCGCCTTCGGTCGCCTTGATGACGGCAAAGGCGACATCGTCGGCGGCTACGCGCCGCCAGTCGATCTGGCCCTGATGATGGGAGACGTCGATGCCCCTGACCGGATATTTATCGCGGTCTGGCGAGAATGTGCGGAAGTACAGGAAGCCGCCAGCGGCAATGAGGCCCGCAAGGACCAGACCAACCGAGCCCCAGAGGACGATCCTGTTCTTCAAGACTATCCTCTTCGGTTTCCCGGTCCTTCGCTATGGCTCCGGGCGTTCGTCGCTCGAAAAGCCAAATCGTTGGCTTTTCGTCCGCTTCGCGGACCGCTCCTCACCCACGCTCTTTTAAGAGCCGACCCTTCTCGCGCGACCAGTCGCGCTGCTTCTCGGATTCGCGCTTGTCGTGCAGTTTCTTGCCGCGGCCGACGGCAAGCAGCAGTTTGGCGCGGCCCTGGTCGTTGAAATAAATCTTCAGCGGCACCAGCGTCATGCCTTCGCGGTCGACGCTCTGCGACAGTTTCGCCATCTCGCGCTTGTTGAGCAGCAGCTTGCGACGCCGGCGCGGCTCGTGGTTGAAGCGGTTGGCCTGCAGATATTCCGGCAGATAGGAGTTGATCAGCCAGATCTCGCCGCCTTCGACCGAGGCATAGCTGTCCTGGATGTTGGCCTGGCCCTGGCGCAGCGACTTGACCTCGGTGCCGGTCAGCACCAGACCGGCCTCGACCGTGTCGAGCACCTCGTAGGAAAACCGCGCCTTGCGGTTTTCCGAAACGGTCTTGTTGTTGGGATCGGCTTTTCTGACCTGGTTCATGATGCGGAGAGGTGGCGCCTCATCCCTAGTTTATCAAGCCGGCGTGCTTCATCGCCGCATCAATCTTTGCCGCGGTCACGTCCTCGACCGTGACAAGCGGCGAACGCAGCACATTCTCGACCTTGCCCAGCTTCGACAGTGCGTATTTGGCGCCGGAAACGCCAGGCTCCAGGAAGATCGCCTTGTGCAGCGGCAGCAGGCGATCCTGCAGATCCAGCGCCTTGGCGCTGTCGCCGGCAAGTGTTGCTTCCTGGAATTCGGCGCACAGCCGCGGCGCGACGTTCGACGTCACCGAAATGCAGCCGACGCCGCCATGCGCGTTGAAGCCAAGCGCCGAAGCATCCTCGCCCGAAAGCTGGATGAAATCCTTGCCGCACGTGGCGCGCTGCTCGGAAACCCGTTCGACCTTGCCGGTGGCATCCTTGACGCCGACGATGTTCTTGAAGTCGTGCGCGAGCCGGCCCATCGTCTCCGGCATCATGTCGATCACCGAGCGCGGCGGGATGTTGTAGATGATGATCGGCAGCTTGGTCGCCCTGGCGACAGCCGCAAAGTGCTCGTAGAGGCCGCGTTGTGTCGGCCTGTTGTAGTAGGGCGTGACGACCAAGGCGGCATCGGCACCGGCCTTCTCGGCATATTGCACGAGCCCGACGGCTTCCTCGGTGTTGTTGGAACCGGCGCCGGCAACGACCGGAACACGTCCCTTGGCAACCTCGATGCACACCTTGACGACCTGGCGGTGCTCGTCATGCGACAGCGTCGGCGACTCGCCGGTGGTGCCCACGGGAACCAAGCCTGTCGTGCCCTCCGCGAGTTGCCATTCGACGAAGGCGCGAAAGGCTTTCTCGTCGAAACGCCCGCTCTTTTCGAACGGTGTCACGAGCGCAGTAAGCGAGCCTCTCAGCATATCGTCCAACTCCTTGGCACTTCTGGTATTTTGTGTCGGTGTTTGTGGTCGCGCCTTCTAACCGAAAGCGAAGCGGCGCACCATAGTCTCGACATGGTTGCGCGGCAAGCATTGCCATGGTGCCAGCAAGCGCAATTCGAACGGCCTCGCTAACTCTTTGTTTACGGGCTCTTCACGACCTAAGTTTAGGCTTCGAGGCATCTTCGCCTGCTGGTAGAATGCCGGGACAAGGAAAGACGTAAGGATCATGCCGCGCCGTCGGCCTCACCTTTTCGCGCTGCTTGGCGCCACGCTCACGCTGATGCCGGGCATGGCGACGGGCGGCGGCGTCGATGTGCAGGTCACTTCGGCCATCCCGATGCCGGGCTCGGCCATGCCCAACCTGCAGGACAAGGCGCAACAGGCGCCCTCGCAGAGCGTCGCTCTCTTGAAGAGCGGGCTGGATGCGCTGGCGGCCGGCGATAGTCCCGGCGCCCGTAGCGTGCGCGATGGCCTTCCCGGCCACTCGCTCGACCAGCACATCCTTGCCTGGGCGATCGCGCTTTATGGCGGCGACAAGGTTCCGAGCGGCGATATCGCCGCCGCGGCGAAGATGCTGCCCAACTGGCCGGGCACCGTCGCCCTGCGCAAGAACAGCGAGCGCGCGCTCTATCGAGAGAACCCTGCCCCCGACATCGTCATTGCGGCGTTCGACGGCAGCCAGCCGCAGACATTCGAAGGCGTGATGGTTCTTGCCCGCGCCTATGTGGCGTCCGGCAACGTCAAGGCGGCTCGCTCGGTGCTGTCCCCATTCTGGCGCACCGCTATCCTGGAGGCCAAGGACGAGACGGCGCTGATCAAGGAATTCGGCGGCCTGATCCCGGCTGCCGACCACCGTTTTCGCATGGAGCGCATGTTCTATGCCGACCGCGCGAATTCCGCGCTGCGCGTCGCTGGCCTTGCCGGTGCCCAGCAGCTCGCCGATGCCTGGGCGGCGGCCGACAAAGGCGACAAGAACGCACCGAAACTGCTGAAGGCCGTGCCGGCGACGCAGCGTTCTGCCGGCTATTTCTTCGCGCAGGCCGAATATCTGCGCAAGCAAGAGGATTTTGCCGGCGCCGCGGCCATTGTGATGCAGGCACCGGCCGATCGCGACGCTCTGGTCGATCCGGATGCCTGGTGGGTCGAGCGCCGGGTGTTGTCGCGCGAATTGGTCGACGAGGGCGACATGAAGACGGCCTACCGGATCGTCGCCACGCACGCCGCCGAAAGTGCCACCAATGCGGCGGATGCTGAATTCCACGCCGGTTGGTACGCGCTGCGTGGCCTGAACGATCCCAGGCTTGCCGCAACGCATTTCGCACGCATCGCGGACCTGGCCCAAGGGCCGATGACGCTGTCGCGTGCCTATTACTGGCTCGGCCGTGCGGCGGAAGTCGGCGGTCCAGGCAATGCCAAGGACTATTTTGCACGCGCCGCAGCCTACGGCACGACATTTTACGGCCAGCTTGCCGCCGAACGCGTCGGCCGGCAGGCGCTGAACATCGTCTATCCCTCTCCAAGTGCAGCCGACCGGCAGAATTTTGCCAACCGCGAGGCTGTCAGCGCCATCAAGCGGCTGCAGGAAGCGGGCTACGACCGCTATGCCGAAACGCTCTATCGCGACCTGGCCGGGCAGTTGACCAGCCCGGGGGAACTCGCGCTGCTCGCTGTCCTTGCGGAGAAGCAGGGCAACCATTTCATGGCGCTGAAAGTCGGCAAGATCGCCGGCGCGCGCGGCATCGATGTCGGCGCACTGTCGCATCCGCTCGGCGTCATTCCCGATTCGGCCAACATTTCCGGCTCGGGCAAGGCGCTGGCCTACGCCATCGCCCGCCAGGAGAGCGAATTCAACATCGGCGCCATATCCAGCGCCGGTGCGCGCGGCCTTCTGCAGCTGATGCCGGGAACCGCCAAGCAGTTGGCGAAGAAGGCCGGATTGCAGTTTTCACAGACACGGTTGACCACCGACGCCGGCTACAACGCGACGCTTGGTTCGGCCTTCCTCGGCGAACAGCTCGATCGCTTCAACGGCTCCTATGTGCTGACCTTTGCCGGCTACAATGCCGGCCCCAACCGGGCCAGCCAGTGGGTGGCCAGATATGGCGATCCGCGCGGCAAGGACATCGATGCCGTCGTCGACTGGATTGAGCGGATTCCCTACACGGAAACAAGAAGTTACGTTCAGCGTGTGATGGAGAATTACGAGGTCTACAAGATGCGTATTTCCGGCAAATACGATATCGTTGGAGATCTGGTGAACGGGCGGAGCTGAGGGGATAAGGACAGGCAAACCAAAGGCTGGCGCTCTACGGCGCCCCCCTCTGTCCTGCCGGACATCTCCCCCTCAAGGGGGGAGATCAGTGGCTTCATTGGCGGCGCGATTTCTTTGACGCTGACGATTGGCGAAAGCCGAGGTGACATCCAATCTCCCTCCTTGAGGGGGAGATGTCCGGCAGGACAGAGGGGGGGCGCTGTCCCTCCAACGTCTCCAAGGCGGTATCCTTCTATTTGACCATCCTTACCCTCGCCTGTAGCAGTCAGGGATGATCTGATCAGGGGGCCCTTTCAAATGTCAAACAACCAGGGCTTTTCCGACTTCTTCTACACCGCACCGGATGGGCTTGACCTCCATGCGCGCGTCTACGGCGAAGCAAATTCCGCACCCTGGCCGGTTGTCTGCCTGCCAGGCTTGACCCGCAATGCCAAGGATTTTCACGAGCTGGCGCTCTATCTGTCGACGCATGCGGCAAGTCCGCGAAAGGTCATTGCCTTCGACTATCGCGGGCGCGGGCAGTCGGCGTATGATCCCGAGGTCAAAAACTACAAAGTCGGCATGGAAGCTAGCGACGTCCTTGCCGGGCTGGCGGCGCTGAACATCGAGGAAGCAGCCTTCATCGGCACCTCGCGCGGCGGGCTGATCATCCATGTGCTCGGCATGATGCGGCCGGCTGTCCTGAAAGCCATTGTTTTCAATGACATCGGACCGGTGATCGAGGCGGCTGGGCTTGCCCATATCCAGTCTTATCTCGAGCGCGACCCGACACCAAAGACCCACGCACAGGCAACTGCCGCCCAGCGCGGCGTGCATGGCAAGGACTTCTCCGCACTTGCCGGGGCGGATTGGGACCGGATGGTATGGGCTCTCAATCGTGAAACAGACGCTGGCCTGGTGCCGGATTTCGACCCGAAGCTGGTCGATACCGTCGCCAGTCTGGATCTGACGCAGCCGCTGCCTGATCTATGGCCCCAATTCGAGGCATTGGCGGCTATTCCCTTGCTCGCCATTCGCGGCGCCAATTCGAGATTGCTGTCTGTAGACACGCTGAAACAGATGCGAGAGCACCATTCCATGATGGAAGCGATCACCGTCGCGGGTCAGGGCCACGCGCCATTCCTCGAGACCGGCAGTCTGCCCAACGACATTGCAGCTTTTCTTGATCGGGCCGAGCGGCAGAATAGCCATAAGTAACCCCCAAGACCAAACAAGGTCCTGGGATGGTTACAATAGTATAGGCTGAGCTCGCCGGCCTACTTGGCTTTTGAACTTTTCCGAGGCGCTTTCGGCGATTCCTTTGCCGTGGTCGTTTCGCCCCTCTGTTTCCGCTCTGCCGTCGGCGACGAAGGCGTCGTCACGGGTGAAGAAAACATGGAGCCTTCCGCGCAGTTGCCAGTCGGCTGAGTCGATCGAGGCGTTTCCAGCACGATGACACAGCCGTCGAGATCGTTCGTGGCCAGATGCGCGTAGCGCATGGTCATCGACAGTGTCTGGTGGCCGAGCCACATCTGCACGCGACGGATGTCGATGCCGCCCTGGACAAGTCGCGAGGCGCAGGTGTGGCGCAGTATGTGCGGCACCACCTGGTCGTCGGCGCCAAGGCCGACTTCGGCCTTTGCGTCGTTCCAGATGGCACGGAACTGTGCCTGGCTGAGCTTGGTGAACGGGCCCTTTGGCCGGCGGCCTTCGGCGGGTGGCAGCTTGATGACTTCCTTGACCCGCTCGGTCATCGGAATGGTGCGGCTGCGGCCGGATTTGGTGATCCAGAAACTGACGCGATGCTCCTGGATGTCATTCCAGATCAGCCCAAGCGCCTCGCCGAGACGGCATCCGCTGTCGACCAGGAAGACGGAAAGCCTGTAGGCGTCCTCGCTGCGGCTCTTGATGGCAGCGAACAGCCTGGCCTCTTCGTCCCTCTCGAGGAAACGAATCCGTCCCGCCCGCTCCTTCTGGCGGCGGAACTCAGGCAGGCTGTGGATATCCCCCATCTTGTGAGCCTTGCGTAGCAGTTTGCTAAGGGCAGCCATCTTTCGATTGATGGTTGCGTTGCTGTTGCCGCGCTGGCGCAAGGTGCCGATAAGGTTGTCCAGGGTACTCTGGTCAAAGGCGCTGAATCGCTCCCCAAGGAGAAGCTCATCTATCTCGCCGATGAAAGAGCTGACATTGTATTTATGCCGCCCATCATCCCACAATATGTCCCGGTATGCTAAAAAAAGCTCTCCGACCCTGTGCGACTTTACTTCTCTGATCTTGTTGTAACTGTATCGTATCGTCGAATTTTGAGAAGAAAACATCGAAAAATGATCAGAGGGCTCGCCCTCTTGAATCGCTTCGTTCGTCATCATTTGCCACACCCCCGAGTGGGATAGATCAGCCCTATCCGCTTGGGAGCGTCCTTTCAAGAGATTTGAATCACGCGATTGTGATTTCATCCGCCCATCAGCGGATCCCACGAAATCACCTGCGGATCCTATTCAGCTACCGTTACCCCCATCCTTCTGTTTGCGTTGACCCAGTCACGAAACAAAAACAGCCCGGGCGTTTGCGCGCCCGGGCTGGATTTCACCTGTAAGGAACCAGCCCTTAGAACGTGCGCTGGAAGCGGAGGATACCACCGACGCCGTCATCGCTGGCATGCCAGTCGCTGTCGCCCTTGTTGAAGTAATCGACTTCGCCCGTGATCGTGAGGCCGGGAACGATGTCGTAGGCAACGTTCGCGGCCAGGCCGAAGGTCTTGCCTTCGTCATACGAAGCCTGGACGTTGAACGAGGTCTTCTCGTTGAACTTGTAGGTGCCACCGCCCCAGATCGCCCAGTTGCCGTCCCACAGCTTGTAGAAGTCGTGGTCCGCCTGAGCACCAAGGATAGTGGTGTTGTCGTTCGAGCCGTAACCGCCGATGATGAACAGCGACAGTTCGTTGGTGGCGTTCACGTCCAAACGGACCTTGCCGGACCACTCTTCGTAGTTGCTGTCATAAGCAAGCACGCCGGTGATCGCGCCCCAGCCCTGCGTGTACTTCACGCCGCCGGTGACATGCGGAACATAGCTGTCGATCGTGTTGTCGCCGTAGCCTTCTTCGAGCGAGACGACGGCCGAGAAGCCGTTGCCAGCATCGAAGTAGTACTGGACGACGTTGGTGTCGAACGAGCCGTAGGGAACGAGCGTATCGTCGATGACGTTGCCGGCGTAGCCGATGAACGTATCGAAGGCCGATTCGTCTTTACCGACGCGCAGGCCACCGAGCTGGATCCAGGCGAAGTTCAGCGAAGTCTTGCTGGTTCCGTCTGCATTGTTATTGCCGGCCTGCCAGCCATCGCCACCAAGCGCGTAGTCGCCGCTGCTGTTGGCGAAGTTGAAGCGGGTCTCGGTGTAGGTCTTCAAGGTGCCGAGCTCGGTTTCCTGGCCGGTCCAGGTCCTCAGCGTGAAGCGTGCCTGCTTGTAGTAGGTGTCATTGCTGTCACCGGCATCCAAATGATCCGGAACGTTCTGCACGCCTTCGCGGTCACCCACGCCGATCGTATAGCGGACATAGCCGCCGATGCGCAGGCAGGTTTCGGTGCCGGGGATGTAGAAGTAGCCAGCGCCGTAGACGTCGCAAATCTTGACGTATTCAGCGGGTTCCGGCTCGGCGACGACGACGGCGTCGGCGGCGCGCGCACCGGAAACTGCGATCAGGGCCGCAGCGGAGCCGAGGAGAAGGCTCTTAATGTTCATTTTCTGACCTCCAGTCAAAAGTTAAAAAACGGGTCTGGGTATTCTTTGCTGAAGGACAGCGTTCCCTGCCCCATCCCCACTACCGAAAAAGATGCGCACCGCGCCGCTCCTTCGAAATCGACATTACCCATGAGCCGGCGGCGTTCAACCACGATCGTACCGGCGAAAGGGCTGTTCGGCTGCTATCCCCTGGCGTTGTTGCACAAATGACACGATTTGGCCTCACTCAGAAAGCTCTCGTTAACTATCAGGCCCACCGCAACCGCTTATTTCGTGCCGAATCCGGCGATCGGCCGACGGAATCATGGCCAGGCCCCGAGTCGCCAGCCAGGGAATTGCCGCAGAACCGCCGCATCCATGGAAAGCCGCGGTTCGGCGCCCTCATATTTTTCCACATAATGACGCGGGCTTGTTGATTGTGCCGGCGCTTTTCTTTATCCAGCGGCGCAACGGAGAGGTGGCCGAGTGGTCGAAGGCGCTCCCCTGCTAAGGGAGTAGAGGTCAAAAGCTTCTCGTGGGTTCGAATCCCATCCTCTCCGCCACTCTTGCCTGCCCGTTGGCGGCATCTCAAAAATTATCCCATTAGAACAGACAGATAGCTGGACATCTCGCTATCGGCGCCGCGCGTTTCGGCGCCCAAATACGCCGAAATCAACGCTGTTTCGTTCGATTCTGACTGGAGGTCAGAAAATGAACATTAAGAGCCTTCTCCTCGGCTCCGCTGCGGCCCTGATCGCAGTTTCCGGTGCGCGCGCCGCCGACGCCGTCGTCGTCGCCGAGCCGGAACCCGCTGAATACGTCAAGATTTGCGACGTCTACGGCGCTGGCTACTTCTACATCCCCGGCACCGAGACCTGCCTGCGCATCGGCGGCTATGTCCGCTACGACATCGGCGTCGGCGATCACGGCACCAACGATGGCGTCAACAACGTCCCGGATCACATGAATTCCGGTGACACCAACGACACCTACTACAAGCAGGCCCGCTTCACGCTGAAGACCTGGACCGGCCAGGAAACCGAACTTGGCACCTTGAAGACCTACACCGAAACCCGTTTCAACTTCGGCAACAACACCGGCGACTATGCTCTTGGCGGCGACAACTGGCAGGGACACAACAAGGACGTCTCGCTGAACTTCGCCTGGATCCAGCTCGGTGGCCTGCGCGTCGGTAAGGACGAATCGGCCTTCGATACGTTCATCGGCTACGCCGGCAACGTCATCCAGGATACGATTGTCCCTTACGGCGGCTTCGATACCAACGTGATCCAGTACTACTTCGACGCCGGCAACGGCTTCTCGGCAGTGGTCTCTCTCGAAGAAGGTTACGGCGACTACTCGATCGACAGCTATGTTCCGCATGTCGTCGGTGGCGTGAAGTGGACGCAGGGCTGGGGCGCGATCACCGGCGTTGTCTCGTATGACAGCAACTACGAAGAAGTCGCTGGCAAGGTTCGCCTGGACGTGAACGTCAACGACGCACTGTCGCTGTTCGTCATGGGCGGCTACGGCTCCGACGACAACCTCGGCGATGGCCCCCTTGTCGGGGCTGGCGGCCGCGGCTTCTACAAGCAGTGGGGCGGCAACTGGGCGGTGTGGGGCGGTGGCACCTACAAGTTCAACGAGAAGACCTCGTTCAACACCCAGGTATCGTATGATGACTGGAAGAACCTCGGCATTGCGGCGAACATCGCCTATGACGTCGTTCCCGGCTTCACGGTCACGGCCGAAGTCGACTACCAGAACGTCGGCAGTGACGACCCTGCGAAGGGTTGGTTCGGCGCCGACAAGAAGAGCAACATCGGCGGTATCCTCCGCTTCCAGCGCTCCTTCTAACAGACATCGCTTCGGCGAGATCGAAAACCCGGCGGGCAACCGCCGGGTTTTTTTAGGACCTTATGCGACCATTACACGTGGTGCCGCAGTTCGCTGTCTTACCTTTGGTTCGGCATCAACAGCGAAGGTCGCGGACGCATTGCCGCAAAGTTCGTTGGCAAATTTCGGAATTGGATTAGCCGACCGTGAACTATCCGCAAGCCATTGATCTGGCATGTTGATTGATGCGAATAGCGGCTTTGGAATTGCAGGATTGGCGGTATTTTGGCGCCGTTTTCTTGCAAATCGGTTTGCGATTCCCTTGTGCCGCGGAGCGTGTTTCACTCGGTTCAGCGGCGGCGAATCGAGGGGACGGCGAATGTCCCTGTGCCCACCACGCTGAAGCGCTCCAAGGGGTGGCCAGTTCGCCCTGCATGCAAAAGCACTGCCCGGCAATCCCTATGACGGCCACACGCTGGCAAGCGTCATCCCCGACATGGAAAAGACCAACGGCAACGAGATCGGCCGTATCCTCGCCGACGCCGGCTACCGCGGCCACAACGCACCGCAGAGCCACAAGTTCAGGGTCTTCACCGCCGGCCGGAAGTCGGTCGCCGCTTAGGGGCCGGATTGTTCACGGTCGACGGATTATTTGTCCGCCAGGTCGCCCAACGCATCAATCAGCGGCTGAATTTCGTTTTCATAATTCTTCCAGCGCTTGACCGACGATGTATAGATCGGTTGACGAACCTGCCAGCGGCTGGGCGTGTTGACAGAACCATCCCTGTCGAAAAAGCGCAGACAGGCATCATCCCAAGGCAGCCCGAGATAATCTATCAGGCGGCGCGACTGCGCTTCCTGATCCTCGACCAGCGTTTCGTAGCGATTTTCGAAGATAAGGCCTGGAAAAACCTCGTTCCAATGGCGCATCAGTCGGTCATACTCGCGATAGTACAGGCCTAATTTCCGCAAGTCGGTATTGTAGCTGTGTCCTTTGTTGAAGCTCTGGACAAAGCAAGAGACGCAATTGTCGATGGCGTCACGGCGGCAATGAATGATGCGCGCGTTGGGAAAGAGAAGGCCGATAAGGCCGATCATTTCAAAATTGTGCGGCATCTTGTCCACCACGCGAAGCGCGGCAGGCGCCCGCTCCCGCAAATACGACAGATGTTCTTCCGCCAGCGTTCTGGACAGGTCTTGCGTGATCGACATGACCGGCCGTCTCAAATCTCCGGCCGATGAGGTTTTAAGGCCGATTGCATTGGCGACCCGCCTTAATTTGTTAAGCTCGCCTGCCCCATGAACATCGGGATGGCTGGCGCAGATCTGTTCCGTGAGCGTTGTGCCCGACCGCGGCATGCCGACCACGAACACAGGCACTTCGGAAGGATTTCCATAACCGGCCCTGGCCGCCAGAAAGTCCGGCGTGAAGGTTTCAATCAGGGAGTCGACCCAGCGGCGATACAGAACGATATCGAAGGTGTAGCCGGAGGCCCGTTTCGCCCGGTTGAAATGGTCGAATGCCTCACTGTAGCGCTTGAGGTCGTTCAGTACCTTGCCGGCAGCGTGATGGAGCTTGTAAGCACCGTCCGGATCAAGCTTGGGATTGCCGAGTTCACGCAGGATGGATTGGAGTTCCTCCGGCTCTTCGGTGAATTTTTTCGTCTGCACAAGGTCGTTGTAGGCAGCCGGCACATCGATGCGACGTCCGATTGCTTGTTTCAGACAGGCGGCGGCCTCATCCATGCGCCCCAGGCCGCTGAGCGCGCTGGCCAGCCCCGCCCGCACTTTGGGATGATCGCGGTTGATCTTGAGCGCCTTCTCGTAAAGCGGCAAAGCCATGTCGGGTTTGTCAAACTTGGTGTAGGCGCGCCCCAGTGCACAAAGCACCTCGATAAGGCCGGGCTGCAGTTCCAAGGCATACAGCATATGCCTGATGGCTGGCGAATATTCGCTGACCTTCACATAGGCCTCGCCCAGGCTGAGGTGGTAGTATGGGTTTTCAGGTTCCTCGCCGACCGCCCGCGCGAAATATCGCAAGGCCATCTCGTCATCGTAACGCTGGTATAGGGTCCCCAAGATGTACAGAGCGAGCGGATGGTTTGGCGTGCGCGCCAGAACCCGAAGGCACAGGTCCTGAGCCTCGTCGAGCCGCTCGGCCTGCTGAAGGGCATAGGCCTGTTTCAGCAGCGCTTCGTCGGCCTGCGCACGAGCGTTTCCTTGATTCACTATCGGCTTCAGTGTCGGCCCCTTCGCTTTCGGCGCGGGTCCGGGCTTGATGTGCTTTGACCAAGCAGGCGGGAGACGGTTGTTCATGATATCTGGCTAGCAAAAAGAGCCGCAGGAATCCAGCGTCGCGGATCTGCCTCACGGCAACTTGCACCGGCCAGACGGGCGCGCTAGCAAGAAGGCCCTTTTCAAGCGAGTTTCCCATGCGCCAGCGCCCTCCCCTCACGCCGCTCGTCGATGCGCTTCCGTCGACCGTGCCCTTCGTCGGCCCCGAAGCGCAGGAGCGCGAACGTGGCCGCGCTTTCCGTGCCCGCATCGGCGCCAATGAGAGCAGTTTTGGGCCTTCGCCGCGCGTCATCGCCCGCATGGCCGAGATCGCCCGCGACATGTGGATGTATTGCGACCCCGACAATTTCGATCTGAAGGTGGCGGTCGCCGCGCATCATGGCGTGAAGGCCGAGAACGTCGTTGTCGGCGAAGGCATCGATGGCCTGCTCAGCCTGGTGGCGCGCATGTATGTGGCGCCTGGCGATGCCGTGGTCACATCGCTCGGCGCCTATCCGACCTTCAACTTCCACATTGCCGGTGTCGGCGGGCGGCTGGTCACCGTTCCCTATGAGAACGACAGGGAAAGCCTGGACGGTCTGCTCGCGGCGGTGCGCAAGGACAAGGCACCACTGGTCTATCTCTCCAATCCGGACAATCCGATGGGCAGCTGGTGGGAGGCGGGCGAACTCATCGCCTTCATCGAAGCGCTGCCGGAAACCACCATGCTGGTGCTCGACGAGGCCTATGGCGAACTGGGCCCGGCCTTGGCGCTGCCGCCGATCGATATCTCGCGGCCAAACGTCATCCGCATGCGCACCTTCTCGAAGGCTTATGGGCTGGCCGGCATACGCTGTGGCTATGCGGTGGCCGAGGCTCAGGTGATCCGCGACTTCGAGAAGATCCGCAACCATTACGGCGTCAGCCGCATGGCGCAGATCGCCGGCATCGAGGCGCTTGCCGATCAGGACTATCTCAGGAGCGTGGTGGCGCGGGTCGCCGCCGGTCGCCGGCGCATCTCAGGGATAGCCGAGGTGAACGGGCTGAAGCCACTGGCGTCGGCAACCAACTTCGTCACCATCGACTGTGGTGGCGATGGCGCCTTCGCGCTGAAAGTGTTGCAGGGCCTGCTGTCACGCGACGTGTTCATCCGCAAGCCGATGGTGCCGGTGCTCGACCGCTGCATCCGCGTCAGCGTCGGCCTCGATCACGAGCTCGATATTTTTGCCGAGGAACTTCCCGGTGCTTTGGCGGCAGCGCGGGGGAATTAGGATACCGCTGGCGCGCAAACCAGCAGCAAAAGCTGCCTACAAATCCATCTCCCAGGTCTGGCCGATCAAATCCTTGCCGAAACTGTGGTGGTGCTCTTCGGAGACCAGCTTGAAGCCGGCGCGCTCGTAGATCGCGCGCGCCGCGACGAGAATGTCGTTGGTCCACAGCACCAGCCTGATGTAACCGCTGGCGCGGGCCTGGTTCACGCATTCCGCGACCAGGCGTTTGCCGATGCCAAGCCCGCGCGCCGCCGCCTCGACATGCAGCATCCTCAGCTTGGCCACTTCGTCGTCCTGATGAACCAGGAACACCGCACCGGCCGGCTGACCACCGCGTTCGGCGATCCAGCAGAAGTCGCGTCCGGGCACGAAATTGCGGATGAAATCGGCGCCGATCTCGGCGAGCATCGCCTCGAATTCGATCGTCCAGCCATACTCCTCGGCATAGAGCTGGGCCTGCCGCTGCACGACCCAGCCAACGTCGCCGACGCGATGCGGCCGCAGCGTCACCTCGCTGTTCTCAGCGGCGGGATCGCCCAGCAATTCCCCCGCCTTGCGCAGGGCGCTGCCCAGTTCCTGCAACCTGTGGTCAGGCAAATTCTCGATGAGCCGTGCCGTATCGCGATCCGCCGCAGCCTGGAGCCCTGAAAGGGCTGCCTCGCCTCTTGCCGTGAGCGACAGAATCCGCCGGCGCCTGTCGGCCGGATCGGTCCGGGTCTCGGTCAGGCCCTCGCCGGCGAACTTCCGCAGAATCCGTGTCAGATAAGCGGCATCGACGCGCAGTTGCCTTGATATTTCGGAGGCCGCCGGGCCGTTCTCCAGCCGGAAAGCCCCGGCCAGGAAACCTCGCTCGCCGGAAATCTCCGCGGAAGCCGGGCTGCTGTGGTGGCCCAGTTCGAACAGCACGCGCGCCTCGGTCAAGGTGAACGCGCTCTGCGTCAGGGTTTCGTCGAGAAGGCCGACGGTACGGGTGTAGAATCGGTTGAAGTGGCGGATTTGCGCCACCAATGCGTTGCGTTCGTCCAACATTTGCATCCAACTCCCGACAAGGCAGCTCCATTTTCCAAAAATTAGTGGACTGAGTCAACTAATTTTCAAAGCCAGAGAGCCCAGCTATTGCGTTGTGCGCGCAATTCTCAGGTTGCATTCCCTGAGCCATGCACCAGATTCCAACGAGACAGGCTTGGAGAGATTCATGGCTGGTCATCGCCGGAAAGTGCAGGCGCGCGTCTACGGCAATGTGCAAGGCGTCGGCTTCAGACTCTGGGTTCGGAGCGAGGCCACAGGCCTTGGTCTTGCGGGCTGGGTTTGCAATGAAGCGGATGGGTCAGTAACGACCCAGATTGCAGGCCTCGATGAAGCGGTCTCGACAATGATCGAGCGCCTCTGGAAAGGGCCGGCCGGGGCTTCGGTTTCGAAGGTCGACGTCGAGGAGTTGGCCGCCGGGGGCGCTTTCGTCGGGTTCAGGATCGTTGCATGAAGGTAGGTTTGGCTCGGCACTTGAATTAATTGAACGTTCGTTTTATTATTGCCTCGCAAGAGGGCTGACATGGCACGCACCACCGGATCCGATGGCGAAAAGACCGAAGCGACCATCCGTGAGGCGGCGGTCAACCTCATCGCGCGTTTTGGCTACGAGGCGATGTCGATGCGTCAGTTGGCCGCCGAAGTCGGCGTCCAGGCAGCAGCGCTCTACCGCTATTTTCCAACCAAGGAAGAGCTTCTGTTCACGCTGATGCGCGAGCACATGGAAGGTTTGACCGATGCGTGGGAAGCATCCCGCCCGGTTAGTGCAGATCCCGCGCAGCGGCTCTCAGCCTATGTCGAAAACCACATCGCTTTTCATATCGAGCGTCGGCACGCCACGCACGTGTCGAACATGGAATTGCGCAGCCTGTCGCCGGAAAGGCTGACACAGATCCTGCGCATGCGCACAGCCTACGAAAAGGAGCTGCGCGCCATCCTGCGCGATGGCGCCGAGGCGGGCGTCTTCAGCATCGACGACACCGGACTGACGGCGATGGCGCTGATCCAGATGATGACCGGCGTCATCGTCTGGTTTCGGCCGGGCGAACGGCTGTCGATCGGTGAAGTAACGGCGACATATCTTTCAATGACAATGCGGCTCGTCGACGCGAAGATCGACGCCTACAGCGCAGCGCGTCCCTTCGGACGCGCAAAGGACGCTGTAGCATTTTGATTTCGCGCATGATCCTTTCCGAAAATCGAAGTCGATTTTCGGGGTCATGCGGCAGGAGGAAAAGCATGTACACGAACACGCTCAGCTTCGGGCATGACGAGGAGATCGAGGCGCTGCGCGACATGGTGCGGCGCTTCGCCCAGGATCGCATCGCGCCGATCGCCGCCGACATCGATCGCTCGAACGAATTCCCGGCGCATCTGTGGGGCGAACTCGGGGCACTCGGCTTGCTTGGCATCACCGCCGACCCCGATTTCGGCGGCAGCGGCATGGGCTATCTCGCCCATGTGATCGCCGTCGAAGAGATCTCGCGCGCCTCGGCGTCGGTCGGCCTCTCCTACGGCGCCCATTCCAACCTCTGCGTCAACCAGATCAACCGCTGGGCGACGACGGCGCAGAAGGAAAAATTCCTGCCGCCACTGTGCTCGGGCGAGCGTGTCGGCGCACTGGCGATGTCGGAATCCGGCGCCGGCTCGGACGTCGTCTCGCTCAAGCTGCGCGCCGAAAAGCGCAACGACCGCTATGTGCTCAACGGCACCAAGATGTGGATCACCAACGGGCCGGATGCCGAGACGCTGGTCGTCTATGCCAAGACCGACCCGGAGCGGAAATCGCGCGGCATCACCGCTTTCATCGTCGAGAAGGCAATGGCCGGGTTTTCCGTGGCGCAAAAGCTCGACAAACTCGGCATGCGTGGCTCCAACACCGGCGAACTGGTGTTTAGGGATGTCGAGGTGCCCTTCGACAATGTGCTGCATGAGGAAGGGCGAGGCGTCGAAGTGCTGATGTCGGGCCTCGACTATGAGCGCACCGTGCTCGCCGGCGGCCCGATCGGCCTGATGGCGGCGTGCCTCGACGTCGCGATCCCCTATGTGCATGAGCGCAAGCAGTTCGGCCAGCCGATCGGCGAGTTCCAGCTGGTGCAAGGCAAACTGGCTGACATGTACACGACGCTGAACGCCGCCCGCGCCTACGTCTATGCCGTCGCCGCTGCCTGCGATCGCGGCCAGACGACGCGCAAGGATGCCGCCGGCTGTGTGCTATTTGCAGCCGAGAAGGCGACGCTGATGGCGCTGGACGCCATCCAACTGCTTGGCGGCAATGGCTATATCAACGACTATCCCACAGGTCGGCTTTTGCGTGATGCAAAACTCTACGAGATCGGCGCTGGCACCAGCGAAATCCGCCGTTGGCTGATTGGACGGGAAATCATGGCGGAGGGGGTCTAGTGCGCGCGGCTTGTAACTTTCGTGGAGTTTTCATCGACGCGCTTGCGGGCCGCTTCAGCGAGCGTATCCGACACCCATTGGTTGATCGATTTGCCGTCACTGACGGCTGCCCGACTGACAAGGCGATGGACTTCCGGCGTGGTGCGCAGAGCGAGTTTGCCCGAAAAAGGCTTTTCCGGCTCCTTGTTCTGTTCGGCGCAGAATTCAAGGTAGTCATCCACGCATTCATGAAAAGCCTTCAGCAACTCTTCCGCCGAAGCAGCTTCATATGTGAAGATGTCGCGAATGCCCACGATGCGACCATGAAACACGACGTCGCTTTCATCGAACTCGATCGTCCCCAGATATCCCTTGTAAGGCTTCATAGTTCGGCACCTGAATCTAAAAGGAAAGTCCTGATCTCTCGGATCACATATGCTTTCGTGTCGGGCGATGGATGGGGTCGATGCACGCGAAGCGTTATCCCGTTCAATGTGAAGCGCACTCGCGATCCACGCCCTTCGGACACTTGTGCGCCAAGCGCTATCAGCAACGCTTCGACGTCCCGCCATTTGATCGAGCCGCTTATCGGATTCGCAAAAATGACGTCCAGTGTCTGCTTGTGCTTTCCGCGCATGATGACCTCCATGGAATATGATCCGGCAGGGAAGCCGTGATCGCCGTTGGCGGTCGCACGTCATGCGCGACAAGATTTAATCTTGATAGCAAAATATGATATCATCGTGGATTTGTCAATGACAGCCCTCACCTCTCAGATCTCCCCCTCCTCCGAAACCTTCCGTGCCAATGCCGAGCGCATGCGGGCGCTGGTCGCCGACATTGCGGAGAAGGCTGCCACGGTCGAGCGCGGCGGCTCGGAGGAAGCGCGTGAGCGCCACGTTTCGCGTGGCAAGCTCCTGCCGCGCGAGCGCCTCGCGCAATTGCTGGATGTCGGTTCACCCTTCCTCGAGATCGGCCAGTTCGCGGCATGGTCGATGTATGGCGAGGAGATTTCGTCGGCAGGCATGATCGCCGGCATCGGCCGCGTCGAAGGCACCGAGGTGATGGTGGTCGTCAACGACGCCACCGTGAAGGGCGGCACCTATTATCCGCTGACGGTCAAGAAGCATCTGCGGGCGCAGGAGATTGCGCTGCAGAACAATCTGCCCTGCATCTATCTGGTCGATAGCGGCGGCGCCAATCTGCCCAACCAGGACGAGGTGTTTCCCGACCGCGAGCATTTCGGCCGCATCTTCTACAACCAGGCCAACATGTCGGCAGCCGGCATTCCGCAGATCGCCTGCGTCATGGGTTCCTGCACAGCGGGCGGCGCCTATGTGCCGGCGATGTCGGACGAAACGATCATGGTGCGCAACCAGGCGACCATCTTCCTCGGTGGACCGCCGCTGGTGAAGGCGGCCACCGGCGAAGACGTCAGCGCCGAGGATCTCGGCGGCGCCGATGTGCACACACGGCTCTCCGGTGTTGCCGACCACTACGCGCTGGACGACGACCATGCGCTCGCCATTTGCCGGCGCATCGTCAAAAACCTGAATCGGAACAAGACTGTAAGCCTGAACTTACAGAAGCCGATTCCGCCGCTTCATCCGGCGCATGAACTCTACGGCATCGTGCCGACCGATCTGCGCCAGCCCTATGACGTGCGCGAGGTGATCGCGCGCATCGTCGACGGTTCCGAATTCGATGAGTTCAAGCAGAACTACGGCATCACGCTGATCACCGGTTTTGCCCATCTGCATGGCATGCCGGTCGGCATCATCGCCAACAATGGCGTGCTGTTTTCCGAAAGCGCGCTGAAGGGCGCGCACTTCATCGAACTCTGCTGCCAGCGCAAGATCCCGCTGGTCTTCCTGCAGAACATCACCGGCTTCATGGTCGGGCGGAAATACGAAGCGGGCGGCATCGCCAAGGACGGCGCCAAGCTGGTGATGGCGGTCGCCACCGCCCGCGTGCCGAAGGTGACTGTCATCATCGGCGGTTCGTTCGGCGCCGGCAATTACGGCATGTGCGGCCGCGCCTATTCACCGCGCTTCCTGTGGATGTGGCCGAATGCCCGCATCTCGGTGATGGGCGGCGAACAGGCGGCAACCGTGCTCGCTATGGTCAAGCGCGAAGGCATCGAGCGCAAGGGCGGGGAATGGAGCGCCGAGGAAGAGGCAAAATTCAAGAAGCCGATCCTGATGAAATACGAGCATGAGGGGCACCCGCTCTACTCGTCCGCACGCCTTTGGGATGACGGCATCATCGATCCAGCGAGGACGCGCGACGTGCTGGCGCTCAGCCTGTCTGCCGCGCTCAACGCCGAAATCGAGGAGACGCGCTTCGGCGTGTTCCGGATGTGAGATGAACGATAGTCCGCGTATTCAGGTTCATGTAGAGCACTCCCTTGGTAAGGGAGGGGTCTACATTGTTGGGCAAATACCTGGCCAGATAGGCCGACGGGACAGCGCCCCCCTCTGTCCTGCCCGACATCTCCCCCACTTGGGGGAGATCGACCGGAACCTCGGCTTTCGCCAATCGCCACCGTTGAAAGGAGAGCGGCAGCGCTGAAACTGCCAATCTCCCCACCTGTGGGGGAGATGGCCGGCAGGCCAGAGGGGGGCGCGACAGAGCGCCTGCGTTGCTGGTCGCAAGCCCTGGCTATGGAGGCTCCATGTTCGCCAAGATCCTGATCGCCAATCGCGGCGAGATCGCCTGTCGTGTCATCCGCACGGCGCGGAAGATGGGCGTGCGCACAGTCGCCGTCTATTCGGATGCCGACGCGAAATCCCTGCATGTCGAGATAGCCGACGAGGCGGTGCATATCGGCCCCTCGCCTGCCGGCGAAAGCTATCTGCGCGGCGACAAGATCATCGCGGCGGCCCTGGCAACGGGCGCGCAAGCCATTCATCCAGGCTACGGCTTCCTGTCGGAGAATCCTGATTTCGTCGACCAGGTGGTGGCGGCGGGGCTCATCTTCATCGGCCCGTCGGCAGCCTCGATCCGTGCCATGGGGCTGAAGGATGCCGCCAAAAGGCTGATGGAAAAGGCCGGCGTGCCGGTGGTGCCGGGCTACCATGGCGAAGCGCAGGAGATCGTGCTGCTTGCGTCCAAAGCACGCGAGATCGGCTACCCGGTGCTGATCAAGGCGCGCGCCGGCGGCGGCGGCAAGGGCATGCGCCGGGTCGAGCATCCCGATGAGTTTTCCGAAGCGCTGTCCAGCGCACGGCGCGAGGCGAAGGCCGCTTTCGGCGACGATCGCGTGCTGGTCGAAAAATATGTCGACAAGCCGCGCCATATCGAAGTGCAGGTGTTCGGCGACAATTTCGGCAATGCGGTGCATCTCTACGAGCGCGACTGCTCGGCGCAGCGCCGCCACCAGAAGGTGATCGAGGAAGCGCCAGCCCCTGGCATGACGGCGGCTTTGCGCAAGGCGATGACGGAGGCGGCGGTAAAGGCCGCCAAGGCGATCAATTATTCGGGCGCCGGCACCATCGAGTTCATCGTCGATGCCTCGCAAGGCCTGAAGGCCGACCGCTTCTGGTTCATGGAAATGAACACCCGCCTGCAGGTCGAGCACCCGGTCACCGAAATGGTCACCGGCACTGACCTTGTCGAATGGCAGTTGCGGGTCGCATCGGGCGAAAAGCTGCCGAAGACGCAAAGCGAGATCGCGCTCGCAGGCCATGCCTTCGAGGCGCGAATCTATGCCGAGGATGCAGCCAAGGGGTTCCTGCCGGCGACCGGCACGCTGCATCATCTGAAATTCCCGGATGCAGCCCCCGAAGGCGCCACGATGCGCGTCGAGACCGGCGTGCGGGCGGGTGACGCCATCTCGCCCTATTACGACCCGATGATCGCCAAGCTGGTCGTCCACGCAAAGGACAGGCCGGCGGCTCTGGAAGCGCTTGGCGCGGCGCTGTCGCGAACCGAGGTCGCCGGCTCGACCGTCAACACCGCCTTTCTCGCCGCTCTTGCCGCCGATCCGGACTTTGCCGCCGGCGATGTCGACACCAGCCTGATCGCCAGGCACCAGACGGCGCTGACCCAGGTCGAGCCACCGAGAGGCGAAACCCTTGCTGCCGCAGCCCTTGCGGCCTCCGGCGCAGGAGCAGCGCCGTCATCCGACGAGCCGTGGTCGTCGCTTGCCGGCTACGCGCATTTCCACAGCGTGGCGCGGCGCACATGGCTGAAGTTCGGCGAAGACGATATCGCGGCGAAGGTCTCGGTGCGGCCGGACGGGCGATTCCAGGTCGCTCTGGACAAACCTTACGACGACACCAATTCGCATGATTTTCGCTCAACGCCACGCCTCGCCTGCTGGCCAGGCCACATCACCGTGTTCGAAGGCGCCGTCGGCTATACTTTTGTCGTGCCGGACCCCTTGGCACGAGCCGATGATGCGGCGGCAGGCGCCGGCAGCCTGCGCGCGCCGATGCCGGGGCTGGTCAAGCTGGTGCGTGCGGCAATAGGCGATGCCGTGATCAAGGGCCAACCGCTGCTGATCCTCGAGGCGATGAAGATGGAGCACACCATCGCCGCGCCACATGACGGCGTGATCGCCGAGATCGCCACAGAGGGCGCGCAGGTCACCGACGGGACGGTGCTGGTGCGGTTCGTCGAGGACCAAAACGCGTCGAGCACAGCAGCGAGCTGACGGCTCGGAAGGTAACCGGCGGAGCAAACAAGAAAATGGCCGGGACGAGCCCGGCCATTTCTCTATGCTATCCAGTCGCCAGGGTGGCGATTACTGCGCGATCGGCGCGTATTTGCCGTCATGCCACTGGTTGATGTCGTAGCTGGCATTCTTGAGGTCGCCCTTCTCGTCGAAGGTGACATCACCGACAACGGTGCTGATCGGCGTGCCGTTCTTCAGTGCTTCGGCAACCTTGGCCGGATCGTCGCTGCCGGCGCGCTTGATGCCTTCAGCGAAAGCCTGGATGGTGGCGTAGGAGAACAGCGTGAAGCCCTCCGGCACGAAACCGCCGGCCTTGATCTTCTCGACGGCTGCCTTGGCTTCCGGCTTTGCCTGCGGATCCGACGGGAAGACGAACATGGTGCCCTCGCCGGCCGGGCCAGCGACCTGCCAGAATTCCGGCGAGGCGATGGAGTCCGGCATGATCAGCTGGAACTTCAGGTTCTGTTCCGCCGACTGACGCAGAATCAGGCCAGCTTCGGGATGGTAGCCGCCGAAATAGACGACGTCGGCTTTCAAGTCCTTGAGCTTGGTGACGAGAGCCGAATAGTCCTTCTCGCCAGCGTTGATGCCGTCATAATAGACCTCCTTGAGGCCGCCGGCATTCATCGTTGCCTTGACGGCGTCAGCCACGCCCTGTCCGTAGGCGCTCTTGTCATGCAAGACGACGACATTCTTGCCGGCAAACTTCTTGGCGATCCATGGGCCGATGAAGGCGCCTTGCGCATCGTCACGCGTATAAAGGCGCATGATCGTCGGCCAGCCGGCCTTGGCCGCCGCGTCGGTCAGCACCGGGTTGGAAGAAGCCGGGCTCATCATCAGAGCGCCGGCTTCGGCATAAA
Organism: Mesorhizobium loti; assembly: GCA_014189435.1. NCBI lineage: Bacteria > Pseudomonadati > Pseudomonadota > Alphaproteobacteria > Hyphomicrobiales > Phyllobacteriaceae > Mesorhizobium > Mesorhizobium loti. The sequence continues at coordinate 3,670,532 of CP050293.1, forward strand.
CGGCCGAGGCCGGAATGCTCGAACCCGAGCAGGCATGGCCGTCGATGAACTTGACGCCGTCGGCGACAACGCGGTTGGCGACCGACACGGCCTGCTTGGGATCGCACTGGTCGTCTTCGATATCGAGCTTGATCATCGACCCGTTGACGCCGCCAGCGGCGTTGATCGCGTCTGCAGCGGCCTGTGCGCCCTGCTTGAACTGATCGCCGATGGTGGCGAGCTGTCCGGTCATCGGGCCGATCACCGCAAAGGTGATATCGTCGGCGAATGCGACCGGCGTGCTCATCATCAGGCCGAATATGGCCGCGTTCAAAATACTCAATTTTTTCATGATGGTAGAACTCCTCCACTCACGCGCGGCCGCCCCGGCCGCGCTTCTTCCAGAGAGGCGGGACAATTTCATCCTTCATTGGGCCTGTCTAGGCGCATTGGCGCCGCTCGATTGGGCCTGCAAGACGTCATCCACGCAAAAAGCCACGCCAGCCTTGTTCCGGCTGGTCGTGGCTTTTTTGCCCGTCGAGCAATCTCCAGGCGCCCCCGCGCCTAAAAATCCCGCTCACCTTCCCTGTGTCGCGCACGACTGGGCCTGCGACCCGCCGCGTTCTCTTTCTTAGCATCGTGGCCGTCTTGCGCGGCCTTCAATTCCGCCGGGTCTGGCCGTCTGTGCGGTCTTGATCCCGGAGCTTCCCTGTCTTCGATAAGCCTGTCTGCGACTGGCAGATATCAGTGCATGGTCATCCATTCGCGGGCTTCGCGAAGCGCCTTGGCGATCTCGATCTTCGACATGGCCGCCGACAGTTCGGAGCGCAATTCCGCGGCGCGGGCCGAGCCCTTGATCGCAGCGATGTTGAACCATTTGTGGGCGGCAACGACATCGGTCTCGCAATCGCGGCCGGTCGCATACATCATGCCCAGTTCGAAAAGAATGTCGGCCTGGGCAGTTGCCCCCATGGCGCCGAAACCTGCTTCAAGCATTTCAAAACGTGCCATTTCAATCCCCTGTTTCCGGCCCCTGTCAGGCTCCCGAGAGCTGCCTTCTTTCGTCCTTGCTGGCTGCTCTTCCGATGCTTTCGAGAATGCCGTGCAGGCTTGAATCCGTCGTTAAATGGCGTGCTTAATTTGAGGAAAACAAAGCTAAAACAAGAGGTAAACGCTGAAATTCGTTAAGGATACAAAGCCAGCAATTCAGCCTGCTTGCGTCAAATTTGACGAAAATTTCCCGGCACCAAGTCAAGACTCCGCTAACCACGGGAGACAAAGGCGATGCGCCGATCGTTTCATTTCCTTGGCCAGGAGGCACATTCCGGGGCTTTCAAAATCCGAAAGTCTTCCGTTCCGGCACCGCTTTTGTTTTGCTGGGAGCTGGATTAGCTTACGTTTGCGTAAACGGCAGACCGGCGAGGCGGAGCATCCGGCCGGACATCCAAAGGGAGGAAGACATGTTTCGAAAAGTGAGCCTGGCCCTTGTGGCCACATTGATCATGGCGGGCGCGGCATGGGCCGATCCGATCGAAGGCAATTGGAAGACACAGGCCGGCGACACCGCAGCCATCGCTGGCGGCGGCTCGTTTTCCATCACGCTCAAGTCCGGCAAATATGCCGGCAAGACCATCGGCTCGCTCAAGGCGACAGGCGACAACAAATATGCCGGCAACATCACCGATCCGGCAAACGACAAGACCTATTCGGGCAAGGCGACATTGTCGGGCACCTCTCTCAAGATGAGCGGCTGCGTGCTCGGCGGACTGATCTGCAAGAGCCAGACCTGGCACAAGCTCTGATCGACCGCATCGTTCTGACATGAGGACGGGGCCCGAACGGGCCCCGTTTTCGTTTTGCGAGGCGCTACGCCCGGACTCCCGTCGCCTCCCGCCCCCCGCCGTCGAAACCGACGCTGGGGCCGGCAAAATCGCGTCAATCATCTTGAACCGCAGATGAACGCCGGCATCAGAGCCGGTTCAGTTGCATCAGGGCATTCTCCGACGTGTTGAAGGAGACCCGACCCAATGCTTGCTCGCCGCTTCACCATCGTCTGCCTGCTGATGAGCCTGTTTGGAATGTTCTTCGCCATCCTCGTCGCTGAAGCGGGCCGTCCGGCCCGCGCCTGGGACGAAGCCAGTTCGAGAACCTGCCGCCTTGCCTGCCCCACTCACCTTCGCAACTGAACACAGAAACCAAGACCTCGAAAAGAAAAGCTGAAACACCATGAACCGCATCGCCGCCAACGCTCTCAAGACCCTTCGGCTTCTGCCGCGGGCGGCGCTTATCCTGACGGTTCTGGCCGCTCCGGTTCTGGCCGTGCCGATGATGCGCACTGACACCGGCTCGACGATCGACGCACCGGCTCTGAAGAAGTCCGGCGTCGGCTTCGTGCTCCTGGTCAGCCTGCAGCGCGGATGAGGACGTCTCGCGCATGTCGCTGTCCCGCGACATGCGTCGGAAAGAAAAGCGACGCTTTGGCGGCCTTCGACAGCGACACCCCTCCCAAGTGCCGATCCAAGTCTCTATATTGAGCCATGGAAAAGCGAATCTACCCTCAAGCCATCGAATCTGTCGTCATGCCGGAGCCCTTTGGCCGGCAAAGCTTTGATAGCGCCGAAAAGGCCGTCAAGGCACTGCAGGTGCTTTACGACCGCAACACCAAGTTCCTGCGCGACTCCTTTGCGGAACTGGCGGCAGCGGGCGGCGACAATGGCAAGCGCTACCGGGCCTTTTATCCGGAGATCGGCGTCACCACCAACTCGTTCACCCAGATCGACTCGCGCCAGGCCTATGGCCATATGCCGACGCCTGGGCATTTTTCGACCACCATCACCCAGCCGGGTCTGTTCGAAAGCTATCTTGTCGAGCAGTTGCGCCTGATCATGCGCAATCATGGGGTTGCGGTCACGGTGTCGGAATCGACCACGCCGATCCCGCTGCATTTCGCCTTTCTCGAAGGCACCCATGTCGACGGCGCGGCGGCCGAGCGCATCAAGCGGCCGATCCGCGACCTGTTCGACGTGCCGGATCTCGACGGCACCGACGACCAGATCGCCAACGGCACCTTCGAAGTGGCCTTCGGCGAACCTCGGCCGCTGGCGCCCTTCACGGCGCAGCGCATCGACTATTCGCTGCACCGCCTGTCGCACTATACGGCCACCACGCCGCAGCATTTCCAGAACTTCGTGCTGTTCACCAATTACCAGTTCTATATCGACGAGTTCGTCGCCCGCGCCCGCGACCTGATGGCCAATGGCGGCGGCGGATACACCGAGTTCGTCGAGCCCGGCAATGTCACCACCAGGGTCGGGCAAAGCGCGCCCAGCGAAGGGCTTGCACCGCCGCGCCTGCCGCAGATGCCGGCCTATCATCTGAAGAAGCGCGGACATGGCGGCATCACCATGGTCAATATCGGCGTCGGCCCCTCCAACGCCAAGACGATCACCGACCACATCGCGGTGCTGAGGCCGCATGCCTGGGTGATGCTTGGTCACTGCGCCGGTCTGCGCAACACGCAGGCGCTGGGCGACTATGTGCTGGCGCATGCCTATGTGCGCGAGGATCACGTGCTTGACGACGATCTTCCGGTCTGGGTGCCGATCCCGCCGCTGGCCGAGATCCAGGTGGCGTTGCAGGAAGCGGTCGCCGAAGTCACCGGCCTGTCCGGCTATGATTTGAAGCGCATCATGCGCACCGGTACCGTCGCCACAATCGACAACCGCAACTGGGAACTGCGCGACCAGCGCGGCCCGGTGCAGCGGCTGTCGCAGTCGCGGGCGATCGCGCTCGACATGGAATCGGCGACGATCGCCGCCAACGGCTTCCGCTTCCGCGTGCCCTACGGCACGCTGTTGTGCGTTTCGGACAAACCGCTGCATGGCGAGTTGAAGCTGCCCGGCATGGCGACCGAATTCTACAAGCGCCAGGTGGCGCAGCACCTGACGATCGGCATCAGGGCTATGGAGAAGCTTGCGGAAATGCCGATGGAGCGGCTGCATTCGCGCAAGCTCAGAAGTTTTTCGGAGACGGCGTTCCAGTAGGCCGGTTCCACGCATCGCATGGGCATTTCGTCATCTTGATTGAGCCGCATTTCTGCCGATAAGCAGGCGGCATGGAGAGAGCGAGCTTCGGGACATTGCTGATGTCGGTTGCATTCCTGGCAATGCTCGCCTGTTCGATCGCGCTGGTGGCCGGGTTTTTCGGAACGCTGCATCCGGCCTTCGATTCCTTCTCGCATTTCCGCATCCACCTTGCCGTGCTGATGGCGCTTTGCGCGCTGCCGCTGCTGGCCACGACATTTCGCCTGCAAGCGGCGGTGGCGCTGCTTTTGGCCGTGGCGGCCTTTGCCACGACCTTGAACACTTTGCCCGGTCTATGGCCGGTTCAGGCTGCCTATGAAGCCAAGAGCCAGGATCATGCGACCTACAAGCTGCTGCAGATGAACCTGCGCTACGACAATCCAACGCCCAAGAAGGTGCTGTCCCTGATCGGCCGGACCAATCCCGATGTGATCACCCTCGACGAGGTCTCGGCGATGTGGGCGACCGAGCTTGGCTATATCAGCAGCGCATACCCATACCGGATCCTCTGCCCCTATCCGAACGGCATATTCGGCGTCGCGCTGCTCTCGCGGCGGCCCTTTGCCGCCGGCACTGAGGCGCGTTGCGAACGGCGCGGCGCCATGGCGACAGCAACCGTCGACTTCGGCGGCATCGATGTCGATGTTGCCGCCATCCATCTCAGCTGGCCGTGGCCGCGCGAACAGTATTGGCAGATCGGTGAGCTGACGGAATCGCTCTCCGCGCTCGGCGAGACGGCCATCATGGCGGGCGACTGCAACGCCGTGCCATGGAGCGCCGCCGTGCGGCGCGTCGCCTCGCTTGGCGGGCTGACCGTCATGCCGTCCGCCGGACCGACCTGGATCCACATCAAGCTGCCGGATTTCCTGCGGCGCTTCGCCGGCCTGCCGATCGACCAGGTGTTCAGCAAGGGCGGCGTGACCATCCATTCCGCGACAAGGCTGGAGGACACCGGCTCGGACCACCTGCCGGTCATGGTGGAATTCTCGCTCAGGCTGAACCAGCCAAAGCCGGCGGACGAGCATGAGACCGCGACCGTGTCGCTGAGACCGGCCGGAAAAACGCCAGGCTAGTGCATGTCGCCCAAAAGTGTCCCCGGTTTGGAGTGCGCCCCTTGGGGTGGACACTGATCAGGCTGCGGTTTTGGCCGTCTGCGGGATGTGTTGATCCTCGAACTGTTGCGGACTGAGATATCCCAGCGCCGAATGGAGCCTGCGTTTGTTGTAGACCTCGTCGATGAAGTGGGGAAGGTGCGCGGCGACGTCCTGGAAGGTTTCGAGCGCCATCGGATAGACCGCCTCGAGTTTCAGGGTCTTCATGAAGCTCTCCGCTTTGGCATTGTCATAAGGATTGCCTCTGCGGCCCATCGAGCCGGCCAGACCGTGGCCGGCGAGAAGCTGCCGGTAGGCTTGGGCAGCATATTGGGAGCCGCGATCGGAATGATGAACGCAGCCTGGCGGTGGCTTTCTCCGCTCGATTGCGGTGCGCAAAGCGGCGCCCGTCAGGCAGGCATCGATCGCGCCGCCGATGGCGTAGCCGACGATCATGCGCGACCAGGCATCGAGAATGATGGCGACGTAGACGAAGCGGGCCGGCAGCGCGACATAGGTGATATCGCCGACCCAGAGCTGGTTCGGGCTCGTCGGGACGATGTCCTTTGCCAGATTGGGGAAGATAGGGCTGTCATGATTGCTATCGGTGGTGGCGACGTAGCGCCGTCTGAACGTCGGCTGCAGGCCGTGGCCGCGCATCAGGCGGCGGATCTTCTTGTGGTTCACGACAAAGCCTTGCTGATGCAAGGCCGCGCCCACGCGGCGGTAGCCATAAAACTCGAATTCGTCGCAGATCGCGAACATCGCCTCGACAATCGCGGTGTCGTCGGCCGCCCTTGCCGGGTGGTCGTAAAAGGTCGAACGCGCCATGCCCATCAGTCGGCATCCTTCGGCGACAGAGAGGCCGCGGGGCCGGTGATGGCGGATGTGATCCCGCTTTTCGGCCGCGGTGCGCTTTTCAGAGCCCCCTTTAGAAACTCCAGTTCCAGAGCCTGCTTGCCCACTAGCCGCTCAAGCGCGGCGATCCGCGCCTCATATTCCGTGATCAGAGCGGCCGACGCCGTATCTTCATCAAAACCGCCTGCCTCATACTTGCCAATCCAGACACCGATCAGGGTGCGCGTGATGTCGTGCCGCTTCGCCAAACTGTGTAGCGTCTCGCCCGACAGATATTCCTGTACGACCTGACGCTTAAACGTGATGCTGTAACTACGATGTCTTGCCATGGTTCCCTCTTCGAAAACCCGACAGCCATGGTCAATTCCTCAGGACGATCTGTCCACCCCAAGGGGCGCACTTCAGTTTTGGGAGGACGACATGCACAAAACCAAAGACCTAAAGCGCGTCGCCTGAATCCGTTCGAACGCGACGCGCTTAGAAGATCAAGGCTTGATCAGAGCGGCGACGAGATGCTCGACATGGCCACCGTTGCGATGCTCGCGGGCGTCGAAAGCGATCTGCTTGGCCTCATATGCGGCATAGGTGGCCCTGATACGCCGCTGCGCCTCGCGGCGTGTCTTGTAGCAGGACCGGTCATCGGCAATCCTGAGGCCGGAGATCGACCTTTCGGTGGCGCGCATCATCTCCCTGGCGATACGGCCATGGGTTTCTTCATGCGCGCGGACGCCGGCGAAGAACCGCGTCCAGCGCTTCTGGAGCGCCGGCGGGGTGGCCGAAGCGACATGCGGAAACGTATAGAAGAGATTGAGCGTGCCGTTGGCGCGCCGCAGACGGCAGACGCCATTGTCCTGGCCGGCGTCAAGGTCCCAATCCACGGTGTAGCCGGTCTGGGCGATGGCGTGCGTCATGAAGCCGTGCTTCGGCCCCTTGCGGTCCATCGCCTCCATCAGCGCCAGACCCGTGGTCCCGGTGATATCATAGGTCCGCGTCTTGACGACCACCCTTGTGCCGGCCGAGGCCGCCGGAGCGGAACCGAACAGCGCGCCGATCGTCAAAAGACATGCCAGAACCGCCAAGCGCATTGGCCATCTCCGTATCGTCAGAAGATGGAACCATAAGCGCGCGGCAGTTTCAACAGTCCTAATATTTCGGGGCAGACCCGAGCCTTCGCCGGCCTTTTGCTTGCGGCGGCCGAGGCGGCCCGGTCGGCGCGTGGCTTACATGCCTTGGTAGACCGGGCCTTCGCCGCCTTGTGGCGGCACCCAGTTGATGTTCTGGTTCGGATCCTTGATGTCGCATGTCTTGCAGTGGACGCAGTTCTGCGCGTTGATGACGAAGCGCACGTCCTTGGCCCCGGGATCGGCGGCGGCGTTGCCGTCCTTGTCGACCCACTCGTAGACACCGGCCGGACAATAGCGTGTCGAGGGTCCCGCAAAGACGTCGTGCTCGGAACGTTTCTGCAGCTCCATGTCGCCGACAAGCAGATGGACCGGCTCGTTTTCCTCATGGTTGGTGTTGGACAGGAACACCGAGGACAGCCGGTCGAAGGTCAGCACGCCATCGGGCTTCGGATAGGCGATCTTCTTGTGTTGGGCGGCCGGCTCGAGCGTCGCATAGTCGGCCTTGCCATGCTTCAGCGTGCCGAAGGGCGAGATCCCGAACAGCGTGTTCAGCCACATGTCGAGGCCGCCGAGACTGACACCGACGATGGTGCCGAAGCGCGACCATAGCGGCTTGACGTTGCGCACCCTCTTCAGGTCCTTGCCGATATCGGTCGCCCGCCAGGCCGCCTCATAGGAGGAAAGCTCGTCATTGGCACGACCGGCACCGATCGCCTCGGCGACATGCTCGGCCGCCAGCATTCCGGACAGCACGGCGTTGTGCGAACCCTTGATGCGCGGCACGTTGACGAAGCCCGCCGCACAGCCCATCAGCGCGCCACCGGGGAAGGACAGTTTCGGCACCGACTGCCAGCCGCCTTCGGTGATGGCGCGCGCACCATAGCCGAGCCGCTTGGCGCCCGCGAAAGTGCCTGCGATCGCCGGATGGGTCTTGAAGCGCTGGAATTCCTCGAACGGCGACAGATATGGGTTCTTGTAGTTGAGGTGGAGGACGAAGCCGACCGCCACCTGATTGTCCTCGAGATGGTAGAGGAAGGAGCCGCCGCCAGTCTTCATGTCGAGCGGCCAGCCGAAAGAGTGCTGGACCAGGCCCGGCCGATGGTTCTCCGGCTTGACCTGCCAGAGTTCCTTGAGGCCGATGCCGTATTTGCCGGGCTCGCGGCCATCGGAAAGCTTGTATTTGGCGATCAATTGCTTGGCGAGCGAACCGCGCGCGCCCTCGCCGATCAGCACATATTTGCCCATCAGCGCCATGCCCGGTGCGAAGCCCGGGCCGTGTGTGCCGTCCTTCTCGATGCCCATATCGCCGGTGACGACGCCGGTGACGGCGCCTTCCTCATTGTAGATGAGGCCGGCGGCGGCAAAGCCCGGATAGATCTCGACGCCGAGCGCCTCGGCCTTAGCAGCCAGCCAGCGGCAGACATTGCCGAGCGAGACGATGTAATTGCCGTGATTGTTCATCAGCGGCGGCATCAGGATGTTGGGCAGACGGAACGAGCCGGCAGGGCCAAGGACGAGGAAATGGTCTGCCGTGACCGGCGTCTTGAAGGGATGGCCTTCCTCGTCGCGCCAGCCCGGCAAGAGGCGGTCGATGCCGATCGGATCGACGACGGCGCCGGAGAGGATATGAGCGCCAACCTCGCCGCCCTTTTCCAGGACGACGACCGAGAGCTCGGGATTGACCTGCTTGAGGCGGATGGCGGCGGCGAGGCCGGCCGGGCCGGCGCCGACGATAACCACGTCGAATTCCATGCTTTCGCGTTCGATGTCGCTCATCAACCCCTCCGCACTGGCCTATCCCATTCGGGTATCTTGCTGGCTCCTGCGCTGCATAGCGCATCAATTGGCGACAGGAAACCGGCGCATACGTGACAATCCGGTTTTGGCCAAAAAGTCGCGCATCGCAAGGCCAGGCGCGTGCTTTTCGTCCGGCATTGCACCGGGCGCTTGCGTTTTTAATTGTTCGACGGCTTGCTTATCGGCCATACTTCACGCCATGCGCATTCCTGGGCCAGCCGGCTTTTCATCGACGCGCTTTCTTTTCCCGCCCGGCCGGACCCGCCGGGCGCTCCTTTTGGCCCTTCTGATGCTGGCGCCGGGTCACGCCGCCGCGGACGAGGTGAAAGTCTGGGCGACGGGAGCCTACTCCTTCTCCGACGAACTTGGCGGCTTCCACATCACCGGCGCTTCAGGTATCGGAACGAAGGATGATCCGCTGGTCATCACCGAAGAGTTCAATTCGTCAACGCCGGTGACGCTGACCATCCGCACGACAAAGCCGATCCAGGCTTTCGGTCCGGCCGGCGAATTCGCCAACGGCATCATGTATATGCGCATCGACGTGCTCAACAACAGCGGCCAGGCCTGGATCGAATTCCAGTTCGAACTGCAGGAGATCCTGAACCAGCCGAGCGTATTCGGCGACGGGCTTTCCTTCGACCAGCGCAACAAGACGCCTGACAACATCTGGTCGAGCAATTTCGCCGATTTCGATCGCGATTTCGAACCCTATGACCGGCTGCTGTTCAGGAATGGCAAGGTCGACCCGCTGAAAACCGCCAGATTCGAATTCCTGATGACCGACTATACGCCCAGATGGACCTTCTATCTGGTGCAAGATCCCCGCATACCGACGGGGTAGAGCAAGCAGCCAGCCTTGCAAATTGCCGTCATGCGGACGAATGTGCCGACATGACTGCCGCTTCCCCCAACAACAGACCTGATATCGCCGACCTGCTGGCCTTTTATGCCAGCGTGGGCGTTGACGAGGCGCTCGAAGACCAGCCGGTGAATCGGTTCGCCGAGGTTGCGCCAAAGCCGGTGGAGCGCGTGCCGACGGCGGCGCCTTCGGGCGACACCGCCGCACCGCAGCGTTCGACGACCGTGTCCCGCGGCGAAGCCGGGGACAGAGCAAATGCACCACCCGTTGCGCGGTCGCCGTCTGCGACGACTGCGGTTCCCGACGAAGCGCAGGCAGCACTGGCCCGCCAGTTGGCGACGACGGCAACGACGCTGGACGAGCTTCGCCAGCACATGGCGGCGTTCGACGGCTGCAATCTCAAGACCACCGCCAAGAGCCTGGTGTTCGCCGACGGCAACCCGGAAGCAGCCGTCATGCTGATCGGCGAGGCGCCCGGCCGCGACGAGGACATCGAGGGGCTGCCCTTCGTCGGCCGTTCCGGCCGGCTGCTCGATCGCATGCTGGCCGCGATCGGGCTCGACCGCACATCTGTCTATATCGCCAATGTCATTCCGTGGCGCCCGCCGGGCAATCGCACGCCGACGCCGCACGAGACCGAGATATGCCGGCCGTTCATCGAGCGGCAGATCGAACTGGTCAATCCGAAGGTGCTGATCAACCTCGGCGGCCCGTCGGCAAAAACCTTGCTCAACACCTCGGAAGGCATCTTGCGGCTGCGCGGCAACTGGCGCGTCCACACGACGGCGTCCGGCATCGCCATCCCGGCCATGCCGACGCTGCACCCGGCCTATCTGTTGCGGACGCCCTCGCACAAGAAGCTGGCGTGGCGGGATTTCCTCGAAGTGAAGGCGAAGCTGCGGGAAGTTGGTTGATTGGCCAATCTCCCTCTTTCGCTAATCTCCAATGTGGATGCCGTACCGATAACCTCCGAGGTAATTGAAATACGTCTCCTCTCGGCCTAACCATGCCCTCATGACAACAGCCCAAACTTCCGCCGGCAGTCTCATCCGCGAATGGCGCACGCGCCGCCGTATGTCACAGCTCGACCTCGCGATGGAAGCCGAGATATCGCAGCGACATCTGAGCTTCGTCGAAAGCGGCCGCGCCGCGCCCTCGCGCGACATGGTGCTGCATCTGGCCGAGCAGCTGTCGATCCCGCTCAGGCAGCGCAATCAATTGCTGCTCGCCGCCGGCTTTGCCCCCAGCTTTGGCGAGCGCTCGCTTGGCGACGCGACATTGGCACCGGCGATGGCGGCGGTCGAGATCGTGCTCAAAGGGCATGAGCCGTTCCCGGCACTGGCTGTCGACCGCCACTGGAACCTGGTTTCGGCCAACGCCGCCATCGCTCCCTTCCTTGCCGATGTCAGCGAGGCGTCGCTGCTGACGCCGCCGGTCAACGTGCTTCGCCTCAGCCTGCATCCCGGCGGCATAGCGCCACGCATCGTCAATCTCCAGGAATGGCGCACCCATCTCCTTGAGCGCCTGAAACACCAGAATGACGCCAGCGGCGACCCGGTACTGATTGACCTTGAGCGCGAACTGCGCAGCTATCCGTCAGGCCTGAAGGGCAGCCGGCCGGTGTCCGTCGAGCCGAACGCCATCGTGCACCCACTCCGGCTGGCGCATGGCGACCAAGTGCTGTCGTTCATCAGCACCATCACCGTGTTCGGCACACCGCTCGATGTGACGCTGTCGGAGCTGGCGATCGAATCGTTTTTCCCGGCCGATGAGCAGACGAGGACGGTGCTGGTGCGATTGGCGAAGGAGCGGGCCGGACTGTCGTAATCACCCTTCAGGCAGGGACGCCTTGCGCGTGCGGGTGCGCTCCAGGCCAAGCTGGCGTTCGCGCCAGATAATGAAAATCCCGGCGGCAACGACGATCAGGCCGCCGACGAGCATGTTCAGCGTGGCTACGTCGCCGAAGACGAGATAGCCGACGACGACGCCGAGGATCATCGAGGTGTATTCGAACGGCGCCACGACCGAGGCCTCGGCATGGCGATAGGCCGCCGTCATCAGGATCTGGCCGAGGCCTCCGCAGAAGCCGGCGGCAACCAGGAGAGCCGCCTGGAGCGGTGTCAGCATCTGCCAGCCGAACGGCAGCGACAGCAACGACATGACGCTCGCCGTCACCGAAAACCACAGCACAATGGTCGCGGTGCGCTCGCTTTGCACGAGATTGCGCACCAAGAGCATGGCGACGGCCGAGATCGCCGCCGCGACAAGAGCGGCCATGACGCCAAGCACTTCCTGGTCGTCGAGCGCCTCGTCGGAACTCAGCAGCGTCAACTCCGGCCACGAAATGATCAGCACGCCGACCAGGCCGACCGCGACCGCGCTCCAGCGATAGACGCGGATGGCCTCGCCAAGGAAGATCGAGCTGAACACCACCACCAGCAAAGGCTGCGCATAGTTCAGCGTGATCGCTTCCGGCAGCGGCAGCCGGGTCAGCGCGAAAAAGCCAAGCCCCATGGCGCAGACACCGACAAGGCCGCGGGCGATGTGATTGAACGGACGCTTGGTGGTGAACGCAGTGCCGAGTTTCCCCTTGAAAGCCAGAAACGCGATGATCGGGAAGATGGCGAAGAAGGAGCGGAAGAAGACGATCTGACCCGCCGGAACGGTGCCCGCGGCCTTGATGCAGGTCTGCATGCCGACGAAGACCGCCACCGACACGATCTTGAGCACAATGCCGGTGAGCGTGTTATGCCCGCCGGCGTGGTCGCTGGCTACGGGGCTGCCGGGGCCCGCTGTCACGCTCCCGCTGCTTCCTGGATGGTTGCCCAAATGCGCGCCGGCGTTGCCGGCATGTCGATGTGCCTGACGCCATAGGCGCGCCAGAGCGCGTCGGTCACCGCATTGAGTGCAGCCGGTGTCGAACCGATGGTGCCGGCCTCGCCTGCTCCCTTGATGCCGAGTGCATTGGTCGTCGACGGCACGTTGCGGGTTTCGAAATGGAAGAACGGGAAATTGTCGGCGCGCGGCATGGCGTAGTCCATGAAGCTTGCCGTCAAAAGTTGTCCGTCCTCGCCATAGATGGTGTCCTCGGTCAGCGCCTGGCCGATGCCTTGCACGACGCCGCCATGCACCTGGCCGGCGAGCAGGATCGGATTCACGGTGACGCCGAAATCGTCGACGATGGTGTAGCGGACGATCTCGGTGGCGCCGGTGTCGGGGTCGATCTCGACTTCGCAGATATGGGTGCCGTTGGGATAGGTGCACTCGTCCTGCACGAATTCGCCGAAGCCCTTGAGATCATCCGGCGTCTTGGCGGCCTTGGCGATGGCGGAAAAATCGATCGTGCGATCGGTGCCGACGATGCGGGCAACACCATCAGACAGTTCGATGTCGCCCGCAGAGGCCTCCAGTTCATCGGCGGCGATGCGCCTGATCTTGTTGGCCAGATCCTCGCCCGCGCGGGAGGCTGATACACCTCCCAGCGGAATGGAGCGTGAGCCGCCGGTGCCACCGCCAGCCTTCAATTCGTCGGTGTCGCCCTGGCGGACATGGATCTTGTCGATGTCGAGATTGAGCTTTTCCGACAGGAACTGCGCATAGGCGGTGGCATGCCCCTGCCCGTTGGTCTGGGTGCCGATCTTCAGCGTCACCGTGCCATCGCCATTCAGTTCAACAAAGGCGGGTTCCGAGCCCGGAAAGGCGCAGGCCTCGATATAGGTCGCCATGCCGAGGCCGCGGATCTTTCCGTTGGCCTTCGACTGCGCCAGCCGGGCCGGAAACGCTTTCCATTCGGACCGCTCGATGGCGCGCTCCATATGGCCTTCGAATTCACCGTTGTCGTAGAGGCGGCCGGTCTGCGTTCGGTATGGAAACTGCTCCGGCCGGATGAAGTTGCGGCGGCGGATCTCTTCGACCGGCAGGCCGAGATCATGGGCGCAGGCATCGACAAGCTTTTCCAGCAGAAACGCTGCTTCCGGCCGGCCGGCGCCGCGATAGGCATCGACCGGGCAGGTGTTGGTGTAAAGGCCGGTGACCGAGACGTCGAGCGCCTGGATATCATAGACGCCGGTCGACATGGTGACGCCGATATAGGGAATGAACGGGCCATATTGCGAGATATAGGCGCCGATGTTGGCGAGCAGGTCCACCTTCATGCCGAGGAAGCGGCCATCCTTGTCCAGCGCCATCTCGGCCGTCACGAAATTGTCGCGGCCTTGCGCGTCGGTCAAAAAATGTTCGGTGCGGTCGCCGGCCCATTTGACCGGGCGGCCAAGCCGCTTTGCCGCCTCCAGCACCAGCGGATACTCGCGGTAGACGAAGCTCTTGGGCCCGAAACCGCCGCCGACATCGGGCGTGATGACGCGCAGCTGGGCCTTCTTGATCTTGAACAGGGCGGCCAGGATGTACTGCATGGAATGCACGCCCTGCGACCCCGTGGTCAGCACGAAGCGGTTTTCCTCACCGTTCCACTCGCCGATCGCCGAGCGCGGCTCCATATAGTTGCAGACCAGCCGGTTGTTGACGAATTCGATGCGGGTGACATGGGCGGCCCTGGCGAAAGCCGCCTTGGTCTTCTTCTTGTCGCCCATATGGTAGGTGAAGGCGCGGTTGGAACCGAGCTCCGGCCAGACCAGCGGCGTGCCTTCGGCAAGTGCCGTCGCCGTCCCGGAGGCCGCATCTTCGCTGTCATAGTCGACGTCGATCAATTCAGCGGCATCCTGCGCCAAGGCACGGCTGTCGGCGACAACGAAGGCAACGGCATCGCCGACATAGTTGACCCGGTCGCGGCACAGGATCGGTATGTCGCGCGTCGGCGCCTTGGTGCCATCCGGCTGTTCCTGCATCACACCGGACTTGAGATCGCCGAGATGGGCAAGATCCTTGCCGGTCAGCACCAGATGCACGCCGGGCGCCGTCTTCGCCGCCTCGGTCGACCCGAGGGTGAAGCTGGCCTTGGCGACCGGCGAGCGCAGGACATAGCCATGCAGGACGCCAGCCGGCTGGATGTCGTCGGTATAGCGGCCCTGCCCCTGGATGAAGGCGGCATCCTCGCGCCGCAGCACCGAGGCGCCCATGCCGAATTTCGGTGTGACGACGGTCATGGATGCCTCGTGATGATAACGGGAGAAGGAACGCCTGAAATAGGCATTGCCTCAGTTTTGTCGAGGGGCGGTTTCGTGTAAAGAGCGCGGACTTCAAATTTCTTGGACCAGCGGACACAATCCGCCGCCAAGGCCATCGACAGGAAAACCCACGGAATGCGCACGGACACCGGCCAGGTCTTCAAGCTCGAAGACTATCGCCCCAACGACTACCTCATTCCGCAAACCAACCTCACCTTCCGCCTTTCGCCAGACGCAACGCACGTCACCGCCTTGCTCACGGTCGAGCGTCGTGACGGCGTCTCCGCGTCGGCGCCGTTGGTGCTCGACGGCGACGGCCTGACGCTCAAGCGCATCGAGATCGACGGTAAGAAGGTAAAACCGGCGGATCTGCTGGCGAGCCCAGACCAGTTGACCATCCTCAAGCCGCCGGCCGCACGCCGCTTCCAGTTGCTCATCGAGACCGAGCTGGCGCCGGCCGGCAACGAAGCCCTGATGGGCCTCTACCGCTCGAGCCATGTCTACTGCACGCAATGCGAGGCCGAAGGCTTCCGCCGCATCACCTATTTCCTCGATCGACCCGACATCCTGTCTGTCTACACGGTGCGCATAGAGGCAATGCGCGACGAGGCGCCGCTGCTCCTGTCCAACGGCAACCTGGTCGACAGAGGCGACCTTGGCGACGGCTGGCACTATGCTAGTTGGCACGACCCCTTCCCCAAGCCGTCCTATCTGTTCGCATTGGTGGCCGGCAATCTCGGCCAGCTCACCGACAGTTTCGTCACCCTGTCGGGCCGCACGGTCGAGCTCGGCATCTATGTCGAGCCCGGCAAGGAGAAGCTGGCCGGCTACGCGATGGACGCCCTGAAGCGGTCGATGAAATGGGACGAGGAGGCGTTTGGCCGGGAATACGATCTCGACGTCTTCAACATCGTCGCCGTGTCCGACTTCAACATGGGCGCGATGGAGAACAAGGGCCTCAACATCTTCAACGACAAATATGTGCTGGCCGATCAGGAGACCGCGACGGATGCCGATTTCGCCAATATCGAGGCGATCATCGCGCATGAGTATTTCCACAATTGGACAGGCAACAGAATCACTTGCCGCGACTGGTTCCAGCTCTGCCTGAAGGAAGGCCTGACGGTCTTCCGTGACCACGAATTCTCCGCCGACCAGCGCTCGCGCTCGGTCAAGCGCATCGCCGAAGTGCGCACCTTGCGCGCCCACCAATTTCCCGAGGACCAGGGCCCGCTGGCGCATCCGGTGCGGCCGCGCCGCTACCGCGAGATCAACAATTTCTACACGGCGACGGTCTACGAGAAGGGCTCCGAAGTGGTGCGCATGATCCGCACAATTCTCGGGGCCGACGTCTTTCGCGCCGGCATGGACCTCTATTTCGAACGGCACGACGGTGACGCGGCGACGATCGAGGATTTCATCAAGGTGTTCGAGGATGCGTCCGGCCGCGACCTGTCGCAGTTCGCGCTCTGGTATCATCAGGCGGGAACGCCCAATTTGACGATCAGTTCGACGCACAATCCGGCTGCGCGCGAGTTCACGCTCGAAATCGAGCAGTCGGTGCCGCCGACACCCTCCGAAAGCCGCAAGCGGCTGATGCACATCCCGCTTGCCTTCGGCCTGATCGGCGCCGGCGGCAAGCCCGTGGCGTATAGCGGCGTCGAGGGCGCCAGTGTCGAGGATGGCGTCATCCATGTCCGCAAGCGCCGCCACATGGTGCGGTTTTCAGGCGTCACCGAGCGCCCGGCCGTCTCGCTCAACCGCGGTTTTTCGGCGCCGGTGACATTGTCGGTCGAGCAGAAAGCCGACGACCAGTTCTTCCTCGCCCGCCATGACAGCGACGCCTTCTCGCGCTGGCAGGCCTTCAACACATTGCTGACCGATGCGCTGATATCAGCCTTCCGCGAGATCCTCGGCGGCAAGCAGCCGGCCTTTGCGCCGCGGCTGATCGAACTCGCCGGCAGCATCGCCGGCGACGAGACGCTGGAGCCGGCCTATCGAGCACTGGCGCTGGCCCTGCCGGGCGAAGCCGACATTGCCCGCGACATCGGCAGGAATATCGACCCCAATGCCATCTATGCGGCTCGCGAGGCGCTGGCGCTGGCGATCGGCACTGCGAACCATGATGCTTTTTCGGGCCTCTACCTCAGCCTTGCCGACAAGGCAGTGTTCAGCCCTGACGCGGCGAGCGCCGGACGACGCGCCTTGCGCAACACCCTGCTGGATTATCTGGCGCTGCAGCCGGGCGGAGCGGCACTTGCCGCCGGGCATTTCCAATCCGCGACCAACATGACCGACCGCGCGGCAGCACTTGCCGTGCTCGCGCATCGTCACCACGGTTCGCCCGAGGCGACCGAGGCGCTGGCGACTTTCGAGACGGCCTATGGCTCCGACCCGCTTGTCATGGACAAATGGTTCCAGATCCAGGCCAGCGTTCCGGGGCCGCAAACCGTCGACACAGTGAAGGCCCTGACCAGCCACCCGGCCTTCTCGATGGGCAATCCGAACCGGGTGCGCTCGTTGATCGGCACCTTCTCCAGCGCCAACCAGACCAGCTTCCATCGTGCTGACGGCGAAGGCTACTGGTTCTTTGCTCAGACTGTGCTCGAGGTCGAAAAACGCAACCCGCAGGTGGCGGCAAGGCTGGCGACGGCGCTCAGATCCTGGCGTTCGCTCGAACCTGGTCGCCAAGCCAAGGCCAGGGAAGCGCTGCTGTCGATCGCCGGCGCCGAAAACCTGTCAGCGGATCTGAGGGACATCGTCGAACGCACGCTGGCGTGAATACGCAATCTCTTCAAGCACCCGTTAACCCAGTCCCGGCTGATGGGACTGGGGCTTTGCGGTCAACTCGATCCCGAGCGCTTTCATCACGGCAATCGTCGTTTTCAGGGTCGGATTGCCGTTCTCACTGAACGAGCGATAGAGCTGTTCGCGCGAAAGCCCCGTCTGGCTCGCTATCTGGGCCATGCCTTTGGCGCGGGCTACGACCCCCAGCGCATGCGCGATATAGCCGGAATCCTCGGAAGCAAATGCTTCCGCCATGAAGGCCGCAATGGCCTCATCGGAGGTCAGGCCTTCCGCCGGATCAAAGGTTGTCAGTTTTTCAACCATGTCATTCACTCAATTCGACATGGACGTCGTTTATAAACTACAATCTGTCAACGAAGAGCAAGGGGAGCCTGTCGGGTCCTGTCGTGATAACCTCACGCTCCTGAAGGAGCCGATCAGCCGTTTCGGCACTATTTTAGTCGATTTTTAATCTTTTTTCGCCGGACCACTGGACAAGGCGAATCACCTTTGATTCTTTACTGACGATTCGGATGTGCGGCGTTTGCCGGATCAACAAGCAGCATAGGCAAATTCGGGGAGTGCCATTTATGGCGAAGGCGGACGCGTGGGGCGCGCCCGGAGGGACGGCTTTTGCGCATCGCGAGACGCGCAGCGACGGCCTTGCCGGGAATACGCGGCTCATCGCCGAACCGGCCTACCGGCGGCTTCTGGCCGCCGAGCCGCTGTTGCGCCGATCGATACCCGTCCTCATCATCACTTTCCTGATCGTCATCGCAGCGCTGCGCGTCCTGTCGCTGATGAACGAGCGTGACGATATCGAGCGCAACGCCAAGGCGATACTGACGCTGGCGGCGGGCCAGCTGGCCAGTTCGCTTGCCACCACCTCGGATACGTTGCCTGGCGCCATCCAGGATCTGCTGGAGACCACCAGCCGTCAGGGCGCGATGGGCCGCAGCCATGTGCTCGTCATCACCGACAGTGCTTTCAAGATCGTCGCGGTGACACCGCGCTCGGTGCCATGGCAGGGCCATTCGCTCGACGGCCTTGTCGAAGGCGGCCAGCCCTTGTTCATGTTCGGCGATCGCGCCGGCGTCATGGACGTCAACATCGACGGACGCGACTGGTATGCGGCGGTCAGCCTGGCGAGTGGCCGGAAGGGCGCGTCGGCGGCGCTGGTGCCGCAGGACGCGGTTTTCGATGGCTGGCGCAAAACTGTTTCGCTGAACGTCACCCTGTTCGTGCTGACGGCAGGCGTGCTGATCGTCATCCTCTATGCCTATTTCGGCCAGGCGGCGCGTGCGCAGGCGGCTGACCGCATCTACCTCGAAGCGCATCAGCGCATCGACATGGCGCTGGTGCGCGGCCGCTGCGGCCTATGGGACTGGGACATGGTGCGCGGCAAGATGTACTGGTCGCGCTCGATGTACGACATGCTCGGCTACAAGCCCTGCGACACGATGCTGTCCTTCGGCGAGGTCGATCAGATCATCCATCCCGAAGACGGCGACCTGTTCGAGCTCGCCAACAGGATTGTCGCACGCGAGATCGACCATATCGACCAGGTGTTCCGGATGCGGCATTCCGACGGCCAATGGGTCTGGATGCGCGCCCGGGCACAAGTCATCGATCCGGAGGCCCCGGAGATCCAGCTGATCGGCATCGCTGTCGACGTCACCGAACAGCGCCATCTGGCGCTGCGTTCCGAGGCGGCCGACCTTCGCCTCAGAACGGCGATCGAGAACATCAACGAATCCTTCGTGCTGTGGGATTCGGCGCAGCGCCTGATCATGTGCAATTCCAAATACCAGCAGGATAACGGGCTTTCGGACCGCGACGTGATGCCGGGCGTCACCCGTGCGGCACTGGAAGAACGCATGCTGGCCTTTGCTTCCGAGCGGCGGCTTGCCAACACCAGCGGACTGCAAGGCGGCGCCACTTTCGAGCGCCAGTTGGCGGATGGCCGCTGGCTGCAGGTCAACGAATTGAAGACCCGGGACGGCGGTATCGTCTCGGTCGGCTCCGACATCACCCAGATCAAGCTGCACCAGGAGAAGCTGGTCGACAGCGAGCGCCGGCTGATGGCGACGATCCATGATCTCAGCCTCGCCCGCCGGGCCGAAGAGGAGCGTTCGCGCGAACTGGTCGACCTCAACCGCAAATACATGAAGGAAACCGAACGGGCCGAAGCGGCGAACCGGGCCAAATCCGAATTCCTGGCCAACATGTCACATGAATTGCGCACGCCGCTGAACGCCATCATCGGCTTCTCCGAACTGATGGAACAGGGGCTGTTCGGCCCGCTCGGATCGGAGCGCTACGAGGAATATGCCACCGACATCAACAGCAGCGGCAAATATCTGCTGGGCGTCATCAACGACATTCTCGACATGTCCAAGATCGAGGCCGGCCAGTTCTCGCTGGACCGGGAAGAGATCGACCTTGGCCCGCTGATCAGCGAGACGGTTCGCGTCGTCTCGCTGCAGGCGGCGCAAAAGGCCATCACCGTGGAAACACGCATCGCCGACGCGCTGACGCTGGTGGCCGATCGCCGTGCGATCAAGCAGATCGTCATCAACCTCTTGTCGAATGCGGTGAAATTCACCGGCCAGGGCGGTCACATATCGGTCAGGGCGCGCAACACATCCGGCGCGCTGGTGCTGACGATCGAGGACAATGGCTGCGGCATCCCCAAGGATGCGCTCGGCAAGCTCGGACGGCCCTTCGAACAGGTGCAGAACCAGTTCTCCAAGAGCCACGCCGGGTCCGGCCTCGGCCTCGCCATCTCGCGCTCGCTCGCTGAACTCCAGGGCGGCGCGCTGAAGATACGTTCGAGCGAGGGTGTCGGCACCATCGTATCGGTGCGCATCCCGGTGAAGAAGGCCGCGCCGGCGATCAGGGTCGCGGCCTGAGCAGCAGGCTTCGACTGACACCGCCGGAGCCTGCTTCAGACGGCCTCACTGCATATCGCTGTCGTCGCCGTCGTCACTCCACTGACGGTGGCGGCCAAAGCGGCCGCCCTTCGGCAATTCGCTCTTTTCGATCTTGCCGTCATTGTTCCTGTCGAGCATGGCGAAGACCTTCTTCTCACGACTGGTGAGATCGTCTGTGGTCAGCGTGCCGTCGCCCTTGGTGTCGTAGCGGGCGATGATACGTTTGGCCATCTGCTCGAAACGTGCCTTCTCAAGCGCATCGGCGAGCTGGGCGACGGTCAGCTTGCCGCCATTGTCGGCGACGAGCTTCTTCAGCCGCGCGTTCATGGCGTCGGAAAACTGGTCGAAGGTGATGGTGCCGCCGGAATCGCTCATCGCCTTGCTGAGGCGCATCATCGTGCCCTCGCGCATTTTTTCACTGATATTGTTTTCGGCATAGGCCGTGGTGCCGACGGCTCCGGCCAAGGCTACGAAGGCAAGGGCAAGTTTCGTTGACTTTCTCATGGTCTTTCTCCTGTTGCATCGTCACCCCCGATGCGGTCCGGCAGGCCGTTCATCACGGCCGTCCGGCACGAAGCAAAAGATCAAAATCCTTCCTGACCTTTTGCGACGTCTCTTTGAGGTGTGCTTCCAGCACACCGAAATCCGGCAGGTCGGTCACCGCCAGAAGCAGATCCGAAAGCCCCGGCGGAACATCATCACGCTCAAAGGCTCCGGTGAGGCACAGCCGTGTCATCTGGGTCAGCGCCAGATAGAGCGCATAGGCGTCGCCAAGCTCCTGTCTGGTCCCGGCATCGGCGAAGCCCGGTGCCAAGCGCGACAGGATCCCGGCGGTGCCCGTAACGCGCGGCTCGGCCCCGACCTGCCCGGTGATGACGGCCAGCTGAGCGATGAATTCGAGATCGATCAGGCCGCCGGGGATCAGCTTGATGTCCCAGAGATCGCGCGGTGGCTTTTCCTTTTCGATCATGGCGCGCATGTTCGAGGCCTCGGCCATCACCTTGGCGGCGTCGCGCGGCTGTCCAAGCACCGCCGCCACTTCCGCTTCAACCTCGCCGCACAAGCTGGCGTCGCCGGCAATGGCGCGTGCTCGCGCCAGCGCCATGTGCTCCCACGTCCAGGCCTCCTGGCGCTGATACTTCTTGAAGGCATCGATATGGGTGGCCACCGGACCCTTGTTGCCGGATGGCCGCAGGCGCAGGTCGAGTTCGTAGAGCACACCCTCCGCCGTCGGCGCCGACACGGCCGCGATCAGCCGCTGCGTCATGCGGGTGTAGTAATGCGAAGGCGCCAACGGCTTGTCGCCATCGGACTCCTCTGCATCCGGCGCGTGGTCGTAGAGCAGGATCAGGTCGACATCCGATCCGGCGGTCAGCTCGCGGCTGCCAAGCTTGCCCATGCCGAGCAGCGAAACCACGCCGCCGGCAATCGTGCCGTGACGCGCCGCGAATTCGGCCGTTACCGCCTGCAACGCCGCCTCGATGGTGAGATCCGCCAGATCGGAAAAGGCACGGCCGGCGCGCGCCGGATCGATCGAGCCGGCGAGCAGCCTGACGCCGATCAGGAACTTCTGCTCAGAGGCAAAAATGCGCAGCCGGTCAAGCACGTCCTCATAGAGCCGGTCGCCCTCGACAAAGGCGGACAGCCGCGCCGACAGATAGGCGCGGTCCGGCAGTTCCGTCAGCAAGGCCGGGTCGAGCAAGCCGTCGAAGACATGCGGCCGGCGAGTGATGATCGCCGCGAGCCGGGGGCGGCACCCATGATCGTCGCCAGAAGCTTCAGCAGGGCCGGATTGGACTGCAGCAGGGAAAACAGCTGGATGCCGGCCGGCAGGCCGGCGAGAAACTCGTCGAAGCGCAGCAGGGCTTCGTCGGCCCGGCGCGTCTGGCCGAAGGAGCGCAGCAGCGCCGGCGTCAGTTCGGTCAGCCGCTCACGCGCCTCCGCCGACTGGGTGACGCGATAGCGGCCGAAATGCCAGCCGCGGATGACCCGGCAGATGTCGCTTGACCGCTGAAAGCCGAGGCCATGCAGGGTCTGCAACGTATCGGGATCGTCGACATCGCCGGTAAAGACCAGGTTGCCGATGCCTGTCGACAGTTCGGGGGCTGTTTCGAACAGTGCAGCGTAATGGCGTTCGACCTGCTGCAGCGAGGCGCGAAACGCCTGGGAAAAGGCTGCAGCGTCGACGAAGCCCAGCATGCGGGCGATGCGCTCCAGCCCTTCATCATCTTCCGGCAGCGTGTGCGTCTGCTCGTCGGCAACCATCTGCACGGCATGTTCGACGCGGCGCAGGAACCAGTACTGGCGGGCGAGCGCATCGCGCGCCTCAGTGGTGATCCAGCTGCGCGCCGCAAGCTGGCCGAGCATCGGCACGGTCTCACGGCCACGCAGTTCCGGGAAGCGTCCGCCGGCGATGAGCTGTTGTGTCTGGACGAAGAACTCGATCTCGCGAATACCGCCGCGCCCGAGCTTGACGTTGTGGCCCTTCACCGCGATCTCGCCGTGGCCCTTGTGGGCATGGATCTGGCGCTTGATCGAATGGACGTCGGCAATTGCCGCATAATCCATGTATTTGCGCCAGATATAGGGCTGCAATTCCTTGAGGAAGGCGGCACCCGCGGCCAGATCACCGGCCACCGGGCGTGCTTTGATCATCGCGGCGCGCTCCCAGTTCTGGCCGCGCGCCTCGTAGTAGCGCAGTGCGGCTTCGACCGGGATCGCCAGCGGGGTCGAACCGGGATCGGGACGCAACCTGAGATCGGTGCGGAAGACGTAACCGTGCTCGGTGCGGTCCTGCAGGATGCGCACCAGGCGGCGCGTCAGGCGCGAGAACAGCTCGGTGGCATCAAGGTGATCAACGACAGCGGGCGCTTCCGGGTCGAAGAAAACCACAAGATCGATGTCGGACGAGAAATTCAGCTCATGCGCGCCGAGCTTTCCCATGCCGAGCAGGATCCAGCCCGATTGCTTCGACGGATTGTCCAGATCCGGCAGTTTGAGCTTGCCCTGGCCATGTGCGTCGCGCAGCAGGAAGTCGACGGCGGCGCGGGTGCAGGCATCGGCAAGGTCGCTCAGCCGCCGCACCGTCAGCGCCGTTTCGGCTTCGCCGGCAAGATCGGCCAGCGCGATCAGAAAATGCGCCTCGGCTTTCCACTGGCGCAGCTCCATCATCAGGCCGGATTCGGAGACCGCCTCGGCTAGATCGGCCCGGTCGATGGCGGCGCCGATCGCTTGCAGCCGAGCCTCGACCGTCTGGTCGAAGAGGCCGTCCAGAATTTGCGGCCGGCGGCGTGCCGTATCGCGCAGGAACGGCGACAGATCGAAGACGGCGGCGAGGAAATCCTGGCCCTCCCCTTTGCCGGCCAGGAACTTGGCCAGCCGCGTCAGTCCTTCTTCGCGTGCTACGGAAGCGATCTCGGCCAGTTCTTGCCGCGCCTGGCCCTCGTCGAGCGGAGCAAGCCTGGTCGCCGGCTTCAGCAGCCAATCCGTCGCCACCCGCTTTGCAGCCATGCTCATCAGTGATCCTCCCGTGCCGGGAAACTCATGACCACGGATAGTCCAGGATTGCCAGGCAACAGATCAAGCCGGCCATTGTGGAACGTCATGACCGCCTTGGCGAGGCTGAGGCCAAGGCCCGAGCCCGGCTGCGAACGGCTCTTCTCCAGCCGCACGAAACGTTCCGTGGCGCGGGCGCGGTCGCCATCATCTGGAATGCCGTGGCCATTGTCGGCGACCGACAGCCGAACGCCCGCACCGGCTCGCTCAAGTGCCACCCGTACGGCCGGCTGGGTGGTGGCGTCGGTCGAATACTTGATGGCGTTGTCGACGATGTTCGACAGCGCCTGGCCGATCAGTTCGCGGTTGCCGTTGACGAAGGTCGCCTCCCGGACATCCGCCTCGAGCGAGACGCCCGCCTCCTCCGCCACCGGCTCATAGAGCTCGACGACATCGCGCACGGCTTCCGCAAGATCGACGCGATTGGTGTTCTCCGAGGAGTAGCCAGCCTCCAGCCGGGAGATCATCAGGATGGCGTTGAAGGTTCTTATCAGTTGGTCGGACTCGGCGATGGTGCCTTCCAGCGCCTGCCGATAGTCTGATGTCTTGTGCTTTCCCGAAAGCGTCGCTTCGGCCCGGTTGCGCAGCCGGGTCAGCGGCGTCTTCAGATCATGCGCGATGTTGTCGGAAACCTGCTTCAGGCCTTCGTTGAGCGTGGCGATCCTGGCCAGCATGGAATTGAGGTTTCCGGAGAGCCGGTCGAACTCGTCACCGGCGCCGGTGACCGGCAGCCGGCCCGACAGGTCGCCGCCCATGATGCGGCGGCTGGCTTCCGACACGCTGTCGATGCGCTTCAGCGCGGCGCGGCCGACAAAGAACCAGATCAGCAATCCGCCAAGCCCCATCATGCCAAGCGCCAGCATCAGCGCGCGGCGGATGACGGCGCGGAACCGCTCCGGCTCGCCGAGGTCGCGGCCGACCAGCATGATCATCTGGTTCGGCAGCCGGAGCACCAGCGCAATGGCGTTGTGGCCCTTTTCGCCCTGCGCCTGCGCGTCACTCTGCTCGGGTTGGGTGGTGGCACCTTGCTCGGCGGGCAGATTGCGCAGACGCTCGAGCTCTCCCTCGCCAAAACGCTGATAGGAGAACGGGCTCGAGGTCCAGCCTTCGGTTTCGAGTACGCCCGGTTCCAGGCTCTGTACGTTGCCGGTCAGGATCTGGCCGTTGGCGTCGGCGATCAGATAGAGGTTTGCGCCGGGCTGGCGCGAGCGCGCTTCGACCACGCGGACCAGCACCGGCAGGCCGCCGCGCTGATAGGCGCGAGCCAGACCGAGTACCTCGTCATTGATAGTGTCCTGTGTCTGCGCGGTCAGCATGCGCGCCGACAGCGAGGTCATGTAGAAGACGAGCGCCACCGCGCAGAGCGCGAAGAGCAGCAGGTAGAGCGCCGAAAGCCGCGCTGCCGTCGTCTTCATGATGGCTGGCACGGAAAGAGCCATGCTGCTGCTAGCTCTTCAGCATATAGCCGGCGCCGCGAACCGTGTGCAGGATGGGCTTGTCGAAGCCCTTTTCGATCTTGCCGCGCAGCCGTGAGACATGAACGTCGATGACATTGGTCTGCGGATCGAAATGATAGTCCCAGACATTTTCGAGCAACATTGTGCGCGTCACCACCTGGCCGGCGTGCCGCATCAAATACTCCAGCAGGCGGAATTCACGCGGCTGCAGCGTGATCTCGCGCGCCGCGCGACGGACCGAATGCGACAGCCTGTCGAGTTCGAGATCGCCGACGCGGTAGACGGTTTCCGCTTCCTTGGCACTGGCGCGGCGGTTCAGAACCTCGACGCGGGCCAGAAGCTCTGAAAACGCGTAGGGCTTGGTCAGGTAGTCGTCACCGCCGGCGCGCAGGCCGGTGACCCGGTCATCGACCTCGCCTAGCGCCGACAGGATCAGCACCGGTGTCGTGTTGCCCCTGGATCTCAGGCCGGCAATGACCGACAGGCCGTCGCGGCGCGGCATCATCCGGTCGATGACCATCACGTCATAGTCGCCGGCATCGGCGAGCGCGAAGCCGGTTTCGCCGTCACCGGCGACATGCGCGGTGTGACCGGCCTCGGCAAAGGCTTTCTGCAAGTAATCCGCGGCCTCGCGATCGTCTTCTATGACGAGAATCTTCATAGGACTGTTATACGCGATTTCGCCGGAAGGTTGAGTGGCAGACATCTGCATTGTGGCCTTTGCCAAAGCGCATCGCGATCAAGATCATCCGAAGCCGTGCGCGATAAGTCCTCGCTCCCGATGTTGTTGCATCAGCGCTTTTGAAAATGTGCGGCAGCGGGCGATGGGAGGCCAGCTGCCGCCGGGGGAGAGCGCGATGACTGACTAACGCGCACTCCTCCATGCTTTCCCGTGCGGCGGCTCGGGGGTGTTTGAAACGGCCGCACTGGAAAAGTCGAACGGCTTCCGAAACCGAACTCCGGTTCCGGAGCCAGCGTCAGCCCTTGGCGACGGGCAGCGCGACGAAACGATTGGTGTCGTCGCGGGTGATCTGCATCAGCACTGCCTTGCGGCCGGACTTGACTGCTTCGGTCATCGCCTTGGTGACGTCTTCGATGCCATTCACTTCGTTGGAATTGACCGACGTAATGACGTCGCCCGGCTGGATGCCGCGATCGGCGGCATCGCTGTCGGGATCGACATCGGTCACCACCAGTCCCTTGCCGTTTTCGGACTTGGTGACGGTCAGGCCGAGATCAGCGAGCGAATCTGGCTTCGCCGGAGCGGCCGGCTGCGGCTGGTCGGCAGACGCCTGCTTGTCACTTGAGGGCAGCGTGCCGAGATCGACCTTGATCGTCTGGCTCTTGCCATCACGCCACACGGTGACATCGACCGGCTTGCCGGGCGAGTAGGCGCCGATCAGCCGGGCCAGCTCCTTCGGCGAAGCGACGTCCTTGCCTTCGACCTGGGTGATCACGTCGCCGGCTGTGATACCGGCCTTCTTGCCTGGGCCATTGTCCTGAGCGCTCGAAACCAGCGCCCCATTCTGCGACTTCAGCCCGAGCGATTCGGCGATGTCGGAAGTGACCGGCTGGATTTCGACGCCGAGCCAACCACGCTGCACGGAACCGCTCTTCATCAGGTCCTGAACGACCTGCTTGGCGGTCGAAGCGGGAATGTCGAAGGCGATGCCGACGCTGCCG
Organism: Mesorhizobium loti; assembly: GCA_014189435.1. Taxonomy (NCBI): domain Bacteria; kingdom Pseudomonadati; phylum Pseudomonadota; class Alphaproteobacteria; order Hyphomicrobiales; family Phyllobacteriaceae; genus Mesorhizobium; species Mesorhizobium loti. The sequence continues at coordinate 3,697,863 of CP050293.1, forward strand.
CCGGACGGCGAGAAGATCGCGGTGTTGATGCCGACGACCTGGCCGTTGAGGTTGAAAGTCGGGCCACCCGAATTGCCGCGGTTGACCGAAGCGTCGATCTGGATGAAGTCGTCATAAGGGCCGGCGCCGATGTCGCGGCCACGGGCCGAGACGATGCCGGCCGTGACGGTGCCACCGAGGCCGAACGGATTGCCGACGGCCACCACCCAGTCGCCGACGCGAACCTTGGAATCGTCGGCGAAGTCGACATAGGTGAACTTGCCGACACCGTCGACTTTGAGCACGGCGAGATCGGTGCGCGGGTCGGTGCCGATCAGCTTGGCGTCGAGTTCCTTGCCGTCATTCATCACCACGGTGAAGGCCGAGCCTTCCGAAACGACGTGGTTGTTGGTGACGAGATAGCCGTCATCGGAGATGAAGAAGCCCGACCCTTGAGCAACCGGCCGCGGCTGGTCGTTGTTGTGATCGCGGTGGTTGAAGCGGCGATTGCCGCCACCCTGGCCGTTCTGGTCGCCAAAGCCACGGAATTCCTTGAAGAAGCGGCGCAGCTGCGGATTGTCGGGCATGTTGTTCATGCCGTCCGGATCGTCGCCCTGGTCCGAACCGTCATCGGCCGCGGGCTGGATCTTGGCCTTGACCTTGACGCTGACGACGGCAGGAGAAACGCGCTCGACGACATCGGCGAAGCCCGGCACCTGCGGCGCCTCGACGCGCACGGCGTCAGCCAGAACAGGGCTGGTTCCACTGGTCAGCGCGCCGACGCCGATAGCACCGGCCACGGCAATGGACGCGACGGCAGCCATGAGACGCTTGCGGGTGACGGAATATGAATGGGGGGCAATATTCATGGATCTCGTATCCTCTTTCAAATGGACGCTGCTTGATCGGCATCCTCGGGAAAAGAGAATTAGAGAGGCGCACATTACAGCGCCATTTCCGACACATGAAACTTTGGTAATGTTTGGGGTCAGGGACGCACAAACCCCTTGGTTGCGATGGTCCGATGTACTATCTTGTACACAACTCAGCACAAGGCTTTCATAAATGACAGCAAGCACCACCATGACCATCCGGGTCTCTTCCGAAACCAAGCTGAAGCTGGAGCGGATCGCCACCGACACCCGGCGTAGCAAATCGTTCCTCGCCGCCGAGGCGGTCTCGGCCTACGTCGATCGCGAACTCGATATCATTGAAGGCATCAAACGCGGCATGGAAGACGCGGCGGCTGGCCGTGTCGTGCCTCACGACGATGCCATGGCGGAAATCGACGCGATCATCGAATCGGCGGAAGCCAGGCGCTTGGGCAAGGCGTGAAGCGGTTCGTCGCCTGGTCACGAGAAGCGCTGGACGATCTAAAGCAGCAAGTTGCCTTTATCGCTCAGGACAATCCTGCAGCCGCCCGACGCCTCGCGGATCGTATTCGTGAAATGGGCCGAGGCCTTGGTGATATGGCGACGGGCCGGCCAGGCCGAGTAACAGGCACCTATGAGAAGCTCATCGACCGCCTGCCCTACATCATTGCCTATGAGTTGCGCCCGATCGCTGGCCGTCAGAGCGTCGTTATCCTGCGCGTCATTCACACGTCGCGGGACTGGCCCTCGGAGGAATGGCCGAGCTAATTGCCTAGTATCTTGTCCAGCGCCGCCTGTTCCTCAGTGGTCAGCGCATTGGTTGCCGTCGAGCGGCGCGACCGCGCGGTCAGCACGATGAAAACGCCGCCCACCAGCAACAGCAGGACAGGTGTGCCCCACAGCAACGCATTGCGCAGGTCGAAACGCGGCTTCAGCAACACGAACTCGCCATAACGCGACACGACGTAATCCATCACCTGCTGGTCGGTATCGCCGGCGACGAGGCGCTGGCGCACAAGGATGCGCAGGTCACGGGCAAGGTCGGCGTCGGATTCGTCGATCGACTGGTTCTGGCAGACCATGCAGCGCAAGCCTTCCGACAGCGCCCGCGCCCTCGTCTCGAGCGTCGGATCGGCCAGCACCTCGTCAGGCTTCACCGCCAGGGCCGTGCCGGCAAAGAACAGCGCCAGCAGCAGGACAATCGAGGTCAGCGAAAGCCGTGCATTCATGGCAGGCCCGCGGACGTCACCGCGCTCGCCTGCTTGCGCCGCCGCGACGGCGCGCCGACGCGCAGCCGCCGGTCCATCAGCGACATCGCCGCGCCCGCCATCATCATCAGGCCGCCGCCCCAGATCAACGTCACCAGCGGCTTCCACCACAGACGCACGACGACGGAACCGTCCTTGCCCTCATCGCCGAGCGAGATGTAGAGCTGCGAGAAGCCGATCGTCCTGATGCCGGATTCCGTCGTCGTCATCTGCCGCACCGGATAAAACCGCTTGGCGGAGCTGATCTCGCCGACAGGACTGCCGCTGACGCCGATCAATTCGAAGCGGCCGCGGTCCTCGGCGTAGTTCGGTCCCTGGGCCGGATAGAGCCCGACGAAGCGCAGCGTATGGCCGGACAGTTCGACGGTCTCGCCGGCATGCATCGACAGTATCTTTTCGGTGCCGAAGCAAAGCGTCCCGACGATGCCGAGCGTGGTCAAGCCAAGGCCAAGGTGGGCGAAGGCGGTGCCGAAGACCGAGCGCGGCAGACCGAGCAAGCGCCTGACCATGATCGCCGCTGCGACATTGCCGACCCCTGATTTGACGGCGAGGTCGGTGAGCGCGCCGAGGATCAGCCAGACGGCAAGGCCGACGCCCAGGGCCGCGAACACCGAGGCGCCGTCGATGAACAAAACGGTGACCAGCGTCGCCAGCAGGGCTGCGGCGAAAGCCACCATCAGGCGCTGCGCGACAGCGAAGGCATCGCCGCGCTTCCAGGCCAGCAGCGGCCCGAACGGAACCACCAGCAGCAACGGCACCATCAGCGGTCCGAAGGTGAGGTTGAAGAACGGCGCGCCGACCGAGATCTTGTCGGCTGAAAAGGCTTCGACGGCCAGCGGATAGAGCGTGCCGACGAGCACGGTCGCGGTCGCCGTGGTCAGGAACAGATTGTTGAGGACGAGCGCGCCCTCGCGCGAAATCGGATGGAACAGGCCGCCGGCCGTCAGCCGGGAGGCGCGCAGTGCAAACAGCGCCAGCGAGCCGCCGATGAACAGCGTCAGGATGCACAGGATGAAGACGCCGCGCGTCGGATCGGTGGCGAAGGCATGCACGGAGGTCAAGACGCCCGAGCGCACCAGGAAAGTGCCGAGCAACGATAGCGAAAAGGTGAGGATGGCGAGCAGCAGCGTCCAGATCTTCAGCGCCGAGCGCTTTTCCATGACGATGGCCGAATGGAGCAGCGCGGTGCCCGCCAGCCACGGCATGAAGGAGGCGTTCTCGACCGGATCCCAGAACCAGAAGCCGCCCCAGCCGAGCTCGTAGTAAGCCCAGTACGATCCCATGGCGATGCCGCCGGTCAGGAACATCCAGGCGACCAGCGTCCACGGCCGCACCCAGCGCGCCCAGGACGCGTCGATGCGACCTTCGATGAGGGCCGCAACCGAGAAGGAAAAGCAGATCGAGAAGCCGACATAACCGAGATAGAGAAACGGCGGGTGGATGGCGAGGCCGAGATCCTGCAGGATCGGGTTGAGATCGCGGCCTTCGATGGGCGCCGGATTGAGCCGGACGAACGGATTGGACGTCGCCAGAATGAACAGGAAGAACGCGGCGCCGATCGCGCCCTGCACGGCAAGTACATTGGCGCGCAGCGTCGCCGGCAGGTTGGAGCCGAAAGCGGCGACTAGCGCGCCGAAGAAGGTCAGGATCAGCACCCAGAGCAGCATCGAGCCTTCGTGATTGCCCCAGGTTCCGGTGATCTTGTAGATCAGCGGCTGCAGCGAATGCGAGTTCTCCCAGACGCTCGCCACCGAGAAATCGGAGCTTGCATAGGCGCTCGCAAGTGCCGCGAAGGACAGCGCCGTCAAGGCAAAGCCGGTCACCGCGACCGGACCGCCGACGGCCATCAGACGCTGGTTGTTCAGGCATGCGCCAAACAGCGGCACGAGCGTCTGCACCAGCGAAAGCGCAAACGCCAGGACCAGGGCGAAATGTCCGGTTTCAACCATGGACTATTGCTCTCCTGCCGGAGCTATTCACTCTTGCTCTCCTGCCAGACGCCCTTGGCCTTGAGGCCATCGGCCACTTCCTTGGGCATGTAGCGCTCATCATGCTTGGCCAGCACGCTGTCGGCAACAAACACGCCGTCCGGGCCGAAGGTGCCTTCGGTGATGACGCCCTGCTCTTCGCGGAAAAGGTCGGGCAGGATGCCTGTATAGGTCACCTTGACCGATTTGTGTGTGTCGGTGACCGAAAAGCCGACCGTCGCCCCCTGCCCGCGCTGGATGGTGCCTTTTTCGACCAGCCCGCCCAGCCTGATGCGCTGGCCAGGCTGGACGCTTGCCGTGGTCAGGTCGGCCGGCATGTAGAAATAGGACGCCTTCTGGCCAAGCGCATAGAAGGTCAGCCCGGTGGCCGCGCCCAGGAAAGCCAGCCCGCCGGCGATGACCGACAATCGTTTCTGTTTGCGCGTCATGTCTGCCTCTACTCCGTCGCCGTCAGGCCAAGCGAGGCGGCAAAGGCGGTGAATTTTTTCGCCTCGTCACTGTCGGCTCCAAAGACGGCAATGGCGCGACCGAGCGCTCCACGCGCCTGATCGGCCTTGCCCAGCACGACATAGGAACGAACAAGCCGCATCCATCCTTCCGCGTCACGCGGATTTTGTCGCAGTTTGTCGTCGAGGCCAGCGACCATGGTGTTGATCATGGCTTCCCGATCCTGCGGCGACATCGAGGACGCGGCGTCGATATCGCCGGCATCGGGCCCGTTGGTGGCGCCGCCGGAAGCGACTTCGGGGCTGCCGGACTTGGCCAGCGCCTGCTCGACCGCGCCGCGCCATGGCGATTCCGGCGGCAGCTTGCCCAGCATCGCCTGCCAGGCCGCGGCCGCTTCCTTGGTTCGGCCCTCCTGCGCCAGCGCCATGGCCAGATAGAAACTGGCCTTCGCATTGGCCGGATCGAGCTTCAAGGCCGCCTCGAAGGCATCCTGGGCGTCGGCCGAGACAATGCCGCCTGCCGCGCCGGCGATCGCCTCGCCGAGACCGGCCTGGCGAACGGCGTTGTCGCCATCGAGGCGAATGGCGTTGCGATAGGCGGCGGCCGCGTCGGAAAAGCGCTGCATGCGCAGATAGACCGGTGCGAGCACATCCCAGCCCCTGCCGTCGGCAGGATTGGCGGCCAGATGGGCTTCGGCCCGTGCCACCAGTTCGTCGACCGAACTGTCGGCCGGATTCTTGGCCAACCGCTCGCTGAGCGGTTGCGACGGCAGGTCAGGCGAACCGAGCTTGACATAGAGGCCCCAGCTGACCACCGGGACAGCCAGCACGGCTACGGTTGCCACCAGCCTTGCCGCGACCGACGCTCGCCCAACAGATCCGCCGCCGGCCGTACCCGCATTGTCAAGGCGAAGGATGCGGCGAGCGATCTCGGCGCGAGCCTCGGCGGCTTCCGCCGGCTGGATCAAGCCACGCGAGGCGTCGCGGTCAAGCTCGGACAACTGGTCGCGATAGACTTCGAGATCGTGATCGCCGCTTGACGACGCGCCCTTCGAGCTGGCGGCCAGCGGCAGCAGCACTGCCAGGCTTGCGCCCAGCGTGAGAATTGCGGCTATGACCCAGAACAGCATGGTTCTTCCAATAAAGGCAGAGCCCTGCCCTGCCAACAGATGCATCCTGCGACGCTTTGACGGCAGGCGCGCCGCATGTCCTTGATCGACATCAACCGGCCGGATACCAACCCGATCTGGTCGATCGTCAGGTCAGCGGCGTCCAGCTGCCGTCGGCGTTGCGGCAAGCGGTTCCACGCGCCGTGACCCCGGCCCCGCCGGTGAACACCGTCTGCGTGTACTGGCGGCAGTCCTGCGAACCGACGCGATAGGGCTGTGCCGGAACCACCTCGCCATAGCGCGACGCCTGGGCGCCCTTCCACGTCACCTTCTGGCCGCTGGTCGTATATTCGAGCGCCTTGTATTCAGCCTCGAGCGCACTGCGCTTCTCGGTCTCGCTGAGGCCGGCGCCGATCGACCCACTGATGAGGCCGCCGCCCATCGCCGAAATGATCGTCGTGGTCACCTTGCCGCTGGAAGGAGGCGTCGAGGCCGGTGTCACTGCTACGGTGGGGGGCCTTGCCGCTCAAGGTGGTGCAGCCGGAAACGGCTAGCAATGCGGAAACAAGAGCGACGCGAATCTTCATGCCAACAACCGGTTTTCTTGAGTTGGAGCCTGCCATGGATGCGCCGGGGGCCGCGTCATCGGAGAAGTCAGCGTGGCCATAGTATTGATATTTGTCGGAAATTTGGCCGCTGCCGGCCACTACGGGACCAATCGACATGCCGCCAACAATATCCCCCGTAAGCATCACTGAAGGCTCCGCAATCGCACCACCGCCTTCAATCCGCCCATGCCGGACCGTTCGAGCGCCAGGACGCCTCCATACTCGTTGACGAGGTCGGCGACAATGGCCAGCCCCAGACCTGTTCCGGGCTTCGTCTCGTCCAGACGCCGTCCGCGCTTCAGCACCTCGCGCGCCTTGTCCTCGGGAATGCCCGGGCCGTCATCCTCGATGCTGATCTCGAACAGGCTGGCCGGATCGTCCTTGCCGGTCAAAGGCACGACCGAGACCAACACCGAACTCTTTGCCCATTTCATCGCGTTTTCGAGAAGATTGCCCAGCAATTCCTCAAGGTCCTCGCGCTCGCCGGCGAAGACGATCTCGGCCGCCGGCAGCGACAGCGACAGGTTTGTCCGCGGATTGAGCTTCTGCAGAACCCGCACCATGCGCTGCACCAGCGGCGTCACCGGCGTGCGGTACACGACGCTGTCGCGTTGTGCCGCGACACGGGCGCGCTGCAGATAGTGCTCGACCTGCTTCTGCATGGAGGCCGCCTGCTCAGCGATCAGCTGTCCCTTGGCGCCGCCAAGCGCCCGGCCTTCGTTAAGCAGCACCGCCAGCGGCGTCTTCAGCGAATGGGCGAGATTGCCGACCTGGGTTCGCGACCGCTCGACGATGCGCCTGTTGTTTTCGATCAACGCGTTGGTTTCGTTGGCCAACGGTTCGATCTCGGCCGGGAACTGGCCGTCGAGCCGCTGCGCGGTGCCCTCACGCACCATGGCCAGCGCGTTCCTGACCCGGCGCAGCGGCTGCAGGCCGAGCAGGATGGCGATCGCGTTGATGGCGATCATGCCGACGCCGAACAGGCTGAGATAGGTCAGCAGGCGGCGCTGGAAGGTGGCGATTTCCTGCTCGAGTTCGCTCTGATTGCCCATGACGCGGAAACGCGCGGCGCGGTTCTTGGCGTCGAGAACGAATTCGCTCTCGAACACTTCGAGTCGTTCGCCGTCGATGCCTTCGGCCGCGTAGCTGCGCTGGAAGCTGGCGTTGAACGGCACCTCGGCAACGCTCGGCGATGGGATCGTCGTGGTCATCGATGACGAGTGGAGATCGCCATGGACGCCTTCCGAGGCGGGCTCGACCGACCAGTACCAGCCCGAATTCGGCTCCGAGAAGCGGAGGTCGCCGAGGTCTGGCGCGCCGGTGAGCGCACCGCTGTCGGAGATACCGATGGAGCCGATCAGATTGAACAGATGCGCCGAAAGCAGGCTGTCAAAGCCGCGCTCGCTGGCCTGGCGGTAGAGGGTGGTGATCAGGGTGAAGATGACAACGAGCGTCACGATCGCCCAGACCGTGGAAAAGGCGATGACGCGGAACGTCAGCGAACGCGGCCACAAACGCAGCGAAAGCGGCGTCCTTGCGGTTGGTTTGAGCGGTTCCGAGTTACGCCTCCGGCTCACGCATGCGGTAGCCCATGCCGCGCACGGTTTCGATCATGTCGATGCCCATCTTCTTGCGCAGCCGTCCGACAAAGACCTCGATGGTGTTGGAATCACGGTCGAAATCCTGGTCATAAAGATGCTCGACCAGTTCGGTCCGCGAGACGACCTCGCCCATATGGTGCATCAGATAGGCAAGCAGGCGGAATTCGTGCGACGTCAGTTTCAGCGGCACGCCGTCGACATCGGCCTTCGACGCCTTGGTGTCGAGGCGCAGCGGCCCGCAGGTCAATTCGGACGACGCATGGCCGGCAGCGCGCCGGATCAAGGCCCGTAGCCTCGCCAGCACCTCCTCGATGTGGAACGGCTTGGTGACATAATCATCGGCGCCGGCGTCGATGCCGGAAACCTTGTCGCTCCAGCGGTCGCGCGCCGTCAGGATCAGCACCGGCATCTTGCGGCCGCCGCGCCGCCAGCGCTCGACCACGCTGATGCCGTCCATCTGCGGCAGGCCAATGTCGAGCACGACGGCGTCGTAGGGCTCGGTGTCGCCGAGGAAATGGCCTTCCTCGCCGTCGAAGGCGCGGTCGACGACATAGCCGGCATCGACCAGCGCATCCGATATCTGCCGATTGAGATCCTTGTCATCTTCGACGACGAGTACGCGCATGCGGAGTTCGATACCTGTTGAAGAGCTTGGTCAGATTGAAGACTGGGTCAGATATAGGCCGATTCCGGCGGCCTGGGAAACGGAGGTCTGTAAGACGGAAGATTGGGTCAGTTCAGCGGAACGACGATTTCAGAACGGCGCGGACGTTGTCCGTCCTTGCCCGGGACGAGCACGACGATGACGCAGACCGGCTGGCCGCCGCGCGTCGATTGCGAGGCCTTGGCCAGCGTTCCGCCATTCTGTTCGGCCACCTGCTGACCGATCGCGTAGCAATCGGACGCCGCCAAAACGATCGGGCTGGCCTGGTCGGGCGCGATGACCGGCACTGCCATCGCCTGCGACGCAAACAGCCCGGCAGCACAGAGCGCCAGTGTCGCGGTTCGGAAGTGGGAGCGAAGCGTTTTCATGGTCGGCTTTGTAACGCATCGGTGCTGAACGTGAAATGAACGGTGAACGCCGTTGAAAACATCCTCGCCACACCCCTGCAATGCAAGACAACCGATCGGGGATTTCGCCGCCCAACCAGGCAAAATCCAGGAAACGACAGTCTAGCCCCCGTTTCGACCATATTGAAAGCGCATCAGGCATTTTCCTGCGTTATCGCGCGAAAGCGCAGCAGCCCATGATGGACGAGCAGATCCTCGTCATGGCGGGCCTCGGCGAACTCCAGCACGAGGCGTGTCTGTCCGCGCGAACCGATGACCAGCACCGCGTCGGCGAGGCGCGCCTTTATGCTGTCCATAATCGCATGCGTCTCGGCGTCGCCATGGGCCTTCGACCAGACATGCAGCGTGACCAGCTGATCGGCGTCGTTCTGGACGCCAGTGTCCCAGTCGAACGCACTGGTCTGGCCGCAGGTCACGTTGGGAAAGGCGGCATTGTCGGCTGGCTGCTCGAGCAATCCGGCGCCACCGAGCAGCGCCGACAGCGATGCGTCGCTTCTCAATCTCTGGAACAATGCCTGCTGCAAATCGCCGGACGCGGTCATTGGTCGTTTCCCCTCGTCTGTCAGGCCTTGAGCAGGCCTTTTGCGCTACCGGCAATTCGCGCGCAACGTAGCCGCACCGTCAATCCTGCACCAGATCACACGGGTCGTCTCATCTGGATCATGAACGCCAGTGATTTCGAAAATACCACCCTGCTATGAACAGATTGCCAAGCCCGCCACCCTTGCAGACCGATCTGATCACCCCCGATCCGGATATTGCTGGAGCGCTCGCCGGCAAAGAGCCAGCAGGGCCATGTCGGAATTCCTCGGACCAAGGAGCGAAATTCCGAACGGCAGTCCCTCCACCTCCGCGATCGGCATCGAAATCTGCGGCAGACCACTCAGTCCAGCCGAACAAAGCATCGAAATCGACCGGCTGCGATAGGCCTCCAGAGCCTCTCCCGCCATACCCAGCGGCAAAGCGACCGAAGGGGCGGTCGGGAAAACCAGTGCGGTTCCTGAGCCAACCAGTGACGACAAGTGTTCCCGTACGACCGCTTTCTCGGCAAGAGCGGTTTCGTAGTCGGAGATCGGCACCCCCTCGGCCCAGTCGAAGCGCTGCCGCACCCCTCGCCGAGGACCGGGCGATGCTCGGTGATCCAGGCGCCGTGGTCGGCCCAGGCTTCGTAGGCCTGGACAGCGCGAAAGATCGGCCGCCAGGCATCGAATCCATCCGGTGCGACCCGGACCTCACCGGCAATGTCGATGATCCGGAACAGCCGCTCGAGCACGTCTTCGAAGACGCGGCGCTCCGCGTAGCCCAGCACGTAACTGGCGATGTCCGTTGCCACGACGAGGCGGGTGATAGGCGGCGGAATGGTGTCCTCCGGCAGCAGCAGCCGGGCCACGGCCTCGTAGACATCGACGTCGCGCGCGAACCAGCCGACAGTATCGAAGCTGCGCGCCAGCGGCTGCAGCCCAACCGTGTCGATGCGGCCATGCGTCGGCCGCAGGCCGATCAGCCCGCAATAGGAGGCTGGCAGCCTGATCGACCCTCCGGTATCGGTGCCAAGCGCTATATCGGCGAGGCCGGCCGCCACCGCGGCGACCGAACCCGACGACGACCCGCCCGGAATGCGGCCCGGTGCGCGCGGGTTCACCGGCGTGCCGTAATGCGGGTTCTCGCCATTCATCGAATAGGCGAACTCGTCGGTGTGGGTCTTGCCGATAAATCGGGCGCCGGCATCCAGCAATGTCTGGACCACTGGCGCCGTGTCGGGCTTGCCGCCGCTCCAGTCGCGCCGCAGCGGATGGCCGCCGCCGGTGGGATAACCCGCGACGTCGTAGAGATCCTTCACCGCCAGGGTCAGGCCGGCGAGCGGTCCACTTTCCGCCGAAACAATCGGGATTGGCGGGTAATCCACGAAGGCCCCGACAGGATCATTCCGCAACAGCATCGATACATCCTACTAAAATTTTTGCTTCAGGCCCGCGGACGACAGCACATCAACGAAACCCCAGAATTATGGGATTCTTGGTCAACCGCCACCGCCGATATCCATATTTGGAAACCGATAGGCTCGCAAACTGAAATTTTAGTGTTCGTATGTAAAAAAATAATATTCAATGAAAACAGCATATTAAATATAGATCCGCGCATCAACCTCTGAAAATTGGCAAAAATCGGCTTGATCGCATCGGGAGTTGGTGCTTAGCCTAGGGTCGTCGATCCCACGGCAAAGGGCACGGAAATGGCTGCAAACGAAGATGACGAAGACGTTGTGATCGATGCTTCGGCACGCCGGAGCCGAGCCGAGTTCGTGTTCGAAGCGCTGCTGAAGACGATCGTGCGGGTCGACCGCCGGCCGGGCGATCTGTTGCTCAAGGACGACATCGCCAGGGAGCTCGGCGTGTCGCGACAGCCGGTGACCGATGCGATCAACCGCCTGGCTGGGCTGGGGCTCGTCACGGTGATCCCGCAGGTCAATTCCTACGTTTCGCGCATCTCGCCGGCCGACGTGATCGAAAGTTCGTTCCTGCGCAGCGCCGTCGAGGCGCAGGTCGTGCATGAACTCGCATCCCATCCGAAAACCGCGGTGGTGGCAGCGCTGCGCAACCAATTGCTGGAACAGGTCCAGCTTGTGGCCGCCGGCGACGTCGACGGTTTCCACGACGCGGATGACGCCTTCCACCGCATGCTGGCGGAACTCGCCGGCTTGCCGGGCCTCTGGGACCAGATCGCGGCGGCACGGCTGCACCTGGTGCGCGTGCGCCGGCTCGGCCTGCCCCGCCCCGGTCGTCTCGCCATCTCCTACGCCGAGCACTCCATGGTGGTCGACGAAATCGAGGCCGGACGGCCTCGCAAGGCGGCAAACACCATCGCCCATCACATTCGCTACAACGAAGGCGAACTGCGACGGCTTCAGAAGGACCTGCCGCAATATTTTCTTTGAAAAACTGCAGCGGAATCAACCGCTCAGGGGAACTATACGGAGAACACTCGTGACCAGACCGTCTCGCCTTCGTCCACTCGCACTCGCTTTGTTGCTGTCGGCCGCGCCCATGGCGGTCGTCGCTGCCGACATGCCACCGGAAGCCGCCGAACTGATGGTGCCGCTGCCCTTGTCGCCGACCGGCCAGCCGGTGGTCGGCTTCCCCGATGGCGCACCGGCCAGCCCCGCTGCCTCATTGACCTTCACGGCAGACGAGCTGGCGAAGCTCAAGGCCGGCAGTTTCACCGCCGGCATCGCCATGCAAGCCATGGACTCGCCCTGGAACACTTTGCAGGTCGAGGCGCTGAAGAAGACGCTCGACGAGTACGGCATCAAGGTCGTGGCGGTCACCGACGCCAAGCAGGCGCCGACCGCCCAGGCCGACCAACTCGAAGGCATGATCGCCCAGAAGGTCAATCTGATCTTCTCGGTGCCGATCGACCCCAAGGGCCAGGCCGATACCTACAAGCGGGTCTCCGAAAGCGGCGTGAAGATCGTGTTCATGGACAATGTCGCCTACGGCATGGCGCCGGGCAAGGACTACGTCACCGTGGTCGCATCCGACAACGAACAGAACGCCGTGTTTGCCACCGACGAGATGATCAAGGCGATCGGCGGCAAGGGCGAAGTCGGCCTGATGACCTACATCCAGGAGTCCTACTATTCGATCGCGGCACGCGTTGCCGGCTTCGAGAAGTCGGTCGCCGCCCATCCCGGCGTCACCGTGGCGGCGCGCGAGAAATTCACCCAGCCGCGCGAGGCCTATGACAAGGCGGTCGCCATGCTGACGGCGCATCCCGACATCAAGGGCATCTTCGCGGTGTGGGGCGACCCGGCCATGCAGACGCTGGCCGGCGCCGAGTCGCTCGGCCGCAACGATCTCGTCGTCACCACCAACGATCTCGGCCCCGACAGCGCGCTCTACATCGCCCGTGACCAGATCATCGCCATCGGTGCGCAACTGCCTTACGATCTCGGCATAGCCGAAGCCCAGGCAGGTGCTGCTGCCCTGCTCGGCAAGCCGGTGCCGCCTTACATCTCGCTGCCCTCGCTGCGGGTGAAGAAGGCCAATCTTCTGTCGGCCCTCAAGCAGGTGACCAAACAGGACGTACCGGAAGATGTCGTCAAGGCCTGCGCCGGCGCCTGCTACTGATCTCGATCCCGGGCGGCGGGCCGACCCGCCGCCCATATCGCCTCTTTTGGGAATCGTCATGTCCGCTGCCGACAGTCCCCTGCCCACGCTGGTTTCCATGCGTGGCATCGTCAAGCGGTTCGGCGCCAACACCGTGCTGCGCAACGTCGATTTTGAGGTCCGGGCCGGCGAAGTCCACGCGTTGCTCGGCGAGAACGGCGCCGGCAAGTCCACATTGATGAAAGTGCTGCTTGGCATTCACGCGCCCGATGAAGGCACGATCCTGGTGCGCGGCGAACCGTTGGCCTCCATTTCGACGCGCGCGCGCCTCGAAGCCGGCGTGGCGATGATCTTCCAGGAATTGAGCCTGGTGCCGGCGATGAGCGTCGCCGACAATCTATTTCTTGGCCGCGAGCCGCTGCTGTTTGGCGGCCGCATCGACCGCCGCCGCATCCGGCGCGAGGCAGTGGAACTGATCGCCGGGCAAGGCTTTGCGCTCGATCCGGACGCGCTTGTCGAAGACCTGCCGTTCGCGGCGCGCCAGCAGGTCGAAATCCTCAAGGCGCTGTCGCGCGGCGCTTCGGTGATCGTCATGGATGAACCGACCTCGTCGCTTACCGTGCGCGAGGAAGAGGTGCTGCATGCCACCATCGCCCAGTTGCGCGCCACAGGCATCGGCGTCGTCTATATCAGCCACCGCATGTCGGAGATTTTTCGCGTCGCCGATCGGTTGAGCATCATCAAGGACGGCCATATCCAGGGACCGTTTGCCACCGAGCAGATCACCATACCCGAGGTGTCGCGGCTGATGGCGCGGTCGGCCTCCGTCGTGGTGATGAAGCCGAAGGCACGACGCGAACCGGGCGAAATCGTTCTCGAGGTCGTTGACCTCGGTACATCGCGAAAACTGCGCGATGTCGGCCTTGCCGTGCGCGCCGGCGAGATTGTCGGCATCGCCGGCCTTGTCGGCAGCGGCCGCTCGACGCTCGCCAAGGCGCTGTTCGGGCTGATCCCGGATGCGCGCGGCGACATACGGCTCAACGGCCGCGAGATCGGCGCGTTGGCGACGCCGCCGCGCATCCGCGCCGGCATGGCGCTGGTGCCGGAGGACCGAAGGGCCGAAGGGCTGGTCGCTCAACACAGCCTGGCCGCCAATGTGGCTCTGCCCAATCTGGCCGAACTGACGTCGCGCTGGCCGGGCGTCCTGTCGTGGCGGCGCGAGACCGAGATGTTCCTCAGCTTTCGCGATGCGCTGCACATCGCCTGCCGCGAGCCCGGTCAACCTGCTTCGGAGCTATCGGGCGGCAACCAGCAAAAGGTGGTGTTCGCAAAGTGGTTTGGCAGCAATCCAAAACTGCTGATCCTCGACGAGCCGACGGCAGGCGTCGACGTCAATGCCAAAGCGGAAATGCGGGCGCTGGTGCTGCGGGCCGCCGAAAAGGGCATGGCGGTGCTGCTGATCACCTCTGAACTCGATGAACTGGCCGGCCTCGCCGACCGGCTGATCTACATGGTCGATGGCCGGCTGGTGCCTGGCGAGACCACACCGCGCGGCGAGGAAGAAATCCGCACCGTGCTGCAACAGCTCGCCATCACACACGAGGCCGCATGACCAACTCAACCATAACCCCTGGCCTCACCCCGGCGATGGCAGCCGCCAGACGCGCATTCGGCTGGCAGAAGGCGAAACGCCTGGCTCGCGATCACATCACCTTCATCGTCTTCGGGCTGATCACGCTGTTTTTCATCCTGCACGCACCCAACTTCGCCTCGCTGGCGACAGCGAACGCCATCGGCCGCATCACCGCAGTGGTGTCGATCATGGCGGTCGGCATGACGATGGTGATCATGTGCCGCGAGATCGACCTGTCGGTCGGCGCGCTGGCCAGCCTTTCGGCCATGGTCGGCGCCATGCTGATGCAGACCGGCATCACGCCGTGGCTGTCGATCCCGGTGATGACGGCCTTCGGGGCGCTGGTCGGGCTGGTCAACGGCCTGATCGTCACCCGGTTGCGCATCCCCTCCTTCCTGGTGACGCTGGGCATGCTCAGCATCCTGTCCGGCACGGCACTTACCCTCACCGATTCGCTGCCGGTGCCGATCGGCGACCGCACGCTTGGCAAGATCATGGCCAACGGCACGCTGATCGGCCTGCCGGCTGCGGTGTGGTGGACGGTGGTGTTCGCGCTGGCCGGCATCTATGTGTTGCATCTGTCGGTGATCGGCCGGCAGATGGCGGCGACCGGCGGCAACGAAGCAGCGGCACGGTTTTCCGGCATCGACGTCGACCGCGCCAAGGTGGTGGCCTTTGCCATCTGTGGCGCCTGCGCCTCGTTCGCCGGCTACATGCTGGCGGCACGCGCTTCGGCCGGCAACCCTAGTGTCGGCGTCGGACTAGAGCTCAACGTCATTGCCGCGGTGATCATCGGCGGCACCAGCCTGTTTGGCGGCCGCGGCTCGGTGGTCGGTTCGGTGATCGGCGCCATCTTCATCGGCATCCTTGCCTTCGGCCTGGTGGTGATCGGCCTTTCGACGACCATCCAGGAGATCGTCAAGGGCGTCATCATCATCCTTGCCGTCTCGTTGAACCGGAGATAACAGCCATGACCCCGCAAACCGGGCTGCCTATCGACGGCAAGATGTATATTGGCGGCCGCTGGACGTCTGGCCGGTCGACGCGCGCTATTGCCGTCTACAGCCCGGCGACGGAGGAACTGGTCGGCACCGTCCCGGAAGGCATCGCCGGCGATGCCGAAGACGCGCTGAGAGCGGCACGCTCTGCCCAGCCAGCCTGGGCGGCATTGCCGCCGATCGAACGTGCCCGAATGCTGCGCCGGCTCTGCGCCTTGCTGGAGCGCGATCGCGAAATCATTGCCCGGCTGATCACCCTGGAGCAGGGCAAGCCGATCGCCCAGGCGCGTGGCGAAGTCGGCGGCGCCATCGGCTTCATCGAATTTGCCGCCGACAATGCCAGGCGCATCGAAGGCGACATCATCCCGTCCGATGCGGCGGGCGAGGAGATCTGGATCCGGCGCGTGCCCTACGGCGTTGTGGTGGGCCTGACTGCCTGGAACTATCCGGTGGCGCTGGCCGGCAGGAAGCTCGGCCCGGCGCTGGCGACCGGCAACACCATCGTGCTCAAGTCGCACGAACTAACGCCGCTTTCCCTGCTTGAGATCGGCCGACTCTGCGAGGAGGCCGGCATTCCCGCCGGCGTCGTCAACATCGTCAGCGGCAGCGGCCGCGAGATTGGCGAAGCGCTGGTGCGCAGCCCCGTCTGCGACCTCGTCACCATGACCGGCAGCGTGCGCGCCGGGCGCGAGATCTATGCCGCCGCCGCCGAAAGCCTCAAGGTCATTCGCCTGGAACTCGGCGGCAAGGCGCCGTTCATCGTCATGGACGATGCCGATATCGATGCCGCGGTGGAGGCCGCGATCATCGCGCGCTTCACCAATTGCGGCCAGATCTGCACCTGCAACGAGCGCATGTATCTGCACGAGACCATCGCCGACCGGTTCCTCGACAGTTTCGTCGCGCGGGCCGCTGCACTGCGGATCGGCAACCCGCTGGACGCGGTCGATCTTGGCCCCAAGATCAGCCGCCCCGAACTCGAAAAGGTCGAAGCCATGGTGGCCGAGGCCGTGCGGGGTGGCGCGAAGCTGCTGACCGGCGGCCATCGACCGGAGGGAGATGGCTTCGCCAAGGGGCATTGGTTCGAGCCCACCGTGCTGATGGCACCCTCGAATGCGGCGCCAATCATGCAGCAGGAGATTTTTGGACCGGTCGTACCAGTCATGCGCGTCGCCGATTTCGACGAAGCGCTGCGGCTGGCCAACGAGTCCGAATTCGGCCTCTCCGCCTATCTGTTCACCGGTAGCCTCAGCCGTGTCATGCGCTTTAACAGCGAAAGCGCCTTTGGCGAGCTCTACATCAACCGCACCTGCGGCGAGATGGTCCAGGGCTTTCATTCCGGCTGGAAGAGTTCGGGGCTGGGCGGCGAGGACGGCAAATACGGCTTCGATGCCTATCTGCGCAAGAAAACCGCCTACGTCGCGGCTTGAGCGGCCGTTGAATATCCGCGTTGTGCTGGCCTTGCCAGTCAGCGGCTATGATGCGGGCAAGCGGAGCGTGAACGTGGGCAGCCAGCTCGCTATCTTGTGGCTTCCGTAACGAGCATTTCGCACGGCCCCGGCCATCCTGAAATGGATCCGGAAACACAGGCGAAGCAGGATTCGCAACGGTAGCCGTCCGGCTCAGCCGGCCCTCAAGAAACTATCGCAATCTCTGCTACTAGTATCGGGCTCGGCCGCCCGACATATCGAAAACAGCGCCGGTGTTGAACGCACTGGCATCTGAGCAAAGCCACACCACGAGCGCCGCTACCTCGTTCGGATCGCCGAGCCGCTTCAGCGGACTTGCCGATATCATCGAGTCGACGGTCTCATTGCCGAGATCCCGGATAAGGCGAGTATCGATCGGACCCGGAGCGATGCAGTTGACGCGAATATCGGTATCGCTGACCTCACGCGACAGCGCTTTGGTAAAAGCGATGACACCGGCGCTGGCGGCGGAATAGGCCGCAAGGCTCGGCAGTCCCTCTTTCCCGGCAAGAGATCCCATGTTGACAATACGACCCTTGCCGGCTCGTCGCATAAGTGGGAGCACCCGATGAGTTACTTCGAACGTACCAAGGAGGTTGACCTGCAAGATTCGCTGCCATTCTGCCGGTTCGAATTCCTCGAACGGCTTATAGCTACCCAGCCACCCCGCGTTGTTCACGAGAATGTCGATCCCGCCGTCGCCCATGATGGTTAGCGCTTGCATGACGCTATCACGTTTCGTCACGTCCACTGAAAGAGAGCGTGTGCCTTCAAGCTCGACAGGCTCAATATCCCAGATCCAAACGTCCGCTCCGCTCAACGCGAGCTTACCAGCTATCGCGCGACCGATACCACGGGCGCCACCTGTGACGATGGCTGTTCGGCCCACAAAGTCATACGTCACCGACATCATCACCTCCATGAAACGCCAGTGCTTTGTATATTTAGCGCCGTATCATGAATGAAGTCGAGGAGAACAGATGGAGCCTAGCGTCAGAAGACGGCACTCCGCGTCGCGCGATCGTCAGGCGGTCAAGAAAAGCTAATGAGCCAAATTCACCGTTACCGACTTCGTCTGGATGAAGCTGTCCCATCATTTACTCCAGGGAAACTCCCAGCCTTGGCCGCTATGCCTGTAGCCACCATGTGACTGACCGAATGGCAGGCCGGGTCCTTGATTGACTTGAACCAGTCTGCCTGGCGATCTGGACAGTTTCGGGCGCGTCCCGGGTGCGTTTTTAATGCCCGCCGCGCTGCCTGACCACCAGGCTGCGCACCGCCAGCACCAGCACAGTTATGATGATCAGGATCACGGAAAGGGCAGCGATCGCCGGGTCGATGTTGTCGCGCAGGCCCATCCACATCAGTCTGGGCAGCGTGATGGCGTTGACCGAAGTGATGAACAAAGTGACGCCGATTTCTTCCCAGGACAGCACGAAGGAGAGCAGTGCGGCGGTAACAATGCCGAACTTGATGTTGGGCATGATGATGCGGGTGGCGCGCTCCCAGACCGTGGCACCTAGCCCGCGTGCGGCAAGGTCGATGCGGCGGTCGAGCTGGCTGAGCGAGACAAGGATCAGCACCGTGGCGAAGGGCACGGTCATCACCGAATGGGCCATGGCGACACCGAGCCAGGTGTCATAACCGAAAAACGAGCTGAAGCCCGAGATCGAGGTCAGCAGGAAGTAGAGCGTGATCGCCGAGACCACTGGCGGCACGACCATGGGCAGCAGCACGAAGCCGACGAGTGCCGCAGTGAAGCGCGGCTGGAACATCCAGACGCCGAGGCTGAAGCACAGTGCCAGTACCGTAGAAAAAGCGCTGCTGACGATGCCGATGCGGATCGAGAGCAGGATCGATTGGAGCCAGCGTGGATCCTCGATCAGCGCCCGGTAGTGGCGCAGCGACAGTTCGCCGGATGGCATCGCCAGCATGCGGCTCGGCGTCAGCGACACCGGGATGACGGCGAGCAGCGGCATCAGCAGGAACAATGCCACGAAGGCGGCGATGATCAGCGAGACGGGACCGGGGCGATAGGTCGGCATCAGATCAACTGCTTCGGTCTGACATAACGGAACAAAAGCGCCATCAGCGCACCGACGAACAGCACCAGCACGACGCTGATCGCAGCACCCAGGCCCCAGTCCGGGCTCTGGAATATCCTGAGATAAATCAGCTCGGCGATCATGACGCTGCGGCCGCCGCCGAGGATCGCCGGCGTGACGAAGAAGCCGAGCGAGAAGACGAAGACGATCATCGCCGCGCCGATGATTCCGGAGCGCGTCATCGGCACGAACACCGTCCAGAAGGTGCGCATGCGGCTGGAGCCGAGCCCGCGCGCCGCCAAGAGCACGCGGTCGTCGAGGCTGCGCATGGCCGACGCCAGCGGGAAGACGGCGAAAGGAATGAGGAAATGCGTCATGCCGACGATGACGCCGAACTCGTTGCGCACCAGCGCCAGCGGTTCGGAGACGAAGCCGATCGCCTGCAGCCAGGTGTTGATCAGGCCGCGATTGGACAACAGCGCCACCCAGCCGAAGGCACGGGTCAGCACGGAAATCCAGAAGGGAACGAGAATGCAGAACTCGGCGATCAGGCGCTGTGCCGGGGTTCCACGCACCCAGACGACGGTGATGGCATAGGCAGCGGCCACCGAAACCACGGTGACGACCGCCGCGATGCGCAGCGTGCGAATGAACACCGATTGCACCAGATCGTCGGTGAGCAGCGCCTCATACTGGCCGAGCCCGGGCGTCGGCAGCGTAAAGCTCCATTTGACGACGCCGAGGAACGGCCAGGCATAGGCCAGGACGAGAAACAGGAGCAGCGGCGCCATCAACAGCGCCGCGCCCATCCTGTCGGAGAGATAGGATCTCATATCGACCCGACTATCCCGGCTTGGTCAGGCCGAGATGATCTTGGTGTATTCGTCGAGCGCCGGCCCGTAATTCTTGGCGTACCAATCCATGTCGAGCGCGATCTGCTTCTTCATATTCTCGGGATCGACCGGGTTGATGCGCTTCTTGTCGGCGGGGATCAGCGCGTCGGCGGCCGGGTTGGCGGGACCCTGGCCAAGCTTGTCGAACATGACCAGCTGCTTTTGCGGATCCTGGGCGCTGGCGATGAACTTCATCGCCGCATCCTTGCCACCAGGATTGCCCTTGAGCACGGCGAGCGCACCGGGCGAGATCAGGCCCTGGTCCCAGATGAACTTGATCTTGCCGCCCGAGTCCTGCTCGATCAGCGAAGCGCGGGTCGACCAGACGATCGCCATCGAGGCCTCGCCATTGAGCAGCACGCTCTGGCTTTCGGCGCCGCCACCCCAATAGGCAACGACGTTTTCCTTGAAGGCGGCGATCTTGTCATGCGCGCGCTTGAGATCGAGCGGATAGAGCGACGCCGGCGCGATGCCGTCGGCCAGCAGGGCTGCTTCCCAGCTCGACACGCCCCATTTGTAGAGCGAGCGCTTGCCGGGGAATTTCTTCACGTCGAAGAAATCGGCCATGCCGGTCGGTGCGTCCTTGCCGTACTTCTCGGAATCATAGGCGATGACATAGGAGAAGAAATAGGTCGAGGCAGCGTATTCCCAGCCAAAGCCCTCGCGCATCTTCTTCTTGTCGACGATCGCGTAGTCGATCGGCTCGAGAGCGCCTTGGGCGCCGAGCGTGATGGCCGAAAACGGGTCGACGTCGACGAGGTCCCAGGTCGGCGCACCACTCTTGAACTGCGCGGCGATGGCGCCTTCGGTCGGACCCGAACCGTCCATCTTGACGGTGATGCCGGTGTCCTTGGTGAAGGCCTGGCCGTAGGCCGCGTCATAGGCCGTGATGGCGTCACCGCCCCAGTTGACCAGCACCAGCTCCTTGGCCTGCGCAAAGGCACCTGTCGAGCGCAGCAGCATCGGCGTGCCAGCCAGCACGAGTGCCGCCAGCTGCGTGAATTGCCGGCGCGAAATCTCGCCGCGCCCTGCCCTGGCGGACAGGCTCTCGATGGCTTGTTTCTTGGTATCATGTGTCATGTCAGTTCCCCTTTTTTGTCGTTGATAAATACTGGAAAACGGTGGTGCGCGTGTTTCGCCGCACCGTTCGTCATTGTCCTCCGTGCGGAAGGAGGAAACCCTTTTCCGCCGGCCAGGTGAGCCAGACGGAGTTGCCCTTGCTGAGAGCGGCGGCCGCCACCTCGTTGGGCACCGAGACAGTGACCTTCGCACCTTGCCGTGTCGTCAGGTCGAGCCGCGTCGCAGCACCCAGATAGGTGGAGTTGGTGGCTGTCGCGGCGATGCCGTTCTCGCCGGCTGTCGCCTCGCCTGATATCGACATGTATTCGGGCCGGATTGCCAGGATCGCATCGCCGCGCACCAGTTCGGCCTTGCAGCGCATGGAGACCGCGCGGTCTTCGCAGAGGCCGGTCGAGCCATTGTCGGCGGGCTTGACGCCCTTCAGCGGCAGCATGTTGATCTCGCCGAGGAACTCGGCGACGAAGCGGTTGTCCGGCCGGTCGTAGACTTCGTCGGGCGCTCCGACCTGCAGCAGTTTGCCGTGGTTGAAGATGGCAACGCGCGACGAAAGCGCCAACGCCTCGCTCTGGTCGTGGGTGACGAAGACGAAGGTGGTGCCGGTCTCCTGGTGCAGCCGCTTCATCTCGGCCTGCATCTGGCCGCGCAGGCCCTTGTCGAGCGCGGAAAACGGCTCATCGAGCAACAGCACGCCCGGCTCGAACACCAACGCCCGCGCCAGCGCCACGCGCTGCTGCTGACCGCCGGACAGTTGCGCCGGCAGTTTTTTCTCGTGGCCCTTGAGGCCGACACGCTCGATCATCTCGCCGACCCGGCGCTTGATGTCTGCCGCCGATTTCTTGCGCACCTTGAGCGGGAAGGCGATGTTGGCTTCGACGCTCATATGCGGGAACAGTGCGTAGCCCTGGAACACCATGCCGGCGGCGCGTTGCTCGGCCGGCCGGTCGGTGATGTCGACGCCGTCGCTGAACAGCTTGCCCTCGGTCGGTTGCACGAAGCCGGCAAGGATCATCAGGAAAGTGGTCTTGCCCGAACCGGACGGCCCGAGCAGGGTCAGGAACTCGCCACGGCCGATATCGAGCGACAGATTGTCCAGCGCTCGGAACGAGCCGAAGCTCTTGCCGATCCCGATTGCCTTGATCTCTGCGGCACGGCCGGGTTGCTGCATACTGCCCTTTCCCTAACGCTTGTCGAAATCGTAGGCAGGGTGCCGGCTCACCGCAACCGAATAGTTTTCGCGTGATCGGCAAATTTCATTCATCTATGCCGAGATGACGCCGCCCTGCCCTCAATACGGCAGAATGCGGTTCTCCTGGAGTTTCGACCTCAGCCAGCCCGCGAACGCTTCCAGCACCGGATGCGAAGCCTTGGCGTGTTCGGAGACCAGGAAATAGGAGCGCGGCGACTTGATCGCGATGTCGAACGGCCTGACCAGCCGGCCTTCGCTCAGCGCCCGGCGGCTAGTCAACTCGTCGCCCATGGCGATGCCCTGGCCGGCAATCGCCGCCGAAAAGACGAGGTTCATGTCGGAAAAGAAGATGCCACCCTCGGTGTCGGGGTTTTCCACCTTGGACAGGGCCAGCCAGCGCGCCCAATCCTCGGTGTCGTCGAGATGCAGCAGATTGGCGCGCAACACGTCCGATGGCCGGGAAAAACCGCCGACCTTGTTCAGCAGGGTTGGGCTGCAGAGCGGCGTGAACGAGATTTCGCAGAGCGGTTCGACCGCCCGGTTCGGCCAATTGCCGACACCAAACGCAATGAAGGCATCGGCATCGGCATTGCTGACATCGTCGAGCCGTCGCGGCGTCAGGATGCGCAGCGCGACATCGGGGTACATCTGCCGGAACTCGCCGATATGGGTGCACAGGAACAACGAGGCGAAGCCGGGCGTGCAGCTGACGGCGAACGAACCGCCGACGCCGGTGCCGGCATCGCGCGTCACCGCATCGCCGAGAACGGTGAGCGCCTTGCGCACGTCACTGGCATAGCGCTGGCCGCGCGGCGTCAGCGCCACGCCCTTGCCGATGCGTTCGAGCAGGTCGAAGCCGAGGTCGCGCTCCAGCAGGCGAAGCTGGTGGCTGACGGCGCTGCGGGTCAGGTGCAACTCGTCGGCGGCGCGCCAGACGCTGCCGTGGCGGGCGAAGCTGTCGAGCGCGCGCAGCGCTTGTGTCGATGGTATGCGCAAGGGGCCTCAGGTGAACCGAATTTGCATGAGCCGGGAAAACATATCACTTTTTAGCGAACCGCTTCACTGCTTTCTTCTCATGCCATGGAGAACCCGGTGGCCACCTCGGCGCAAGCAACCGCCCTTGCCTGTCTCGACGGCATCCAGCCGTTGCTGTCCGCGTGGACACGCACCATCTTCGATTTCGGCGAGACAGCGTGGCGCGAGTATCAATCCGCCGCCTGGTATGTGGAGCGGTTGAAGCGCGAAGGTTTCTCCGTCGAAGAAGGTTCCGGCGGCATGCCGACCGCCTTCTGTGCGCATTGGACCAACGGTCCCGGCCCGACCATTGGCATGTACGCCGAATACGACGCGGTGCCGGGCAATTGCCAGGATGCCGCGACCGTCGAGCGTCCGCGCCCAGGCCTCTCCGAACATGCCGGTGGTCACACCGATCCGCATTCCGGGCTGGGCATCTCAAGCCTTGGCGGGCTGCTGGCCACCAAGGCGGCGATGCAGCGCCACGGCATACCGGGCACGCTGCGCTTCACCGGCGAGCCGGCGGAAAAAGTGCGCGGGTCAAAGCCCATCCATGCCGCCAAGGGCTATTATGACGGCCTTGCCGGCATGATCTCCTTCCATCCCTTCTACATGCTGCCACTCTGCAACACGGCGCGCTGGGACACGCATTGCGGTGCGGCCTATGCGATGATCTACCGTTTTGTGTGCGACGAACCCGAAAATTGGGTTCGCGCAAGCGACGGCGCACCGATCCCGCAGGCGCATTCGGCGGTCAGGGCGCCCGGCGCCAATGACGCACTGATGATGATGTACATGGCGTCCAAGGCGCTGCGCGATTCCATGCTGCCGCATCAGGGCGGCTGGTCGATCAGCGAAGCGATCCTGACCGCCGGTCAGGCGACCGCCGACAACCTGCCGGCGGGGCTGGCCGAGATCCAGTACATGATCCGCGCGCCGACGCTGGCGATGGCCGAGCAGGCGACGACTATGCTTGACCGCAATGCGCAGGCAGCAGCAGCGATGAGCGGTTGCCGCTATGAGAGGCATTGGGTGTCGAAGTCACGACCGGGGCTCGCCAACCACGCCATGGCCGAGATCGCCTATGGCGCGCTGTCGAGCGTCGGGCCGCCACGCTGGGACGAGGATGCCAAGGCAGTGGCGCGCGAAATACAGGTCAATGCCGGGCGCATGGCGAGCAACGAGCCGTTCATCGAAGAGCTGGAGCGCCTGATCGAGCCTCAGGCGGCGGAAGCGATCCTGCGCCGCGACCTGCCGCCCTCCCAGGTCAATTCGACCTCCGACGATTACACCGACATGAGCTGGCATGCGCCGACGGCGCGCTTCTATGTCGCCCGCCCGGCGCTGCGATCGGAGACCGGCTATCCCTATCCGGCCTGGGTGATGAACGCGCTGGGCGGCATTCCCGCCACCATCGACCCGATGGTCATCTGCGCCGCGAAGACCATCGCGCTGGCGGCCCTTCGCCTGCTGGAAGACAAAGCCGCCCGCGACGCGGCGATGGACGAGTTCGTCACCTGCACCGGCGGCGGCATCGGCGGTTCGAACTGGATCGCGCCGCTCTGCGACTACGAACCGCCGATTGGATTCCGCTGGCCTGAATATGTCACCACCCCGCGCGGACGCGATTGGTGGATACCGAGCAATCAGACACCCACTTCACGAGGAGCACCCCATGACCGTTCATGACCGCATTGTCGCCGAGCCGTTCTCGTTGCAGCGCCGCAACCCGGCCGGCGGCACCAAGCCGCTGACCGTCTGGGGCTTCGCCAACGAGACCGACGTGCTGACCGACGTGCTGCTCGGCTCGCCCAATTTCCTGCGTCATCTGTCGACCAGTTCGCTGTCGCGAAAGCATCTGCGCGAAGCGCCCTGCAACGTCCAGATCGCGCAGGCGCAGCACAAGGACCTGGTCGCCGCCTACGAGCATTTCGGCGTCAACATCCACTGGCACGAGCCGACGCCGGAACTGCCGATGCAGGTCTATTCCCGTGATTCCAGCGTCATGACGCCTTATGGCGCCGTCATCACCGCCATGGCCAACTGGTGGCGGCGCGGCGAGAACTATGCCGCGATCCGCACCTACGAAAAACTCGGCATCCCGATCTACGACATGGTCACGGCGGGTACGTTCGAGGGCGGCGACTTCAACGTCATCGAGGATGGCGTCGTGCTGATAGGCTGCGGCGGCGCCCGCACACAGGAGGAAGGTGCGCGCCAGGTGCAGGCCTGGTTCGACAAGGAAGGCTGGGAAACCCGCATCGCCTTCATCGACGAATACTATGTCCATATCGACCTGATGGTGGTGCCGATCGCCGAAAAGCTGACCGCCGTCTGCCTCGCCTGCACCGAACCCGGCATCGTCGATTGGCTGAAAGGCAAGGGTCACGAGATCATCGACGTGCCGTTCCAGGATACGATGGCGCTCGGCTGCAACTTCATGTCGCTGGGCAAGGACCGGGTGATCGCGCCGACCTCCAGCCAAGCGCTGATCGGCCAGCTCAAGGCGCGCGGTTTCGAGGTCGCGGCCGTCGACATGAGCGAGATTTCGAAGACCGGCGGCGGCATCCACTGCATGGCGCAGGCGCTGAAGCGCGAACCGGCCTGAGGACGATCAAAGCCCGACTGGTTGCCCTGGCCGCGTCGACTGAGACGGCGAACGCGCCGCCGTGGCGCGGCGCAGGCGACGCTTGCCGTCTGGTTTGTGAAATCCGGTCGCTCTCAACGCGAAATCCCTGCCAACAAGGTGATTGCCAGCAATCCTGTTTCGATTTTTGCGACCTCGACTGCAAATCGCCGTCCGATTTGGCCTGGCGTGGAACGCACCTGCTTCGCCTTGGCCAGCCGGCATCCGCACCCAATGGAAAGTAGAAACGGCTCCATTGCGATCGGCATTGCCAGGATTCAGTTATCCACAGATATATTTTATCGCGTGAGCGATTTGATACTGCCAACGACACTCATTCCGTGCACTCATGAACTTCTTTGGGCGGGATGGTTTCTTGGATCGATTTCGAGCTCAGCTCGCTGTGCTTGCAGCGGCATGGATAGGTTTTGCCTCTTCGCACGCTGCGGCGGCAACGTGCGAGGATGTCGACCCGAAACGGCCACAGGAACTGGTCGACTTCTGTGCCGCAGCCAAGGTCGTCGCCGGTTATATTACTGATTATACTGCAAAGAACTCCGGCAAGGACTTGCCGCCGGAGGTGCTTGAGAGGCTGGGCGCTATTGAGACGGCCTATTTCAAATTTGGCAAAGACAGCAACCCCAAGAGCTTGCTCCTCGATGTGGTACCGAGGCTCCTTGCCATCGTCGCCGCAGCTGAAGCACCTACGCTGAATGACGACAAGGTGCGCACCGCCCTCCGTGGCCTTGACGATCAGATCGACACCAAGCTGTATCAAGTCGACAAGCCGGAGGCGACACGTGCGCTTGCTGCCGCACAGAAGATTGCCAGCGAGTCCGTCGCGCCCAACCTTTTCGCCGATACAACCATCGCCGCCGCAACAAAGGCGCTGATTGTAAGCTTCATCAAAGTCTTACCGGTAGACGAGACGTTTGTCGGAGGCGTCAAAAGTGATGCTACCGCGTTGGCGACCAAGGTTGCGCTCGGAGCACCACAGCTGATCAAGGGCGCCCTGCCCAGCGCACCTACCGCTGTGGGCGAACTCAGGGCTTTGCGCAAGGAGATCGACAAAGTGACGGGAGCGCTGCAGCCGCGCATCCACGTGTACTATGCCTATTTTGGCGACGTAAAAGAGGTCAATGGCAACCGCATGTGTGATGCGACGTCAGCGATGCGCCAACTGTGTGAAGGTAATCTGTCTTGCGTACTGCCGGACAATTTCGCGACCCAGTTGTGCGGCTACAATCCGGCTCCCTTCATCGAGGATCGGGACCGCGGCGCCAGCATCTCCTACGATTGCCAGATTGGCGACGAGGATTTGTGGAGCCGCAACATCAAGGCGCCGCCTTCAAAGCTGATGTCAGACAGAGTGCCGAAACCGGTGGTATTGCAAAGCGTCAAGATGGGGATCGCATGCGGTCGCGCCCCTTAAATCTGGCCGGAGGGCGCGAATATCGCGGCTGGGCGGCGCTGGTCGCGATGATGGTCGCGACGTTGATCTCAGCCTGCAGCATAGTGGACACCTCGCCCGTCTTCGAACCGACCGGCTACTATCCCGTGCCCGACCGCAATTGCGAGAGTTCGCTGGGAAGCTACGTGCTGCCGAAGACCAAGCTGGTGTTCACGGTGATGCAGAACACCACCAGCAAGATCAGCGTGCTCAAGGATGTCACGACGCTGCGCGTCGCCGACAATCCGCAGCGCTACACATTCTGCCTCGATTTCCTCGAGAACTGGTTCGCCGACGACAAAGTCCAGGTGCGTCGCACCAAGGCTACGGAAACACTCGACGGAGCCACCAAACGCACGTCGGGCGGCTTCCTCGATCTGGTCGCCACCCACTCGGTCGACATGACGGGCGTGGTGCTGACCAAGATCATACGAGCGATCTTCATCTATCTCTCAGGTGACCAGGGTTTCATCTCGGGCCGCAGCGCCGCTGACCTCGCGAACAACGAATGGCAGCCCGTTCTGGTGCCGACGCTCGATCCGTTCGACGCCGAATCGATGGCGCAGTGGAACAAGTCGCTAAGGCGTTACGGCTTCTGCATCGCGCTCGCCGATTTCAGCTACGACATCGACGCCATCGGCTACGAAAGCTATTGCAGCGATCCCGTCGGCATCGAAAAGGCGCATCCCTCGCCCAGGGCGCCGGAGATCGCGGCGATCCGCAATGCGCCGATCAAGGCCGTTACCGGCATCTATTACCGGCCGCGCATCGCCTATCCCCTCACCATCTTCGTCAATTCGGATCCGCTCGGCCGCGGCGAATGGCGGCCGGGCAAGACCGTCTATGTCGAGATGGAGAACATCTCGCCGGTGCTCGGCCTGCGCCTCAACCGCGCGATGTTCGCGGTCAAGAAGACCGCCATCATCTTCGAGGAAGGCCGCCTGCGCAATGTCTGCCTGGTCAAGGGCAGCGAGGTCGCGGGCGCGATCAGGCCGGTGATCGAACTCGCCACCAGCCTGGTGCAACTGCCGTCGGCGACGATTACCGCCGAGATCACCAGACTTACGAAGAGCCAGGCCGTCTACGAAGCGGAGACCAAGGTCATCGCCATGCAGAACAAGCTGATCGAACTGAGGCAGGCGCAGCTCGAGCGCAACGCCGACGCGATCGCCAAGCTTGCACAAAGCAATGTTTTTAATGGCGCTGCCACTGATGGCGGCCTTGTCTACAGCGGCAAACGCATCGGCGACGCGACCCCCAGCCTCACCTTTGACGAACCATCCACGTCGGTCACCACCACGGAAATCGACGGCATCTGCAAAAAGCTCACCGACGGCGGCACCGAGACGGCTGCCGACGACACCACGTTCACCCAGTATTTCGACAGCAGCTTCACTGGCCTGGGTGAAACCAAGAAGCCGGGAACACCGTGATGCGACGGCTTGTCGTTGCTTTCCTGTGTCTCGCCGCCGCTCTGGCCGCCGGCGGATGCACCGCCATGCTCGACACACAAGCCTACACCCAGGAAGAAACGCCGAACGGCCAAGGCTGCATCGGCTCCGCGAGTGCCTATTCCTTGCCGAAAGGCGTGATCGAACTCAAGGTGGTCGAGCGGGAGGGCGAGCAGCAAAGCTTCGACATCGTCCCGGTCAAGGTCAAGTATGTCACCGACCCGGATTATGGGCCGTTCTGCCTCGACTATCTCGGCTCGGCTTTCGCCGAGGATGCGCTTGGCATCGAGAAGGATTCGGCGAGCGAGGCGCTGACCCGTATCGCCAACCGCTCCGTCGACAAGTCGAAGGACATCGCGATCTCGCTGCTGGAGGCGGCCGGCGATGCGGCGGCCGCGGCCGCCGGCGGTGGCCGGTCGGTCGACCTGGACTCGAAGATATCGCCGGACGCGAAAACAGCGGTCTACGCCAATTTCGAACTCGACCCGTTCGACTACACCCAGATGAAGATGATCAATGCCAGCCTGAAGAAGATCGGCTATTGCGTGTTCATCGACGCGCGCGACAACGTCTTTGCACCATCCTGGTCGAACGACATGTGCACCGAAACCGGCTATCCCGGCTCGGAACCGCATTTCGATCTCAAGGATCCGCTCGGCGCCCAGGGCAGGCCCGATCAGGTCAAATTCGCCAAGCGCGGCATCCTCTACCGGCCGACCATCGCCTATACGCTGGTGATCATGAAGCGCGAGGATCCAAGCTCGCGCGACTATCAGCGCTTCCCCTGGTACCAGCAGCGGTCTGTGGACCTGCAACTGCCCAACGGCGCGCCGCTGTTCCTGCTCGAGATCAAGCGCTCGCTCTTTGTTGATCGCGTCACCGACGTGACATTCGACAAGGGTGTGCCGATCGACATTACAATCGCCAAGAAAAGCGAACTCAACGCGGTCGCCGACGTCGTCGTGCGGGCGGTCCAGATCGCCGTGTCGGTGCCGATGCGCGCGCTGACCATCCGGCTCAACCAGGCGCAGAACGAGCAGAAGCTCATTGCCGCCAATTCGCAGCTGATCAAGGCAATCGACGGCTACGAGCGGGCGCAGCAGACCATCATCACGCCGCGTACCGCGGTTGTCGCTTCCACGGAAGCGCCAGCCGCGGCAGCCGCAACGGTGGTGACGACCCGCAGCGAACCGACGCTTGCGGTCAATGGACGCTCGGCCGCGATCGCCAACTGCATGCTCGATCAGCGCTTCGCCACGGATCCCGACGGGCCAGCCATATGCCAGAAGATCGTGGCGGAGAACCAGTAGCCCATGCGCGCCTGCCGGGCCATGTCGCTGCTGCTCGCGCTTGCCTTCGCCGCACTCCGCCCCCATGCCGCCGCCGCAGATCAGATCCAGCACGACTACCTCTCGGTGCAAAGTGGCGAAGCCGAGGACGCCGCGCCGATCGATCCAAACAGCGTTGAGAGCAAGGTAACCAACGGCGACCAGGCAAACTGGCTGTCGGAATTCTGGTCCGTGGTGCGGATTTCCTACTCCACGCCGCGCGGAGCTTCGCTATGTACCGGCGTGCTGATCGACAGCGATGCGGTGCTGACGGCCGGACATTGCGCCTGCGGCACCGACTACACGTTCGCCATCCCTACGGGCCAAGGCGACATCGTGACCAAGACTGCCAAGGGCTATCCCCAGCTCTACCCCGGCTTTTCCTGTGAGGCGCAGCTGGACAAGCAGCAGGCGCGCGACCTTTCGCTGATGCACTTCAACTGGGTGTTCGATGGGCGTGCGCCGCGCATCGCCCATCTGCTTGACGTGCAGCAGAGTACCGTTACCCGCAAACTTGCAGTGATCGGCTTCGGCAAGGACGAGAACGGCCGCCTCCCGAGCCTGCCGAACATCGCCCAGGTGCCGGTCTTCTCCTTCTTTTGCTCGAGCGGCATGGCTGCCCGCTCGCCCTGCAAGCCTTTCCGTGAATTCGCGCTCTCGGTCGCCGGCCTCGACAGTGGCGCAACCAAGGTCGACACATGCGAAGGCGACAGCGGCGGCCCGGTCTTCGCCTTCCGCCGGAAACTGAAGTCCGACGATCCCAGTGCCGCGCCGACCGCCAAGGGAGCACAGGAGAACGTGCTCGTCGGCATCACCTCGCGCGCGATGCAAGGCGTCAACAACATACCGGGCCTCAATTGCGGCGGCGGCGGGATCTACACCGCAGTCGGCAACTCGGACGTGCTCAACTGGCTAATGCGGCAGGGCGTTTCCCTGCAGATTGTCTCGCGCCTGCAACTCGCCGGCGAGACACCGGCACAGTAGACCGGATCGCCTGCATCATTCGAGGCCCCATGGCTGAATCCCTCAGGGGTCGAGGAAGGATTTCAGATGAAGCGCCGCCTCCTGGGAGTCCGCCAGTGTCACGGTCTTGTTCGAGATGTAGCATTGCGGCATCATTTTCGGGTCCAACGCGAAGTCGGAGAGACCTGCCAACATCAGGCCAATCACCTTGTGTGATTTCGTATCGAAGATAGGGGCGCCTGAATCACCATGATAGTTGTCGCCGCCGACGAAGAAGCGCCCATAACCCTCGTCCAGTTTGGTAATCGTTGGCTTCTCGGAGTCGATGCTCAGCGGCAGTCCAATCGCATAGCCCGCCACTGTCAGCGTGAGCGTGGTCAGGCTGTCGTCGAGTGGCCTTTCGTCGAATTCAAACGGCGTCGCCACGTCCGCCGGGACGGACCGGTCGAGATCAAGTTCTATCACATCGGCTCGTGAAATCAGATTGGTGGTAGGGGCTTGCCTGAGGAAATAAACGTTCTCGTCTGGAAACACGGTCAGATAGCCGCCAGCGACATTGGCGAGCGTTTTGAAGCCAAACACGACAGCGTACTGCTCCGCATGGACGCTGATCTGCGAAGGGTGATCCGACACATCTGGGGGAATCGCCTGGTTGACGTCCTGCATGCAGTGGCGGGCTGTGATCAGGCGGGTGCTTGAGCCGAGCAGGAAGCCGGTGCAGACGCGACCTTCCAGCCGTGGATTGTTGCGGGACTTGTAAATGAAGCTCGCCTGGTTCTCGCAAGGCGGATATTTGACGCCGCCGAAGGGCAGATTCATGTCGGAGGTGGCGAGGGTCCATCCGCCCTGCACCCTGGTCAGGTTGCTCGCCTGGACGATGACGCCCACCCCCGGCAGCAGCCCGGCCTTGTCCGAGAAGAATGGCAATTCGCGAGGGAAGGCTTCTCCAGGCGGCCCGCCCTGGAACAGCGGATTGCCATTGAAGGTTGGGGAGGTAAAAAAGCCGGAGTCCTCGGTGGAATCCGTGACCACAACATGCATCAGGAAACCCGGCAGATCCTTCAGCAGGTCCTGGGCTCTCTCGTAAAAGGCCCTGTCCTCGCTCCCTGGGACGCCAGCCGGAATGGTGGGATCGTAGTCGTTCAGCACGCGTCCGTACAGCGTCTGCTGCTGCGATCCCTCCCAGGCGCCAGCGGCAATGAGCGTCCGGGCTGTCTCGGCAAGCTTGGCGATCTCGTCTACGTTTTCGTGGATGCCGACAGAATCGGGCGTAGCGAAGAAATCGGCTTCCCCCTTGGTGCTGATGCCGCCTTGCCCGACCACGTCAACGAATTGCTTCTTGATGGCTTCAGGGATGACGACATTCAATTGGTCGATGTCCAGCGCCTGTGCATCGACGCGGAAATCGTCGAATTTGTCGAGCACAACAGGATCTTTGAGGTTGTATGCCGTCGGACGTCCGTCCGGCGGCGCGGCCGGCGCTTGCTGTGCCCTGGCAGCGGGTATGGCAAAGCAAGCGCAAGTGAGAAACAAGACAGTCTTCACAGAAAGATTTTGGATCGACATAAAATGCAACCCTTAGCGAAGTTTCCAAGCAAAGAATGTACATTTATTTCGGATATTCTCAAGAATGGCAGCATCTCAACGCACATGCAAGCACGAAGAACTTGCCGCTGATCAGGCATTCGTTGAAGGGCAAGGACCGGGTGATCGCGCCGACCTCCAGCCAAACGCTGATCGGCCAGCTCAAGGCGCGCGGTTTCGAGGTGCGGCCGTCGACATGAGCGAGATTTCGAAGACCGGCGGCGGCATCCACTGCATGGCGCAGGCGCTGAAGCGCGAACCGGCCTGAGGGGTGGATAGCGCTACGCTGCTTCGTTCACATTCGCACCAGCATGATCGGCATCCTGGCGGCCGAGGTGCAAGGTCGCGCGTGCAAACCGGCTGAGATCGCCGGCTGGCGGCACCATGTGCCCGAGCCAATCCAATCA
Organism: Mesorhizobium loti; assembly: GCA_014189435.1. Classification (NCBI taxonomy): domain Bacteria; kingdom Pseudomonadati; phylum Pseudomonadota; class Alphaproteobacteria; order Hyphomicrobiales; family Phyllobacteriaceae; genus Mesorhizobium; species Mesorhizobium loti. Next base: position 3,731,038 of record CP050293.1, read on the forward strand.
ACACATCGGAGGCGGACGCGCCCATTTGGGCGCCACAACGCTGGCCGATGCGATACTTGCGCGATATCTAATATAAGCGCACAGTAAGAGCGTTTTTGGGAGGGGGACAGCTCATCTGCAAATCGGGAGGAAACCATGAGCACCATGAGCCTCACCACGCTTGAACGCGGCAAAACGACAATCGACGCCGCAGCCTTGGAAGCATTTTCGGCACGATTGCGCGGCACAGTGCTGAGCGAAGGCGATGCCGCCTACGACGAAGCACGGACTGTCTGGAATGCCACGGTCGACCGACGGCCTGGGCTGATCGTGTGCTGCGTCGGCGCTTCCGACGTCATCAGTGCCGTGAATTTCGCCAGGGAGAACAGGCTTCTCGTCTCCGTGCGCGGCGGCGGCCACAACATTGCCGGAAGTGCGGTCTGCGATGGTGGCCTGGTGATTGATCTGTCGTTGATGAAGTCGGTGCGGGTCGACGTTGCTGCGCGGCGCGCATGGGTCGGGCCTGGTGCGACGCTCGCCGATGTCGACAAGGAAACGCAAGCCTTCGGGCTGGTGGTGCCGACCGGCATCAACTCGACCACCGGCATATCCGGCCTGACACTGGGTGGCGGCTTCGGCTGGATCACCCGCAAATTCGGCCTGACCATCGACAATCTTGCCTCCGCCGATGTGGTCACCGCCGACGGCAAACTGCTCCGGGCCAGCCAGACCGAAAATCCGGACTTGTTCTGGGCGCTGCGCGGCGGCGGCGGCAATTTCGGCGTCGTCACGGCATTCGAATTCCAGCTCCATGAGCTTGGACCGCAAGTGCTGGCGGGGCTTGTCGTCCATCCCTTCGCCGATGCCGAAAAGGTGCTGCGGGAATATCGCAAAGCGCTCGAAACCGCTCCTGACGAGTTGACCTGCTGGGTGGTCATGCGGCAGGCGCCGCCGCTACCCTTCCTGCCGGCCGAGTGGCATGGCAAGGAGGTGCTGGTTCTGGCCATGTGCTATTGCGGCGACATCGACGCAGGCGAAAAGGCGACGCAGAAGCTTCGGGCCATCGGCACGCCGATTGCCGATGTCGTCGGCCCCAGCCCGTTCACCGGCTGGCAGCAAGCATTCGACCCGCTGCTTGCGCCCGGCGCCCGCAACTACTGGAAGAGCCATGACTTCACCGAGTTTTCCGAGGAGGCGGCTGCGGTCGTCACGGGGGCAATAGCCAAGCTGCCGGGACCCGAATGCGAAATATTTGTCGGCCATGTCGGCGGCGCGGCAGGTCGCGTCAAGGCGGATGCAACGGCGTTTCCACAGCGCAGTTCGCATTTCGTCATGAACGTTCACGCCCGCTGGCGCGAACCGGCGATGGACAAGGCCTGCATCGACTGGGCTCGTGCTATCTACGAGGCGGCCAAGCCTTATGCGGCCGGCACCGTCTATGTGAACTTCATGCCGGAGGACGAGGTCGACCGGGTCGAAGCGGCCTATGGTGGCAACCATCGGCGGCTTCTGGAAATCAAGCAGCGCTACGACCCACTGAACCTGTTCCGCATGAACCAGAATTTGCGCCCGAAAGAAGGCCTGCGAGCCGCTTGAAGCGTTCAGTCGCAGATCGCTGACGTCGAGCCAGACGCTGGGAGCCAGATGCTAACCTGCCAGTTCGAGGCACACCGTTTCGAGGTGGCGATCGTCGACATGAGCGAGATTTCGAAGACCCGCAGTGGCATCCACTGCACGGTGCAGGCGCTGAAGCGCTAACCGGCCTGAGGCGGCCAAACCAGACGCGGCGGGTTCGGGCTCCATTCCCCGACCCGCCCTTCGGCAACAAACCCGCCGCTGTGTCTTCAGCGCCCTTGTGACTGCTGAAAAAATGGAGGAATAGTCTCCCGGAATGCATCGCCCTGAAATTGCCGGTTTGCGGTTCTCAGGTCGGGCAATCGCCTAGCCGGATTTCCGAATGGCCAGTCCTGAACCGCGCAAGAGAAGAGGTCCGATCGCCGCCCGGCTGCTGGCGCTCGACGCATGGATCGATTCCTCGCTCTACGAGATCGGTTTCAAGGCGCGCCAGTTCTGGGAATCCGCGACGATCTTCTCGCGGCGCTTCCGCGTCAACGGCTGGCGCCGCGGCGTCATCGAACTGTTGAGCGAAGGCTTTACGCTTGGCGCCGGCGGCATTGTGGTGATGCTGGCGCTGGCCGTTCCGGCTTTCCAGGACACGGCCGGCGACTGGCGCGCCCAGGGCGACTTCGCCGTCACCTTCCTCGACCGCTACGGCAATGAGATCGGCCAGCGCGGCATCATCCAGCGCGATTCGGTGCCGGTCGACGAGATGCCCGATCACGTCATCAAGGCGGTGCTCGCCACGGAGGATCGCCGCTTCTTCGATCACTACGGCATCGATGTGCTCGGCCTTTCGCGCGCCATCTTCGAGAATGTGCGGGCCAATTCCGTCGTCCAGGGCGGCTCGAGCATCACCCAGCAGCTGGCCAAGAACCTGTTCCTCACCAATGAGCGCACGCTGGAGCGCAAGATCAAGGAAGCCTTCCTGTCGCTGTGGCTCGAGGCCAATCTGTCGAAGAAGGAAATCCTGCAGCTCTATCTCGACCGCGCCTATATGGGCGGCGGCACGTTCGGCATCGAGGCGGCCGCCGACTTCTATTTCGGCAAGAGCGTCAAGGACCTGAACCTCGCCGAGGCGGCGATGCTGGCCGGGCTGTTCAAGGCGCCGACCAAATATGCGCCGCACATCAACCTGCCGGCGGCGCGTGCGCGCGCCAATGTGGTGCTGTCCAACCTTGTCGACGCCGGCTTCATGACCGAGGGTCAGGTGCTGCAGGCAAGGCTGCATCCGGCCGATGTCGTTGATCGCGGCGAACAGAAAAGTCCCGATTATTACCTCGACTGGGCGTTCGACGAGGTCAAGAAGATCGCCAAACCGGGCCAGCACTCGCTCGTTGCCCACACGACCTTCGACGCCAACATCCAGAAGGCGGCGGAAGAATCGGTGGAGTTCCACCTGCGCCAGTTCGGCAAAGAATATAACGTCACCGAGGGCGCGGTCGTCGTCATCGAGACCAACGGCGCCGTGCGCGCCATCGTCGGTGGCCGCGACTATGGCGCCAGCCAGTTCAACCGCGCCACCAAGGCGCTGCGCCAGACCGGTTCGTCGTTCAAACCCTATGTCTATGCAACCGCGATGGAACACGGCTTCACCCCCAACTCCATCATCTCCGGCGGCCCGATCAGCTGGGGCAGCTGGTCACCGCACAACTACAGCGGCGGATCGGCGGGCAACGTCACGCTGATCATGGCAATGGCCAAATCGATCAACACCGTGCCGGTGCGGCTGGCCAAGGACTATCTCGGTATTCCGCCGATCAAGGCCATGGCCGAGGCGATGGGTGTGGAATCGCCGCTTGAAGCGCACAAGACCATGGTGCTCGGCACCTCGGGCATGACGGTGATGGACCAGGCGACGGGCTACAGCGTGTTCGCCGACAACGGCTTCGTCGGCTCCCGGCACGGCATCACCCAGCTGGTGACCCGAACCGGCGAGGTCGTTTATGATTTCGCCAAGGATGCGCCGCCGCCACACCGGGTGCTGTCGGAGCAGGCGCTCAAATCGATGAACACCATGCTGGCCGCGGTGCCGGTGATGGGCACGGCGCGGCGGGCTCAACTTCCCAACATCGTCGTCGCCGGCAAGACCGGCACGACCCAGTCCTACCGCGACGCCTGGTTTGTCGGCTTCACCGGGAACTATACGGCGGCGGTGTGGATGGGCAATGACGACTTCACGCCGACCAAGAACATGACCGGTGGCTCGCTGCCGGCGATGGTGTGGCAGCGACTGATGGTCTACGCGCACCAGAACATCGACCTCAAGCCGATCCCGGGCATCGACAAGCCCTTCGTCGACGAGGAGATCGCGGCCAAGGCCGAGGAAGCGCAGAAGAAGACCGACGCGCAGGCGGCGGCCGATGCAGCCGCCGAACGGCCGCCGGTGCTGTCCAGCCGGACCACGCAGACGCTGCGGGACATGACCAAGCTGTTCCAGTCGGCGCCTGCCCTCAGTATGCCTCAACCGCCGGAGACGCTGTCGGCGCTTTGACCCTTTCCGACTGGTCTGGGCGGGCAAATCCATCGGCCCGCTTGCCACAAGGCCCCACGCCGCGATATCCCCGAGCGGCAACTCTTCGTGTCCCCGGCCCTTCATGCTCAAAACTGCCTTCCTGACGCTGCTTTCGCTTGCCATAGCCATCGTCGGCGGTGGCGGCAGCGTCTGGTATGCGCTGAAAGTCCAGGATGGCGTCGGCGCCATCCGGATCGGCCAATGGACGGCCTTTCCCGATATCGGCACGCCGTCCGCCGATCCCTATTCCAAGGCCCGCGTGGCGCGCGAGGGCGTGCTTGCGCTCGGCCGCGCCGAAGGGCTGTCCTTTGTCGCCGAGCGCGACACGGGCGGCGCCGAGCTCAAGCGCGAATGCACCTACACCATCGAAGGCGGATTCCCGACGGCGCGGTTCTGGACGCTCTATGCCGCCGACCAGTCGCTCGGCGTGGTCGAAACCGGCAAACCCCGGCTAGCGGCGCTGCAGTCCTATGGGGTGGTGCGCCAGCCCGACAATTCGGTCATCATTTCCGCCGGCCATCACCCTATGCCGGGCAACTGGCTGCTGACGGACGGCTTCGGCAGGATGTATTTCGTGCTGACCTTCTACGACACGCCGATCGCCAGCAGCACCGGCCTGTCTGATGTCTCGCTGCCGCATATCGTCAAGGTCGGCTGCGATGCGTAGTTTCTATGCGGCGATGCGCGGACTTCTGCATGCCATCCTGCTCGGCCTGCTCGGCGCCGGCATCGTGCACATCGCCGTGCTGCTTCTGGTGCCTGAATTTTCCGAACGCGATGCCTGGTCGCGGCTGTCCATGGCGTCGGATCTCTACAGGATGACGCGGCTCGATGCCGAGGCCGGCGGCGCGCCCGTGGTGAAATCCGTCGACCCGCTGTTTTACGCAACGGCGTGCCGTTTCGACCTGGGCGAAGGCATGGTCCGCATCAAGGCGCCCGGACATGTCCCGTTCTGGTCGGTGTCGGTCTATGACCGCAGCGGCCACAACATCTATTCCTTCAACGACCACACGGCGAACGGCGGCGTGCTGGATGCCGTCGTGCTGACGCCGGCGCAGATGATCGACGTGCGCAAGGACCTTCCCGAGGACCTTCAGGGAGCGATCTTTGTCGAAGCGCCGATCGAGGAAGGCATCTTCGTCATCCGCGCCTTCGTGCCCGATGACAGCTGGAAGCCGATCGTATCGCGCTTCTTCGAGCAGAGTTCCTGCGAGCTGCAGGACTTCTAGATATGATCCCGGACCAATGGTCCGTGGCTGCCGAAACTCAGTGATGCGGAACCGGTTTCGTGTGCGGTGATCCCGGCTTGTCGGGGTCGACCGGCCGCACTTCGCCGGCGCTCGACCGCTCATAGCGGATGCCGGGAAAGATGATCACCGCCGCCGGCATTTCGGCGGTTTGCTTTGCTCTGGTGTTTGGTGCCGTACGCGGCACGAAAGACAGTACCATGCCCATGGTTCGCGCATTCCTCTCGGTTTCCCCGGAGCACAACGCAACGCCTCCAAATATCATTAAGGCCGGCAGAGGGTTAACGGAGCGCTAACGGATCGTCGCTAACTTGATCTTTGTTCCAAGTCAGGGCGTCCTGACCTGAGGCAAACGCGAAGCCGAGACAGTCCGGTGGAGCGTGGTCGAGATTGTGTCGAGTACGGGCGTATCCTTCGTGTCATCTTTGGACTTCAGGCAAATCGCGGTACGAAAAGACTCGGGAAAGGCCGAAAGGCTGTTCCGCGCCGCGGTGTCGGCGTTCTGCTCGCTCACCCGCCCTTCACGCCGTGAGATCGGCCAGCTCGAAGACCTGACGCTGCCGCTGTTCGACAATGTGTCCGTCGAATCCCGCCGCTATGTGGCGGCCGCCCTTTCCGAATGCGAATATGCCCCCGGCGCGTTGGTGCGCCGTCTCTGCGAGGAACCGGTCGACATTGCCGCGCCGCTGCTCATCCGCTCACGCGCCGTCAGCGACATCGATCTCATCGCGCTGATCGGGCGACATGGCCTGCCGCATGCCCGCGCCATTGCGCGCCGCAAGGGCCTGAACCCAACCATCGCCGATCTGATCAGGGCGCTGGAAAGGCCAAGCCTGGTGCGCGTGCGGGAGCCGGACGCGAAAGCCATCGCAGCAGAAGAGATCGTGCCGGTGAGCACGGAAACTGCCTCCGACGAGTCCGCCCGAGAACAGGCGCTCGGCATCGCAGCCGAGAATGCACGGCGCAGGCTGCGCTCGATGATGCGCACGGGCGACGAGGCGGCAGCGACGAACACCGATCCTTTCACGGGCGCCGACACCTATGTGAAATTGCGCGAGACAGCGCTGACGGGAAACGCCGCGTTCTTCCAGACCGCGCTCGCCGATGCGCTCGATATCGATTTCTCGACCGCGCGCTCGCTCACCGCCAACCAGAACTACGCGTCGCTGCTTGCGGCACTGCGCTCGCTGGACCTCGGCGAGGACAAGGCCTTCCTGATCACCGTTGCCGTCTACCCCAGCCAATTCCCACATCCGCAGGCTATCCGCACCTTCCTCGACCGCTACCGCCTGCTGCATCACGAGGCGGCCCAGGACAAAGTGCGGCACTGGAAAGCCGAGACCCTCTCGAGGGTGGTTCGCGACGCCGCACCGGCAAACAGCGATAGCCGCATGGCATCGAACAGCGACGATGCGGCTGAGACGTCCGGCCTCAGGGCGTCTTCACGGAAATAAGCTCCTCGACGGGCACGGTGCCGGCCTCGATCTCGACCACCCAGATGTCGGGATCGAATTTCTTCTCCCTTTCCAGCCTGGCGTCGAGCACGGCGGCATCGTCGCCGGCGCCGAGCAGACTGAAAAATCGGTCGTCGGGCTTGGCCGAATCGTAGCTTGTCTGCGGCGCCGGACCGAACAGGGCAACCTCGCCCAGCCTGCCCCGCGCCAGCACGAAGACAGCGCCGGCTTCGGTCGCGCCGCGCTTGACCACGGCGGCAAATCCGCCGGCGCCGAAAACCCGGCGCAACAGGGCCGAGACCCACAGATCCGATGTGACGCGCATGAGAGAGAACTCCGCCAATGCATGTCGCCCCCGGCTTGGGACAACAACATGCACGCAAACTAGCAAGCGGGTTCTCTACCGATATTTACGCCGCTCGGCGAGCCGTCGTTTCAGCCGTCAGTTGGTCAGGCCGATCTCGCGCATCTTGACGTAGACGATCTCATCGGGCTCGCCCGTCTGCGGCAGCCCGAACAGCGACTGGAATTCCTTGATCGCCGCCTTGGTGCGCGCGCCGACGACGCCGTCCAGTTGCATGTCGTCATTGCCGAACGCCTTGAGCCCGGCCTGGATCTTGACGATGCGGGCATCGGGCGCCTGCGTCGCGGCATTCGGATCGGCGGCATTTGCCTGCCCCGAATTCGTCTGCAGAGATACCGGAACTGCGACGGGCGTATCCGGGCGTGGCTGCGGCCTGGGTACGACTGCCGCCGTCTTCGGCGTCGCGCCCAGTTGATCCAGCAGAAGCGCGTCGATCTCGCCGGACGCACTGAGCCCGACCTTCTGCTGATAGGCCTGGATGGCCTTGCGCGTGTTGGGCCCGGAAATGCCGTCGACCGTTCCGGAGTAGAAATCGAGGTCCTTCAGTATGCCTTGCACCTGCTCGACCACCGGATCGCCTTTGATCGGCGCCGGCGTGCCGGATGGCCGCACGATGTTGAATGTCGTCTCCGGTTCGTCGGACGTTGCCCGCGGAAAGCCCTCGATGCTGCGGGTCGCGAAAAACGCGCCGGCATGCGGGAAAGGCTGATACCACAAGGCATTGGCGGAAACGTAGAACAGCGTCACCAGGAACGCCGTCGAGCCACCCACCAGGACAGGATTGCGCGAGATCATGCCGCCGACGGCGACGGCGCCGTCCTGAAAGGCATTGCTGCGGCGTTTGACCGCCTTAGGCTGTTTTGCGGAGCGAGCCATTTCTGTCCCCTTTCGCCATGGCCACAGGCATCGTCAGCACGCCGGCCTTCTCCGCCTTATGCCCCTTCGGTCCGTTCACCGGCAGGCTGATGGTCACCGTGGTGCCCTCGCCCGGCATGCTTTCGATGGACATCGTGCCTTCGTGCAGCGCCACCAGGCCCTTGACCAGCGACAGGCCGAGACCGGTCCCCTCGAAACGGCGGGTATAGTCGTTCTGGATCTGCATGAAGGGCTTGCCGAGATTGGCGAAATCCTCCTCGGCGATGCCGATGCCGGTGTCCCTGACCCAGAAGTGCAGGCGCGAACCGATCCGCTTGGCGCCGACGACGACATTGCCGCCATCGGGGGTGAACTTGATCGCATTGGAGACGAGGTTGATGAGCATCTGCTGCACCGCGCGCTGATCGGCATTGATGTCGCCGGCGTCGGGTGCGATCTGCGCCTGCAGATCGATGCTCTTGGCCTTCGCCTGCAGCTGCATCATGGACTGGCACATGTCGACCGCTTCCGCGAAGCGGAACGGCTCCGGTTCGGTCGCATAGACGCCTGATTCAATCCTGGACACGTCGAGTATCGAGGTCACGACGGCAAGCAGATGCTGGCCCGAATCCCTCACCAGGCCGACATATTCCTTCTGGCGCGGATCCTTGAAGGCGCCGAACATTTCATGCAGCAGCATGTCGGAGAAGCCGATAATGGCGTTGAGCGGCGTGCGCAGTTCGTGGCTGACCACCGCCAGGAAGCGCCCCTTCGCCACCTCGGCGGACGCGGCCGCCTCATTGGCCGCCGCCAGATCCTCGCGCAGCCGGGCAATCTCATCATTCTCGCGCAGGACAAGCGTGAAGACGTCGCCCTGTTCCTCGGCTCGCACCAGATCGAGCGAGAACGGCCGGTAATTGTCGGCGGTCAAGCGACTGTCATTCTGGCCATTGCCGTTCTGCGGCAGCCTGATGCGCAATTCGAGCCGGCGCGACAGCGCGCCGTCGCGCATGTCGGCCAGGGCGCTGAGATAGGAGACGCGATCCGACAGATGGACGCGGTCGAAGAGGCCGTTTCCAGACAGCAGTTCGGGCGGCAATTTCAAAAGCGTGCGCGCCTTTGGCGAAGCGTCCAGAACCTCGCCATGACGGGCGACGCGCAGGACCACCGCATCGATGATGTCTTCGAGCCGGTCGGCGGTGTCGACCACATCGGCCGCATCGGCCGTGTTTCGAAACGCCGATGCGCGCGGGATCAAGGTGAGCGCCCAGGCCAGCGGGACCAGCCAGTGCCACGCCGCGATCTGCGCTCCTGCGAACGGGAACACGGTTCCGGCCAGGGGCAGAGCCAGGACGGCGACAGCGGCCGACACGGCTCCCCAAAGTGCCGCGCGCCGAGAGGCGCCGATCCACCAGGCTTCGAATGGCAGCGCCACGACAAGCATGGCGACAGGCGAACTCAGCCCGCCCGCGGCGGCAATGAGACTGCCGAGAGAAATACCCGCCACTGCAAGGGCGACCTGACTTGCCATCGCCATCTTGCCGGTCGCCGCCACCAGCAAGGCGACGAACCAGCACAGGCCAAAGGCTGCGAAGATGGCGGCCATGGTGACGGCGGCGCCCATGCCTGACGTGACCAGCGTGACCGCGGCACCTGCGGCAAAGAAAGGAGCGGCGAGCATGACGCCGATGAAGCGGCGCTGGCGCTCGCGGTCGCTCCGCCCAAGGATGGACGGATGGACCATACGTTCGCAACCGGCGGCAATCGCGCCAGGCAATTCAACGTATCTGGCCTTGATTGAACTCAACTCAACGCACCCGTAATCGTCGTGGACAGCTCTGCTTTGCAGATCGTTCTGGTTGGCTCTGAAACTCGCATCCAGCGTTTAAGGAATGGATAAGGCAGGGCCGACCAAGGCCCCGGCCTGCGGCAAATATCGGGATGCCGGCGGCCGAAAGCCCGGGCAAATGCAGCCATAGTAAACGGAGGGTTATTCGGCGACGGTGCCCATCGGGTGGGTGCACGCGACACCCGGACTCCGGGATTTCAGAAAAAATACAGTAAAAACAATTATATAGATGGTTATCTCGTGTTAAGAAAAATCCCTCGGATTTGAGACAAACCGATTGCACAACGGCTCGTTTCGAATTTGCCTAAAATTTGAGGAAAATTGTCGCTTTGCCTGCAAGCCGTCCTTTGCGCCTGTGTGCCAATATACTGCCACAAAAGAGGTCATGCCATATGGACGCATGATCCGGTCACGACGAGAGGGCAAGGGCATGTTCTTTTTGATGAGAATGGCTTTCTGGTTTTCGCTGGTGCTGCTGGCGCTGCCATTGAGTGTCGGCTCCGATGAAGCGGGGCATGAAAGCGTCGGGCCGATCCAGGCCCTGTTTGCGGCACGCGAAGCAGTTGGCGACATCGCCGGCATTTGCGAACGCAAGCCCGATGTCTGTGAAACCGGCAAGTCGGCGATGCACACCATCACCGCCCGCGCCAAGGAGACCGCCAAGATCGCGGCAGCGATGCTGGACGACAAGTCCGCCGCCGGCCCCGATACATCGACGATGACCGGCAGCGTGCCGGCAGAAGTCGTGTTGCCCGAGACAGTCAACCTGCCGGCGCAGAATTAGGCCGTTTCGACGGCGCACCGCGGGCTGTCTGCCCTCTCGACGCCCGCGGTGTCCTTGTTTTTTCCGTGACGCGGAGCCGCCGCGTGACTATATCCGGCATTATGACCACCACGATCCAGACGATCCGCGACGATTTTTCGTTCCTTGAGGACTGGGAAGACCGCTATCGCTACGTCATCGAACTCGGCGAGGCGCTGCCGCCGTTTCCGGACGAGCAGCGCAGCGCCGCCAACAAGGTGCCGGGCTGCGTCAGCCAGGTCTGGCTGACCACCGAACGCGCAGCTGGGGCCGACCCGGTCATCACCTTCACCGGCGATTCGGACGCTCATATCGTGCGCGGGCTGGTCGCGATCATGCTGGCGCTGTTTTCCGGCAGGACCGCCAGCGAAATCCAGAAGACCGATGCGGAAGCGACATTGAAAGAACTCGGCCTCGACGAACATCTGTCGCCGCAGCGCGCTAACGGCCTTCGCTCGATGGTCAAGCGTATCAAGCGCGATGCCGAGACGGCGCTCAAACAGATCGCCTGAAGCGTTTCACACTCTTCCTGGAACTGCTCTGCTCGATCAGCGCGTTGCCGCCCCGTAAAATCAAACGGCGCCCGAAGGCGCCGTTTTTCGATTCGATCTGGCTGGCAGCGATTACCGCGCCTTGCGCTTGCGGCCGAGACCCATCTTCTTGGCGAGCTGGGACCGGGCAGCGGCATAGTTGGGTGCAACCATCGGATAGGTCGGGTCGAGGTTCCACTTTTCGCGATACTGATCCGGCGTCAGGTCATAATGGGTCATCAAATGGCGCTTCAGCGACTTGAACTTCTTGCCGTCTTCGAGGCAGACGATGTAGTCGTCATGAACCGAGCGCTTCGGGTTGACCGCCGGCTTTTGCTTGTCGGCAGGCGGTTGTTCGGCGGTTCCGCCCACACGCCCGAGTGCGGCATGGACATCGGATATCAGGTTCGGCAATTCGCCGACCGGCACGGGATTGTTGCTGACATAGGCGGCCACCACATCGGCGGTCAACTCGATCAGCGCATCGCTGTTTCGGGAAGGTGTTTCGACAATATCCATGGTCTTCAGGCCCCAACAAGAGTTACTTCGATCCGAGCCCTTTTTTACAGGCAGGGCATTGCACGAACTTTGTGCAGGTAGAGCTTCTGCGATTCGTGTCGCGGGCACATCAATGAGCCCGCGCACCAAGTAAGTCAATTCGCCCCTTGCGCTATATTGAGCGATGTTGGTCAATTATTCCCAGATCAGCTTCAATCTTTCGTGCATTGTGTAATTTATCGATATTTCGCGCGCCAACCAGCAACGGCTGACGCAACGTCAGCTCTCCGTTACATTCGGGGCAACTCACAAAGCAGGTTTCAATGCTTGATTTTGCTTGGCTATTGCACACGCGAACTTGGTTGTTCACACCTGTCCACAAAACCACAGGTTGCCGCCATTGCACAAGCAATCAGGCGACATGCCTGTCACCCAATCAGGTCGGTTAACCGCTCCCGCGTCAATCAACGCGGGGTGATGTATTTGCCGTAGGCCCACCCGGTGACAAAGTTGCCGTTCTGGGCCGGGTCATGCCAGATTTCGCACCAACGATAGCGAACCTTCTGTTCCTGCTTCCACGCCGGCTGGTTGGCGATGTCGAGCAGGTTTATCCCGCCGGTGCATCGTCCGGTCATCTGCAGAACGGTCCCGTTCGGGTATGCCGCCTGCTTCTGGGACGTGCCCGAAGGGTATTTGCGCACATTGAGCGTGTCGCCGAACGGTACATTGGCCACTTGCCAAGCCGCGAATACGGTCGCATGAGACTGGCCGGCAAAGGCCAGAGTGAGCGAAGCAACGGCGAAAGCCGCAGCAGTCCGAGAATAAACAGTCATCATCTCTCCTCCCGACCCATCTCCTGGAGCCGACACAACCCCTAGACTGCGGCTCTTGAACCCGCCCTGATCGGCGTATTCATTCGCCATTCAAGATACTTCAAAGCGAGACGCAATGACCAAGACATCAGCATTTCCGATCGTCAGCCCGCCAACGCCCGAGAAGCGGCCGGTTTTTGACACGCATCACGGCATCACGCGAACCGACGACTATGCCTGGCTGCGAGCCGACAACTGGCAGGAGATGTTCCGGGACCCGTCATTGCTCGATGCGGGGATCCGCGCTGAGCTTGAGGCAGAGAATGCCTACCAGTCAAAGCTGATGGCCGACACGGTCGAGCTGCAAAAGCAGCTTTTCAAGGAGATGAAGGGCCGTATCAAGGAGGACGATTCTTCCGTGCCGATGAAGGATGGAGCCTATGCCTATGGCTCGTCCTTCAAGCTTGGCGGCGAGCAGCCGCGCTATTTCCGCATGCCGCGCGACGGCGGCGCCGAGCATATCCTGCTCGACGGCGATGCGGAGGCCGCGGGCAAGGCCTATTTCCGTCTTGGCGGCGTCGACCATTCGGCCGACCACGCCAAACTGCTGTGGGCATTCGACGACAAGGGCTCCGAATTCTACACGCTTCGCGTGCGCGACCTTGCCGATGGCAAGGAGCTTGCCGACCAGATACCCGACACCGGCGGCTCAGGTGTCTGGAACGCCGGCAATGACGGCTTCTTCTACACGCGGCTCGACCCCAACCACCGCCCGTCCAAGGTGCTGTTCCATGCGCTGGGCGACAGCCCGCAAAGCGATCGGCTGATCTATGAGGAAACCGATCCTGGCTTCTTCATGAATGTCGACGGCACCCGCAACAACGAATGGATCATGATCGGCATCAACGATCACGAGACTTCGGAATATCGCCTCTTGAGCGCCAGCGATCCGTTTGCCGAACCGAAACTGGTCTCGCCGCGCGAGGTCGGCCTCCAGTATGACCTTGAAGAAGGCGGCGACATCTTCTTCATCCTGACCAATGCCGATGGCGCCAAGGATTTCAAGATCATGACGGCGCCGGCGAGCGATCCGGTCCGTGCCAACTGGCAGGAACTGGTGCCGCACGAGCCGGGCCGGCTGATCCTGTCCGTGATCGGCTTCAGGGACCACATGGTCCGGCTGGAGCGCAAGGAAGGCCTGCCGCGCATTGTCGTGCGCGACCGCGAGAGCGGCGAGGAGCATCTTCTGTCGCTCGACGAGGAGGCTTTCTCGCTCGGCCTGTCGGGTTCCTATGAGTACGACACCGAGATCATGCGCTTTTCCTATTCGTCGATGACGACGCCGGCCCAGGTGTTCGACTACAATATGCGCACCCGCGAGCGGGTGCTGCTGAAGACCCAGGAAGTGCCGTCCGGCCATGATGCGGACCACTATGTGACGCGGCGGCTGATGGCGCCGGCCAGCGATGGCGAACTGGTGCCGATCTCGCTTTTGCACCATCGCGACACGCCGCTGGATGGATCCGCACCTTGCCTGCTTTACGGCTACGGCTCCTATGGCATCACCGTGCCGGCCGCCTTCAACACCAACTGGTTCTCGCTGGTCGACCGCGGCTTTGTCTTCGCCATCGCCCATGTCCGCGGCGGCAAGGACAAGGGCTATGGCTGGTACGACGACGGCAAGCGGGAGAACAAGATGAATACGTTCACCGATTTCATCGCCGTCGCGCGCCATCTGGTCACCGAGCGTTACACGGCGCATGACCGCATCGTCGCGCAAGGCGGTTCGGCCGGCGGCATGCTGATGGGCGCCATCGCCAATATGGCGCCGGATTGCTTTGGCGGCATCGTCGCCGAGGTTCCTTTCGTCGACGTGCTCACCACAATGCTCGACGCAACCCTGCCGCTGACGCCGCCGGAATGGCCTGAATGGGGCAATCCGATCGCATCCGCCGACGACTACCGAACCATCGCTGCCTACTCGCCCTATGACAATGTCGCAGCGCTCGACTATCCGCCGATCCTGGCGCTGGCCGGCCTCACCGATCCGCGCGTCACCTATTGGGAACCGGCCAAATGGGTGGCGCGGCTGCGCGACCGCAAGAGCGGCGACAATCCGGTGCTGTTCAAGATCAACATGGATTCCGGCCATGCCGGCGCCTCCGGCCGGTTTTCAAGGCTGGAGGAGATCGCCTACACCTATTCGTTTGCACTGAAGGCGATGGGCAAGGCGGAGCTTACGGGAGGAACCGACAGATGATCGATCTCGCTACATTGACTGCCTATGTCGCGGTTGTGCTCGGCTTCGTCTTTATTCCGGGTCCGGCCACGCTCCTTACCATAGCGCGGGCAACGAGCTCCGGAACCAAGGTTGGCATCGCGACCGGCGCCGGGATCGCTGCCGGCGACGTGTTTCACACCGTCATGGCGATGGTCGGCATCTCGGCGATCATCGCCACATCGGCGACGCTGTTCAGCATCGTAAAGTACATCGGTGCGGCCTACCTCGTTTATCTCGGCATTCGTGCGATCATCGAGAAAACACCGGCCGACCCGGCTGCCGGCGCGCTCGCGATCTCCGCCGGCAAGGCGTTTCGACAGGCTATCCTGACCGAAGTGCTCAATCCCAAGACCGCGCTTTTCTTCCTTGCATTCCTGCCTCAGTTCGTGCGGCCTGAAAACGGATCGGTGACGCTTCAGATGACTGCGTTAGGGGTCATCTTCGTGGTACTGGGCCTTTTCAGCACGGTCGTCTTTGCCATGAGCGCTGGCCGGCTCGGCACGTTCCTGCGCCGAAATCCGGCGGTGTTGCGATGGCAAGGCAAAGTCGTCGGCGGCATCTACTGCGCGCTGGGTGTTCGGCTCGCGCTGCAGCAGCGCTGACCTTTTCATCCCTGTTCAAAGCAACCTCGCCGCCGGTCAACGGAACGGGTCGCGAACCGCGCCGCCGCTGTTCCTCGACGGATTTCCAAGGTCATGAATTTTTGATTTGCGTATGATCTTTTCCGAGACTTCATTTCGCGGTCATGCGCCGCGATTTTCTGCTCGCAATTGCCACCATCGCGCGCTACCCAATGCCCGGCTCTTTCAAAGCCGCGACTGCCAGTACTATCTTGCAAGGGTCCGCCATGCTGCTCGTTGACGTCTATCTCGACAAATCGTCCATCCAGGGCATCGGTGTGTTTGCCAGGGCCCAGATTCCGCGGGGCACGCTGATCTGGAAGCTGGACCCGAGATTCGATCGGATCATCGACGTGGAAACTTATGAGAGCGAAAGCGGATCGGTGAAGAGCTATCTCGACCGCTATTCTTACCCCGACCGGCGCGACCCGAACTACATCGTCTTCGAAGCCGACGACGCGCGCTTCATGAACCATGCGGACGAGCCGAATTGCGACGTCTCCTCACCTGAGGAAACATACGCCTTGCGCGATATCGCACCTGGCGAGGAACTGACCTGCGACTACAATCATTTCTTTGAAACCGGCTTCGATTTCCTCGGCGACCGCCACCTGTCGCCGGAAAACTAGCTCGCCGGCTTTTTGCGCGGCGGATAGCCGTTTGGATGCGGCGGTATCGCCTTGAGATAGGCGGCGATGGCCGCACGGTCCTCCGGCGCCAGTTCTGCCATGTTCCGCTGCACGTCGACCATGGCGCCGCCGACGGAATCGAATTCAGGCGTAAAGCCGGTTTCGAGGTAGTTGGCGATGTCGGCTTCCGACCAATCGCCTATACCGCCCTCGCCCGATGTGATGTTCGGCACGACGCCGCTGCCTTCGGCAGCCACCGCACCGGCCAGCCACGCGTTCTTTTTCGTACCACCTGCAAAGTCGCGCGGCGTGTGGCATTCGCCGCAATGGCCCGGCCCTTCGACCAGATGGCGGCCGGCCATCACCGGATCGGGCGTGCCATCGGGGAATGCAATGACCGGCTGGTCACTGAGGTAGAGCAATTTCCATAGACCGATGCCGCGACGAATGTTGAAGGGAAAACCGAGCGAATTGCCCGGTGCGTTGCCGGCGACCGCCGGCAACGTCTTCAGGAAGGCATAGAGATCGGCAATGTCGGCCGGCTTCATGCGCGCGTAGGACGCATAGGGAAACGCTGGATAGAAATGCTCGCCCGAGGGCGATACGCCCTTCAGCATGGCGTTGGCGAGGTCCTCGGCCGACCAGGCGCCGATGCCGTCCTTGGGATCTTGCGAGATGTTGGGCGGGACGAAGGTTCCGAACGGCGTCTTGAGCTCGAGCCCACCCACGAGTTGAAGCCGCGCATCGCCCTGTGAGCCCGGCTTTGCGTGGCAGGACGTGCAGCCGCCGGCATAGAAGATGCGCTTGCCCTTGGCCGGGTCGCCAGGGCCGAGCTTGGCCAGGGTCTCACTGTCGAGCCTCACCGGCGCCGACAGCACCCAACCGGCAACCGCGCCGACGCCGCCCAGAATGACGAGGGCGCCGACGAGTTTTTTCAGCCAGGGCATCGCCCGCTATCAGCCCTTTTTCACTCGATAGGTCTGGTGGCAGGTGCCGCAATTGGAAGCAATCGCGCCAAACTGCGTCTTCAACGTATCGACATCGGCGGGAGCGGCGGCGGTGGCTGCCTTGACGTCGGCGAGATATTTGTCCTCAACGGCCTTGAAGCCAGCCGTGTCTTCCCAAATCTTGGGCGCCGCTGTCGTGTCGCCTGTATCGCTGCCTGCCGGGAACAGCGCAGCGGCATCGAATTTCTCGGCATTCGCCTGCAATGCCTGCAACTGCGTCAGCACGGCAGCGGCATCAAAAGGCTCCTCACCCTTGACCACTTTCGAAATGCCGCCGACGATCTTTCCACGTTCCTTCATCAGTGCCTGCCGATCGAGGATCGGGTCGGCAAGGGCCGCCGAGGCGGCGAGTGCAAGCATAGAGATGGCGATAACAAGCTTTCTCATTCAATTGGCTCCGTGATGAAGGCATTTCGGGACAGGACGTTAACGGATGCTACAGGGGGAAAATTCCCTTCCCCCAGATGATTTTTTTCCAGACTTTGCTGTTACGGGAAACTCGACGCAGAAAAAGAAAAGCCCCGGGAATGCCGGGGCTTTCTACGATCGATCACTTCGCCTTTTCGTACAATTCCAGCACGTGATCCCAATTGATCAGGCTGTCGACGAACGCCTCGAGATATTTCGGCCGGGCGTTGCGATAGTCGATGTAATAGGAGTGCTCCCAGACATCGACGCCGAGGATCGGCGACGCGCCATGGACGAGCGGGTTCTCGCCATTCGGCGTTTTCGAGATCGCCAGCTTGCCGTCCTTGACTGAAACCCAGGCCCAGCCGGAGCCGAACTGTGTCGTGCCGGCGGCAATGAAGTCGGCCTTGAATTTGTCGTAGCCACCGAGATCGCTATCGACTGCCTTCTGCAGGGCGCCGGGCAGCTTGTTGCCGCCGCCACCCTTCTTCATCCACTTCCAGAAATGGATGTGGTTGTAGTGCTGGGCGGCATTGTTGAAGAGGCCGGCATTCTTGCCGAACGACTGCTTGACCACCTCTTCGACCGACAGGTCGCCCAGGCCGGCCTCGGCGGCGAGCTTGTTGCCGTTGTCGACATACGCCTTGTGGTGCTTGTCGTGGTGATATTCCAGCGTCTCTTTCGACATGTAAGGCTGCAAGGCCTCATAGTCGTAAGGCAGAGCGGGCAATTCAAAAGCCATGGATGGTACTCCCTCGTGGAAAAATCCGGTGTCGATACCGGACTAAGATAGGTCTGGAATGGGTTGGGACAACTCCGGGATGAAGCGTCGATCGCCTTTTTATCCGCTCAAGCGGCGGAAGTCGAATGCGCCCAATCCCAATAGAGTTCGCGCGCCTTCTTGGCCACCGGCCCGGGTTGCAAATTGCGATCCTCGATGCGGGTGATCGGCACCACCTTGGAATGGTTGCCGGTCGAAAAGATCTCGTCCGCTTCGAGGAAATCGCGCACCGACAGCGTCTTTTCGGTGGTCTTGAAGCCATACTCGCCAAGCAGCGTTATCGTGCGCGAGCGGGTGATGCCGGACAGGAACGTGCCGTTCGGCGCCGGTGTAAAGACATGGCCGTCCTTGACCAGGAAGATGTTCGAGGTTCCGGTCTCGGCGACATTGCCCAGCATGTCGAGCACCATCGCGTTGTCGAAGCCGCGCATCTTGGCTTCGAGAATGGCACGGCCGTTGTTGGGGTAGAGGCAGCCGGCCTTGGCGTTGGTCGGCATGGTTTCGATGGTCGGACGCCGAAACGGCGACACCGTCACCGAAAAGCCGGTCGGCGGGATCATCGGCGATTCGTAGAGGCAAAGGCAGAAGCGGGTCGAGGCGGGATCAGCCGGCACGCCCATATAGCCGCCATGCTCGGCCCAGTACATCGGCCTGATGTAGACCGCAGTCTTGCCGTCGAACTTCTTCAACCCATCCCATGTCAGCCCGACGATCTTGTCGGCGGTCATATTCGGCTTGAGGCCAAGCGCGATCGCCGAGGAATTCACCCTGGCGGCATGAAGCTCGAGGTCCGGCGCCACGCCTTCGAACCAGCGGCCGCCGTCGAACACGCTGGTGCCGAGCCACATCGCGTGGCTGCGCGGCCCCAGAATGGCGACATTGCCCTCGTGCCAATCACCATCGACGAAAGTCCATGTCGTGGATTGCGCCGCAGCCGCCAGTGTCATCGTGTTGTCCCGTCTCAATCGGTCTCGTGTGACAGCCATTGGAAGATGCTTTGGCGGGCGCCGTCAACCGGCATCAAGGAGTTTTGTTGAGGCCAGCGCCGGGGCGCGATGCAATCAAAGCTTGCACCTTGTCGCGCCTGCCCTCAAAACTGTTGTCATGCAATACGCCGCCTATGTTTTCGACGCCTATGGCACGCTGTTCGACGTGCATGCCGCCGTGCGCCGTCATGCCGACCGGATCGGGCCGGACGGCCAATTGTTGTCCGAGATCTGGCGCGCCAAGCAGCTCGAATATTCCTGGGTGCGCACGCTGATGGGCGCCTATGCCGATTTCTGGCAGCTGACCGAACAGGCGCTCGATTTCGCCTTGCGCAAGGTTCCCTCTGCCGATCCCGGCCTCAAGGCGACATTGCTGGATGCCTATTGGCGGCTGGATTGCTATCCGGAAGTGCCGGCCGTGCTCAAGGCACTCAAGGCTTCGGGGGCGAGGTTGGCGATCCTGTCCAACGGCTCGCCCGAAATGCTGCAGGCAGCGGTCAAATCCGCCGCGCTCGACCAGGTTCTGGACGATATCTATTCCGTCGATACGGTGCGGCGCTTCAAAACCGATCCGGCAGTCTACGACATGGTCGCCACGGGCTGGCGCCTCTACCCCGGCGCGGTTTCCTTCCAGTCCTCCAATCGCTGGGACATTGCAGGCGCCACCAAATTCGGCTTCCGCACCGTCTGGATCAACCGTTCCAACCAGCCCGAGGAATACCGGGACTTCCCGCCGGCCCTGATCCTGCCATCGCTCGAAGCCTTGGTGCCCGGCAGCTAGTGCATGTCGCCCAAAAGTGGCCCCGGTTTTGGGACAACGACATGCGCAAAACGGAGGTTGGAAAGCTGTGTCTCTGGCGCCACAGTGGCGGCGCAGTCACAGCTTCGCCTTTGTTTGTCCACCTTCAGGCCAGAATCGGAACCGCCTATCGCCCTAGGTGTTGTCAGGCACCCGCGCAACTGTCGGCGCATTGACGCTTTGTTGCGATTTGAGACTTAAAGAAGGCAACCATGTCCAAAACCGAAATCGAATCCTTTCGCCTGAGCCGTCGCGGCTTTCTCAATGCCGCAGCCCTGGGCGCCGCTTCGATCGCGGTTTCCGCGTGCGCCACCACCGGACCAGGGCCGGTCGAGCCGCCGCCGCCGCCAACCTATGTCGAGCCGCCTCTGCCCGACTATGCGACGATGTATGCGGCCGTCAGCGATGGCGGTTTCGACCTTCCGGCCATACCGTTCGACAAAATCGATCCGCAGTTCCTGCGCCAGGTCGTGCCCGATCCGACTGGACAGAAGCCCGGCACCATCATCGTCGACACCACCGGACACCATCTCTATCTGGTGCGCCCGGGCGGCCAGGCGATCCGTTACGGTGTCGGTCTCGGCCGCGCAGGGTTCGAATGGTCCGGCGACGCTGTGGTCCAGTGGAAGCAAAAGTGGCCGAAGTGGACGCCGCCGGATGAAATGATCGCTAGGCAGCCGGAATTGAAGCCATACAGCGCCGACAATGGCGGCATGCCCGGTGGCTTGAAGAACCCGCTTGGTGCGCGTGCGCTCTATCTTTTCCAGGGCAACGTCGACACGCTCTACCGCCTGCACGGCTCGCCGGAGTGGCGGTCGATCGGCAAGTCGGTCTCGTCAGGCTGCGTACGCCTGATGAACCAGGACATTATCGACCTCTATGACCGCGTGCCCTCGAAGACGCCGGTCATCGTGACCAGCGACGCCAGCCAGCCGATGGTGGCGACAGCCAGCGGCAAGGCTATCCCGATCGATGCCGGCGTACCGGACGGATCGGTGCTGCTTGGGCCGGTCAAGGCGATCACCAACTCGATCTTCTGAGCTGGCGAGGCAGTGGCGACGCCGCTGCCTCAAGTCCTACCTGCCCCTCGACAAACTCCCCAAAATCCCGCGCACGATCGCCCGGCCGACCGACGAGCCGACCGAGCGCACCACCGACTTGATCGCCGCCTCGGCCACGGTCTGGCGATTGGACGGGCGCGGTGAAGACGTGCGCCTGCCACCGGATTGCGGCGCGGGATCGTCATTGCCGAAACCCGGAATGGTCCAGCGCGAGCCGCCGCTGCCGGCCTGCTGGGCCTGCTCTTCGGCATCCTGCGCGTCCTTGGCCTTTTTCTGCAGCATTTCGAAAGCCGATTCGCGATCGATGACCTGGTCGTACTGGCCGGTGACAGGGCTTTCCTGGATCAGCTTTTGCCGCTCGGCGGCTGTTATGGGCCCAAGCCGCGAGGATGGCGGGCGGATCAGTGTCCGCTGCACCATGGATGGAACACCCTTGGCCTCCAGCGTCGAGACCAACGCCTCGCCGGTGGCGAGCTGGGTAATGGCGGTCATGCAGTCGAAATCGGGATTTGGCCGGAACGTCTCGGCCGCAGTCCTCACCGCCTGCTGTTCACGCGGCGTATAGGCGCGCAGCGCGTGCTGGACGCGATTGCCGAGCTGGGCCAGGACCTTTTCAGGGATATCCAAAGGGTTCTGCGTGACGAAATAGACGCCGACGCCTTTCGAACGGATCAGGCGGACCACTTGTTCGACGCGATCGATCAGCACTTTGGGCGCTTCGTCGAACAGAAGATGCGCCTCGTCGAAGAAGAACACCAGTTTCGGCTTGTCGGGATCGCCGACTTCCGGCAGCACTTCGAACAGTTCCGACATCAGCCACAACAGGAAGGTCGCGTAGAGCCGCGGGTTCATCATCAGCTTGTCGGCGGCGAGCACACTGATGGCGCCGCGTCCGTCGCGTGTTGTGCGCATGATGTCGGCGATGCGCAGTGCCGGCTCGCCGAAGAAGTTTGCCGCGCCCTGCTGCTCCAGGACGAGCAGCGTGCGCTGGATGGCCCCGACCGACGGCTTCGTCACATTGCCGTAGCGCGAGCCGATCTCGTCGGCGCGCTCGGCGATGTTGGCCAGCAGCGCCTGCAGATCCTTCATGTCGAGCAGCAGCAGGCCTTCTTCGTCCGCCAGGCGGAAGGCGATGTTCATGATGCCTTCCTGCGCCTCGGTCAGGTTCATCAGGCGCGACAGCAACAACGGCCCCATTTCCGAGACCGTGGCGCGGATCGGATGGCCCTGTTCACCGAACAGGTCCCAGAAGATGACCGGAAATTCCTGGAAGTCATACGGGTCGAGCTTGATCTGCTCGGCTCGTTTGACCAGGAAATCCTGCGCCGTGCCCATCATGGCGATGCCGGACAGATCACCCTTGATGTCGGCGCAGAACACCGGCACGCCGGCATTGGAAAAACCTTCGGCCAGGATCTGCAAGGTGACGGTCTTGCCGGTACCCGTGGCGCCGGTCACCAGGCCGTGACGATTCCCATATTGCAGCAACAGCTGCTCGGCGCGCTGATAGCTGTCGTCAGGCTTGCGGCTGGCGCCGATGAAAATACTGGTGTCGTCAGCCATATGTCCGGTCTCCGCAAACTGATGTGTTTAAAGCCAGTGGCCTTGCCGCAGGTATAGTGAGGCCATTGCTGAGCGACAATGCCAATCGTTCAAAGCCAATCGTTCAAATCGGGGCCAACCCTCAAAATCGGTTTTTTGGAGCTTGCGGATTTTGCCGGCGTTTGGCAATCGTTCATGGTTCGTCCACGCAGACTGACCTATATCTGATGGATCGAGCTCAGTCTCTGAAAGCGCATTGCATTGCGATATCGGACCGGGGACCGTAGACTGAACCGCTCCCGGCTGGTGCGGCCGCATAAAACGAGGAAGACGGATGGGCGCCGGAGCCTTGATCCAGGACATTGAACCCGAGAACGCCGGGCGCCAACGATGGCTGGCCCTGGCGGAAAAGGCGCTGGCCGGCGCGTCCTTCGAGGAGAAGCTGGTCTCGCATAGCGATGACAACATCCGCATCGAACCGCTCTATGACCGCAGCACCGCCGCGGAACCGATCGTGCGCGCAAACCCGAAATTGCCCTGGATCGTCAGCCAGCGCATCGACGATCCGGATATTGACCGTGCCAGAACCCAGGCACTGGAGGACGTGGCACAAGGCGCCACGGGATTGTCGCTTGTCTTCGAAGGCGCACCGAACGCGTTCGGTTACGGCCTGCCAAGGACGGCGAAGGCACTGGAGACGGTGCTGGACGGCATACCGCTCAACCGCGTCCAGGTTCGCATCGACGCCCATCCCTGGAGCCGCGCCGTGGCCGACTGGCTGGTGGCGTTCCTGAGCAAGCGCCGTTCGGACCCGGCAAAGCTCAACCTCTCCTTCGGCATCGATCCGGCGGCCATCTTCGCCGGAACCGGCCGGCTGCGCATGTCGATCGAGGCTTTGCAGGCCTCGATGCCGCAGTCGCTGGCGCATTTCTTCTCGATGGGCGTTCCGGGCGTGCTGCTGGAGGCGGACGGGCGCGTATTCCACAACGCCGGCGCCACCGAAGCGCAGGAGCTTGGCATCATGCTGGCTTCGGCGGTTTCCTATCTCCGAATGTTCGAGACGGCGCGGCAGCCGCTTGTCTATGCCGCACCCCATATCGGCTTCGCGCTCAGCGTCGACCAGGACCAGTTGCTGTCGATGGCCAAGGTCAGGGCGCTGCGCAGGCTCTGGGCGCGGGTGCAGGAGGCTTGTTCGATCCCGACATCCACCGCCAATATCCATGCCGAGACGTCGTTTCGTATGATGACGGCGATGGACCCGGAGACCAACATCCTGCGCACCACCATCGCCTGCTTTGCCGCGGCGTCCGGCGGCGCCGATTCGATCTCCATCCTGCCGCACACGATCGCGCATGGCCTGCCGGCGGGTTTTGCCCGCCGCGTTGCCCGCAACGCGCAGCTGATCATGGCCAATGAAAGCCATATCGATCACGTCGCCGATCCTGCCTATGGCTCCGGCGCGGTCGAAGCGCTGACTGCGGAACTCTGCGAGAAGGCCTGGGCGGAATTGCAGACAATCGAGGCCGAGGGCGGCGTGTTGTCCAGCCTTCAGGACGGACATATCCAGAAGCGCGTTCACGCCTCGGCGGCGCAGCGCAACGCGGCCTACCAGGCAGGCGAGCGGGCCATCATCGGCACCACGCTCTATCCCCTGAAAAACGAACGGCCAGTCGAGACGCTGGCGGCGGAACGGCGGCCGGCCTTCACCGAAGGCGTTGCCGTCTGCGAACCCCTGTTTCCAGTCCGCATCGACCAATCGATCGGAGCCGCCTCTTGATCCCGGATTTCGGTCAGATCGGCTGGGTGCCGCCACGCCGCGTACCTGTCGAGATCAAGGGGCAGCGGACGACACCGGAAGGGCTCGTCGCCAAGCATCTGTACAATCAAAGCGACCTCAAGGGGTTGCCGCATCTCGACACCTATCCCGGCCTGCCGCCCTTCGTGCGCGGCCCCTACCCGACCATGTATGTCCAGCAGCCCTGGACGATCCGGCAGTATGCAGGCTTCTCGACGGCCGAGGAATCCAACGCTTTCTACCGGCGCAACCTCGCCGCCGGCCAGAAGGGACTGTCGGTTGCCTTCGATCTTGCCACGCATCGCGGCTATGACAGCGACCATCCGCGCGTTGCGGGTGACGTGGGCATGGCGGGCGTCGCCATCGATTCCATCCTCGACATGCGGCAGCTCTTCGACGGCATTCCGCTCGGCGAGATGACCGTGTCGATGACGATGAACGGCGCGGTGCTGCCGATCATGGCGCTCTACATCGTCGCGGCGGAAGAACAGGGCGTTGCGCAGAAGGATCTTGCCGGCACCATTCAGAACGACATTCTGAAGGAGTTCATGGTCCGCAACACCTACATCTATCCGCCAAAACCCTCGATGCGGATCGTGTCGGATATCTTCTCCTACACGTCGAAGAACATGCCGAAGTTCAATTCGATATCGATCTCCGGCTATCACATGCAGGAGGCCGGCGCGACGGCCGACCTCGAACTCGCCTATACGATCGCCGACGGCATCGAATATGCCCGCGCCGGCGTGGCGGCAGGCCTCGACATCGACCGCTTTGCGCCGCGCCTGTCCTTCTTCTGGGCGATCGGCATGAACTTCTTCATGGAAGTCGCCAAGCTGCGGGCCGCGCGCCTGCTGTGGGCGACCCTGATGCAGAAGAATTTTTCGCCGAAGGACGAGCGTTCGCTGTCGCTGCGCACCCATTGCCAGACCTCGGGCTGGTCGCTGACGGCGCAGGACCCCTACAACAACATCATCCGCACCATGATCGAGGCGATGGCGGCAACGCAGGGCCACACGCAGTCGCTGCACACCAATTCCTTCGACGAGGCGATGGCGCTGCCGACCGACCATTCGGCGCGCATCGCCCGCAACACCCAGCTCATCCTGCAAATGGAATCCGGCACCACGCGCGTCATCGACCCGTGGGGCGGTTCGGCCTATCTCGAACGGCTGACGCATGACCTGGCAGCGCGAGCGCTTGCCCATATCGAGGAGGTCGAGGCGCTCGGCGGCATCGCCGCCGCGACCGAACAGGGCATTCCCAAGCTGCGCATCGAGGAAGCCGCCGCGCGCACGCAGGCGCGCATCGATTCCGGTGAGCAGATGCTGGTCGGCGTCAACGCCCATCGCCCCGAGACCGACATCGAGGTCGACGTACTGAAGATCGACAATGCCGAAGTCAGGGCCCGGCAATTGTCGAAGCTGCAACGGCTGAAGGGCACACGCGACGTCGGCGCGGTCGAGAGCGCACTCGATGCGCTTACCCGTGCCGCGCAAGGCAATGAAAACCTGCTGGAGTTCGCCATCCGCGCCGCGCGCGCCAATGCCACGGTCGGTGAAATCTCGTTTGCGCTGGAGAAAGTCTTTGGCCGCCACGTCGCCACGGTGCAGACCATTTCCGGCGTCTATCGCAAGGCGCTTGGCGATAATTCCGTCGTCGACAGCCTGCAGGACAAGCTTGAAGCCTTCGAGAAGAAATCCGGCGGCAAGCCGCGCATTCTCGTTGCCAAGATGGGACAGGACGGCCACGACCGTGGCCAGAAGGTCATCGCCACGGCCTTCGCCGATCTCGGTTTCGACGTCACCGTCGGCGCGATGTTCCAGACACCGGACGAGATCGCCAGGCTGGCGGTCGCACAGGACGTCCATATCGTCGGCGCCTCGTCGCTGGCGGCGGGACATCTGACGTTGATCCCCGAACTGCGCGACGCGCTGAAAAAGCTCGGCCGAGGCGACATGCTGATCGTCGCCGGCGGCGTCATTCCACCGCAGGATTATGACGCGGTGCTGCAAGCGGGTGCTGCTGAGATCTTCCCGCCGGGCACGGTCATACCGGAAGCAGCGGATCGCTTGCTGGACCGGCTGCTGGCCACGGAGTAGGGTTGCTGCATCTCTAAAAAGGTTGTGCTAGACTGAAGCCTACAACCAAGGCGCAGTAACCGTGAAGACGATCATCCACAAGCTCGACGACGGATCAGAAGCCCTAATCTTGCCACGGGAAATGCTGGACAGCTTGAATCTGCAATCGGGCGATCAGCTCCAGATCATCGAAACTGATGACGGCATCATTTTAAGACCGGTGGCCGACAGGTTCGAACGGCAGATGAAGGCCGCACGCGAGGTCATGGACAAGTATCAGGTCGGGCTTCAGAAACTCGCCAAGTGATCCGCCAATCGATGCAGTGGATTTGAAACGTCCTAGCTCTCCGACAGCTTGACGATTTCCCATTCCTTGCCGTTGACGCTTGCCACGTCGCCGACCTTCTTGCCGAACAAGGCAACTGCCATCGGCGACACATGGGAAATCGTCCCCTTGGCCGGATCAGCCTCGTCTTCGCCGACGATTTTCCAGTGTACCTTCCTGCCGTCATCGCCCTCAAGCGTGACGCCCATGCCGAAGCGCACCAGGTCGCTGCCCGGCTCCGGCACGGAGAGCTCGGCGCTTTCACGCCGGGCGGTCCAATAGCGCAGGTCACGCGACACAACCGCGATGCGCTCGCGATCCGCTTTCCGTTCGGCCTTCGCCAATATGTCGCGCAAGTCGGTGAGATTGTCCTCGATCTGCGCCAGGCCGTGCTCCGTCACCAGATTGCGGTGCTGGCTGACCGGCCGCTCACCGACACCGGCAATAGCGTTTTCGCTGTCTTCCTCGCGGGTAAAAGCTCTGCTCATTCCGTGAACTTAGGCGCGGAAAGCCTGCTCGACAAGCCATTGTCTCTGCCCTCGAGAGGAGAGGCAGACCGTCTGGCACGATTCCTGCGACGTCTGAGTTGAACGCTGGGATTCTGTGCCGATGTTGAACAGACGAACGCTGCTGACTGGAACCGCCGGCTTTGCCGTCATGGGCCTTGCGCTTGGCAAGGCTGCGGCCGCAAGCCTGACCGGCATCGAGAAAGCCTCGATGCGTGGCTCGATCAATGCCACCGAACTCGGCGTGCAGCCCGGCACATCAGACGATCAGAGCAAGGCCTTCGCCAAGCTGCTGCGCGACGCCAACGACCGCGACATGCCGGTGTTCCTGCCTCCGGGCACCTATGTCGTCTCCAACCTCTCGCTGCCTGGCCGCGTGCGTCTTTCCGGCGTGCCGGGCGCAACGCGGATCGTCTATGGCGGCGACGGCCACCTGTTCTTGACTGAGCAGGCCGACCATATCGAATTCAGCGGGCTGGTCTTTGATGGCTCGAACCGCACGATGGGCGATTATGCGCAAGGGCTGCTCGATCTGCGGAGGATCGCGCATCTGGTCGTCGACAATTGCCAGATCACCGGCAGCGGCAAGAACGGACTGGCGCTGGAACACGCGACGGGCCGGGTCGAGCGCTCGGACATATCGGGGGCTGCCGATGCCGGTATCTATTCGGTCGAGGCCGGCGGGCTGGCGATATCAGGCAACACCGTCTCCGACTGCGCCAATGGCGGCATCCTCGTGCACCGCTGGCAAGCGGCGGAAGACGGCACCATGGTCACCGGCAACCGCGTTCAACGGATCCAGGCACGCAGTGGCGGAACCGGGCAGAACGGCAACGGCATCAACGCCTTTCGCGCCGGCAATGTCGTCATCTCGGGCAACATCGTCTCCGACTGCGCCTTCTCGGCGATCCGGGCCAACAGCGCCAGCAACCTGCAGATATCGGGCAACACCTGCTCGCGCTCGGGCGAAACGGCGGTCTATTCCGAATTCTCGTTCGAAGGCGCCATCATCAGCAACAACATCGTCGACGGCGCCGCCAACGGCATCTCGATCGTCAATTTCAACGAAGGCGGCCGCATGGGCGTCTGCTCGGGCAACATCGTGCGCAATCTGTCGACCAGCGGCCCCTACCCCGCCGACTCGCCAGGGTTTGGTGTCGGCATCGGCGTCGAAGCAGACACCACCGTTTCCAACAACGTCATCGAAAACGCGCCGCTCTACGGCATGCAGATCGGCTGGGGCCCGTACCTGCGCAATGTCGTCGCCACCGGCAACATCATCCGCAAGGCCGGAACCGGGATCGTCGTATCCGTGGTCGAGGGCGCCGGTACGGCCATCATTTCAGACAATGTCATCGACGGCGCCCTGAACGGCGCCATTGTCGGCCAGCGCTGGGCCGAGCCGGCGACGGGCGACCTCGCCTCGTCAAACGATAGCGGCTATGCGCATCTGACCGTCGAGCGCAATCACGTCAGCTGAAGGCTGCTGTCGGCCTCAGGCCCCCGACTTTGGCACCGTTCCGGCTTTCGATGGGCGCGTTTGCCAGTTGGCTCAGCTTTGACGCCAGGGCCTCGTCGGCGCGCAACAATTTGGCAAGAACGGCGGCAACCATGGCTCCGCCGGCGCGGCCGGCGCCGTCATCACATTTGAGTGCGATGCCAAAGCCAAGTTCCGGAATTGCGGCACAATGGACGCCTTCGGCGCCGCCTTTCGTGAAAATCCGCCCTGGTGCGGCCTCCATCAGCGCGACGTCTTCGCGGCCACTGCCGGCAACGAAGAAGGGTTCGGCCATACAGGCGGCCAGCAGCCGCCTCGCGGCCTTGGCTCGCTCGGGACCAAAACCTGATGTCGTGGCCATGCGGGCAAAGCCGAGCGCGAAGCTCCGGAGCGGCACCGCATAGGTCGGGATCGAGCATCCATCGATGGCCCGCTCATCCGCGCCGTGGACGGCGCCCGTGACCGCTTGCATGGCGTCGCGCACCATCTCCTGCAGGCCGTGCCCCGGCTTGACATAGCCGCGATGCGCAATGCCGGCGTGGACGCAGGTGCAGAGGAAGCCGGAATGCTTGCCGGAGCAATTGTTATGCAATGCGTTCGGCGAACCGCCGCCGCGGGCGAGCGCAATCTCGGCGTCATGATTGGACGGCCAATGCGTGCCGCATTCGAGCGCTGATCCGTCCAGCCCGGCCTTGGCCAGCATGGATCGCGCCAGTTCGACATGTGCCGGCTCGCCCGAATGAGACGCACAGGCAAGCGCCAGTTCGCGATTGCCGAAGCCATAGGCGTCGGCCGCGCCGCTTTCGACCAGCGGCAATGCCTGGATTGCCTTGACCGCCGAGCGCGGGAACACCGGCTTCGAGGTGTCGCCAATCTCCCAGACCGGTTTGCCGTCGCCATCGAAGACCGCGACTGAGCCACGATGCGCGCTCTCGACGATCGCGCCGCGCAAGACTTCGATCAGAACCGGATTTGTCATGAACCCTCCCGTAAATGCGGGCGGTTTACCTGATCCGGTCGAGAATGGAAACGTAGTTGGCGACCGCCGCGCCACCCATGTTGAAGATGCCGCCAAGCTTTGCGCCCGGCACCTGGATGCCGCCGGCCTCGCCAACAAGCTGCATGGCGGTCAACACATGCATCGACACGCCCGTGGCGCCGATCGGATGGCCCTTGGCCTTCAGCCCGCCGGACGGATTGACCGGCAGACGGCCGTCCTTCGCCGTTGTGCCGTCCAGCGCCAGCCTGGCGCCCTCGCCCGGCTTGGCAAGGCCCATCGCCTCATATTCGATCAGTTCGGCAATGGTGAAGCAGTCATGCGTTTCAACGAAGGAGAGATCGTCGAGCGTCACGCCGGCGTTCTTAAGCGCCCGGGTCCAGGCCTGCTCGCAGCCCTCGAAGGTCAGGATGTCGCGCTTCGACATCGGCAGGAAATCCTGCACATGCTCGTTGGCGCGGAAGGCAACGGCACGACGCATCTTCAGTGCCGTCGCGGTGTCGGCGAGGATAAGGGCAGCGGCGCCATCGGAGACCAGCGAACAGTCCGTGCGCTTCAAGGGACCGGCGACGAACGGGTTCTTCTCGCTCTCCTGGCGGCAGAACTCATAGCCGAAATCCTTGCGCATCTGCGCATAGGGGTTGTCGACGCCGTTCTTGTGGTTCTTGGCGGCAATCATGGCGAGCGCGTCCGACTGGTCGCCATAACGCTGGAAATAGGCCTGCGCGATCTTGCCGAAGACGCCGGCGAAACCCGCAGGCGTGTCACCATCCTCGGGCAGATAGGACGCCTTGAGCAGGTTCTTGCCGATCTCTGGGCCGGGCGTCGTCGTCATCTGCTCGGCGCCGACCACCAGCACGATGCGGGCGGCATTGGCGTCGATGGCGCGGATGCCTTGGCGGACCGCCGCCGATCCGGTGGCACAAGCGTTCTCGACGCGCGTCGCCGGCTTGAAGCGCAGCCGGTCGTCGGCCTGAAGCACCAGGCTGGCGGTGAAATCCTGCGCCGAAAAGCCGGCGTTGAAGTGGCCGAGCACGATCTCGTCGACCTCGTCGGGACCGATGCCGGCATGGTCGAGCGCGTCCGTTGCCACCTTGACGATGAGGTTTTCGAGCGTTTCACCCTCAAGCTTGCCGAAGCGCGAATGCGCCCAGCCAACGATGCATGCGGTCATGGCGGTCTCCATCCTTGGCGCCAGCCTAGCATGTGGGCTCACGGCGCACTTTGCGTTTATTGTTCAAATATAAACAATCATCACCGCATCGGAAAGGGCCGGGACCAGACAATCGCTTGGTACAGGCAAAGCCAGTGCCGATTTTTTTGTTGATTGACCCGTCAATAAAAAATAATCCTGCTTCAAAGGATCATAGTGAGATGCCGAAAGTCGGAATGGAGCCATTGCGCCGCAAGGCGCTCATCGACGCGACGATCTCGGCGATCGGCGAGCGCGGTTCGCTCGACGTGACCATGTCCGAGATCGCCGGACGCGCCGGCGTTTCCTCGGCTCTTGCCCATCATTATTTCGGCGCCAAGGACGAATTGCTGCTGGCGACGATGCGGCACATCCTGTCCGAGCTTACCACCGATACGTTGCGCGCCCTTGGTTCGGCTGCCACCCCGCGTCAACGCGTTTCGGCGGTGGTGGCCGTCAATTTCTCCGACATCCAGTTCCAACCGGAAACCATCGCTGCCTGGCTTGCCTTCTATGTCGAGGCACAGAAGTCCCCGGCCTTGCGCCGGCTGCTCAGGGTCTATGCACGGCGGCTGCATTCAAACCTGATGAGCGGGCTGACCGGCATCTTGCCCAGAACCGAAGCCGACCGCGTCGCCGAAGCGACGGCGGCGATGATCGACGGGCTCTACATCAGGCGCGCATTGAAGGACGGCGTGCCTGATGCCGCGACCGCGATCGCGCTGGTCGAGGACTATCTCGAAACCAAACTTGGGGAGCGGCTTAAACAGTGACAATTCAGCGACCCAATTTCCTGATCGTCATGGTTGACCAGCTCAACGGGACCTTGTTTCCGGATGGGCCGGCGGAGTTTCTGCATACACCGCATCTGAAGGCATTGGCCGCACGTTCGGCGCGCTTTGCCAACAACTACACCGCCTCGCCGCTCTGCGCGCCGGGCCGTGCCTCGTTCATGAGCGGACAATTGCCGTCGCGCACCGGCGTCTATGACAATGCGGCCGAATTCGCCTCATCGATCCCGACTTTCGCCCATCATCTGCGCGCCGCCGGCTACTACACCTGCCTCTCGGGCAAGATGCATTTCGTCGGGCCGGATCAGTTGCACGGTTTCGAGGAGCGGCTGACCACCGACATCTACCCGGCCGATTTCGGCTGGACGCCGGATTACCGCAAGCCCGGCGAGCGTATCGACTGGTGGTATCACAATCTGGGCTCGGTGACCGGCGCCGGCGCTGCCGAGATCACCAACCAGATGGAGTATGACGACGAGGTCGTGTTCCTCGCCACGCAGAAGCTCTATCAGCTTTCGCGCGAACAGGACGATGCAAACCATCGGCCCTGGTGCCTGACCGTTTCGCTGTCGCACCCGCACGATCCCTATGTTGCGCGCAAGCAGTATTGGGATCTCTATGAGCATTGCCAGGCGCTGGATCCGGAAACCGGGTTCATCGCGCATGACGAGCAGGATGCGCATTCCCGGCGGCTGTACCACGCCAGCGACTATCCCTCTTTCGAGATCACGCCGGAGCAGGTGCGTCGTTCGCGGCGCGGCTATTTCGCCAACATCTCCTATGTCGACGACAAGCTCGGCGAGCTTCTGGACGTTCTCGAGCGCACCCGCATGGCCGACGACACCATCATCCTGTTCTGCTCGGACCATGGCGACATGCTCGGCGAACGCGGCCTGTGGTTCAAGATGAGCTTCTTCGAGGGTTCAGCGCGGGTGCCGCTGATGATTGCCGGCAAGGGCGTTCGCGCCGGACGGATCGAGACACCGGTCTCCAATCTCGACGTGGCGCCGACGCTTTGCGACCTCGCCGGCATCGATATCGCTGCGATCGCGCCGTGGACCGACGGCCAGTCGCTGCTGCCGCTCACCGAAGGCATCAAGCGCGCCGCACCTGTCTTGATGGAGTATGCCGCCGAAGGGTCCAACGCGCCCTTGGTGGCGATCCGTGACGGCAGATACAAATTCGTCCATTGCGAACTCGATCCGCCGCAACTGTTCGATCTCGAAGCCGATCCGCTCGAGCGAAACAATCTGGCCGACGATCCCGCCAATGCGGGCCTGGTGGCGGCATACATGGACAAGGTGCAGGCGCGCTGGGACATGGCCGGCTTCGACGCCGCCGTGCGCGAAAGCCAGGCGCGCCGCTGGGTCGTCTATCCGGCGCTGCGCAACGGCGCCTACTACCCCTGGGATTTCCAACCCCTGCAAAAAGCGTCCGAGCGTTACATGCGCAATCACATGAACCTCGACAATCTCGAAGAGAGCAAAAGGTATCCGCGAGGCGAATGATGTCAGACCTTCTCGTCCCCTCCCTCGATCATCTCAAGCAGGCCTATGCCGTAACATCCAGGGCGACGCAGATCACGCCGCTGCTGGAATCGACGGCGCTAGCCCGCGAGACGGGTGCGGCCCGCGTCTTCATCAAGCCGGAATCGCTGCAATGGGCCGGCTCGTTCAAGGTGCGCGGCGCGTATTGGCGGCTGAAGCAGCTTTCACCCGATGAGGCGAAGAAGGGCGTCGTCGCCTACTCCTCCGGCAATTTCGCGCAAGGGCTGGCGGCCGCCGGCCAGGCACTCGGCATTCCCGTCACCATCGTCATGCCGATCGACGCACCGGCCGCCAAGCGCGACGCAACGGCGGGCTATGGCGCGCGCGTCGTGCTGACCGACCATGGCGAGCGGGCGCGGGAAGAAGTCGCCGCCGCCAAGGCGCGAGAAATCGCCGAGACAGAGGGGCTGGCGCTGCTGCATCCGTTCGACGATCCGGAGATCGTCGCCGGCCAGGCGGGCGCCGGCATCGAAGCGCTCGACCAGCTTGAGGCCAAGGGTGCAAGCGCCGACCTCTTGTTCTGCTCGGTCGGCGGCGGCGGGCTGATCGGCGGCGTTTCGCTCGCCTTCCACTATCTGTCGCCCGCCACTGAGATCATCGGTGTCGAGCCGGAAGGTTTCAACGGTATGGGCTCGTCGCTGGCACATGGCAGCATCGAGACGATGCCGATCGGGCCGAAATCGATCTGCGACGGGCTGATGTCGCGACGGCCGGGCGATGCTCCGTTTGCCGCGGTGAAGACGGCAGGTGTTCGCGGCATCACCGTCGATGATCAATCGGTACGCAGCGCCATGCGGATCGCCTTCGAGCGCATGAAGCTGGTGCTCGAACCGTCCGGCGCCGCCTCGCTGGCGGCACTGCTCGGCGGCAAGGTGAATGTGGCGGGCAAAACCGTCCTGGTTGTGGCTACCGGCGGCAATGTCTCGCTCGCCGATTTTATGGCGCATATGAACCATGCTTGAAGCAGATTTCGTCATCATCGGCTCCGGCTCGGCCGGCTCGGCCATGGCCTATCGCCTGTCCGAGGACGGCAAGCATTCGGTGATCGTCATCGAATTTGGCGGCACCGATATCGGGCCGCTGATCCAGATGCCGTCGGCGCTGTCGATCCCGCTCAACATGAGCCTCTATGACTGGGGCTTTGCCAGCGAGCCGGAGCCGCATCTGGGCGGCCGCGTGCTGGCGACACCGCGCGGCAAGGTCATCGGCGGCTCGTCCTCGATCAATGGCATGGTCTATGTGCGCGGCCACGCCCGCGACTTCGACCATTGGGCCGAAGACGGTGCGGCCGGTTGGGGCTTCGCCGACGTGCTCCCCTATTTCAAGCGCATGGAAGACTCGGACGGCGGCGAGGACGGCTGGCGGGGCAAAAGTGGTCCGCTGCACGTGCAGCGCGGCTCGCGGCGCAATCCGCTCTACGGCGCCTTCGTCGAGGCCGGCCGCCAGGCCGGGTTCGAACTGACCGACGACTACAATGGTTCCAAGCAGGAAGGGTTTGGGCCGATGGAGCAGACCATCAGCGGCGGCCGCCGCTGGTCGGCGGCTTCAGCCTATCTGAAGCCGGCGCTGAAGCGCAAAAACGTGAGTCTGGTCAAGGGCTTTGCGCGGCGGGTGATCATCGAGAATCAACGCGCCACCGGCGTCGAGATCGAAGCTCACAAACAGATTCAGGTCGTTAAGGCGCGACGTGAGGTGATCGTCGCCGCATCGTCGATCAACTCGCCCAAGATCCTGATGCTGTCCGGCATCGGCCCGGCCGAGCATTTGCGCGAAAACGGCATTGCCGTGGTGGCCGACCGGCCCGGCGTCGGCCGCAATCTGCAGGACCATATGGAGCTCTACATCCAGCAGGAGTCGACACAGCCGATCACGCTCAATTCGGTGCTGAACCCGTTCTCGAAAGCGCTCATCGGCGCTCAATGGCTGTTCTTCAAGACCGGCCTTGGCGCCACCAACCATTTCGAAGCGGCGGCCTTCGTGCGCTCACGTGCCGGCGTCGACTACCCCGATATCCAGTACCATTTCATCCCCGCGGCGGTCCGCTATGACGGCAAGGCGGCGGCCAAGTCGCACGGTTTCCAGGCCCATGTCGGGCCGATGCGCTCGAAGTCGCGCGGCTCGGTGACGCTGCGCTCGCCGGACCCGAAATCGCAGCCCGTGATCCGCTTCAACTACATGTCGCATCCTGACGACTGGACGGAGTTCCGCCACTGCATAAGGCTGACGCGCGAAATCTTCGGCCAGTCGGCGTTCGATGCCTATCGCGGCAAGGAAATCTCGCCGGGCAGCCACGTGCAGTCGGACGACGATCTCGACGTCTTCATCAGAGACCACGCCGAGAGCGCCTACCATCCTTGCGGCACCTGCAAGATGGGCCGCGCCGACGACATGATGAGCGTCGTCGATCCGGAATGCCGCGTCATCGGCGTCGATGGCTTGCGGGTCGCCGATTCCTCGATCTTCCCGCGTGTCACCAACGGCAACCTCAATGCGCCGTCGATCATGACCGGCGAGAAGGCATCCGACCACATCCTTGGCCGCACGCCGCTGGCGCCGTCCAACCAGGAACCATGGATCAATCCGCGCTGGCAGGTCGCGGATCGATAGGGCATTGTCGAACGGACGTGCTCCGCCATAGCGAATACATCTGGAGAAAACCATGCGCGCCCAGCCCACGGCATCGCACTATGTCAATGGACGCTACATCGAGGACGAAGGCGGCGCGCCGCTGCCGGTCATCTATCCGGCAACCGGTGAGACCATTGCCATGCTGCGTTCGGCGACGCCGAACGTGCTGGAACTGGCGGTCGAGGCAGCACGCGCTGCGCAACCCGCCTGGGCGCGGCTGAAGCCAGTCGAGCGCGGGCGCATCCTGCGCCGCGCCGCCGACATATTGCGCGCCCGCAATGCCGACCTCGCCCGCATCGAGACGCTGGATACCGGCAAGGCGATCCAGGAAACGCTGGTGGCGGACGCCCCTTCGGCGGCGGACTGCCTTGAATATTTCGGCGGTGCGGTAGCCGCCTACAATGGCGAGTCGGTCGATCTCGGCGGGCCCTTCGCCTACACAAGACGCGAAGCGCTCGGCGTCTGTGTCGGCATCGGTGCCTGGAACTATCCGATCCAGATCGCCGGCTGGAAATCAGCACCGGCGCTGGCCATGGGCAATGCCATGGTGTTCAAGCCGTCGGAAAACACGCCGCTTTCCGCACTCGCACTGGCCGAGATCTACAGCGAGGCCGGCCTGCCCGACGGCCTGTTCAACGTGGTGCAGGGCTATGGCGATGTCGGCGCGGGGCTTGTCGGCCACGATGTCGTCGCCAAGGTCTCGGTGACCGGCTCGGTGCCGACCGGCCGCAAGGTGCTGTCGCTCGCCGGCTCGAAGATGAAGCACGCGACGATGGAACTCGGCGGCAAGTCGCCGCTGATCGTGTTCGACGATGCCGACATCGAGAACGCCATCGGCGGCGCCATGCTCGGCAATTTCTATTCGACCGGCCAGATCTGCTCCAACGGCACGCGCGTCTTCGTGCAGAGCGGCATCCACGACCGCTTTGTCGATCGCCTGATAGAGCGGACCAAGAAAATCCGCATCGGCGACCCACTCGATCCCGAAACCCAGATGGGCCCGCTGATCTCCAAGGCGCAGCATGACAAGGTGGTCGGCTATATCGAGATCGGCAAGCAGGACGGAGCAACGCTTGCTTGCGGCGGCAATGTGCCTTCACTGCAGGGTTTCCAGGGCGGCTTCTTCGTCGAGCCGACGGTGTTCACCGGCGTCACCGATGGCATGCGCATCGCCCGCGAAGAGATTTTCGGGCCAGTGATGAGCGTGTTGAAATTCGACGGCGAGGACGAGGTGATCGACCGCGCCAACGACACCGAATTCGGCCTTGCCGCAGGCGTCTTCACGCGCGACCTGCCGCGCGCCCACCGCGTCATTGCCGAGCTGCAGGCCGGCACCTGCTGGATCAACGCCTACAATCTGACGCCGGTGGAAATCCCGTTCGGCGGCTTCAAGCAGTCAGGCATCGGACGCGAGAATTCACTGGCAGCGCTGGCGCTCTACTCGCAGCTGAAGTCGATCTATGTCGAGACTGGGGACGTGGCGAGCCCGTATTGACCCAGCCCTACGCCTTCGGGTCCGCCGTCCCATCCAGATACTGGGTCAGCGCGCAGACCAGATGATAGAAGATGCTGGCCGGAACGTCCGATGCCAGCGAGCGGCCGCGCTCGTCGATGCGGTCGATCCACAGGCCAAGCGGTGCGGGATCGATGTGCCAGCGGAACAGCCGGCCGACGCGCGCTTCGATCTCCGGCTTGAGGTCGGGGCCGCCCGAACCGTCGAGTGCGATCGCCGCCTTCACGGCTTCGGCCTGCGGCCAGCTGCGGGATATCAGGTCGAGCGGCAGGCCTTGCCTGGAGACGGCGCCATAGGCAAGGCCGGTGGCGCGGTTGAGGCCATTAGCGACGGCCGAGGCGTAGAGTTTCCTGGCAAAGCCGCTCAGCTCGGCCTGGCCGCTGCGCCCGGCGAAATCGACCAACAATGAGGCCCATTCGAAATGGTGGCCGGGCTCGGTCCATGAGCCTTTCTCGCCGGCCGACGGTTTCCATTCGGCATCGAAAAACTCGCCAAGCGTCCAGCTTTCCGGATCGAAGAAATGACTGCGGAAGAGGTCGATGATGCGCGCCGCGCGGCGCAGATGGGCGCGCTCGCCGGTCGCCTGATACCAGGCCAGGAAGGCCTCGAGCAGGTGCATATGCGGATTGGAGCGGCGCTCGCCGTCGCCGTCCGATGTCTCGAGGAAGCCGGTCATGCGGCTGTCTTCGAGATGCGCATCGAGAAAGGCGAAGGTTTCCTCGCCGAGCCGCAAGGCGTCGGCATTGCCCGACATATGCGCATGCGCCAGCGCCAGGAGCACGCAGGAATGATCGTAGGCGTCTTCGGTGGCGTCGGCGACCGAACCGTCGACGTTCAGCGTGCGAACCCAGCCGCCCTTGTCGGTGCGGCCCTTCCCTTCCATGAATGCGATGCCGTGGCTGATCAACCGGTCGGCGGGACCGTCCCAGCCGCGCTCCTTGGCGACCGCAAAAGCATAGACCTGCCTTGCCATGGTGCGCATGCGCTTGGGCTTCATCAGCGGCGAGGCGTCCAGGCCGAGCGCTTCATGAAAGCCGCCATGGCGTTCGTCGACGCCTGATGTCGACCACAGCGGCAAGGTCTCCTGAAACAGCCAGTGGTGCACGCGCCGCCGCCAGGCGCCGCTTTCGATGACGCGGTCCTGCGCCGGCGTGAATCTGGTTTCCAGCCGGCCCGATTTTTCGAGCTGCTCGACGATCTTCTTGACGTGCTGGCTGTGGCTGACCGGGGCGACGAAGGTGGCGTCCGATGTCGAGACGATGGCGACGTCCTTCATGCCGATCGCCGACAGCAGGCGGCCGTCACTGCGGATGTAGGAATTCTCGCAATCGATGGCGACGACATCGCCGATGATGACATTGCCCTGGTCGTCGGCGGGGCCGACATCGAGCAGCGACTGCCACGAGCCGAGATCGTTCCAGCGGAAGCCGGCCGGCACCATGGCGATGTCTTTTGCCCGCTCCATGATGGCGTAGTCGATCGAGTTCGACGGGATGGCGGCGTAGAGCTCAAGCGGCATGTAGAGGCCGGACAGATCCGATGTCGCAGCCTTGTAGGCTGCTTCGGTGGCCTGCCAGATGTCCGCCTGGAACGCCATGAAGGCGTCACGCATGGCGCTGGCGCGAAACAGGAAGATACCGGTGTTCCAGTAAAAATTTCCGGCCTTGAGATAGCTCTGCGCAGTCGCAAGGTCCGGCTTTTCGACGAAGCGCGACACGTCGAAGGTGCCGCCACTTTCGGCCGCGACCTCGATATAGCCGTAGCCGGTCTCTGGTTGCGTCGGCTTGATGCCGAACACCACCAGCCGGCCGGCGCGCGCTGCCCCGGTGCCGGCTTCGACGCTCTGCCAGAATTGGCGCGGGGTCGATATCTCATGGTCCGACGGCACCACCAGCACCAGGCTGTCGCCGAACTCGGACAGTGTGCGCAGCGTCGCCAGCGCAACGGCGGCGGCTGTGTTGCGACCGGTCGGCTCGAACAGCGGACCGCCGCCCGCGAGGTCGAGGCCGGCAAGATCGGCGTGAACGCGATCGGCATGGCGCTCCGCGGCGATCAGGAAGATCGGCGTTTCGCCTTCCGGCCGGGCGGTCAGCCGGCGCAGGGTCTTGGCCAGCATCGAGCCGTCGCCCGACAGATCGTGAAACTGCTTGGGATTGTCCTCGCGCGACAGCGGCCACAACCGCGAGCCGACGCCGCCGCTCATGACAAAACTGACAATCCGCTCGGTCATGCGATTACCATTTCAAAAGGTCTGGTTGTAGGCGCCCACCTCGGGGCTGCGGCGCAGCACGGCATCGACGGCCTCGAACATCTGCCGGCGACGCTGCGACGATACCGGGCTCTCGACGACGACGACAAGCTCCGGCTTGTTCGACGAGGCGCGCACCAGCCCCCAGGTGCCGTCCTCGGCGACGACACGCACGCCGTTGACGGTGATGAGGTCTGCGATCTTCTGGCCGGCGAAAACCATTCCATCCCGCTTCATGGCCTGAAAGTCGGCAACCACCCGCTCGACGACACCATACTTCACATCGTCCGCGCAGTGCGGCGACATGGTCGGTGTGCCGAAGGTCAGCGGCAGCGCGCGATAGAGATCGGCCATCGAACTGCCGGGGCTGCGGTCCAGCATCTGGCAGATGGCGATGGCGGTGACCAGCCCATCATCATAGCCGCGGCCGATCGGCGGGTTGAAGAAGAAATGGCCTGACTTTTCGAAACCGGCGGCGGCGCCAAGCTCGGCGACGCGGCGCTTGATGTAGGAGTGGCCAGTCTTCCAGTAATCGGTGACGGCGCCGTTGGCGCGCAGCACTGCGTCGGTGTTGAACAGGCCGGTCGACTTGACGTCGACGACGAAAGTCGAGCCCGGATGCTGGCTGGAAATGTCCCGCGCCAGCATTACCCCGACCTTGTCGGCAAAGATCTCGTTGCCTTCATTGTCGACGACGCCGCAGCGATCGCCGTCGCCGTCGAAGCCGAGACCGACATCGGCGCCAGTCTCCAGCACCTTGTCCCTGATGGCATGCAGCATCTGCATGTCCTCAGGATTGGGATTGTAGCGTGGGAAGGTATGATCGAGTTCGACATCGAGCGGGATGACCTCGCAGCCGATGCGTTCCAGCGCTTGCGGGGCAAAAGCACCGGCAGTGCCGTTGCCGCAAGCGGCGACCACTTTCAGCTTGCGCGTGATGCGCTTGTCGCGGGTCA
The DNA here is from genome assembly GCA_014189435.1 of Mesorhizobium loti. Lineage (NCBI taxonomy): Bacteria > Pseudomonadati > Pseudomonadota > Alphaproteobacteria > Hyphomicrobiales > Phyllobacteriaceae > Mesorhizobium > Mesorhizobium loti. The sequence goes on from CP050293.1 coordinate 3,771,751, forward strand.
GATCGTCGAGGTAGGTCGCGCGAACATCGCGGACGAAATCATAGGAGCCGCCGCCGACAAGGTCGAAATCGCCGCCCAGCACGATCGCCTTCAGCGCGCTCATCTCTTCGGGACCAAAAGTCAGCGGCCGGGCCGCTCCCATCTTGACGCCGGTCCAGCCATTCTCGTTGTGCGAAGCGGTGACCATGGCGACCGAGGGCGTATCCAAGGCGAACTGAGCGAAATAGGCCATCGGCGACAACGCCAGGCCGATGTCCCTGACACGGGCGCCCGCCGCCATCAGGCCGGACACCAGCGCCAGCTTGATCGACAGCGAATAGGAGCGGAAATCATGTCCGGTGACGATATCCGGACCGGCGCCGAGACGGCGAATCAGCGTGCCAAGCCCCATGCCGAGCGCCTGGACGCCGATCAGGTTGAGCTCCGGCAGTTGCGCGGAGCCGGGATGGCCGAACCACCAGCGCGCGTCATATTCGCGAAAGCCGGACGCCTTGATCAGTGCTTCGGTTTCGAATTCGAAACTGTTGGGCCGGGCGTCGCCAACGATTTTTGGGGGCAAGACAGCAGAACTCCAGGCGGCGGAAAATACGATCTATCGAGAGCTGCGGCTTAGCACACAAGGCTTTAAGCCACGTTTATCCCGGACCGAAATCCGGGCTTGGCGGAAATGCCCGACGAAAGCGGACGAAATGCGACAGAAGCGCTGCCATTGCCGCTTGCAGGAACGAAGTGTGGCGGCTATAAGCCCGCGGTCTGGTCACGGAGTGTAGCGCAGCCTGGTAGCGCACCTCGTTCGGGACGAGGGGGTCGCAGGTTCAAATCCTGCCACTCCGACCAGAAAAAACAAAGTGTTAGCGCATCCCGACTTTGGCGCTCAAACTGATATCCCGCCTGAAAAGAGAGCGAGATGGCTGGCTCCTCGGTGGGACAGGCTGAGAGTCTTGTCCTTCGTCGTCAGTACGGCGCGCCGGTGGGCCTCTTGAAGATGCCGACGACGTTGGTGGCTACAGGTTTGCCGGTCATTGCGAGTGAATTTTCATGAGCCGCGCGGCATACAACAATGCCGCGCCGTCTGTCTCGATCCTGTCGACAAGTTCGCAAGCCTGATCCGCGGTGATGCCTGTTTCATTGGACAGGAACCAGATGCGAAAGCTCTTTTCCTCGGATGGCACAGAGACAATGGCCTCCCTGCCACCGTGTCGATCTTCAGCCGGCTGCTTGCGGCGCTTTGGCAGTGTCCGCTTCGGCTGATCACATTCAGATAGAGGGTCGATGGACATCGCTCACGTCGCGCCTAACGAAGGCCGAAAAAGCTCAATATCGCTAGGACGATGACCACCGCTCCGACGAGCCAAATGATGTTGTTCATAATTTCTCTCCTGTTGCCTGAGGGAAGCCCGCGCCTCTGGCGGAGACGCAGGCCGACCAGCCTTTGCCGGCTGATCTGCAGCAGACACCAAAGCCGCAGTGCCGGCTGCGAGAAATAGAACTATTCGGCACGCCTAATGTTCCGCTGTTTGGCGAGATCGACCGCAGCAGCAGATCGCCGGCCGGGTCCGGAGCCGTCATGCGCTGAGCGAGACTGATGCGGTCAGACACATCGCTCTCTGCAAGTGCGATCGCCCGTTCTTCGACTTGCCGCAAGTGTTCGGGCTGGTCGTTGGAAGACCGGAACCAAAGTGATCAGAGGCAGTTATCCGACGAAGGGCTAATTGAGGAAACGGAGAAACTGCAATGAAAACAATGATCATGTGCGCGTTGGCGCTTTCCATGGGATTGCCCGTTATGGCTTCGGCAGCCGAGGCCGATGTGGTTATCAGAACCCACCATCGACACCACGACAGCGTCAAGATCATCAACGAAGATGGCCAGCGCTTGCACCACCGCCGCCACGGTGCGGTTGCGTTCTATGACCATGGGCGCCGGCATCATCGTCGAGACACCGTCGTCGTGACAGGCTCCGTCTCCACTCACCGCCACCATCGCCCGGTGGTAATTGAAAACGACGGCTACTGATCACTCGACCCACGGCCCGGCTCTTGGGAGTCGGGTCGCTTTTCATTGACGCGCCCAGCCGACAAATTTTGGACCTCTGGATCAAAACTGAATGCTGGCGTGACCGACAAACCGTTTGCCGACGCGGTCCAAGCCGTCCGAAAACTCACAGAATCCGACTTGCTCGCCTGAATGCTACGGGCTGTCGCTCCTGAAAGTCGAGGGTTCGCTCGCCACACAAATGCAGCGAGCGAACCCTATCAGCGCAGGAAGGGACATAACTGCGCCGATGTGCAAAACTTTCGTGAGCAAATCCTTGGGATAATCAGCCAAGGGCTAATCCCATCACCATGAAGGTGATGGCCACCGCGAAGATCGGTGCGAGCAACCAGCGCGCTTGGCCAACACTCTTCTCCATGGTCTTGCTCCGTTAAACTTGCAGCGGACAACGGCCTCTGAGAGTGGCCGTTCCAAGCGGCGTAGCTGACAAGACCATTGCGTTTTGCGATCAGACTTAGGTCCGGCGCCGCGCCAGACTGAAGTCCTGCCATGGAACGTTTGCGCTTGCCCCCAGTTCGGTTGGTTGGGGCGCACAGACAATCAAATGAAATGGATAAGCATCACAATGTCGAACCGTGACACTGCACAATCCCAAGCGCTGGGGATGCGCGTGGCTGACCTCAAGGCCAAGATGCAGGACGCCCAGGTCACCGAGGGCGAAATGAAGAGCTTCCAGAAGGTCGCGGCCATCATGGAGGACCGCGAAGGCCGGATTCAGGGCGACGACCTGATCGCCGCATCTTTCGTCACCGATATGCTGCCGAGCAGCCAAAAGCCCTGAGTGACCATGCCAACAATCAGCAGACTTTTTGATTCCCATGCCCAAGCGGCCCGGGTCGCCGGCGATCTGGTGGCGGCCGGAATCCCTCGGGTACAGATTGCCGTCATCGGACCTTACAATGACGAAGTGGGATCTCTGTGGGCTTCCGCTTTGGGGGCCATCCTTGGCGCTGCCGCCGGCGGGTTGGCGCGCCTGAGCGCTGTTGCAGCCCACGGCATCAGCAGTCCTCTTGCTGCGAGCGTATGGGCAACAGCGGCGGCCGGCGCGGTCTGCGGCGGCGTTGCTGGCGGCCTGCTCGGAACATTCACCACAACTGCCGCAACGACGGATGATCGCAGTGGTGCCGAGGGGATCGTTTTGGTGACGGCGCATGTCGATGAACATGAGACCGACATCGCCCAGGCAGTGCTCGGCGATAGCGCCCCAACGACATTCGTCGCTGAAGCAGCGTGAGAATTTCCAGGGAAAATTGAATGGATGGGCCGACAGCCGTTGTGGCCGGAGATCATCGAAATGCGCGAAAAGCCCGCCCCGGCATCAGCCGGGACGGGCTCTCTCCGTTCACCAGTGATTGAACTAGAAGACTCGACGGGTACTAAGGGTCCTTGGCAATCGCGAACTTTGACGAAATGGCCCTCGGCCCTAGAGCAGTTCGCCGTTTCACGGAAACGGCGAACTGCTCTAACTCTTTGTTTTGACGCAATTCCGGACGGAAAACCGTCTCACACTTTTCCTGGAATTGCCCTAGGTAGCTCGATGGATATGATGGGGCGATGAAATGGCGAGCCGGATGCGACATGAATTTGAATTCGACGACCGCCTTGCCACCGGCCTTGATGATGGCGCTGTTTCTTGTCACCGGCTGTTCATCGATCGGCAGGACCGTCGATCCGGCGAAATACGATTCGATGACGTGCACCGAACTCAACAGCGCGCTGGGAGACGTCGCCCGTGACATCTCGCAAACAGCAATCACCCGCGGCAAGGTCGCGAACGCCAGCGTCCCACGCTGGCTGCTGGGCGGCTCGCGTGTGAAGACCGCGGTCGCCGGCCGCGAAACAGCCAGGATCGACCGGCTGAAGCGGCAACAAGATGCGATAACCGCAGCACGGGCAAACAAATGCCCGCGATCAACGGGCTGATCCTACAGCGGCGACTGCCTCCAGTGACTCAGGCGCTCAACCGGAACCGCGTCACATCGATCGCCGCGGCCATCAGCGTCTGTGTGTAAGCGTGCTGCGGATTGCTGAAGATCGCCTCGGTCGGCCCTTCCTCGACGATCTTGCCCTGTTTCATGACGATGATGTAGTCGGCCATGGCGCGCACCACCGATAGATCGTGGCTGATGAAGAGGTAGGACAGTTCGTGGTCGGCCTGCAGCTTGCGCAGCAGTTCGACGATCTGTTTCTGCACCGAGCGGTCGAGCGCCGAGGTCGGCTCATCCAGCACCACCAGCTTGGGCTTCAGGATCATGGCGCGCGCGATGGCGATGCGCTGCCGCTGGCCGCCGGAGAATTCGTGCGGGTAGCGGTTGCGTGCGTTGGGGTCGAGGCCGACCTCGCGCAAGGCCTCGACCGCGCGCAGGTCGCGTTGCTTGCCCGAAAGGTTCGGCTCGTGCACCAGAAGCCCTTCGGTGATGACCTGGCCGACGGTCATGCGCGGCGACAGCGAGCCGAACGGGTCCTGGAAGACGAGCTGCATCTGGCGTCGCAACGGCCGCATCGCCCGCCGGTCGGCCTGGGAAATGTCGCGATCGCCGAAACGGATGAGGCCGTCACTGGGCAACAGCCGCAGCAAGGCGCGGCCGAGGGTCGATTTGCCGGAGCCGGATTCACCGACGATGCCGATGGTCTGGTTGCGCTGCAGCCGGATCGAGATGTGATCGACGGCACGCAGCATCAGCGGCTCGCCGGCCAGAAACCCGCCGCCGATCCTGAACGTCACTTCGACATTCCTGCCCTCGAGCAGCACCGGGGCATTGGCGGGCGGCGGCGCCTTGGTGCCGGTCGGCTCGGCCGCCAACAGCATTTTCGTGTAGGCATGCTGCGGGTTGACGAAGATGGCTTCCGCCTCCCCCTCCTCGACAACCTCGCCCTGGCGCATGACATAGACCCGGTCGGCGAAACGGCGGACGATGCCGAGATCATGGGTGATGAAGACGATCGCCATGCCGAGTTTGCGTTGCAGCTCGGCCAAAAGCATCAGAATCTGCGCCTGGATCGTCACGTCGAGCGCTGTCGTCGGTTCGTCGGCGATCAATATGTCGGGGTCGTTGGCAAGCGCCATGGCGATCATGACGCGCTGGCGCTGGCCGCCCGACATCTCGTGCGGATAGGATTTCATCCGTCGCTCGGGATCTGGAATATGCACCAGCCGCAGCAGCTTGAGCGCCTCTTCGTGCGCCTCCGCGGCATTTAGGCCCTGATGCCGTCGGATCGGTTCGATCAGCTGGTTGCCGATCGAATAGAGTGGATCGAGCGAGGTCATCGGCTCCTGGAAGATCATGCTGATCTTGGCGCCACGGACCTTGTTGAGCTCGGATTTGCTGAGTGTCAGAAGGTTGCGGCCGCGATAGTCGACACTGCCTGTCGCTTCGCCATTCGATGCCAGCAGGCTCATCGCGGCCATCATCGTCTGGCTCTTGCCGGATCCGGATTCGCCAACCACGGCAACGGTTTCGCCTGATTTGACGTGGATGTTGATACCCTTCACCGCCTCGACCGCGCCGTCGAGCGTGCGGAAGCGGACACGCAAATCCTTGACGCTGAGGATCGTTTCGGAAGCAGCCATTTCAGCGATCCCCATCTTAGCGATCCCTTGGGTCGAGCGCGTCGCGCAGGCCGTCGCCGACGAAGTTCAGGGCGAACAGCGTCGAGACGAGGAAGAAAGCGGGAAACAGGAGCAGCCAGTTGGCGGTGCCGATGTTCTTGGCGCCGACCGAGATCAGCACGCCCCAACTGGTCATCGGCTCCTGCACGCCGAGCCCGAGGAATGACAGGAAACTCTCCAGGATGATGACCTGCGGCACCAGCAGCGTCATGTAGATCACCACCGGGCCGAGCAGGTTGGGAATGACGTGGCGCAGCAGGATACCGCGCTGGCCAACGCCCATGGCTTCCGCCGCCTGGACATATTCCTGGCGGCGGATCGACAGCGCCTGGCCGCGCACGATGCGCGCCATGTCGAGCCATAGCACGGCGCCGACCGCCAGGAACATCAGCACGAAGTTGCGGCCGAAGAACACCACCAGCATGATGACGAAGAAGATGAAGGGCAAGGAATAGAGCACATCGACGATGCGCATCATCACCTCGTCGACCTTGCCGCCGGCAAAACCGGCCGCAGCGCCGTAGACCACGCCAATGACAACCGCCACGACGCCGGCGAGTAGGCCGATGGCCAGCGAGATGCGCCCGGCCATCAGCGTGCGCGACAACAGGTCCCGGCCGGTGTTGTCGGTGCCGAACAGGAAATATTGCTGCTTGACCGAAGCGCTCATCGTCACTTCGAGGCCGTCGGGCGACTTGCTCTCGATCTTGGTGTCGTCGAAGGCATCGGAGCGGTCGAGATAGCGGATGTTGCGGTCGTCGATCGGTTTGGTCGACTTGACGGTGACGAAGACCTGGTTGCCTTCCTGCCGCCACTCCTTGATGTCGACCCGCATGCGCTTGATCGCTTCGGTGAGCGCCGTCTCGATCATGTCGGCCTTCGGATAGGCCGACAGGCTTGGCGGCATGCGCACATAGTCGGCATAGATGGTGGTGTATCGATGCGGCACGAACCAGGGCCCGAACACGCTGACGACACCGATCAAAGCGAGGTAATACAGGCTGAACATGGCGGCGCGATTGGCCTTGAGGCGCGCCCAGGCATCACCCCAGAGCGAGCGACCGATGACGGCGGGAGCTGTGGCTGCAATGTCAGTCATAGCGCACCCTCGGGTCGACGACCGCGTACATGACGTCGACGATCAGGTTGAAGACGATGGTGAAGATGGCGATCACCACCACCGTTCCCATCACCAGCGTGTAGTCGCGGTTGAGCGCGGCATCGACGAAATAGCGGCCGACGCCCGGAATGGAGAAGATCGTCTCGACGATGACAGAGCCGGTCAGCAGTGCCGCCGCTGCCGGGCCGGTGAAGGAGACGATCGGCAGGATGGCGCCGCGCAGCGCGTGCTTGACCACCACCGACCAGTCGGAGAGGCCGAGCGCGCGTGCCGTGCGGATATGATGGGATCGCAAGGATTCGATCATCGAGCCACGCATCAGCCGGGCGACGATGGCGATCTGCGGCAGAGCGAGCGTCAGCGCCGGGCCGACCTTGTTGATGAAAGCGCCATCGCCCCATCCACCGATCGGCAACAGCTTCCAGGTCAACCCGAACAAGAGCTGGATCACCGGCGCGATGACGAAGGTGGGGATGGTGCTGCCGGCGGTCGCCAGCGCAATCACCGTATAGTCGCCAAGCTTGTTCTGGTTGAGCGCGGCAATGGTGCCAAGTACGGAACCGAGCAGAAGCGCCAGGACGAGCGCCGAGGCACCGAGCTGGACCGAAATGGGCAGGCCCTTGGCGAACAGTTCGGTGACGGTGAAATCCGGCATGTTGTAGCTCGGGCCGAAATTGCCGCGCAACAGATTGCCGAGATAGTGGACGAATTGCAGCCAGAGCGGGTCGTCAAGGCCGAACTGGGCTTCGAGATTGGCCTTGATCTCGGGGCTCAGCCCCCGCTCCTGGTTGAATGGGCCGCCTGGCGCGACGCGCATCAGGAAAAACGCCATGGTCACGATGACGAACAGCGTTGGGATGGCGGTCAGAAGCCGCCGTAATACATATCGCAGCATCGGTGCCCCGCTTGATCCAGAGCAACGCGCGTCCAGCCGGACGGTTGCGCTCTAGCCTTCAAATCTTCGCACCGACATGCCGAAAATCGATTCCGGTTCCCGGGCCGATGCGATGGCAAACCAGCGCCGCCGCGCATTGAGTTGCGCGGCGGCCCAGCTAAGGATCAGTCCTTGCTGATGAAGCGGGACGGATGGATGTCCATCACATTGTCATCGAAGCCATGCAGCTTTGAGGAAACGATATCGTGGAAGCTGTAGTAGAGAAGCGGAATGTTGCCGACGTCATCGACAAGGATGCGCTCGGCTTCAGTGAGGTCCTTCATGCGCTCTTCTGGCTTGCCGCCGGCAGCCGCAGCCTTGTCCATGGCCGCTTCATAGGCCGGGCTGACATAGCTCGAATAGTTGTTGCCGCTGGCCTTGCGTGTGATGCCGAGGAAGGTCTCGGGATCCTTGTAGTCGGCGATCCAGGCGGCACGCGCCACGTCGTAGTTGCCCTTCTGCTCAAGGAAGGAATAGTGGGTCTTGGTATCGGTGTTGAGCAGCGTGATGTCGACGCCAAGCGGCTTCAGCTGTTCCTGGATGGCAACCGCGGTGTTCTTGTGGTTTTCCGAGGTGTTGTAGCGGATCTCCATCTTCAGCGGATGCTCGGGCGTATAGCCGAGTTTCTCGAGGATCTTCTTGGCGGCGTCCTCGCGGTCGATCTGCGGCATGTCGGCGTATTTGGCCATTGCCGGCGTGTAGCCCGCGATGCCCGGAGGCACCATCGAATAGCCAGGCAGCATCGAGTTCTGCCAGACTTTCTCCGCAAGGAAGTCACGGTCGATCGCCATCGAGATGGCATTGCGCAGCTCGACATTGTCCCACGGCGCCTTGTCGGTCTTGATCGCGTAATAGTAGGTGCCGAGATATGGTCCGACGCGGACCTGATCGCCGAACTTGGTCTTGAGGTCAGCGAGTTGTTCGGTCGGCAGGTCGCCGTAGCTGTCGAGTTCGCCGGCCTCGAAGCGTTTCATCGCCGATGAACGGTCTTCGGTCGGGATATAGTTGACGACGTCCATCTTGACGGTCGCGGCGTCCCAGAATTTCGGATTCTTGACCAGCTTCATGTGGTCGTTGGGAACCCACTCGGCCAGCGTATAGGCGCCGTTCGAAACGAGATTGCCCGCCTTGATCCAGTCGGCGCCGAGCTTGTCGATCGAGGCCTTGTTGACCGGATAGGTGGCCTGGTGGGTCAGCATTTCAAGGAAGTATGGCGTCGGCGCCTTCAGCGTCACTTCCAGGGTGTTGGCGTCGATCGCCTTGACGCCCATATCCTCGGGCTTGCCCTTCTTGGTGTTGACTTCCTCGGCGTTCTTCACGGGATAGAGCATGGAAGCGTATTCGGCAGCGGTGGCCGGATCTTCCAGCCGACGGAACGAATAGACGAAGTCGTCCGCCGTCACCGGGGTGCCATCCGACCAGAGGCCATCCTTGCGCAGCTTGAAGGTGTAGACAGTGCCGTCGTCGGACACCGTCCAGCTTTCGGCGGCGCCCGGAATGAGGTTCGTCTTCTGGTCATGCATGACCAGGCCCTGGAACAGGTCGCGTATGATATCGGCTTCGTAAACGGTCGAGGTCTTGTGCGGATCGACCGTCTCCGCTTCGGCGGCGCTGCCTCTGTTATAGACGGTCTCGGCGAAAGCCGGTGTGTAAAACGTGCCGGCCGCCAAAGCCATCGTCGTGGCGAACACCGTCGCCTTCAGCATGTTTCTCATCAGCATGAAGTTCTCCCTGTCGGCGCTGCCATCGGCGCGCCTTTTAAGTGTTGACGCCCCGGAGCCGATATCTGACCCCTTTGAGCGCGCCGCTGGTTCCCTTCCTGCGGCTGGTGGCCAAACACTAACGCGGAGAATTTTTATTTCAACAGACTCTCTGGGTCACCCAAAGTAAGGCGGCACGAAAGCTATGTCGTGGCAGCCGAAACACCAGCCGAAACCAGAAGCTTGACTTGGTTTCCTCATCTCGACGTCATTTTCCATGGGAATCCATGACCATGCCAGTTTGCCGGAATGTGTTAATGCGTTCTTAAGCAACCTCAGGTTACATTACGACTAGCTTCTATATGGTTCGAGGTCAGACACGCGGCGACCATGAGTAATAGAGTAAGTAAATTGGTCAAAATCCGTCAAATAACGCGTAGATTTCAAGAAGAGTCTGGAACTTCGGCGGTTGAATTCGCCTTGCTCTCACCGGTCTTCATCCTTCTTCTGCTCGGAATGGTTGCATACGGTATATATTTCGGCGCCGCCAACTCGATCCAGCAGATCGCGGCGGATGCGGCCCGCACGGCAATTGCCGGCTTGAACCAGACCGAACGCCAGACGCTCGTAGCCAGCTTCGTCACCAACAATGCCGGCGGATATCCTTTCGTGGATGTCAGCAAGCTGACCTACCAGGCCAATGACAGCGTGGCCGATGGAAGTCAGTTCGTTGTGTCCATCCAATACGATGCCCGCAACCTGCCGATCTGGAATCTTTTCCCAGGCATAGCGATGCCGGGGACGACGATCACGCGCCAGTCAACGATCAGGGTCGGGGGCATCTGAATGCTGCTGCGTGCGGGCAATAAGATCGGCCGGCTTGCCCGGTTGATGCTGGGCGACAGGAAAGCGAATTTCACCGTCATGGCGGCATTGAGCGCGCCGGTGGCGCTGGCGCTGGCCGCGGTGGCCATCGACGAAGCCTCAATCTACACCGAGCGCCGCGAAGCGCAGGCAATGGTGGACCTGGCAGCGATCACCGCTGCCTCGAATATCACCAACGTCAACACCGCAGTCGTGACCACGTTGACCGACAACGGCATGCCAAATGTTGTCGTTGAAGCCTCGGGACAGACGATCGCCCCTGCCGTCGGCAAAACCGTCGTGACGGTCACGCCCGGGCGATACGCAGCATCAACCGCCAATGTCAGCCAACGCTTCCAGGCCGGCGTAACGCCCTACAACGCCGTCCGTGTCGGCCTGAAGAAGATCCCTGCCCGCTATTTTGCGAGTTCGTTGATCCCCTCCCCCGTCATCGGCACGCAGGCCACCGCCAGCATGACGCCGCAGGCGACGTTCTCGGTCGGGTCGAGGCTCGCCAGCGTCAATGGCGGCATCCTCAACGCACTTCTCGGCAGTCTTGTCGGCGGCAACATTTCGCTCAGCGTCATGGACTACAACGGATTGATCTCGGCCGACGTCAGTGTCCTTTCCTTCATAAGTGCCCTTGCCACACAAGTGAACGTGACCGGCGGCACCTATTCGGATGTGTTGGCCTCCAAGGCGACCGTCGGTCAGATCGCCACCGCCATGGCCAACGTGCCCGGGCTTGGCAACACGGCCAAGGTTGCCCTGCAGACGATTGCGTCCAAGTCGACCAGCACAGTCAAGATCCCGCTCAGCAGCCTTGTCGACCTCGGCACCGTAGGCAGCCTTGGACTGGGACAAACCCCGACAGGTCTTGGGGTCGATGCAAGCGCCATGGGAATGCTGACTGCCGCCGCCGTGCTGGCGAATGGCACCAACCAGGCTCAGGTCAATCTCGGCGCCACCGTACCGGGGCTGCTGTCCACCGCGCTTACCATCGCGATCGGCGAGCCGATGCAATCTTCGCCATGGCTCGCGCTCGATGGCATCGGTACCGTGGTGCGCACAGCCCAGACGCGTATCAAGCTTGTGGCGACCGTCGGGGTCGGCACGCCCGGTCTCGGTGGCGGCATCAGCCTGCTGGCCGTCAACCTGCCGCTCAACGTGGAAGTCGCCTATGCCGAAGCCAAACTGACCGACATCACGTGTCCGACGGGGCCCTCCAGCATCAAGGTTTCCATCGCCGCGCAACCGGGCATTGCCTCGCTGCATCTGGCCAACAGCAACACTTCAGGCTTTGGCGACTTCAGCCAGCCACAGACGTTCACCGACGCGGAGATCGCGGATGTGAGCCTCAGGCTGCTGCTGATCAACCTTCCGCTGATACAGGTAATGGGCTCCGCCGCTACCGCGATCACCAACAACAACCCGACGACGCTGACCTTCGATGCAACCGATATCACCAACAAGACGATCAAAACCGTTTCGACGCGCAACATCTCGCAGTCGCTCACCACGTCGCTGGTCAGCAACCTGTCGCTTTCGGTCAATGCGCTTGGGCTGGGGATCGATCTGACCGCCCTGCTCGGAACGGTTAAACCGGCAGTGGTGGCTGTACTCAACGGCATAACAGCACCGGTCGACGACCTGCTCTACAATGTGCTTTCAGCCCTTGGCGTGGGTGTCGGCCAGGCCGATGTGCGGGTCACCGGCGCGACTTGCGGACGCTCGGTACTCGTCCAGTAAAGACGGCTTAAAGCGCGCCGCGTCTAAACGGATTCAGTCGACGCGCTTTAAGCTTTTTGTGCATGTCGCTGCCCCAAAAACCGCTTCGCACTTTTGGGCGACATGCATTGGGCATCAGTCGAGCCGACCAAGGAAGTATCCGAGCACTGGTAGCGAAAGCTCGGCCTCCTCGACGACCGCTGCATCACCGTCAAGCTTTGCGGTTGCTCCGATATCAGGCGGCAACAGCCAACTCCCCGGCTCCCCAGAAAAATTGAAGACACAGAGCAGTCTCTCGCCGCCGCCTTCACGGACGAATGCGAGAACGTCACCCTCAGCGTCAAGAAAACTGATCGAGCCCGATACCAGCGCCTCGTGTCGCCTGCGCAACGCCAGCGCGGCCCGATAGGATGCGAGTACCGACGCCATGTCGGCATTCTGGACGTCGACCGCGCGGGCGCGATGGCTGGCTGGTATCGGCAGCCACGGCCTGGCCGTCGAGAAGCCTGCATTGTCGGCACCGGCCTCCCAGACCATCGGCGTGCGACAGCCATCCCTGCCCTTGATGCCCGGCCAGAAGCGGATGCCGACAGGATCGCGCAGATCCTCATAGGCAAGCTCCGCCTCTTCCAGGCCGAGCTCCTCGCCCTCATAGAGGCAGATCGAGCCGCGCAGGCATGAGAGCAGCATGATCGAAAATCTTGCGACCGCGTCAGGTTCGCTGTCCGGCCTTGTCCAGCGGCTGACATGGCGCACCACGTCATGGTTGGAAAATGCCCAGCAGACCCAGCCATCGGAAACGGCCGCCTCGAAGGCTTCGACGCAGCCACGCACATGCGCGGCCGAGAACTGCGGGCCAAGCAGATCGAAGGTGTAACTCATATGGAGCTTGTCGCCGCCTGAAGTGTAGGCGGCGAGCGTCTGCAACGAGCGGCCTTCGTCGCCGATTTCGCCGACGGCGGCGCGGTCGTCATATTCGTCGAGCAGCGCCCTGAAGCGACGCAGGAACGCCAGGTTTTCCGGCTGCGTCTTGTCGAACAGATGCTCCTGGTAGAGATAGGTGTTGGTCTCGCTGTTGGTGCCGGCGACGCTCGACGCCAAGGGCGGATTGCTGCGCAGCCAGCGGTCATGGACATAGTAGTTGACCGTATCGAGCCGGAAACCGTCAACGCCGCGCTCCAGCCAGAAGCGCACCGTTTCCAGCAGCGCGTCCTGAACCTCCGGATTGTGGAAATTCAGGTCGGGCTGCGAGGCGAGGAAATTGTGCATGTAATATTGGCGGCGGGTCGAATCCCATTCCCAGGCCGGGCCACCAAAGACGGAGAGCCAGTTGTTGGGCGCGCCGCCATCGGGCCTGGTATCGGCCCAGACATACCAGTCGGCCTTGGGGTTATCGCGGCTGGCGCGGCTTTCGATAAACCAGTCGTGCCTGTCGGATGAATGCGACAGCACCTGGTCGATGATGACCTTCAGGCCGAGACGATGCGCCTCGGCGACCAGCGCATCGAAATCCTCAAGCGTGCCGAACATCGGATCGACATCGCAGTAGTCCGACACGTCATAGCCCATATCGGCCATCGGCGACTTGAAGAAAGGCGACAGCCAGACGGCGTCGACACCAAGCGAGGCGACATGAGCGAGCCTCGATGTGATGCCGCTGAGGTCGCCGCTGCCGTCGCCGGTGGTGTCCTGGAAGGAGCGCGGGTAGATCTGGTAGATGACGCAGCCGCGCCACCATCCGGTCTTTTCACCTGCTGCCATTGCGCTTCTCCCGTGTGCCGGCCTGCGCTCGTTCGATCATGAAGATCACCGTCCGCCCGGATATTGGCCGCGAGATGTCCACCACATCGGCCTCATCGACGGCGGCAGCCCAGAAGAATCCTTCGCGTTCAGGCAGCGTGACCATGCAGGCACGGCGATCGCCGTTGATGATCACTGCAAGGCGGTGCCCGTCATCGGCGGCCAGGATCATGACCAGGCGGTGCCGCTGCGGGTCCTGCCAGCTCTGTTCGTCGAGCGGCGCGCCTGTCTCGGTCAGCCATGCGACGTCCGGCATCTTTGAACCGGCCGGTGGCTGGCCGGTGAGGAAGCTTGTGTCGCAAAGCGCGGGCACCGCGCGGCGCAGCGTCGAGAGTAGCGCCGTGTAGTGCTCCAGCACCTGGTCGCGGCCGGCCCAGTCGAGCCAGGTGATCTCGTTGTCCTGCGCATAGGCGTTGTTGTTGCCTTGCTGGGTGCGGCCGAATTCGTCGCCTGCGGTCAGCATGATGGTGCCGCGTGAGGCAAACAGCGTGGCGAGCAGCGCGCGCTGATCGTTCAGCCGAGCCACGGCTACGGCCGGGTCATCCGCATCGCCTTCCACGCCATTGTTCCAGGACAGGTTTTCATTGTGGCCGTCGCGGTTCTGCTCGCCATTGGCCTGGTTGTGCTTGCGCTCGTAGCGCACGATGTCGGCGAGCGTCATGCCGTCATGGGCGGCGATGAAATTGACCGTACGGCTGGCCTTTTGCCCGTTGATGGCGAACACATCGGACGAACCGGCAAGCCGGGTAGCCAGGGCGCCAACCATGCCGGCGTCGCCGCGCCAGAAGCGTCTGACATCGTCGCGATACTTGTCATTCCATTCGAGGAAGGGCGACGAAAAATTGCCGAGTTGGTAGCCATCCGGACCGATGTCCCACGGCTCTGCGATCAACACGCGGTCGGCCAGCAGCGCGTCGTCGCGCATCGCTTTCAGCAGCGGCGCCTCGGCATCGAATGTTCCTTCAACCCGCCCCAGAATGGGCGCCAGGTCGAAGCGGAAGCCGTCGACGCCGGCATCCCTGACGAAATGGCGAAGCGTGTCGAGGACCATTTCCCTAGCGACAGGATGATCGCAAGCGACCGTGTTGCCGGTACCGGTGTCATTGGCCAGCCTGCCGTCTGATGTGTGCCGGTAATAGGCCTGGTTGTCGAGGCCGCGCAGCGACAGCGTCGGGCCAAGCCTGTCGCTCTCGCCGGTGTGGTTGAAGACCAGATCGAGGATGACGCCGATGCCGGCTTTGCGCAGCACGGCGACCGTGTTGCGCAATTCCATGATGCCGCCCGGCGCCAGCCGTGGATCGAGCGCCATGAAGGTGACGGGATTGTAGCCCCAGGCATTGCGCAGCCCGAGCGGCGGCAAATGCCGCTCGTCGATCGACGCCGTCACCGGCATCAGCTCGACTGCGCCAACGCCAAGTTTTTTCAGGTGCTCGACAACCGCCGGATGAGCGAGAGCGGCAATGGTACCACGCAACTTTTCCGGAACATCCGGATGCAGCATGGTGAAGGCGCGAACCGGCACTTCGTAAATCAAATCGCCGGGCTGAAAGAGCGGCGGCGCAGCCTGCACCGGCTTCTGCAACGTAGCGGCAATCGCCTTCGGCATCAGTGGCGCGGTATCGGCCCCCTCGCCCCGGCGCTGAGCCAGCCGCCAGTCGTAGGCGTAGGACCTGTCGATCTCGACGGCGTAAGGATCGGTCAGGAGCTTGGCGGGGTCGAACCACAGCCCGCGCTCCGGCGCATCGTCGCCATCGGCGCGAAAGCCGTAGCGGGTACCGGGGCCAAGGCCCGCAACGAACAGCGCATGGACGCCCTCGCCTTCCGGCTGCAGCTCGAGCCGCCCGATTTCCCGATTGCCCTGCTCGTCGAAGATCGAGACCCAGAGCCGGCGGGCGGCCTGCGACCAAGCGGCAAAGCGGATGCCTTTGCTGGTGACGGTGGCGCCGAGTGGAGTCATGGGTGCGTCCTCCACCCTCCCCCTTGTGGGGAGGGTCGCGAACGATGTGAGCGGGGGGGGGGGCGGCGCAGGGAAAGCGCTTTATGAGCACCCCCCACCCCGATCCGCTGCGCGGATCGACCCTCCCCACAAGGGGGGAGGGTGAAGCCACCGCCACTCTCAAGTAATCACGCTTGGCTTGGGGCGGCCGGTATGGCTGTGAATCCCGGCAATATCATCGGCTGCTGCAATCAGGTCGGCAAGGGCGGCTTGGGTGTCGAGATCGTGCCGCGACTTGTCCGGCTCGTAGCGCTCGATGTAGACGCGCAACGTCGCGCCCGACGTGCCGGTGCCGGACAGCCGGAAGACGACGCGCGAACCGCCTTCGAAGAGAACCCTGATGCCCTGGTGCTCGCTGGTCGAGCCATCGACTGGATCGTGATAAGCAAAATCGTCTGCGCTGGCGATTGTCATGCCGCGCACGCCGGTGCCCGGCAATGAGCTGAGTTTGGCGCGGAGTTCGTCGACCAGCGCGTTGGCGCGGTCGCTCTCGACCTCCTCATAATCGTGGCGCGAATAGTAGTTGCGCCCGTAGGTCGCCCAGTGCTCGGTGACGATCTGCTTGCAGCTTTCGCCGCGCGCGGCAAGAATGTTGAGCCACAAAAGCACCGCCCACAGGCCGTCCTTTTCGCGGACATGGTTGGAGCCGGTGCCGGCACTCTCCTCGCCGCAGATCGTCGCCATGTCGGCGTCGAGCAGATTGCCGAAGAACTTCCAGCCGGTCGGTGTCTCATAGATGCCGATGCCGAGTTTTTCGGCGACACGATCGGCCGCGCCACTGGTCGGCATCGAGCGGGCTATGCCCTTCAGCCCGGCCTTGTAGCCGGGCGCCAGGCGCGCATTGGCGGCAAGCATGGCAACCGAATCCGACGGCGTGACGAAAATGCCCTTGCCGATGATCAGATTGCGGTCGCCGTCGCCATCGGAAGCGGCGCCGAAATCCGGCGCGTCCGATCCCATCATCTCGTCATAGAGGTGCTTGGCATGGACGAGGTTGGGATCCGGGTGATGGCCGCCGAAATCCGGCAGCGGCTTGAAATTGCGGCAGGTGCCATTGGGCGCGCCAAGGCGGTTTTCCAGGATCTCCTTTGCGTAGGGCCCGGTCACCGCGTGCATGGCGTCGAAGCGCATGCGGAAGCCTGATTTGAACAGTTTGCGCAGGGCGTCGAAATCGAACAGGCTTTCCATCAGTTCGGCATAGTCGGCGACCGGGTCGATGATCTCGACCGTCATGCCGGCGGCCTTGACCGCGCCAACCGTGTCGATGTCGATCGGATCGATATCGGCGATCTTGAAGCTCGAAATCGTCTTGGTCTTTTCAAAGATCGCGTCGGTCAGCTTTTCCGGCGCCGGGCCGCCATTGCCGGCATTGTACTTGATGCCGAAATCCTCATGCGGACCGCCCGGATTGTGGCTGGCCGACAGGATAATGCCGCCAAAGGTCTGGTATTTGCGGATGACATGCGAAGCGGCAGGCGTCGACAGGATGCCGCCCTGCCCGACCATCACCTTGCCGAAGCCGTTAGCGGCTGCCATGGCGATGGCCTTCTGGATGACTTCGCGGTTGTAGAAGCGGCCATCACCGCCGATCACCAGCGTCTTGCCCTTGAAGCCGTCGAGCGCGTCGAAGATCGACTGGATGAAGTTCTCGGCATAGTGCTCCTGCTGGAAGACAGGCACCTTCTTTCGCAGGCCCGACGTGCCGGGCTTCTGATCGGAATAGGGCTTGGTGGGGACGGTTCGTATCATGCTTCAGGCAACCCTTTTCGAAAGCAGCGAGCGATAGAGTTCAACATATTTGTCCGCGCTCTTGTCCCACGACACGTCGGCTTTCATGCCCTGGCGCTGCAGCGATTCCCAGACCGCCGGACTGGCATGGGCGTCGACAAGGCGGCGGATGGCGTGCAGCAAGGCGCCGCCATTGTTGGGCGCGAACTGGAAGCCGGTGGCGACGCCGGCCGAAACGGCAGCTTCATTGGCGTCGATCACCGTATCGGCTAGGCCGCCGGTGCGGGCAACCACAGGCACGCAGCCATAACGCAGGCCGTAAAGCTGGGTCAGCCCGCACGGCTCGAAGCGCGAGGGAATGACGATGGCGTCGCAGCCGCCCTGCATGATGTGCGACAGCCCCTCGTCGTAGCCGACGACGACCCCGATGCGGCCGCGATGCCTGGCGGCGGCGGCAAGAAGCGCGCCTTCGAGACCGGCATCGCCTGAGCCCAGGATGGCCAGGCGCGCGCCCGTGGCAACGATGCCGTCGATAACCAGCGCCAGTATGTCCATGCCCTTTTGCCAGGTCAGGCGGCTGATGACGCAGACGATCGGGCTATCGTCGCGATCGAGGCTGAAGCGTTCCTCGACGGCGGCCCTGTTGGGCGCGCGTGCCTTCAGCGTGCTCGCCGTGTAGGGGGAGACCAGATGCTTGTCGGTCTCCGGGTCCCAGATGCCGGTGTCGATGCCGTTGACGATGCCGTAGAGATCGCTGGAGCGCATGTTGATGAGGCCGTCGAGGCCCATGCCGAATTCAGCCGAGCGGATCTCCTGCGCGTAGGTCGGGCTGACCGTGGTGATCGCCCAGGCGGCCTGCAGCCCGGCCTTGAGGAAGCCGACGCCGCCATAATATTCGACGCCGTCGAGCGCCATCGCCACTGCCGGCAGACCGAGTTCACCGAAGATGCCGGCGCCGAACTGCCCCTGGAAGGCAAGGTTGTGGACGGTCATCATCGATGGCACGCCAACCGCCTTGCCGTAGCGCATATAGGCCAGCGTCATCGCCGACTGCCAGTCATGGGCGTGCACGATGTCA
Source organism: Mesorhizobium loti (assembly GCA_014189435.1). NCBI lineage: Bacteria > Pseudomonadati > Pseudomonadota > Alphaproteobacteria > Hyphomicrobiales > Phyllobacteriaceae > Mesorhizobium > Mesorhizobium loti. The sequence continues at coordinate 3,790,364 of CP050293.1, forward strand.
GGCTGGTAGCCCGAGATGGCGCCGCCGGCGATGTCGCCGCCGACCTGGCTCAGTGCTGCGAAGCGCCGCCAGTTGTCGGGCCAATCGACGCCGGTCGCATTGCCATAGGGACCGCCCGGACGGTCGAACAGATGCGGCGCGTCGAGCACGAACAGCTCGAGCCCGGCAAGCTGGACGGAATGGACTGAGGCCTTGCCGCCCTGCAGCACGGGATATTGCAGAACCGCCCGCTTTTTCTTGAAGGCGGCCATGACGGTCGGAAAGCCAGGGATGAGCGTGCGCATGGTCACGCCCTTGGCCGCCAGTGCGATGGGCAGCGCGCCGGTCACGTCGGCAAGCCCACCGGTCTTGATGAGCGGGAAAATTTCCGGCGTGACCGACAGAACCTGCATGCGTTAGAGCCCCAGCTTGTCGATCATGTCCTGGGTGACCAGGCAGATGCCTTTTTCGGAAACGCGGAAGCGCTTGGCGTCGAGAACGGGATCTTCGCCGACCACCAGCCCTTCCGGTATCCTAACACCATGGTCGATGACGACGCGCTTCAACTTTGCGTTCCGGCCGACATGAACGTCGGGCAGCATCACCACTTCTTCCAGCGTCGAATAGGAATTGATGCGCGCTCCGGTGAAGATCAGGCTTCGTTTCAGCGAGGCGCCAGAGACGATGCAGTCGCCCGAGACAAGCGAGGACACGGCCGAACCGCGGCGGCCATCCTCGTCATGAACGAACTTTGCCGGCGGCTTCAATTCGGCATAGGTCCAGATGGGCCAGTCGCGGTCGTAGAGGTCGAGCTCCGGCGTGATATCGGTCAGGTCGATATTGGCCTCCCAATAGGCGTCGACCGTTCCGACGTCGCGCCAATAGGCCTCGTTCTCGGCGGTCGAGCGGACGCAGGACTTGGCGAAACGGTGCGCGATCGCCTTACCGTGCTGGACGATATAGGGGATGATATCCTTGCCGAAGTCGCGGCTCGAGCCCGGCTCGGCCGCGTCGCGGCGCAACTGCTCCATCAGGAATTTGGTCTTGAAGACGTAAATGCCCATCGAGGCCAAAGCGAATTCCGGCTTGTCGGGAATGCCGGGCGGATCGGCGGGCTTTTCGACGAAGGCGATGATGTTGTCCTTGGCATCGACATGCATGACGCCGAAGCCGGTGGCTTCCATGCGCGGCACTTCGAGGCAGCCGACAGTGACATCGGCATTGGCGTCGACGTGCTGGCGAAGCATCATCTCGTAGTCCATCTTGTAGATGTGGTCGCCGGCCAGGATGACCATGTATTCGGGGCCGTAGGCCTCGATGATGTCGATGTTCTGATAGACGGCATCGGCCGTGCCTTCATACCATTGCGTTTCCGAGACGCGCTGGCTGGCTGGCAGGATGTCGAAACTCTCATTCCGCTCGGGCCGCAGGAAGTTCCAGCCACGCTGCAGGTGGCGGATCAGCGAATGCGCCTTGTACTGGGTGGCGACGCCGAGGCGGCGAATGCCGGAATTCAGAGCATTGGAGAGCGCGAAGTCGATGATGCGCGTCTTGCCGCCGAAATAGACGGCCGGCTTGGCACGCCGGTCGGTCAGTTCCTTGAGGCGGCTGCCACGGCCGCCGGCCAATACATAGGCCATGGCATCGCGCGCCAGCGGCTGGGTCCGTTTCAAGTCTGCCATTTTTACCCTCCCAAGTTACCCGATCTCGCCGTTTTACTCAGTCTCGACGGGCTCAACGAGCTCGAGCATGATCGTCGACAGCGGCGGCAAAAGCATCGTCGCGGAGATGCTGCCTCCCTCCGCTCGCGCCTCGACCATGCCGCCATTGCCCTTGCCGGAACCACCATATTCAGAAGCATCGGTGTTGATGATTTCGCGCCATTTGCCGGATGTCGGCAACGGCACGCGATAGTTGTCGCGCGGCACCGGCGTGAAATTGGAAATGACGGCCACCGGGCTGCCGCCCGGTGCGCTGCGCAGCCAGGCAAAAACCGAATTCTGGCTGTCGTCGACGATCAGCCAGGAGAACCCTTCCGGTTCGCAATCGCGGCCGTGCAGCGCCGGGCGCGAACGATAGAGATAGTTGAGATCGCGCACCGTCTGCCAGACGCCGCGATGCGGCCGGAACTCCAGCAGGTTCCAGTCGAGCGCGCGCGCTTCGCTCCATTCGCGGCGCTGCGCGAACTCCTGCCCCATGAACAGCAGCTTCTTGCCGGGATAGCCCCACATGAAAGCGTAGTAAGCCCGCAATGTCGCGAATTTCTGCCAGTCGTCGCCGGCCATCTTGCCAAGCAGCGTGCCTTTGCCGTGCACGACCTCGTCATGCGAGAGCGGCAGCACGAAATTTTCCGAGAAGGCGTAGGTCAGGCCGAAGGTGAGGTCGTTGTGGTGATGCTTGCGGAAGATCGGCTCCTTGGAGAAATACTCCAGCGTGTCGTGCATGAAGCCCATGTTCCACTTGAAGCCGAAGCCGAGCCCGCCTTCATGCACCGGTGCCGAGACCTTCGGCCATGAGGTCGATTCCTCGGCGATGGTCATCACGCCCGGATGGTGGCCGTAGACTTCCTTGTTCATCTTCTGCAGGAAGCTGACAGCCTCGAGGTTCTCGCGGCCTCCCTTCTCGTTGGGGATCCATTCGCCCGCTTTGCGCGAATAATCGAGGTAGAGCATCGAGGCGACCGCATCGACGCGTAAACCGTCGACATGGTATTTCTCGGCCCAGAACAGCGCGTTGTTGACGAGGAACGACACCACCTCGCGGCGGCCGAAATTGTAGATCGCGGTGTTCCAGTCGGGATGAAAACCCTTGCGCGGATCGGCGTGTTCATAGAGCGCGGTGCCATCGAAATTGGCCAGGCCGTGCGCGTCGACCGGAAAATGCGCCGGCACCCAGTCGAGGATGACGCCGACACCGGCTCGGTGGGCGCCATCGACGAAACGGGCAAAGCCGTCCGGGTCGCCGAAGCGGGCTGACGGCGCGTAGAGGCCGGTCGTCTGGTAGCCCCAGGACGGGTCATAGGGGTGTTCGGAGATCGGCATGAATTCGATATGGGTGAAGCCGGTCTCGACCACATAGGGGATCAGCCGGTCGGCCAGTTCATCCCATGACAGGAACGTGCCGTCGTCGCGAAGCTGCCAGGAACCGGCATGGACCTCGTAGACCGAGATGGCTTCGCGCCGGTGATCGGCATTGCGCCAGAAATTGCGATGCGCCTCGTCGCCCCACTCATGCGCCGGCGGCACGGCCACGACCGAAGCCGTGGCCGGACGCAGTTCGGATTTGAAGGCGAACGGGTCGGCCTTCAGCGGCAATCTCACGCCATCGGGGCCGATGATCTCGTATTTGTAGGGTCGTCCGGCACCGATGTCGGGTACGAACAGTTCCCAGATGCCGGTGTCGCGGCGATCACGCATCGTGTGCCGGCGGCCGTCCCATTCGTTGAAGTCGCCGACCACCGAGACGCGCCGCGCATTGGGAGCCCAGACGGCGAAATGCACTCCCGAAGCGCCTTCGTGGTCGATGACATGGGCGCCGAGCTTGTCGAACAGCCTGAGATGCGAGCCTTGGGCGATATAGTAGTCGTCCATCGGGCCAAGCACCGGACCGAACGAATAGGGATCGGTCAGCCACCAGTCGCCGCCGGCATTGCGCGCGTGGTAGCGCAGCGGCTGCCGTTTCCTGATCGAGAGCTTGCCTTCGAAAAAGCCGCCATCGTCGCGCCTGGACAATTCACCCGCGATGATGCCGGTCAGCGTGTAGGCGGTGACGAATTCGGCATTCGGAACAAAGCAGCGGGCAAACAGGCTTTTGCCAACCTCATGGACGCCAAGAACCGCGAACGGGTCGCCGTGCGTACCGGCAACAATCGCCGCAACATCGCTGGCTGGCGCCAGTCCGTCCGGCCCGCTTGTCGCAGCGGTCGCGCGCGGCTTCTTCATCAGACAGTGTCCCTCCCCGGGCACCAAGTGTTTGTTTCTAGTGACGTGAATCCGACATTCAAATTCACGTCACCGGGACCACATTGTTCGCGGTCTCATGCAATCACATCAGACAGGCACGTTCCAGATTTCTTTCGCATATTGGCGGATCGTGCGATCGGAGGAGAACCAGCCGACGCGCGCAACGTTGCGGATCGCCCGGGCGTACCAGTCGGGACTGTTGCGCCAGACCGCATCGACCTCGCGCTGAGCGGCGGCATAGGCATCGAAATCGGCGGCAACCATGAACCAGTCGCTGTTGTAGAGACCGTTGATGAGGTCGCGATACCGCTCCGGATCGTCCGGCGAGAAGACGCCCGACGAAACAGCGGCAACCGCTTGCGCCAGCTCGGGCGATCCTTCGATGACGGCGCGCGGGTTGTAGCCGTTGTTGCGCCGCTCGGCGACCTCGGCGGTGGTCAGGCCGAAGATGAAGATGTTGTCGTCGCCGACGCACTCCTTGATCTCGACATTGGCACCGTCGAGCGTGCCGATGGTCAACGCGCCGTTCAGCGCGAACTTCATGTTGCCGGTGCCCGACGCTTCCATGCCGGCGGTCGAGATCTGCTCCGACAAATCGGCCGCCGGCATCATGATCTCGGCCAGGCTGACATTGTAGTTCGGCACGAACACCACCTTCAGCAGACCGCGCACGGCCGGGTCGCGGTTGATGACCTTGGCGACGTCGTTGGCGAGTTTGATGATTAGCTTGGCATTGTGGTAGCTGGGCGCCGCCTTGCCGCCGAAGAATTTCACGCGCGGCATCCAGTCGCGCTCGGGATGCGAGCGGATCTGGTCGTAGAGCGCGATCGCCTCCAGGATGTTCAGAAGCTGGCGCTTGTATTCGTGGATGCGCTTGATCTGGATGTCGAACAGCGCCGAGGGATCGACCTTGATGCCGAGCCGGTCGGCGACGAGGTTGGCCAGCCGCGCCTTGTTGGCGCGCTTGACGGCGGCGAACTTGTCGCGAAAGGCGGCATCGCCGGCAAAGCCATCGAGCTCCTTGATGGCATCGATGTCGTCGAGGAAACGGTCGCCGATCGCCTCGCGGGCAAGCGACGTCAGTCCGGGATTGCACTGGATCAACCAGCGCCGCGGCGTGATGCCGTTGGTCTTGTTGTTGATGCGATCGGGATAGAGCTTGTGCAGGTCGGCGAACACCGTCTCCTTCATCAGGTCGGTGTGAAGCGCCGAAACGCCGTTGATCGAATGCGAGCCGACAAAGGCCAGATTGCCCATGCGCACCCGGCGGTCGCCGTTTTCCTGGATCAGCGAGATGCGGCCGATCTGCTCGTCCGAGAACTGGTTGGAGGCACGCGCCTCCAGGAGCACCTCGGCATTGATGGCGTAGACGATCTGCATGTGACGTGGCAGCAGCCGTTCGAACAGCGGCACCGGCCAGCTTTCCAGCGCCTCGGGCAGCAGCGTGTGGTTGGTGTAGCCGAAGGTGCGCTTGGTGATGCTCCAGGCAAGGTCGAAATCCATACCGTGGACATCCATCAACAGGCGCATCAGCTCGGGCACCGCGATGGCCGGATGGGTGTCGTTGAGATGGATCGCAGCCTTGTCGGGCAGCGACTTCAGGTCGCCATACTGGCTGAGATGGCGCTGGACGATGTCCTGCAGCGAGGCGGTGGAAAAAAGTACTCCTGCCTGAGCCGCAGTTCCTGCCCGGCCTTGTGGGAGTCGGCGGGATAGAGCACGCGCGACAAGGCATCGGCCTTGTTGCTTTCGGCAAGCGCGCCGATATGGTCCCCGGCATTGAATTTGTCGAGCAGGATCGGATCGACCGGCATGCCCGACCACAGCCGCAGCGTGTTGACCCGATTGGCTCGCCAACCGACGACAGGCGTGTCATAGGCGACGGCCAGCACATGCTCGGTCGGCTTCCAGACATGGCGCTCGAGCCGGCCGTCCTTCGAGGTGATCGATTCCACCGAACCGCCGAACCCGACCTCGAACGAGCGTTCGCGCCGTTCGAATTCCCAGGGGTTGCCGTGATCGAGCCAGGTCTCGGGCAGTTCGACCTGCCAGCCGTCGTGAATCTCCTGGCGGAACATGCCGTTGGCATAGCGGATGCCGTAGCCATGCGCGGGAATGTCGACGGTCGCCATGCTTTCCATGAAGCAGGCGGCAAGCCGGCCGAGGCCGCCATTGCCGAGTGCCGCATCCGGCTCGAGTGCGGCGATGAGATCGAGGTCGACGCCCAGCGAGGACAGCGCCTCGCGCATATTGTCCATCAGGCCGAGATTGGAGAAGGCGTCGCGCATCAGGCGGCCGATGAGGAACTCCAGCGAGAGATAATAGACGCGCTTTTCCTTCTGGTCGTAGGCCTCTTTGGTCGCCTGCATCCAGCGGTCGACGATGCGGTCGCGCACGACCTTGATCGAGGCGGTCAGCCAGTCGTACTGGGTCGCGACGGTGGTGTCCTTGCCGACCCTGTATTTGAGGGCCACCAAGACTTCCCGTGCGAGTGTCTTTGGATCAGGATTTTCGAGCAGTGGCGGGAGGGGTTCGGATGTCATCGCGCTCGTCATGCTGCCTCTCGTGCGGTTGCCATGATCATACCGGCTTTCATGGTTCCTCCCAGCCCATGCTAGCCGATACCGCTACATATTCAATCGATTTAGATTAGCTCATGCTAGCTTACCCTGCGGCAATTTGGCAATTTGAACCGCCGCGCGCTCATACATTCCGCGCGACGCGCTTCAAATTTTGTTCCGTGCATGCCGTTGTCCCAAAACCGCTACGCACTTTTGGACGACATGCATCAGGCAGCCAGCGCCGCCTCCGGCGGGACCTTTGCTCCGGTCATGAAGGCGACGGCGTCGGACATCGTATATTGCTTGGGGTCGATGACGCAGAGGCGACGGCCGAGGCGATGGATGTGAATGCGGTCGGCCACTTCGAAGACATGCGGCATGTTGTGCGAGATCAGAACGATCGGCAGGCCGCGCTTCTTGACGTCGAGGATCAGTTCGAGCACGCGGCGGCTCTCCTTGACGCCAAGGGCTGCCGTCGGCTCATCCATGATCACCATTTTCGAGCCGAAGGCAGCGGCGCGCGCCACAGCCACGCCCTGGCGCTGACCGCCCGAGAGCGTCTCCACCGCCTGGCTGATGTTCTGGATGGTCATCAGGCCGAGTTCGGTGAGCTTGTCGCGGGCGCGCTTTTCCATTGCCGGACGGTCGAGCATGCGCAGCCATTGCCCCAGGAAGCCCGGTTTGCGGATCTCGCGGCCGAGGAACATGTTGTCGGCGATCGACAGCGCCGGCGACAGCGCCAGATTCTGATAGACGGTCTCGATGCCTGCTTCACGAGCTTCCATCGGCGACTTGAAGGCAATGGGTTTGCCATCGAGGCGGATCTCGCCCTCATCGGGCGTGACCGCGCCGGAAATCGCCTTGATCAGCGACGACTTGCCGGCGCCGTTGTCGCCGATGACGGCAAGGATTTCGCCCGGATAGAGGTCGAAGTCGGCGTTGTCCAAGGCGGTGACGCGGCCATAGCGTTTGACGAGCCCGCGCGCGGTGAGAATGGGGTCCTGAGCCTGGGTCATGCCGAGATCTTCCTGATCCACTGGTCGATGCCAACCGCCACGATGATAAGGGCGCCGACGGACAATTGCGTCCATTGCGGATCCGTGCCCCAGAGCCTCAGACCGAGCGCAAACACGCCGACGATGAGTGCGCCGAATATGGTCCCGAGAATGGAACCGCGCCCACCGAACAGCGAGGTGCCGCCGATCACCACGGCGGTAATAGAGTTGATGTTCTCGAACTGACCTGCTTGTGGCGAAACCGATCCGATGCGCCCAATCAAGGCCCAGCCGGCAATGGCGCAGATGATGCCCGTGAGCGTATAGACCGCGAGCAGCATCCGGTCGACGCGAACACCCGACAACTCGGCCGCCTCCGGGTCGTCACCCACGGCATAGACATGCCGTCCCCAGGCGGTGTGGTTGAGCACGTACCAGGCGATCGCCGCCATGAGCAGCATCAGCAGCACGCCATAGGTGAACACGGCGCCGCCGATCTTGAACGAATTGCCGAAGAACTGCAGCAACGGTGCATTTGTTTCGAGATCCTGGCTGCGGATGGTCTCGTTGCCCGAATAGATGAAGTTGATGGCCGCATAGATCGACCACGTGCCGAGCGTGACAATGAAAGGCGGCAACTTCACCCTGGCGATGAGGAAGCCGTTGACAAAGCCGCACAGCGCTCCGACCAGAAGCCCGACGGCGACGGCAACCGGGGCCGGAACGCCGTAATGCATGGCGAACTGACCCATGACGACCGAACTCAGCACCATGATGGCGCCGACGGAGAGGTCGATGCCGGCGGTCAGCACCACGAGCGTCTGGGCGATGCCGACAATGCCGGTGATCGCCACCTGCTGGAGGATCAGCGTCAGCGTGAACGGCGAAAAGAAACGCCCGCCGACGACGATGGCAAACAGGATCACCGAAATGAGCAGGATGATCAGCGGCACCATGGCCGGACTTTTGTGCAGCCGGTGCTGGATGCTCTCCAGCAGCGTGCGCGAATGGGTGTCGAAGGAAGCGACACTGGTGTCGCTTGCGGCCAAAGTCTTCTCGAACTCCTGTGGTCCGCTGGCCTTGGTGGTTTCAACGCTCAAAACGGCCTCCCCGCCTTTTGCGCGAGGCGGCCGTGACCGCCCCGCGCAATTCTTCTTATCGTTGTTGTCTCAAGATTGAGCCGATCAGGAGATCAAATCAACCCCAGCACTTGGCAAGGCCAGCCTTGGTATCGATCGATTCGACGCCGGCTGCCGGCTTGTCGGTGATCAGCGTCACGCCGGTATTGTAGAAGTTGAGGCCCGGCGACGGCTCAGGCTTCTTGCCGGTATCGGCAAAGGTCTTGATCGCCTCGATGCCGAGCGAGGCCATGAGCAGCGGATATTGCTGCGAGGTTGCGCCGATGATGCCTTCGGCGACGTTCTTGACGCCCGGGCAACCGCCATCGATCGAGACGATCAGCACGTCCTTTTCCTTGCCGACGGCTTTCAGTGCCTGGTAGGCACCGGCAGCGGCGGGTTCGTTGATGGTGTAGACGACGTTGATGTCGGGATCTTTCTGCAGGCAGTTCTCCATGGCGGTGTGGCCGCCATCTTCATTGCCGCTCGACAGGTCGTGGCAGACATTGCGGGCGTCCGTCTCATCGCCAATCTTCTTGGGATCGCCGAGGTCGATGCCAAAGCCCTTCATGAAGCCCTGGTCGCGCTGCACATCGACCGAAGGCTGACTGGCGATCAAGTCCATATAAGCGATGTGGGCATCCTTGGCCTTGTCGCCGAGGGTGGTCTTGGCCCACGAGCCGATCAGTTCGCCGGCCTTGAAGTTGTCTGTGGCAAAGGTGGCATCGGCTGCATCGGCCGGCTCGAGTTGGGTATCCAGCGCAATCACCAGCAGACCGGCGTCACGGGCCTTCTTGACTGCCGGCACGATTGCCGCCGTGTCGGTTGCGGTGATCAGAATGCCCTTGGCGCCATCGGCGATACAGGATTCGATTGCCGCGACCTGGCCTTCATTGTCGCCTTCGGCCTTACCGGCATAAGCTTTCAGATCGACACCAATCTCCTTGGCTTTCGCGGTGGCGCCTTCCTTCATCTTGACGAAGAAGGGATTTGTGTCCGTCTTTGTAATCAGGCAGGCACTGACGCCGGCAGCGGACGCGGACGACGCAAAGGCCATCAGGCCCAGGGCCGCAGCGGCAAAAACTGTGGATTTCAGAACTGTCTTGCTCACGATTTTCCTCCCAGTGGAACCATTCCGGATGCCGGCCAACCGGCATCCTGCAGCGCGTCCAACGAAATTCTCCCAGCGTGGACGCTGCCTCAACAGACACCAGGCCGAAGCCTCTGTCAATAATTAAATCACTCTTATTTATTATTGACAGCCTTGCTTCGTTCACCCATTCTGGCCCAAAAGCATTGAGGGGAAACGACGGGAGGAACAGGGTGGAAACCGCCATTGCGAGGCACGGTTCGCCCGAGGTGAATGACAGCCTCATTCACCGCGGCACCAACCAGAGCGGCATGCGCGACCACAACGAGCGGTTGGTGCTTTCGCTGGTACGCCAACACGGCAGCCTGGCGAAATCCGACATCGCCCGCATGACCGGGCTTTCGGCGCAGACGGTTTCGGTCATCATGCGCGAGCTGGAGGAAGAAAGCCTTCTGCTGCGCCAGGCGCCGTTGCGCGGCAAGATCGGCCAGCCCTCCATCCCGATGGCGCTCAATCCCGAAGGCGCTTTCTTCATCGGCCTGAAGATCGGCCGCCGCAGCGCGGAACTGGTGCTGATCGATTTCCTCGGCAATGTGCGCTCGATGCTGCAGCATTCATACCGCTACCCGGCGCCGCGCGAGACGGTGGACTTCGTCAGCAACGGCATGCGGCAGATGCGCGGCGCGCTGACACCCGCACAGGACAAGCGCATCGCCGGGCTCGGCATCGCCATGCCGTTCGAATTGTGGAACTGGGCCGATACCGCCGGCGCCCCGCGCGACGTCATGGACGAATGGCGCCACCGCGACATCCGGGCCGACATCCAGGCGCAATGCGATTTCCCGGTCTATTTGCAGAACGATGCGACTTCGGCCTGCGGCGCCGAACTCGTCTTCGGCCAGGCGGGGGCAGCGCGTGACTTCGTCTATTTCTACATCGGCGCCTTTGCCGGTGGCGGCATTGTGCTGAATGGCCGGCTTTTCGGCGGCCCGACCGGCAATGCCGGAGCACTCGGCTCCATGCCCGTGCCAGGGCCGGATGGCAAGCCGGCTCAGCTGATCGACGTGGCGTCCATCGCCATGCTCGAAAAGGCGCTCAATGCGCGCGGCGTCGAGGCCTCGCATCTGTGGACCTCGCCGGAAGACTGGGGCGAGATCGGACCCGAGCTCGACAACTGGATCGCCAGCGCCTCGCAAGCGCTCGCCTACGCCATTGTCGCCGCATCCTCGGTCATCGATTTCGAAGCGGCGGTGATCGACGGCTGGATGCCGAAGGCGGTGCGCCGCCGGCTGGTGGACGCCATCATCGCAGCCATCGCCACGATCGACGGCGAAGGTTTGAAGCTGCCCGCCGTCCGCGAGGGAACCGTCGGCATTCATGCCCGGGCGCTCGGCGGCGCCAGCCTGCCACTATCCGAACGCTTCCTGACCGGATCGACGACGATTTCCAGGAGCGCCTGATGTTGATCGGAATCCCGGCGCTGCTCGGTCCGGAGCTTCTGGCGATCCTGCGCGGCATGGGCCATGGCGACGAAATCGCCCTTGTCGACGGGAATTATCCGGCCGAGCAGCAGGCAACCCGGCTGGTGCGAGCCGACGGTCACCACCTCATCCCGGTGCTCGACGCGATCCTGAGTGTGCTGCCGGTGGATGACGCCGTGCCGGAGGCGCTGTTTCGCGCCTCGGTCAAGGGCGACCCCTCGCTTGCCGATCCCGTCCACCATGAGATCGAGGCGATCTGCGCCAAACGCGCGCCGGGCCGCAAGGTGGTTGCGCTGGCCGGCGCCGACTTCTATGCACGGGTCAAATCGGCGCATGCCATCGTCGCGACAAGCGAGCCGCGGCTCTACGCCAACATCATCATCCGCAAGGGCGTGATCTATCCGCCGGAGACCAGGAAGCCATGATCCTCTGCTGCGGCGAAGCCCTGATCGACATGCTGCCGCGCACGACGACGGCGGGCGAGCCGGCCTTTGCGCCTTATGTCGGCGGCGCCGTGTTCAACACGGCGATCGCACTTGGCCGGCTCGGCGCGCCGGCCGGCTTCTTTTCGGGCCTGTCTTCGGATCTGTTCGGCGGCCAGTTCCGGGATGCGCTTGGGGCGAGCAAGGTCAGTTCCACCTATGCACACACCTCGCCTCGGCCAACGACGCTGGCCTTCGTCAAGCTCACCAATGGCCAGGCGACCTACACCTTCTATGACGAGAACACCGCCGGCCGCATGCTGACCATCGACGACCTGCCGCAGCTCGGCAACGAGATCGAGGCCATGCTGTTCGGTGCCATCAGCCTGATCTCGGAGCCCGCCGGCGGCGCCTATGAAGAGTTCATGCGGCGCGAGCAGGCAAGCCGCGTCATGATGCTCGATCCCAACATCCGGCCGAACTTCATTCCGGACAAGGCCAAGCACCTCAGGCGCATCCGCGCCATGATGGCGATGGCCGACATCGTGAAGCTGTCGGACGAAGACCTGAACTGGTTCGGCGAAGCCGGCTCGCACGAGGATGTCATCCGCAACTGGCTGGATCGCGGCCCGAAGCTGATCGTCGTCACCCATGGCAGCGAAGGCGCCGTCGGCTATACCAGGGAACACGCCGTCACCGTCATGCCGGAAAAGGTCGAGGTGGTCGACACGGTCGGCGCCGGCGACACGTTTAATGCCGGCATCCTCGCCTCCTTGCATGAGCAGGGCTTGCTGACGAAAGCGGCGATTTCCGGCCTGTCGAAAGACGCCATCCACAAGGCGCTGGCGCTCGGCGCCAAGGCTGCAGCGGTCACCGTGTCACGGGCCGGCGCCAATCCGCCCTGGCGGCACGAGATCGCCTGAGCGGGCCGCAACGTGCCTAAAATTGGTTGAGCGTGTCGATCACTTTATGTTTCGCAGAGCCGATGCCAGGGATTATAAGGGCAGGATCGTGCCTGACGAAGCCCGGATTTCCGGCATCTCGCGAAGACACGCCGGAAAAGACAGGTAACAGACTGCGACACCTAGGCAATTCGCGGTTCAGCCTGCCCGGCTTTCTCGGCAGGCGCAACTCTGGTACCAGCGGCCGGTTATCTGGCTAAACCGCCTGGCTAAAACCGTTTTGAGGCCGACATGCAGTTCATCGATCTTGGCGCGCAGCGCGAACGAATCCGCGACCGGCTGAAGGCCGCGATCGACCGTGTCGTCGAAGAAGGCCGCTATATCCTCGGCCCGCAAGTCACCGAATTCGAGAACAAGCTCGCCGCCTATATCGGCACCAAGCATGTCGTGGCCTGTGCCAACGGCACCGATGCGCTGCTGTTGCCGCTGTTTGCGGCTGGCGTCGGCCCGGGTGACGCGGTGTTCGTGCCGAGCTTTACTTTCGCCGCCACCGCCGAAGTGGTGGCGTTGGCCAAGGCCGAGCCGGTATTCGTCGATGTCGACCCGCATAGCTACAACATCGACATTGCCAGCCTCGAAGCGGCCATCGCCATGATCAAGAAGGAAGGCCGGCTGAAGCCGAAGGCAATCATTCCCGTCGATCTGTTCGGCCTCGCCGCCGACTACGAGGCGATCATGGCGATCGCCGACCGCGAAGGGCTGATGGTGATCGAGGATGCCGCCCAGTCGATGGGCGGTTCGCTCGACGGCAAGATGTGCGGTGCTTTCGGCCATGTCGGCTCGACCAGCTTCTATCCGGCAAAGCCGCTTGGCTGCTACGGCGACGGCGGCGCGATGTTCACCAATGACGATGCGCTGGCCGAGCAGCTCAGATCCTTCGCCTTCCACGGCAAGGGCGAGACGCAGTACGACAATGTCCGCGTCGGCATCAATTCACGGCTCGACACCCTGCAGGCGGCGATCCTGATCGAGAAACTGGCCATCCTCGAAGACGAGATGGTTGCCCGCCAAATGGTGGCAAAGCGCTATGCCGACGGGCTTGGCGACATCGTTACCGCCGCCCGCAATCTGGATGGCAGCCGTTCGGCCTGGGCGCAGTACGCCATAGAGACGCCCAAGCGCGACGGGCTGAAGGCGCATCTCGGCGAAAAGGGCATTCCGTCTGTCATCTATTATGTGAAGCCGCTGCATGCCCAGGTCGCTTATCGCGACTATCCGCGCACGCCGACCGGTCTTGCTGTTTCGGAAGACCTGCCGAAGCGGATCCTCTGCCTACCGATGCACCCTTATCTCAGCGAAGCCGACCAGGACCGGATCATCGAAACGATCCGCAACTATATCGGCTCGAATTCAGCGCAGGCCGCAGCCGAGTAGGCTGCGGGGCCTTCTCAGGCGGGGCTGACCCCTGCCCTACCGCTGGCAATGAAATGCGGATTGGCAAAATCCTCATCGTCGCTTTGCCTGCGCTTGCCGTAGACAAGGGGCTGGCCGTCCAGCGTGCGCGTCATGCCACCGGCCGCGCGCAGTACGGCGTCACCTGCCGCCGTGTCCCATTCCATGGTGCGGCCGAAGCGCGGATAGACATCCGCCTCGGCGCTGGCAAGAAGGCAGAATTTCAGGGACGAACCGACCGAAACGATTTCGGCGGCACCGAGGTCGCGGATATAGGCCTCGGTTTCCGGCGTGTTGTGTGACCGACTGGCGACGACGGCCAGCGGCGCCACGGCCGTTCTCACCGAGATCGGCCGGCGGCCGACGATCTGGTAGTCGCCATCGATTTCGAGAGATTCCGCCCTGCCCGGCAGACCGGAAAAGAAGCGGCCGGTGCAAGGCGCAAAGACGACGCCGACTTCCGGCACACCATCGCGAACCAGCGCAATGTTGACGGTGAAATCGGTGCGGCGGTTGACGAATTCCTTGGTGCCGTCGAGCGGATCGATCAGGAAGAAAGCCCCGTCCAGGTCGGGCGGCACGATGCCGGCGGATGCTTCCTCCTCGGCCACGCAGGGAATGTCGGGAAATGCGGCGCGCAGTCCGGCGAGAATGATCTTCTCGCTCTCGCGGTCCGCCTCGGTCACCGGCGAGGCGTCGGACTTGCGGTCGACAGCACAGCCGGCGTGGAACACACGCATCACCTCGCGTCCTGCCGCCAGGGCCAGCCGCTCGAAGATTTCGAGCATTGGCCTGTCGTCAGATGCCGCCGCCGCTGTCGTATTGGTCTTCGGCAATGTCGCGCTCGTTCAGCCAGTGTTCCAGGGCGTCTACCATCTCTTCGGCCGATTTGCCGAGTGTCCTCAGATGGATTTCCGGGTTTTCCGGCGCTTCGTAGGGAGAATCGACGCCGGTGAAATTCTTGATCTCGCCATTCAGCGCGCGTGCATAGAGGCCCTTCGGATCGCGCCTGGCGCATTCCTCGAAGGGCGTATCGACGAACACCTCGATGAATTCTCCGTCGGCCATCAATTCGCGCGCCATGCGCCGCTCGGCGCTAAACGGCGAAATGAACGAAACAATGACGATCAACCCGGCATCGGCCATCAAACGCGCCACTTCGGCGACGCGGCGGATGTTCTCGACGCGATCGGCGTCGGTGAAACCAAGATCGCGGTTGAGACCGTGACGAACGTTGTCGCCGTCCAAGATATAGGTATGGCGGCCGGTGGCGAACAGCTTCTTTTCGAACAGGTTGGCGATGGTCGACTTGCCGGAGCCCGACAGTCCGGTGAACCAGAACACAGCCGGCCGCTGGTTCTTCATGTCGGCGCGCACGCGCTTGCCGACATCGAGCGACTGCCAATGGATGTTTTCGGCGCGGCGCAGCGAATGCAGGATCATGCCGGCGCCGACCGTGGCGTTTGAGATGCGGTCGATCAGGATGAAGGCGCCGGTGGTGCGGTTTTCGGCGAAGGGATCGAAAGCGATCGGCGTCCGCGTCGAGATGTTGCAGATGCCGACTTCGTTCATTTCGAGCGACTTGGCCGCTTCATGGGCAAAGTCGTTGACATTGATCCGGTACTTCAGATCGGTGACGGTGGCGCTGGTCTGATCGGTCTCGGTGCGCAAGATGTAGGAGCGGCCGGGCAGCAGCGCATGTTCGTCGAACCAGACGATGTTGGCTGCGAACTGGTCTGCGACCTGCGGCCGTGCGGCCGGCGAAACCAGCATGTTGCCGCGTGAGATCTCGACCTCGTCGTCAAGAACGAGTGTAACAGCCTGGCCCGCGGCCGCCTGGGCGAGGTCGCCGCCATAGGAGACGATGCGCTTGACGCGCGAGGCCTTGCCGGATTTGGCGACGACCACCTCGTCGCCCGGCGCGACCTGGCCGGACGCGATCGTGCCGGCAAAACCGCGAAAATCGAGATTGGGGCGATTGACATACTGGACCGGGAAACGGAACGGCAGCTCGACCACCGCTTCGTCGACCGACACGGTTTCGAGATGCTCGATCAGCGTCGGGCCGGAATACCATTCCATGCTTTCCGACCGGCGGCTGACATTGTCGCCATAACGGGCCGACATCGGGATCGGCACAATGGTCTGGAAGCCGAGATCGCGCGAGAATTGCCCATAATCCTCGACGATACGGTCGAAAACCGTCTGATCGAAATCGACAAGATCGATCTTGTTGACGGCCAGCACGACATGGCGGATGCCGAGCAGTGAGGCGATGATCGAATGGCGTCTGGTCTGGCGCAACACCCCTTGCCGGGCATCGATCAGCACGATCGCCAGATCGGCGGTCGAGGCGCCGGTCGCCATGTTGCGCGTGTATTGCTCGTGGCCGGGTGTGTCGGCAACGATGAACTTGCGCTTCGGCGTGGCGAAGAAACGGTAGGCGACATCGATGGTGATGCCTTGCTCACGCTCAGCCTCGAGACCATCGACCAGCAGCGCGAAATCGATGTCGTCGCCCGTCGTGCCATGCTTGCGCGAATCGCGTTCGAGCGCGGCGAGCTGGTCCTCGAAAATCTGCTTGGTGTCGGACAGCAGGCGCCCGATCAGCGTCGACTTGCCGTCATCGACGGAACCGCAGGTCAGGAAGCGCAGCAGCGACTTCTTCTCCTGCGCCGCCAGATACTCGCGGACGCCGTCGGTGGGCGCGAGGCTCTTTGCCATGATGTGGCGCATGGTCAAAAGTACCCCTCGCGCTTCTTCTTTTCCATCGAGCCGGCTTCATCGCGGTCGATCAGGCGACCCTGCCGTTCGGACGTGCGTGCGGTCAGCATCTCGCCGACGATGGCTTCCAGCGTGTCGGCATCCGACTCGATGGCGCCGGTCAGCGGATAGCAGCCAAGCGTGCGGAACCGCACCAGCCGGTTTTCCACTGTCTCGCCGGGGCGCAGCTTCATGCGCTCGTCATCCCGCAGGATCAGCATGCCGTCGCGTTCCACCACCGGCCGTTCCTTGGCGAAATAGAGCGGCACGATCGGGATACTTTCCTGCAGGATGTACTGCCAGATATCGAGTTCGGTCCAATTCGATAGCGGAAAGACGCGGATCGATTCACCCGAAGCGATGCGGGTGTTGAATATCTTCCACATTTCGGGGCGCTGGTTCTTCGGATCCCACACATGCTGGGCGTTGCGGAAGGAAAAGATGCGCTCCTTGGCGCGCGATTTCTCCTCGTCGCGGCGGGCACCGCCAAAGGCTGCGTCGAAACCGTATTTGTCGAGCGCCTGGCGCAGCGCCACGGTCTTCATCACATGGGTGTGCGTGTTCGAACCGTGGTCGAACGGATTGATGTTGTCGCGCACGCCGTCTTCGTTGACGTGGACCAGGAGATCGAAGCCGAGTTTCTGCGCCATCTGATCGCGAAAGGTGATCATCTCACGGAATTTCCACGTCGTGTCGACGTGAAGAAACGGGAATGGCGGCTTGGCGGGATAAAAGGCCTTCATCGCCAGATGCATCAGCACGGATGAATCCTTGCCAACCGAATAGAGCATGACCGGCTTGGTGAAAGCGGCCGCAACCTCGCGGAAGACATGGATGGATTCGGCTTCAAGCCGCTGAAGATGCGTAAGCGTTGTTGTCATGGACTGTGAGCGTTCTCTCGTGCCTTTTAACAGAAGGCCTTGCCTCAAATCGTCGAGCCTTCGCGCCCGGTTCAAGCCTTGCTTCTGGACAATCTCTGTCGTGCCGGCGTTCTAGCAGATCGCTGTTGTCAAGAACAATGCTGGACTGGCCCCGTGGCACACGGTTCGGGAATGAATTTTCCACGGACACCCAAAAACCCGGAAATTCCTGCTCGCAAGCTCAACAGTTGAGAAAACGTGGGAAAAATATTGCTTGAGTAGACCGGCCGCGGCCCGCCAGGGATCTTAGCTGATCGACCGGCGCCGGCTGCCGATTTTCAGTGGCAATCGGCTCCGATGCACTATCGAAAAGAGAGCCCAGCCGCTATACCAGCCTCGGGAAGCGGGCAGGTGCATCATGAGGCATGGGCAATTTCGAGGCGAGCGCATTCTACGTCGCTAAACAAGATCCGCCGCACGAAACTTGCCGAAAACAGCGAGCCCAAAAATTGAGCCGGCCTTCATCCCTGAGACAGCAATTCACGCCTTCTCGGATCAATATCTACTTCTCCATTCTTTGCTTCTTTTTTCCACCGGTTCTGGGATCGGTGGTCAGCTTTGTATTCAACGGCGGCGGCCTTTCATCCGTCCTGCTGATTGCTTTACGGAAAAGGCGCTTCAACGCCGACCGGCCGATGATCTGGCTGACGGTCGCGATCTATGCGTACTGCGCCGCCAATCTCCTGGCTTCCATC
The DNA here is from genome assembly GCA_014189435.1 of Mesorhizobium loti. Taxonomy (NCBI): domain Bacteria; kingdom Pseudomonadati; phylum Pseudomonadota; class Alphaproteobacteria; order Hyphomicrobiales; family Phyllobacteriaceae; genus Mesorhizobium; species Mesorhizobium loti. Next base: position 3,808,704 of record CP050293.1, read on the forward strand.
ATCAACAACTCGTTCGTCCGGGATGCGCCACATCTTATCCCGCTCGTGACCTTCCTGTTTTTTCCCGTGTCCTATTCGACCTGGAGCATCACGCAGAAAACCACGCTTGCCCGCATCGTCGTGCTCTCCAGCATGGCCGCCTGTTTTGTCGCGCTGCTCATGGCCGTCATCCAGCAATATTGGATTGGGGTCAGGGCCGAGGGTGGGGCCGGAAATCCGATCGTCTTCGCAACCGTCGTCTGCCTTGCCGTGGTGATCTGTGTAGCCGGCGCCTTGTCCGGCATCGAGCGAGCCCGGAACCCCCTCTTCTATGCGACATTGGCCGGGACGATCGCCATCATCTATTCCGGCTCGCGTATCGCCTGGCTGGCACTGCTGATCGCCGGCATCGCCGTCATGCTGATCAACCGGCACAGGCTCAGAGGCAGGAATGCCGTTCGCCTGCTGCTGTTGCTGGCGGCGGTCGGCGTCGTGATCGCCGCTTCCAGCTTCCAGGCAATATCCGGGCGCGTCGACTTTTTGCGCTCCGATTGGAGTGCGCTTGGAGCCAGCGGCAACTACGACACCTCGGTGGGAATACGTGTTGCGCTTTGGCAGATCGGCCTCAAGGCATTCGATGACATGCCAGTGTTCGGGCATGGTGTGGGTGCGACTCAGCTTCTGATAGAGCAAGGCTTTCATGACCAGTTCGCGATGGACGCCGGCTTCAACCATTTCCACAACGGTTTCCTGACCGCCTTGGTGCAGGCGGGAATTCTGGGCGCCGTGACGCTGGCGGCGATCTTTGTCGTTGCGGCTGGAAATGCCGCCCGGGTCTTGCGAAACAGCGGCGATCCGGTCGAGCGGTTCGGCGCCACCATGATTGTCGTCGTGGTGATCACCTATCTGACGGCCGGAATGACGGGCATCCTGGTCGGCCATGACATTCTGGACTCGGTGCTGATGGTCTTCCTGGTGAGCGGAACATATCTTGCCTCCGGAAATCAGGCTCCGTTGATGGAAGAGCAGGCACTTGCGCCAGCCGGGGAAGAGCGAGCTCTTCCGTCAGCCTCGCAAGAGCTGTTCCGGGCAAGGCCATGAAGGTTCTGGTCACGGGCGCGACGGGTTTCATCGGGCGTCTTGTCGTGCAGCACCTTCGCGAAGCCGGTGCCGAGCTTCGCCTTGCCTCCCGCCATCCGGAGAGGTTTGGGCTAGGGGATGGCGCGGTGCTGATGCCCAATTTCGATGCGCCGGCCGCGGCTTTCCTGGCACTCACCAGGGATGTGAGCCACGTCGTCCATTGTGCCGGCCTCAACAATGATCAGGGCGATGCCACCGAAGCCGATTACCAAGCGGCCAATGTGGAACTGAGCGCGCGGCTGGCGCAGGCAGCGGCCGCCCAGGCAAGCGGACGCTTCATCCATCTCTCCTCGATCCGGGCCGTGATCGGCGCTCGCGTCAGCGCAACGATCGACGAGAACACGCCCCCTGCCCCGCAATGCGTCTATGGACGCTCGAAGCGCGAGGGCGAGATCAGGGTTTTGGACGCCTATGCGTCGCATGGCCGCTCCGACGCCGCCGTGCTGCGCCTGCCTCCAGTCTATGGAAGCGGCATGAAGGGCAACCTCGCGACGCTGATGCGCCTGGCCGATACGGCGCTGCCGCTGCCGACGGGCGCCTTGACGGGAATCCGCTCGCTGATGTCATCCGAGGCGGCGGTGCGAGCGGTGTCGCACCTGCTGGGCCACTCGCGGCCACTTCGCCCAGTCTATGTCGGCGCCGATGTGCCACCGGTCGCCGTCGAGGCCATCATCGCCGCCTTTCGCAGGGGTTTGGGGCGGCCTATGCGCCTGATGGCTGTGCCGGCCGGCCTGATGCGGCCGGCAGCAAGCGTGCTGGGCAGGCAGGCGTTCTGGGCCAGCCTGACCGCGACACAGATATGCGACCCTGCCCTGCTGGTGTCGGAGGGCTGGGCGCCTGAAGCCGGCACGCTGGAGCGGCTGGCCGAGCTGGCGCGGCTCAGTAAATCCTGACGTCGTGTTCGACCATGATGGCCTGTCAGCTTCGATAAAGCGTTCCAAGCAGGATCCGAAGGTCGAGCTGGAACGACGCCGTGCGGAGATAGGCGGCATCCGTTTCGGCCAAAAGCTCCGGGTTCGACATATCGATGCCCCTGATCTGGGCCAGGCCGGTTATGCCCGGAAGTGCTGCCAAGACGCCCAGCCGCCTGCGACACTCGATCAGTTCCGTTTGGGTCGGCAGGCAGGGGCGCGGGCCGACCAGGCTCATCTCGCCCTTCAGGACGTTCCAGAACTGCGGCAGCTCATCGAGCTTGAACTTCCGCAAGGCCTTTCCAACCGATGTCACGGAATTCGCCGGCGCCTCATGCGAGGGCAATGACGGCGTGCCGACATACATGGTGCGCAACTTGTGACAGCGAAAAAGCAGGCCGTCGCGGCCGACCCGAATCTGCGAAAAAATGGCCGGACCGGGCGACGATGCCCGAACGGCAAGGACGGCCAGCACCAAAACAGGAGATGTGGCCACCAGCAGCAGAGCCGCACCGGCAAGATCGAAGATGTGCTTGGCTGCCTTCATGAACGGCCGATAATGCTCCCTGCCAAAGCCCCGAGGCAACGCCGCGGGCCAAGCCCGTCAATCCGGTCGACGTAGCATGAGCTCATCTGTTGACCAAGTGCGCCACGCAGCTGTTCGATGCTCAAATGCGCCCCAGGATGAAAGCGAGATAGAGCCCCAGGGTCCCGGAAAGAGTCTGCCGATAGACACCGCTTTTGCGCAAGGCGGCCAAGCGGCGGAAAAGACCGCCCTGCCGCCCGCGGGTGAACAGGTCGAGGCATGCCGCCGCGTCCTCGGTCAGGAGGTCGCGATTGACGGCAAGGCCGTCAAGGTTGAGGTCGGTCCAGCCGGCGAACTCGCCCTTGAACAGGCGGCCAAGCCGGGAAACCCTTGCTCTCCATGACACGTTGGCTCCAACCAGGTTTGCCGCGTGCTGCCGGTAGCGCACCAGTGGTCGCGGATCGTAACGAACGATGCCGCCGGCGGCGGTCACGATGAGATAGGCCCACCAGTCGTGGCTGACGAACCCGGTTCGCGCGGAGGCCCTGGCCAGCAGGTCGCGGGCCGCGGCGTTGAGCAGCATGGTGTTGCCGCCGGCGATGCTTTGCACAAGCGCGTTGCGAAAGGATGGCGGACGGGCAAACAGCGGCGAACGGCCGACAAGGCTTCCCGTTTCCGTCATGGTCGCGGTTCGCGAGCAACACATCAGCGGGGTTTTTGCGTCTTGGGCCTGCATCCAGCTGACAGCGCTCTCCAGCCTGTCGGGCTCCCAGATATCGTCCTGGTCGCAGAAGGCATAGCAGTCCGCCTCGATGCGTCGATCGAGGATCATCGATCGGAAATTGGCTGCGAAGCCTTGCCGCGGCCCCTCCACGAGGGTCATTCGACCCTTGGACCAGCGCGATTTCCATGTCTCGATGATGGCGGTCGTGCCATCGATGGAGCCATCGTCTGAAATCCACAGGTCGACCAGAGGGTGCGACTGCGCGAGCAGGGATTGCAACTGTTCATCGATGAAGGCGGCACCGTCTTTCGTGCCCATCAGGACCGCGACGCGCGGATCTTCTTTGCTCACGAACAAGATCGCTTTCTGATTTGGGGTCTAGGTCGCCTGCCCGGCCGTTTTCGGGATCGCGTCTTGACGTGCACTCGCTCTGGCCTTCTTGGCGCGGTCAAGGCTTGCCAACACGGCGAGCGCGGCAGCCTTGTCCTGGTTTTTCGCCGATTGCTGCAGCTCCGTGAGCGCGATCTGGACATCCGACCATTCCACGACGTCCGTGCTGAGACCAAAAATCTTCGAAATGCCGAGTTCGACGAGTTCCTCATCTTCGCCATGCAGCGTTTCGTGGAGTTTTTCGCCCGGCCTTATGCCGGTGAACCGGATTGCGATGTCCTTGTATGGGCTCTTTCCTGCCATGCGAATCATCGTTTCGGCCACTTCAAGAATCGGCACCGGCTTGCCCATGTCGAGCATATAGACGGCATAATCGTCTCCGCTGTGCCTCGACGCGGCGTCAGCCGCCGACATGATGACGAGATCGACGGCTTCGGCCACGGTCATGAAATAGCGTGTCATGCGCCGGTCGGTGATGGTGACGGGTCCCCCAGTCTCGATCTGCGCCCGGAATATGGTCGCTACCGAGCCATTGCTGCCAAAGACATTGCCGAACCGCACGGCTATGAACTTGGTGGCGGAGCGGCGCACGCCCGTCTCGCCTGCTGGCGTCCCGTGCAAGGCGCTGATGATCTGTTCGGCAGCCCGCTTTGTCATGCCAAGCACCGATGAGGGATCCACCGCCTTGTCGCTCGATATCAGGACAAATTGCGCAACCCCGCACTTGGCAGCGACCTCGGCGCAGACGAGTGTTCCGAAAATATTGGTCTGGATGGCCGAATCCCAGTTTTCCTCGAGCAGCGGAACGTGCTTGAGCGCCGCGGCATGAAAGATGATGTCCGGCCGGAATTCCGTGACGACACGCGTGATCTGGCGCCGGTCCGCGACATCGACGATACGGACCTTGAGACGGTCGTGGTCCTTCTCGTCAATATACTGGCTCAGTTGGAAAATGCCGAACTCGGAGTTGTCGGCGACCAGCACCGCTTCCGCTCCCAGCTCCAGCGACCGTTTGACCAGCGTTTGGCCGATCGAGCCGGCGCCCCCCGTCACCAAAACACGTTTGCCACCTACAAAGCCGCTGATGCGCTCTATATCGGACGCGACGGTCGGGCGGCGCAGGATCGTTTCCATCTCGACGGTGTCGAGAACCAGTTTTCCGTGCTGCTCCAGCTCCGAAAGACCGGAGAATTGCACCACATTTATGTCGCCGTGCCGGGCAACGCGGACGAGTTCCGAATACTCCTCGATCTCATGTTCGGCGCCGCTGCCGAAAATCAGCAGATCCAGGCTTTTGGTGCCTGTCGCGTAGTCTTCCAGGACATCGATCAGACGCGGCCGGGTCGCCACCACGGGAACACCTTGAATCCGCGTCCCCAACGGCGCGCCGCGTTCGGTCGCCATGATGCCTGCTATGGAGTAGTCCGTCGGCTGCGCCGTGCGCGTGAAGCGAATAATCAGGTCTGCCTCGCCGAGCCGGCCGACGAACAACGCTCGCTTGGCCTGCTCCTTGTCGGTCCTGCGGCTTAGAATGCCCCAACTCTCGCCATCACGCAGGAAACGGTAGAACAGTCGGGGCGCCGATATGATGGTGAAGGAGACGAGGAAGAAGACGATGAACTGGCGCTCGTTGAGCCCCTGCACCGGCTGGAAGGAACGAACCAGCATCGAAGCGGCATAAAGAACGAACGTCAAAATCGCGCAGCTCTTCAGGATGTTGAAAAAGTCCGGCGTCGAGGCAAAGCGCCAGACGGTCGTGTAGAGGCCACAAAATCTGAACAGCAAATGGCTGATGAGAACAATGCTAGCCCAGGTTGCCAACCCCTCGTTGGAGAGCGCTTCGAACGAAAGATTCGACCGCGAAAGCACGAGGCTGAGCGCCACGGCGACCAGGACCATGACCACGTCCTGGACCATGATGAAGGCGCGCCGCATCTGTGGCCTGAGCCCGAATACTGATTCGAGGTAAGAATTCATTGGACGGCACTAGACTCCAGGCTCACGGATATAAACACCAACAAAGTGCGAACACGAAGATACTTCGTGGCCGATCACCTTTCCAAAGTGCCATCCCGGCCCCCGCCGTCCTGTATCGCATACTGCGAGGTTGAAGGCATAGCCAGATGTTTTTTTGGGAAATGCATTTGGTTTAGCCGTCAATCTCCGCGATCAGATGGGAGGCGCGCGCCAAGATCTAGACGCACGTGCTCGAAGCGTGCGTCGCCGATCAAATTGTTCCACTCATATGGGTCGGCGCTTAAATCATAGAGTTCTTCAGACAGGTCCGAATAGCGCGTGTAGCGCCAGCGGCCCGACCGCACAGAATGGTTGCCGCGCAACCATGTCATGATGGCGGAGTGATCTTCCGTCTTCGTGCCCCGCACCAAAGGCATGAGCGAACGCCCGTCAATATCCGCCGGTGGCTCGAGCCCGCAAAGATCAAGAAGGGTCGGAAACAGGTCGACCAGACTTACCGGCTGCTCGACGCGTCCTGAAATTGCCATGCCCCTTGGCGGCAACATAATAAAAGGTACGCGCGTTGCTTCCTCCCACAAGACGAATTTTCGCCAGTGCAGCTTTTCGCCAAGGTGGAATCCGTTGTCTCCCCAAAGGACCACGATCGTATTGTCGGCGGCGGGCGATGCATCCAAGGCGGCGAGCACGCGCCCAATCTGGCTGTCGCAATAGGAAATAGCTGCGAGATAGCCTTGCACGGCATTGCGCCATTGCCCGTGCTTCAAGATGGTTTCATGATCGGGAGGCGAAAGCGCCCAGGCTTTTGCGATGGCGGGAACGTCGTCGAGGTCGTCATTCTTGACAAACGGAAGGCTGACCTCGTCGAGAGGGTAAAGATCGAGAAATCGTTGCGGAACGTACCAGGGCAGATGAGGCTTGTAGAAACCTGTTGCGCAAAAGAATGGCTTGCTGTGCGGTTTTTCCAGGAATGCGCAAACCGCCTCTGCGGTCTTGAAATCAGGCATCTCCTGCTCGCGGGCGGGCTCGATAGCGCCCCAGTCGAAGTGGTGATTCATTGACAACACATTCTGGAAGTCATCAAAATCAAACATACCGTTGAGCGGCCGCCCTAACGGCATAGGCTCAGCGGCAATCGTTTGGAATTCGTCCCACAAAGCAGGCCGGTTCTCGATGTCGCTCCATTTCGCCGACAACGCCTTGTTGCGCCCTGCATCCGCGTAATCAAAACTGCCATGGAACACTTTCCCGGCGCCGAAGCAAAAATACCCTGCCTCGCGTAGTCTTTCGAGTAGCGTGACCCTTCGAAGAGGCGCTTCCCAGAATGGCTCATTCTGGTAGACACCCGTTGTCGTCGGCAGGCATCCCGTAAAGACGGACATCCTGCTGGCATTGCAGTAGGGGGCCGTGCAGTACGCGCGCAGGAAAGTCGTCCCGCGAGACGCAAGCCGGTCAATTGCAGGCGTTTTGACGTTTGGATGGCGGCCAAGTGGTGCGATCCACGAATTGAGATCGTCTGCCACGATGAAGAGAATGTTTGGCAATTGCATCAGCCTTCCACCGCTATGCTCAAGTCAATAGTCGGCCAGTCGGAAACCGATAGCCCGGAGAGCTTGGAGAATTCGACGGTGTCGTCGTAAAAAATCTCGCGCAAGTAGGCCACATCTTCCGGTCGGAGCTCATTCTCTCGTTTTTTTCCAAAATGGTCCATTCGCGGAGCCAGTAGGGGAAACGGGTGGATGGAGAGGAAACGAGCTATAGCATCCAGTGTGCCCTGACGATCACCCAGAAGATCCAGCGAGCGCAAGAGGAGGACGTTCTCCCTGGGGAACAAAGCAAACAGCCGCCGAAGCTGCCGCGCGTAGAAGCCTCGTTCGACATAGCTATACACGCGCCACGCTGGGTCGGTTTGATTCAACCCCTTAAGTCGCCAGCGGCCTTGTCGAATAGCCAAGTGAAAAGGCAAATGCTCCCACTGCCTGTCTATCTCCATACGCCATTGCGACCAAGCCCGCTCGATCGGATCGCGAAAGATGAAGACCAGTTTTATTCCGGGATTGTATCGTTTTATCCTCTCCAACGATGGTGGCCAGAACAGATAGATTGGCGTCACCTCAAATCCAATGCGGGTCCCAATATCTTCGGAGAAAAGGCTCTCCAACCTCGGATAGTCCGGCCTGAACCAGTTCTGAGCCTCGTCGTCGAAGAAATGCGCCTCCTTGACGGACGGCGTTGCCATCTGCGGATGTTCGCTGAGATAGCCGAACAGGCTGGTGGTGCCAGCCTTCTGCACGCCACCAACGATTAGACCCAACCGAGGCTGGTCCGACGCATCTGTTCGCATGCCAAAGCTACTTCTTTGTCACGATTGTCTCTTCCGCCAGCGAGTGAAAGCGCTCGGCAGTGACGTTAGACACCTCGCCGGGTACATCACCCTCCACCAAAAACTGCTTTTGATTTGGTGGATCTCCACGTTCAAGCGTTCAGATTCCACCTTCAGGCGTTCAGACTCTACCTTCAAGCGCTCAGACTCAACCTTCAGGCGCTCAGACTCTTCGATCAGATCTTGAACCCGCTTTTCTGCGCCATTGGCGCGTCGTGCTTCATGGTTGGCCTGAGCCATCAGATCAGCTTCGCGAGCTGTCGTCTCGATGGCCAGAAGCTGGAGATTTCTCAGCTGGTGTGTCAGTTGAGTTTCTCGCGTGGCAGCTCCGATGCAGGTCTCTTCTAACTCTATCACTCGCCGATCTGCCGCCTGCCGCTGCAGCTCGAATCGCTCCGCCGCAGCCCCTTCGCGTGCCGACATTTCGGAAAAGAACGCATCTCCGAAAACTGGGCTGAGGCTGTCGAAAGAACCGCGCACCGTATCAAGTTGCAGCATGGCTGCGCCATCAGCCGGGTCTTTTTCCAACGCCCTCAGGGCCCGATAGGCCTGCTTGATCCAGTTATTGACGTTTGGATCAGCTTCCAGCTGATATGCGCTGGCTGCATGGTGCTGGTGATTTTCCGAAAAATGATTGGAAAGTGCCGCCTGCCATTCCATTTCGGAATGAGGCCAATTGATTCCTAGAGCACCGGTGATTGCCTCGATCCCATTGCGCCAGTCATCGAGCATGTCCTCATAGGACAGGAAGACGCGTGGCCGCCCCCGAGTCGCGTGCTCCGCCCCCAGTTCATGGCGCAGCCAAAGAAGCGCACTGAAGCACACCGTGAACTTATCCCGCTTGGCAAGCGAAGCGATCACAGCCAGCGGGTTGCGCTCGATCAGCACATAGCGAACATCGATGCGCATTCGTTCCATGATGTCCGCGTACAGCGGCACGAAACGCGAGATGCGCGGATCTTTGAGAACGAAAAGTGGGGCGCTGCCGTACTCCTCGTCGATCAACCGCTCGATCTCGCCCTCGTAGAAGCGCAAGCGCGACGCACCGAGATCTGCCGGCTCGAAAGGTCGCCAGTCATCCCATCGGCTGCCCGCCTCGGCGAGCATCCGATCATGAAGTTGCATCAGCCGCAGGGGCTCCCAGTGGCCTGTTTCGTTGGTCGGATTGGCGCCAAGCATGTTTTTCGGCAGTTCAGCACCGAGCAGGCTGATCGCCCTGGTCAGGGCGCTGGTGCCCGATCGGTGCATGCCTAGCACCATGATGCAGGTGCGCTGGACCGCGACCGGCTTCATTTGGCCAGTTGTCGGTGTCACCGCATCGCGCAAACTTTCTGATGGTGGATGCTTGATCATGCGGTCAAGTTCGTCCAGCCCGACCGCCACCCCAATCATGCCGATCGCCAATCATGACAATTCCGTGCCGCATCTTCGGGTGAAAGCCGGACCGGCTGCCAGATATGATGTCATCAAGTTATACTGAGCTCCGGGCGCAAGGACATGGGCACGAGAGCGATCATCCGTCACCGATCACATTTTTGATATGTCAATCCCCAGCCCTCCGCTGGCTGTATCGAATATCCCGGAGTTGCGGTCATCGCCAGAGATTTTTTGGAAGCACCTGTGGTTAAGCGGCTGCACACTTGTTATGAGCGACCCTCCAGAATGGCACGATGAATTCCCACAAGGACAACCTTTGAGTGCAACGCCTAGATCTCCAATCGATCGCCGCTCAGCCTCCTGCTTTGCGAATCGCTGGAAGCTTCACTACGACGCAGCGTCGTGTCATATGACGGCCCCAATGACTATGAAGAGGTATTTGGTGGTTCATAGCGGCCAGAATCCATGAAGCCCCGGAAACAGCAGATGCGATACAATCAACAATGATTGCGGCACTAAACGGCGCTTTTGACGATATTTCCAGGGCCATGAAGCTGCATCGGGTCTGGATCGCGCTTGCCCATGAGGACATCGGCGACCAGCACAGACGCACGACGCTCGGCCCGCTTTGGCTGCTGGTCAACTACGTCGCCTTCGTGGGAACGTTCGTTTTCGTGTTCCAGCCAGCCGGCAAGGATGCCGCGGGCTATGCCGCCCATGTCGCGATCGGCCTTCTGGTATGGTTCTACCTGATGGAAGTCATGTCCCTGAGCGTGGCGCTTTTTCAACGCGAAGAGAGTTTCATCGAAGGCACAACGCTCCCCTTGTTTGTGTATGTGATGCGACTGGCATTGCAGTCCATCATTAGAGCCGGCTATGCGATCGCGGGTTGCGTTGTCATTCTGGTCTTCAGCGGCTCCCCGGTCGCCATTCCATGGCTGTGGTCGCTGGCAGGACTGTTGCTGATCCTGTTCGCCACACCTGCTCTCATCACCGTCTTCGCGTTTCTTGGGGCTTTCTTCCCCGACAGTCAGTTCATCGTTGGTAATCTTTTGCGGGTCGGCATGTTCTTCACGCCTGTTTTCTGGGTATACGACGGGCGAGACCCCATCCAAAAATACGCCTACGAATGGAACCCGTTCACCTATTTTCTGGAGGTGGTCCGGCTGCCGATCATGAATGGAGAATTTCCAACCCATGCCTTCACTGTAACCATCGTTGCGTCTTTGGTTACGTGGGCGATTGCATTGCTGCTGCTCGGCCGGTATCGCAAGCAAGTCGTCTTCCTCATCTGAGTTTTCAATGGTTTCCATCAAGCTGGACAATGTTAGCCTTGTTTACAAGCTGCACGAAAAGCTGACGCTTTCCGCGCCGGACCGGCGTGTGGCTGGCCCAGGCGGCAGAATCGAAGGTTCGGGCAGAAAGCAATTCGTGCAGGCGCTCGACGGGGTCAGTTTCGAATTGAAGGCCGGCGACCGCTTGGGCCTGGTCGGCCCGAACGGCGCCGGCAAGACCACCCTTCTCAAGGTGCTCTACGGGATCTACGAGCCGTCCGTGGGAAGCGTTGCGATCGAGGGCAAGGTCGACGCCCTATTCAACATCAACATAGGTTTCCGTCGCGAGGCCACCGGGCGCCGGAACATCGTGCTGCGTGGATTGATCAGCGGATGGACGGAAGCCGAGATCGAAGAGAAGATGGAGGATATCATTGCCTTCAGCGAACTCGGGGATTTCATCGATTTGCCGTTCAAGGCCTATAGCCAGGGCATGGCCGCGCGATTGGCCTTTTCGGCGGCGACTGCGCTGGAGCCGGAGATTCTGCTGATGGATGAGTGGATCGGCGCCGGCGACGCGTCATTCCAAGATAAGGCCAAGAGGCGCATGGATGAACTTGCTGAAAAGGCCGGCATCATCGTTCTGGCGAGCCACAGTGAGGCCCTTATCCAAAGCGTATGCACGAAAAAAATGACGCTCAGGAGCGGACGGATCGAATCGTTCACGACAGAGCCGAAAACGCGCGCTGGAAAGCCAGCCAAGCTCTAATCCTTTTTCGGGTATCGGGTAGCGAGACTGACGCATGACCAAACAAGACTCCGTTCCGATGAACGATCTGAAGCGCCTGTATCAGCGCTATCAAGGCGAAATCGAGCGTGAGGTAGCGAACACGTTGCGTTCGGGATGGTGGCTCAACGGCGCGGTCGGCAAAAGATTTGCGGCAAATTTTTCCAAGTTCATAGGTGTTTCGGAATGCGTCCTTGTGGCCAATGGGACGGATGCGCTCGAACTTGCATTGGCCGCGGTGACCAAGCGCGACGGTATGGGAGGGCGCGAGGTCATCATCGCCGCCAATGCGGGGGGTTATGCTAGCTGCGCCTGCTGGCACAATGATCTCGTTCCGCACTATGTCGATATCGAACCGGCCAGTCAGCTCGTAGATCTTCAATCGGTGATGAAAGCAGCCAGCGCAGACACCGCTGCGATCGTCGTCACCCACCTTTATGGCGGTGTCGTCGATGTCCGCGCCATCAAGGCCGGACTTGCCGAGGCTGGCCTGTCGCACATTCCAATTGTGGAGGATTGCGCGCAGGCGCATGGGGCAAGGATCGGGAGCGAGGTTGCGGGTTCGCTGGGCGACATCTCCACTTTCAGCTTCTATCCAACCAAGAATTTGGGGGCCATGGGGGACGGCGGCGCTGTTCTTACCTCCGACGTGGCCGCCGCCACGCATGTGCGGCAGCTGCAGCAATATGGCTGGAGTTCAAAATATCATGTCGGCGTGCCCAACGGCCGCAACTCTCGCATGGATGAAGTTCAAGCCGCGATACTGGACGTTCTGCTGGGCGATGTGGATAGCCGCAACGGACAGCGACGTGCTATCCTAAGCCAGTATAAGCTGGTCACCGGACGTCGATTGCAATTCCTGGAGGGAGGAGCCGGCGCTGTCGCGCACCTTGCGGTCGCACTTTGCGACGACAGGGATGCGTTCAGAGCGTTCATGAAAGAGCGCGGCGTCGACACCGACATTCACTATCCTGTGCTGGACTGCGACCAGGTCGGCTGGGCGGATCTGCCGATGAAGGGAAGCGAAAATCTCGCCGTTTCAAGGGCCAGCGTCAGCCGTCTTTGTTCCGTCCCATGCTATCCGGACATGACGAGCGACGAAATAGAGCAGGTGTGCCTCGCCCTCCGCGAATGGGAGGCAATGTGACAACCCGCTCGATCGTTTTCCCGATCTATCGAAATCAGGCGAACATCCCTTCCCTTCTGCGAGCAGTCGCCGATTTCCAGTCGCGATATCAAGGCGACATCGAATTCATCTTCGTTGTGGACGGATCGCCGGACGAATCCGGCCCTCTCCTGGTCAAAGAATTGAAGGGCTCGGGCTACGATTACAAGATTATCTTCCATAGCCGGAACTTTGGCTCGTTCACCGCCATTCGAACCGGGCTCGAACATGCGTCGGGTGATCAGGTAGCGGCCATGGCCGCCGACCTGCAGGAGCCGCCTGAACTGATCGTCGAGTTCTTTTCGAAGCTGGAAAAGGATGAGGCTGACGTGGTGTTTGGGCAGCGGACTGGGCGGAGCGATCCACCCTTGACCAAATTTCTGTCGAGGGCTTTCTGGGCGGCCTATCGCAGGCTGGTCCTGCCCAGCATGCCGAGTGGCGGGGTGGATATCTTCGCCTGCAATCGCCAGGTTCTGGCAGCGATCCTGTCTATCGAGGAGCCGAACAGCTCACTTGTCGTGCAACTGTTCTGGGTCGGGTTCAGGCGGGAATTCGTGCCCTATCGGCGGCGCGAACGAGAGCACGGAACAAGCGCCTGGGGCATGGCACGGCGATTCCGATATATGATGGACAGCATTTTCTCGTTCTCTGATTTCCCGATAATGCTCACACTCTGGGTCGGTTTTGCGGGCTGTGTGCTAAGTCTTCTATTTGCAGTCGTTACCGTGATTGCGCGGCTGCTTGGCAATATCGACCCCGCTGGCTATACGACACTGGTGCTGCTGATCACGGGCTTCGGTTCGGCCAGTCTTCTGGTTCAGGGGATTCTTGGTTGCTATCTGTGGCGGGCTGTTGAAAACACCAAGTCGCGCCCACTCAGAATCATCAGCCGCGTCGTTGACGGAACTGCCAAATGACCGACAAGCCCTTTTTCGTCCATGAGCGTGGTATTTGCGAAAGCACCGATGTCGGTATCGGAACACGCATCTGGGCCTTCGCACACGTCCTTCCTGGCGCTGTGATCGGCTCGAACTGCAACATCTGCGATCACGTCTTCATCGAGAACGACGTGATCGTCGGCGATGACGTGACCATTAAGAGCGGCGTCCAGCTGTGGGACGGGGTGCGCCTGGGCAATCGTGTATTTGTCGGTCCAAATGCGACCTTCACCAACGATCGCTTCCCGCGCTCCAAGGAATATCCCGAGACGTTTCTGCTGACGACGGTCGAAGACGGTGCGTCCATCGGCGCCAACGCGACAATCCTGCCGGGCATTGCCATCGGCCGTCAGGCGATGATCGGCGCCGGCGCCGTGGTGACCAAGAACGTTCCTGCCAATGCCGTTGTGGTCGGAAATCCCGCCGTCATTATCGGCTACCAGACAGGTCCGCAGATCGTGCCCGCGGTTACCCAGACCTTCCCAGGCACGGTAGGCGAGAGAATGTCGCTTGGGGTCGGCGGCAGCGAACTCTGGCGGCTGCCGCATTTTGGTGACCTGCGGGGCGAACTCGCCCCGCTTGAGTTCGGTTCGAATCTCCCGTTCAAGCCGGCCCGGTCCTTTCTGGTTTATGGCGTGCCGTCTGACAAGGTCAGAGGTGAGCATGCGCATCGCGAGTGCCATCAATTCCTCATCGCGGCCCATGGCCGCCTTTCGGTTGTCGTCGATGACGGCCATAACCGGAAAGAGGTTTCGCTGACCGAACCGTCGATCGGCCTCTACATGCCGCCCGGCATTTGGGGAATTCAGTACAAATTCCAGCCCGATACCGCATTGCTGGTCATGGCTTCGCACAATTATGACGCCGGCGATTACATCAGGGACTATGCGGATTTCCTGGATACGGTCAGGCAGGATGGCCGCTGACCGCATTGGCGGAGACGCCGTCCGGTTCCTTGTCGCCGGCGGCCTGAACACCGCCCTCACCAGCCTTGTCTATTTTGTCGGTCTTTCCGTGCTGCCTTCGGGCTTGTCTTACGCGCTCGCCTGGCTGGCAGGCCTCGTGTTCGTGATGGTGTTCTATCCCGATCGCGTCTTTCCTGGCGGTCGCACAGGCATCGCTGATCGACTGGCGATCGGCGCCTCGATTGCCATCGTGTTCGTGCTCGGACTGGCAACCCTTAAAACCCTCGAAAGCGTGCTGCAAAACACTGCAGCGGCCTTCTTCGTCACCCTTGCCATCACGACCGTCCTCAACTTCGTGATTTCTCGATGGATACTCCGCAGATCATGCTGACGCGCCAAAGCACAATACGACCCGCCATCAATCTCTTTGCTATTTTCGTCGCGATGTATTTTTCCGAGCTGGCTTCCTTTTCGCTATCAGTCGACGAGGAACTGGCCGCGTTCAGAACGGATGCGTCGATCTGGATCATTCAGGGGCGCTGGGGGGCTTATCTGATCGAGAGATTTCTCATCCCACACCCGGTGATGCCTTTGCTGACACCAGCCGTCTTTGGTGCCGGTTGCGTGGCCGCCTACCTGCTCGTCATGGACGCCATCGACAAGCAAGAACTCTCCATCGCGGAGTATGCATGCTTTGCGATCTTCTGCGGTTTCCCGAGTTGGTTCTTCATCGTCGAGTTTTATTCGAACATTGCCGCTGTCGGGATCGGTCTGTTCGGCACCGCTCTTGCGCTTTGGCTGATCAGTAAGGAGGACACTTCGCCGCACAGCCTACGCTTTCTTGGCGCAGTGGCCGCAGGTGGTTTCGCGATCTCGATTTATCAGAGTTTCGCGCCGGCAATTCTGGTGCTGGGCATCGCCATCGTAATTTTGCAAGCGCGGGCTGGCGCCGGCAAATCATTGGGGAGAGGCCTGCTTCATACAGTTTTCCTGTTGATTGGCGCGGCGGTGTTCTATGCTCTCGGTAACGCCATTTCCAGATCGTTCGTCCCCGGCAGCAACGCGTATTTCGAGTCACTTTCCCAACCTGGGTTTTTGTTTCAACACCCGGTTGTAGTCATTGGACGCGTGGCGGAGGCGATAGGCGGGATCTATGCCCTGGACCAGAGTACCTACGGCGTTGCCTTGTGGGCAATTCCTCTCTTGCTGATCCTGGGCGGCTGGGCACTTTTCCAGGAAGCACCGCGCACAAGAGTATTTTTGACGGCAGCCGCCCTCGTTTCATTGCTTGTCCCCTTCGGTCTTCATTTCCTCGCGGCAGGCAGTATGCCTGTCCGAAGCCTCGTCGGGGTGCCGATTGCAGTGTGGCTGTTCGCCTATATCGCGGTGACGAGCAGAAATTCCAGGATCCGTATCGCCTCGGCGATTTTGCTGGCGGTGGCGCTGTTCCAGATCCAGGTCGTCCAGAACTATCGTCAGGCGTCCAGCTATCTGGTCGACAAGCACGACACCCTTCTGGCGGGGGCCATCTATGACAGGCTGTCGGCCATGCCCGGTTTCGACGCAAAGCGGAACTACGCCATAAGTGTGTTTGGCTCGCAGCCATTTGTGACCAACTATCCGAAACCGCCCGACTCGACAGTCGGTTACTCCTTCTTCGAATGGGACGGCGGCAATCCTGGGCGTATTGCTCCCTATATGAGACTTCTGGGCTATTCCAATTTGATGTCTCCGACCCCGGATCAAATCGACCGAACAGTCGTCCATCTTTCATCGATGCCGGTGTGGCCAGCCCCCGGCAGTGTGGAAATCCAGGACGACATCGCATTGATAAAACTCGGCGAGACACCGAGCTACGCATATCAGCAAGCTCTTGCAAGGTTGGCCAATCGCTAAGGCGCCAGGACGCTTGGTGGGTTCTCAGTTGTGAGAGTGGCGTCGCCTTTTGAGGGGCGGGCTCTATTGAGATTTCGGGCCTAGGTGTCTAGACCGTGGATTGATGGTTGTTGGACCGGTAATTTGTGGTGATTCCTTTGACTATCGATTGGTTGACCTCAGTCGGGCGCGTACTACATGGCCGCGTGACTGCCAAGAGTTTGGAGCCTCGCATGTTTTCCACGGCCGTCCCACACTTGAAGGCTGCCGAGCACGCAGCGGCTAGCGGATGCACCGTCGAGGAGGCCCTTGTTTTCCTGCGCCGAATGGGCCTGGACGACTTCGGCCTCTTTATGATTTCCTTGCCGAACAAGGACTATCCCGGTTTGTCACGTCTTCTGCCCGCCATGGCCAGCGACGATGTGCAAAAGACCTGGACCGGGGCATCCGGCCTCGACCTGTACCAGCAGACTTCAGCGTTCACGCGTCAACTGGAGAACAATTTCACTAGATATGGCAAGGCACCGCTGGCCGGCTCTGACATCCTCGACTTTGGCTGTGGCTACGGGCGCATCTTGCGCATGATGTACCTACTACAGCGACCCCACCCGAATCTGGGGCGTCGATGCTTGGGCCAAATCCCTGGACCTATGCCGAGAGGCAAGGTTACCCGGCAAGTTCGCCCAATCGGAGCGGATACCTTCAGCCATGCCTGTAGGCGATCAGAAATTCGATCTGATTTTCGCCTTTTCGATATTCACACATCTTGCCCCTGCAACCGCGCGAGCCTGCCTTGCCGCGCTTCGCAATCACATCAAGCCTGGCGGTTTGTTCGTGGCCACCATTCGGCCGGTCGAGTTCTGGCCGTTTATCGATGGGATTCGAAAGACATCCATCGCGGCAAAAATGGAGGCGGATCACCGCAGCAATGGATTTGCGTATCTCCCCCACGGTGGCGCCGAAGGCGAAACTTACGGCGATATATCTTGCGAGATAGACTTTTTGGGCGGAGATGGCTGGACAATCGTGGGATACGATCGATCGATAACCGATCCATTTCAAGTATCGGTTCTGATGCAGCCTTCCAGGTAGTAATGGACCCGTCGGCGATGTTGAATCACGCTTCATGAAGCCATAGCGGTCATTCTTCCTTCGTATGGAAGTGAGTGGACGAGATCGGCCGCGAGCACACTGGAACCGTCTCTGTATCAGGACGCTATCCTGCTTTCACAGGCACTATTTTGGCCGAACCACAATCGGGCCCCGGCGAGACAGAAACCTCGGAAGACATCCGAGGTGGTCGGACGAGGCAGGAAAGCGGGCGCCACTGACAGGTTTGAAAAATGATCATAGGGCCTGACTTTGTGTGGCTTCATTTCCCGAAATGTGCAGGATCGTCGCTCGAACTAGCGTTGCGGGACCTCCTTGCCAACCGAAGCGACATTCATTTCGATGATATAGACGACGTCTCTAGTCACTGGCATAACAGTATTTCGCAGCGTCAGGAATCTAACCCTAGTTTCGATCCGTCGGGAAAGCTGATCATCGCTTGCGTTCGAAGATTGCCATCATGGATAATCAGCCGGGTGCAATTCGAAGCAACGCGACACGATCAGTTGGTGGCCTCACGAGAAATGATCGTTTCTGGGAAGTTCTTTGAGCCAGGTGGGGAAGTAAACAGCGCCGACGACTATATGACATTGTATAGCGATGTCAGCCGATGGATCAGGATTGAAAACCTGGTCGAAGACGTGGCTTCGATCTTTGATCTGCGCGCCGACGTAGTAGCCACCTCGCTCGCCAAACACACTACCCGGGTAACGCCATACATCAAGGATCCTAAATTCTGGTTCACTGATGATGAAATTGCCAACCTATACGCGTCCAATCCGCTCTGGGCGTCGGTAGAGGATCGGGTTTACGGTGATCGTCTCGGAAAACCGATTCCACAGCGAACGTCATATGTGAGCAACCAATGGAAGAAAGCGGTGAACTTATTCTTTGGCGAGTCCTGAAAGCCTAGCTGATAGAGATTCAGCGGTTTCCGATACTCGAATTTTGCCGCTAAGCTAAAGAGATGCAAGATCAAAAGCCATCTTTCGTGCTGTCGCAAGGGAAAAGTGAATGGGTGAAGTGCGCCGCCCCGGACAAGTGAATTTCCAGTTCGTCGAATGAGAGGGCCGAGTTAGAATTCCCATCGAATTTCAGGCCATTTGCCCGTCGAGCAGAAGACATTCGTATCACCAGATGACTACGATAGCTGCAGGGACTCTCTTGCCGCCATCAACTGCCCGCTGAACAATTGCGTGACGCGCGAGCGCGCTGCGGCTGATGTCGCATTCTCGCTCTTTTCAAGGAACGCCTTCGAGGCACTCCCGTATTCACGAATCTGCCCCAGGAGGTCGCGGCCTGTCGTTGTGGCTTTGGTACAATTCGACGCAAAAGGTCTTTTCAGGTTATTATCCTGGTGAGCCATTTGGGAGGATGGTCGAGCACATCAGAAACGAAGACCTCGAAAACCAGGCGTTTCCCAACCGTAGCTTCGATCTCGTCATCCACCTCGACGTGATGGAGCATCTCTTCGACCCATTTGCTGCATTAACCGAGATATATCGCACTCTCGACCATGGTGGGATTTGCATCTTCACCACGCCGACATATGCCGAGCGGGCGACCTCGGAACAGGTCGCCTTTCGCGAGGCCGATGGCACCAGGACCGTGGGTGAACCCGAATATCACGGCAACCCTCAGGATTCGACCGGGTCGCTCGTCACATGGCGGCACGGCTATGATTAGCCGTTGCTGATACAGCGACGGACCGGCTTCGACGTTGAAGTCCGGAGAATGCAGTCGAGAGACATTGCAGTCCTTGGCCCCATGACCGAGGTCTATATTTTGAAGAAGCCAGCCAAACTCTAAAAGGACATTCTAGCGACAAACGACTCCAACTAGCCCAAGGTGCAAAGCCGTGAAGCGCGCCGACGGGTACACGCCGGCAGCAATGTTGAGGCCGCTGAGACTTAGGGATCTGTAAACGTGCCGCTAGGCCCGGAGCGTTCATGGCAGTCGTTAGTTCCGCGATGAGGATTTCCGGCGGGTGACCGGATTGGTGCGACGATATTTCGAGCCAGGCGCGGTTGAAGATTGGGCTGCTTCATGCTTTTGTCCTTTGATTCACTTGGGACATTGAAGTATGAATTTTCAGCAGATCGCGGGACTCTATTCCGCCTACTCCAACAGACCCGTCAGCAAAGAAATCCATCCCAAGGATGTGATGTACAACACGGGACCATCTCACTATTACACCGTTGGTCAGTCAGGCGCCCAAGCTGTGCTGACGGGGTTGTCGATGTCGTGGCGTCAGACCGTGTCCAAGATTCTCGATTTGCCTTGTGGGCACGGACGTGTGACGCGGCATCTCCGCCAACTTTTTCCAACTGCCGAACTCTATTGCTGTGACATCGACGCTGAAGGTGCGGATTTTTGTGCCGCGGCCTTTAAGGGCAATGCCATTCACTCGAAACCAGATTTGCGCGAGGTAGCACTGCCCCGCGACCTTGATGTTATTTGGATCGGCTCGCTGTTCACCCATCTTGACAGGGTCAGAACCGATGACTGGCTTCGCTATCTTGTTGACCACCTAAGCGACCATGGCGTGGTGATTGCAACTTTTCACGGATACTTTACAGAAAAGAACACTGTTTTTGGGGGCGGCGTAGACGAGCAAAAACTCAGGCATCAGTTTGCCGAGACAGGTTTCGGCTATACCGGCTATACTGACTATCCGGACATCGACGACTACGGCGTCTCCTTATCGAAACCGTCTGCCATTTTCGAGATCGCAGATGGTATTCCAGGCGTTAGAGCCAGCTATATAGAACGTGGATGGGCCAACAACCATGATGTTCTTGTGCTCAACAAGAACGACAGGCTGACCAGCTTCTAGGGCTTGAATATGATTGCGTTCAACGTGCCGCTGGTGTCGAGTGTGCCGCCAGTCTCGGTCTGGAACCGAACGGACATGGCGTTAGATCGGTCGATCGCGTGACGTCAACTTTGTCGACTATAGAACCTAGCAAGCACAAGCTGCTGCGTCGCGACAGCGGCACCAGAGTCCGCCGGAATGTCGAGGCGTATCACGCTGCCGGCGATCACGACCGGCTGCCGAAGTTTCTCGGACTTGAAGCCGGAAGGGTCGACTAGAGTCACTTCAGTATCCGGACCACGTTTGAACTCGAATCTGTTGGCTGACGGGGCTTCATTCCTTGTTCAATCTTCAACCTCGACAGGCCGCTGCACGAGCGTCAAGCAATCCAAGTCGTCCACGCCGCCCCATTGAAAAATATGGCTTTCTCGAACGGTGAGGCCCGCGCGTTTGGCGTAGGTCTCGAACAGTTTTTTGGTCATGTGATTTCGCGCCTGGGGATTGCGACCGTAATGCTGGTCCATCGGCGCTGGGTAGTTGGAATGGTGGAACAGCCCCATCCCGCCGGGCCGCAGGATTCTGGCCGTGTCCTTGAGATAGCTCTCGACTATATCCGGGCTGAAATGCACCATGGAGTCATAGCAATAGATGGCAGTCTTGCTTTCCGGCTCCACCGGCTCAAAGTTGTAGCCGTTTCCTTTGACATACCTGACAAATGCATAGGCCCGCAGTCGATTTCGGCAGAAATCCAGGTTGGCGTCGTGGATGTCCATCAGTGTCAGGCGATCTGTCATCTGGGCCACCTGCTCGGCGTGCCGGCCATGCCCACATGACAATTCGAGAACTGACGTCAAGTCCAGTTTGTTGAAGAAACGGCGAAAGTCCCTGTCTTCGTCCCAAAACAGATGCGTCCAGCGCTCGGCATCGTCATAGTATGGGCTTTCAACCCAAGCGGCACCGACGACCGCTACTGACCTGTCCAGCCTTTTGGTCAGATCGGAGTTAGCGATGTTGGCAATGGCGACGCTTAGTTCTCCTGCCCCTAGTCTCTGCCCCCCAAATCTGAAGGACCCTCAAAGCGTGGCTTGTCGCCCGTCGCGAGGCCGAACTGCTCGTAGAGGCGTTGGGAATATCCGCTTGCCGAAGCTCGGGCCGCCGCTCCCAGGTCGAAGCGGGCGATCGTTTCGGATTGCACCCGCGCGATCTCCTGCAGATGCCTGGCGTCAAAATTCCCTATCGTGACGCTTGATTGGTGCCGGCGGTGCGAATTGAACGCGCCAGGATGAAACGCGATGTCACCTTTCTCCAGCAATCGCAGATACGCGACCCAGTCGCCCGCATTCCTGTAGGATGCGATTTCGTCGAGGCTCCGGCTGAGTGTCTCACGCAGCGCCTCCCTTCGAAACAAGACGCCACTGACGTTTGGAATGGTGTTCTTGAGGTAGAGCGCCTCGGCGATTTCCTGGCGGCCGTCCACGATGTAGGGCTTCGTCCAACGGGACCGGTCGATATCGGCCACATAGTCGAGATAGTGCTCGGACAGCACGCGGCCGGTGCCGTCTATCTGGCGCGACTGGCAATAGCTCATCACCACTTCCTTGCGCTCGAAGGCGGGCAGAAGTTCGGCCAGAAATCCGGGATCAGCCAGGTCGTCTGCTTCCGCGATCCATACAAAATCGCCGCGCGCCATTTCGACCCCACGCATCCACTGGCGGAATACCGAGCCCGAATTTTCGGCGTTCACGACCAACCTGCACGGAATGTCGCAACTGGCCAGAAACTGCTCAATGACTTCGACACTTTCGTCGATCGAAGCATCGTCAAGCACGATCAACTCGTAGGGCTTTGTCGTCTGATCGACGATCGAGCTTAGGCGCGCACCCAGATATCGGGCGTAGTTGTAGTTCGGCACGATGACCGACACCCGCGGCGACGGCCTTTCGGCGTAAATCAGCAAGTCATGCAGATAATGGCTGAAGCTGAATTCCTGGCGGACAATATCGCGGCCGACACCGGCGAGACGCCGGGCTTCGCCCGGATTGCCGAGCAAATCGGTGATAGCCTTGGCCATCTCATCGGTGTCGAAGGCTGACACAAGGATACCGCAATCGCGCTTCAGCAGATCCTGGAAGCCGCCAGCGCCTTCGAAGGCAACGACCGGCACTGTGGCATCCAGCGCCTCGAGCACCACCGAGGGGAACGGATCCTCACGCGAGGTCAAGGCGTAGATATCCGCGGCGAAATAGTATTCCTGCGGATTTTCCACCAATCCGACAAAGACGAAGCGGCCCTCCAGTCCCGCTTCCTTCACCCGTCGCATTTGCTTGGCGTGAAAGGCAGTATCGACATGGCCGACCCAGACTGCAACCGCATCAGGCCTGGATGCCATAACCTTGAGGCAAGCATCAACGAAAAGATCGAGGCCCTTGCGATGATCGGCATAGCCCGCGCACAGGATGATGCTGGCGTTGGTCGAGAGCTGCAATTTCGCGCGAACCGCCTCGCGGACCCGTTGGCGATCATCGGCGTGGTAGGGCGTATGCAGATAGAGTCCTTGCGGCCTGACTACCGACTGGCTGACCGGCTGGCCAACAAACTCTTCGAATCCGGCTTTGACGATCTCGGCTGGGAAAACGACCGTGTCAGCGCTCCCGACAACAGCTGCGGCTGCGTCAGCAAGACCATAGGACGCCAATATTCCGGGCAGTTCGTGGACGAGGCAAACGGTGCGGAACCCCGCCCGCTTCAAAAGCGGAACGAGCTTGCCGGATACGGTGGTGTTCACGACGGCCACTTCAGCGCCGTTGTTTCTGATGGCGGCCAAGCGTTTCAACACATCGGCATCGCCTTGCTCAGCCAAGTCGATCCTATGCACGGTCGCGGCGTGGGCGAAACGGCCGAGCAGCGGCCCGTCACCCAGCACGATGAGATCGGGCTCAAAACCAAGCTGCTTGAACTCCTTGGCCAAATTCAGCGCCAGCAATTGTGCCCCATGCGGATGGGCGTCGTGGGAAACGACTACGATCCGGGATTTGCGTTTCCTGTTGGCGGCCTCCAGAGCGTCGCGGGTCGCTTGCAGGTAGGCGTGGCCGTTTGCGCTATCGGGCTCCAGATGGGCGCCTTCCGCCCACTCGTTCCAGGCATTGACGAACACCAGCCGCTCGGACGGCTCGCTGACGTGGGCCAGAGTGTCTTCGATCGCGTTCTCCAGCCATCTGCGGTAGAGCGCAGGGGTGTTGTTGATGAACACGGTGCCGCCGCGCTTGCGGCGTGCCGTATTGTCCCAGCCAGGACAAACCGAACGGAAGAGCTTGTATTTGCGGGGTGGATAGGTCTCGCTACGCTGCGGAAAAACCGACCAGTCATAGACGGTCGTGGCAAAATCCTCGTGCAGCGGCGTCACTGTATGCGTGACATTTGGCGGCGCGGAATTGTTTGGCGGAAACTCCACAGCGGCATCGAACCCGTAACGGTCGGGGGGGGACAGATTCGAACGATTGGGTGTAGGCCAGGAAAATCTCGCCGATGCCGTTCTCCCGGCACCAGGTCCGCCAGCGCCGCGCCGTCTCGGCTGCCGCAGGCAGCAGGCTTGGTCGATAGACGAGCAGCAGCGGCTTGCCGTCGATGCGGATATAGCGAGGGTCGCGAAGATAAGGCGCGACCTCGGCGATGAAGGCGAGATCGTCATGGGGGGAGTGGTCCTGGGCGATGAGTATCTCCTGGTCCATCCCGTCCCAACGGCGCGACCAGTTCTCGTTGGCCCAGCAGACGCAGAACGGCATGTCGAGGCTCTTGTCCTCGAGCCAGTTCTCGAGCGGCGTTTCCAAAAGCCGCTTGCCAGCGAACCAATAAAAATAGAAGCAGAAGCCTTCGACGCCATAGAGCCTTGCCAGCTCGATCTGGCGGTGCTGCACGGCGGTGTCGCGCAAGTCGTAGTAGCCGAGCGCATCCGGCACATGCGGCTGTTGGTGGCCGACAAATTGCGGCTCTGTGGGCCTGACATTGGTCCATTCGGTGAAGTCCTGCCCCCACCATTCATCATTTTCAGGGATCGTGTGGAATTGCGGCAGGTAGAACGCGATGACGCGCACCGGCTTTTGGAGGAGCGGCGGCGCCTCGAGAAGCGGCACATAGACGGGCTCGGGCGCAAAGATCGGACCGGAACTGACCCGCGCTCCGTGCAAAACCATCCCATTGCCGCCAATGGGCGCGTCGGGCGCCTCCAGGTTTCGCCAGGCCCGGTAGGCATTCGTAACGCCAAACAGCGAAGGGAAAGTCGAAAACACCGCTCTCTTCATCTTTCGCTTGACGTCGACAGGCAGCGGCAGATTGTGCCAGCAAGTGTAAGCGCCGCGAGCCAGCAGGCTGCGGGCCAACATGGGCGTTTTGCCGATGGCGCGGACGCGGTTCCTGATCCTGCGCAAAGGTCCGGTCAGTCGCCAGGACGTGCTGTCATAAACGGCATCGAGAACACCATGCAACCGGGTTTCCTCAGAGCGCGCATTCTCGCGGTCCGCAAGCAGCGCGCTCTTTGCCGTGTGCGCTATCGAAAGTTCTTCTTGCAAGGCCTGGATCTCTTCGCCCATCGCGATGGCCTGTGCATTTGTCCGCGCGACCTCTTCGGCTCCAGCGGCAATCTGTGCCCTTATCCGCACGATCTCTTCGTCTTTCGCGATAACCTGTGCCCTTGTCCGGACGATCTCTTCGTCTTTCGCGATAACCTCTTCGTCTTTCGCGATAACCTGTGCCCTTGTCCGGACGATCTCGTCCTCGTTGACCCGGATTTGCTCGCGCATTTCGACTATCTCGCTGGAGAAGGCCTCGATGCGCATTCCATGGAGTTTTATCAGCTCTCTGTTGGTTGGAATCTCCTCTTCCATTGTCATCGACTTCAACGACCATGGGTTTCCGGTTTGATCGGCCGCTTTGCTCTCGGTACCGTCGAGGGGAACCACGCTCTCCTCAGCGAGAGCAACCTGGCCGTGCACGCTGCGAGGTCCCAGGACATTTTCCTGCGTCGGTCGCTTCGTCACAACGCAGAGCGAATTCAAAAACTCAATGGAATGGACCGACGCGAGAGAAGCTTCCTCGAATGCGATCTCATATTCTTTAGCAAAAGTGACTAAAGCGTCGGATCGAGGACGGTCCAGCCCCCAGTGCTCATGGTTGACCACGTCGAGCAGGCGCTTGAAGAATGACATGGAGGAAAGAGGATCGTAGAGCCCCCCGTCAAATTCCCGCCAGTAGCTGCAATGCAAATCCTCGGCTATGTATACCCCCCTTCGGAAAGATGAGGGAAATAACGAGTGAACGAGCGTATTATATCCGATGAATTATGTGATCCATCGTCAATTATGATATCGAATTTATCGGATCTCGCAGCAATACTTCTCTCAACCTCATCCGTATTGGCATCACCGATGACAACGGCGATCTTCTCATCGTCGAAAATTAAATTACCGCAGGCCAAATTGATATCACAGCCAAGAACAAGCTCCGCATTGGCAAAATATCGTCGCCAGATTTCCAGCGAACCGCCGTTCTGAACTCCAATTTCCAGAATTCGAACCGGCTTGTTCCGATATTCTGAAAAAATTCGGTCATATGCGCTGAGATAAACTGACCATTTGTCCGACACCTTGCCGTCATGCGCATTGTAAAGATCACGCAGTGAAACGTCGTGTTCTCCAGGCGGCGCGATTTTCGCCCGTGCCCGTTTTTTCGGCGCCGCCTCGTCAACAACCTGCGAGCCAGGTTTCGCATCGCGCGTGGTTTCCGCTGAAGGATGCTTGCTCATGCGGTCAATACCTGTTTTGTCCCACCAATGAGAAGCCGGTGCACTACCGCTTCCGCGGAAAGTCTCCAGTCTGGCGCAGTCCAGCCGAAGACGGAGGCGAATTTCGCGCTTGATAGCCGGGAATTGGCGGGGCGGCTCGCCTTGGTCGGGTAGTCCATCGTAGCAATATCCCGTACCCGCGCCCAAGGACCACCAAACACACGGCTTGTGTCCAGGATATGACAGGCAAAGCCGCTCCAGTTGGCCTCGCCGGTTCCGGCCAGATGGTAAATGCCGAATGCATCAAAACCTTTGTCGCCATGCAGCAGCGCTGCCGCGTGCAGGATTGCATCGGCGATATCAAGTGCTGAGGTGGGGTTTCCCCACTGATCGGCAACGATCGAAATCTCGTCGCGGTCGGCGGCAAGCCGCAGCATGGTCTTGACGAAATTCTTGCCGAATGGGCTGTAAACCCAAGCTGTGCGCAGGATCAGATGGTGCGGATTGGCTGATGCAACCGCCTGCTCGCCGGCAAGTTTGGAGGCGCCGTAGACGCTGCGCGGTGCGGTTACGTCGGTCTCGACATAGGCGCCAGGAGCGCTGCCGTCGAAGACATAGTCGGTCGAAAGATGGATGACCGGAACGCCAAGCCGCCTTGCTGCTTCCGCCACCTTGCCGGCGCCGACGGCGTTCACCGCAAATGCCAGATCGGGCTCATCCTCGGCCTGATCCACCGCCGTGTAGGCGGCAGCCGACACGACGATATCAGGCTTCGCCGCCGCAATGGCGTCGATCACTGTATCGGGTTTTGCCAGGTCGAGGTCCGGACGGCCAATGGCGATGACCTCAACGCCGTCATGCCCCTGGCCGGCCTCAAGAAGGCTTGCCGCTACCTGGCCCTCGCGTCCGGTGACAACGAGCCTCACACTACCCCCTTGCGTGCCTCGCCCAACCGTTCACCGGCATAGCGCTGCTCCCGGATCGGCCCCCACCACCATTTGTTGTCCAGGAACCAGTCGACGGTCTTGGCAAGGCCGCTGTCGAAATTCTCATTGGGCACCCAGCCCAGGTCCCGGCTGATCTTCGATGCGTCGATGGCATAGCGGCGATCATGACCGGGGCGGTCGGTGACGAAAGAGATCAGGTCGCGATAACTCTTGCCGCCTGCCCGCGGACGCCTGATGTCGAGCAGATCGCAGATCGTCTCGACGACGCCCAGGTTCGTCCGCTCCGAGTTGCCGCCAACATTGTAGCTCTCGCCCGGCAGTCCCCTGGTGGCGACAAGTTCTAGTGCGCGCGCATGATCCTCGACGAACAGCCAGTCGCGCACATTGGCGCCGGCGCCATAGACCGGCAGCGGCTTTTCATCGAGCGCATTGAGGATGACCAGCGGGATCAGCTTTTCGGGAAAGTGATAGGGTCCGTAATTGTTCGAGCAGTTGGAAAGCACAACCGGCAGGCCATAGGTTTCGTGCCAGGCTCGCACCAGATGGTCCGAGGCCGCTTTCGAGGCGGAATAGGGCGAAGACGGCGCGTAGGGCGTTTCCTCGACGAACATGCCGCCATCGAAAGGAAGATCGCCGAACACCTCATCGGTCGAGACATGATGGAAGCGGAAGCGGCTCTTCCTGTCCTCGGGCAGGCCGCGCCAATATTCCAGCGCGGAATTGAGGATCTTGTAGGTGCCGACGATGTTGGTCTCGATAAACGTGCCCGGTCCGTCGATCGAACGGTCGACATGGCTCTCGGCGGCAAGGTTCATGACGATGTCGATATCGTCCCGATGGAGGATATCGAGCACCGCCCTCTCGTCGCAGATATCGACATGAGCAAAACGGTAATTGTGCGCATTCTCGATCGGCCGCAGCGAGGCCAGGTTTCCCGCATAGGTGAGCTTGTCGAGATTGGTCACCCGATAGGCCGGATTGGCGCACAGGTGCCGGCACACCGCCGAACCGATGAAGCCAGCACCGCCCGTCACCAGAAAATTCATGCCGCTGTCCTCATCAAGCAAACACCTCGGCGGCGGCCAGCAGCGGCGCCTTCAGGTCCTTGTCAGAAAGCTGGAACCCGCCGGTCAATGACGGCCATTCGATGCCGATGGCGGGATCGTCGAAGCGGATCGACCGGTCATGCGCCTGCGAATAGGTGTCCGTGACCTTATAAAGAACCTCGGTGTCGGGCACGAGCGTCACGAAGCCGTGCGCGAAGCCTTTCGGCACCAGAATCTGGTTGCCCTTTTCGGCCGACACTTCGAGAGCGACCCATTTTCCGAAGGTCTTCGAACTGCGGCGAATGTCGACCGCAACGTCGAGAATGCTGCCACGAATGACGCGCAACAGCTTGTCCTGGGCCCGCGGCGCAAGTTGGTAGTGAAGCCCTCGCAAGACACCTGCCGCCGCGGAGTAGGAATGATTGTCCTGCACGAAAAGCAAGTCTATGCCTGCCTGCGCAAAGCGCTCGGCATTGTAGGTTTCCACGAAAAAACCGCGCGCGTCGCCATGTCGCTTCGGAACGATCTCCAGCACGCCATCGATGCCAAGGGACCTGACTTCCAGCACCTAGCCCTCCGACAGGTCGACGACACGCCGGCGCAGATAGGCGGCATACTCATTCTTGCCCAGGCGGTCGGCGCGACGCAGAACCTGGTCCACCGTCAGCCAACCCTGTTCAAAGGCGATCTCTTCGGGACAAGCGACCTTGATGCCCTGGCGATGTTCGATGGTGCGCACGAATGAGGAGGCTTCATGCAAGCTGTCATGCGTGCCGGTGTCGAGCCAGGCATAACCGCGCCCCAACCGGTGCACATGCAACTGGCCACGCTCGAGGTAGACATTGTTGACCGCCGTAATCTCGAGCTCGCCGCGCGCCGAGGGTCGGATGGAGGGGGCGATGTCGACGACGTCGTTGTCATAGAAATAGAGACCGGTGACAGCCCAGTTGGATTTCGGGTTCTGCGGCTTTTCTTCGATTGTCAGCGCCGTTCCGGTGACCTTGTCGAAGGATACGACACCATAACGTTGGGGATCCTCGACATGATAGGCGAACACCGAAGCGCCCTTTTCGCGCGAGGCCGCGTCGCGGCAAAGCTGCGACAGCCCATCGCCGAAATAGATGTTGTCGCCGAGGATCATCGACACGCTGTCCTTGCCGATGAAATCCCGGCCGATGATAAAGGCTTCCGCAAGGCCGTTGGGTTGCGGTTGCTCGGCATAGGACAGGTCGAGCCCGAACTCCGATCCATCACCAAGCAGATCGCGGAAAACCGGCAGATCACGCGGCGTTGAAATGACCAGAATCTCGCGAATACCCGCGAGCATCAAAACGCTCAGCGGATAATAGATCATCGGCTTGTCGTATATCGGCAGAATCTGCTTAGAGATTGCTAATGTTAGCGGATAGAGACGCGTTCCACTGCCTCCAGCAAGGATAATTCCTTTCAAGAAGCTCTCCTTGACATGCCTAAGCCCCCCGGCTCGAACTGTCCGTGCTTAGGTTCCATGCAATGGCTTGTCAATCTCGGGTTTCGACAAACGACTGGATCACGTCCGGCGCCAATCCATGGCCAATTCCAGGCGCCCCCACTGCCCGCATCTTGCCAAGACCGACGGCCCGACGGGAACAAGCAAATTGTCGCCATGGTGATGGGCCTCGGTCGACCCGCTTTTTTGGCTCAACCGCTCAGCAAAGCCTTTGTGAAAGATGATGCCATTCATAAACGCAAAGGTCATGGCAAGCGCCGCCGTTCGCAAGGGATAATCAACCAGGGAATGAACGAGAAGAAACGACACTGAGAGAAACGCCGCTTTCTGCAACGGATCCCGCCGCGCCCTAACAGACGAGGCGAAAAGTAATATCAAGTAAGCTATGATCAGAAAGACAACAGGAACGCCACCCTCAAGTGCCAATTCCAGATAATCGTTATGAGCGTGGTTCACATAGGGCTTGAAGATCATCTCTCCCTTTTCGTAAACCTGATAGACCTTGGGGAAACTGCCGAAACCCACTCCTGTCGCCCAGTTCTCTTCAATTCCCACGATCGTCGTGCGCGCGAATTCGGCGCGCCCAAAGGCTGGATCAACCACCTCCGCATCGATCTTTGTCCACGCGCCTATCGTGTAGAGGGAAAGTCCGATGAAGACCGCAAGGATGCCATAACCTCCCAGCCTGGAACGAGCAGACAGAAAGACAACCGATATTACGGTGATCGCCAAGCCTATCAGAATACCGGCGCGCGAACCGGCGGCCAGAAGCAGCAGCAACAGCGATATCAACCCGAGCGAGCCGGACAGAAGGTGCCCGCGGAAGAGACCGTAATAGACGACGAAGGGAATGGAGACGAAGAGCAAAGCCGAAAAATGATTCTGGTTGGCAAACAGTCCCGCATTGATCGTGAACGGCAACAACCCCTCTATGGCAACCGTATCGGAGAGTGAATACTGGATCGCCGCGGCCAATCCGTTGCAGATGACACCCATGAAAAAGAAGGGCAGAAGGCCGTAGACCTGATCCGGGCGCAAGCGGGTGACGCCCAGGAAAAATGCCGCCGCCACGGCAAAGTACAACAGACACTCGATCGTGCGCCCCACGCCGACACTGACGAAGCGCAGCCGGGTTTCGCCGGCCAGCCATGGGCTCGCGAGCAAAACTTCAGGCCGAAATCCGCTGAACAGGGCTGCAGGCAGCGGCACGATCTGAAAGCAGAACACCGCAAGGGCAAGGGCAAGCAGCCACAGAGCCGAACGGGGAACGCTCTGCCCCGATGGCCTTGAGAAGACGGCCGCGGACGAAGCAATCGCCGCAATCTCGATCAGCGTTTCGGTGTAGAGGCCACTCGCCGTGCCGCCGCCAATCAGCACCGACAGGAAAAGAACTGACCCAAGCAGATACTTTTCCCACTCCGTGGGCGGGGTTGACCGCTCTCTCAAGATGAAACTCTTTCGATGGCCAGTTTGTGCATGACCAACGTGCCGACGTATCGAAATCGCCAGCTCTCAGCGATGGCGGCTGTTTCCAGCCGCAGCAATTGCATGGGACACGCGCTTGGTCCGATCGCGAAATCCAGGCTCAAAGCCTGCCGGTTGAATGTGCCTTCAGGAATGTTGAATCGGGCTATTTCGCTTGCCGGGTCTGCACATCTGATGGACCAAAACAGCTGCTTTGGCAGCTTCAGGTTCCTCGCGGAGGCGATCAGGGAAATCCTGTAGGAGCCGGGAGGTAGTTCAAGATATTGCTGGAGCGCGGCGTTCTTCACCGGCGTATTCAGAAATCGAACGGTCGCTCCGCTGTCGCTTTCGCCGACATCGCGCGATCCGGCAAAGGTAATTTCCAGACCGGACCGATCGTGAACCTGCCAATCGAATGGCTTGCCGCCGCGGACCGGCTCAAAGCCGCCGTTGAAAATGTATCCGCCGAGCGTCCTCTCCTGATCGGACAGGCTGAAAAGGAACAGCCGGTAGGCCGCCTCATAGTCCTTTTGCCTGATATAGCCGTTGATCACGGCAGACAATTCCTTCGGTGTCGGTGGTGAACTTGATCCGGCAAGGTCGAGCAGCAGTTGATTTGCGGCGCGCAGCCCCCGAGGATCCTGGCCGAGAGCGGAGAAGAGACTGGTTCTCCACGGTGCTTCGGCTTTTGTGGCTGTCAGCACAGCCTGATATCCGTCCGGATTTGAAAGAATGGCCGGCATGCCCGCGGCGATGACGGGAAACCGGTCCGGCCACCGGCGCAGCAAGGTGTCGATCTCGCCGACGGCCTTTGACAGATCGCCCACCTCGATCGAGCGATCGATCGACCGCTGAAGCGCATGGATCTCGGTCTTGGACAGCCTTCGAGCCTGATCGAAGAGTTCAAAAGCCTCGTCTTTCTCGCCTTGTCGATACTCGATCTCACCGATCAGGCTGTAGAGCCGAGCGTCCGCGATATTGAAGCGAAGCGCGCCCCTTGCCTTTTCAGCCAAAACGTCGAGATCAGCACCGTTGCCCGTTTCGTTCAGTTCACCGGTAATTTCACCTATCAAGGCATTTATGTTCAACGGATCCAGAGCAAGGGATACGGTCGGCTTCTCGGTCTCAAGAAGCCGACTTAGCCCGATCGACGAAGCCACCAACACCAGAACGGAGGCGACGAACCAAACGCCTGAACGCCGGAGATTTCGCGTGAGCGGGCTGGCCTGCTCCGTCATCGACTTTGCCCTCAATTTTCGGGGTACTCGCGCCGTAGTCGTAGTACTGGTAGTTCATGTATTTGTAGGCGTAGTTGTAATCGAACTTGTTGACCGCAAATTTCGACATCGCCGCTCCGATCACATTCGCACCGGCTGCGCGCAGACGCTTGACCGCCGTCTTGGCTGATTTGCGTGTGACCTGGCTGGTGGAAACGACCATCAACGTGCCTTCGGCAAGCCGGCTGAGGATTGGTGCATCGGAAAGACCGACGACCGGTGGGGCGTCGATGATGACCAGATCGAAGCGTTTGCCGAGATTGGTCAAGATCAGCGCCATTTTCTGCGAAGATAGCAGGTCAGCCGGATTCGGCGGAATCGTTCCGGACGTCAGCACGGTGACATTGGGGTATTTCGTCGGCCTGAAAATGCCCGCCAGATCGTCCTTGCGAACGGTGTTTGTCAGCAGGTTGCTCAACCCGATCGCGTTGTCGAGGCCGAACAGCCGATGCAGATTGGGTTTGCGAAGATCGCCATCGACAAGCAGAACCCTTGCGCCGAGCGCCGCGAAATCCTGGCCGAGCTTGAACGAGGTGGTCGATTTGCCTTCCGACGGCTCCGAGCTGGTCACCAGCAGCGATCGCGGCGCGCCCTCGGCACCGGAGAACTGCAGCGATGTTCGCAGCGAACGGTAGGCCTCGGAGAGGCCGGATTTCTGATCGGCGATGCTGGCTATGAGTTCGCGGTCATCGACAAGCGGCAAGATGCCGAGCATCGACAGCCCCAGCTCTTTCTCGATCTGCTCAGGGTTGGTGAAGGTGTTATTCAGCAACTCGATGATGTAGATGATCGATGCAGTCAAGGCCATGAAAAGCGCCAGAGCGATTGCAAGATTGATGCTCAGGCGCGGAGAATAAGGGGCTGCGGGCAGCGAAGCGAAATCGACAATTGCTGCGCTTTGGGTCTTGAGTTCCGAGCTGACCCCGACTTCATTCAGCTTGGCGATAAGGCTGTCGTACTGCGACCGGTTGGAATCGACCTCGCGCTTCAGGATCGTGTATTTGATATTCTTGTCGTTGAAGACGACCTGCTGCCTCTCCATCTCCGCGAGCTTGGATTTGAGGTCGGCCTCCTTGTTCTGCGCTTCCTGGTATTTCAGTCGCAACGAATCGGTTATCGCAAGCACGCCATTGTTGTAGAGCCTCTGCAGTTCCTTGATCTGCGCTTGCAATTGCTGCATTTCCGGAAAAGCAGGCTTTAGAATACCCAGTTTCTGCTGATACTGGCTGGTCAGGTCCGCCAGCTTTTCGCTGAGCTTCTGCAGACCTTCGCTTTCCAGGACTGGACCGAGGCTCGACCCGCGGCCCTTTTCTATCTGATCCACCACCCGCCCCGCATCAAGGCGCTCCTGGATTGCCGTGGCCAGTGCGGTGTTCAGGGCTTCGATGTTCGAGCCGATCAGAGATTTGTCGTCGCCGGTAACCGTGATGCCGGCATCTTTTGCATAGGTGACCAATTCCTCCTCGGAGGTCTGCAGCTTTTGCTTCACCTGCAAAACCTGTTCCTGGATGAACTGCCTCGCCAGATCAGAGGTCTCGCTGGTCTGGTCCAGGCGCTGATCGATAAAACTCTGCGCGACCTGATTGGCTACGTCGCTTGCATATTTCGGCTTTTGATCGACAAAGGTGATCGACAGCAGGCTTGTATTGGTCACCAGATTGACCGTCAGGTCTTCCAGGATGCGCTTGATGGCAATTGCCTCACGCTCTTCGGGCGTCTTCTCCTTGATGGAAGGCGACTTGGAGATTCCGAACGCCCGGTAGACGATATTGCTCAGCGAAAAGCTCGGCGTCGGAAACAGGAAGTCCGGCTTTTCGCCAAGCCCCAGTTGGAACACCACGCGCTGAGCCAGCGCCCGGCTCCTCAGCTTCTCACGCGCGGTCAAAAAGGCCCTGACGTCGCTGGCTTCGGAAACAACCTCAATGTCCTGAAAGACCTTTGCCGAAGGCACCAGGACTTCGAGCTGCGTCGTTGCCTGATATTTTGGTGTCTGCATCATCGTCACCGTGACGCCGGCAACAAGCCCGGCAGCCGCCATCATGACGATCAGCCAGCGGTATTGGACAATGTAAAAAAGCAGCTTGAGCGGATTGAACCCCTCATCCTGGCCAGCATAGTCGCGCGCATAGGGAGCGTAGTGTTGCGGCACGTCGTAATAGAGGTCCGCGGACAGGGCCTGGCCATGTCCGGGTTCGGCAAGTTGGGGCTGCGTGTTGCGATCGAGCATGCGCGAGGTGATCCAGGGTTGTCCGTGTCTACGGAATGACCGCAATGCGGGCAGCGCTAGAGGCGAGGCCCAGGGCATCCTTCAAATTGTTCATCGCGATTTTCGACTTCGAAGCAAAGACGACGACCACGTCGCCTCCATAGATGCGTGGGTTGCGATTCCTACCGGAGCGGATTTCCTCGACATTGTAGTTTGCGACCAGCTTGTTTTGACCGACATTGCGGTAGACGAAGACCTTGCCGGCGTCACCGACCGCATTGAAGCCCCCGGCAAGGGCGATCGCATCCAGCAAGGAAGCGCTGCTCGATACAGGATAAATGCCGGCCTTGTTGACTTCACCATCGACCGTGATGCGCTGGCCAATCGATTCCTTGACGAAGATCGTCACGTCAGGCGATTGCAGGTACTTTTCACCATAGGCGGTCTCGATTTCTTTCTCGAGCTGGCGAACGGTCTTCCCGGCCGCGGTCATCGCCCCAATCAGCGGAAGCGAAATCTGCCCGCCTGCGTCGATCTGAACCGTTCGGTTCAAATTGTCGACCTGGAACACGCTGACCTCGAGCACATCGTTGGCAGACAAAGGCTGCTCGCTGCCATTTTGCGTATTCTGCGGCGGCGGCAGATCCTTCACCACCTGCAGCGTGCCGCCGCCGGAAAGAGCCGTGGAGGACGCCGCCGGTTGCAGCGCGTGGACAGAACTCGTGGACGACGTCGATGTCGACGTGGTGCTGGCGCAAGCAGACATCGCAAGCGAAATAAGCAACGCAGGCACCGTGCCCGCGTGACGTCTTGCAAGATCGAAAATGCCCATCACAGAGACCCGCTCTTGAACAGCCGGCCAAATCCGCCGAAACGGCTCACGTTGCTGACACCCGACTTTCTCGTACTGTGCTTTCCAAGGGGCACGAGCGGCTGATTCCGTAGTATCGCGTCCGGGCGTTTCACCGCCATATTGTAAGCCTCATCCTCCCCACACCGGTTCGCGATGGCGACAACTGCTTGCGAAAGCCCGGGGCGGCGCCGGCCAGCGCCATGCGTATCCGAGGCGATAATGTCCACCCTGCCCTCATCGAGCAGCTTTTCCGAGAAGTAGAGCGCCGTACGCCCGAACGCGCCTATCACCGAATCAGCCGTGAGCTGAATAAGGCAGCCCAGCGCATTTAGCCTCTCGACGACGTCGTAATTCGCCTTGATCCAGGTCAACCGTTCCGGATGGGTGAGGATCGGCACGAAGCCGACATTGATGAGACGGGCGGCGAGGTCTTCCAGACGCGGCGGCAAGATATGATGCGGCGGCTCGAACAGGAAATAGCGGGATCCGTTCAAGGTCGGCAC
This sequence comes from Mesorhizobium loti, assembly GCA_014189435.1. Classification (NCBI taxonomy): domain Bacteria; kingdom Pseudomonadati; phylum Pseudomonadota; class Alphaproteobacteria; order Hyphomicrobiales; family Phyllobacteriaceae; genus Mesorhizobium; species Mesorhizobium loti. The sequence continues at coordinate 3,844,538 of CP050293.1, forward strand.
GGTGCCAAGCATAAGTCGATCGGGGAGATCAGGTGCGATATGAATATCGGCGCCGACGTACAGGCTAAGCGGTATGGCAGCGCGCCGAAGCTCCAGTTCCAGCGCCTGAACTGCCTCGGCAATGTTCTGCGTGGCGTTCTTATAGACGCCAGGCAGAACATGCGGCGTGCATGCCATATGCGTCGTACCGTCGGCCACTGCCAGCCGCGCCATCTCCAGCGACTCGGCGAGGCTGGGGGAACCGTCGTCGAGGCCAGGCAAGATATGTGAATGCAGGTCGATCATTGGCGTTTCTGACTGCGCGGAGGCAAGGCCTCGCCGCGACAAAACACAGATGCGCCACCCGCATGAAGGCGAATGACGCATTTGACCAATCTACGCAAAACAGCGGGCATCGGCTCTCGACTACCGGCTGACGGCGTCATCGTCATTCTGCAGGCCGAGAATGAGCGCCGCAGCACCACCGACCGCGGCGCCCCCCAGGAGAACCGGCAGCATGCCAGGCTCCGAGGTGGCAGGCTCGACCGTCGCAGCTGGCGTATAGAGTGAAACACACATGCCGCCTTCGACAGGATCGACCTTGATCGTGGCGTTGGCGGGAATATCGAACGCACAATTGGTGCCGACAGCCAGTGAAGCGGACGCCTGCGTCCCGGTCATGATGCGCGCGCCTGAATACACCGGCGCTTCCGTGCCCACACCCGCATAGCCGCCGGCCTGGGACATCTGGACATCACCATGGACTTGCGTGAGACGACCAACCGCACCGGCGGACGCGGGCATGGTTGCTAGACAGGAACAGGTTTGCTGAGCGAAAGCCTCAGGCGTAGCAAACAGGGCACCCCCTGCAGCGAGTACAACGAAAGAGAAAACAGCCCCGAACCGATGACGATTCGTCATTTGTTACCCCACCAAACCTGCAACTCACCCTCTTGGGACGAATCACACCCGCTCCACCCCAAGAAATAGAGCGATATGGTTAACGAACTCATCAAACTCGGCCCGCTGCCGGTCAATCCAGTCCGAGCAAACCCACCATCATAACGTCAAACGCCGCTGCCTCCCCGTCAGCGGCTGACACCGCTGTTGTCGTCCTGCGTCGCCGCGAGCACGTCACTCGTCAGAAGCGCCCCGGCGAAAATCGCCTCCGGCGGACCAAACCCACGGCCACCACCAGACGGCTGAATGGCGGCCGTCTGTTCGGAGTCAATGAGCCTGAGGCAAATGCTATTTCCGGCGCGGGAAATATCGAGACTTGAATTGACCGGCACATCCAGACCGCAACCGCCGACCAGCGCAGAAGCGGTCCCCTTGGCGCCAACCACCACACGGCTGCCGAAATCAAGCGCGTTTCCGGCCTTGGCCGGGCCATAGCCAGCCGTCCGCGACACCATCAAATCGCCGTTTGCGGAATGGATTGATCCGATCGGGGCTGCCGGACCTTGATAGGCGGTCGCGCAACTACACGACGCGTCCTGGGCCGACGATGAAACTGGATCAAAACCGATTGACGCGACAAATACGGCAAGCGCAGGTTTAATCACAAGGTTCATCTGTCTTTGATCCCCTCTTGCTGCATCACCTTCGGACGCACCAATTCAAAGATAGTAAATCAGCGCGTACCAGTTTTTTGCCACAATTCCAACCTGTTTCGCGCGATCGAGGTAATTTAACCTGATTCGCGCCCGTTCGAGCACAGTACTTTAGCTAGGCCGCATGAATAATTTTCGACTACCTGTCACAGGTTTCTTATTGTCGGATAGAAAACTTGGATGTCCCTTCCGCCGTGACTGACTCGATATGATTTGATCAAAGCCGGCGCGCCAAACCATTTCGGAAAAACCACCTAATTTGTTGATTTATCAATATGTTATTTCTCCATATCTTCCCTCGATGGCAGCCGCGCGATTTCGATCATTGGTCGTGCTGACAGCGCGCAATTCGAGATCGCCTCGATACTGATCGCGGCTAGCGGGTATGCCAACGGAGCCACCATTCCTCCTCTCCGGCCACCAAGATCTGGCTCCATAGGCCCGCTCAATCCAGCTCACCAAATCGATATGCTTCAGACGATATGCTTCAGACTTGGGGCCTTTATCGCCTAGTTTGGCCGTACCACGTTCCCTTGCCGGTTCCATGTTGGGCCAGATGGTTTGCTTCGACCAGAATGGCCAAGTGTTTTTTGACGGTGTTTCGGTTTGCGCCTGTCAGCTTGACGATCTCGCCGATGGTTATGCGCCCGCGCTCATTGATGGCCTCAACGATTTGAAGAGAGAGAGCAGGCAACGTGCCGAGCATAAGACGTTCCCGCTCGATTTTTTTCTCGAGCCGTCGCTTTTGCTGCTGAAGAGCGCGCAGGAAATACACAGCCCAAGGCTGCCAATTGGGCTTCGGGCTACGGATCGTTTTCTGAGTCTGGCGTAGCGCCAGATAGTAACCTTCCTTGCTGTTCTCAATCACGCTTTCGAGTGAAGAGTAGGGCACATAGGCATACCCGCTGCGCATCAGCAGGAGTGTCGTCAGAGCGCGCGACAGCCTTCCATTGCCGTCCTGGAATGGGTGTATCTCCAGAAACACCACTGTGAAGATTGCGACGACGAGCAGAGGGTGGAGGCTTTGCTCCTTGAGTGTGTCGCGTGTCCACTCGACAAGCTCTTTCATCCGCTTCGGCGTATCGAAAGGCGTCGCCGTTTCGAAAATGACGCCGATCTCTTTTCCCTCGGCATCGAACGCGCTGACATTATTGGCGAGTGTCTTATATGCGCCGCGATGGCGCTCATCCTCGTTGCTGAACGCCAGCAAGTCACGGTGTAGCTGTGTCAGGTGGTTTTCGGTCAGATCAATCGCATCGAAATGCGCGAAGATCATTTCCATGACCTGCGCATATCCGGCGACTTCCTGCTCGTCTCGGGATTCAAAGAATTTGATGTCGAGGTTGGCGAGCAGCCGCTCCACTTCGCCGTCAGTGAGCCTGCTTCCTTCAATACGGGTAGAAGAGCCGATACTCTCGATGGTAGCAACGCGGCGCAGAGCCGATAGGCGCTCCGGCGCGAGCGCTCCCAGCGCTCGCCAAGCCCCTTTGAACTCGTCGATCTCCGAGACCAAAGCAAGGATTTCGGGGGTAATTCGCAAGGAGTCGATCTTTAAGGTCATACCCACAAATATACCCATAAATACCCAAATGCAGAAACACGTCTGGCCAGCTTGAGGACAAGACCCATTCATTTCACTGCAAACGCACCTAGGCCGTCTGACGACGTGCTCAGCAAGGCTTGTACGTTGCACCGGCCTGAGCCGGCTGGCCGCAGAGGAGTCCACCCCGCGTAAGCATGGTGGCCAGGTCTTTCCCCTCGGCCGTCAAGCACTGCACAACGAGGGTATCGCCAACCCTCGAAGCGATATTGCCGTCGCAAGGCGTACCGGCACCGACAGGTTTGCAAGTCAGGATGAGCCCCTGGTAGTCCCGGCGCGCTGCTTCCGTCACCAGGGCGCGTATCGCCTGGGGCCTGGAAAACGCCGCGCCGCACAGCAGGATCTTGCGACCGCCTACGCGGAGATCGTCGATCGAGGGAATGGCGAGCTGCCATCAAACGGCTTGGGCGCGGCTGCCGGCCTGGCGGGTGGCGGGTTGCCCCTCTGCATCACGATGACGCCCAGAAAGCCGGCACCGAACAGAACAGCTGATATGGCAAGGAACACCATGCTCCTGATTGACAAGACCGTCCTCCGTCCGACCCGTGAGGCCCGCTCACTCATTTCACCGCAAGGGCGCTCAGTCTTTCTATCTGCTCCATGTATTTCTCGATGACGATCGTTTCCGAAAATTGCCGCTCGACCTTCCTTCTGCTCTCAACTCCCATCCGGTCCATCGATGCTTCATCCATCCGCACAAACTCGATCATCTTGCTTGCCAGATCACCAGGGTCCCTCACCTTGCACAGGAAGCCGTTGACCGCGTGGTCCACCACCTCCCTGCATCCGGGCACGTCGGTCGCGATCAGCGACTTGCCCATGGCAGCCGCCTCGAGCAGCGAGCGCGGCGTTCCCTCCCTGTAGGAGGGCAAGACGACACAATCGGCAGCACGCAGAAAAGGCCGCACATCGTCGGTGGAGCCGAGATATTCGACCAATCCCTCACCGACCCATTGCTCGACCTTCTGCCGGCTCACGGCGGTTCGGTTCTCGACGTCAAGAAAGCCGAGCAGTTGGAAGCGCACGCCGGGCAGTTCTTGGCGAACCAGACGGGCCGCCTCGATGAACTCGCCGATACCCTTGTCCCAGAGAAGCCGGGCCACGAGAAGAAACACGATCGCGCCAGACCGGGTGCGCGCTTCGGACGGCGGGGCAAAATGCGCGAGGTCGATGCCGGAGCCAGGCAAAAGCCCGGTCTGATCCTTGCGGACCAGATGCGCGTCGACGAACAGCATCCGGTCGTCGTCGTTCTGAAAGAAAACCATCCTGGAACGGGCCAGCGCCACCCGATACAAGGCCTTGGCAATTCTGAGCAGCAGACCACCGCGAACGAATGCCGTCCCCAGCCCGGAAATGTTGTTGATGACCGCAATGCCATTCAGATTGGCCGCGATGGAGCCGAACACATTGGGTTTGATCGTGAAGCCGACGAACGCCAACGGTCTCTCACGCCGCAAGAGACGCCAGTAGCGCCACAGAAGCACCACGTCGCGCAAAGGCGACGTGCCGGAATTGTCCATTTCGAGTTCGACATAGCGGCAGCCCATGGCCGCTATCCGCGAAGAGTACTCGTCCCTCGGCGCCATGATGACGACGTCATAGCCATGGCTCCGCAACGCCTCGATCAGACCCTTGCGGAAATTGACGACGTTCCAGGACGTGTTTATCGAGATGATTATCCTGTTGCGAGCAACGGGCATCATCTGTGCCCGTCCGGATATGACGAAGGCTCTCCCAACAGCATATTCGCAAATCGCCCGGGCGATCTTTCCGACAAGGTCTTCGCATACAAGGCCGACCGATCGCCGCCGTGAACGACCCTCAACAGTGCATCCGCAATTTCGGACGCGCCAAAGCCGGCTGAAATCTCCAGGCCGGACAGCATGTCCAGATCTCCCGCACAGGGCGTGGTGACGATGCCAGGAACCCGGCAAGCCATCATTTCCAGAAGGACGTTCGGAAATCCCTCGGCCGCCGACGTGAGCAGGCTGCCACGCGACGCGCGAAACAGCGGAAATGGATTGTCTCTCTGGCCGAGCAGATTTACGCGCGAGACCAGATCAAGCTTGCCGGCGTAAGTCCTCAGTTCCGATTCCATGGGTCCGGAGCCAACCATGGTAAGCTCATAATCTTCGCCGGTCCTTCGCCTGATCTCCGCGAGCACATCAACCGCGATCGTCGGGCGTTTGACCTCAATCAGCCGGCCGCACCAGACGATTTGCGGACGGCGGGAAAATATCTGCGCGTCGCTCTCCGACAATGTCTCAGCGGACATTTTGATGATGAGATCTTCATCGACCGGATTGGGCAAGGTATGCAATTTAGCAATGGCACGCCGGGGCAACACGTCACGCAGGCGTTCGTTCATGTAGCTCGTTTGCGCGACAACCATGTCCTGGCTGCCATAGGCAGCGTAGAGTGCCCTGTAAGCCAGTGCGCGAGGCCCTTTGAAGCGATCCAGAAGCACCGTGGACTCGCGAGCGACCAGCCTGCGGCTTCGAAGAACGCCAACACTTCGGGCGGCGGCCAGGAACGAATTCACCCGCGTGTGGCTTGAGAAAACCAAATCGTAGCGATGCCGGATCAGCCTCGGGGCGAGCAAAAACTCGCTCATGGCTTTGCCGCCGCCAAAGCCGTAGCTGCGCCGGATTCCATCCTGGTATGGGCCACCGGCTTCCCCCGCCGCCTGGCCACCCAGGAAGCCGATTTCGACGTCCCAGTCGGGCCGGCTCGCGAGCGCACGTGCAACCAGCTTCAGGATGGTTTCGGCCCCACCTCTGCTGTCGAGCGGAATGGCGATCAGCGCGAGCTTCCCTGTCATGAGCCCCCGGGATTCACTGTTTTCGCCGAAAGACATAAGCGTAGGTCTCGGCAGCATCCTTGCCGAAAACCAGGGCCGAAACGCCTAGCCAAATGCGCCAGGTCAGAAAGGCCGGCACGAAAAAATAGAAATAGGAACTCTTCCAGAACAGGCGGCGCTCGATGAGCTCCAGGCCGTTCCGTTTTGCGATTGTTTCGACCTCACTGGGCAAGCACTTGTCGTAGAACGCCGGAAACCCGTCATGACCCATGCCCTTTTCGGGATAGATCGCAAAAAGCAACCGTCGTTTCAGCCCCTCTGGCAGGGCCCGATTTAACCTGGCGAAGGCAGCGTTACGCGAGGGCGAGAAAATGGCAACCACGCCTCCCGGCTTCACGCAACTGGCAATGCCATGCAAGGCCGCCTCACCGTCATGGACGTGTTCGAGCGTCGCCTGACAAATGACGAGGTCAGCATCGCCCCTCCCCTCAAACGAGGTAAGGTCCGCTTCAATCTCTTCGTCGTATATGCCGCGCGGCGCTTTCGACAACTCTTCCGCGTCGAGGTCGAGCCCGACGACAAAAAGCCTCAGGCGCCGCTTCTCCGAGAGGCTGACGAATGGTCTGGCACCCCCGCCAAGATCGTAAACCCGCGCGTCTGGGGTAAGTAAGGGAGGTGCTATCTCCGTCGCAAAGGTCCGGTTGCCGTCGATGCGAAGGTGCAACGGCAGAGCCCTGTCGAGGAACTCGGACATGGCCACGTTCGCGCGAACAAACTTTCGCAATATCGACACTGCTTCACCGTTTATTTCGTTCGCCGATCTGTGCCCATTCGCGCTCAACATCCGCGCTATACCCTATGGAACACATAGAGCCGCGTATGATGCGAAAATGGGCCGAGCAAGCGATCGGCGGCAGCCCGCAAACCCCTCAGGACGCCGTTGCTGCTGTCGTACCAGGCCTGCATCGGCTTTGTGAAAAATGTCTCGTCCTTCAGCCCCTTGAAGCCGCCCCTTGGCCGCGACTCCAGAAGCTTGAAGCCGTGCTGTTCGAACCTGGAAACAATCGCAGATGGCTCAAGGACGAACTGGTAAAATCCGGCCTGTTCGCCCGAAAACCTGGGATAGAGACCCATTCTGGCCTTCAATCTTCGGAGAGGAGAAATGCTCGGCACCGTCACGAAGGCAATCCCTCCCGATCGGATGATGCGCCGCATCTCCAAGACGATCTCGTCATACCCGTCGAAGAAGTGCTCGATCACTCCGAGCGACCACACCCCATCGAAGAATTCATCCGCGAAGCCTGTCGCCCGAACGTCTCCAACCGTCACCTGCAAATGCGGCGCGGCGCGATTCACCATCCCCACGGTCTTCTGCGCAAAGTCGATTCCATGGGCGGAAAAGCCTGCCTGATGCAGGCCATAGACCGTATTGGCCAGGCCACATCCGGCGTCCAGGACCTTCGCCGGCCCTGTCAGATATCGTTTGGTCGTTGCGACGACAAAGCGATCCGGCCTCAAGACGTTCCCTTCGGCCCAGTGGGAATCCCAATAGTCGTCGTCGGCTATCGCGCCGACATGGACGATGCGGCCGTTCTTTTCGTCATAGAATGCCTTCTTCTCATTCATTCCCGGCATCCGATCCGGCCATCAAAAAGGCTCGCTGTGTTGCATCCGGCCCGTTGTCCGCAATCACGCTCCTCAACGCGAAAAACGAACAGGCCGCGGCTATGACATATGCGGACAGAAATGCCATTTCGCTGCCAAGCGGCAGCCGCCACCACAGGCTCAATGCCGCCAAACAGCAGCAGGCCAATGCTCCTATCGCGTAGGAATAGGTAAGCGTCATTGCATTGTTCGAGCGGAGCGCAAACGGATCGATGACCACCTTCTTCGTCCTGTTTATCAGGACGGCGCAAGAAACGACCGCAAAGACCGCTGGGTCAAATGACTTTCCCAGCCATCCGGACGCATAGCCGGACAAAAACAGACCAATTATCGCAGCGGCAGACGCGACCGCAAAAATCAGCGCAATGGCCGCCCCCTCGAACAAGCCGCGCCGAAACTCCCTGATGTTTCCACTTGCGGCACTGAGAAATGCCCGCGGCACGAACACGAAGCTGGCCGCATTCATGAAGAAGCCGACCGAGCGTTGCGAAAGATCGACACAAAACGAGAAGACGCCGAGATGGGTCTGAGAGCCAAACATCAAAATAATGTATCGAATGCCGACAAACACACCGCTCTCGGCCAAATTGCTCAACACAAATCCCCAGCCTGTGGCGAGCGACCCGCCAAGATAGGAAAGGCGAGGCCGCTTCAGATTCGTCGGCCCCAGGAAAGCAAATGAAATCAGCGCTCCAGCGAAGTAGCTGAGCGAAAAGGCACTAAGCGCGGAGCCCACTTTCGCATCTCCGACAAGCAGGACTATGGCTCCCGCTAGGTATGCGACCGCCTGGCCAATCGCCGACCAACCGTATGCCCACAAACGCAGTTGTGACCTCAGGACCTCTTGAAGTGCGGTGTGCAACCCGAATGAAACAATGATGGTTGCGGCAACGACATTGCCAAATCCGAACCACGCCAACATCAATCCGGCCAGGACGACAGACAAGGCCACGACAGACAGGGCGGCCAGAATGGACGATACGTACTCTCTACCCAGTCCTGCCGCATGCATTTTTGCTGAAACTGGCATTATGGAATAGGTGGCAACTCCAAAGACGAGCGTCGAAACAAATGAAACCGTCGCAATCGTCGTGCTGAAAATACCATATTGGCCGACTTCCAGATGCCTGCCAATGTATAGCAGAGTCACGATATTGAGCAGACCAGGGACAATTCGTATTACGATGGACTCCACAAATTTCCACAGGCTGGCTCTCTTCATGAAGTCACCCGTGCGAATGACCTCTTGAGCAAGAACGGGAAACTCAAGGCACCAAAGCTCAAGCAGGCAAGAACCGCCTTGCCCAGGAACCGAACCGACCGATATCGTCCAAGCCAGAATGCCCTGATGTAATTCAAGTTCAGCAACAACATCGGGTACGCATTTTGCCGCTGAAGAAGCCGAATTCTTGCCGTCATCCCTTCCGGCAAATACCTCTTCCTCCCGATATCGACGTTGACACAGATAACGTCATATTCGATCGCCAATCTGGACCAGAGAAGAGATGTTGGAACACGGCGGAACCGCCCTGCGGGTGGCACGGCAACCCGTTTCAACAAGGGAGTTCTGATGACCTCCTTCTTGTCGCCGACAACATTTTCGTCAGCTCGCATCTTGATCAGGTTTGTGCGCTCTGATGGAAACTGGTTTGCTACCACATCCGCTTCACTCAGAACCATCGAGAACACAAAACCGGCAATCCTCTCGTCGATGCTTTGCTCGCAGAGACGCTCACAAATCTCGGGCAAGCGATCGGTGAAGAGATCGTCGTCATCATCGAAAATCATGCAATAGTCGCCAGTGGCGGAAGCGATCGCCGAAAACATTGCGGCTCCTCTGCCGCCATTCGGACCAGAGGTGACCACCAATCTGGCATCGTGAGACGCGATTTCCGCAAGCGCTTCGTTTGTCCCGTCGGTCGAACCGTCGACATGGACACATATCTGCAATGGGCATTTCGCGCGCAAAAGTTCCTGAACCAGCGCGGTAACGCGATCCCGCCGATTGAACGTAGGGATGCAAACGCTCAACAGCGCCTGGGACTGCAATGGATTGCGGATTGCCTGTTTGCGAGCCGTATCGATTCCATCTCCTCCTGGTTGCGTGGCATGGAACAGGGCTAAGCGCGGATCAGCCGGGAGACAGGCTTATCCCCGTCCAAAATACGCCTGGTACCACTCGACAAATCGCGCGACGCCCTCAGTCACCGTCGTCGTCGGACGGTAGCCGACCGCCCGCTCCAGCGCCGACGTGTCGGCAAAGGTATCGGGCACGTCACCAGGCTGCAGCGGCAGCAGTTCGACGATGGCTTTCCGGCCCAGCGCTTTTTCCAGCGCCTCGACATAGGCAGTCAGCTTCACCGGGTTGTTGTTGCCGATGTTGAAGATGCGCCAGGGGGCGCTGCTCGAGGCCGGATCCGGCCGGCTGGAGTCCCAGGCGGCATTGCCCGTGGCCGGGCTGTCGCTGGCTCGCACGACGCCTTCGGCGATGTCCTCGACATAGGTGAAGTCGCGCGTGTGGTTGCCGTTGTTGAACAGCTTGATCGGCTCGCCGGCAAGGATGTTCCTGGTGAACAGGAACAGCGCCATGTCCGGGCGCCCCCAAGGGCCATACACGGTGAAAAAGCGCAGCCCAGTCGTCGGCAGCCCGAACAAATGGCTGTAGCTGTGCGCCATCAGTTCGTTGGCGCGCTTGGTCGCGGCGTAGAACTGCAGCGGATGGTCGGCCGGCCGGTGCTCGGAAAACGGCATGTCGGTGTTGGCGCCGTAGACACTGGACGTACTGGCATAGGTCAGGTGCGCAACGGCGCTGTTGCGGCAGGCCTCGAGCATGTTGGTGTAGGCGATGATGTTGCTTTCGACATAGGCGCGCGGGTTTTCCAGGCTGTAGCGAACCCCGGCCTGGGCGGCGAGATGGATAACCCGGTCGAATGCGTGGTCGCCAAAGCAGCCGTCGACAACGCTTCTTTCCGCGAGATTGCCGCGGATGAAATGATAGCCCGCATTGGTCCTGCGGCTCGCCTCCTCCAGCAGCCGCAGCCTCGCCTCCTTGATCTGCGGATCGTAGTAGCTGTTGACGTTGTCGATGCCGACAACCTCGTCGCCGCGCTCCAGCAGCCGCTTCGATACGTGATAGCCTATGAAGCCGGCAGCGCCGGTGACCAGAACCTTCATCAGAAGCGCCCATCCGTGACATGCTTGGGGAACAGACCCTTGATGTCGTAGATGACGCCCGGGGTCTTGCAAAGCGCCTGCAGGCCGTCGACGCCCAGCGCGCGGAACTGCCTGTGGCCGACGGCCACGATGACGCCGTCATAGCGCTGGTCGGGAATGTCCTTCATGCTGGCAATACCGAAGGCGCGCGCGCATTCCTGCGCGTCGACCCAGGGGTCCCAGATGTCGATGCCGGCATTGTATTCCTTAAGCTGGGCGACGATATCGGCGACCTTGGAATTTCTCAGGTCCGGGCAGTTTTCCTTGAAAGCTGCGCCCATCACCAGAATCCGGCTGCCGACGACAGGTATCCCCTTGCGCATCATCAGGCGAGCCGTCTGATCCGCCGCGTGCCGACCCATGCCGTCATTGATGCGGCGGCCGGCAAGAATCACCTCAGGATGATAGCCGAGTTCCTGGGCCTTGTGGGTGAGATAGTAGGGATCGACGCCAATGCAGTGACCGCCGACAAGACCCGGAGTGAAGCGCAGGAAATTCCATTTGGTGCCGGCGGCTTCCAGCACTTCGGACGTGTCGATGCCCAGCTTGCCGAAGATCAGCGACAGCTCGTTCATCAGCGCGATGTTGAGGTCCCGCTGGGTGTTCTCGATGACCTTGGCCGCTTCGGCGACCGCAATGCTCGAAGTACGGTGCGTACCCGCCGGGACGATCGAGGCATAGAGCGCATCGATGGCTTCGGCCGCTTCCGGCGTGGAGCCGCTGGTGACCTTGACGATGGTTTGCAGCCGATGCTCGCGGTCGCCCGGATTGATGCGCTCGGGACTGTAGCCGAGGAAGAACCCCTCATTGTAACGCAGGCCCGAATGTTTCTCGATCAGCGGCGCGCACACCTCTTCCGTGCAGCCGGGATAGACGGTCGATTCGAAGATCACCACCGCGCCCGGAGAGATGGCCTCACCGACCAATGTCGATGCCATGATCAGCGGTTTCAGATCCGGCCGGTTGGCCCTGTCGATCGGCGTCGGAACCGTGACGATGAAAATCCCGCAATCGCGCAGATCGGCCTTGTCGGTGGTGAGCCTCAGCCGCGTAGCAGCATTGATCTCATCGCTGCTGGCTTCCAGCGTATGGTCCTCGCCACGCCTCAGCGCATCCACCCTCGACTGGCTGATGTCGAACCCGACGACATCCCTGGTGGCGCCGAAGGCAACCGCCAGCGGCAGGCCGACATAGCCAAGCCCGATGATTGCTATCTTCCTGGAGGCGAGATCCATCTGCTTCCTACGCTTGCTATTCCAGAGTCACGCTTCGCTTTGGCTATCGGGCGCCAAAGCCGGTAAGCATCGTTTTCATCGTCTTGAGAGTTATCAAAACATCCAGCCAAGGCGAAAAGTTCTTTATGTAATAAAAATCGTAGTGCAATTTTTCCATAACGTCATCGACGGCAGCCACATGCCCTTGATTTACTTGCGCCCAACCACTTATGCCTGGCCTGACGATGTGCCTGTAGCGATAGAATGGCAGCTCAGCCTCGTACCACTGTGACAGCACGACAGCTTCCGGTCGCGGTCCGATCCAACTCATTTCGCCACGCAGGATGTTGATGACCTGCGGCAGTTCGTCGATCCTGAATTTTCGAAGGAAACGACCAACGCGGGTGATGCGATCGTCGTCGCGCTTGGTTATCGCCCTCTCCTTGTCACTGCCGGCGCCCGCCTGCTGCCGCATCGAGCGAAACTTGTAGACCGTGCAGATCACGCCCCGGTAGCCCATGCGTTGCTGCCGAAACAGCACCGGACCCTCGGAGTCCAATCGGATCAGCAGCGCTATCAGCGCCAGAACAGGGGAAAAAACGACAATCAAGACAAGCGCGGAAACCCAGTCGGCTGCCTGCTTGATCTTGAGATAGGCCTGGTTCGGATTGAGCGAACCAAGCGTGTTTTCCGACAGATGCTCGATCTCGACCCGACCCGTCAGCGACTCTCTGACTTGCTTGACGTGGTATACGGGCGTTCCCGAAAGGGCCCGATCCGCGATATATCGTTCCCACTCCGCGCCAAGATCGGCACGCAGATCAACGACCACGCCGCTGGCTTTCTCGATGATGGTGTTGGTCGACTTGATCCAGAACCAGTGCACCCCTGGCAGCGCCTTGAGGCGGTCGACATCCCCGCCGGGAATCACGACGAGCCGGTGTGGGTCGAGGCGCCGCGTCAACAGGCTCAGGCCGAAATACCAGAGCGTGGACTGCGTGAAGCTGGCGGCGGCCTGAAACCGGCTGTACTCGAAACGGAAAAAGAAAATGGTCAGGAAAACGGCCCCGTAGGACAGGGCAAATGTCGGCAAGATGTAACTGGCCGCGGCCACGCCCGGGAAGTTTCCGATGCGGCGATAGGAGAGGAAGCCCGCAAGATGCGCAATCGCCGCGGCGGTTACCGTCACCTGAAGGTTGGCCGAATAGATAAACTCAGGATTGAAGGCTATCCGGATAATCGCCGGCGCAAAAATCGCGAATGTCAGTCCGCCAAGCAGCTGAAATCGGATTCTGAACAGGAAATGCCGGCTTCCGACAATAGTTGACGCTGCGACATTCAACGCCTTGCCCTTCCCCCGAAGTGCCGTGCAGGCGATGGGCCATTTGCGATGATGCGCTTGGCTTGCCCATTCGTTTGCAAGGCGAATCAGGCATCTCGCCTTCGGCGATTCGACACAGTCGAAGACCAAGGGCTACGACAGTGCGGCTGCACCAGCAAGCACCTATTTCACGTCAACGGTTGGCGGAAGTTTTGATCAACAGCATTGTTTGATTCTGTAGAAAAGCCGGCCCTGATAGGCCGGCTTACTGGACATCACCATTGAAATATCGGCACGCCTTCGGCTACATCGACGCCGAGCGGTTGGCCCTGCTCGCGCTTCAGCCGCGCTTCAGCAGCGTCCACACAGCCGGCACCAGGCTTGCCGCGAGCGCCACCTTGATCAGGTCACCGACGATGAACGGCACGACGCCGAACTGCCACGACTTTTCCGGGCCGATCAGCAGCGCCAGCCAGGCGAAGCCCATCGCCATCATGATGACTTCGGCAACCAGCATGGCGTTGAAAAGCTTGATCGGATGGCGATCCCAGCCGCGATCGGCGGCCCAGCCGACGATTGCCGCCATGACCACGAAGCCGGCGAGATAACCGCCGGTCGAGCCGAGCATGTAGGCAATGCCGATGCCCTTTTCAGGGGTGCTCTGGAAGACCGGGAAGCCCATGGCGCCCTCCGCCATGTAGAGCAGCAGGGTGGCGACGCCGAGACGCATGCCGAAGGCGGCGGCGATCAGCATGACGGCCAGCGTCTGCATCGAAATGTCGACCGGCCCGAGCATCACCTTGGTCTTGGCCGACAGGGTCAGCACCAGCGTTCCGGCGATCGCCAGGAAAAGCTGCGTTGCCAGCCGCGCCGCGGCATTTTGCGGCAAAGCCAGAGAAACAAGCGGACGCATCGTAGTTGCAATTGCCATGGTATTTCCCCATTCCGATTACCGCTATCTGATGTTCGCGGCCTCACATCCTCCTATATTGGCTTGCGTGTTATGCGGCAATCGGTTTTGCCGTTTCCTGAAACAAGGCACCGATGCATCCGCCATGGCACTCAAATTCGATACCGGCTTCGACCCCCTTTATGGCCAGGGGGTAAGCGTCGCACCCGATATCCAGCGCATCACGGCTCGCAATCCGAGCCCCTTCACCTTTCACGGCACCAACAGCTACATCGTTGGCCGCGATACGCTGGCGGTGATCGATCCAGGGCCGAATGACGAGGCGCATCTGCAGACCCTGCTCGACGTGATCGCGGGCCGGCCGGTCAGCCATATCTTCGTCAGCCACACGCACCGTGACCACTCCCCGCTGGCGGCCCGGCTGAAGGAGCGCACCGGCGCCGCCGTGCTGGCAGAGGGGCCGCACCGGCCGGCAAGGCCTTTGCATATCGGCGAGACCAATGCGCTCGACGCCAGCGCTGACATGGCTTTCGTCCCCGATATCGTCCTGCCGGACGACGAGGTGGTCGACGGCGACGGCTGGTCGATCAGGACGGTTCTGACCCCGGGCCACACCGCCAATCATGCGGCCTTCGCGCTGGAAGGAACCGGCATCCTGTTTTCCGCCGATCATGTCATGGCTTGGGCAACCTCCGTCGTCGCCCCGCCGGATGGGGCGATGGCCGACTACATGGCCTCGCTGGACCGGCTGATCGAACGCGGGGATCGCCTGCTGCTGCCCGGACATGGCGGGCCGGTGACGGCACCGCGCGCTTTCATGCGCGGACTGAAGACGCATCGCAAAATGCGCGAGCGCGCCATCCTAGAGCGGGTCAGAGAGGGCGACCGGACGATCGTGGACATGGTCAAGGCGATCTACAGGGACACCGACCCGCGGCTGCATGGCGCCGCCGGATTGTCGGTGCTTGCCCATCTCGAGGATCTGGTGGCGCGCGGCATGGTATCGACAGAGGCCGCCCCGGCCATCGACGGAGTTTTCACACCTTCTGGCTAACCCCACGAGCACTGCCTGATGCCTCAAAAGCGGCTGGAGCGCTCTTCCGGTTGAGGCGACTTCAAACCGTGGCAGGAGCATTCCGGATTGACCGGAAGCCGTGCCGCAGTCTCCAGCGCGACCCGTGAGGCCGTCATGGAGAGGCTCGGCAACACGTCCTCCTGCAGCAATTTCTGGCGATTGCGGTCCATGTAATCGTTGAATCCGGCGGTTACGAATGCCAAGGGCACGAAGCATGCACCGATCTCGCGCGACAAGGTCGCCTCTGGGGCGATCGAATGGTTGAGCACATCCGCCCCCATGCTTCGAAACGCCAGAGCTTCGGCGGGAGTTGTCAGTCGCGGCCCGTAACAGTGGGCAGCGACCAACTGTTGTTCGATGCCATGGACGCGGCATTCGGCAGGCCAATGGCGCCGGGCGGTCTCGGCCAACAATGCCGCACATCTGGGACATACGATCTGCTTGCCCGAGCAGTCGAAGCTCTGGCGGCCAGGCAGCAGTGAAAACGGGGTCTGCGACAGTTCGATGATATCGGCGTTCACCACCATGTCTCCGGGCTGGATCGCCTTGTTGACAGCGCCGATGGTTGAGCAGGCCAGAACTTGCCTTACACCCGCCTGCATCAAGACCCAGAACGCGCGGCGATGGCAGGAATGGTCGATATGGTCGCGCGGATTGCCGTGCGAATACATGCACAAGGCACGTTTCGCTTTGCCTTCGGCTGTAATCGATGCATCGAACTCGAGAAGCTTCCAGTTGTCGGAACGACCGAAAGGCGTTTCAAAACTCATGTCGCGCCGCAAGGTGCGCACGCCCTCGAATTCGACATCTTCCGGGAAGGCAAGCCCCCAGTTTGCCGAGCCGGTGATGATGGCCAACCCTACCTGAGGTATGTCCGTTGATTGATCCGCCGGACCATCGGCTGCGTGATGATTTGTAGGCATGTTTCCAGTCTCGGTCAGGATTTTTGGCGAAGGGTCACAATCAGGACCACGGCCACGACGATGACGGTCCACAATGTCGAGATCGCCGCAATGGTCGGATCGATCTGA
Source organism: Mesorhizobium loti (assembly GCA_014189435.1). Lineage (NCBI taxonomy): Bacteria > Pseudomonadati > Pseudomonadota > Alphaproteobacteria > Hyphomicrobiales > Phyllobacteriaceae > Mesorhizobium > Mesorhizobium loti. Next base: position 3,860,959 of record CP050293.1, read on the forward strand.
TCGCGCAGCGACAGGAACATAAGCTTCGGCAACGTGCTGTTTTGACCGCTGGCGACGAAGATCGAAATCACGGACTCGTCGAGCGAAGTCAGGAACGCCATCAGTGTCGCCGACAACAGACTGATCTGAAGTTGCGGGACAATTATTCCGCCAATGGCTCTCGCCCAGTTTGCGCCGAGGCTGCGCGCCGCCTGAACCTGGTTCCAGTCAAAGCGGGCCAGAGCGGGCAACAGCACAATGCACGCGACCGGAATGGCCAGCACCACATGCCCGACCAGTACACCGAACAGCGTTCCGACCAGACGTTGCGCCGCCAGAACAAAGAACAGACCGATCGCCAGCAGGATGCCCGGCACGATGGACGGGGTGAGCAGAACGCCCTGAATGGCTACGGCGGCTTTTCCGCCGAGCCTGTTCATCGAGATGCAGGCCAGCAGCCCCAGGGGCACAGCGATCATCGCCGTCAATGTCCCGAGGATCAGGCTCGTCCTGAGTGCGGCCATCCATGTCGCCGAGCCGAAGAAAGCCTCGTACCAGCGCAACGAGTATGCGCGTGGTGGGAACTCGAGAAGATTGGACGACGAAAAGGAGAGTGGGACGACGACCAGCGTCGGCAGCATCAGGAACGCCATTACGAGCGCGCAAAAGCTCCACAGGAGGATGCGGGCCAGCCTGTTGTCTGGATAGGCTTCAAGCATGGGCTGTACCGACTTTGTGCCCTGCAATCAGCCGCCGCGCCGCCAGGAACATCACACCGATCAGCGCCATGAGAACGAGCAGCAGAATACCAAGGACGCTCGCCGACCCCCAATCCTGAAAGGTCGACAGCGTGCGCTCGATCCGGATGGAGAGAGGATTTACCTTGCCGCCGCCAAGCACCGCTGGCGTGATGAAGAAACCTATCGTGTAGATGAAGACGATGATCGAACCCGAGAAGATGCCGCCGGCAGAAAGAGGTAGAATGACCGTGCGGATCGTTTGCCCGAGAGTGGCGCCCATGCTCGCTGACGCGCGGACGAGGTTTGCGTCGATATCGCGCATCGCGGCATAAACGGGCAGCAGGAAGAGCGGCAGCATGTAGTGAACCATGCCGATGAGCGTTCCGGTGAAGTTGTAGACCAGCGGCAATGGCTCCGTTGTAAGGCCTGAGCCGGTCAAAGCCGCGTTGATCAAGCCATCGCGCCGCAACAGCACGAGCCAGCCATAGGTGCGCACCAGAATGGAAGTCCACAACGGCAGCATGACGAAGGCCATCAGCAAATTGGCCGCTCTTGGTCTGGCGCTGGCCAGGGCGAGCGCCAGGGGGGTGCCGAGAAGAATGCAGAACGCCAGCGTCCCAAAGGACAGCTCAACGGTTGTCACGAGTGCCGACCATGTCAGTCCGCTCGAAAGCACCTTCTCGTAGTTGCCGACGGTGTACTCGCCCCCCGTGGTCAGGAAGGATTGCCGGATGATCCATAAGATTGGCAGTATCGCCGCCAACCCAACGATGAACAGTGCAGGCAGTGAAAGCGAGAGGAAGAAGTGCCGCTCGCGTCGAGCGTCTGCCGCGAGCGCAATATCTGCGATGACGGTCATGCTCCTGCTCCGGGTATCGCGTGAGCTTTCGCTGCTGGTGCGTATGCGGTCACCCGCTGACCTGTGGCAAGCTCCGCGCATCCGCTGGCCAGTGCTGCCGGAATGCAGACAAGGATATCTTGCCCGCCGTCAAGCGCCAGCGTCAAAAGCCAGTTCTCGCCGCGAAACGCCTTGGCGCGCAGCGTTCCCTCAAGCGCCACCCCGTCTCGCCCGACGAGCTTCGCATCAAGATGGAAGCTTTCCGCGCGGATCATCAGAGCTTCGGGTGACGCATCGGCGCCGTCTATTCTGCGCACCGCGCCTGGGGCCACGATGTTGGCCTCACCCATGAACTCGGCGACGAAGCGGGTGGATGGACGATCATAGATCCGCTGTGGCGTGTCGATCTGCTGAATGCGGCCGGAATTCATCACTGCAACCCGGTCTGACATAATCAGTGCTTCACGCTGGTCATGGGTCACGTAGATTGTGGTGATCCCAAGATCATCATGCAGACGCCGGATCTCGTACTGCATGGTTTCGCGCAGATTCTTGTCGAGCGCCGATAGCGGCTCGTCCATCAGCATCACGCGTGGCTCGAAGACGATCGCCCGCGCCAACGCTACCCGCTGGCGCTGTCCGCCGGACAATGCGGCAATGTCGCGCTCTGCCAGACCGTCCAGCTTCACGCGGGCCAAGGCGTCAAGCGCCCGCTGACGGGCCTCCGCTTTCGGCACCTTGCGCAGCGCCAACGGATACTCCACATTTGCCAGGACGTTCATGTGAGGGAACAAGGCGTAGTTCTGGAACACTATGCCGATGTCCCGCTTGTTGGGGGCCAGGCGGGTGATGTCCCGATCGTCCAACAAGAGCCTACCGGAATCGGGCCGGACAAACCCGGCCAGAGTCATGAGCAGCGTGGTCTTGCCGGATCCGGATGGCCCGAGCAGCGTGAGGAATTCGCCAGCCTGAATGTCGAGCGAGACATCGTCCAGCGCGACGTACGACCCATAGGTCTTGCGCACGCTGTCGATGGTGATCGGGAGCGACTTCATCATGTGCTTCAGCTTCGTAGCTGAGACTCAGCGGTTCATCATTTCATCGAAGGCCTTTTGGGCGGCCTCGCCGTTCTTGACCCACCAGTCCGCATTCGAGAACACCGAAGTGCCGGCATTTTCAGGCGCGGTCGCCAGGGTCTTCAGACGGTCCCCGGGAATAAGGCCACCCTCATAGCCGGCAGGATTGACCGGGCCATAGGCGATGAAGTCGGTCAGCTTCGCCACGCGCGCGGGCTGTGTCATCGCCGCGATGAGCTTCATGGCTGCTTCCTTGTTCGGCGCTCCCTTCGGCACCGCCAGGCAGTCCGTGCCGATGACCGAACCCTTGAACGTGTAGTCAACCGTGCCGCCATCGGCTTTCACGGTCTGCGCCCGGCCGTTCCAGGTAACGACCAGATCCGCCTCGCCGTCTTTCAGCAACTGAGCCGACTGCGCTCCCGAGGTCCACCAGACCGAGACATTCGGTTTGATCGCTTCAAGCCGCTTGATGGCACGCTCCAAGCCGTCCGCCGTGCTGAGCGTGGGATAGACGTCCGCCGGCGCCACGCCATCGGAGAGCAGCGCGATTTCGATCAGGTCCTGCGCATTGGCGCGCAGGGCGCGACGGCCCGGAAATTTGGCAACATCCCAGAACTCGGCCCAGGTCTTCGGCGGATTCTCGCCATAGGTCTTGGTGTTCCACGACATGACGGTGCCATAGGAGTCGAACGGATAGCAGTAGTCGGACTTCGCGCCAGCGGGCACGGAGTTGGGATCGATGATCTTGTAGTCGAGCGGCTCCAGCAGCGACTGCGCGGCAGCCTGCGCGCCTTCCGGCGAGCCGAGATGGATGATGTCGGTGGTGATCGCACCCGAAGTGACCTGCATCTTCAGCGCGGCCAGGCCGTCGCTTTGCGTCTCCTCGCGGACATCAAAGCCGAGCTCTTTTGCAGCGGGGGCCCACATGGCCTCCTTAATGGCGTTGCCATAGTCGCCGCCCGCGGTGGTGATGGTGACTGTCTGGGCATAGACGGGCAAGGCAGCCGAGACCGCGATCGCTGCCAGGGAAATGCGTAGTAAACGGGACATAGTTTCTCCTCCTCCAGATTCATCAAAACGCCAATAAGATCGGCTTTTTGTTAATCGTAACGTTACGATTGCTGAAAACAATCCGCGAGTCAAGCTGGTGCCAGGCAGGTTCGTTCGGTTCGGTGAGCCTGGGTTTGACCCTCGGATCGAATCCGGTAACGTTGCGATGCCCAGCAAGATCAGCCGGCGCTCTCGCAAATGAGTCGGGCGATATGGCCAATCTAAAACAGATCGCGGCGGAACTTTCCCTTTCGGTGACCACGGTGTCCCGTGCTCTGAAGGATGGGCCGGAAGTGCTGCCCTCGACCATAGCCCGCGTCAAGGAGGCGGCGAAGCGGGTCGGCTATGTCCCAAATCATCATGGTCGCGCGCTGAAAACCGGACGAACCCTGACGCTGACGGCAGTGCTCCCAATGGAGACACGCGACTACCTTTCCGATCTGTTGAAGCTTCCTTTGATCGAAGGCATGACGCTGGCGGCGCGGCAGGCGGGTTATAGTCTGTCCATCTATTCCACCACGCCCGACGACGATCCAGTCGAGAGCGTGCAGCGGCAGCTTCAGGCGCGCAGCACAGACGGACTGATCATCACGCGCCTGGTGTCGGCTGATCCGCGCGTCAAGCTGCTGCTGGACGAACGCATGCCATTCGTCGCGTTTGGAAGAACCGATCTGGATACCGCGTATCCTTATGTCGATATCGACAATGAACAGATTGCCTACGAGGCGACCCGACGGCTCATGGACAAGGGCTGTCGACGCATTGCGCTGCAACTTCTCGTTCCGAAGGATCAGGCGAGCGCCATGCGTCTTTCTGGGTATGGAAGGGCAATGGCCGAGGCCGGTATTCCGATCGACCAATCGCTGATCGGTCATGGCATGTTCACCATGGAATCGAGCGCGGCCTGGTTCGATCGCCTGCTGGCGTCGTCAGATCCGCCGACGGGTCTGGCGTGCGCCAACGAACTGGGCCTTCTGGGAGCGTTACACGCTCTCGGCAAGCGGGGTCTTGAGCCTGGCCGTGACGTCCACATCGTCACTCGTGACAGCACGCGGCTTGCACGCTTCCTGCCGGCGAAGATTGGAGTTCATTTTGTGGACATGGCGAGTGTCGGACGCAAACTTGTCGAGGTTCTGGAGAGCCGGATCGCCAATCCGCAGGGGCCGGTGGCGACGATCTTGCTGCAGGGTAGATATGAGCCTGCCGAATAAGTCCCTTGGCAGACTCAAGCCGCATTTCCGCGGCGCGGGCAAATCCGCCTGGACGCAGACCGTCTGCACATCACTCGGTCGGGGCCGCGCCGACCTGGCCGGCAACCTCCTGGTCGAGTTCCGCCAGGAAATCGGTGATGCGCGCGGCATTGTCGCCGAGGTCGGAGCGGCCGTATCGCGAAGCTGACCGCATATCGACGATGACCGTATCGCCATCGTCGGTCACGCGGATCGCCACATCGGCGGGAAGGCCGAGCACAAAGCCCTTGGCGACCGCGGTGATGGTCACGTCGCTTTGCCCGGCGAGGTCGGGATAGGGTTCCGAGAGATCCCAGTTGCGCCGGTCGAGGACGGTTTCAACGGCATTGACGACAGTCTCGAACGGCAGGTCGTAGCTGCGTGCGCTGACCAGCGGATAGCTGTCGGTCTGCAGCCTCTGTTCGCCAGGCGTCGACGGGGAGAGCACGTTCATGTCCTTGGTCCGGTCGCTCACGTCGAGTGCCGGCGGTTCGTCGAAATCCGTCGAGATATCCCTGAGCGGCGGATAGATCGTCGCCCAGTAGGCGGCAACGCCATAGGGCGCGAGCACCAGCAGTGCCAAGAGCGCGCCGACCGTCAGGTCGCGACCGCCGCGGTCGCCGAAGTTCCACAGCCGCGAAAAGGCGAACCCGGCAAACAACAGCGCCAGAGCCGCCAGCAGCGCGACGATGCCCAGCACCCACAGGAAGACCGGCGTTTCGACGAGATCGAAGCGATGGCCGACGAAGACCGTCAGCAGCAGCACCAACGAAAAAGCGGCCGTGCGGCGCGACCATCCGGCCGCCTTCGACGTTTGCCGTTCGGGAATACTAACCATTGTTTTCTGTGCTGCCCCAACCCGAACGGACACTTAGAGCAGTTCACCGTTTCACGGAAACGGCGAACCGTTCTAACTCTTTGTTTTGACGCAATTCCCAAGGGAAAGCGCTAAGCGCTTTTCCCGGGAAAACCGTTTCACACTTTTCCTGGAATTGCTCTAGTGCCTTTTTGCGATGGCATGAAGCCGAAACACGCACCATCCCGTCAATCCGTCGGCAAGCGATAGTCCTTGAACTGCTGGCGCAAGGTGATCTTCTGGATCTTGCCGGTGGCGGTGTGCGGAATTTCGCCGACGAAGGCGACATCGTCCGGCATCCACCATTTGGCCACCTTGCCATCCATGAAGTCGAGAATATCAGCCTTGCTGGGTTCCTTGCCCGGTTTGCGAACGACCACCAGCAACGGCCGTTCGCCCCATTTCGAATGATGGACGCCGATGGCTGCGGCCTCCGCCACATCGGGGTGGCCGACGGCCAGATTCTCGAGGTCGATGGTCGAAATCCATTCGCCGCCGGACTTGATGACGTCCTTGGCGCGATCGGTGATCTGCATATAGCCGCCGGCGTCGATGTGAGCGACGTCGCCGGTGTCGAACCAGCCGTCCTGGTCGAACTGCTCCAGGCCGGCGCCGCCATAGTAGGCGCGGGCAACCGCAGGCCCGCGCACTTTCAGGCGGCCAAATGTCTTGCCATCCCAGGGCTGCGGATTGTTGTCGTCGTCGGTCACCTTCATTTCGACGCCGAAGGGCGGGTAGCCCTGTTTCTGCTGGACATCGAGCCGGGCTTCCCCCTCAAGACCGGCGTAGTCCGGCTTCAAGGTGCACAGCGTGCCGAGCGGCGACATTTCGGTCATGCCCCAGGCATGGATGACCTGGACATCATAGTTCTGCTGAAACTTCGTCATGATAGCGCGCGGGCAGGACGAGCCGCCGATGACGACCTTGTTGAGATAGGGAAGCTTCTTGCCGGTCTCCTCCAGATGCTGCAGCAGCATCATCCAGACGGTCGGCACGGCGGCGCTGAAAGTCACCTTCTCGGTGTCGAGCAGTTCGTAGATCGAGGCGCCGTCCATCTTGCAGCCAGGCATGACCAGCTTGGCGCCGATCATCGGCCCGCTCTGGCCAAGGCCCCAGGCATTGGCGTGGAACATCGGCACGACCGGCAAAATCGTATCGCGCGACGACAGGCCCATGGCGTCGGGCATGGCGGCGATCATGGCGTGCAGCACGTTCGAACGGTGGCTGTAGACGACGCCCTTCGGATCGCCCGTGGTCCCCGACGTGTAGCACATGCCGGCCGCCGTGCCTTCGTCGAAGGTCTTCCAGGCGAAGTCGCCATCCACCTCATCAAGCCAGTCTTCATAGGCGACCACATTGGGCAATGTCGTCTGCGGCATGTGTGCCTTGTCGGTCAGCACGATCACCTGTTTCAGCGACTTGACGGCACCGGCAATCTTCTCAAGCAGCGGCAGGAAGGTCAGGTCGACGAACACTGCCTTGTCCTCGGCATGGTTCATGATCCAGACGATCTGCTCGGGAAACAGCCGCGGATTGAGCGTATGGTAGATGGCGCCGATGCCCATGATGCCGTACCAGGCCTCGATGTGGCGCGCGGTGTTCCAGGCCAGCGTCGCGATGCGGTCGCCCAAGCGATAGCCGTCACGCTCCAGCCGCTGGGCGACCTTCAGGGCGCGACGATGGATGTCGGCGTAGGTGGTGCGCACGATCGGCCCCTCGATCGAGCGGGATACGATCTCGCGCACGCCATGCTGCCGCTCGGCATTGTCGATGAGCTTGTGGCAAAGCAGCGGCCATTCCTGCATCAGTCCCAGCATTCGGTCCTCCCTCACGCTTTTGCGTCGTGCTTTTCGGGCCATTGTGGAGCGAACGGGCGGATTGTCCAGTCACCCCGCACGGCCGAGCGCTGCATTGATCGACATGACAGGGACAACCGCCACAATCCGGCCATCGTCGGCGTTAAGTTTCGTTAACGGGCAAAGGGGTGCGATTGGCGACTGAAAGAGGTTCGCATGGACGCGCAGCTCGACGACAAGGCTCTCGAGAGTACGCTTGCCGAAAGTCTGGCCGATCTGGTGCCGGATACAAAGACTGTTTCCGAAGATGAATTTGTTGAAGTTGTCGGCGGCGCGCTCGAAGCGGTCGGCGGCACGCTGCTGTTCAAGATGTGCGTCCAGAACCAGGGCGAAGGCCAGCACGTCGCGGCCGCATCCGTCGGCAATGGCGGCAACCGCCAGTTCCTGCTGCTCACCTTGCCGACCGGCGGCGGCCCGTTGAAGGTCGAAACCGTGTCAAGAAGCAGCAACCCGGTGGCCGGCATCGCAGCCGCCTATGCCGGTCTCATGGACGTGTTCAAGGCTGCCGCCTGACCGTTTCCGGCAAGCAGTTCAAGGATCTTCGGAGGCGCGATCCGTCAGTGCCGGCCTGGGTAGGTGTTTGCGTGTTGCATGGCGACAGCGGGCCTTGAACAACGCGCTTGCGCGACACATCTGAAAGTCGACGCAAGGAGACCCCGCATGGATCAGATCGCCAACCCCGCCCCCGGTTTTCAACGCAATCCCGACAAGGTCATCACCATCGAGCCCTATGCCGGCACCGTCACCGTGCGTGCCGGAGACGTGGTCATCGCTTCATCGACGAACGCCAAGGTGCTGAGCGAGACCCCCTATCCCGCGGCCTTCTACATTCCGTTCGCCGACATCGATTTCGGCAAGCTCACCAGCACCGAACATTCGACCCATTGCCCCTACAAGGGCGACGCAAGCTATTGGAGCGTGCTGCCCGCCGGCGAGGCCGGCCAGAACGCCATGTGGGCCTATGAACGGCCTTTCGACGAAATGGCTGAAATCCGCAACCACGGCGCATTCTACGCCAGCAAGGTCACGATCGAAGCCACGCCGGCCTGAGCGATTTTCGAACTCTTCCCGGCATGTGCGAACGCTGTTGTGTTGGCCAGCCGCATCGCTGAAAGTTAGCCAAAACGCCCGTTGCATCGTCATCCTATGGCGAAGCAAGGAGCGAAGCGACGCGGCGCAGACCATAGGATCCATGCCGTGACTCCAGAGCGCTGCCGCGGTGCAGGGTTCTGCTCCGCTGCATTCCTCGATGGAGGTAACGGCATGGATCCCAGGGTCTCCGCGACGGAGCTTCGCTCCTGCTGCGCCCTGGGATGACGAAGGTGCGGTCAGTCGGTGGTGCCGTGATTGCCGACGCCGTCGGCATCGTCGAGCCGAACAAAGGTCAAACCCCTGGCCTTGAGCGCCAGCAGCCCCTGCACCACGCCTTCGCCGGCCGCATGGGTCGGCTGGTTGATGTGCGAGATAATCACGTCACCGTCCTTGGCCGCCGCGATGCGCCGCGCGGTTTCCTTGGCGCCAAGCAATGAGCCACCGTCGCCGTTTATCGAGAATCCCGCGATCTTGAAGCCGAGCTTGCGGATCATGGCGATTGCCGACGGGCTGTATTCGGCGGTCGCGCCACGAAACCATTTCGGCGCCGGCTCGCCGGTCCTGGCAAGAGCGGCCGCTCCCGACTCAACCTCGGCCAGCACCGCATCCGGGCTGCCGGCGCTGCGGATGCCGTAGATCTTCTGCGGCGTATCGACCGCCGGGATATGATGGCCGCCGTGATTTTCCAGTTCGAACAGATCGGGATGCGCCCGCATGATCTCGACGGCGGCGGCGTTTCGCTTCAGCCAGATGCCGGTCACGAAAATGGTGGCGGGGATCTTGTTGTCCACCAGCGCCGAAAGGATCCGGTTGTCGGTCTGTCCGCCGCAGGCATCGAGCGTGAGCGCAACACGGCCGGCGCCGCTCGCCTGCGGCCTGATGTGCAGCGTCGGCTCGACGAGCGGCGCGGCATGGCCGGCGGATACCATCGCCAACGACATGGCGATCATGCAGAGATTTTTTTGCAGCAGGCGCATCAAACCGAATTCCTGACCGGTCATTTCAAGCAGGTATCCCAAGACCCGCATGAAGGCGGAAATCGGGATGCTGCATAGCAGAAAAGCGCCCGGCGCGACAATTTGACCGTTCATGTGGTGAACAGGCCATTCCACGATTGCGATCGCGGTGGTGCGCGCGGCGCGTGATCTCAGATGGCGCGCTCCAGTCTCATTTCGGTGCGCGACAGAACCTCGCGCACTGCGTCGACGACAGGCTTGACCTCCAGGCCCCAGACGCAGCAGGCCTTGCTGGGATCCGGCGCGCGGCAGAGGCCCCTGGCCACGCAGGCGCAGGGCATCGGCGGCTGGAGCGAGATGCTGGGGACGCCGACGGGACCCCAGCGCGACGGACGCGTCAAACCGAACAGCCCGACAACCGGGGTCCCAGTGGCAGCGGCCATGTGCATCGGGCCGCTCTCATTCCCGAGAAACAACCGGGCCTGTTTTAGCACCGCCAGCAGACTTTCGAGCGAAAGCGTTCCAACGAGATTGACGACCGGCGCGACTGTGCTGGCGATTATATGTTCAGCAATCTTGTGTTCGTCCGGGCCACCCACCAGGACGATGTCCAATCCGCTTTCGCCTGCAATTTCGTCGATCGTCGCGGCAAACCGCTCCGGCTGCCAACGTCGCCCCTCGAAGCTCGCGCCCGCATGCACGGCGATGAAAGCGTTTGGCCGCAGATGGTGCTTGCCCAGCAGCGCCAAGGCTTTCGCCGTCTCCAGCGGCAGCGGCTGAATGTTCGGAATCACCGTGCGAAGTTCGATGCCGAGCGCTTCGAGCGGCGAGAGGTAGCGGTACAGAAAATGCTGGCCATCAAAGCCGTACGGCTTGGCAAAGACATTGGCGGGCTGCCGCTCCAGCATACGCAAGGGTCTCTCGGTCGGATTGTAGCCGACGCGGGTCGGTGCGTTAACGAACCCGGAGATGATGCGCGACGTCTTTGAATCGGTCAGGTCGATCGTCAGGTCAAAGCGGTAGCGGCGCAACGCCCGCACCATGGCGTAAAGCTCTTTCCCACGCTCCAGGGGGCGGCGCGCATGCGGGCGCGCCGGAACGTGACCACCTCGGAAGCGATGCCATGGGCGATCACGAAGCTCTCGAAGCGAGCCTCGCACAGAAACACCAGCCTGGCGCCGGGGAATTCGAGCCGCAAATTCTGTGCAAGCGCCGAGGCGAGGACGAGATCTCCTATGAACTTTGTTTGAATGACCAGGATCGAGCGGAACGGTGCGGGTGAACTCTGCAACATCTGTTTCCGGGAGCAATTGGCGGGACGTCCGCAAATTGGGCGGCAACAATGTCGAGACTACGCAATGCCATCAGCACGTTCGCGTGAATTGTCTTACAAAATGGTAAGCTGGATGGACCCTATCCGCGGCCTGCTTTCGCGACCAGCACCGCAGCCTGCGCGGCCGCCAGCCTGGCGATCGGCACGCGATAGGGCGAGCACGACACGTAGTCGAGACCGACCTCTTCGCAAAAGCGGATCGAGGCCGGGTCGCCGCCATGTTCGCCACAAATGCCGAGCTTGATGTCGGGCCGCGTCGCCCTGCCCTTTTCGGCAGCCATGCGCACCAGTTCGCCGACGCCGTCGATATCGAGCGAGACGAACGGATCCTGATCGATAATGCCCTTCTGACGATAGGTCTCCAGGAACGAGGCAGCATCGTCGCGCGAAATGCCGAATGTCGTCTGGGTCAGGTCGTTGGTGCCGAAGGAGAAGAACTCGGCTGACTCGGCAATCACATGGGCGCGGATGGCCGCGCGCGGCAGCTCGATCATCGTGCCAGTTAAATAGTCGATCTTGACGCCGGTTTCCTCCATGACGCTCTTGGCAACGGCATCGATGCGCGCCTTGACGTAGTCGAGCTCCTTCGCCAGGCCGACCAGCGGCACCATGATCTCGGGAACCACAAGCGCGCCGGCCTTCTTGCCGGCCTCGACAGCCGCCTCGAAAATGGCGCGCGCCTGCATCTCGGCGATCTCGGGATAGGAGACGGCCAGACGGCAGCCGCGGTGGCCGAGCATCGGGTTGAACTCGTGCAGGGCCTCGGTGCGCTGCCTGAGCTTGTCCGGCGAGACATTCATGGCGGCGGCGACTTCGGCCACCTCAGCTTCAGTCTTTGGCAGGAATTCGTGCAGCGGCGGATCGAGCAGGCGGATCGTCACCGGCAGGCCCGCCATGATCTCGAACAGTTCGAGGAAATCAGAACGCTGCATGGGCAGGAGCTTGGCGAGTGCCGTGCGCCGGTCCTTTTCGGTGTCGGCCAGGATCATCTCGCGCATGGCAACGATGCGCTCGCCGTCGAAGAACATGTGCTCGGTGCGGCAAAGCCCGATGCCTTCGGCGCCGAAGGAACGCGCCATGCGCGCGTCGAGCGGCGTTTCGGCATTGGTGCGCACCTTCATGCGACGCACCGCGTCGGCCCATTCCATGATGGCGGCGAAATCGCCGGAAAGTTCGGGCTGCAACATCGACACGGCGCCCTTCAACACCTGGCCGTTGCTGCCATCGATGGTGATGATGTCACCCTTGCGGAAGGTCGAGCCCATCGCCATCAGCGTACCGGCCTTGTAGTCGACGCGCAGTGAACCTGCCCCCGACACGCAAGGCTTGCCCATGCCACGCGCCACCACCGCGGCGTGGCTGGTCATGCCGCCGCGCGTGGTCAGGATGCCTTCCGCCGCATGCATGCCGTGAATGTCCTCGGGGCTGGTTTCGATGCGCACCAGGATCGCCTTGCGGCCTTGCGTCTTCAGCTCCTCGGCGTCGCCGGAGGAAAAGACGATCTCGCCGGTGGCAGCGCCGGGCGACGCCGGCAGTCCGATGCCGATGACGTCGCGCGCGGCCTTGGGATCGATGGTCGGATGCAGCAGCTGGTCGAGCGAGGCCGGATCGATGCGGGCGACCGCCTCCTCTTTCGTAATGAGCTTGTCACGCGCCATCTCGACGGCAATTTTCAGCGCCGCCTTGGCTGTGCGCTTGCCGGAGCGGGTCTGCAGCATCCACAATTTGCCGCGCTCGATGGTGAATTCGAGATCCTGCATGTCGCGGTAGTGCTTTTCCAGGCTGTCGGAGATGGTGACGAAGGACTGGAATGCGTCCGGCATCAGCTTCTGCAGCGATGGCTTGTCGGAGCCTGCGGCAATGCGCGCCGCCTCGGTGATGTTCTGCGGCGTGCGGATGCCGGCGACAACGTCTTCGCCCTGCGCGTTCACCAGGAACTCGCCATAAAGCATCTTCTCGCCGGTCGACGGGTTGCGGGTGAAGGCGACGCCGGTGGCCGAGGTTTCGCCCATATTGCCGAACACCATGGCCTGGACATTGACCGCCGTGCCCCAGCTTTCGGGAATATCGTGCAGACGCCGGTAGGTGATGGCGCGGTTGTTCATCCAGCTCGAGAACACGGCTGATATCGCGCCCCACAGCTGCTCGTGCGGATCCTGTGGAAACGGCTTGCCAAGTTCCTCCTCGACCTTGGCCTTGTAGAGCGCGATGACGCCCTGCCATTCGAGCGCCGTCAGTTCGGTGTCGAGCTCATGCCCCAGCCCGCCCTTCTGGTCCTCCAGGATTTCCTCGAACACCTCGTGGTCGAGGCCCATGACGACATCGGAATACATCTGGATGAAGCGGCGATAGCTGTCATAGGCAAAGCGCGCGTCGCCGGAATCGGCGGCGAGCGCCTCGACCGTCTCGTCGTTCAGCCCGAGATTGAGCACGGTGTCCATCATGCCGGGCATCGAGGCGCGAGCCCCCGAACGCACCGACACCAGCAGCAGTTTCGACGGATCGCCGAACCGACGGCCGGTCAGGTACCCGATATGATCGAGCGCAACCGCGACAGCGGCTTCCAACCCGTCCGGATAGGTACGGCCATTGGCATAATAGGCGTTGCAGACCTCGGTGGTGATGGTGAAGCCCGGGGGCACCGGCAGGCCCAGGCTGCACATCTCGGCCAGGTTGGCGCCCTTGCCGCCCAGCAGATTCTTGTCGCCGGCGCGGCCTTCTGCCGCGCCATCGCCAAAGGTGAAAACCCATTTGGTCATGCTTTGCTCTCCGGTTGCAGGAGATTGGAAAGATTGGCGAAACGGAAAGTTCCGCCGTGTCCCGACTTTGGAGCGATATGATGCTGCAGTGCGAAAGGCAAGGCGTCGGCAAGCCGTACGGCCCCTACAATCGATTAAGCAAAAGCTGTGTCCAAAGATGCGTCAAAAAGACTTGCCTTTCCGGGGCTTTTGGAATAGAACATAACAGGAACAAATAGGTGTCGCATGAAACTGTCCGGAAAACTCGACTATCTGGAAATGCCGGCGACCGGCGGAACGCTGGACCGGCTGAAGGCTTTCTACAGCGCCGCCTTTGCATGGTCGTTCACCGATTATGGGCCGACCTATTCGGCTTTTGCCGAGGGGCTGGACGGCGGCTTCCAGGCCGATGCCGAGGAAGCGCCCGCCAAGCCGCTGCCTGTGCTCTACAGCAGGGATCTGGAAGCAACCCTCAGCGCTGTCGAAAGCGCCGGCGGCACGATCATCAAGCCGATCTTCCCGTTCCCCGGCGGCCGGCGCTTCCACTTCGTCGATCCGGCCGGCAACGAGATGGCGGTGTGGTCCGAATAGCCCGCACGCATGCCCTTTGGTGGCAGCTGCGTTAGCTGCCCGATTGGACGTTTTGACCATCGCTCATAAGGATTGTGCTTTTCGGCTGCTCTGCTAATAACGCGCCGCACAAGCGACTCTGACGGCAATTGGGGCGTCGCCAAGTGGTAAGGCATCGGTTTTTGGTACCGACATTCCCAGGTTCGAATCCTGGCGCCCCAGCCAGATTTTTTTCCAAATAAAATCAACTGTTTAAGACAGTGCGACTGCCGGTTTATAGCGGAGAACTGCAAGGGCGCCTACAACGAGGAAGATCAAGAGGGTGACACCCTGTGTCATGACGAAAGGAATTTCAGTTCCGGTAGGTGCAAAGACATTCAGAATTGGAATCTTCTGGAAAGCTTGCACTATTCCGACGAATACCAAGAGATAGACACTCGCAGTCATTCCTGCGGCGTAAATGCCGCGCCACGCACCGGCAAAATGAAATCGCGAACGTGCAACAAGCACTCCTGCTAATATGACGAGCGCCACGATCCCTACTATCACTGCAGGTGTCACGCCGTGAAATGGGAAAAGAAATCCAGTGATACTCGTGAACCCGGCCGTTTGCAGGAAAAAATCAGTGGCAAAACTAGATCTTTTGCCTCCGAACATTTCTATTATCGCGATGATCCCGGCAACGATTGCAACCAAGCTGACTAGGGTATGCAGGAACACGAGCACGCCGACGTAAGTCATCTTATCCCCCTGGGGTTGCCTTGCATTCGCTCATAGGCGGCTGCGATCGCTAGTTCGCCCTGAAATCAAACGGTGTAAGTGTCCCGATACAATCGTGCGGCTGGTCCCGATTTTCTTGAACTTAATCGGCGACATTGGACAAAAGTGACTTTCTTTTGCCATCTCATATGAAGGCAATCGCCCCGAGCTACCTTAGCCAACAAGAAAGCACGATTAGGCAAATGTCGAACTGGTCGACAACCGTAACACGGGGAAATCTTCGAACAATGGGGCATCGTGACGTTGCCCCCAAGTTATGGGCGGTTGGATTGATGTCCTGGCGCCCCAGCCAAGCGATCATGGGTCCGTCCGGACACACGGGACCCCGAGAGTCCCTTTGCGATCTTCCCTTGAGTCCGATTGGCTAATAATTCCACTGCGTCATAGTTCAGAAAAACCAACGCAATCGCGGCAAAATCGGGGTCGCCATTTTGCACATGATCTGAACAGTGTCGCCTTGAACATCTCCCTCTTTTCCATACAAGGTCATCGAAGATTCGACCAAGATGGGTGGCGGCTCAACATGGAACTTCAATGAACCTTCCAATCTTCGCCATCAACCTCGATCGTGAAACCGGTCGCTGGAGCGAATTGGTCGCCAGCGCCGAAGCGGCCGGCTTGACCTTGCAGCGCATTGCCGCAATCGACGGCCGTGCGCTTGCCAAAGAGGACTGGACGGAGATCGATCTTCCGGCCGCACGCAAGCTGAGCGGGCGCGACATTCTGCCCGGCGAATATGCCTGTTACCGCAGCCATATCCAGGCGCTGGAAACGTTCCTGGCCGGTGGCAGCGCCTATGGCCTGATTGTCGAGGACGACGTCCTCTTCAGCGAAAACACTATACGGCGCATTGAGGCCATCATCGCGGCGGTCCCGGATTTCGACGTCATCAAGCTGACCAACCATCGCATGAGCTTCTTCATGCGCGCCGTCGAGACGACGGAAGGCGACGAGATCGGTCGCGCGCTGCATGGCCCGCAAGGCTCGGCGGCCGCCTATCTGGTGACGCGGGAGGGCGCGCAGGGGCTGTTGTCGGCGCTCGCCGTAATGAAAATGCCATGGGACGTCGCACTCGAACGCTTTTGGGATACCGGCCTGAAAGTCTATTCGGTTCGCCAAAACGTGCTTGGCTTCGCCGCCAGCAGCAAGATTTCCGGCATAGCCGGCCCCTCGGGAAGCTACAAATTTGCAAGGCTTGGCGGGCCGAGCCGGCTAAGTGCCGGGGTGTTGCGGGCCGGCGACGAGCTGCGCCGCCTGCATCACGTCCTGCTGCGGCCCTCTTTGCCGCGAGAAACCGCGGACTACGCGCCGCGCAACACCCTGCTTCTGCTGCTGGCGTCATTCGCCATTCTCGCTTTGGTCTCCGCGGTCTGGCGCGAGGCCGACACCTACCGCTATGCGGGCCTGGCGCTGGCCCTGGTCGCAGTCATCCGCTGGTTCAGGGTGGATTTGTGGACCTACAGCAAACCGCTGATCGGTTGGGTCGGCGGTCTGTGCGTGGGTTGGTCGCTCTATGTCTTCGTCCGACTGGCGATCGTCTATTTCGGTACCCACCAGTTGGGTGGCTCCGAAGGCATTTACATGTTTCCGCTGTTCTACGCGACGACCGGCTTCGCGTTTCTGCTGTTTGTCAGGCAGCCCGCGCGGCTCGTCCTCTGGTTCATGATCCTCAGTCTTGTCTTCCTGGCGGCGGACACCTTCTATTCGGACATGTTTCAAGGTATCCAACCGACCCCGCGGTTTTTCAACAATCCCATCCACGCGTCGGTGGCGGCCGGTTTCATCTTCCTTTGCGCGCTGCAATTCATGGCGTACACGGCCCAAAGAACGGATCTGAGAAAAGCAACCAGGAACCTGCATTGGGCGCTGTCGGCAGCCGTCCTGCTGTTTGCCCTCGTCAACATCATCGAGATGCGGTCAAAGGGTGTCTGGCTTGCGCTTGCGCTCGCCCTGCTCTTGTTGGCTGTCATAACGCTGGCGAGAGGCCATCGCCGCGAGCTGCTGGTTTCGACTGGCGTGCTGGCCATCGTGGCGGCCGGCATCGTCGCAACGCACAACGTCTTCTCGTCCACCGCCGGCGACACCATGATCTTCGTCAAGGCCTTGGTGCCGGATGTCTTGAGGCATGGCGTCCTGCCGGCCTTCGACCGCGCCATCGCGAGCGATACGGTTCCGCTTGCAGCCAAGGAACGGCTGATGCTGTGGGCGGATGCGATCGAGGTCTGGAAACGCCACCCGATCTTCGGAGCCAGTTCCAGCTGGCTGACCGAATGGGAGCACAGGACCTATCATCCCATGATCTTCAACGTCTTCCACAACGGTTATCTGGAGATTGCCGTGCGCTACGGTGTGGTCGGACTGGCGTTCTTTGCCTTTCTCTACACCTGGTCGACCAGGCAGGTTCTGCTGGCCATGCGGGCCAAGCTTATCGCTCCGGCAGCATGGTCCTGCTACATCTCAACACTGGTCTTCTTCGCCATAACCATCCTTACCAATTCAAACAACCGGCTGGCTATGGGTGAGGCCTTCATGTGGTTCGCCGCAGCGTTCGGCTTCTATTGTTTTTATGTTCGCCAGCAGAAGAACCTCGTCGCGCCGCGAAGCTATTTTTAGGACCCGCCCCCGAGCCGGTTTCGGCGGCGGTCGTGCGCAGATTGTTGTTGGAGCAGAATGAGATTTTATTCAGTCGCCGGGCGGGTCGCTTTTCTCGTTACGCTCATCGCTGTTCTTGTGCTTGCGCTGCTGCCGGTACCCCGCCTCAAGGAATTCGGCATCGACGTCGGCTTCCACTACGACAAGCTGAACCACGCCAGCGCCTTTGCCGTCCTGACCTTCCTGGGAGGGCTCGGCTGGCCCGATCGCAAGGCAAGGCTGATCGTCTTCCTCGCCCTGGTTGGCGCGGCGATCGAGGTCCTTCAGGGCACGGCACTGATAGCGCGCGATCTGGATGTGTTCGACTGGGTCGCCGATTGCGTCGGCATGGCTTGCGGCCTCGTGGCTGTGATCTGTGCGAACTGGGTCTTGCGACGCAGAGGCTGAGCAAGCCCGCGGTCCACGGCGTGGATAGCCACAGGCGCTTCTTGGACCTGTTCCGGAGCGGCCATTCGCAGGCAGCGCGAACTGGATCAGCTCGCCTCGCGCATCGCCTCGGCCGCCTGCAGGTCGACCGACACCAGCTGGCTGACGCCCTGCTCGGCCATGGTCACGCCGAACAGCCGGTTCATGCGCGCCATGGTGATCGGGTTGTGGGTGATGATGACGAAACGCGTCTCGGTGGTGGCAGCCATTTCATCCATGAGATTGCAGAAACGTTCGACATTGTGATCGTCGAGCGGCGCGTCGACTTCGTCGAGCACGCAGATCGGCGCCGGATTGGTCAGGAACACCGCGAAGATCAGCGACATCGCCGTCAGCGCCTGCTCGCCACCGGACAGCAGCGTCATGGTCTGCGGCTTCTTGCCCGGCGGGCGGGCCAGGATTTCGAGGCCGGCTTCGAGCGGATCGTCGGATTCGATCAGCTGCAACTCCGCCGTGCCGCCGCCGAACAGATGCGAGAACAGCCGCTGGAAATGGCCGTTGACGACGTCGAAGGCGGCAAGCAACCGCTCGCGGCCTTCGCGATTGAGGCTCTGGATCGCCTGCCTGAGCTTGCGGATGGCCTCGATGATGTCCTCGCGCTCGGAGACGATCGCCTCCAGCCGGTCGGAAAGCTCCTTCTGCTCCTCCTCGGCGCGCAGATTGACGGCGCCCAGCCGTTCGCGCTCGATCTTCAGCCGGTCGAGCTGACGCTCGATCTCGGCCATTTCAGGCATCGGGCTGTCGGCTTCCAGGCCGGTATGACGGATGACCAGATGCGGCGGTGTGTTCAGCGTCTCCTGGATGCGCGCCTCGACCTCCAGCCGGCGTTCATCGGCCGCCGTCAGCCGCTCTTCGGCGCGAACGCGGGTCTCGCGCGCCTCGGCCAGGAACTGGATGGCGCCGGTGGCGGCCTTGTCCATTTCGGATTGCCGGTTCTCGGCCTCCTGCAAACGGTCGGCCGCCGCCTTGCGCAAGGTCTCGGCCTCGGTGAGCTGCGACAGCAGCGCGCGCCGCTTGGCGTCGATTTCATCGGGAGCATCGGCCAGCCGCTCGCGTTCGGCCTCGGCCTCGGCCTTGCGTTCGCCGAGCGATGCGATCTGCGTCGAGGCGTTTTCGGCCCGCTCCAGCCAATTGCTGCGCTCGGCGCCAATGGCATCGAGCCGGCGCGCGCGCGCCTCGGCTTCGCGGCGCAGGCCCTCATGCACGGCGCGCGCATCGGCAAGCGTGGCGCGGTCGCCGGCTACATTGGTTGAGGACTGTTCGAGCTGCAATTGCAGATCGCCGAGATCGGGCGCGTCCTGCAGCAGCATTTCCGCCTCGGCGAAGGCGGCCGAAATCTCCTCATGGCTGTCGACGATGCGGGCGCGCGCCTCATCCAGTGCGGCGCGCCGGCTCTGCAATTCGCCGCCGGCCCTTTCGGCCTCGGCCAGCGCATTGCGGGCAGCGTCCAGTCGATGCTGGGCGTCACGACCGGCCTGGCGTGCGTTGCGCTCGGCCTCGCTTGTGAGGCGAAGCGCCTGTTCGGCCTCTCCCAGCGCCTCTTCGGCCTGACGCAGGACGAGCGTCGCCTGTATCGCCTCGGCATCGAGCTCGGCCAGCCGGTTCTTCTGCGCCAGCCGTTGTGCGGCGGCGGTCGGGGCGTCGGCACTGGCGGTAAAGCCATCCCAGCGCCAGAGCGCGCCCTCGCGGCTGACCAGCCGCTGGCCCGGGGCAAGCAGCGCCTGCAGCCGGCGGCCGTCGCCAGTGTCTACGATACCGATCTGCGCCAGACGGCGGGCGAGCTGTGCCGGCGCATGGACCACGCTGGCAAGGCTTTTGACGCCTTCGGGCAGAGCCGCGTCGCCTGGCTGGATCGCGCCTTCGCCCCAATGCACCGGGGCGCTGCGGTCAAGCGGCACGTCGAGGTCTTCGCCAAGGGCCGCACCCAGCGCCGTCTCGAAACCGCGATCGACGCTGATCTGTTCCAGCACGGCCGGGAAGAGATCGCCGCTGGCGGCGTTCAGGATTTTTGCCAGCGTGCGCGCTTCCGTCTCGATCCGCGCCAGCTCGGCCCTGGCATCCTGAAGCGGCGGCCGGGCAGCGCTTTCCGTGGCGCGGGCATCGATGACCGACTGCTCCGCATCCGATACGGCAGCTTCGGATTCCTCCAGCTGCGCCATGGCCTGTTCGACCAGCACGCGCTTCTCGGCCGGATCCGGCAGGCCGGCGACCTTGGAGAGAATCTCCGACAATTCCCGGTCGACATCGGCAAGCTGGCGGGCGAAGCGGTCGCGGCGCTCGGCGGTGTCGCGCAGCGTCCGTTCGATCTGGTTGCGCGAGGCGGCGGCCTCGGCCCGCTCGGCGGTCAGCGCGGCGAGCTTGGCTTCGCTTTGTGAAAGCGTCGATGCCGCCTGCTCGAACGCGGCGCGGGTGCTGGCTTCGCGCTCGGCGGCGCCGGCATTTTCCGAATTGAGCGCGGCTTCTTCGGTGCGCAGGCGCTCGAGAATGTCCGCATTGTCGCGGACCATGCGCTCCTCACGCGCGATATCGCCGTCCAGCTGCTGCAGCCGGCGCTCGAGTTCGCTCTGGCGGGCACGGATGCGGCCGGCCTCCTCCTCGATCTGCGACTTGGCGATCGACAGGCGCTGGAAGGCAGCGGCAGCGGCGGCTTCCGCGTCACGCAGGTCCGGCAAGCGATGAGCGCCGATGCCTTGCTCTCTTGCCGCCGCCATCTGGGCTGCGGCGCGGTCGCCGACCAGTGCCGTCGCAACCGCCAGCGCCGAGCGCGCCTCGCCTTCCTGCGTCTTGGCCAGTGTCCAGCGCAGATGCAGCAGTGTCGCTTCGGCCTTGCGGATATCGGCCGACAGGTTCTTGAAGCGGGACGCCTGGCGCGCCTGGCGCTTCAGGCTTTCGATCTGGCTTTCCAGCTCGCCGACGACATCATCCAGCCGTTCCAAGTTCTGCTCGGCCGCCTTCAGCCGCAGTTCCGCCTCGTGGCGGCGGGTGTGCAGGCCGGAAATGCCGGCCGCTTCTTCAAGCAGGGCGCGGCGCGCCTGCGGCTTGGCCTGGATCAGTTCGCCGATACGGCCCTGGCCGACCATGGACGGCGAACGGGCGCCGGTCGACTGGTCGGCAAACAGAAGCTGCACGTCCTTGGCGCGTGCTTCCTTGCCGTTGATGCGGTAGAGCGAGCCGGCCTCACGCTCGATGCGGCGCGAGACCTGCAATTCGTCGGCATCGTTGAAGGCGGCCGGCGCCGAGCGATCACTGTTGTCGAGGAAAAGCGTGACTTCGGCGGTGTTGCGGGCGGGCCGAGTGCCCGAGCCGGAAAAGATCACGTCGTCCATGCCGGACGCGCGCATGTTCTTGTAAGAGCTTTCGCCCATCACCCAGCGCAGCGCCTCGACAAGGTTCGATTTGCCGCAGCCGTTCGGCCCGACAATACCCGTCAGGCCGCGTTCGATGACGAACTCGCCGGGCTCGACGAAGGACTTGAAACCGAGGAGGCGAAGGCGCGAAAACTTCATTCGCGCCGCCCACTAAGCGGGTTTCCGTGGTCCTGCGAAAGGAATTCGCCACACGACAAGAAGCCGCGCACGCCGAAGCGCCGCCGCCTCAGGGCTGACCGGACGTCAGAGCAGAGGGTCGATGATGGCCGACATTTCCTCAATCGACATCGCCCCTTTGTAGGTCTTACCGTTGATGAAGAAGGTCGGTGTCGAGTCGACCTTGAATTCATTGGCGCCGCGCTTCTGGACCGATCTCACATCGTCCAGAAGTTTCTGGTCCGTCAAGCAGGCCTCGAAGGACTCCTGTGTAAAACCGGCGAGCTTCGAGATTTGCAGCAGCGCATCCTTGGTATTCTGGACGCCAACCCAGTTCGCCTGCTGCCGGAACAGGACGTCAACCATAGGGTAGTAGTTGTCCTTGGCGCAGCGCGCCAGCATGAAACCGGCTTCGGCGCTCGGATCGAACGGGAATTCGCGCAGGATGTAGCGGACCTTGCCGGTGTCGATGTACTTGGTCTTCAGGTCCGGGAAGGTGGTCTCGGCGAAATGCGCGCAGTGCGGGCAGGTCATCGAGGCGTATTCGACGATGGTCACCTTGGCGTCGTCCTTGCCAAGCTGCTTGTCGGGCAGCGCACCCGGCTTCATCAGTTCCGCCACATCCACGGTGCCCTGGGCCTCCGGCGCGGTAGCGGCGGCCGGCGTGACCGGCTTTGCGGGAGCGGCCGGCTCAGCGGGCTTCACATCCGCAGCCTTCGCCTCCTCGCCAGAGTCGCTGCAGGCGGCGAGCAGGGCCACCGCCGGAATGGCTGCCAGCGAAGACAGGACGTTTCTGCGAGACAAGCTTTGGCCGAACGGGGGACGGTTCATACGAATCACCTGACAAGGGTTGGATTTTGCAATGCAAAGGCACGAAAAGGCGAGAGTTGGCGCGAATTAAGGCATCTCGATCCCCAATCCAATCGCGAAACCTGACTAGGGCGATCACGAATGCGAGATATTGACGACAAATCCATGACTTTCTTCAAGGAGCCCATATTTCTTTCAAAGGGGTCTATGACTTCCTCTCCCCGATAATGGTCGCGCCAAGTCTCTCCAGCGAGGCGCGCAACTCATCATTGTCGACCAAGCCGACGGTTCCCGACAATTTCGTCTTCTCGGCCGCCGTCAGCGGCCTGAGGGCCGGTCTGCGCCGTCTTTTGTCGGCTGTCACCGGCTTCTGCAGGATCCGGATGCGGTTGATGGCGGTAAAGCCGAGGAAGGCATTGACCCGGTTGATGATCTCGCCCGTCTCGTGCTGCAGATGAAGTGCCGCCATACCTTCGCAAGCAATGACCAGCACCGCCGGCTCGAACGGATCGTCCTCATGCATGCGGCGCGGCCACTGGATTTTTTCGGGGCGCGAATGGCTGGCCAGCCGTGGGCCGGCGATCTCGTCCCATGACTGGACGAGGCCGATCGAAATGCCGGCCCGCTTGCGCAGCACCGGATCGAGGATCTTGGTCGCGAGATCGCTGACCGGGACGGGATTGCCGTAGGGCGTTCTCCCTGCCATGTACGTTCTCCAGCCACGACCCCCAGCAGATACCGGCCAGGCCAATACAAGATCAATGGCATCAGCAGACCAGACCCGCAAGACCGCATCCGGGGATAGTGGCAAAGCCACATCCGGGGATAGCAGAAGAGCTGCATCCGGGGATATCGCATCCCGCCTGCTCGACTGGTACGATGTACATCACCGTGAATTGCCATGGCGGATCACGCCACGCGAGCATGCGCGCGGCGCAAGGCCTGATCCCTACCGCATCTGGCTGTCCGAAGTCATGCTGCAGCAGACCACCGTCGAAGCGGTGAAGGCCTATTTCCGGGTTTTCGTCGAGAAATGGCCCGATGTCGAGGCGCTCGCCGCGGCGCCGACCGAGGACGTGATGAAGGCCTGGGCCGGACTCGGTTATTACTCCCGTGCCCGCAATCTCAAGGCCTGCGCCGATCTGATCGCCGAGCGTGGCGGCCAATTTCCCGACACGGAGACGGGTTTGAGAGAATTGCCCGGCATCGGCGCCTATACGTCGGCGGCGATCACGGCGATTGCCTTCGACCACCCCGCCGCCGTTGTCGACGGCAATGTCGAACGCGTCATCTCCCGGCTGTTTTCGATCACAACGCCGTTGACCGAGGCCAAGCCTGAGATCCGCGCCCATGTCGAGCGCATGGTGCCAGGGACAAGGCCTGGCGACTTCGCCCAGGCGATGATGGATCTCGGCGCCACCATCTGCACGCCGCGCCGGCCGCGCTGCATGCTGTGTCCGCTGCGTGAAGATTGCAGTGCCGTCATTTCAGGCGATCCCGAACATTTTCCAGTGCGCCTGCCCAAGGCCGACAAGCCCCTGCGGCGGGGTGCTGCCTTCGTCGCCGTCAGAGCCGATGGCGCCATTCTTTTGCGCAAGCGGCCGGACAAAGGCCTGCTCGGCGGCATGACCGAGGTGCCGACGACCGGCTGGACTGCGCGGATCGACGGCGCCACCACCGAGACAGCAGCGCCTTTCCCCGCCGACTGGCGGCGTGCCGGCCAGATCGCCCATGTCTTCACCCATTTCGCACTTGAGCTCGACGTTTTTCGTGCCGAGGTGAACGGCGCCGCGCCGGCGGGGCATTTCTGGTCGCTGGCCCATGAAATTTCAGGGGAAGCGCTGCCGACTGTCATGAAAAAGGCAATCGAAGCGGCGATACCGGGCGCGACGAAAAAACCGTCGCCACACAGCGCAAAGAGGCCCCATGACTGAAATACGCCACATCGTTTTCGACATCGGCCGCGTGCTGATCCACTACGATCCGAACATTCCGTTCAGCCGCCTCATTCCGGATGCCGAAGAGAGAAAGTGGTTCTTCGACAATGTCTGCACGCATGACTGGAACATCGAGCAGGATCGCGGCCGGACCTGGGAAGAGGCCGAGGCGCTGCTGATAGCGGACCATCCCGAACACGCGGAAAACATCCGCGGTTTCCGCCGCCACTGGCACGAGATGGTGCCGCATGCCTATGACGACAGCGTCGCCATCATGGTCGGCCTGATCGAGAGCGGCCACGACGTGACCATGCTGACCAATTTTGCCAGCGACACGCTGGCCGAGGCGCGCGAGCGCTTCGATTTTCTCGAACGGCCGCGTGGCGTCACCATTTCCGGCGAGATCGGCCTGATCAAGCCGGATCGCGGCATTTACGACCATCACGTCGCCGCCTTCGGCCTCGAACCGGCGGCGACGCTGTTCATCGATGACAGCCAGAAGAATGTCGACGGCGCCAAGGCGGCGGGCTGGCAGTCGGTGCTGTTCACCGACGCGAAGGCGCTTCAAGCAGACCTTGAACGTCTCGGAATCAAGGCGTGATTTGAATCGCTTCGCGCGATCCGTTGAGCCTTTGAATCAGCGGAATCCGAAGCAATTGGCAGGGGCTCAGGCCCCTGCCCGCTCCATGCCAAGCCGTGCAATGCGGCGAAGCTCGTCGATCGGGGTCAGGCCGCCGCTGCGCTCATAATGCCAGAAGGTCCAGCCGTTGCAGGCATCCAGCCCCTGCACTTCGGCGCCGATCTTGTGGATCGAGCCGGCGCTGTCGCCGATCGCCACGGTCCCGTCGGCGCGCACCTTGGCCGCCCAGCGCTTCTTGGCGTCGTAGAGCGTGGCGCCGGGCATCACCAGGCCGGTGTCGATCAGGCTGACGAAGGCAACGCGCGGCTCGGCGCGCTTGCCGGTCAGCACGGTGAGATCCGCACCATCCAACGGCTGCACCGCGTCGATGCGCTCGTTGGCGGCGTCGATATAGGCCTGCTCGCGCTCGATGCCGACAAAATGGCGGCCGAGGCGTTTGGCCACCGCGCCGGTGGTGCCAGAGCCGAAGAAGGGATCGAGCACGATGTCGCCCGGTTTGGTCGAGGCCATCATGATGCGGGCAAGCAGTGCTTCCGGCTTCTGCGTCGGATGCAGCTTGTCGCCATTGTCGTTCTTGAGCCGCTCGCCGCCGGTGCAGATCGGAAACAGCCAGTCGGAGCGCATCTGGATGTCGTCGTTGGACGCCTTCATCGCTTCGTAGTTGAAGGTATAGCCCTTGCCCTTCTGGTCGCGCGTAGCCCAGATCATCGTCTCATGCGCGTTCTGGAAGCGGCGGCCGCGGAAATTCGGCATCGGATTGGTCTTGCGCCAGACGACGTCGTTGAGGATCCAGAAGCCGAGATCCTGCATCTTGGCGCCGACCCGGAAGATGTTGTGATAGGAGCCGATGACCCAGATGGTGCCATTGGGCTTCAACACCCGGCGCGCCGCCAGAAGCCAGGCACGGGTGAAGGCGTCATAGGCCTCGAAGCTCTCGAACTGATCCCAGTCGTCGTCGACGGCGTCGACCTTGGACTGATCGGGCCGGTGCAGGTCGCCGTCGAGCTGCAGATTGTATGGCGGATCGGCGAAGATGACGTCGATCGACTTTTCGGGCAGCCGGTCGAGCGCGGCGACGCAGTCGCCCTTGAGGATCGTGTCCAGCCATTCGGATTGCTGGGGAGCGTGGGATAGCTCGTCGAGAAGACGCACGGCAGACATTCTGACACCCAAGGCACGCGTTACTGTTTTACTCTCTGTTATGGTTACCGATCAGCGTAAATATTCCGTGAAGGCCGCTGAATTTGCGAAGGCGGCCCTGTTGGTGTATGCCGCGCCGCCTGAGCCTTCCGAGGCCTTCCCTCTCCCATTGTCCGGATCACCATGCCCCAGCCAGACCTTGTCATCTTCGATTGCGACGGCGTGCTCGTCGATTCCGAAATCATCGCCGCCCGCGTCGAGGCAGAACTGCTGACCCTGGCCGGGTACGAAATATCGGCTGAAGAGATTTCCGAGACCTATGCCGGACTGACCTTCAAGGACATCATGATGCGGGTCGAGGAGAAATCCAGCATTCCGTTCCAGGCCTCGCTGATCGACCGCGCCGAGGACCTGGTCGACCGCAAACTGCGCAGCGACGTGCGCGCCATCGACGGTGTGCGCGAGGCGGTCGCCGCGGTCACGGTGCCGCGCTGCGTCTGCTCGAATTCACGCTCCGAGCGGATCGAATTCATGCTGGAGAAGGTGCACCTGCTGCCGTTTTTCGCCGGCCGGATCTTTTCGGCGCTGGAAATACCAAGCAAGAAGACCAAGCCGGCGCCCGACGTGTTCCTGTTCGCGGCGGAGACACTCAATGCCAACCCGGCAAACACGTTCGTCATCGAGGATTCCGTGCACGGTATCCACGGCGCCAGGGCGGCGGGCATGCGCGTGATCGGTTTCACCGGCGCTGCCCACAGCTATCCCGGCCATGCCGACGCGCTCACCGAGGCCGGCGCCGAAACGGTGATCCGCCGCTGGGCGGAGCTGAAAAGCGTGATCGCTGCGCTGTCGGAGTGGTCGGACGCCTGAGAAGCGTGCGCCGCGACGCACGCCTCATGCAACTGCCGAGACTTAGTTCGTCGCGGCGGCTCTCTTCCTCTGCTTCTTCTTCGGCTTGTCCGTCGTCGCCTTCGGCGCGTTTTCATCGTAGCCGGCAAAGGCCTGGTAGTCCCTTCGCCGCCGGCTCGGGCACGACGACATTGGAATCGGTGAAGACGAACTGCGTGGCGACCGAGGGATCGGTGACCTGGACCTGATATTGGTGGATCTGCGAGTAGAGGACCTCAGTGCCGTGCATCACCGCCGTGCGGATCGGCATGGTGATGGTGCCGGGCGAGAACTTCGGTCCCGGCACGATCTTGCCGGCGACCGCGATCGTCATCGTCAGTTGGCCGTTGGCACGGCTGCAGTCGCGTGTCACGTCGCTGACCGATGCCTGGTAGATGATGTTCGCCGACTCGTCGGGCGCAGTTGCAGCGGCGGCGTCGGCCTCAGCCTGGGCCGCGGCATCCTGCGCGGCGTCGCCGGTCTTCTTGAGCTTGGGCTTGGGCTTCTGGGCGTCCTTGGAATAGGTGTTGAAGAATGCCGTGCCGTCGCGCACCGTCACCCGGGGACAATAGGCCTGCAACTGGCTGGCCAGTAGTTTGGGATCCTGAGGCGGCGGTGGCGCGGTCGGATCCTTCTTTCCGATGCCGAGGTTCAGGATGCCATTGTCGCCCGATTGGCAGCCGGCGGCGGCAAGCATAAAGCCGGTGAGCGCAAGACCCGCCAAAAAGCGACCACTGAATGTACGAAACGCCATGAAACTGCACTTCCCTCTCGCAAAGCTGGTGACGTATATCAACCGCGCGGCAAAAATGCGACTGAGCCAGCGCAGAAATTAACCACCTTGCGGTGGACGGAAAAGCCAAGCAGTAACGGATTTGTGACATGCAATATGTGAGTACCCGCGGGGAAGCCCCCATTCTTGGATTTTCCGACGCCGTGCTGGCTGGGCTGGCGCGCGACGGCGGGCTCTATGTGCCGCGCGAGTGGCCGCAGTTTTCCCCGGCCGAGATCCGCGCCATGCGCGGCCTTGCCTATCCCGATCTTGCCATCCGCGTGCTGTCGCCGTTCCTTGGCGGCGAAATCCCGGCGCCCGTCTTTGAACGGCTGGTGCGAGAAGCCTATGCCACCTTCCGCCACGAGGCCGTCTGCCCGCTGGTGCAGACCGGCCCCAACACCTTCATCCTGGAACTCTTCCACGGGCCGACGCTCGCCTTCAAGGACGTGGCGATGCAGCTTCTCGCCCGGTTGATGGACCATGTGCTTACCGAACGTGATCAGCACGCCACCATCGTCGGCGCCACCTCGGGCGACACCGGCGGGGCGGCAATCGATGCCTTTGCAGGGCGCAACCGCACCGACATCTTCATCCTTTTCCCGCACGGCCGTGTCTCGCCGGTGCAGCAGCGGCAGATGACGACATCGACGGCTGAAAACGTCCATGCGCTGGCGATCGAAGGCAATTTCGACGATTGCCAAGGCCTGCTCAAGGACATGTTCAACGATCACGGCTTTCGCGACCGGGTTGCGCTTTCGGGCGTCAATTCGATCAATTGGGCCCGCATCATGGCTCAGATCGTCTATTATTTCTCCTCGGCCCTGTCGCTCGGCGCGCCGGACAGGCCGGTCTCCTTCACCGTGCCGACCGGCAATTTCGGCGATATCTTCGCCGGCTACGCGGCCAAGAAGATGGGCCTGCCGATCGAACGGCTGGTCATCGCCACCAACGACAACGACATCCTGGCGCGGACCTTCGCGACCGGCGAATACCGCACCAAGGGCGTCTTTGCGACCACGTCGCCGTCGATGGACATCCAGGTGTCGTCCAATTTCGAACGCTTGCTGTTCGAGGCCTCCGGCCGAGACGCCGCGACCGTGCGACGCTACATGGACAGCCTGAAGCAGTCCGGCGCTTTCACCATCGAAACCCAGCAAATCGCAGGGATGCGGTCCGAATTCGATGCCGGCCGGGCTGATATGGACGAGGTCGCCGCCACCATCCGCTCGACGCTCGCGGCCAGCAACTATCTGCTCGATCCGCACACAGCCGCAGCCGTACATGTCGCGGCGGGCAAGGCGTCAGGCGCGGTGCCGATGGTGGTGTTGGGCACCGCCCACCCGGCAAAATTCCCGGCCGCCGTCGAAGCCGCCAGCGGCGTCTCGCCCGCACTGCCCGCATGGCTAGGTGGGTTGATGACATTGGAGGAAAAATACACGGTACTTCCATCCGACCTGAAAATGGTGGAAGATTACGTCGGCCGCCGCGCGCGGGCGGCGCGTTAGGGAGTAGTAGCCATATGGGTGTTGAGGTAAGCCGTCTGTCGAACGGCCTGACAGTCGCCACCGAAACCCTTCAAAGCATCGAATCGGTTGCCCTTGGTGCCTGGGTCAAATCAGGTGCCCGCAATGAACGCGATGACGAGCATGGCATGGCCCATCTGCTCGAGCACATGGCGTTCAAGGGCACGAAACGGCGGAGCGCCTTCGAAATCGCCTCGGAGATCGAGGATGTCGGCGGCGAGATCAACGCCGCCACCAGCGTCGAGACCACCTCCTACTATGCCAGGGTGCTCTCCGACGACGTGCCGCTGGCCGTCGACATCCTTGCCGACATCCTGCAGGAATCCGAATTCGACCCGCAGGAGCTTGAACGCGAGCAGCATGTGATCCTGCAGGAGATCGGCGCCGCGCACGACACGCCCGACGACATCGTCTTCGACCGCTTCACGGAAACCGCCTATCGCCATCAGACGATTGGCCGCTCCATTCTCGGCACGCCCGAAACGGTCAAATCCTTCACCTCCAAGCAACTCCACGACTTCATCGAGCGGCAATATGGCGCCGAGCGCATGGTGATCGTCGCCGCCGGCGACATCAAGCACGACAATTTCGTGCGCGAGGTCGAAAAGCAGCTCGGCGGCTTCCGCAGCAAGGCCGACAGCACCATCCCGCAATATGCGCAATATGTCGGCGGCGACTTCCGCGAAGACCGCGACCTGATGGACGCGCAGATCGTCCTGGGGTTCGAAGGCCGCGCCTATCATGTGCGCGATTTCTATGCCTCGCAGGTGCTGTCGATGATCCTCGGCGGTGGTATGTCGTCGCGTCTGTTCCAGGAGGTCCGCGAGAAGCGTGGCCTGTGTTATTCGGTCTATGCCTTCCATTGGGGCTTTTCCGACACCGGCGTCTTCGGCGTCCATGCCGCCACCGGCCAGAGCGACATCGCCGAACTGGTGCCTGTCATCATCGACGAACTGCAGAAAGCCGGTGAGAAGATCCTGCAGGAGGAACTCGACCGCGCTCGCGCCCAATATCGCGCCGGGCTGATCATGTCCGCCGAAAGCCCGGCCAGCCGGGCTTCGCAGATTGCACGGCAACTGCTTCTGTTCGGCCGGCCGATCGCCAAGGAGGAACTGATGGAACGGCTGTCGGCGCTGACGATCGAGCGGCTGACCGATCTGTCGTCGCGATTGTTCTCGACCAAGCCGACGCTTACCGCTGTCGGGCCTGTGGGTACGCTGGCGCCATACGAAGCGATCCTCGAATCGCTCGCGGGCACGCAGACCACGGCCCGCAAGCTCGCCGTCTAAGCCTCTCAAAGCGTCGTGTTCGCGCTCCCTTTCTTTCGCCGAGACCTGCCGGCGCTGAAAGGCGACCGCGTCACGCTACGCGTGCCGTTCACCAACGACTACCGCGAGTGGGCGGCGGTGCGCGGCGAAAGCCGGGCCTTCCTCGAACCATGGGAGCCGCGCTGGACGCCGGATGAACTCGACCGCACCGCATGGCGGCTGCGCATCAGCCGCTACCGCGAAGACTATGCGCAAGGGACCGCGATCGCCTTCTTCATCTTCGAGAGGAGCAGCGGCAAGCTTGCCGGCGGCATCACGCTCGGCAACATACGTCATGGGGTCTCGCAAAGCGGCCATGTCGGTTACTGGATCGGCGAGCGCTTCGGCGGCCGCGGCCTGATGACCGACGCGGTCAAGGTGGTGGCCCGCTTCGCCTTCGATACGCTGCGGTTGCACCGGATCGAAGCGGCCTGTATTCCCGACAATATCAGGTCGATCCGCGTGCTTGAAAAAGCCGGATTCCGGCGCGAAGGACTTCTGCGATCCTATCTCAGGATCAACGGCATCTGGCAGGACCACTACCTCTACGCCCGGATCGCGGACGATCCGCCGGGCGTTGGAACGAAGGACTGATTTTTGACGAAATTCCTGCGCAACGGGCCGCTGTTCGCCTTTGTCCTCGCGACAATCCTGACGCTGTGCGCGGCATCGTCGGCTTTCGCCGTCGAACCGATCAAGATTGCCCGCGACGACGTCGCTCTCGACCTTTCAGGCGCCGTCGAAATCTACCGGAACCAGGGCGAGAATTTCCAGGTGTCGACCGCGCCCGGACCGGACGGCATCGTGCGGCGCATCGAGGTCGAGGCCAACGATGCGCGCTCGACCGGCGACTGGGCAGTGTTCGCGCTCGCCAACACCACGGACCAGCAGCTCGACAGGCTGATCGTCGCACCGCATTTCCGCCTGGTGAATTCCGGCATCTTCTGGCCGGATCTCGGCTCGACCCGCATCGCCGCCATCACGCCCAGCGAGGGCTTCGCGCTCGACCGCCAGACCAGCCCGGACGCCGACGTGTTCCGGGTGACGCTGAACCCCGGCACGGTGATCACCTTCATCGCCGAACTGGCCTCGCCGAAGCTGCCGCAGGTCTACCTCTGGGATCCGGAATCCTACAAGGACTCGGTCAATTCCTACACGCTGTTTCGCGGCATCGTCATCGGCATTGCCGGCCTTCTGGCGCTGTTCCTGACCATCCTTTTCGTGGTCAAGGGAACCTCGATGTTCCCGGCGACGGCGGCACTTGCCTGGGCGGTGCTGGCCTATATCTGCGTCGATTTCGGCTTCCTCAACAAAATCATCGAGATATCGCCCGGCAATGAGCAGATGTGGCGAGCGGGAACGGAGGTGGCGCTGGCTGGAACCTTCGTGGTGTTCCTGTTCGCCTATCTCAACCTGAACCGATGGCACGGCCATTTCAGCTACGGTGCGCTGGTCTGGATCCTCGGACTGGTGCTGATCGCCGGCGTCGCCATCGTCGATCCGGCGGTCGCCGCCGGCATCGCCCGCATCTCGTTTGCCGCCACCGCGCTCACCGGGCTCGGCCTGATCATCTTCCTCGGGATTCGTGGTTATGACCGTGCGATCATGCTGGTGCCGAGTTGGGTCATGGTGCTGTTGTGGCTGTGCGGATCGTGGATGGCGATCACCGGCATGCTCGACAACGATATCGCCCAGCCGGCCCTGGGCGGCGGGTTGATCCTGATCATCCTGCTGATCGGCTTCACCGTCATGCAGCATGCCTTTGCCGGCGGCGCGCTGCACCAGGGCCTGTTCTCCGACCTCGAGCGGCAGGCGCTGGCGGTGGCCGGATCGGGCGACACGGTGTGGGACTGGGACGTGCTGCGCGACCGCGTCGTCACCAAGCCCGATGTCAGCATCCAGCTCGGGCTTGCGCCGAACAGCCTGGGCGGTGCGGCGCGCAACTGGCTCCCGGTGCTGCATGCCGACGACCGCGACACCTTCCGCACGACACTCGACGTCGTGCTCGAACACCGGCGCGGCCGGGTATCGCAGAATTTTCGCCTGCGCGGCGCCGACGGGCACTATCACTGGTTCAACTTGCGCGCGCGACCGGTCATCGGATCGGACGGCGAGGTCATCCGCTGCGTCGGCACCATGGTCGACGTCACCGAGCAGAAGAAGTCCGAGGAAAGGCTGCTGCACGACGCCGTTCACGACAATCTGACCGGCCTGCCGAACCGCGAACTGTTGATGAACCGGCTGGAAGCGATCATCTCGATCGCCCGCACCGAAGAGAAGGTGCGCCCAACCGTCTTCGTCATCGACATCGACCGTTTCAAGCAGGTCAATGACGGGCTCGGCATCTCGGCCGGCGACACCATCCTTTTGACCATCGCACGGCGCCTGCACCGGCTGCTCAAGCCGAAGGATTCGCTGTCACGCTTTGCCGGCGACCAGTTCGCACTGATGCTGCTGTCCGAACAGGACCCGGCCCGCATCGCTGCGGTCGCTGATGCCATCAAGCATGCCATCAACAACCCGATCACCTTCGCCAAGCGCGAGATCGTGCTGACCGCGTCGATCGGCTTGATCACCTGGAACTCGCCGCAGATGTCGGCCGAGGACATGGTCAAGGATGCCGAGCTTGCCATGCATCAGGCCAAACGCTTCGGCGGCGACAGGATCGAGCCGTTCCGTCCGGCTTTCCGCACCGTCGGCACAGATCGGCTGCAGTTCGAATCCGACCTGCGCCGCGCCATCGAACGGCGCGAATTCACGCTTGCCTACCAGCCGATCGTGCGGCTCGAGGACGGCAGCGTCGCCGGCTTCGAAGCGTTGCTGCGCTGGGACCATCCGCGCCGCGGCATGATCCCGCCGGCGGATTTCATCCCGGTCGCCGAAAGCTGCGGGCTGATCGTGCAGCTCGGCTTGTTTGCCATGCAGCAGGCGGCGGAAGACCTGGCCAGCTGGCAAAAGCAGATCGGCGATGCGCCGCTGTCGGTCTCGGTCAATTTGTCCAGCCGCCAGCTCATCCGCCGCGATCTGGTCAGCGATGTCCGCTCCGTCATTGCGCGCGCTAACCTCAAGCCGCGCTGCTTCCGGCTCGAGCTCACTGAATCGCTTGTCATGGACAATCCCGAGCAGACCGCCCATGTGCTGACCAAGCTGAAGCAGCTCGGCATCGGCCTGTCGCTGGACGATTTCGGCACCGGCTATTCGTCATTGGCCTATCTGACGCGCTTCCCCTTCGACACCATCAAGATCGACAAGAGCTTCGTCGACGACAACACGCCCAAGCGCGCGGTGCTGCTCAAATCGATGGTCAACATGGCGCATGAGCTCGGCCTGTCGGTCGTCGCCGAGGGCATTTCGGACGAAAGCGATGCGCTTGAATTGCGCCAGATGGGCTGTGAATATGTCCAGAGCTTCATGTTCGGCGCACCAATGCCGGGCGACCAGGTGCTGAAGACGCTGAAAGAGCAGTATCCGCTGACGCAGGCTTAGCGGCTCAGGCGTGTCCGGCCGCGAGGCTGAGATGTGCGAGGTCGATGCCGATCGAGGCGAGGATCCGGTCGTATTTGCGTTCGATGTCGGTGTCGAACAGAAGCTCGGCATTGGCCGGACAGGTCAGCCAGCCATTCTCGGCGATCTCGGTCTCCAACTGGCCGGCGCCCCAGCCGGAATAGCCGAGCGCCATCAGCGCGTGACGCGGTCCGCGGCCGGACGATATGGCGCGCAAGATGTCGACGGTCGCGGTCAGGCAGATGTCGTCCGAAACGGTCAGCGACGATTCCACCCGGTAGTCGCCCGAATGCAGGACAAAGCCCCGGCTGCGATCCACGGGCCCGCCATTGCGCACGACGAAATCGCGCGCCTGCGCCGGCAAGCGGATCGCCTCCTGTTCGTTCATGATGCCCAATTGCACGAGCAGGTCCGGAAACAGCATCTGCTGTGTCTGGTTGATGATCAGGCCCATGGCGCCCTCATCCGAGTGCGCGCAGACATAGATGACGGAGCGCGTGAAACGGTCGTCCTTCATGCCGGGCATGGCAATCAGGAACTGATCGTCGAGAAAGCCGCGGCTGGCGACCGTCTTCTTGTGGCGCAACAAGTCCATGAAAGGGAGCGTAACGCGTTTCCAAAGCGCCGAAAAGATGCGCCGTGCGGGATTCGACCAAAGCCTATGCCGCCGGCTCGACCATTCTTATCCCTCGAGGTCACGCAAATATGATACCGGCAAGGCCATGAAATCATTGCGCGGCCACGAACGGACGATCAAATCACCGCCATGCAAAGCTTGAAAATCCTGCTGCTCGGCGCCGCCATCGGATCGGCAACCGCTCTTCCCGCCGCCGCCTCCTCGTCGGCATGGTACAACAGCGAGGGCGGCAAGGTCCGGCTGGTGACATCAGGCAAAGCCGATGATGCCGGCCGCATCCAGGGCGTCCTCGACATAGCGCTGAAGCCCGGCTGGAAGACCTACTGGCGCGATCCGGGCGACGCCGGTGTGCCGCCGCAGCTCGACATTTCAGCCAGCACCAACATAACCGACGCCGCTCTGGCGTTTCCTGCCCCGCAGCGCCATGACGACGGCTATGGCAAATGGGCAGGCTACAACTATCCGGTTTCGCTGCCGGTGACATTCACGCTGGGGACGCCGAACCAGCCGGCGGTCATCGATGCCGACATCTTTCTCGGTATTTGCGAAACGATCTGCATTCCGGTGCAGACGCGGTTGACCGTCGACCCCGCCTCCGATCCGGACAATGCCGAGGACGCGGCGCTGGTGAAGGCGAGCTTCACGGCACTGCCAGCGCCCGCGAGATCCGATTTCGGCATCAATGTCCTGCCGGGCGACCATGAGACGCTAATTGTCGAGGCGAGTTTTCCCGGCGATCCGGAGGCAGCGGATTTCTTCGTTGCCGGCGAGCGGGACTACATGTTCGGCACCCCTGCCCGCAGCGAGAAGGACGGCAAGCTGATCTTCACCGTGCCGATCCTCGATCGCCCATCGACGACGCCGACGGATGGCGGGCTTCACTATACGCTGACGAGTTCGGCTGGCGCGGTCGAAGGGGTTCTGCCTTTCCCTTGATCCAGCCCATCCGAACGGTTGCAGGAAGCCGTTGAGTTCGCTACGCAAAGACAAGTCCTTCCCCATTTCCCAAGCGAGGAATTCATGACCATTTCCGTTGGCGACAAGCTGCCTGACGTGACCTTCAAGACGATGACCGCCGATGGCGCCAAGCCGATCACCGGGGCCGAAATCTTCTCTGGAAAGAAGGTCGTGCTGTTTGGGGTTCCCGGCGCCTTCACACCCACCTGCAGCAACAACCATTTGCCCGGCTATCTCGAGAACCATGACGCCATCCTGGCGCGCGGCGTCGACACCATCGCTGTCGTTTCGGTCAATGACGCCCACGTCATGGGCGCCTGGGCGCACTTCACCGGCGGCGAGGGCAAGATCCTGTTCCTTGCCGACGGCAGTGGCGATTTCGCCAAGGCGGTGGGCCTCGACAATGACCTTTCCGCCGGCGGCATGGGGCTGCGTTCGAAGCGGTTTTCGATGATCGTCGACGACGGCAAGGTCACCGCTCTCAATGTCGAGACCAAGCCCGGCGTCGACGAGTCCGGCGCGGCTCATATTCTGGGACAGCTCTGACCCTCAGCGGCGGCGTCGGGCGTGGGACCGCAATGGTTGCCCCGCCCGATGATCGCGCTGTGTTCCAGTGCTCGCTTTTGGGGGGACCCTAGAGATGTTTGACATCTTCTGGCGCGCTATCGCGATCGGCATCGGCGCCACCGTGCTGATGGATTTCTGGGCCGTCTTCCTGCACAAGGCGTTCGGCCAGCCACGGCCGAACTGGGGGCCGGTCGGTCGCTGGGTCTGGCATCTCGGCGACAAGGTCTTCCACGACGATATCGGCGACGCAGCGCCTTACGCGCATGAAAAGGCGCTGGGTTGGGCCTTTCATTATTTTGTCGGCATCGTCTACGGCATCATCCTGGTCGTGCTGGCCGGAGCGGGCTGGCTTGCCGCGCCGACATTCCTGCCGGCCTTCATCCTCGGCATCGTCACCGTCGGCGCCGGCTGGTTCCTGCTGGCGCCCGGCATGGGCGCCGGCTGGGCTGCCTCGAAGCGCCCCAACCCGATGCAGATCCGTGCCCTCAACCTGGTATCCCACACGGTGTTCGCGCTCGGGCTGTACGGCACGGCGCTGCTGATCCGCTAGACTAGATGCCCCCAGACGGGCCGTCTGCCTGGCCTATCCGCCAACAACGGCAAGCCGGGCTGGGGCTGGTCGGTGACAACCCGCGATAGGTCATGCGCGCACTCGCGTCTATGAGTCGCCAAGTCTTCCCCCGCGATGCCCCATCATCATCCGGGAAGCATACATCGTGGGTGAGCGCTTACCCGGCAGATTGGCATCGAGAACGATCTGTTCGACGAACCCCTGGCTCATTTCGAATTCCACGCACTCATCAAGCTTGTCGACAATCCATAGAAGATAATTGTCCGCCGACCCTGGATTCGAACGGTCAACTTTCTTGTCATACCCGCAATCGTCGACAGGTATCGGTTGTGGCGCGGAAGGTATAAGCATAATTTTCGGCTTTGGAAGATCGTAACAATGGCCTTCATATGAATAACCAACTATTATTCCGCACGAAAGAGCCGCTTCCTGCTTCACCATTTCATTAAGTGAAATTACGCTTGATATTACAATCAGCCCAAACTTTCGTATATCCAAAGATATTTGCGTCGCATATCCAATACCTTCTGGAAATCTACTAGAGCTCTTGGCTAGTGAATTCGCTATCTGGCCACGTGTAAGCTTTCCATTTTGGCTAACCTTTTCCATTTGCTTTTTAATTTTTTCATTATTACTAGTATCATTAGTCCTAGATTTTACGGAAATATCGAATTCCTCTCCAGAAATACTTTTTTCCTCTCCGGGAAACAATAATTCGCCTCCGTTTGGGGAAATACCGTAGAGTCTGACCTGGGTTGCGTTGTACGCGCTCTGTGGGAAGGTCAGTGTCGGTCGGTGAAAATCGTCGCTCATGTTGTTACTCCCTCCGTTGCAATCACCAGTTCATAAAATTTCCCGCCATCTGAAGTTCTCTTCGAAGCCTGCCGCTAGCGCCGGGCCGATGCGGTCGGACACTTCGATGATGGTGGAGGCTGCGACCGCGAATGTGAGATGATCGGCATCGAGGCGCGTCCACGCGCGCGCGAGCGCCAGCGCGACATCGTCGCGCGCCTTGATTAGCTCGGTCTTGAAAAGGAACGGACGGGCTCGGAATGCATCGCCCGTGAAGTTAGAAATGCGCCGCATGTCGGCTTCGCTAACCTGCCTGATGTCGAAACCAAGCAGGCGCTCGTCGGCCAGGCCCTGTCGCACCAGGCCGGCGTGATAGAGATCGACCAGGGTATCGAACACTGCTCCCGTGAATGGGCGAGACCTGTCATGAATCTCTTCGGTCACTTCCGACATCTTGCGCGAGTTGCTGGCGATGCGGATCTGGCTGTCGCCCGTCAGCTCGGCGATGCGGTTGAGCTCGTTGAGGACAAGCAGGTTTGCCTGGCTGTGCCGTAACAATCGATCCATCCCGCTGTCGAAATGCAGGAACGAAAGCAGCGAAATCAGATCGGCGTTGGCTTCGTGGAACGGCCCAAAGTCGCTGTCCTGCAGGCCTTCCGTGGGCACTCCGAAGAGAGAAAAGAGTATGGCGTGACCCATTTCATGCGCGATCACGTCGAAGTTCAGGGCGTACGGATGGCCGCGCCCGTCGGCTCCACGCTCGCGGCCAAGCTCCAGATATCCAAACCCCGATTGTGCATTCTCCCAGTCAACCCAGGGAATGATCTCAAGCCGCTCGTATGTTTCGGCGAAGTACCAGACAATCGGCTTGCCTAGATAGCTTTCCCAGATGTCCAGCACCCGGCTCGCAGCCGCGAACGCATGCGCCGCCAGGAACTGGCGCGACTGAGGAGAGAGGTTGTCGAAATGACCATCAAAGCCGGGTTCGGCTGGTGGGAAACAGGCGCCAACGAAAGGCGGCAGGTAGGGATACTCGTACGGCTGCTTGTCCAGCACGGGATCACGCACGTATATGCGATGATCTTCCGGGCCCGGATGGATCAAACCGGGCGATGTTGAAATCCAGACCGCCTCGGGTTTTTCGTACCCGGAAAGGTGAGGCGCTTGTGGGTATAACAGGAAGCGTGTTCCGACCGACACCGCCGCCCGACCGGCGACATCGAGCGCGTCCAATTGCCCGGCCCCTCTCATAGTCCGCGACACTAGCACGAAGCTTGTACTTCGTAAATTGCACCAAGTATCACCAGCAACGCTGTCGTCAGATTGCCAAGCCGGCGTCCTCCAAATCTTGAAGAAACGCGATCGTCATTTTGAAATTCGTCAATTCCGCCGGCACCAAAGCATTTTCGCGCATAAGCTGCAGAGCTGACAGTGCGTCGCGTTTCTTTTGCTGAACGAAAGCTCCCGCGAGGATTTGCCGGCAGACTTCGATATCATGGTCACCGGCTTCCGGTGATGCCTCGCGGACCATTCGCGACAGCGTACGTTCCCGAAAATTGAGGTTCCGGGCCGCATTCTCAAGCTTTCCTGACAAGTCGGCGGAGATCAGGTTCCGCCTCCAGGCGGCGCGGACTGTCATTCGCAAATCAACCAAAGCGTGGGTCAGTGGCGAAAAATTCACCACCTTCGGACCATACAGCACTGCCACTGCGTCATCAGGCAGGAAAGCAAAGCGGCGGTACCATCGGTAGATAAGGCCAACGCCGTGCATGTATGGGTAAAGCTCGGCGGCTCGCAGGGCTCCCATGCTTCCAGCACCAATCACCGGGATGGCCTGGCTGACCGCCCACAGTATCTCCTTGTGCCTCACTGCCGGCTCAGCTTGGAAGGCGCCGTCGATAATGATGATGGCAGCCGGGTCGTAGCGCTGCACGGCGGCTATGATCGATCCCTGCACGGCGGGCGCCAGGCAGATCACGTCGGCCACCTGCAGTGCCTCCGCATGCGATAGCGTGGGTCCGGCGAAAAGAAGCCAGGGCCGCATCCGGTCACTCCACCAGCGGGTACAATTGGGGGATAATTATCCTGACGGCCGACAGCCGGTTCCAAGGGCTGGTGTTAAGGCGGACTAGGTACACAGCGCAAATTCCGCTTTCCTCCAGCCTGGTGAGAAGGCTGCGCAACAAGGTCTCGCCGCCCGCCGCTCGATAGGCAGGCTGGCTGGCGAAACTCACATCCTTGCGGCCGCCGGTGATCAGCTGCCGGTGTGCCGCGATAAGCTGCCAGTCCGGATATTTCGGATAAGACGCCCGGGTAATGTCATCGCGCGCACCCGATATCGCCGCAAGCCTTGCCTGCGCCGCCTCATGGATCGCTTGGACGACAGCTGCCGCCGGATCGAATGCAGCGGCCGAACCATCGGCTGGCAGATTGAGCAGTGCCGTTTCGCGAGGATTGCTTTCCATCAGATGGCACCAGATCACTGGCAGGCCGACAGGCGACGGCGCGAGCCAAAGGCCGACGACCATGTCTTTTCGTGCAAGTTCATCCAACAGCGTCAGGACCCTTGCGTCATCGATGGTCGCCGGATCGATTCGCTCATGTTGCAGAAAGCCATGCGTCTTGAGAGCGCGGGCGATCGCATCCCGTTCGACGCATTCCAGTATGCCGTGCGTGACGGCGTCTGTTTCATCAAGCGCGGCCGCCAGTCCGGTTGTCGTTGGCGTGAAAATTCCGTCACAGGGGCTGGGCGGTACGAGATAGGCCGTGTGCACCAATTCCAGCGGAACGAACTCGCAGCTGCCGCTTAGCAGGTTCTCCGCTGAGACCCAGGCCGTTTCCCTGTCTCGCCAATCAGCAAGTGCAGGCTCTCGCAGCCAAGTTTCATATCGCCCGGAGGGTATCTCGAGCGACTTGGCCGAACCGTGGACGACGTCAAAATATTCGATGCGCTCGGCGAAAAACCCTTCAGCGGATTCCAAAATGGCCGATATCGCGGCGCGAGCCAGGCTGGCGCCCTTTCCCTGCGCAACTGCGTTTGAAAACGAGAACGGCCTCGTTGCCTGCACGACCGGGATGCCAACGCGGTCCAAGCCGGTAATATCCGCGATACGGGTGATGCCCAACGCTTGTCGCATCGACATCAGATACGCCAGCGCCTCGTCTGCAGGAGGACCAATGCGCTCATACTGTTCCACTATCGGCTGGCCCGCAGTTCCGGTTCGGGGTTCACGATCAGCGGTTCGCCGGGCTCGGCCGACTTCCTTGCCGTTTCGACACGATCGCTGTAGCGACGGAGCAGTTCGGGCGAGACATTCGATGATCTGAGCGTCTCATAGGTTCCGATCAGGATGGGTACGGCGTTTTGCTCGGCTGCAGTGGTGAGGCTCCTCTCAAAGGCGGCGGCCGCCTGGCTGGCTTCCGCCTTGACGAGGACGAGAAGTTGCGCGATTCGCCGGTGCAGTTCCGCCAGCCAGTAGCGACTGCCGCCCGCCTCGGCCTCGGCTACAGCTGAATGAAGCAGCGCGAGCGCCTGGTCGGTCTCACCTGAGCGCGCGAGAAGTTCAGCCAACATGCCGCAATAGACGGGCTCGTCCTCCGGCGTCTGCACCTTTCCATGCAGGCCGAGGCCCTCGCGCATCTTGTCCTTGCCTTGCTCGAGATGGCCAGCGTTGCCATCGCACCAGCCCTCGAAGATTTGCGCCGAGACGGCGAGCGAAGGCAGGTGATAACGCGCGGTCAGCTGTCGTAGATCCGCAATCACGTGACGCAGCGCTGCGAAGTCGCGGCGATAGCAACTGAGCATGGCGTCATTGATGCAGGCATGCGTAATGCTGCTGACATGGCCGGTCTGTTGCGCCCAGCGCCGGGCCTCGGACATGGACCGAAGAGCGCTTGTTGCACGCCCCGAGAACCACAGCGACAATGCACGATGCGCCAAGCCGCACACACGCGCGTCATGCCCCCCGAAACGGGTGGCATTCGCGTGCCCCTGGCCCACGTCATAGAGCGGCAATCCGGCATCAATCGCAGCTATGCATCCGCTATGGTCTCCGCGATTGAAATCGACTGCCCACAAGCAGTGCCTGGCCTGCAACTGGATCTCTGGGTCATTGACCTCCTTCAGGTCGCTGACGACGGCCTGCGCCCGCTCGCCATCGACGATCGAGCCAGTGAACCACCAACCCCAATAGATCGGGAACCATTTGGCGCGCTCCGCCATCGGCCGCCGCCGTGCGATCTTTACGCCGTCGTCATAGAGCTTGCGGGCGTGCTCGGAATTCGGCCCTTCGACGGCCGTCAGTATCGGCCCGAGCGCCACCATCGCCGAGAGCCGTAGCGCGTCCCGTCTGTCATGATCGGAAATCTGCTCGCAAAGTCCAATGGCGTGCTCGAGCAACTGCCTCGCCTCGGTCATGGCCGAACGGGACGAGCTTTCCATGCCGGCATTGACGAACTCGCCGATCGCCTCCTCCAGCAGGCCTCCTCGCTCGGCATGGTCGGCAAGTGCTGCCGTCGTCAGCCATCTGGCGAGGCTGCGGTTGCCGTTCACCGCCGCATAGAGACGCTGATGTAGAGTCTGCCGCCGCTTCCGCAGCGTTCCATTGTAGATCGTTTCCTGGATGAGTGCATGCCGGAACGCGTACAGCGAAACGCCTGCGTGCCTGGCGCGAACGAAGCCTGCCTCGCCCAGGGCATCGAGCGCCGCGGAGATTGTGCCCTGGTCAAATTCCGGCAAGAGCGCCGACAGCAAGTCCAGGCTGGACCTGCCGCCGGCGACGGCGGCCGCTCGCGCTACCTCGCGGGCGCGGCCGAGAGGCTCCAGCCGGGCATCCAGCACAGTTTCCAACACCGACGCGCGGCCGAGCGAAGCGCCTTGTGGCAGCTGCTCCGTGCGGTTGGCGATATCCTCCGCCATCCATTGGCAAACCTCTTCGATGAACAGTGGCACACCGCCGGTTACGCGCTCGACCAACTCTATCAGCTCAGGCTCAGGCGCGAGCGCTCGCTTGCCCTGAGGCCACATCGTCGCGATTGCCTGCAAGGTGTCGGCATGCTCGAGGGGAGCGAGCAGGACATGTTTGCTTTTTCCGTCCAACCAGTCGCCAAATCCAGGCCTCGTCGTCACGATCAAGAGCACAGGACAACTGGGAACCAGCTTTGCAAGCTCGCCGAGCAGCTGCTTCGACGTCAGGTCGATCCAGTGAATATCTTCAACGAATAAGACCAGCGGGCCACCGGCGCACATTGCTTGTAGCGCTCGGCGCGCGGCCCAGTCAGCCTTCTCCCGGATTACGTCCGGATCCATCTCCTGGAACCCGGAACTTGCACCTTCCGCACCCAGCAGAAAAGAAAAGATGTCGACGACTTCACCGTCGTGAACGTCATGCGCGGCGAACACCTCGGCCACAAGCGTCGAAGTCAATGCAGGCTCGCCGGCGTCGAAATTTCCCAGCATCGCCTGCCGTAGTGGATACAGCGTCGAGCGCGAGTCGCCTGGCATACATTGGAAGAGGAGCAACTTGTCGCGCTGAAAGCGCGTTCGCCGGCGCACCTCGTGCAGGATGCGCGACTTGCCAATGCCGGCTTCGCCCTCGATCAGGATGACCTGGCCCCGTCCCGAAACGGCTTCGGTCCAACATTGATGTATCAGGTTGGCCTCATCCGTACGGTCGATCAAGGGGCTGGCGAGGCGTCCGAACGCGAAGAAGCGGTCTACCTTCCGCTTGTGGCTCAGCGCCTGCCAGACCTGCTCGGGTTGCGCGAAACCTTTGATCAGGTGAGCGCCACAGAAGCTGAATACGTGTGAGCGGCGTGTCAGATTGCGCGTATCGTTGGAGACGAAGACGGTGTCTGACCGGGCGATTGCCTGCAGCCTGGCTGCCAGCGCAAATGCAGGACCGGTGACGGTGTCCTGCGCTGCGGCGGTGTCGCCCTT
This sequence comes from Mesorhizobium loti, assembly GCA_014189435.1. Lineage (NCBI taxonomy): Bacteria > Pseudomonadati > Pseudomonadota > Alphaproteobacteria > Hyphomicrobiales > Phyllobacteriaceae > Mesorhizobium > Mesorhizobium loti. The sequence goes on from CP050293.1 coordinate 3,904,640, forward strand.
CAGGATCAGCGCCATTGAGGTCGCCACACCGACCCTTACATGCAGGTCGCTCCTCCCTTTCTCCGCCGCGAGGCGCTTGCACGCCTTGACGATCGCAAGCCCGGCGCTGATTGCCAGCGATGCCGAATCCTTCGCGCCCAGATCGACTGGGAACATTGCGACGCCGCCATCGCCGACCTCGACCCTCACGGTGCCGGAGCAGGATGCGATCGCTTCCTTGGCGGCCAGCTGAAACGCCAGGATCAGTTCCTCGAAATCCTCGATGCCAAGCAGTCCGAGCAACTCGGTGGAGCCGACGAGATCGTAGCACAGGGCGGTCAGGACACGCCGCTCGTGACGGGCTTCAGCGCCATCGTCGATCAAGCCCGCACCGACCGGAAGGCGCGAGCCAGTCCCGGCCCTCGGAACATCAACTCGGCTCCTATCCGACATGTCACCCTCGCTGACACGGCATACTATCAAAAGTACGACAGAGCACAAATTGCAGAGCGGCGATCGCCGAAACGTGCGACGGCTGCCCAGGACCTCTCGCCTGTGGGTTGGCGGGGGAGCCGGATCATGGGAGTGCAGACAACCATGCGCGTCGTCTTCACACTCGACGACATCCCCCTGTCTGGGAGATCGATGTCGCTGACGCGCATCTGGTCTGGTCTGAGCGTTACAGCTGCGCCGGCCCGTCGATCGGCCGCCATCCGTGGACGACACGGGCTGCGCCGATATCGTACGCGAAATAATTGCCGCCGCCGGCCGGCTGATCCGCTTGGCGGCTGATTTCCTTGCCACTGAGAGACAGCAAGAGCAGCGTTCCGACGCCTCCATGACCCACGAAAGCAATGTCGTCGGCGTCATTGCTGCGGAGCACGGCTTCGACTTCGCTCACGGTGCGATGCTGGGCATCGATGGCGCGCTCCCACCCGCGAACGCTCTCGTGTGGATTGGCGAAGAACTGGTCCGCGACAGCCTCGAACTCCGGCGGCGGCAGAAAGCCCGTTGCCGATCGATCGTTCTCATGCATCCGTTCCCTCACCTCGATGGCAAGACGCAGATGCGTTGCGAGGATCTCGGCGGTTTCCATCGCCTTGCGTTCAGCCGACGACACGATACGCCGGATCGACCCGACAAAGGGTTGATCGAGCATTGCGACCGCTCTCGCCCGTCCGATGTCGGACAGCCCCCATTCCGGCACGGGAATTTTGGCATCGACCCGAACCTGGGGATGCGTGACGTAGTAGAGGATCGGCACGATAGAAATTCCCTGCCTGAGATCCGTCCAGCGTCCGAAATCAATAGCTCTGGGTTGAGCGCCGCGCTTTCGCGATCGCCGGCTGTTTTGCCTGCGCAGCCGGCTTCGGCGCTGCTGCAGGCTTGAACGGGCCTTTCTTGAACGGTGCCATGCCTTCGCGCGCGAGTTCGTCGGCGCGCTCGTTTTCGGCATGGCCGGCATGGCCCTTGACCCAGTTCCAGGTGACCTTGTGGCGCTTGTTGGCTTCGTCGAGCGCCTGCCAGAGTTCACCGTTCTTCACAGGCTTCTTGTCGGCGGTCTTCCAGCCGTTCTTCTTCCAGCCGTGGATCCACTTGGAGATGCCATCCATGACATATTTGCTGTCGGTGTGAAGCTCGACCGTGCAAGGTTCCTTCAGCGCATTCAGCGCCGAGATGGCGGCGAGAAGCTCCATGCGGTTGTTGGTCGTCTCGGCCTCACCGCCGGAAAGCTCCTTGGTGGTACCGTTGAAGCGCAGGATCGCGCCCCAGCCGCCGGGGCCGGGATTGCCCGAACAGGCGCCGTCGGTGAAGATCTCAACCTGTTTGCTCATGATACCCCATATCAGGCCAATCCATATTCCGAAGGAGATCTGATCGCCCGGTGGAACCGCATCCTTCTGATGTACTCGGTCGGATCGCGTTTCATCACCAGCCCACCATTGGGAACAGTCAGCCAGTCGTACAGCCGGGTCAGCATGAAGCGCAGCGCCGAACCGCGCGCCAGCATCGGCAGCGCCGCCTTCTCCTGATCGCTCAGCGGACGCACGCTCTGATAGCCGGCTAGCAGCGCCTTGCCCTTGGTGAGGTTGAAGGAAAAATCCTTCTCGAAGCACCAGGCATTGAGGCAAGTGGCGACATCATAGGCGTAAAGGTCGTCGCAGGCGAAATAGAAGTCGATCAGACCGGAGAGCTTTTCACCGAGGAAGAAGACATTGTCGGGGAAAAGATCGGCATGGATGATGCCTTGCGGCAGGTCTTTCGGCCAGTTGCGCTCGAAATCGGCGAAATCGGCATCGACCTCGGCCGCGAGGCCCGGCTCTACCTCGTCGGCGCGGTCGCGCGCCGCGCTCCAGAGCTTGCGCCAGCCGTCGATGGCCAGTGCATTGGGGCGCGTCATCGAAAAATCGGCGCCAGCCAGATGCAATTCCGCCAACGCCTTGCCGACCTCGGCGCAATGCGTTGCTGTCGGCCGCCGCAGGGAAAGTCCCTCGAGGAAAGTGATGATGACTGCCGGCCGTCCGGCGAGCGTGCCGATGACGCTGCCGTCATGCGCGGTCACCGGCAACGGGCAGGAGACGCCCTTGTTGGCGAGATGGCCCATCAGGCCGAGAAAAAACGGCAGATCCGCCTTCTCGACCCGCTTTTCATAGAGCGTCAGGATGTAGGAGCCGCTTGAGGTGTGCAGCAGGAAGTTCGAGTTCTCGGTGCCTTCGGCGATGCCCTTGTAGGACAGGAGATCGCCGACCGGATAGTGCTTCAGGAATGCGCCGAGTTCGCCTTCCGCAACGTCGGTGTAGACCGCCATGTGCCTTACGCGGCTCCATTGACGAAGGCCATGTCGGCCCGCGTCAGTTCGACATCGCGCAGTACCCGCATGACCGGAAAATCCTCCGTTTCCGTGGCCGTGATGGCCAGGTCGATCGTGACATCGAAGCGTTGCCGGAACGCGTCGATGATCTCGTCGACGATGATTTCGGGCGCCGACGCGCCGGCCGACAGGCCGAGCGTCGAGATGTTGCCGATGTCATTCCACGGAATCTCGGCGGCGCGCTGCACGAGAAGCGACATCGAGGCGCCGGCACGCTCCGCCACTTCGACAAGGCGTCTCGAATTGGAGGAATTGGGCGCGCCGACGATCAGATAGAGATCGGCGCCTGGAGCGGTGTCCTTGACCGCTTCCTGGCGGTTCGTGGTGGCGTAGCAGATCGATTCCGCCGCCGGCGCCTGCAGGGCTGGAAAGCGATCCTGCAAGGCGCGGATGATGCCGGCGGTGTCCTCGACCGACAAAGTGGTCTGGGTGACGAAGCCGAGCGCCTGCGGATCGGCGGGCGCGAGCTTGGCGGCATCGGCTTCGGTCTCGATCAGCGTCACCGCTCCGTCCGGCAGCTGGCCCATGGTGCCGATCACCTCGGGATGTCCGGCGTGACCGATCAAGAGCACATGGCGGCCGAGCCGCTGATGGCGCATCGCCTGCTTGTGGACCTTCGACACCAGCGGGCAAGTGGCATCGAGATAGAAGAGATTGCGCGCCTGGGCATCCGCCGGCACCGATTTCGGCACGCCATGCGCCGAGAACACGACGGGCGACTGCCGATGTTCGGCCGGGATCTCGGAGAGTTCCTCGATGAAGACGGCGCCAAGGCTTTGCAGCCCCTCCACGACATAGCGGTTGTGCACGATCTCATGGCGGACATAGACCGGCGCGCCATATTTCTTCAGCGCCAGCACGACGATCTGGATGGCACGGTCGACACCAGCGCAAAAACCGCGCGGCTGGCAGAGCCGGATCGTCAAAGGAGGCTTGGTGGTTGTCTGGAGCATTAAATCCTGGCCGGTTCGTCAGCGCCGAAATGAGGTGCCTACCCCCGTCCTGTCAAGGGCGATGGCCCTGTGAAGGCGTCGTTCGCGTTCATTCCTCTTTCGCTGGACGGCGGAGCCGCAGGATGAGCACGGCGGCGAGCGCCGCGGCAAGCCCATACCAGGTCATCGCATATTGCAGATGGCTGTTCGGCAGGTCGATGATGGTGACGCCGCCAACCGGCAATCCGCCTGGATTTGGCGTCTTGTCGGCGTCGATGAAGATCGGCACCAGCGCAGCGCCAGCCGGCAGCCCGGCGCTCGCCGCCATCACGTCGCGGTCCTTCCAGTAGAAAATGTTCTTCGCCACGTCGTTGTCGGGGAGCATCATCGAAGGCTTTGCCGGCAGCGGATTGCGGGCCAGCCCGGTGACAATCACCTTGCCCGTCACCTGTCCCTTGGCGCGCTTGGCGGCATCCTTCAGATCGTAAGGCACGAAGCCGCGATTGATCAGGACGAAGCGGCCATCGTCGAGCGTCAGCGGCGTGTAGACGTTGAAGCCGGCATCGCCTTCCCAGGTCGCGTAGAAATGCCGTTCGCCTTGATGCAGGAACGTGCCGGTGACGGTGACCGGCGTGTAGTCGACGTCCCCTGTGGCTGCGAATTCTTTCTCGACTTCGGCCAGCGGCCGTGGCGCAGAGTGGGTGCGCTGGTCAATGGTCTGGAGGAGACCTTCCTTCCAATACAGGCGCTGGACCTGCCAGGTGCCGAGCACCAGCAGAATCAGGAACAGCCCCAGGCCAAGGCCGAAAAGCAATGCCGTCCGTGGCCGCGAACGGCCGCCGGCTTTGACGGATGCCTCGCTCATTCGCCGCGATCCAGCCGGCCTTCGGCCGCCTTGTTGCGATATTGCAGGGTAAGCAGCACGCCCTTGATCAGCCGCAGCGCCGTCAGGCACAACGCGACAGCCAGCGGGATCCAGACCAGCAGATGCAGCCAGAGCGGCGGGCTCAGCGTGACTTCAACCCAGAGCGCCAGTCCGACAATGAGGAAGCCGATGATCAGGATGACGAACACCGCCGGCCCGTCGCCGGCATCGGCGTAGGAATAGTCGAGGCCGCAATTGACACAGCGCTTGCCGACGGTGAGGAAGCCGGAAAACAGCCGCCCCTCGCCGCAGCGCGGGCAGCGGCCGTGCAGGCCGGCCGAAATCGGGTCGATCGGAGGCCAGATCGCCCTATCTTCACTCATGGGAGCGTCGTCGCTCATTGCTTACCGCTCGATCTCGGATCGATCGGCCGCCAGATCGCCTTGTCACTCATTGCTTACCGCTCGATCTCGATCGGTGTGCCATCGGCCACCAGTGCCCAGATTTCGTCCATGTCGGAGTCCGTAACGGCAATGCAGCCGTCGGTCCAGTCGACCAATTGTAGCAGCCAGCCCCACCAGCCGTAACCATTCGGCTGGCCGTGGATCATGATCATGCCGCCCGCATCGACATTGCGCGCCTTGGCAGCCGCCAGATCGTCGGCATTGGGATACGAGATATGGATCGACCTGTGCGCGATGCTGTTCGGGTTGCGCCAGTCGAGGACATAGCGCCCCTCGGGCGTACGTTGATCGCCCTCCTGGTGCTTGTGCCCGATTGGATCGCCGCCGAGCGCGATGCCGTAGCTTCGCAGGACCTTGCCGTCGCTCCAGCCGCCGTTCCGACTTGTCGACGCGCATCAGATCGACCCTTTCCGCGGCAAGCGCCGGAAATGCCGCGATGATGAATGCGCAGATCGCCCAAGGAATTGTCAGCCGCATTGGCTATCGATCGGCGATCATTGCGCCGAAAAGAAGAAGGCGGCCACGTCGCCGCGGTCGCCTCCCCAGATCAAATCCTAAAGGCCGAGATCAGTGGCCTTCGATCACCGCGCCGACCGATCCCCAGACGTAGATCGATGCGAACAGGAACAGCCAGACCACGTCGACGAAGTGCCAATACCAAGCGGCCGCCTCGAAGCCGAAATGCTGCTTGGGGGTGAAATCACCCTTCATCGCCCGGATCAGGCAGACAGCCAGGAAGATGGTGCCGATGATGACATGGAAACCATGGAAGCCGGTCGCCATGAAGAAGGTGGCGCCGTAGATGGAATCCTTGAAGCCGAACGGAGCGTGCATGTACTCATAGGCCTGCACCATTGTGAACAGCATGCCGAGGCCGACGGTCAGCACCAGGCCGTTGATCAGGCCCTTGCGATCACCATGGATGAGCGAATGGTGCGCCCAGGTGACCGTGGTGCCCGACAGAAGCAGGATGACGGTGTTGTAGAGCGGCAAATGGAAGGGATCGAGAACCTCCATGCCCTTCGGCGGCCAGACACCGCCGGTAAAGGCGGTGCGGGCATATTGCTGGACTTCGCTCGGAAACAGGCTGGCGTCGAAATAGGCCCAGAACCAGGCAACGAAGAACATCACCTCCGAGGCGATGAACATGATCATGCCGTAGCGCAGATGCAGCGACACGACACGCGTGTGATGGCCCTCATGCGCTTCCTTGATCGTATCCGACCACCAGGCGAACATGGTGTAGAGGACGATCACCAGGCCGATGAAGAACAGCCACGGATTGGCGATGTTGTGGCCGAAGATCGGGAACGAGCCGCCCTTCAGGTACTCCATCAGGCAGACGCCGCCAAAGGCGGTCACGAGCGCCCCTACCGATCCCAGGAAAGGCCACGGGCTCGGGTTGACGAGATGATAGTCATGCTGTGGTTTTGCGTGTGCGTGCGCGTCTGCCATATCAACCCCCGAGATTTGCTTCGGTATTCGAAATTGTCTTGCTATTGCCCTTGGCCGGCTCCGAGGAGGCGACCGGCTTGGTCTTCTCGACCGGGAACATCGTGTAGGACAGAGTGATCGTCTTCACGTCCTTCAGTTCCGGCACGTTGACGATGTCGGGGTCCACATAGAACAGGACCGGCATGTCCAGCGTCTCGCCCGGCTTCAGCGTCGTGTCGGTGAAACAGAAACACTCGACCTTGTTGAAGTAGGGGCCTGCCAGTTCCGGCTGCACATTGAAGGTGGCGCGGCCGGTCACGGGGCGATCGAACTTGTTGGTGGCCTTGTAGTGGGCCTGCACCGTCTCGCCGATCTTCATGGTCATCGAGCGCTGAACCGGCTGGAAATCCCACGGCACGCCGGCGATGTTGGCATCGAAGCGAACGGTGATCTCACGGTCGAGCACACGGCCGGCATACTGCTTCTCGGCACGTTGCGTCGTGCCGCCATAGCCTGTCGCCTGGCAGAACATCTTGTAAAGCGGCACCGCGGCATAGGCCATGCCGATCATGCCGGTGAAAAAGGCAAGGCAGACAGCCGCGACGATGACGTTGCCGTTCTTGCCCGTCGTCTTTTTGGGCGTCTCGACGCTCATCACATCGTGCCCAGATTGTGGCCGAACTTCACGATCGTCGCGATGTAGAAAATGACGACCAGCACAGCCAGCGCCACGCCGATGGCGACCGAACGGTTGCGTCTGGCTTTCCTCTGCCGCTCGGTGAGCGTGACCAGCTCGAGCTTTTCTTCGATCATGGTCATGCTCCGCCCATGGCAAGCGCGCGCTCGACGACGCTGTCGGCAAGATAGGCGGCGAAAATGGCAAAGAGATAAAGCAGCGAATAGGCAAACAAGGCCTTGGCTGGTTTCATGACACGATCGTCGTCGGCCATGCCAAGCACTTTCCACGCGTACCAGACAAAACCGACCCCGAGCAGCGCAGCGGCCACGCCATAGATCGGCGTGGTGTAGCCAAGCAGCCATGGCGCCACCCCGACCGGGGCCAGCACCAGCGCGTAAGCGAAGATCTGGCGGCGCGTCGAAGCGTGTCCGGCGACGTTCGGCATCATCGGGATGCCGGCCTTTGCGTAATCTTCGGACTTGAACAGCGCCAGCGCCCAGAAATGCGGCGGCGTCCACAGGAAGATGATCAGGAACAGGATCAGGCTTTCGAGGCTGACCGTTCCGGTCACCGCGGCCCAGCCAATGACCGGGGGAATGGCGCCGGCGGCACCGCCAATGACGATGTTCTGCGGCGTCCAGCGCTTCAGCCACATCGTGTAGACGACGGCATAGAAGAAGATGGTGAAGGCCAGCAGCGTCGCCGACAGCCAGTTGACCAGCACGCCGAGCGTCATCACCGACAGCACCGACAGCACCAGACCGAAACTCAGCGCCTCGTGCGGCTGGATGCGACCGGCCGGGACCGGACGGCTGGCGGTCCTGGTCATCACCGCGTCGATGTCGGCGTCGTACCACATGTTGAGCGCGCCGGAGGCGCCAGCACCTATGGCAATAGCCAGGATGGCGATCACCGCCAGCAGCGGGTTGATGGTCACCGGTGCGGCGACGAGACCGACAAAGGCGGTGAACACCACCAGCGACATGACGCGCGGCTTCAGCAGGGCGAAGAAATCGCCCGCCGTCGCTTCCGACATGCGAAAGCCCGCTTCGTCAATCAATGGGTCGTCGACAAGGGCCATGCGTACTTAAGTCCATCATTCCGTTGGCCAAAACCGCCGGCGAACCGGCGGTTTCGTATTCGAGCGGGCAGCAGCCTACTTGATCTTCGGCAGCTGTTCCCACTGGTGGAAAGGCGGCGGCGAAGGCAGCTGCCACTCGAGTGTCGTTGCGCCCTCGCCCCACGGATTGGCACCGGCAACCCGCTTCTTCTGGAAGGCTTCGAACACGCAGTACAGGAAGATCAGGACGCCGACGGCCGAGATATAGGAGCCGATGGACGACACATAGTTCCAGCCAGCAAACGCATCGGGATAGTCGATGGTGCGGCGCGGCATGCCGGCGAGGCCGAGGAAATGCTGCGGGAAGAAGATCAGGTTCACGCCGACGAAGGTGACCCAGAAGTGGGTGTTGGCGATGACGGGCGAATACATGTAGCCGGTCATCTTCGGGAACCAGTAGTACCAGCCGGCGAATATCGCGAACACCGCGCCCAGCGACAGCACGTAGTGGAAGTGGGCGATGACGAAATAGGTGTCATGCAGCGAACGGTCGAGACCGGCATTGGCCAGTTGGACGCCGGTAACGCCACCGATGGTGAACAGGAAGATGAAGCCCAGCGCCCACAGCATCGGCGTCTTGAACGAGATCGACCCGCCCCACATCGTCGCGATCCAGGAGAAGATCTTCACGCCTGTCGGCACCGCGATGACCATCGTGGCGAAGACGAAATAGCGCTGCGTGTCGAGCGACAGACCAGTCGTGTACATGTGGTGCGCCCAGACGATGAAGCCGACGGCGCCGATCGCCACCATGGCGTAGGCCATGCCGAGATAACCGAACACCGGCTTCTTCGAAAAGGTCGAGATGACGTGGCTGATGATGCCGAAGCCCGGCAGGATCAGGATGTACACTTCCGGGTGACCGAAGAACCAGAAAAGGTGCTGGAACAGGATCGGATCGCCGCCGCCGTCAGGCGCAAAGAAGGTCGTGCCGAAATTGCGGTCGGTAAGCAGCATGGTGATGCCGCCGGCCAGAACCGGCAACGACAGCAGCAGCAGGAAGGCGGTGACCAGCACCGACCAGGCAAACAGCGGCATCTTGTGCAGCGTCATGCCAGGCGCACGCATGTTGAAGATGGTGGTGATGAAGTTGATGGCGCCAAGGATCGACGACGCGCCGGCAATGTGGATCGACAGGATCGCCAGATCCATTGCCGGTCCGGGCTGACCCGAGGTCGACAGCGGCGGATAAAGCGTCCAGCCGCCACCGACGCCAAAGGCGCCCGGCGCGCTCGGCACGAACATCGAGGTGAGCAGCAGGATGAAGGCCGGCGGCAGCAGCCAGAAGGAGATGTTGTTCATGCGCGGGAACGCCATGTCGGGCGCGCCGATCATGATCGGGACCATCCAGTTGGCAAAACCGCCGATCAGCGCCGGCATGACCATGAAGAAGATCATGATCAGGGCGTGCGCGGTGGCGAAGGCATTGTACATGCTCTTGCCGCCATCGATCGCGGCGTCACCGTTCATGCCGTAGACCATCTGCGCCAGACCGCTGAAGATCTGGATGCCAGGCTCCTGCAACTCCATGCGGATGGCGACCGACAAGGCACCGCCGATGATGCCAGCCATGATCGCGAAGATCAGGTAGAGCGTGCCGATGTCCTTGTGGTTGGTCGAATAAACCCAGCGCACCCAACCGTGATAAGGCTTGTGGTCGTGCTCGTCGTGAGCTGCAGCGTCTGCCATGTTCCGCTCCGTTCCCTAAATCTTGCTAACCCGCGGCATCAGTTGCCGGCGGCCGCTACCTTGTTCTGGCTGTCGACCGCGGCCATCAGCGTCTTGTTGGCGCCCGGCAGATCGGTCTTGGCTGCCGCCAGCCAGGTCTTGAACTGCGCGTCGGAGACGACACGGATGGCGATCGGCATGAAGGCATGGTCCTTGCCGCAGAGCTGCGAGCACTGGCCGTAAAAAATACCTTCCTTCTCCGCCTTGAACCAGGTCTCGTTGGTGCGGCCCGGAACGGCGTCGATCTTGATGCCGAACGACGGCATGGCAAAAGAGTGGATCACGTCGGTTGCGGTGACGAGCACGCGGGTCATGGTGTTGACAGGGACCACCAGCTCGTTGTCGACGGCGAGCAGGCGCGGATAGACCTTGCGGTCCTCCTTGCCGGCGGCGGCGCGGTCGGTTTCCTGGAGGATCGCGGAGTTGAAGGAGAGCGTGTTCTCGGTCTGGTACTCGTAGTCCCAGTTCCACTGGTTGCCGGTCGCCTTCACGGTCAGCTTTGCTTCTTCCGGCGGCGTATACTGCGCGGTCAGCAGCTGGAACGAGGGAATTGCGAGGCAAAGCAGGATGACGACCGGGCCGACAGTCCAGATCACCTCGATCAGCGTGTTGTGGCTGGTCTTGGACGGAACCGGGTTCGCACTCGCGCGGAACCTGACGATGCAATAGGCGAGAAGAAGCAGCACCAAGATGGTGATCGGGACGATGAACCACATCGTGTAGTTCCCGAACCACTCGATCTGCCGCATCATGTCGGTCGCCGGCGCCTGGAAGGTTGTCTCCCAGTCCTTGGGCTGGTCGGCATGGGCGGATGCGCCGGCGAAAAACGTGATAGCGGCACAAGCACTTAGAAACTTGGCACTTGCTGGAACCTTGGCGTTTGCCAGGAAATTTCTCATCGCCCTCATCGTCTCCCAGTTCCTCGCGGCCGTACCATCGAGAATAACGAACAATGCCGGGACGGGAATCCCGACAGTCTCAAGGTGGTTCAAACCATACTCTTTTTCCCTCCGCAAGAAAGGAGCGGGCGAAACCGTGCGGCATTTTTGCGCGCAAGCCCGGATGTGCCTTTGATGGCAGCTGCGGCGACCCCGAATCGCCTATGCTGGGTCAACGGTCACCTTCCTGCGGGCCGCGCGTGCCGAACGTCGCAATTCGGGCGAAATTGGCAGGGAAAAGCGCCGTATTGGCTTTTTCGGGGCAGACCGGCTGCGGTCTCGTCCTTTACTTGGCTTTGGCGCGGCTTAAAGTGCCGTGATTCGCAATGGAGCCGTCATGATCCCTTGGCTTTCGAGAAACTCTCGGTTTTCGAGAAACTGGGCGAAGGTCATCTTTCTCGCCGCCCTGTCTGGTATCGGCTTGTTCGCGATCGGCCTGTCCGGCACGGCCAACGCCGCGCAACCGAGCGGCACGGTGCGCTCGACGCATGGCGCGTGGTCGATCATCTGCGACACGCCGGCCGGCGCCACGTCCGAACAATGCGTGATGATGCAGAACGTCGTCGCCGAGGACCGTCCGGAGATGGGGCTGTCGGTCGTCGTGCTGCGCACCGCCGACAACAAGGCGGAGATCCTGCGCGTGCTGGCGCCGCTCGGCGTGCTTTTGCCCAACGGGCTCGGCCTCAATGTCGACGGCAAGGATATCGGCCGCGCCTATTTCGTGCGCTGCTTCCAGGATGGCTGCTATGCCGAAGTCATTCTCGAAAAGCCGCTGCTCGACACGCTGAAGACCGGCACGTCGGCCACCTTCATCGTCTTCCAGACCCCGGAAGAAGGCATCGGCATCCCGGTCGACCTCAAGGGCTTTGCCGACGGTTTCGCCGCACTGCCCTGACCGCTCGCCGACATCACGGACTTCACCAACCAGAAGTGGTGTCGACGACCTGTCGACGAAGCGCATTTGTCTTCGCAATGCGGCGGGACGATTGTCTCGGCGCGCCTTCGCGCCTACATCGTGGCAAAGACCCATTCCTCCTGTGAACGGATGCGCCATGAACAGCCTGATCGGCCAATTCGACATTTCAGACGATCGCATCAAGCAGATCGTCGCTGAGACCATCAACGGCGCCGACGACGGCGAGCTGTTCCTCGAATACAGCGAGAGCGAAGCGCTGATGTTCGACAATGGTCGCCTGAAGACGGCCAACTTCAACACCGACCAGGGATTTGGCCTGCGTGCCGTCGCCGGCGAAGCCAGTGGCTATGCCCATTCCAGCGACCTGTCCGAGGCCTCGCTGCTGCGCGCGGCCGACGCCGTTTCAACCGTCAAGGGTGGTTATTCCGGCACGCTTGCCGCCGCACCCGCCCGCACCAACCGCCATCTCTATGGCGAGGAGAACCCGATCCCCTCGCCTTCCTTCGAGGCCAAGGCAAAGCTGCTGCAGGAAATCGACGCCTGGCTGCGCGCCGAGGATCCGCGCGTGCGCCAGGTTTCGGCGTCGCTCGCCGCCTCCTGGCAGCATGTCGAGATCGTGCGCGCCGACGGCCAAATGGTGCGCGACATCCGCCCGCTGGTCCGCATCAACGTCTCCGTCGTCGTCGGGAATGGCGACCGCCAGGAGAGCGGCTCCTATGGCATGGGTGGCCGCAAGGCGTTTGGCGAATTCCTGGTTGAAGACAGCTGGAAGCACGCCGCCAAGGAGGCGCTCCGGCAAGCCCTGGTCAATCTCGAGGCCATACCGGCGCCGGCCGGCACCTTCGACATCGTGTTGTCGAGCGGCTGGCCGGGCGTCATGCTGCACGAGGCCGTCGGCCATGGGCTGGAGGGTGATTTCAACCGCAAGAAGACCTCCGCCTTTGCTGGCCTGCTGGGCCAGCAGGTCGCCGCCAAGGGCGTCACGGTGGTCGACGACGGCACCATGCCCGAGCGGCGCGGCTCACTCACCGTCGACGACGAAGGCACGCCTTCGGCCCGCAACGTGCTGATCGAAGACGGCAAACTGGTCGGCTACATGCAGGATCGCCAGAACGCCCGGCTGATGGGCATGCAGGCCACCGGCAATGGCCGGCGTGAAGGCTATGCGCACCAGCCGATGCCGCGCATGACCAACACCTACATGACATCAGGCGACATGGAGCCGGACGAAATCATCGCCTCGGTCAAGAACGGCATCTATGCCGTCTCCTTCGGCGGCGGCCAGGTCGACATCACCTCGGGAAAATTCGTGTTCGGCTGCACCGAGGCCTACATGATCGAGAATGGCAAGGTGACGCAGCCGATCAAGGGCGCGATGCTGATCGGCAACGGGCCGGACGCCATGCACCGCGTTTCAATGATCGGCAACGACATGAAGCTCGACACCGGCATCGGCATGTGCGGCAAGGCCGGACAGGGCGTGCCGGTCGGCGTCGGCCAGCCGCATCTGCGCATGAACCAGATGACGGTGGGCGGTACGCGGGTCTGATGCGATGGCCACTGGAGAAAAATCCGTTGCCTCCAGTTCAACCGACGATCAGGTCACACGGCCTGCTCCGGTCTTTCCCCCAACGCGACCCGAGGATGTGTTCGGGTCGCTGCCCAACAGAGGCAAGTCGAAAACATTGAGAGAAATGGAACCGGGCGTGCTCGCGGAAGCACGGCGTCGCCAAACCAGCGAATGATCTACCGCCTCTTCTTCGGCTTCTCCAGCAGCGCCACTGCCTCGACATGCGGCGACCACAGGAACTGGTCGATCGGCGTCACGCTTTTCAGTGTGTATCCGCCGTCGATGAGGATGCGCAGGTCGCGCGCGAGCGTCACTGGATTGCAGGACACCGCGGCGACGTACGGCACATCCGAGCGGGCGATCTGCTTCGACTGGTCTTCGGCGCCCGCGCGCGGCGGATCGAACACCACACCGTCGAAGGCATTCAATTCCTTGAACGTCAGCGGCCGCCGGAACAGGTCGCGGCGTTCGCCCGTCACCCGCTTCAGGCCTGTGGCGAAGCGTGATCCCCGGTCGAGCGCCGAAAGGGCCGCCGCGTCACCTTCCACCGCATGGACTTCCGATTTCATTGCCAGCCTCAAGGCGAAGCTGCCGCAACCGGCGAAAAGATCCGCCACCTTCTTGGCGCGCTTGAGATGTCCGCCAACAATATCGGCCATTGCCTGTTCCGCGGCCTCGGTTGCCTGCAGGAAGGCGCCCGGCGGAATGGCAACGGCAACGCCGCCGAACGTGACCACCGGCTTTTTGGGTTCGATGACGATCTCGTCATCGATCGAAAGCCGGGCAAGTCCCTGAGCCATGACGAAGTTCGAGGCGACCCGACGCTGGTTCTCACCAAGTTTGCCCGACTCATAGACCGCGACATCAAGGCCTGAGCCGGTCACGGTGACCGCCATCCGGAACGATTTGGTGGTGGCGCAGACCAATATGGCGAGCGCCTTCAACCGATCGAGCGAAGCGACGATCTCCGGCAGCGAAATCGGGCATTCCTCGATCGAGATGATTTCCGGCGACAGATGGCGATGGAAGCCGAGCAGCATGCCTGTATCGGTGCGCCGGGCGGCCAGCACGACACGGCGGCGCGTCTGCGGCGCACAAGCGACCAGTTCGCCAATCTCGCAATCGATGCCTTTGCCCTTCAGGGTGTGCGCCACCTTTTCGCGTTTCCACTGGCGATAGGCTTCGGCCTCGAAATGCTGGAGCGCGCAACCGCCGCATTCGGTGAAATGCCGGCAGGCGGGATCGATGCGCAGCGACGAGGCTTCCAGCACCGCCATCAGCATGGCGCGATCCCGTTCGCGCGCGGCGGTGACCGTTTCGCCGGGCAGCGTGAAGGGAATGAACAGATCGCCTGTCTCGGTCTCGGCGATGCCGTCGCCCTGGGCGCCAAGTTTCCTGATGCTGAAGCGCGCGCTCATCGATCCTTGATCCCACCGAGCAGGAATTCGCGATTGCCGTCGCCGCCCTCGATCGGCGACAAATGCAGCCCGAGCGAGCGCCAGCCGGGAACGGCGTCCAGCCAATCCTGCAGCAGGCCGGCGACACGGGAGGCGTCGAAGGGGTCTTTCAACAGACCACCCTTGCCGATCGCTTCGCGACCAGCCTCGAATTGCGGCTTGACCAGAAACATGGCCTTGGCGCCGGCCTTCGCAAGGCCAAGCGCCGGTGGCATCGCCAGTTTCAGCGAAATGAAGCTGACATCAGACACGATGAAATCCGGAATACGACCGCTGAGATCGGCGGCTGTGAGATCGCGGGCGTTCAGGCCCTCGATAACCGTCACACGCGGGTCCTGGCCGACATCAGGATGTATCTGGCCATGCCCGACATCGATGGCGGTGACATGAGCCGCACCACGTTCGAGCAGAACCTGGGTAAAGCCGCCGGTCGAGGCGCCGACGTCGAGCGCCTCGCAGCCGGCAGGGTCGAGGCCGAAATGGTCGAGCCCGCCGATCAGCTTGAGCGCTGCGCGCGACACATAGCCCTGCGCAGGATCATCTATGGTAACAAGGCATTGCGGCAAAACACTCTGGCCGGGCTTGCGGGCGAGGACACCGTCAACCGTCACCGTGCCGCGTTCGACCGCGTCGCGGGCACGCGAGCGGCTGGCAAACAGCCCGCGCTGGACGAGCAGGTCGTCGAGCCGCTGGCGTGTGCTGGCTGGCAGAGGCGAATTCATCGGCCTTCATGGCGAAAGCCGACGACGATAGCAAGGGCGCCAGCCGCGCATTGAGGGGCGTTCGTCTCCATCCCTACCACCGTACCCAGAATTGGGCCTAAGACTATGGTGAGTGTCCCTGTCACGCCCACCATCCTTTGAAAAATACACTTGTTGAGGCGCGTGATTTCCGAAGCACGCGGCGTCGTCGTTTGCGGACCAGTGCCCTGAAATTCCATGAATATCATGAATTGTTAACCTATTTTCGTCGCATTTGCTTGAGGACTAACTGTTATGACTGCGACAGCCCGCAAAACGGGAGGAAGAGGCGTCAATCTTGGAAATGGCCAGCGACATCGTCTACAAGGTGCTTGACCGGATTTCCGGCGCCGGCCTGCTGGCGACCGGACTTCTGTTGCTGACCGCTCTGGTCAGCGCCCTCGTCGCCTATTGGCGCACGGTCGAGAAAAAGAGCTGGAAAGAATTCTTCGAATTCGCGGTCCCGCACGAGGTGATCACTCATCCCTCGGCGAGGGCCGACCTGTTGTTCTGGGTGACGAGGAAGGCCCTGATGCCATTCCTCATGCTGCCTGCCGGCATCGTCTTCGTCAGCGCCGTCGGCTATGCGACGAACTGGCTGCTGTCGACGCTCCTTGCGATCCAGCCACCCCTGATCGCGGGCCCGGCAGGGCCGGTGACGGTGACCGTCTTCACTGTCACCATGCTGCTCGCCTACGACATCTCGTATTATCTCTATCACGTCGCCCAACACCGCTATCCGGTGCTCTGGGAACTGCACAAGGTGCACCATTCGGCCGAGGTGATGGTCGGCATCACCAAGGACCGTGTCCACCCGCTCGACGAATTGATGAACCGGGCCTGGGACGGCGTCATTCCCGGCATCTGCTTCGGCATCTGGTCGCTGGTGTCGCTGAACCTCGTTGAGCTGACGGTCTTCGGCGTCAACGTCTACATCATACGCAACATCCTGATGATGGATTTCGTCAGGCACACGCATTTCAAGATCTCGTTTGGGCCGCTGAACAACCTGATCCTGTGCCCGCACTGGCATCAGTTGCACCACAGCACGGACCCGCGCCACTATGACAAAAACTTCGGGCTGCTCTTCTCGTTCTGGGATCGGCTGTTTGGAACTCTATGCGTTCCCAGGCCCGACGAGGACTTCAAATTCGGGTTGATCGAGCGCAACGTGCGCGACTATCAGTCGCTCGCAGGCCTCTATATCATGCCGCTGAAGCGGATGTGGTGGCAGATCGCCAAACAGTTCCGAACCGACAAGCCCCAGCCACAACAATCGTCGCAAAGGGCCAAGCCTTGAACGGGCCTGTCGTGTGCCGGCTGCCGCGAACGCACCGGATCGAAGTCGCAACGTCGGATGCGCGCCTGGCGGAAATCGCGCCCGCCTGGGCGGCGCTCTGGCGGCGCGCCGGCGGCCTCGTTTTCCAGCATCCGGACTGGATCTCGGCCTGGTGGCGCACGACGCCGCATCAGGATCGGCGCAACCTCAGGATCGGGTTGGTCTGGAGCGACGAGCTACTCGTGGCCGTCATTGCGCTCGCGACCTTCAGGCGCTCCGGCATGCGCGTCCTGGAATGGGCGGCCAAGGATCACTGCGATTATGGCGATGTCCTGCTTGCCCCCGATTGCGACCCGCAGATCCTGCGGCAGCTCTGGCAACGCATTCTCGACGATGGCGGCTTCGACCTTGTCTATCTGAACCGTCTTTTGCCCGATGCCCGATTGCCGGCCCTGCTCGGCTCCGCCGCGCCAGGCCGCGGCACGATCCTGCAGCCGAACCACCGCAGCGAGGTCAGCTATCGTGTCGCCGGCGACTGGCAAAGCGGCGCGCAATGGTTCGAAAGCCAATCGAAAAAGGCCCGGCAAAACTATCGCCGTGGCCGCAAATTCATGGAGGAAGGCGGCACTTTGCGCTTTCGCCTCATGGAAGCGCACGAAGCCCGCGAGCCGGTGCTCGAGCGCGTCGCGGCGCTGAAGCGGCTATGGCTGGCAAAGCACGGCCGCGTTTCGGACCTCTTCGACGAAGGCTCCGCCGCTCTGGCGGCGCTCGTCTCCGTACTGGCCGGGCTCGGATTGCTGCGGATCTTCGTGCTCGAACGCGAAAACGAGATCATCGCCATCTCGATCAATTTCGAGCAGCACGGAACGATGATGGCCTTCGTCACAACCTATGACCCGGCCTTCGAGCGGGCCTCGCCCGGCATGGTCCTGATGATGGATTACATCCAGTGGTCGCTAGACCGGGGCTTGACCATGGTCGACTTTCTCTGCGGCGGCGAGGATTTCAAGCGCCGCTTTGCAACGCATTCGGTGACCTTGTCGTCGGTGATGGGTGGGCGAAGCCTGCGCGGACGCCTCGCCATCTTGGCCGACCGCGCCCGCCACGCCACGAAATCCTGGCGCTCCAAGAAACCCTCGAAACAAGCGGAGCCGGCGGAGGAGTAACCTTTTCAGATCGCCGAATGGCGGCATGGACGATGAAAAGGCATCGGCCGGCAGACCGGCTCCAGTCATACCCTCTCAAACAGCTCCAGGCCTGACCTGTAATCTAGAAAATGGTTCGCGAAACCTGCCGTTCAACGGCGGGCGCCAGGCCGTCATCCGGCTTGCCCGTGGCTTCCTCGCGTGGGCGTTCGGTCACGGCCGCGGGCGCTGCTGCCGGCACGACCACAAGCTGCGGCACCTGCTTGTAGGAAAAGCCACCGCGGATGTCGCCCATCTTGCCGGCGACAATGCCCATGGCCGCCTTCTCGATGCTTCGATCATAGCGCGTTTCGGCGACGGCCGGCGCGACGAGGACGGCGCAAAGCGCTACGCCGCACAGAAGCGTTTTCATTGTTGTTGTCTCCCTGCCTGGTTCTGATCTAGCAGGGCGCCGTTGAAAAACGGCCAAGAGACACGGTAAGCGAAAAGCCAAATGTCAGCGTAAACAACGCGTTAAGATCGTTGTCCGGCAAACTGATTCAGGCCGTTGAGACTTTGATTCAGGCGCGCTGGGCGCGGGTGCTGTGCCCGAGCGCGACAAAAACCGTGCGCACGATGCCGGCTGCGTCCAACCCGGCATCGGCATACATCTTCTCGGGCTTGGCGTGGTCGCTGAACGCGTCGGGCAGCACCAACGGGCGCACCTTCAAGCCGCTTTCCAGCAGGCCTTCGTGGGCGAGGAACTGCAGCACATGGCTGGCGAAGCCGCCGACGGCGCCCTCCTCCACCGTCACCAGAACCTCATGCGAGCGGGCCAGCCGGCGGATCAAATCCTCGTCGAGCGGCTTGGCGAAACGGGCATCGGCGACCGTGGTGGAAAGCCCGGCAGCACCCAGCTCCTCGGCGGCGATCAGGCAATCCTGCAGCCGCGTGCCGAACGACAGCAGCGCGACCTTGGTGCCCTCCTTGACGATACGGCCCTTGCCGATTTCGAGCACCGAGCCGCGCTCCGGCATGTCGACGCCGACGCCATTGCCGCGCGGATAGCGGAAGGCGATCGGACCATCATCATAGCTCGCCGCGGTGCGCACCATGTGGCGCAGCTCCGCTTCATCCGCCGCCGCCATGACGACGAAGCCCGGCAGCGTCGCCAGGAAGGTGGTGTCGAAGGCGCCGCAATGGGTCGCGCCATCGGCGCCGACGAAGCCGGCGCGGTCGATGGGAAAGCGCACCGGCAATTTCTGGATGGCGACGTCGTGGACGACCTGGTCGTAGGCGCGCTGCAGGAAGGTCGAGTAGATCGCCGCGAACGGCTTGTAACCTTCGGTGGCCAGGCCGGCGGCAAAGGTCACGGCGTGCTGTTCGGCGATGCCGACATCGAAGATCCGCGACGGAAATGCTTCGCCGAACAGGTCGAGGCCGGTGCCGCTCGGCATCGCGGCGGTGACGGCGACGATGCGGTCGTCCTCACGGCCCTCCTGGACCAGGCTTTCGGCGAACACCCTGGTGTAGGCCGGTGCATTGGCCGGCGCCTTGGCCTGCGCGCCGGTGATGACGTCGAACTTGTTGACACCGTGATATTTGTCGGCGGCGGCCTCCGCCGGGGCGTAGCCCTTGCCCTTCTGGGTCACGACATGGATCAGCACCGGGCCTTCGCCATTGTCGCGGACATTTTTCAGGACCGGAATCAGGTGCTCCAGATTGTGACCGTCGATCGGGCCGATGTGATAGAAGCCGAGTTCCTCGAACAGCGTGCCGCCGGTGACGTAGCCGCGTGCATGCTCGACCGCCCTCGTGATCGCGCGATCAGCCCGCTTGCCGAGATAAGACGTCAGTTTCTTGCCGAAATCGCGCAGGCCGACATAGGCCTTGCCCGAAGCCAGACGCGCCAGATAGGCGCTCATCGCGCCTGTCGGCGGGGCAATCGACATGTCGTTGTCGTTGAGAATGACGATCAGCCGGGCATCGAGCGCGCCGGCATTGTTCATCGCCTCATAGGCCATGCCGGCAGACATGGCGCCGTCGCCGATAACGGCAATGACACTGTTGCGGCCGCCGGAGAGGTCGCGAGCAGCAGCCATGCCGAGGCCGGCCGATATCGATGTCGAGGAGTGAGCGGCGCCGAAGGGATCGTACTCGCTCTCGGCGCGGCGGGTGAAGCCGGACAGGCCGCCTTCCTGGCGCAATGTGCGGATGCGGTCGCGGCGGCCGGTCAGGATCTTGTGCGGATAGGCCTGGTGGCCGACATCCCAGATCAGCCGGTCATCGGGAGTGTTGAAGACATAGTGCAGCGCCACCGTCAGCTCGACCACGCCGAGGCCGGCGCCAAGATGGCCGCCGGTGCGGGAAACGGCGTCGATCAGCTCGACGCGAAGCTCGGATGCCAGTTGCGGCAGCTCGCTTTCGGCAAGCATGCGCAGGTCGGCCGGAATGCGGACCTTGTCGAGAAGCGGCGTATGCGGCGTTGCGTTCACGGGTGCTCAGGCTTTCTGTTCATCGGCGGGATAGGCCGCCAGACGGTGAAAGTAAATGCGTGTCAGTGACGCGGACGACCAGGTCCCCTCACCGATTTTCCTCAGCTTTCCGGCAGCGGAATAAACTCCTCCTCATCTCCGGGAACGATATCGAAGCGACCTGTCTTCCATTCCTGCTTGGCCTGTTCGATGCGTTCCTTGGATGACGAGACGAAATTCCACCAGATATAACGCTGCGAGCCGAGCGAGGCGCCGCCAAACAGCATGAAATGCGCGCCGGTCTCAGACGACACGACGATCTCGTCGCCTGGCCGAAACACCAGCAGCCGTTCCGCCGGAAAGACGTCACCTGATATCGAGACCTCGCCTTCCAGCGTGTAGATGGCGCGCTCCTCGGCATCGGCCGGGATCTTTATGCTGGCGCCGGGCACCAGCCTGAGGTCGGCATAGAGCGTCTCGGAGTCGGCCCTGACCGGGGACCGCAATCCCTGGAAATCACCAATGACGATGCGCCCGCTGACGCCCTCGGCGTCGATCTCGGGCAGCCGAAGCGCTGCGGTGTTCTCGAACACCGGGGCCACTTCTTCCTTGCCGTCCGGCAGCGCCAGCCATGTCTGCAGGCCGGAGATCGACATCGGCGCGCCACGCAACTCTTCGGGCGTGCGCTCCGAATGGACGATGCCGCGGCCGGCGGTCATCAGGTTCACGTCGCCGGGCTGGATGACCATTTCGGTGCCGAGTGAATCGCGATGCCTGATCCTGCCATCGAACAGATAGGTGACCGTCGACAGACCGATATGCGGATGGGGACGGACATCCAGTGCCTGACCGGCGCGCAGGATCGCCGGACCCATGCGGTCGAAGAAGATGAAAGGACCGACCAGCCGCCTCTTGGCGGTCGGCAGAGCGCGGCGCACCTGGAAGCCGCCAATGTCCTTGGCGTTCGGGATGACCATCAATTCGATCTGGTCGCTGGCGAAGGCGTCGCCGGCTTCAGGGTCTTTCCCAGGAAAGAAGCTCATGGGCTCTCCTTGTCAGCGGTCAAAGGCCGCCTGGGCGCGTCAGGCAAAGCGGATCGCCGACTTTGCCCGTAATTTGGCTGCCACCTCTTCGCGATTGCGAGGATGCTGATGGGTTTCCAAGGAATCGAGCAATTCGCGCGCCGAGGCGGCGATGGCTTCGACGGCGTGGTCGAAAGCATGCTGGTTCTGCTTCGAGGGCCGCGTCGTTCCGCTCAATTTGCGGACAAATTGAAGGGCCGCGTCGCGGACTTCGTCGTTGGTTGCGGGCGGGTCAAAATTGAACAGGGTCTTGATGTTTCTGCACATCGTTTCCGTATCTCCTCTTGTCCTGGAGCGCTTTCAATCGGGACGAACTCTATCCTCAATCATGATCGTGTCCAAAAGTCGGTGAGACGGCCGCGCGCCTCAGTCCGCGTCGAGCGGCTCCGTTCCAACCGGCTTGCCGTCGCGCGACAGCCTGATCTTCTCGACCTTGTCCTCGGCGGCCTTCAGCAGCCGGTCACAATGCGCCTTCAGTGCCTCGCCGCGCTCATAGATCCGGATCGACTGGTCGAGCGGCACGTCACCGCGCTCCAGATCATCGACGATCTTCTCCAGCGCGTCGAGCGCCTGTTCGAAGCTCATCGCCTTGACGTCTTCGTTGGTCTCACCAGCCATCATTCATCCTTTCATCAGTCGCCCGACATGGGCGGCGACCGAAAATGCCAATCCCTGCAGATCGTAGCCACCCTCGAGCAGGCTGACGAGCCGGTTGCCACTGTGGCGCGCCGCGCGCTGCATCAGCTGGCCGGTCGCCCAGTCGAAATCATCCTCGGTCAGGTTGATCTCGGCCAGCGGATCGCGATGGTGTGCGTCGAACCCAGCCGAAATGATGATCAGGTCGGGCGCGAAATTGTCGAGCGCCGGCAGCACGCGCGACAGGAAGGCATCGCGAAAGACCTCGCTGCCGGTCTGCGGCGCCAGCGGCGCGTTGACGATGTTGCCGGCGCCGGTCTCGTTCTTTGCCCCGGTGCCGGGATAGAGCGGCATCTGGTGCGTCGAGCAATAGAGCACCGACGGATCGTCCCAGAAAATATCCTGCGTGCCATTGCCGTGGTGCACGTCCCAGTCGACGACGGCAACGCGCTCGACGCCATGCTTCTTCTGCGCATAGCGGGCCGCGATCGCCGCCGTGTTGAAGAAGCAGAAGCCCATCGCCGTGGTCTTTTCGGCATGGTGTCCGGGTGGGCGGGCGGCGACAAAGACATTGTCGGCACGGCCGGTGAAGACATCGTCGACGGCGGCGTTGGCGGCGCCGATCGCGGTGATCACCGCCTGCCAGCTCTTCGGGCTGGCCGTGGTGTCGGCGTCGATGCGCGCGATCCCCTCGTCGGGAATGGCAGCACGCACGCGGGCGACGAAATCGGCGGGATGCGCGTAGAGGATGGTGGCCTCGTCGCCTTCCGGCGCCTGGATACGATCGAGCCCGGCAAACGCCTCGTCATCCAGCACGCGCTCGATGGCGCGCAGGCGATCCGGCCGCTCGGGATGGCCGGGCGGCGTGAGGTGCTCAAGGAAGATCGGATGGGTGTAGAGACGAGTGGTCATCGTCCTAATCTAGTGACCCGGATCGACAAAGGCCATGCGCGGGCGGCCGATGGCTGGGGAAAATCACGCCTGCGTCCATTCGTGTCGCTGCGGGCATTGGCGTCCTCAGCGCTTCGGCGTAAGGTCTCTGACACTGCCTGGTGCCCGCCGCAAACGGGAGAATCGGGAACACGGTTGAATTCCGTGGCGTGCCCAACGCTGTAAGGGGGACCGCGCCGGTCAATGCCACTGTCGATGACGGGAAGGCACCGGACGCGGGTTGATCCCGAGCCAGAAGACCGGCCTGGCAGGCATCGTCATCCGCATGGTCAGGCGGATGACATCGACTGCAATCGCAAGGGGACAAGCGATGCCGGAACACATGACCGCTGCCATTGACGATGGATTTGACCAGAGTGCGCGCGATGCGGTTTATCGCGCCATGTTCACGCGGCGTGACGTGCGCAGCCATTTCCTGCCCACTGGGCTCGACGATGAGGTGCTGGCGCGGCTGCTGCTTGCCGCGCATCACGCGCCGTCGGTAGGCTTCATGCAGCCTTGGAACTTCATCGTCATTCGCGACGCCGCACGACGGGCGGAGGTGCGCGACCTGTTCCTGGCCGCGCGAGAACAGGAACTGCCGGCGATCGAGGCGGAAAAACAGGCGCTGTATCGCAAGCTCAAGCTGGAAGGCATCTGCGAAAGCGCGCTCAACATCTGCATCACTTGCGACCGGCAGCGCTCGAAGGGTTCGCCGCTGGGCCGCTGGCACAATCCGGAGATGGATATCTACAGCACGGTCTGCGCGGTACAGAATTTCTGGCTGGCGGCGCGCGCTGAGGGCGTCGGTGTCGGCTGGGTCAGCATCATCGAGGCACAAGCGCTGAAAAGCCTGCTGTCGATTCCCGAGCATGTCACGCCGGTCGCCTATCTCTGCGTCGGCCGTGTTTCCGAGTTCGCGCCAAAGCCGGACCTCGAAACGCATGGCTGGGGGCGGCGGCTGCCGCTGCCGGAGCTGATCATGAGCGAGATTTTTTGCGGCGAAGGTGAGGCGCCGCTGAAGTCAACCGTGGCGCGTCTCAACGCTATCGATGCCGCACCGGATCAGCGTGCCGCGCCGGCTGTGCCCCAGCGCGAGCCGCCGAAGGAGGCCAGCGCCTTGTCCTTGAGCTCCCTGAACTTCGACGACGCCTCGGCCAGCCGGGCGTCCCAGGCGGGATCAGGCACCTGGCCCTCTATGGTCTTGAAATAGACCTGCATCAGGCAAGCGATGGCGAAGGGTTCGATGAAGGCCGCCTTGAAGGCCCAGGCGAAGACGATGGCGAGCACGAAGGCCCAGCCGGCGAGTTGGCCAGGCATCAGGAAGAGAATGGCGCCGGCAGGCGCCAGCATGGCCAAGAAGATGACGAAGGACACGCCCCACATGATGACCGCCAGCCAGACCGCGTTCTTGACCATGACCTTGCCGTTCTGGGCATAGAGCACGACGCCTTGGCGCGCCGTCTCGAATGGCGAGGTTGAATTGATGCGGATGTTGTAGCCGAGGATGATCTCGTCGACATAGGTCAGCGACAGGCGGATCACCGTGTTGATGAAGGAAACCAGGCCGCTCAACCCCGGAATGGGCAGGAAGGCGGCGATGCCGCCGAGCAGGCCGGTGATGGCGCGGATGGCGCCCTTGACCAGCTGGTCGACGACGAAAAGGATGTTGGCCTCGGCAAAACGCTGAGTCACGACATCCTTGGCGTAGGCAATCTGGTCCTGGCCACTGGGAATGTCACGGCCGTCGATCAGATGGACCATGACGGCGATGTGGCCGGCCTTGACGACATAGAGGATGTATTCGCGGATCCAGTAGACGGCGATCGAGACGATGCCGAAACCGACCACCCCGCCCCACAAGGCAAAGGACAGCGGTCCGTCGGGATCGGTGGAAATGTGGCCGACGCCATAGCCGACGGAGGCGCCGGTGCCGGTCGCCATGATGTAGGCCAGGGTGATGCCGAAATAGACGATCATGCGAAAGACAATGAACGGCCAAGTCCGCATCATGATGGACACCGACCTGCCGATATCGAAATCCCACATGCGCCCCGAATCTCCGCTCAGAGATGGTGGCAGAGGATGAACTCAACCCGGCGATTGTCAATTGCCCGACCGTGGCGCCGGGCCACCGATGGGGCTTCAGCTCGGTTGTGGATCCGGCCTTTTGAGCAAGCCTTCCAGCAGTTGCTTGAAGGCCGCCACCACCTTCTTCGACGTGCCTTCAGGGTCGTTCGAATTGGCGATCTGTTGCGCCGCCTGACTGCTCGCACCGTTGATCAGCCGCGAGGCCGTCTCGGGGTCGAGGCTGGAGACGACAACTCCCTCCTCCTGCAGTGTCGTCAGATGGCCGGTCACTGAAGCGACGCACGCATTGGCATTCGGCCATTGCGCCGGATCCCCCAGGACGGCCGGGCCATCGCGGAACATGATGCGCTGGATTTCCGGCTCCAGCGCCATCTCGATATAGGTTGTGCATTCGTCGACGAAATGCTGCCAGCGGGTCGGCGCCCGCGCCGCCGCTTCATTCACGCGCGCTGCCATCTCGCCGTCGATTTCGGCGATGACTGCCTGCAGCAGGCCCTTCTTGTCGCCAAAATGGTGGTAGAGCGCGCCGCGCGTCAGCCCGGCCGATGCGGTGAAATCATCCATCGAGGCTTCGGCATAGCCGATCGTGCCGAAAGCATGGCGGGCGGCCGCGATCAGCTTGGCGCGCGTCTCGGCGATCATCTCCTTGCGGGGCTTGTGCATGGCTTCTGGACCTACTCACATACGTTACGTATGCCAATTGACATACGCGACGTATGCTCTATCTAACAATCATACGCATCGTATGTAATTGTGATATCGTCCTTTGTCGAGGAACCGGACCATGCAAAATCCTTACTCGGAAATCTTTCGCGCCCCCGGAGCCAAGGGCTTTGCAGCCGCCGGCTTCATGGCGCGCCTGCCGATCGCCATGGCGCCGATCGGCATCGTGGCGATGCTGTCGCAGACACGTGGCGAATATTGGCTGGCGGGTGCCGTCTCCGCGACATACGCCCTGGCCAACGCCTTCGTTGCGCCGCAGATATCGAGACTGGTGGATCGCCAGGGCCAGACACGGGTCGTGGTGCCCACCACCATCATCTCCGTGCTGGCTTTCGCCGTCCTGATTGCGGCGGCCAATCAGGACTGGCCAGTATGGACGTTGTTCGTGTCGGCCCTGCTTGCTGCCGCCATGCCCAGCATGCCGGCAATGGTGCGCGCGCGCTGGACCGAGATTTTCCGCGGGCGGCCGCAGATGAACACTGCTTTCGCCTTCGAGTCGGCTGCGGACGAGCTGGTCTATATTGCCGGTGCGTCGCTTTCGGTGGGTTTGAGTGCGGCGCTGTTCCCGGAGGCTGGTGTCCTGGTCAGCACGCTGTTCCTCGCCCTTGGCTCGACAGCCTTCATCCTGCAGCGTTCGACCGAACCAAAAGTACGGCCGGTGAATCATGTCTCGAGCGGCTCGGCAATACGGCTCAGGCCGGTGCAGATCATCACCTTTGCCCTGATCTTCATCGGCGCGACTTTCGCGACCACGGAAGTGAGCACGGTGGCAATCACCAAGGAACTCGGCCAGCCGGGCGCCGCCAGCCTTGTCATCGGCGTTTATGCGCTGGGATCGTTCGTGCTCGGCCTCGTCGTCGGCGCGCTTAGCCTGAAGGCGCCACTGCAACGTCAACTGGCCATCGCAGTCGCCCTCGTCGCGCTCGGCACGCTGCTGCCGCTCACCGCCGACACCGTGCCACTGCTGGCGCTGACCGTGTTCATCAGCGGTGTGGCGATCTCGCCGACCTTCATCACCGCCTTCGGCCTGATCGAGCGGCACGTGCCGGAGGCGATGCTGACCGAAGGCATCACCTGGGTCATGACCGGCATCGGCATCGGCATGGCGCTCGGCTCGTTTGCCGCCGGTGCGGTGGTGGACGCGTTCGGCGCCCAGAGCGGGTTCTGGGTCTCGGTGGCTTCAGGCACCATTGCCCTGGCCACGGTGCTGCTTGGCCAGCGCAGCCTTGCCACGCACGAATGCGAATTGGATGGATGCGAAGCAGCAATCCCGGCCGAATGACAGCCAGTGTATGTTGAGATCTAGGTCAGGCCGGCCTCACCTGAATATCGACATACCCTAGAGAATCTCGGTCTTGGCGATGTGGATGCCAAAACCTTCGAGGCCGACATAGTGGCGTTCGCGCGAGGCGATCAGGTTGATCGAGGAAATGCCGAGATCCTTGAGGATTTGCGCGCCGAGCCCGATCTCGCGCCACTCGTTTTCGCGGCGGCGCGCCTCTTCGTGATCCTCGCGGTCGCCGCTCGCCGGCCGCTTGCGCTCCTGATGGGCGACGCCGACGGAGCCTTCTCTGAGATAGACGATGACGCCGCGCCTGCGCTCGCCCATGGACTTCATGATGGCGTCGAGCCGGTGGCTGGTGCCGAACACGTCGGTCACCACATCCTCGGAATGCAGACGCACCGGCACATCCTCGCCGTCGCGGATATCGCCGAAGACGATGGCGACGTGATGCATGGAGTCCCATGGCAGCGTGTAGGTGAAGACCTGCGCCTTGCCGCCGAGCGTGTCGATTTCGGAACAGGCGACGCGTTCGACCAGCGTTTCCTTGCGTTGCCGGTAGGCGATGAGGTCGGCCACCGAAACCTGCTTCAGGCCATGCTCTTCGGCGAAAGCCTGCACCTGCGGGCCGCGCTTGACCGTGCCGTCATCATTGACCAGCTCGGAAATGACGCCGACCGGCGGCAGGCCGGCGAGCTTGCAGAGATCGACCGCTGCCTCGGTATGGCCCGAACGCATCAGCACGCCGCCCTCGCGCGCGATCAGCGGGAAGATGTGGCCAGGCCGGACGAAATCCGAACCGCCGACATTGCCGTTGGCGAGATTGCGAACAGTCAGCGTGCGGTCCTCGGCCGAAATGCCTGTCGTGGTGCCGTGCTTGAAATCGACGCTGACGGTGAAGGCGGTGGTGTGGGCCGAATCATTGTCGGCGACCATCGGCGCAAGGTTCAGCCGCTTGGCTTCCTCGCGCGGCATCGGCGTGCAGACGATGCCGGAGGTGTGGCGGACGATGAACGCCATCTTTTCGGGCGTGCAGTGGACGGCGGCGACGATCAGGTCGCCCTCGTTCTCGCGCCCGTCATCATCCATGACGACGACGATCTCGCCGCGTTCGAAAGCGCGCAGGGCTTCGACGATTTTCTTCTGGTCGTAAGGCATGGAGTACTCGCTTCGCTCGCAGAGGAATAAGGGAGTAGGGCAGTAAGGGAGTAGGGAAAAGGAAAAATTTTCTGTTTCGGCGAGCAGCGCTGCCTACTGCCTGGTCCCTACTGCCCTACTCCCTTCCCCGTCTGTCCCCGATGGCGCAGATAATGATCGGCAATGGCGCAGGCGACCATCGCCTCGCCGATCGGCACGGCGCGGATGCCGACGCATGGGTCGTGACGGCCCTTGGTCATGATCTCGACGTCCTTGCCGTCCTTGTCGATCGACTTTCGCGGCGTCAGGATCGACGAGGTCGGCTTGACGGCGAAACGGGCGACGATCGCCTGGCCGGTCGAGATGCCGCCCAGGATACCACCGGCATTGTTGGACAGGAACACCGGCTTGCCGTCATTGCCGATCCGCATCTCGTCGGCATTCTGCTCGCCGGTGATGCGGGCGGCCTCGAAGCCGTTGCCGATCTCGACGCCCTTGACGGCATTGATCGACATCAGGCCGGAGGCGATGTCCTGGTCGAGCTTGGCATAGATCGGCGCGCCGAGGCCCGCCGGAACGCCGTCGGCGACGATCTCGATCACCGCACCGACCGAGGATCCCGCCTTGCGGATGCCGTCGAGATAGCTGGTGAAGACGGGAACGGAAGCCGGATCGGGGGTGAAGAACGGATTTTCCGCGTCGCCGATGAAATTCCAGTTCCAGTTGGCGCGGTCTATTGCTTTTTCGCCCATCGACACCAGCGCGCCGCGCACCACCACGCCGGGCACCACTTTGCGCGCCAGAGCGCCGGCTGCCACTCTAGCTGCCGTCTCGCGAGCCGAGGAGCGGCCGCCGCCGCGATAATCGCGCACGCCGTATTTGACGTCATAGGTGTAATCGGCATGGCCGGGCCGGTATTGGCGGGCGATCTCGCCATAGTCCTTCGAGCGCTGGTCGACATTCTCGATCAGCATCGACACCGGCGTGCCGGTGGTGATCATGGTCTCGCCGTCCTCGTCGAGGATAAAGCCGGACAGCACCTTCACTTCATCCGGTTCGCGACGCTGCGTCACGAAACGTGACTGGCCCGGCCGGCGCTTGTCGAGTTCGGCCTGGATTTCTCGCTGAGTGAAGCGGATGCCGGGCGGACAACCGTCGACCACGCAGCCGAGCGACGGGCCATGGCTTTCGCCCCAGGTGGTGACGCGGAAAAGGTGGCCGAACGTGTTGTGAGACATGAAATGACCCTGCCCGGCATCGGAGCCGGCTCAAGGTTGCCTTCTATTGGCGTTTTTCACAGGGGTCAAACTGTGATCTGGCGGATTTAGTTTTGACACATTCGGTTGGTTTCTGCTCTGTTCCATCCGCCGTTGAACGCCCGCCACCATGCCGGTGCAATGATAAAGAGGAACGATTATGCGTACCCTGATTGGCGCCGTTGCCACCACACTGCTGCTTTCCACCGCCGCTTTCGCCGGCCAGACCGAAGGCCTGATCAAGAAGATCGACAAGGACACGGCGACGCTGACGCTGGATGACGGCAAGTCCTACAAGCTGAACGCAGAGACCGATCTCGACGCGCTGAAGCCGGGCATGGACATCGTCATTGCCTTCGATGTGACCAATGGTGAAAACGTCATCACCGACATGGAACTGCCGGACAGCAGCGCGAACTAGAGCTTCCAGCCAAGATCGGGGCGGCAGTTCCGCTCCTCCAAGCGTGTCGCGTTCGAACGGATTCAGGCGACGCGCTTTGGGTCTTTGATCTTGCGCATATCGTTCCCCCACTTTTGGGCGACATGCATCCGCTGGCTTACAGCCACTCGAGGCTCTTACCGTCGAGTTTGAGCAGGCGATCCTGCGGTATTTCCAGGTTTGCTGCCTCGTTCTCGGCTAGTCCCAGAACGAAGCGAAACAAGGTACGCATGACGCCGCCATGCGTCACGCAGATCGTCTGGCGTTCGATCGCGTCGAACCAGGGCTTCACCCGTACGAGCAGCATCTGATAACTCTCGGCGTCTTCGCCGGGCGGCTGAAAGTTCCATTTGTCCCGAGCGCGTGTCTTGCGCGCTCGGGGATACCGCGTTTCGAGCTCGGCAAAGGTAAATCCCTGCCAATCGCCGAAATTGACTTCGACCAGGCGAGGATCGGTTCGATAGGCATCCGGATCGAGTTTCATCGCGGCACGGATGCGTTGCATCGTCTCGCGCGTCCGCCGCATCGGGCTGGCGACGAAATCAAAATCCTCGGGATTTTGGATCAACTCGGCCAACTGGCAACCATTTCCGGTCGCCTGCTCGCGGCCAAGAGCGTTGAGATCGGTGTCGGCCTGCCCCTGAAGCCGGGCTTCGGCGTTCCACGCGGTCTGGCCGTGGCGCGCGATATAAACCAGCGGGTACATCAGGTCTTCCGGTGCGGGATCGGGACGGACGACGTTTGGCGGGGTGTTAGTCCTTGACCGTCGAAATGTCGGGCGCATCGACCGCCTTCATGCCGACGACGTGGTAGCCCGAATCGACGTGATGCACTTCACCGGTGACGCCGCGCGACAGATCGGACAGGAAATAGACGCCGGAATCGCCGACTTCCTCCTGCGTCACCGTCTGCTTCAGCGGCGAATTGTACTCGTTCCACTTCAGGATGTAGCGGAAATCGCCGATGCCGGAAGCGGCCAGCGTCTTGATCGGGCCAGCCGAGATGGCGTTGACGCGGATCTTCTTGGCACCAAGGTCGACCGCCAGGTAGCGCACGCTGGCTTCGAGCGCCGCCTTGGCGACACCCATGACGTTGTAGTGCGGCATCACCTTTTCGGCGCCGTAGTAGGTCAGCGTCAGCAGCGAGCCGCCATTGGTCATCAGCGCCTCGGCGCGCTTGGCAATGGTGGTGAAGGAATAGACCGAAATGTCCATGGTGCGCAGGAAATTGTCGCGCGTCGTCTCGACATAACGGCCGGTCAGCTCGTCCTTGTCGGAGAAGGCGATGGCATGGACGAGGAAATCAAGCTTGCCCCAGTGCCTGGCGACATTGGCGAAAACCTCGTCCAGGCTCGCCGGGTCGGTGACGTCGCAATGGCCAGCGACAAAGGCGCCAAGTTCCGCCGCCAGCGGCTCGACGCGCTTCTTGAACGCCTCGCCCTGATAGGTCAGCGCGATCTCGGCGCCATGGTCGACGCACGACTTGGCGATGCCATAGGCGATCGATCTGTTGTTGGCGACGCCTAGAATAAGGCCGCGCTTGCCGGCCATTAGGCCCTGTCCACCCGCCATGTCAGCGCTCTCCGCAAGATTTCTGCTTTGTGGAGTGCCCTATCGCACAGGCACAGAGCCCCTTCAAGCGTTCAAACCGGACAGTTCGGGGGACAAAAGCCGTCGATCAGTCTTTTTGGCCGCGCAACGCCGCTTCGAGCGCGCTATCACCGCCCTCCGGCAGCATGATCCGGACATGGGCGTAGAGATCGCCATGGCCGCCGGCCTTTTCCGGCAGGCCCCGGCCTTTCAGCCGCAGGACCTTGTCGGAGCTCGACCAGGCTGGAATGTTGACCGCAAGCCTTCCGGTCGGCGTCTCGACCGGCACCTTGGCCCCGAGCACCGCATCCGCCAGTGCCACCGGCAGATCGGCGTGCAGGTCGCGGCCCTCGATGCGGTAGCGCGGATGCCGGCGCAGATGGATCTTGACCAGCGCGTCGCCCGGCTGGCCCGGCCCTTGCTCGCCTTGCCCCTTCAGCCGAATGGTCTGGCCATCCTCGACATAGGCCGGCAGCTTGACCGCCACCTTGCGGCCGTCGGGGAACATCGCCGTCACCTTTTCGGCGGTCGCCGCTTCCTCGATGGTGACGTCGAGCGTCACGTTCAGATCGGCAGCGGTCGCCGGCTGGCGACGATCGCCGGAGCCTGCGCCGCGCGCGCCGGAAAAGGCGTCGCCGAAAATCTGGCTGAAAATGTCGCTGTTGCCGTCGAACGGATCGCCGCCCGGGCGGCCGGAGCGGAATTCGAATCGCGACCCGCCCGGCCCTTGCTGCCGGCGGAACCCGCCGAAGGGATCGCCGCCACCGGCTGCGCCCTCAAAGCCCTGGAATCGCGGTTTGCCGTCGGCGTCGATCTCGCCGCGATCGAAAGCGGCGCGATTCTTCTCGTCGCCGACGACCTCGTAGGCCTGGTTGGCCGCGGCAAAACGGTCCTTCGCCTTTGGATCATTCGGATTCTGATCCGGATGATGCTTCTTGGCGAGTTTCCGGTACGCCGATTTTATGTCCTTGGCCGATGCGTTCTTGGCAACGCCCAGCACCTCATAGGGGTCGCGCATGCTTACTGCCCTGGAGAAGAGTTGAGTCTCTGGTTGCCCCCTATATGCGCTCGCATAGGAAGAAATTCCAGTGCTGGAGCAGCATATCAAAGGCGGAAAATCAGAGCCGACCCGATCGACTTTCGGATCAGGCTCAGAGTGCCTTGAAGTCCTGCATGCGCCAGCCGCCGGCGCTGGCCAGGCACAGTTCGCCTTCGAACATGGCAACGCCATCAAAGCTTTCGCGCGAGGCCTTGAAGCGACGGCATGTCTGGCCGTTGTCCTTCAATTCCGCCAGCCCGGTGATGGAGCCGCGTGACCCGGTGCCGGCATTGGCCCACGGCACGGCCTGCCCGCCGAGTTGCTCGATGTCGGCCGAGGACACGGCATTGCCGATCGTCGTCTGGTCGGAGTCGCGATCCGAACTGGCCGGTGTCGCCGAGGCCGATGTGCTGCTGGTCAGGATCGAGCGGTCGACTTCGGCCTTTTCCAGGCTGAAGCCACCAGCACCGCAGGCGGCAAGCGGCAAGACGACTGCCACGATCGCGGCTTTCGTGCTGGCCGAAGCGATAACGCTCCATTGCCTGCTGTCAAAAGCCTGCGCGATACGCGACAATCGGCAACCTCCCCCTTGCTTCGTAAGAATCTTGGTTTCGTAAAGAATCTTGGCTTCGTGACAAATTGAGAAAAACTATGAGTGACACTGAGTTAACAAGCGGTGACTTTACCGAGGCCGCGGAGCCGTTTCGCCTCTTTGCCGCATGGCTGGACGACGCCACGAAGAGCGAAATGAACGACCCCAACGGCGTGGCGCTGGCGACCGTCGATGCCGACGGCATGCCGGATGTGCGTATGGTGTTGCTCAAGGGGTTCGATGAAGGCGGGTTTGTGTTCTACACGAATTTCGAGAGCGCCAAGGGCCAGGAGATTCTTGGCAGCATGAAGGCGGCGATGTGCTTCCATTGGAAATCGCTGCGCCGGCAAGTTCGCATTCGCGGGCCGGTGGAGATCGTCAGCGACGCCGAAGCCGACGCCTACTACGCGACGCGGCCGCGCGGCAGCCGCATCGGCGCCTGGGCCTCGAAACAGTCGCGACCGCTGGAAAGCCGCTTTGCGCTGGAAAAGGCGGTGGCGGAATACACGGCACGCTATCCGATCGGTGAGATCCCGCGGCCAAAGCACTGGTCGGGCTTCCGCATCGTGCCCAGCACCATCGAGTTCTGGCACGACAGGCCGTTCCGTCTGCACGACCGGCTCGTCTTCAGCCGCGACGCCAAGGGCGGTTGGGACAAGACCAGGCTTTATCCCTGAAGCGCCAATCTCCCCCTCGTGGGGGAGATGCCCGGCAGGGCAGAGGGGCGTGAAGGGTCGCCAGCCTTCGAAGGCTTGACCGTCACCCGATTCTGTTTGCGATCATAATTGCCGTGGCTGAAAGGCCGGCGGGACAGCGCCCCCTCTGGCCTGCCGGCCATCTCCCCCGCGAGGGGGGAGATCGGCTGCTTCCACTTACGATTTCTTTCTGGTCATGAACGCCGTGAGTGCCGCGCGCGCCTCGTCGGACTTCAGCCGCTCGCGAAAATGCTCGCTTTCCTCGCCTATGCGGGCGACGAGGTCGTCGCGTGAGCC
Organism: Mesorhizobium loti; assembly: GCA_014189435.1. NCBI lineage: Bacteria > Pseudomonadati > Pseudomonadota > Alphaproteobacteria > Hyphomicrobiales > Phyllobacteriaceae > Mesorhizobium > Mesorhizobium loti. The sequence goes on from CP050293.1 coordinate 3,938,999, forward strand.
GCGCATCAGGTCGCGCGCGATCTTCAGCGCCTGTGGCGGCTTGGCCGCGATCTGGCCGGCGGCTGCAAGCACCGAGGCTTCAAGTGCAGCTTCCTCGACCACCTCGTAGATCAAGCCGGCGGCCTTTGCGCGTTCGGCCGAAAAGCCCTCGCCGAGGCCAAGCAGTGCGAAAGCCCCCTGCTGCCCCAGGATCCGCGGCGCCAGAAGGCTGGAACCCGCCTCGGGCACCAGGCCAAGGTCGACGAAAGGCGTCCTGAACACGGTGCGTGGCGTGGCGAAAGTCAGGTCGCAATGCAAATTGAGCGTCGTGCCGATGCCGACCGCGATGCCGTCGACGCCGGAGACCATGGGTTTTTCAACCTTGGCCAGCGCCATCAGGAAATCCCAAACCTCGGTGCCGCCGTCGCCACCCGTCGCTATGACCATGAAATCGGCAAGGTCGTTGCCGGAGGAGAAGGCGCCGGGCACGCCGAGGAAGACATGGACGCGGACCGCCGGATCGGCGTCACCCTCGGCAAGAGCAGCCGACATTTTCGCGTACATGGCGCGCGTCAGCGCGTTCTTCTTGTCCGGCCGGTTCATGCGGATGATCTGGATGGCGCCCTGGCGCTCGACGAGGATGTGGTCAGTCACGGTCTTTTCCTTGTGAACGTCAGGCGGAAATCAGTGTCTTGCCGGCAGCGGCGAGGCTTTCGGCGCCATCGATAACGCGTTCCTTCAAGGCACGGACCTCGCCGAGCAGGTTTTCGGCGAAGAAGCGGCAAAGCGCGATGCGGTTGTCATCGGCAAGCGCGCCTTGCGCTAGATAGGCGCCGCCGGCGGCCAGCGAGATCAGCCTGAGATAGGGCGTAGCACCCGCCAACGCCTCGTCCGGCCGGCCATCGGCTGCCAATTCCTGCAGGAAGCGGGTCGCTTGCGTCAGATCGCCAAACGCGGCGTCGAGAGCATCGGCGGTGCGGCCGAAACCCTGCAGGTTCGAGGTTCGCACCGCTCCGGCCACCGCAGCCAGTTCGGCGATGTAACCGTGTACATGGCCGCCGCCGCCGAGCGGCAATTTGCGCATCACCAGATCAATGGCCTGTATGCCGTTGGTGCCTTCGTAGATAGGGGCGATGCGCGCATCGCGATAGAAGGCGGCCGCGCCCGTCTCCTCGATGAAGCCCATGCCGCCATGCACCTGGACGCCGAGCGAGGCAACCTCGACGCCGACATCCGTCGAAAACGCCTTGGCCAGCGGCGTCAGCAGATTGGCACGGTCGCGCCAGTGCGCCGCCTCGTCGCCGGCCGAGACGCGTGCCAGGTCGATGGCGTGGGCACAGGAATAGCTGATCGCCCGCGCGATCTGTGTCAGCGCCTTCATGGTCAGGAGATTGCGCTGCACATCGGGGTGATGGACGATCGGCGCCATGCCGGCGCCAGCGTAGCTTGCCGCCTTGCCCTGCCGGCGGTCGTTGGCATAGGCAATCGCCTTCTGCGTTGCGGCCTCGGCGACCGCGACCCCCTGCATGCCGACGCAAAGCCGCGCATTGTTCATCATCGTGAACATGCAGGCGAGGCCCTTGTTCTCCTCGCCGATCAGCCAGCCGACGGCGCCCGGCTTGGCGCCCTGGAAACCATCGCCATAGATCATGGTGCAGGTCGGCGAGGCATGGATGCCGAGCTTGTGCTCGAGGCCGGAACAGAAGACGTCGTTGCGCGCCCCCAGCGAGCCATCGTCGCCGACCAGGAATTTCGGCACCAGGAACAGCGAGATGCCGCTCGTGCCGGCGGGCGCATCGGGCAGCCGCGCCAGAACCAGGTGGATGATGTTGTCGGTAAAATCGTGCTCGCCATAGGTGATGAAGATTTTCTGGCCGAAGATGCGGTAGCTGCCGTCACCGGCCGACTCGGCGCGGGCGCGCAAGGCTGCGAGGTCCGAACCGGCCTGTGGCTCGGTCAGGTTCATCGTGCCCATCCACTCGCCGGAGACGAGCTTTTCGAGATATTTCGCCTTGAGGTTTTCGGAGGCGTGTTTGTCGAGCGCTTCGACCGCGCCCATGGTCAGCGTCGGGCCGATGCCGAAGGCCATGGCGGCGGAGTTCCACATTTCGAGCGCAGCGACGCCGAGCATGGTCGGCAGCGCCTGGCCGCCATAGGCTTCAGGTCCGGACAGCGCGTTCCAGCCGCCGTCGATCCAGCGGCGATAGAGCTGCTTCCAGCCGGGCGGTGTGGTGACGGCGGCGTCCTTCAGCACCGCACCTTGCTGATCGCCGATCTTGTAGAGCGGTGCGACCTCTTCGGTGGCGAAGCGACCGGCCTCACCCAGAACGGCATCGACCAGATCCTCGCCGAGGTCGCCGAACCTGCCGGCATCAAGCGCCGATTTCATGCCGGCCACGTGCTTGAGCGTGAAAGCGATATCCTCGACCGGTGCCCGATACATGCCGCTCACTCCTCCTGATGCATCGGCCCCGCCAACCCTAGAGCCAGCGCCACTGCAAAACCATCCGCCCTTTGGGCGATCTCTCGTCTTCTTTTTACGTAAACGTCAAATTTTGTCACGCGGATTTTGCAATCGCGGCGACGCGTATTAAATTCAATCGGCGCCGGATCAAATCAACCGGCGACAGATCAGAACCAGCCGACCGGAACCCGCCCCATGCTTGCCAGACCTGACGCCTATCGCTGCATCGAATGCGGCCTGCCCTATCGAGCGGAAGGGTTCTGCTACCATGAGGGCAGACTGGAACACGGTGCCGCCTACTGGTCGGATCGCGGCATATTGTGCTCGCCGCAATGCTCTCTCGCCCATCACCGCAAACGCGCCGCCGAAGGCACGCTGCGGCAGGAGCCAGCGCCGGATCCGTTTGAGGTTCAACCGCTCAGCCAGCGTTGAACGCGGCGCTTGATATGTACGGTTAAAGGCCGTACATTAAGGTAGAGGTGATCGTGATGCCAAACCAACAGACCCGTACTGCCCGTCTCGAAGCTCGGATATCCCCGGATATGCTGAGTGTGGTGAAACGTGCTGCCGAAATCCAGGGCCGCAGCGTCAGCGACTTCGTAGTCTCCGCAGCGCAGGAAGCTGCACAACGCACCATTGAAGAGACTGCGATCATCCGCCTGTCCATCAAGGATCAGCACGCTCTGGCAGAGGCCATTTTCAATCCACCCGAACCCAATGAAGCGTTGCGCAAAGCTGCCGACGCCTACAAGCGACTTGTCGTCGAATCCCGGTGAGTCTAGACCTGATCATCGAGCCGCTGGGCGGATCGTATGATCGTAAGGCATTCAGTTGTGGCGTGCAGGCGCTCGACCACTATCTACGCGAGCAAGCGAGCCAGGACGTCAAACGCCGAGTCAGCAACTGCTTTGTCGCCGCAGAGCGTGACGTCGATCTCGTTGCCGGATATTACACTCTTGCAGCGTCAAGTGTACCCATGGCTTCGCTGCCAGAAGACCTGATAAAACGCCTACCGCGTTATCCAGTCCTGCCCGCCATATTGATCGGAAGGTTGGCGGTTGATATCCGATACCAGGGACAACGAGTTGGATCGATACTGATCGTGGATGCGCTCCGGCGCTGCGCCCAAGCCGCTCCTGCCTGCTTCGCGCTGATCGTCGACGCCAAGGACGACAAAGCTGCGGCTTTTTATCGCAAACATGGTTTCACGCCATTTCACGACCGCCCGTTGTCGATGTTCCTGTCGGTAGCGACGGCGTTGAAGCTGTTCGACTGACGCGCCGAATTGCCTTGATGGCAAATCCTTAACCATAGCGGTTCAGCATCTACCTTTGATCAACGGGGATTCCCTGTTTTGAAAATGCCGGCGCGCCTTCTTCGCCGCAAAGCGCTTCTCGCCTTGGCGGCGACGATGGCGCTGTCGATGGCGGCAAAGGCCTCGGATTTTTCCGAGCCGTGGAAGAACGCTGACCGCGCCCTCATCGTCGACGCCTACGAATACAATTCCATCGACTGGGCCCAGCTCGCCACCGACAAGCGGGTCGTCGGCTTCATCAACAAGGCGTCCGACGGCATGCCCCCGCCCTATTTCTGTTTGGGCGACGACACCGAGGTGAAGCTCTGCAAGGCGCTGTGGAAACGCCATGCGGTGACGCGCGAACTGTTCCAGACGCGCCGGGTGGTCGCCAAGGCACTCGGCCTGAAATGGGGCGCCTATCACCTCGCCCGCCCCGGCAATCCGGTCGAGCAGGCCAACAACTTCCTCGACTTCGCCGAGCCGGCGCCGGACGATCTCATGGCCCTTGACATCGAGGGCAACGATCCTTCGCAATGGATGTCGCTCGACGATGCCGAGGAGTTCGTACGCCAGGTGCATCGGCGCATCGGCCGTTTCCCGGTGCTCTACACCAACGGCAAGACCGCCCAGTACATTGCCGACAACAGCTACAGATACAGGCTCCTGTCGCGGCTGCCGCTCTGGTATGCTCGCTACAAGTCCGACATCGACGTGCATTTTCCGATGGGCAACTGGCAAGGCTACGCACTGTGGCAGTTTTCGGCGCAAGCCAATTGCGGCCGGTTCCGCTGCCCCTACAGGGTCGCCGGCACGCCCAAGGACATCGACGTCAATGTCGCGCCGACAGACGCCACCACGTTGCGCGCGCAATGGCCGTTCGGTGGGCTTATCGACGTGCCGCCGGACTATCTCGCCTCGATACCGCTACCGGTCTCACGCGAAGCCGGCCTCGCCGGCAATGTCACCATCACCTATGCCTCGGTGGCGGCGCCGCCGACTTTCGAGGATATGGTGGCAGCGCTGGGCACCCGTTGGGGGAAATTTCGCGACGGCTTCCGCATGCCGGTCGTGAAGACAGTGCCGCGACGGCCAAGCTTCGGCATTGTCCAATATGTCGCCTGGAAGCGGACCGAACAGCGTTCGCCCGCGCAACTCGACGCCGCCTTTGCCGCCGCCGATCCGCTCAGCACCGCTTCGACCGAGATCGATCGCGGTTTGCGGTAGATTGTCGTCTCCCAATACTGAATTTCAGCCAGCCTGCTCGCGCGCCACGGCCTGCCAGCCGATATCGCGACGGCAGAAGCCATCCGGCCAGTCGATGCGGTCGAGCGCGGCATAGGCTCGTTTCTGCGCCTCGCCGACCGTGGCGCCTGATGCCGTGACATTGAGGACGCGGCCGCCATTGGCGACCAGCGCGCCGCCATTGATGGCGGTGCCGGCGTGGAATATCTGGACGCCATCGCTCGCCGCCTGCTCGACGCCACGGATCACGGAGCCTTTTTCCGGCGTGCCGGGATAGCCCCTCGCCGCCATCACCACGGTCAGTGCGGCCTCGTCGCGCCAGCGTATGGACATATGCGCAAGCTGACCGTCCACGGCGGCGTTGAGCAGGACCAGCAGATCGTCCTTCAGCCGCATCATCAGCACCTGGCATTCCGGGTCGCCGAAACGGGTGTTGTATTCGATCAGCTTCGGCCCCTTGTCCGTGATCATCAGCCCGGCGAACAGCACGCCGGAGAACGGCGCGCCAAGTTCGGCCATGCCGCGCATGGTAGGCTCGATGATCTCGCGCATGGTGCGTTCGACCAGTTCCGGCGTCATCACCGGGGCCGGCGAATAGGCGCCCATGCCGCCTGTGTTGGGGCCGGTGTCGCCGTCACCGACGCGCTTGTGGTCCTGCGCGGTGCCGAAGGGAAGTGCTGTGGTGCCGTCGCAGAGGCAGAAGAAACTCGCCTCCTCGCCGGTCATGAACTCCTCGACCACCACTTCCGCGCCGGCGGCGCCGAAGGAACCGTCGAAACAGGCATCGAGTGCGGCCTGTGCTTCGCCGAGCGTCATGGCGACGGTGACGCCCTTGCCGGCAGCAAGCCCGTCGGCCTTGATGACGATCGGTGCGCCGGTCTTTTCGACATAGGCTTTGGCCGAAGCCAGATCGCCGAAACGGCCATAGGCGGCGGTCGGGATGTTGTAGCGGGCACAGAGATCCTTGGTAAAACCCTTCGACCCTTCCAGCTGTGCGGCAGCCTTGGAGGGTCCGAAGACGCGAATGCCTTGCGCGCGCAGATCGTCGGCAATGCCGGCGACCAGCGGCCCTTCCGGCCCAACCACGACGAGGTCGATTTTTTTGTCCTTGCAGAACGCGGCGACCGCGGCGTGATCGGCGATGTCGAGCTTGACCAGTTCGGCCTCGCCGCCGATGCCCGGATTGCCGGGAGCCGCATAGAGCCTGGTCAGCAGCGGCGACGCGGCGATCTTCCAGGCGAGCGCATGTTCGCGGCCGCCGGAGCCGAGAAGAAGAACGTTCATGGTCACCTCTTGATGCCAACCCTTGGAGAGCACCCGCTATTGCTCTCTGGACGATGGGTCAAGACATCAGGGCGTTTTGAGCCGAATTGCGCACGGGAACGTTATCCCCGGCCGAATATGGGCGCCGAATTGCGGCGCCCATATTCTGGCCCGCCTCAGCCCTGGTAGACGACTGGAAACCAGTCCTCGCGCAGCCTCTCGCCCGGCTGCATGCCATGGCCGTGATAGGGCGGCGAGGTGCGCCCCGGCCGTTCGACATAGCGGGCATCGTCACCGACCCAGCGCAGCGACAGCGCCCGGCGTCGCGCCGCGGTCAGGTTGCCACGCGCGCCATGCGCGGTCCTGAAGTCGAACAGGATGGCGTCGCCCGGCTCCATTTCCCACTCGAGCACTTTCAGCGACGGATCGTTGTCGGGATCGGGCACAGGCAGATAGTCGCCCTCGCCGGCATAGAAATTGCTGTCGTCGAGCCAGCGCACCGGCAGGATCATCTTGTCCCATTTGTGCGAACCGGCGATCAGCCGCAGCGTCGCTTCCTTCACCGGGTCGATGGGGATCCAGAAGCTCACGGTCTGCTGGCCATCGACGAAGTAGTAGGGGATGTCCTGATGCCAGGGCGTCGGCTTCTGCGTGCCGGGCTCCTTGACCAGCACATGATCGTGGAAGAACTGCGCGGTGCGCGACTGCATCACCGCCGCTGCCAGTTCGGCGACGGGCGAGTCCCGCACCACGCTGACGAATTCAGGAATGCGCTCCCAGTTGCAGTAGTCGTCGAAGAAACTGCCGCGGCCGTTGGCTATGTCGGACGCGGTTTCGCTGCGGTTCTGCATATTGCGCTCGATGCCGGCGGCAATCGTGTCGACCCAGCCCTTGAAGGCGCCGCGAATGCAGACAGCACCGTCACGCTGATAGTCGGCGATGGTGCCCGCATCGATCATGGAGGCGTTGGAAGTGTGGGTGGCAGCTTGGGAAGCCATGGCGTTCTCCTCTTGGAATGAACCGACTATCGCAACCCTCATTCATTCAGTAAAATAATAACTTTCCATCCAGCACATAGAGCTTACCTATGAATGTGACCCTCACGCAGTTGCGCTATCTGGTCGCCGTGGCGCGTCATGGCAGCGTCACCGGCGCGGCCAAGGTGCTGAACGTTTCGCAGCCGTCGATCTCGGTGGCCATTGACGCCGTCGAAAAGAATTTCGGCCAGAAACTGTTTGTCCGCCAGAGGGGAAGCGGCGTGTCGCCGACATCGTTCGGCCGCGCGGTCGTGGCCAAGGCAAGGCAGGTTCTCACCGAGACGGAGGAACTCATCGGCCTGGGCTCAAGCAAATCGGCTGTCAGCGGAGAACTGGTGCTGGGATGCTTCGAGGATCTGGCACCGTTCTTCGCGCCGGCCCTTCTGCGCGCCTTCTCCGAACGCTATCCAGCCGTCAAGGTCGTCGTCCGCGACGAAACCTTCGAGACGCTTGGGCGGCGGCTCGGCGATGCGGCCATCGATCTCGGCCTCACCTATGACCTCAGCCTGCCGACGCATTTCGCCCGCATCCTACTGCGCGAACTTCGCCCGCACGCGCTGTTACCGGCAGGCCATGCCCTGGCGGATCGCCCAACAGTCAGCCTTGCCGATTTGGCCGCCTATCCGCTGATCACCACGGACCAGCCGCACAGCTGGCAGCACATGCTCGACCTGTTTCGCAGCCGCGGCCTTTCGCCTGTGGCCGACACGACGACAAGCTCGTTCGAACTGCAGCGCTCCATGGTCGCCAACGGCTTCGGCGTCGCGGTCAGCTACACCCGCCCGCACGGTGATCGCAGCTATGACGGCCTGCCGCTCATCTGCAAGCCGCTGTCGGATCCGCTACCCATGCAGCGGATCCTGCTCACCTATGACACGCATCAGCGTGTGTCGAATGCGGCGCTGGCCTTCGTCGACGTGGCGAAGGGTTGGTTCGCCACCCGCGACATCTTTGCCTCGTGAAAGGCTGACGGGCGCCGCGTCTCCGCTTGCCGCTTGACGGTTTCCGCCGCTGCTGCCACTCCATGGAGATGGAACCTATCCAGTCGAAAGCGGCCCAGGGCCGTGTCGCCGATGCGCCGAACGGCCACTGGGTCTATCGCGTGCTGCCGCGCTCGATATGGCCCTATGCGCAGCTTGCCCGGTGGGACCGGCCGATCGGCTGGCAGCTGCTGCTGTGGCCGTGCTGGTGGTCGGCTGCCCTTGCGGCGAGCGCCTATCCGCGTCCCGGCGATCCGCTGCTCTCGCTGCTGCCGGCGCCCTGGTATCTCGTGCTGTTCCTGGCCGGCGCCATCGCCATGCGCGGCGCCGGCTGCACCTACAACGACCTCGTCGACGAGGACATTGACAACCAGGTCGAGCGGACGCGCTCGCGGCCGCTGCCGTCGGGCAAGGCCACGCGCCGGCGGGCATGGCTGTTTGTTGCCCTGCAGGCCCTGGTCGGCCTCGTGGTGCTCATCCAGTTCAACAGCTTTGCCATCCTGCTCGGCATCTGCTCGCTGGCGATCATCGCCATCTATCCGTTCATGAAGCGGATAACCAACTGGCCGCAACTGGTGCTCGGCCTTGCCTTTTCCTGGGGCGCGCTGATGGGATGGGCGGTCGAGTTCGGCGATCTCGATGGACCCGCCGTGATGCTCTATATCGGCTCGATCCTGTGGGTGATCGGCTACGACACGATCTACGCACATCAGGACAAGGAAGATGACGCCATTGTCGGCGTGCGCTCGACGGCACGCCTGTTCGGCGACAACACCAAAGCGTGGCTGGCAGGGCTCTATGGCGGTGCGCTGGTCTGCTTCGCCATCGCCTTTGCGTCGGCGCAGGCTCCGGTGGTGGCGCTGGCAGGGCTGATCGCCGCCGGCGCCCATATGGCCCGGCAGATCGCGGTTCTGGATATCGACAATCCGGACCAATGCCTGCGGCTGTTCAGGTCGAACAACCAGGTCGGCTGGCTGATCTTCCTTGGCCTGATCGGCGGTGCGGTGTGGGTGGCGCTGAAGCCGCTGGTTTAGTCTCCTTCTCCCCGTCACTATACGGGGAGAAGGTGGCGGCAGCCGGATGAGGGGCAGCGCCGACCTTGGAGGGAAGGCGAGAGGTTCAGCGGCGACACAACGCACACTCAACTAGTCTTAAAGTGGTGGCCAAACACTTAGGTGAGCGCTGCCCCTCATCGCCCTGCCGGGCACTTCTCCCCGTATAGTGACGGGGAGAAGTGGGCTAGTCCCTTGAAATAATCTCCTGGCCGTCGATGACCAGCCTGAGACCAAGGTCGCCGGCCCTGCGGCGAGCGAGGAAGCGCGGACGGCGCGTGTTGGAAATGCGGCCCTTGCGGCGATCCTGCGGCGGCAACGTCTTGATGGCGGCGCCGAGCGATTCTTCCAGGGTGCGAGCGACGCCGTCCGATCTCGATCAGCAGCATCGGCAGACGGTAGGCATCGGCCCAGGCGCGCCAGTCGGCGGCGACATCGTCGAGATCGTCGGCAACCAGCAGCGGCACCGACAGCATCGGGTCGTTGTGCAGGAGTTCCAGGGTCACCGTGACATTGCCGTCCGGGTCCTCCATGGCGCGGGCGGCAACGCCGCGGAACGCATTGGCGGGTAGAACGATGATCGCCGGCAGGCCGCTCATCTCGAGCAGGCGGCGGATCACGGCGCCGCGCTGGTCGATGGTAAAGGTCACATCGCCGTAGTCGTCGCGTGTCGCGTAGCTAACCACTTGCGGCAGGCGAAATGGGTCGAGACGCATGTTGCGTCCCGCCCAGACTGGCTTCAGTCCGGTGTTCATAGAGTGCCTTCCTGTCTGTCTCCTGAGAGCCGGTGTCCGGTTCTCTCCGGGCCGGTTTTTCCAGCCTCGTTTGTGAGGAGACAGTAGCGCGGGCTCCTTACCGCCCCGCTTAAGAAAGTCGGTTAAATTTTGCTGATCTCAGGGATGGTTATCGGAATCCCACCAGCAACAAGATGTTGAAAGGATCAGATAACCTTACCGGGATTCATGATGCCGGCCGGGTCGAAGGCCGCCTTTACCCTTCGCATTAGATCGATCGCCATCGGCGGCGCGGTGGCGATCAGTTCGTCGCGCTTCAACTGGCCGATACCATGCTCGGCCGAGATCGAACCGTGCAGGCTGCGCACGACGTCGTGCACCGCCTTATTCATTGGATGATAGAGGGCGAGAAACGCCTCGTCGTCGCCGTCGACGGGCCGCGAGATGTTATAGTGGAGATTGCCGTCGCCCATATGGCCGAAGCACACGACGCGGGCACCGGCGCTCACCGACGCTACGGCGCCGGCGGCCTCCGCGATCAAACGCGGGATCGACGCAATGGGTACCGAAATGTCGTGCTTGATCGAGGCGCCCTCCGGCTTTTGCGCCTCGGGCAGCAGCTCGCGGAAATTCCAGAAGGCGTCCCCCTGCCCGAGACTTGCGGCGATGACGGCGTCGCCGACGAATTCCTGTTCGAGGCCTGCCGAGAGCACGTCCTCGATCAACGCTCGCGAATCCTCCGATGAACGGCCTGATGAAATCTGCATCAGCACATACCACGGCCAGTCGTCGACCAAGGGCCGCACGACGCCCTGGGCATGCGCCAGCGTGAAATCATATGGCCGCTTGCCGATCAGTTCGAAGGCGGTCAGTGCTGCCCCGGCACGGTCCATGGCCAGGCTGAACAGGGAAAGTACGGCCTCAGGTGACGACAGGCCGACAAAGGCCACTTCGCGCCCCTTCGGCTTTGGAAACAGCTTGAGCACGGCTGCGGTGATGACGCCGAGCGTGCCTTCGGCGCCGACGAACAGGTTTTTCAGATCGTAGCCGGTGTTGTCCTTCTTCAGCTTGCGCAGATCGTCGAACACCTCGCCGGTCGGCAGCACCACCTCGACACCAAGGCAGAGTTCGCGCGCATTGCCGTAGGCAAGCACGCCGGTGCCGCCGGCATTGGACGATAAATTGCCGCCGATCTGGCAGGAGCCTTGCGCGGCCAGCGACAGCGGAAACAGCCGGTCGGCGGCATCGGCCGCCTCCTGCAGCGTCTGCAGGATGACACCGGCCTCTACCGTCACCGTGTTGGACAGGACATCGATTTCGCGGATGCGGTTCAGCCGCGACAGCGACAGGATGATCTCGCGACCGGAGGTGTCTGGCACCTGGGCGCCGACCAACCCGGTGTTGCCGCTTTGCGGCACGATTGGCGTGCCTGTTTCGGTCGCCAGCCGCATGATCCGGCTGACCTCGTCGACGCTGCCCGGCCGCAGCACCAGCGATGTCGCGCCGTGCCAAAGCCCACGCCGCTCAATGAGGTAGGGCGCGATGTCCTGCTGATCACGCAGCGCATATTTGTCGCCGACGATCGCGGCGAAGCGATCGATGAGAGCAGGGTCGAGGGTCTCTGAAATTTCGGTCATCAGGGAAAACTATGTCGCGGGCTGTTAGATGTCACGAGGGGCGGCGGCACGCGTGAGGCGATCGTTGATCGCCTCACCGAGACCGTCGAAGGGAACCGGCTCGACGGCGATGGTCGGCGCGCCGCTGCGGTCGAGTTCCTGCATGTAGGCGAACAGATTGCTCGCCGCTTCACGCAGGTTGCTTGATTCAGACAGGTTGAGGAAAGCGGCAGCGCGGCGCCAGCCGTCCGCCCGTTGGCGGCCGAAGCCAAGCAAGGCCTCGCCCGCGCCGACCGTCCCGGCGTTGAGCCGCATCGCGGCGCCCGGCGCATAGTGCGAGGCTAGCATGCCCGGCGCCTCGACGCCGGCGGCACCGCCGCGCAACAGTTCCATGCCGATGGCCGCCTCGATCTCCTCGGCGGCAATGCCGCCGGGCCTCAGCAGCCGCAATCTGTCCCCTTCGACCTTGACGATGGTCGATTCCAGCCCGACCGGCGTCGCGCCGCCATCGACCACCAGCTTTATCCGCGCGCCGAGATCGGCCGCCACCGCTTGCGCGGTCGTTGCACTGATCTTGCCGGATGAATTGGCGCTGGGTGCTGCAAGCGGGCGGCCGAGCCTGGCGATCAGGTCGCCGCCAAAGCCCCTCGGCATGCGCAAGGCAATCGTATCAAGCCCGGCCGTGACCAGCGGATGGATGCCGTTGCCGGGCCGCTGCGGCAGCACCAGCGTCAGCGGGCCGGGCCAGAATGCCAGCGCCAGTTTCTTCGACAGCGGATCGAACAGCGCGAGGCGCTCGGCCATCGCCATGTCGGCGACATGGGCGATCAGCGGGTTGAAGCGCGGGCGCCCCTTGGCTTCGAAGATGCGCGCCACGCCGATGCCGTTGGTGGCGTCGCCAGCAAGCCCGTAGACGGTTTCCGTCGGTATGGCGACGACATCGCCACCCCTGAGCAGCGCCAGCGCCTGCTCCAGCGCCTCGCCCGAGCCAAGTATTTCAGCCACTCTCGTCACCTCACAGATGCGGGGTGCGTAGTACGATGGCGGCCGTTGGGCAAGTCGGCTGATGGGCAAGGCAACGGTTGGCCAAACGGGACATTGGTGATTTATCAATTCCTAAAATGCTACGTTTCCGCGAAAGCCCGCATCAATTGCGGCCTGCTATTGAGCAGCTTCTGGGCAAAAAGGGGAGCTATGTCAGTGTCTGTGCGCATACTGATGGGGATCGTTCTGGCCGCGGTGACCGGTGGGGCTCAGGCCTCGTCGTTGGTTTTTCCCGGCGCGCCGTCCTCGACACCATCGATCGTCAGGGTTGGTGCCCCCAACCAGCCTAAAACCGCCGAAGCAGCCAAGGATGCGCGGTCGGTGGTGGCACTTGGCGCAGCAGAGCCCGACGTCACCTATGAAAAGGTGGCGGCGATCCCGGAAAAGCCCGAGGCCAGGCACGGCTTCCAGCCAGGCCCGATGGTCATTCGTGGCGGTGTTACCGGTCCCGATTTCCCAGCACCGGCGCCAACCGCCGCACCAGCGACAGGTGCCGCGCCGGCCGCTGGCACCGCGCCGGCGGCCGGCACTGCGCCGGCAACGGCCACCGCCTCCGCAGCCCCCCTCGGGAAACGCCGAGAACCAACCCGCCCCGCCGAGCGCCCCGGCGCCGGCAGCAGGTCAGCGCATGCCTCCCAACGGCTACACCAAGTAGCCCCGGCTCAAAGACAGGCTTAGGGTAACCCAGGTGCGGATCAGGCGAGCGATCTGGATTTCTGTGGCGGTGTTATCGTTTGGGACAATTGGCGCCTTGCTTGCCGTGATGCTGTTCTACCTCCTCTGGCCGCCATTGGCATTGTAGCGGTCGTTGGTGGCTCAGAGCCCATTCAACTTGAGACCCTACCCGGCTGCCACATGGCTTGACTGCGGTCTGGCGCCCGGCGCACCATTGCCACGCAAACTCCGTCCCGGTTTATGTCTGCCGTGGAACGCCATAGCCTAGATTTCGTCAGGCGGTTCTGGCAGACGGGATTTCATCGCTAGGGGTAAAGGGGGATTGATCATGAGAAAATCTGGAATCGTCACCGCGGCAGGCCTTCTGCTGACGTCACTGCTTGGCGTCGGAGCGGCTCATGCCGACGACATGCTGGGATCTTACGTCGCGCGCATTTCCGATCGCGACCATCAGGCGAGTGACGGCTATGCGCTGGACAATGCCGCGCAGATGGTGCGGCAGGATCGCGCCAACTGGCACAAATTCCATCGCCGTGACAGCGACGATGAGGGCGATGGCTGGTTCAGGACCAACGACCAGCGCGCCGACCTGCAACGCATGCTGGAGCGTGGCGGCGCGATGAGTTCGTCGACCAAGCGCGCCATCGTCAATGGTGAACCGCTGATTCAGGTCGACGTCTACGAAAACAGCGTGCGCGTCAACATTCTTGAGAACTGACCGGGCCGTCGCCCGGGACGACTGATAGAAAAGGGCGGCGCGTCAGCGCCGCCCTGCCATCGATAGAATCGGCGGCTGAAAAAATCAGGCCGCTTCTTCCGTGTCGTCGTCTTCTTCGGACTCGCCGTCTTCAGCTTCTTCTTCGGACTTTTCGTCGTCGGCTTCAGCCTTCACGCTGTCGTCGGCGTTGTCTTCGTCCTCATCTTCATCTTCGTCTTCTTCGTCGTCTTCTTCGTCGTCATCCGAGAGCGTGGCAGCTTCGGCGTCGCCGGACTCATCGCCGTCTTCGTCGTCATCCGACAGGTCAGCGGCTTCGACCGCAGCGGCGGCGGCGTGATCGAGGATGGTTTCGGAAGCGGATTCAAGCACCTCGGCGGGAGCCGGGGTTTCTTCTGTCACTTCGATTTCGTGATCGGAATTCATGGAAGCCTCCGTGGGTTGGGGAACATGTCCCTTTTGCCACGGAGAGATCATCGTCATATGACTGTAAGCCGGCTCGAACGGCCGACCGGAAGATTTTTTCTTAGCTTCTCAACCAGCTATCTTCGAGAAATCCGCGACCTGACCGGTCGCCGCGCGGATGCGGGCGAGCAGCGCCAGGCGGTTGGCGCGAACGGACAAGTCCTCGTCATTTACGAGGACATGCTCAAAGAATGAATCAACCGGTTCACGCAAAACGCTAAGCGCCAGCAGAGCGCCGGAAAAGTCATCGTTTTGAATCGCTTCGCCGGCTTGCTTCTCAGCCTGATTCACCGCCGCAAACAGCGATTTCTCGGCATTCTCGCGAAACAGCGCCGGCTCAACGTTTTCGGCGACCGCCGTTTTCTTCTTCTCCTCGGCAGCCAGGATGTTAGCGGCACGCTTGGTGCCGGCAAGCAGGTTTTTGCCATCCTCTGTGTCGAGGAAGGAGCCGAGCGCCTCGACCCGGCGCACGATCTGCAGCAGGTCGTCGGACTGCGGTGTGATGACGGCATCGATGAGGTCGTGGCGGGCACCCTGGTCACGGAGGTAGACCTTCAGGCGGTCGTGGAAGAAGGCGACGAGATCGGCGATGAATGGCGAAAGCGATGCTTCCAACTCCATCATACGCTGGCCGTCGAAGAACTCTCGTTCCTGATCGGCCGAGCCAAAGGTTTGCGAATTTGCGTTGGCCAGCCCACCTTTCAACAATCTGGAGATCAAGCCCGCTTCCGACAACAGCTGGCTTGCCCCCTTGTACTCGCGGATGCGGGAATCGAGCATCGTGACCACACCACGGCTCTCGGCCCCCTCGCCGAACCGTTCATAGGCGGCGAGCGCCGAGGCCACCGTCGCCGCAATGGCGACACCCAGGGAAAGCCTGATCCTGTTTTCCAGTATGATCCTCACCACACCCAGCGCCGCTCGACGCAGCGCATAGGGGTCCTTCGACCCGGTCGGCTTCTCGTCGATGGCCCAGAAGCCGGCCAGCGTGTCGAGCTTGTCGGCGAGCGCCACGGTGATAGAAACCGGATCGCTCGGTACGCGGTCGGAAGGGCCTTGCGGCTTGTAGTGTTCTTCCGCCGCAGCGGCGACCGAAGCATGCTCGCCCTGCAGCAATGCATATTTGCGGCCCATTGCGCCCTGCAGTTCCGGAAACTCGCCAACCACTTCGGTGGTGAGGTCAGCCTTCGCTAACACGGAAGCGCGGCACGCCAGCGCGGGATCGGCGCCCATGATCGGCGCCAGTTCCTCGGCCAGGTACTTGATCCGCTCCACTCGCTCGCCCTGCGTGCCGAGCTTGGCGTGGAAAGTCACGCCAAGATGGTCGAGCCGGGCCATGCGCTGATCGAGCGGCTTGCCAAGATCAAGCCCGAACTTTTCCGCCGATGCCTCGAGCTCGCCGAGGTCAGGCAAATCGCCCTGATCGGTGGTCCAGAAATAAAGCGCGTCGGACAGGCGAGCGCGCACCACCTTGCCGTTGCCGTGGGCGATCTCCTTGCCGCCGTCCTTCGCCTCGATGTTGGCGGTGAGGATGAAGCGGTTGGAAAGCGCCTCGGCGACACCCTGCGGCCGCGTCACAAAGCACTTCTGGTTGGCGCGGATGGTCAGCCGGATCACCTCGGCCGGAATGGCCAGGAAAGCCTCTTCGAACTCGCCCATCAGCACGACCGGCCATTCGACCAGCCCGGACACTTCTTCCAGCAGCCCGTCGTCCTCGACCAGGTCGAGCCCGTTGGCAAAAGCGAGATTGCGGGCATCGGCAAGGATGATCTCCTTGCGCCGGTCGGCATCGAGCACGACCTTCGCCGCTTCCAGCTTGGACACATAGTCGTCGAAGCGGCGCACCGTGATGGCATCAGGCGCATGGAAGCGGTGGCCGTAGGTGATGTTGCCGGAGCGGATGCCGTCGATCTCGAAATCGACCACGACAGGCTCCTCGGTCTCCGGGCCGAAGGTGCACAGGATCGATTGCAGCGGGCGCACCCAGCGCAGCGAGCCTGGCTTGGCCGAGGCCGGCCCCCAGCGCATCGATTTCGGCCACGGAAAATTGCGGATGATGCCCGGCACCAGTTCGGCGATGATCTCTTCCGCCGCCCTGCCCGGCTTCGAAATATGGGCGATGTAGAAATCCCCCTTCTTCGGGTCGGAATGGACATGCGCCTCGGCGATCGATGAAAGCCCGGCCTTGCGCAGGAAACCCTGGACCGCCTGTTCCGGCGCTGATGTCGACGGACCCTTGATCTCCTCGCGGATATCCTTCGAGCGTGCGGTCAGGCCCCTGACATCGAGCGTCAAACGACGCGGCGTCCAGTACTCGCGCGCCGCGTCATAGGTCAGCCCCGCCTCGACCAGACCGTCGGTCAGCATCTTCCTGAGATCGCCCGCCGCCTTGCGCTGCATACGGGCGGGGATTTCCTCGGAGCGAAGTTCGAGCAACAAATCCGGCATCAGAGTGTCTCCGCCCGCATGCCATTTTCCTGTTTGCGCGTCCTCACGCCTCCGGCGCTGCGGTCGCGCGGCTGGGCAGGAATCTCTTCCGAGCGGAGTTCTAGAAGCAGGTCAGGCATAGCTAAGCTCCCCACCCTCCCCTTGATGGGGAGGGTCGGCGCGTAGCGCCGGGGTGGGGTGGCGGCCTCTCAGCCGCCGATACCTTCGGCACCATCACGCAAACGCAGGTGTGATTTCTGTTCTTCCACCGCCGCATAGATCGTATCGAGCACGGAATCCAGTTCGTTTTTGATTTCATGGTTCCAGAAGCGGACGACGCGATAACCCTGGCTCTCGAACCATTTTGTTCGACGCTCGTCATGGCGTTGCTGGTCATCGAAGCTGTGATGGGCACCGTCTACCTCGATGATCAGCTTCAGGCGGTGCGAGATGAAATCGGGGAAGTAGATCCCGACCGACGCCTGCCTGCGGAAATGAGTGCCTTCGACTGGAATGCGCCACAGATGCCGCCACAGGATGCGTTCCTCGTCGGTCATTGCCGCACGGAGCCGTTGCGCGGATTGCAACTTGAACCGGTCAAGCTTCGGCATAGAAAACCGCGCTAGCACCCCCACCCGCCGCTTCGCGGCGACCTCCCCCATCGAGGGGGAGGTAAGAAGGGCATAGCAACTCGGCTGGCCGCTGTCACCCTTTCCAGAAATTTTGGCTGTGCTGTCGGGACGAGGCGATGCCACCCGTCCTTGGATCAAAGATTTCCATGAACCGAACGCAGCGCTGAAGCGACCCACGCTCAGGCAGGGAACATTTGGCTCAACGACCATGAAAACGGCATCCAGACTTCTGCAGATCCTCGCACTCAGCGCCTGCTTCACCGCGCAGGCTCACGGCGCCTTCTCGATGCCGGGTGTGCGGCAGGCATTGCGCACGATCGACGGTGCCAGCGGTCAGAGCGTACCGCCGATCAACGTTTCCCTCGAGATGATGAAGCGGACCTGAACTCAGGCCGCCAAGCCACCCGCCTGCGTCTTCAGAAATGCCTCGCCGCAGGCCTTGGCCAGATTGCGCACCCGCAGGATGTAGCTCTGCCGTTCGGTGACCGAAATCACGCCGCGCGCGTCGAGCAGGTTGAAGACATGGCTGGCCTTGATGCACTGATCGTAGGCTGGGAAAACCATGCGGTGCATCGGCAGATTGTCGTTGGACGCCGGCGCGCCGGCATCGAGCAGCGCCTTGCATTCGGCCTCGGCGTCCTCGAAGTGGCGCAAAAGCATCGCCGTGTTGGCGTATTCGAAATTGTGGCGCGAATATTCCTGCTCGGCCTGCAGGAAGACATCGCCATAGGTGACCTTGTCGGCGCCTTCGCGGCCGTTGAAGTTGAGGTCGTAGACATTGTCGACGCCCTGCACATACATGGCCAGCCGCTCCAGCCCGTAGGTCAGTTCACCGGCAACCGGCGCGCATTCGATGCCGCAGACCTGCTGGAAATAGGTGAATTGCGACACTTCCATGCCGTCGCACCAGCATTCCCAGCCCAGCCCCCAGGCGCCCAGTGTCGGGCTTTCCCAATCGTCCTCGACGAAGCGGATGTCGTGTAGCAGCGGATCGACGCCGATCGCCGCCAGCGAGCCGAGATAGAGCTCCTGCAAGTTGGGCGGGTTCGGCTTCAGGATCACCTGATACTGGTAATAATGCTGCAGCCGGTTCGGGTTCTCGCCATAGCGGCCATCCTTGGGACGACGCGAAGGCTGGACATAGGCGGCGTTCCAGCGCTTTGGGCCGAGCGCGCGCAGCGTCGTTGCCGGATGAAAGGTGCCGGCGCCGACCTCCATGTCGTAGGGCTGCAGGATGACGCAGCCATAGGCCGCCCAATAGTTGTGCAAGGTCAGGATCAGCCCCTGAAACGAGCGGCTGGGATGCATATGGGCGGGAATTTCAATTGTCACGGGGGCCTCGACAGCACAGGCTAGCTTGCCGGCACGTCCTAGAGACACGGCGGCGAAGCGTCAAGCAAGGCGCACCGGTGTGGATCGCCGGGAGCGTGCGGGACGATGTTGAAAGCATTGGGAAGGCTTGGCCCATTGCCGGCCATGGAAGCCTGAGGTCTGTTCGATGCATCGTCCGTGTCAATGACAAACAGGTCCAGCTATGCCCAGTCCGATCATCATCCGCCCCGTTGCGCGCCAGGATTTCGAGCAATGGCTTCCGCTGTGGGACGGCTACAATGCGTTTTATGGCCGCTCGGGCGAAACGGCGCTACTGGGCGAGATCACCCAGATGACATGGTCTCGCTTCTTCGATGCCTATGAGCCGGTCCACGCGCTGGTGGCCGAAAGCGAAGGACAGCTTCTCGGCCTGGCGCACTATCTCTTCCATCGCAGCACCACGGCGATCGCGCCGAATTGCTACCTGCAGGATCTTTTCACCACCCAGGCCTCGCGTGGCAAAGGCATCGGCCGGGCGCTAATCGAGGGCGTCTATGAGCGCGCCCAGGCCGCCGGCTCGGGCCGGGTGTACTGGCTGACGCACGAGACCAATCACACCGCGATGAAGCTCTATGACAAGGTCGCCGAGCACTCCGGATTCGTCGTCTACCGGAAGCTGTTCTGAGGTCGCCCTGGGGCATCGACGTGTCCGGCCGAGCGCATGTCGCCCAAACGGAAACGGGGCCCGAAAAAGCCCCGTTCGCAATCAAAATAGTCGACTTCACCCCTTCGGGGCGGGCACCGGCTCTGGCTTGACCTTCGGGGTTTCCTGCGCCGTGTTGGATTCGA
Organism: Mesorhizobium loti; assembly: GCA_014189435.1. NCBI lineage: Bacteria > Pseudomonadati > Pseudomonadota > Alphaproteobacteria > Hyphomicrobiales > Phyllobacteriaceae > Mesorhizobium > Mesorhizobium loti. Next base: position 3,958,781 of record CP050293.1, read on the forward strand.
TTGGCGGCAGACCCTTCATCAGCTTCTGCTGCAAGGTGGCCAGCACATCGGGATCCGGCTTCAGGTCGCGAGCCTGGTTCCACTGGAAAGTGGCTTCCAGCTTGCGGCCGACGCGCCAGTAGGCATCACCGAGGTGATCGTTCAGAACCGGATCTTCCGGCTTCAGCGACACGGCGCGTTCCATTTCGCGCACGGCGTCATCGAACCTGCCGAGGCGGAAATAGGCCCAACCCAGCGAATCGACGATGTAACCGTCGCTTGGCCTGAGGTCGACGGCCTTCTGGATCATCGCCAGGCCTTCCTTGAGGTTGGTGTTCATGTCGACCCAGGAATAGCCGAGATAGTTCAGCACCTGCGGCTGGTCGGGGAACAATTCCAGCGCCCTGCGGAAGTTCGGCTCGGCCTTGGGCCATTCCTTCAGGCGCTCATAGGCGATGCCGCGTTGGTAGAAGATGTTCCAGTTGGCCGCCGTCGGTGTTTTCAGCGCCTCCACGGCCTTGTCGTAGAGATTGGCGGCCGAGCGGAAATCATCCTTCGAGGAATAGACGCCACCGAGCGCCAGATAGGCGCGCATGTCGTTCGGATGGGCGTCGACGAACGCCTTCAGATGGGTGATCGCCTCCTCATGACGGTCGAGATCGGCAAGGTTGAGGCCGAGCTGCAGGTCCGAAAGCTCCTTCAGCGGCGAGGTGGCGGGGATCCGTCGATAGAGCGCGATGGCGCCCTCGCCGTCCTTCAGCTGCTCGGACACGGCTGCGAGCTGCACGAGGGCGGCGTCGCTGTCAGGCTTCAGGGCGAGCGCATACTGCAGATAGAGGCGCACGAACGGCTCGCCGCCGCCACGGTTGAGCGCGGTGGCAAGGTCGAGCAAAATCTCGGAGGCGCCATCCGACGGGCCGGCAGCGAAGGGCGCGATCTTGTCCCCCTTGGCGATCCTGTCGCGCAAGGCGACGATTTCCAGCTTGCCCGGCGAAAACGCCTCGGCCTGGTCGAGCACCGACAGCGCCTTGGCCTTGTCGCCCTTGCGGGCCAGGAACGACGCGTAGGCCTGCGCATTGCGCATCCAGGTTTCGGGAGCGGCACCGCCGGCGGCCGTGTCCTGCATGGTCGCGGCGTAGATCGCTTCCGCCTTCTCGGGCATACCGGACGCATCGGCGATCAGCGCGCGATGGAACGACTTGAACAGGCCGAACCAATCCGGCCCCTGCAGCTTGTCGATGGAGGTCATCGCATCAGAGGCCTCGCCGGCGCCCTGTTGGGCCCAGCCGGACATGACCCCGGAGATCAGCCGGTCGAGATCGGATTCCAGCGACAGCTTCAGCCAGTACTGCGCCTTGGTGAAATCCTTCTTGTGGAAGGAATCGACGGCGAGTGCCAAGCGCGAGAAGCGCTCGACATCTGGAACTTCCTTGAGCTTGTCGGCATAAACGAGGGATTCGTCGAAGCGCCCCTGCGCGATCAGCGACAGCATCAGGCTCTGCTGCAGGCCGGTGTCGCTCGGGTCGAAGGCCAGTGCCTGCTTGTAGTAGGCGATGGCGCTGTCGAGGTCGTTGTCGCCTTCGGCGATCCGGGCTGCCAGATAGGCGCCCGAAAACGATGTGATCTTGACCGGTTCGGCGGTTTGCTTGGCATAGGCCGGCAAAGTCGAGATCGCCATGCCTGTCACAATTGCCAGCCTTGTCAGCCAGCGCGCACGTCCTTGCCGCATCGTATCCCTTTCAGCCAGGCGCCATCTCCGCGTCAGCGGGATCGGCGTAGACTCGATCTTTCCGGATAAAGCATGGCCTTTTTGGGGTCGCGCTTCAATTCGCCTCGAATTCACAATCCGGGCACCCGATTAACAAACCATGGCGACAGGCACCAGTTTTCCGATCTTGAATTCGGCCATGGCCTGCGCGGAGCCTAATATATCACAGATTCGGCCAGTGAGGTCAGCGCCAATATCAGCGCTCACCTGGCGAGGCAGATCGCTGCACCAGCGTGTCGCTATATCCGCCGGCCGCTATCGTGCTGCACAGTTCGTTCCACTCACAGCCGCCGCAAGCCTTGCGCACAAGGTCAGCCGCAAACGCCTGCCGCATCCGGGCCAAGGTTGCCGTGTCGAGATCAAGGCGGGTGCCGACGAGGATTGGCCGAGCCAGCAACTCCTCCACATCCTGCGTAGCGAGCCGGTCCCGCTCCACAACGCTCTCGTTGAGACAATGCGGTTCCGGGTCGTCGAGCAACGGGGCGCAGACATCGTCGGGACCGGAAACGAGGAGGATGTCCTCGCCCCGGCTCAGGCGCTCCGCGATCCCATCATAATTGGCGGTGAAGGCGGGACTGTATCCCTTGCCCACATAGGTGAGCAGGCAAAGGAGGTGATGGGTGCGCAGCCTGATCGTCACGGCTTGATCGATTTCGCCTTGCCGCCGGGAAGGGCCATGAGGGTCGCGGCACCAAGCGCCGATTTCAGCAGTCCGCCAACGATGAACGGCAGGAAGCCGAAGGTGATGGCCTGTTCGGCGCCGATGAAAACAGCAAGCCAGAGCGTGCCGAGCACCAGACAGACAAGATTGCCAAGCAGCATGGCGGCGAAGGCGAGCATCACCCTTTTGCCGTTCCAGCCGCGTTCGGCCAGCCAGCCGACCAGGGCGCCGACAAGCGGGAAGGCAAAGAGATAACCGCCCGTCGGGCCGACGAAAAACGACGCACCGGCAGCGCCTCCGGCCAGAACCGGAAAGCCGACCGCGCCCTCGACCAGCCAGGCGGCGATGGTGATGGCACCAAGCCGCCAGCCATAAAGCGCGCCGATCAATGTCACCGCGAAGGTCTGCATGGTCACCGGAACCGGCACCATCGGCACTTCGATGTAGGACGCCAGCGCCAGGAACAGCGTGCCGAGCACGACGGCTCCGACCCGCCAGGCAAGAGAACGATCCTGGAGCCTGAGCGGGCTGAACGACGGCTTGCCGGATGAGAATGCGACGTCTGTCATAGGGATTCCCTTCGATCGATTGCGAATTATAGATAATTTCTATTTTCGATCTATTATCGAATCCACACTTCCTTGGAGATTGCAAGCCTTGGCTTTGGCGGAGGCCGTCCAGCACCTTTTGTTTTCCGCAGTTTCCAAGGGAAAGCGCCGTGCGCTTTCCCGGGAAAACCGGTTCAGACGTTTCTTGAAATTGCACTAACCCACGATGGCGAAGGCTTCGCGCGTCGTCCCCGAAGCCGTCCTGACCGGCTTGCCGCCAATCCATTGGACATGCCGCCCCAGTGTCGCTGCGGCCGATTCGGTGTTTCCCTGCCGCAAGGCGGCAAGTATCGCGCGGTGGTCTTGGTCGGTGCGTGTCTCCCACTCGGAGCGCCATGCCGCAAATAGGAAACGGGCGCTTGCCGCATGCAGATCATCGATGGTGGCGAGCAGGCGCGGCATGCCGCATGGCGCCAGGATCAAGCGGTGGAAGGTGCGGTTGGCTTCCTCCCATGACCTGACATCGCGGGACTTGTCGCCGGCCTTGGTCGCCTCCTCGGCCAGATTGAGAATGGCCGACGTCAGGTGTGGCGCGGCGTGGCGCAGCGCCAGCACTTCGAGTGCCGCCCGCATTTCGGCGACCTCCTTGACCTCGCCCAGATCGAAAGACGCCACGCGCACGCCACGGCGCGGCTCACTGATGGCCAGGCCCTGCGCCTCGAGGCGGCGGAAGGCCTCGCGCACTGGAACATGGCTGGTTTGGAATTCCTCGGCGATGTGATCCTGCCGAAGCCTGGCCCCCGGCTCGATCGCGCCCGAGATGATGCGATCCGCCAAGATCTTGCTGATGCGCACCGCGATGGTGTCGTCCGTGCCCTTTGCCATGTTTTATAGATAATTTGCGCCGGGGCCGCTTGTCGAGCCAATCGCAGTCGAAATCGCGAAGGCGCCAGCAGCAACACTCAACGTTGCGAGACGAAACCGTCGAGCGCCGGCATCGCCACGGTGATGAGGTCATGCAGCCGCTTCTTCGGCACCCCGTCGCGCGCCTGCACAGAGAGGCCAAACAACAGCGTGGTGTAGTAGTCGCCAAGCGCTTCCGGATCGGTGTCCGGCTTGAGGTCGCCGTCGCGAACACCCTTTTTCAGGCGCTCCACAATCAATGCATTGCGCGCCAGTCGGCGCTCGGCCAGCCAGTGCAGCACGCCGTCATTTTCGGTGGCGCAGTTGGTGGCAGCCGAGACAACCATGCAGCCCTTCGGCAGATCCGGCCTCGTATAGATATCGATAGCATCGCGCAGCAGCCTTTCGACAAATCGCCTCGCGGTCGGCTCCTCGGCAAGCGCACTGACGGCGAAGCTTCCTTCGCTGGTTTCGTAGAGAACAACGGCCTCGCGAAACAGGTCCTCCTTCGAGCCAAAGGCGGCATAGATGCGCGCCGATGCCAGGCCAAGCATGGACACCAGATCGGCCATCGAGGTGCCCTCGTAGCCGCGCGTCCAGAAGGCATCGCGCGCTTTCTGCAGAGCCTGGTCCCTGTCGAACTCTCTTGGCCGTCCCGCCATCGCCGTCTCCATTTCTTTATCGATCAACAAATAATCCGCTTGACTCAAGATTGCAAATTCAATTCTTTGTCGATCGATCAAGAATCAAAAGGAGATTTGTATGAGCACACTCGATCAAGGGGTGCCGTTCGGCGCCACGGCGACACAGGGAGGGACGGGCGCGAAGCGAGGCGCCACACTGGCATTGCTCGCCTTCGCCCAGCTTATCATCGCTCTCGACATCAACATCGTCTTCGTGGCGCTGCCCGAAATCGGGGCTGGGCTGGGCTTTTCCGGCCAGACCTTGCAATGGGTGGTGAGCGCCTACACCGTGTTTACCGGCGGCTTTCTATTGTTTGGCGGCCGCGCCGCCGATCTCATCGGTCAGCGCCGCATTTTCATCTTCGCGCTCTGGCTCTACGCGCTTTCGTCGCTGGTTGGCGGCCTCGCCGGGTCGCCGGAAATCATCATCGCCGCCCGTGCCGTGCAAGGCATTGGCGGCGCCTTCCTGTTCCCGGCGACGCTCTCGCTGATCAACCGCCTGTTTGCCGAAGGACCGGAACGCAACCGGGCGCTGGCGGTGTGGGGCGGTGCCGGCGCAAGCGGCCTCACCCTTGGCTCGTTGGCCGGCGGATTCCTGACAGGCGCCTTCGGCTGGTCGTCGGTCTTCTACGTCAATGTGCTGCTGGCTGGCATCGCCATCATCGCCGCTTTTGCCATCATTCCACGCGATCCCAAGCGGCACGAGCACCGCAACTTCGATCTGCCGGGCGCGCTGACCGTCACCGCAGGCGCCACGTTGCTGGTCTTCACGCTGGTCCAGGGACCTGAATATGGCTGGGGTTCGCCAGCGATCATCGCCAGCGCCGCGCTGGCAGCGATCTTCATCATCGCCTTCGCGCTGATTGAGGCAAAGAGCGCCGACCCACTGATGCCGCTGCGGCTGTTCCGCAATCGCAGCCTCGTCGCCGGCATGACGATCACCTTTCTGTTCATGGGAACGTTCGGGGCCCTGCCCTATTTCCTTACTGTCCTGCTGCAGATCGTGCACGGCTTTACCGCGCTGGAAACCGGCCTTGCGTTCCTGGTGCCGTCGATCGCCATCGCCGCCGGCACGCAGCTCGGTGAACGCCTGGCGACGCGCTTTTCGACCCGCTCGACCCTGGTCGGCGGCATGGTCATAGGGGCGGCCGGCACAGCGCTGATGGTCCTGGGAGCATCAGCCGACAGCAGCTATCTGGCTCTCGTTCCAGGGCTGATCATCTCCGGTGTCGGACAGGGCATCGTTTGGACCGCCATGTGGATCGCGGCCGCGTCGGGCGTGGCTCACGACGAACAGGGCGTTGCCTCGGGGATGGCATGCACGACGCTCAACATCGGAAACGCGATCGGCATGGCGACGTTGATCGCGATCGCCAACAGCTATGTCGGCGGATTGACTGGCGATGCACTGAAGGCCGCGATAGCCGACGGCATACAGATTGCCTTCTGGCTGGCGGCGGCGGGCATCGTCGTCAGCCTGCTTGCCGCGATGGTCCTCCCTGCAAAAGCGAAATAGGCGGCTCCGTCGCGGGTGGCGCCGCTCAGTTCACCCGGCTGATGCAGAAATCGATGACGTCGATCAGCGCCGATTTCTGCGGCGTCGCTTCCAGCGGCGCCAGCGCGTCGCGGGCGATCTCGCCAAAATGGCGGGCACGCCCGATCGTGTCGGCAATGGCGCCGTGGCGGGTCATCAGGCCGGTCGCCTTTTCCAGACCGGCGTCATCGGTGACATTGTCCTCGATGGCGCGCTTCCAGAAGGTGCGCTCGGCCTTGGTGCCGCGCCGGTAGGCGAGAATGACCGGAAGCGTCACCTTGCCCTCACGGAAATCGTCGCCGACATTCTTGCCCAGATCCTTGCTGGTGCCGCCATAGTCCAGCGCATCGTCGATCAGCTGGAAGGCAAGGCCGAGATTCATGCCATAGGAGCGCAGCGCGGCACGGTCGTTGCGCGTCGCCTGGGCAATGACGGGGCCGACTTCGGCCGCCGCCGAAAACAGCGCCGCGGTCTTGGCCTTGATCACCGCAAAATGCTCGTCCTCGGTGGTTTCGAGGTTCTTGGCGGCGGCAAGCTGCATCACCTCGCCCTCGGCGATGATCGAGGCCGCACTCGACAGGATGTCGAGCGCTTCGAGCGAGCCGACATCAACCATCATGCGGAAGGCCTGGCCGAGCAGGAAGTCGCCGACCAGCACGCTCGCCTGGTTGCCCCAGATCATGCGGGCGGTCTTCTTGCCGCGGCGCATGCCGCTCTCGTCGACGACGTCGTCGTGCAGCAGCGTCGCCGTGTGCATGAATTCGACAGAGGTGGCGAGCTTGACGTGGCCCTCGCCGGTATAGCCGAACATCTGCGCGGCGGCGAGCGTCAGCATCGGCCGCAGCCGTTTGCCGCCGGACGAGATCAGATGATTGGCGACCTCCGGGATCATCTCGACGTCGGAGCCGGCCTTGGACAGGATCAATTCATTGACGCGCCCCATGTCGGCAGCCGTCAGATCGATCAAATCCTTGATGGAGGCGGGCTCCCGCTTCCCGTTTTCGATGTTGAGAACGACACCCACGACAATCACTCCCGTCTTGGTATAACGCGTGCGACGGCACCCTTAGTCCCTGCACGGACTCTAGGGCGGCGGACACGGCCACGGCAAGTGGCGAATTGGCGCGGCGGCGATGACAGCGTGTCAACGACCCGGGAGGGAGCGGGCTGCCTCGGAATCCCCTGCCCGTTTACATCAATAGCGCAAACTGCGAGTTTCACACGATGATAGAACTTGTCCGCACCAACGATGCCGTGATCATCTCCTTTGTCGAATCGCTGATGCGCGACGCCGGCATCGCCTGCTTTGTAGCCGATCAGAATATGAGCATTCTCGAAGGGTCGATCGGTCTTTTGCAGAAGCGCGTCATGGTCGACGCCGACCAGGCCGACGCGGCACGGCGCATCCTGACGGATGCCGGCATCGCCAACGAAATCCGCGGAAAATAATGTCCGCCGCGCCCGCCGCCCTTGTCCCGGACACGCCGGCCCATACGGTCGACGCCTTCCATCGCGGCCGGTTCTGGCTCGTGCAGCCCAAGCAAGGCGGCCATCGCGCCGGCATGGATGCAATGATGCTGGCGGCGTCCGTGCCATCCTCCTTCGGCGGGCGTCTCGCCGATTTCGGTGCCGGCGCCGGGGCTGCCGGACTGGCGGTGCTGTCGCGCTGCCCGGCGGCAGAGGCGATGCTTGTCGAAAAGGCGCCGGAAATGGCGGCCTTCGCGGCGGCCACCCTTGCCCATCCCGGCAATGCCCATCTTAGCGATCGTGCCTCCGTGCTCGTCGCCGATGTCACGGTGTCGGGACGAGCGCGGGCGGCCGTCGGCCTCGCCGACAACGACTTCGACTTCGTCATCATGAACCCGCCCTTCAACGCCGCACGGGACCGCGCCACCCCCGATCGGCTGAGAAAGGAAGCCCATGTCATGGAGGATGGGCTGTTCGAGAGCTGGATCCGCAGTGCTGCGGCGGTTGTGAGGCCGCGCGGCGGGCTTGCCGTGATTGCCCGCCCCGAGCAACTCGGCGCCATTCTCGATGCGATCGCGGGGCGCTTCGGCGACGCCGAGATGCTTGCCGTCCACCCTCGCCCGGACGCGGCGGCGATCCGCATCGTCGTGCGGGCAGCGCTCGGGGCGCGGGGAAAGCTGGCCATCCGCCCGCCCCTGATGCTGCACGCGCAGTCGGGCAACGGTCTCGACGAGCGCAGCGAAATGATCACCAACGGCCTCGCCTCGCTGTTTGGAGACTGAGCTATTCTGCCCGGCCACATTGCCGTTGGCCGGGAAATCCCTACATGCCTGCAACATCGACCGGAGACCGCGCCCTCGTGAAACGACTTATCAACCGCCTGCTGCCGAAATCCTGGCGCTCCACCATCGTCACCATTCCGGTCATCCGGCTGCACGGCACGATCATGGCCGGCGGTGGCCAATTCCGGCCGAGCCTGTCGCTGGCCTCTACCGCTGGCCTCATCGAGAAGGCGTTTTCCTACGACGCGCCGGCTGTTGCCATCTCGATCAATTCACCGGGCGGCTCGCCGGTGCAGTCGCGGCTGATCTTCAAGCGCATCCGCGACCTGGCGACCGAGAAGAACAAGAAGGTGCTGGTCTTCGTCGAGGACGTCGCGGCATCGGGCGGCTATATGATCGCGGTTGCGGGTGACGAGATTTTCGCCGATCCGTCCTCCATTGTCGGTTCGATTGGCGTGGTCTCGGCCTCGTTCGGCTTCCCGGAACTGATGAAGAAGATCGGTGTCGAGCGCCGTGTCCACACCGCGGGCCAGAACAAGGCGGTGCTCGATCCGTTCAAACCCGAGAAGAAGGAAGACGTCGAACGCCTGAAGGCGCTGCAGCTCGAGGTGCACGGCACGTTCATCGATCTCGTCAAGGAGCGGCGCGGCACCAAACTGAAAGACGATCCGGACCTGTTCACCGGCCTGTTCTGGACCGGCATCAAGGGACTCGAACTCGGGCTGGTCGATGCGCTCGGCGACATGCGCACGGTGCTGAAGACCCGTTTCGGGGCAAAAACCCAACTCAGGCTGATCACGGCGCCGCGCGGTTTCCTCAGCCGCTTCGGCCTGTTCGGCTCGAGCAAGGGCTTCTCAGTGCCCGATATCGCAGCCGCTGCCGCGAGCGGCGTGATCGATGCGGCGGAAGAGCGCGCATTGTGGTCTCGCTTCGGGCTTTGAAAACCCGGCAAAACCGTCTAGCATAAGAGCTTAACCGACCCGACCGGCCGCCTTAGCCGGCCCAGCGTGGGAGGAGTTTTGGCATGCCGCAGATCATTTTCTTCACCGTCGTCGGCGTCGCAGCCTATTTCGGCTACCGCACCTTCATCCGTGAAGCCGAGCGCGTGACCGCCAAGGTGCGGCGCACCGAAAAGCAGGCAGCCAACGGCGCGATGGGAACGTTGGTCAAGGATCCGAAGACCGGCGAATACCGGCTGGCCAAGGACTGAGCATCATCTCGCATACCATTGTGGACACCGACATCGGGTCGCGTAGCTGGCACGCGCACGCCAAGATCAATCTTGCGCTGCATGTCACCGGCAGGCGCCCTGACGGCTATCATCTGATCGAGAGCCTGGCGGTGTTCACGCGGTTTGGCGACAGGGTCGAAATCGCGCTCGCCGACAGCGATGAGTTCACCGTGTCCGGCCGTTACGCCCCGGCCGTTCCTCTCGATGCAAGCAATCTGGTGCCTAGGGCACGCGATGCCCTGCGACAGGCGGTCGGGCACGAGAGAACACCGCCGGTCGCCATCCGGCTCGAAAAGAACCTGCCGGTCGCCTCCGGCGTCGGCGGCGGGTCTAGCGACGCGGCAGCCGTGCTGCGCGGGCTGGCGCAGACTTGGGCCCTGGACATCGAAGGCACAGAGTTGGCGCGGATCGGACTTTCGCTTGGCGCCGATGTGCCGATGTGCCTGGCGGCAAAGCCTCTGGTCGCACGCGGCATTGGGGACGAGCTGTCGATGGTGCCGAATTTTTCGGCGCTTGGGCTGGTGCTGGTCAATCCAGGCACGCCGATCTCGACGGCGGATGTCTTTGCAGCGCTTTCGCGTCGTGACAATGAAGCCTTGCCGCCACTGCCGCGCAGCATCGATTTTCACAGCCTGCGCAACTGGCTGGAGATCACCCGCAACGATCTCGAGCCTGCGGCACTGGCGATGCAGCCGGCCATCGGCAGGGCCCTTTCCTGGCTGAACAAGGCTGGTTCGGGTTTTTCACGGATGTCCGGGTCCGGCGCGACCTGCTTCGGCCTGTTCGAAACCGGCAATGTCGCCAAGCGCGCGGCTGCCGAGATCCGCGGCCGCCAGCCCGACTGGTTCGTCGCGGCGACGCGCAGCATCGCATCGGAGGGCGCTGATGGCCACAATTGACGAAAGCCGCTCCTTCGTTCCCGTGCGCATCGCGGTGCTGACCGTTTCGGACACACGCAGCCTCGCCGACGACAAATCCGGCCAGACGCTGGCCGATCGCATCACCGAAGCCGGGCACATCCTGGCTGCCCGCGATATCGTCACCGACGACCGCGAAAAAATCCGCGACACCGTTCTGGCGTGGTCACGGGACAAAAGTGTCGATGTCGTCATCACCACGGGCGGCACCGGCTTCACCGGCCGTGACGTGACGCCGGAGGCGCTGGAGCCGATCTTCGAAAAACGCATGGATGGCTTTTCGGAAGTGTTCCACCGCATCTCCTACGACAAGATCGGCACCTCGACGATCCAGAGCCGGGCGACCGGCGGCGTCGTCAACGCCACCTTCGTCTTCGTGCTGCCGGGCTCGCCAGGCGCCTGCAAGGACGCCTGGGACGGCATCCTGAAGGCGCAGCTCGACTACCGGCACATGCCGTGCAATTTCGTCGAGATCATGCCGCGCCTGGACGAGCATTTGCGGCGCGGAAAATCGGCTTCGTAAGAGCCAAGGCAAAGCGCCGGTTTCACGCCACCTTTGCCAGGCAGAACAGCACCGGCGCCTTCGAAACGCCATTCCAAACCTGTTCCCGAAAAAGGTACCCTGCCTGAAGGCGATCATCGCCGACACGACAAGGCAGATCCAATGACCGTGCATACTGGCGGATGCCATTGCGGCAACGTTCGCCTTGGATTTTCAACCGAGCTCGCCCCCTCGCAAATCGAAGTTCGCGCCTGCCAGTGCTCGTTCTGTATCAGACATGGTTCGCGCGCTGTTGCCGATCCGGACGGCAGACTGATCATCTCGGTCAAGGACGAGGCGCGATTGCGGAGATATCAATTCGGGTTGAGGACGGCCGACTATCTGATCTGCCGGGAGTGCGGCGTCTACGTCGCCGCAATCGCCGGAAAGGACAATGCAATCGCCAGAGATGACGATGCCAGGGCGATCGTCATCATCAACGCCCTGGACGACCGGGAGTGGTTCAATCGGGAGCCGCTCCGTGTCGACTTCGATGCCGAAAGCAGGGCGCAGCGCCAAGAAAGGCGCCGCACACACTGGATGCCTGTCGAGATGAGCTTCGGATAGTCAACTCTCAGCGGATGACCGGCTCGCCATGAAACCGCCGGCGCGACGGCGGCGATACGCCGAAGCCGACTTCCATCATCAGCCGCGGCGTGCGTGCCGGCACGGTGCCCATGTGGAAGCCAAAGGGGTCCTCGACGAAGCCGAGACCGGCCTCGCCAGTCAGTGTCACCGGGCTCTGCTCGCCATAGACATCGAGAACCTCCTGCGCGGGATGGCCGACCAGGAGGGTGAGCTGATGCTTGAGGCTGCGGCGCTTGTGGCTGCCCCTGACATAGACATGCGGACCGGTGTCGGCATCGACCGGCTTGAGATAGAAGAAGAATTTCAGCATGCGCCAGTCGTCGAGGTCGAAATGATACTTGCCGAGCGAGGCAAGGTTCTTGTCGGCATCAGAGGCGGCACCCGTCGGAAAACTCCACCAGACGCGCGTCGTAATCAGTTTTGCCTGGCCGCCGAGATAGTGCGCGGCAACATCCAGAAGCAGCGGATCGCGCTGGATGGCGAGTGCTGCCGGACAGTCGAGGATGCGCTCGAAAAAGTGCCCGCTGAGCAGCGAGCGGCCGAAGCGCTTCTCGGCCTCGGCATGTTCACCCGGCATGAATTCGAGGCGGCGGTCGAAATTGCCGAAGCAAGCCGTACGCCCGGCAAAGTCTGCGATCTCCTCATGGATATCAGGCGGCAGGACCAGGCCCGAAAACAGCCCGTCGGAGCGCAGCGCGTCGACCACCGCCTCGCGTTCGACACCGGCAAACATCGTATCCCCCGCTTTGTCGGCCGGCTCGGCGCGTTTTGCACCCAGCCAATGCATGCGGCGTCCAGGCATTGTGCGCGCCAGCACGAACATCGGCAGCCAGGCTGGGTTTTCGCGCAGATCCGTCAGATAGGTTGGAATGCGCACGGCTATACGCCGCAGCAGGCTGCCGTTGCGCGCTATGGCCTCGAGACTGGCCGTGCCGGATGTGTCGGGGGTTGAAAGCTTCATTGGGTCCTCGGCTATGAGAGCGCCACCGATGCCGCATCGGTGCTCGCCACTCGGCATGACCCAAACCCAATTCACCCGCGTAAGCCGGAAGCTAATCCCGCGTCTGATTTTGTGCAATGCACAATAGAGAGAGCAGCTGCAAAAAAATCATTTCGGGGAGCGATGCTTCTGCTTTACCGGCGCCACCCAGATTTCGGCGTCGAGCCGCTTTGTCGCGAGGCCGCGGGCGATGGCCTCGGCGCTGCCGGCACTCTTGGCCGAGGCCGCGGCCTGACGCTTGCTGATCAGCAATCCGTCGGCCAAGGCACGGTTTCCCGAAAAGACGCGGGCCAGGAACGGCGTGCGGCTGCCGCGCGCCCGCGAAAACCGTGCCGCCATGGTTTGCCTGGCTGTATGGTCGACCACAACGTCGATCCAGCCCTCCACCAGCCGCGCGCCGGGCTCCAGCAGCAGCAGCCAGTCCCCCTTGGCCTGGCGGATGCCGGCAGCAACGCCGCCAGTCACGTACTGGCAGCCGGCATGCTCGGCCACGCGATGCGTCTGGTCGGTGGAACCCGTGTCGCAGACGATGACTTCACGCACCACGCCCTCGACCGCGCCGCCAATCAGCGAGGCAAGCGTGCGGGTAAGGCCTTCCTCGTCATTGCGGGTTTCGATGAGAACACTGAGCATCATTAGCCGAATAGCGGAAAGTGCGGCACTGCGCCAGTTACTGCAGCGCACCATAAAAAGTTCTTGATTTGTTCTCATCTACAAAATAGGAATAATTTCATGAACAGAGCGATTCGACACAACATGGACAGTCCCTGGGAGCGGGCGAAGATGGAACAGATCGTGCGCGCCGACATTGCAGCTTTCGGAGCAGGAAGAGCCGAGATGGCCAATGCGATGATCGAGCAGAGTGGCGTGCGTGTCCGTCCGGACCGCAACCGCGGCAGGTCGGCGGGCATCAATCCGTCCGGCCGGTTCGAGCCGGTCAGCCGGCATGTCTTCGACGATGGCTGGAATTCGCTGGAAGAACTGCCGCCCTTCAAGACCGAAGTGCAGGTCGAGAAGCCGCGCACCATCATCACCCGCAACGAATCGCCCGACATCTCCTTCGACCGTTCTATCAATCCTTATCGCGGCTGCGAGCATGGCTGTGTCTATTGCTTTGCCCGGCCAACGCACTCGTTCATGGGCCTGTCACCGGGTCTCGATTTCGAATCCAAGCTGTTCGCCAAGCCGGACGCGGCGCGCTTGCTCGACAAGGAGCTGTCGAAGGACGGCTACCAGCCGCGCACCATCGCCATCGGCACCAACACCGACCCCTACCAGCCGATCGAGAAGCAATACCGGATCATGCGCGAGATCCTCGAAGTGCTGGAAGCGCGCGGCCATCCGGTCGGCATCGTGACAAAATCCGCTTTGGTGACGCGCGACATCGATATCCTGTCGCGCATGGCCGAGCGCGGGCTCGCCAAGGTCGCGCTGTCGGTGACGACATTGGACCGGATGCTGGCGCGTACCATGGAGCCCCGCGCGTCGACGCCGACCAAGCGGCTGGAGGCTATCCGGCAGCTTTCGGACGCCGGCATCCCGGCTTCGGTCATGGTCGCGCCGATCATCCCCGGCCTGACCGACCAGGAGATGGAACGCATCCTCGATTCGGCACGCGCCGCCGGCGCGCGCGAGGCGGGTTATGTCGTGCTGCGCCTGCCGCTGGAAGTCAGCCCGATCTTCAAGGACTGGCTGCTGCGTCATTATCCGGATCGCTACCGCCACGTGATGTCGCTGATCCGCTCGATGCGCGACGGCAAGGACTACGATTCGGAATGGGGCAAGCGCATGAAGGGCGCCGGCCCCTATGCCTGGCAGATCGGCCGGCGCTTCGAGATCACCGCCAAGCGGCTCGGCCTCAATGCCGAACGGCGCACGCTGCGGACCGACCAGTTCGTTGCCGCTGCCAAGGATCAATTGCAGCTGACGCTGCTTTGAGAATGCAAATCACCGCGGCGGTTTGATCTGCCGCAGCACAAGAATTCCGTCCGGCCTGCCCCGGCCTGCAGACGGTGCCCTCCCGGTCCGGCGCCCCACCCGACCCGGAGGGACTTGCGGAGAATCGGAGCCGATGCGAACCTCGCCGCAACATGGCTCGCGCGCGTTCCGATTCTCCGCTTCTCTTTGAGATCATCGAGAAACCTGATTTCTCCTTCGAGACGAAGGCGATGGCGGACGGTTTGTGGCCAGTCGCCGGGATGGATGAGGCCGGCCGCGGTCCCCTGGCCGGGCCGGTGGTCGCCGCGGCCGTGGTGCTCGATCCCGCCAACATTCCGGACGGGCTCGACGATTCCAAGCGGCTCAGCCATTTGCAGCGTGAGGCGCTGTTCCTGCGCATCCTCGGCTCCGCGCAGGCGATTTCCATGGCCTCCATCAGTGCGGAGGGCATCGACGGCAGCAACATCCTCAAGGCCAGCCTCGAGGCCATGCGCCGCGCGCTGGTCGGCCTGTCGGTTCAACCGAAGCTCGCTCTCGCCGACGGGCGCGACGTGCCGCCGGGCCTGCCCTGCGAAGGGCGCGCGCTGATCAAGGGCGATCAGCGTTCGCAATCGATCGCCGCCGCCTCGATCGTCGCCAAGGTGATGCGTGACCGCATGATGTGCGGCTGCGGCAACCATCACGACCGCTACGGCTTCGAAGTCCATATGGGCTACGCCACGGTCCGCCATCGCACGGCGATCGAGGCGCATGGCCCGGTCGCGCGGCTGCACCGTGTGTCATTCTCGCCGTTCAGATTGGGCGGCGCTGAGGTGGTTGAAGAAGAGAGTTTTGTCGGGTTGGATTGAGCGGGCGGCAGCGACAAGGCAATCTCCCCCTCGTGGGGGAGATGTCCGGCAGGACAGAGGGGGGGCGCTGTCCCGCCGGCCTCTCAATCGATTGCAATCACGCCCTTGGGCTTATCCGATAGATCGCAGGACAACAAAGGTTAGCGTTCTTCACGCCCCCCTCTGCCCTGCCGGGCATCTCCCCCACGAGGGGGGAGATTGGCAGCTTCAGCGCCCAACAAAAAAGCCGCCAGGTTGCCCGGGCGGCTTTGATGCTTGGCTGGACGGACCGCCTAGTTCAGCTTCGACTTCACGTCGGCAAGCGAAGCCTTGAACAGATCGGCACCGGCCTTGGCGTCGATCTTGCCGGCGAGCAGCGTGCGTGCTGCCTCGACGGCGATATCGACGGCGCTGGCGCGGACTTCACTGATGGCGTCACGCTCGGCCTGTCCGATCTTCTGCTCGGCAAGCGCGGTGCGCCGGACGACATAGTCCTCGGTCTTCTTGTGCGCTTCGGCGGCAAGCATGTCGGCTTCGCGCTTGGCGGCGGCGACGATGTCGGCGGCCTCCTGCTCGGCTTCCTTGCGCTTGCGCTGGTACTGGCCGAGCAGCTGCTGGGCCTCCTCGCGCAGCCGGCGCGCTTCATCCAGCTCATTGCTGATCCTGGCGGCGCGGGCGTCGAGCGCCTTGGCGATCATGCCAGGCACCTTGATGTAGACGGCAACGCCCAGGAAGATGATGAGGGCTATCGTGGCCCACAGCGTCGCGAGAGATGTGTAATCCATGATGCGCTCCTCACCGGGCCACGGATTTGACCGCGGCCGCGATCTCGGCCTTGCTGGCCTTGCCGCCGACCAGGGCCTCGACGATCGCCGAAGCGGTGTCCTCGGCAATGCTGCCGACTTCCTTCATGGCATTGGCCTTGATGGAAGAAATGCGGGCTTCGGCCTCGCCAAGCTTCGCGTCGAGCGCGGCCTCGACCTTCTTGCGTGCGGTCTCGGCCTCGGCCTTGGCCGCATCGTTGGCCTGCTGGCCGATCGCGTTGGCCTTGGTCTTGGCTTCCGCCAGTTCCTGCTCGTAGGCAGCAACGGCGGCGTCGGCCTCGCCCTTCAACTTGGCTGCCTGGTCGAGGTCCTGCGTGATGCGATCGTTGCGGACATCGATGATGCCGCCGACGCGCGGCATCACAACCCGCTTCAGGAAGAGGTAGAACAGCCCGAAGGTGATCGCCAGCCACAGAAGCTGCGACGGGAACGTCGCCGGATCGAATGGCGGAAACGTGCCATGCGCTTCAGCAGGCACGCTGGTGCCGGAATGCGTGTCGCCTTCCGTTGCAGCGTGGCTGGTATCGGCTGATGGCGCGGACTCTTGCGCAAAGGCAGATGTCACGAACATGGACTATCCCCGAAATTCAGGCCCGCCGCTTGCGCGGCCGGCCTGTCCAATCTTCCCGAGTGCTCAGCCGAACAGGGCCAGAAGCGCGATGAGAAGCGAGAAGATGCCCAGAGCTTCGGTCACGGCGAAGCCGAAGATCAGACGGCCGAACTGGCCATCAGCAGCCGACGGGTTGCGCAGAGCGCCCGCCAGGTAGCTGCCGAAGATGTTGCCGAGGCCAATGCCTGCGCCACCCATGCCCAGGCAAGCGATGCCGGCGCCGATGTACTTTGCTGCTTCTGCGTCCATTTGTTCAACTCCTTTGGATCTAAAATTCCGTTGCGATTCCATCCGGCGCCAATGTTGGAAAACTCTTGGGCCGGAAACTCTTGGTCAGTGCCCCGGATGCAGGGCGTCGTTGAGATACATGCAGGTCAACACGGCAAAGACGTAGGCCTGCAGGAAGGCGACCAGCAGTTCCAGTGCCGTCAGCGCCACCGCCATGGCCAGCGGCAGGATCGAGCCTGCGACGCCGACCGCGCCGAGCGCGCTCAGGCTGACGACGAACCCGGAAAACACCTTCAGCGTGATATGGCCGGCGAGCATGTTGGCGAACAGACGAACCGAGAGGCTGACCGGGCGCGACACGAACGAGATCACCTCGATCAGCACCACCAGCGGCAGCAGGAAGACCGGCACGCCATGCGGTACGAACAGCTTCAGGAACCCAAAACCATGCTTCATGAAGCCGTAGATGACCACGGTTGCGATCACCAGCACGGCAAGGCCGAAGGTGACGATGATGTGGCTGGTGACAGTGAAGAAATACGGGAACAGGCCGAGCAGGTTGGCGACCAGCACGAACATGAACAGCGAGAACACAAGCGGGAAGAACTTCATGCCCTGCGTGCCGGCGGCGTCGCGCAACATGTTGCCGACGAATTCGTAGGCCATCTCGGAGACCGACTGAAGCCGGCCAGGAACCAGGCTGCGGCTCGAGGTCGTGAGAAACAGAAACGCCGCCGCAACGACCACGGTTGCGACCATGAACAGCGCCGAATTGGTGAAAGACAGATCGTAGCCGCCGATGTCGATCGGAATCAGCTTGTTGATATGGAACTGGTGGATCGGATCGACCTTGTCAGCTGCCACGTTCAAACCCCGTCAATGCCGCGTACGGCCTCGTTAGCATTACCGCACATCGTGCGCGGTCATTTCTTGTCGTCTTGGCCAGGACGCGATTTATCGCCCTGTCCGAATTCTGCCACAACGCCGGCGGAACGCATCACATTGAGCACTCCGGCGCCAAAACCAAGCAGCAGGAAAACGATCAAACCGAACGGCGATGTCCCCGCCATTCGGTCGATGATCCAGCCGATGCCCGCGCCCACCACCACGCCAGCGATAAATTCGCTGGAGAGCTTGACCGCCTGGCCATAACCGGCCGCACTGCCCGCTTTCGCGTCGTCTTTCCCCTCGAGCCGGTCCGGCCGCCTTGTCGCGAGCGAAGCTTCAAGGTCACGCCGGCGGCGCTCAAGATCGTCGTCGCGGATGCCGGGTTCATGTTGCTTGCCGCGGCCGGTTTCTCCGGTTCCGTCTGGCCCATTCTTGTCGGCCATCGCAACCCCCCTGCCCGGTCAGACCGTCACCGTCCGTCCGCTTCTAAAGTCGCCGGCAACATAGTTAGAGGGTTTGCGCCCGTCAAGCCACGGGCGGAAGTTCATTGCCATGTATTTTAGGCAACAAAATCAATAGATTAGAAAGGTGCGACATCGTGCCCGCCGCGATGGTGGGGATGCATGGCGCGAATCCCCCGGGCAATGGCTCTTCGATCGACCGCGCACCGCACCAAAGATCAGCGGCTGTTGCGCGCTCAGCTCCAGCCGCCGCCATAGGTCCGATAGAAGATATGCAGACCGATCTTGGTCATCTTCTGCATCGTGCGCGCCCAGACGGGATGGACATATTGGGCATAGTAATGGGTCGATGATCCGACTTCCGGGATGAAGATCTTGCCGGCGGTGACGGCCATGGCGATATCCTGGGCGGTCTTGTAGGCGACAGGGCTATCGATGCGCTTCTTCCTGCCGTCGCAGGCGAAGGAGAACTGGCAACGGTTGAACCAGCTGTCGTTCTGGTAGACGACGCCGCAGATCGAATTCGGATAGGCCGGGTTGCGGACGCGATTGAGGATGACCTGGGCGACGGCGGCCTGGCCGCGCACGGATTCGCTCCTCGCCTCGAAATAGATGCCGTTGGCAAGGCATGCCTGCTCCTTCTTGGAGAAGACGCTCGCCGGCAGCGGGTTCTGGATCCACGAATGGTCGCCCTTGACCATCGGCGGAATGAAGCGGCCATCATTGGGCTGCTCGTCCTGAAGCAGGGCTTCGAAGGGCGATGCCTTGGCATAGTCGGGTTCGGACTGCGCATAGGCGGTCGCCAGCACATCCGGATGGTCATTGTTGACCAGCGAAGCGAGCATAGCCGGCACGCCGGGATCCGGCTTCTTGTCCTCGCGCGCATGGAATGCGGCAGCGATCTGGATTTCCTTGCCTTTGATCTGCGGCTTGGCAAAGGCCATCTTCAGGCCGCTGTCCATGCTGGGCCGCAGCAAGGAGGAGGTGCGCTCGAAGATCGAGCCGGCATTGAAGTTCTTCGGCGGCGCCACCGGAGACATCTGGACGATGCGCCCCTTCTTCTCGGCGCGCACGACGCGATCCTCGTCGGGCGTGCCGCTGACCTTGCCGCCCTTGCCGCGAAAGGACACGCTGCCGACACCGGCCAGGTGGATACCCGATCCGGAGATGGAGCCGGTGATGTCGGAATCGACGAAAGGCATCTCGGCCGCATGGGTCGAGCCGGCGACGGATTTCTCGACATAGGAATTCCAGCGGGTGTTCGCTTCGAGGCCGGAGACAAGGCTCGCCATGTCCTGGTAGGCGACGATGGTCGGAAAGCCGATCCAGATGCCGAGGCCGATGATGAACGGGGGCAGAAAGCCACGTTTTCTCTCACCGGCGGCGGCAACCAGCCGCTTCAACACACGTCGATGCACGGAACTCTCTCCAGGAACGCTACAGACCCCACTGGAGAGCAAAATGATGCATTAACCTTGATGGGACGTTAACGGGTTCGATCGGGTTGTCCCGATCGGCCCGACGTCGTGGTTCCGAAGTCGGGCGGTTTTGCGGCCGAACTCAGGCCGGCCGCAGGAAGATCGGCCAGGCGATCAGGGGGCAGATGGCCGCAGCCAGCCAGACGCCGGACCATGACCAGAGGTGCAAGAGCCCCGGGATGGCGATCGGCACCAGGAAGAAGCCGACGAAAACGAAGCTGTTGGCAAGGCTGAGCGCGGTTCCGACATGGCCGGCGCCGGCAAGCGTGGCAAGCTCGGTATAGGCGACGCCGTGCCATGCGGAGACCGAGATGCCTGCAACGATCAGCACGACGGGAAGGACAGCCATCAGGAAGAGCTGTCCGCCTGGGATGGCGGGACCGGCCAGAACCAGCAACCAAAGCACCAAGAAGGCGAGCGCGCTGAGCGCACTGCACAAGCGAAGGAATTTGCGGCGGTTGCCGTGACGGTCGGTAAAGCGCCCGCTCCAGATGCGCATGACCATGGCGCCGATCTGCACGGCGGCGAGGCTCGCGCTGATCGCTGCCGTTCCCAGTCCGACAAAATCATGCAGGAACACGGAGGCGAAGGTGAGCACGGCGACTTGCGGAAAGCAGAGCAGGCCGATGGCGGTCGCGATACGCCAGACGTCGCGATTGCGCAGCGGCGCCGGTCCGGCCACAGTTGCCGCAGCAAGATGGCCCTCGCCCGCCGTCGGCGGCTCGTGCAGCCAGCGCCAGGCGAACAGGGCCGAGAGTGCGGATGCACCCGCCAGAACCCCGAACACCGCGCCAAAGCCGAAAGCCAAGGCAAGCGCAGGCAGCACGAGCGCGCCAAGGCCGCCACCAAGCGGCACCGCCGTCTGCCTGATGCTCATGGCAAAGCCGCGCTCGTTTTCCCGGAACCAGCCCATGATGGCGCGGCCGCTCGAACCGTTGACGCTGCCGCCCAGCAGTCCGGTGATGAGCAGGCTCGCGGAGAGCAGCGTGACGCCGGGAATAGCGGTCCTTGTCGGCACGACCAGCATCGCCATGACCAGGAGCCACGCAGCCGTCGCGCCGAGCCCGATCAAAAGCACGCGGCGATCGCCCCAGCGGTCGGTGAGCAGGCCCCAGGGCAGTTCGCTGAGCGCGACCCCCAGCCCGAGAAGGCCGAGTGCCAGGCCGAGTTCCGCATTGCCCAGATGATAGCCCTGGCGAAGCACGACCGCGGTTGCCGGTATGCCGGAGAAAGTGGCGGAGAAGCTGGCATTGGCGGCAACGCCGATGCCCAGGACCTTCCAGCGATGGCCGGGCTTGAATGCCCTCGCGGCGGAACCGGTATCTTCCGAGAGTTCCGGCAGCTGTCGGTCGGTGCAATCGGCGATGGCGGACATGATTTCATTCCTGTTTCTTGGCCGGCGGTCTGGCCTTGACGGTCTGTCTCTAGCGCCATAGTTTCATCCTTAAAATCAGGAACTTTTGAACTTACTATCCTGAAAAACAGGACTAACATATGCGACGCGTGACATTCGACCTCGACGTCCTGCGCAGTTTCGTCACCGGTATGGAGCTGGGCAGCTTTGCCAAGGCGGCTGACCGGCTTGGCCGATCGACGTCGGCGGTCAGTGCGCAATTGAAGAAACTGGAGGAACAGGCGGCGACGCCGATCTTCCGCAAGTCGGGACGCGGCCTTGCTCTGACCGAAGCCGGCGAGACCATGCTCGGCTATGCGCGCCGGCTGATCGAGCTCAATGACGAAGCGGCATCCGCCATCCACGATGTCGAACTGGAGGGCTGGGTCAGGCTCGGCCTGCAGGAGGATTTCGGCGAGGCGGTGCTGCCTGACGTGCTCGGCCGCTTCGCCCGGGCGCACCCAAAGGTCAAGATCGAAGCCAGGATCGCGCGCAGCCACGACCTTGCCGAACGGATCATGTCAGGCAGTCTCGACATCGCGCTCGCCTGGCACAGCGGCGAGACGCTGCCCTACGGCGAGCATGTCGCCGATGTGCAGATGCGCTGGATCGGTCCGGCAAAACGCATCGAGACCAGCCTGCGCAACGGTGAGCCATTGCCGCTGGTGGCGCTCGAAGCGCCATGCCTTTTGCGCACGGTGGCGACCGAGACGCTCGACAGGGCGGGGCTGTCGTGGCGGATGGCCTTTTCAAGCCCGAGCCTTGGCGGCATCTGGGCGGCGGTTGCGGCGGGGCTGGGGTTGACGATCCGCACCGACATCGGCCTGCCGGCCAGCGTCAGCGCGATGACGCCGGAAATCGCCGGATTGCCGGCGCTGCCCAAGATGTCGTTGTTCCTGCATCGCAAGGACGCAGAGGCCGAGCCGGTGGCGGCCCGCCTCGCCGACATATTGCTGGACGCCGCGCGGCAAGCATTGCCTGAAAATGCCCGGGCCAGCGACCTGCGCGCCGTGGCATGATCATTGGGCGCCAAGGGGGCGCCGGCAATCAGCTGCGTTTCTTGGACCTGCCGGCGAATGGATTGTCCGACGTGCGCAGCGCAATGCGGATCGGCACGCCGGGCATGTCGAAGGCTTCGCGCAGGCTGTTGGAGAGATAGCGGACATAGGATTGCGGCATCGCATCGGGCCGCGAGCACTGGACAACGAAACCCGGTGGCCGGGTCTTGGCCTGGGTGACGTATTTGACCTTCAGCCGCCGCCCGGCCACGGCAGGCGGCGGGTGGTGCGCCAGGATGCCTTCCAGCCAGCGGTTGAGCTTGCCGGTCGAGACACGGCTGTTCCACACCTTGTGGGTCCTGATGACGGCATCCATCAGTTTGTCGAGGCCGCGCCCGGTCTCGCCGGAGACGGGTACCGCCTGGAGGCCCCGCGCCTGGGGCAGAAGCCGTTCCGTCTTCTCGCGCAATTCGGCCAGAAGCTCCTGGGGATGGTCGATCAAATCCCATTTGTTGAAGGCGATCACCGGCGCCCGGCCTTCCCTGATGATCAGGTCGGCGATCTGCAGATCCTGCTTCTCGAAGGGAATGGTGGCATCGAGGACGATGATGACGATCTCGGCGAAGCGGATGGCGCGCAGGCCGTCCTGCACCGACATCACTTCCAGCTTTTCATGGATCCTGGCCTTGCGGCGCATGCCGGCCGTATCGAACAGTTTCAGGCGGCGGCCATGCCAATCCCAGTCGACCGAGATCGAATCACGGGTGATGCCGGCTTCCGGTCCGGTGAGCAGACGTTCTTCGCCGATCAGCGCGTTGATCAGCGTCGACTTGCCGGCATTGGGACGGCCGACGACAGCGATGCGCATCGGCTTGGTGTCGTCATAGCTGTGCTCGGCATCCGGATCGGCGATATCCTCGCCGATCAGAACCTCGCCGGCAGCGACGTCTTCGTCTTCGCCATCTTCTTCTTCGCCGAAAGCACGCGCTTCGCCGAGCGCGCCGATCACGGCGTCGCGCAGGTCGGGCATGCCCTGGCCATGTTCGGCCGAAACAGGGATCGGCTCGCCAAGGCCGAGTTCCCAGGCCTCCAGCATGCCGCCCTGGGCGCCCTTCGCCTCGGCCTTGTTGGCGACCAGCACGACCGGCTTGCCGGACTTGCGCACGATCTCGGCGAAGGTCCTGTCGTCAGGCAACAGGCCGGACTTGGCGTCGATGGTGAAGAAGATCAGGTCGGCCTCGCGGATGGCGATCTCGGTCTGCGCACGCATGCGGCCGGGCAAGGTCGAGGCGCCCGCGTCCTCGAAGCCGGCGGTGTCGATGACATCGAAATGCAGGTCGTAAAGCTTGGCGGCATGGACGCGACGGTCGCGGGTGACGCCCGGCGTGTCGTCGACAAGCGCCAACTTCCTTCCCACCAGCCGATTGAAAAGAGTCGATTTGCCGACGTTAGGTCTGCCGATGATGGCGACTTTGAAGGTCACGACGCACTGCCCGACCCGCGGATCAGCTCGGACATCAACGTTGCGCGCTCGCGGGTGTTGCGCGGGGCGCCGTCATCGGCGGCGATCTGGTCGAACAGCTTTAGCGCATCCTGGGTCTTGCCTTCCTTCCACGCGGAAAGGCCTAGTGCCTCGCGCGCCGTATGGCGCAGCGTGTTGGTGTCGGATGTGAGCGCTTCGACACGGCTGGAGACGTCGGCGAAGGAGCCATGGTCGACAAGCAGGAGCGCTGCCCGCAGCCGCGCCATGTCGCGAATGCCCTGGGGAATAGCCGTGTCGGCGGCGACTTCGTCGAAATCCTTGACGGCGGCGTCGATGTCGCCCTTGTTGGCCTTGACGGTCGCGCCGCGCATGCGGGCGAGCAGCGGATAGGCGCCGTAGCCATCCTTCTCCAACTGATCCAGTGCGGTCAGCGCTTCATCGTTCTTGCCGTCATTGGCCAGCTTCAGCGCCTGCGAGAACGCGTCGCCCGAGCGGTTGGCGCGCGTCTCGTCCCAATAGCGATAGCCGACGAAGGCGGCGGTGCCGAGCACCACGAGAATCGCAATGACAATCAAAGCGGGGCCAAAACGGTCCCAAAGCTTCTGCGCCTGTTCGCGACGCATCTCGTCGTTGACTTCACGGATAAAACTGTCGTCGGACATCTATCAAAACCATTCCTGCCCGGTCGGGCCTTTGTCAGCCCGCGTTTTAGCGAAATTTTGTCGGCATGGAAGGGGTTCAACCGGAAAATCGCCTATTCCCCGGGGCAAACGGATGTTTGCCCCGGGCAAGCAGCTGAAAAGGCCAATCGCACCCACGCCACATTTAGGCGATAGCCGGCTTGCAAACGTTCCCCGAGTAAAGATCAGATTGCCTATGCCTCGTCCGTTCCGCGTTGTTGCGTTTTCGCTTGCCGCGCTCCACACCGGTGGGGCTTTGGCCGATCCGCCCGCGCCACCAGCGCCGGCAAAGCCGAAACAGGTCGTCATCATCTCGTTCGACAGTGCCCGCGACATTTCGCAGTGGAAGCGCAGCCGGGCGCTGGCGCAGCGTACCGGCGCGCATTTTACCTATTTTCTCTCCTGCGTCTTCCTGCTGTCGCAGGAAACACGCAAGGAATACACCGCACCCGGCAAAAGCGCCGGCAAATCCAACATCGGCTTTGCCGCCTCGAAGCAGGAAGTCACCGAGCGGCTCGAGCAGATCGGCCTTGCCGCGCATGAAGGCCACGATATCGCCAGCCATGGCTGCGGCCATTTCGACGGCAAGGACTGGAGCAAGGCCGACTGGTTGAAAGAGTTCAGTTCGTTCGAGCACATTCTCGAGAACGCCTATGCGATCAACGGTATTGCGCCCGAACCTGAGGGCTGGCGCGATTTCGCGCGGCATGCAGTGGTCGGTTTCCGCGCGCCGTATCTGTCGACAGGCAAAGCGCTCTATGAGGCGCTGCCGGCGGCCGGCTATCAATTCGACGCGAGCGGCGTCTCACAGGGCCCTGCCCGACCGACGGCCAGCAACGGCATCATGCACTTTTCGCTGCCGCAGATTCCGGAAGGACCGAAGTCGCGGCCGGTGATCGCCATGGACTACAATCTCTATGTCCGCCATTCCGGCGGTTTCGAGCGGCCGAGCAAGGCGGACGAGTTCGCCAACCGGACCTATGATGCCTTCCGCGCCGCCTTCGACAAGCAGTATGCCGGCAAGCGCATTCCGCTGGAGCTCGGCTTCCACTTCGCGCTGATGAATGACGGCGCCTACTGGAACGCGCTGGAGCGCTTTGCCGGCGACGTCTGCGTGAAGCAGAATGTCGAATGCATCAGTTTTCGCGACTATATATCGCGCCAGGATGCTGCCCAGAAGCAGGCTTCGGTCGGCGGCTGAGCCGCCAACCCGCTTCGATTTCCAACCACGGTTTTAGGCCGGGTCCTCGGCGCCCTGTCTTGCCAGATAGCGTTGATCGATAGCCGGCAGCGGCTCGCCTTGCAGTGTCGCCTCGAAAGCGCGCAGGCGTTTGTGGACCGATTGCAGTTCGACGATGGTCGACCAGGAGGTGAGCAGAAACTGCAGCGACCCCGTCACCTTGCCGAACGCGTTCGAAATCTGGTTCAGCGCGCCGAACGTTATCTTGTGCGCTACCAGTGAGGGCCCCAGGATCAGCAGCGAGAAAATGTTGTCAGCCTGCAGGTAGGTGTAACGGACGACGTTGAAATAGATGTAGTGGAAATAGAGCCTGAAATAATTGTGACGAACATTCTCGAACAGCTCGGCGGTGGTGGCTGGCTGGGCCCGGTCCGCGTGGTCCTCGCCGTAGACGAGTTCCTTGCGATAGGCGGCTTCGACACGCTGGTTGCGGAACTGCAGCCCTGGAAGTTTCAGGCCGGCAACCATGACCGATATCGTTCCGAACAGACACCAGGCAAGGGCTGCGACCACCAATGGCTGCGGGATAGCGCCGATAATCGGCAACTCGGTGATATGGGCCTGCAACTGGATCATGACCGGCAGGAATGCGATCAAGGTCATGATCGACTGGACGAAGCTTGAGCCGAGATCTTCCATGATCTGCGAGAACCGCATCGTGTCTTCCTGGATACGCTGCGAGGCACCCTCGATATGGCGTAGCCTGCCCCAGTTCTCGACGAAGTAGTTGTTCATCGCCGTGCGCCAGCGGAAGATCCAGTGGCTGACGATGAAGGCATTGACCACCTGCACATTCATGCCAACCAGCGCGAGCCACGAAAAATCGGCCAATCCGATATAGAATTCGCCGTTGGTCGACTTTCCAGTCCCCGACATCAGTCCCTGCACATAGTCGAAGAAAGGCCCGTACCAGGCGTTGACGGCGACACTGACCTGCACATTGAAATAGATGAAGAACAGGATGACCGCGGTCATCAGGATCGACCAGCGCTGCCACGGATGCGGGGAATACCAGCTCCAGAATGCGTAGAAGACGAGCACGCAAAACGCGAAGTAGAGATAAAACCACAGAAACGGCGGCGATATGAGGATTGCGATGCCGATGATGGGCGGCGCGCCGGCGGCGGCGGGCGGCAGCCCGAAGACGGCTCCCAACTGCTCGCCTCCAAAGAACCAGAACAGGATTGCCGCAAGGCTCCAGACGGCTGCCGAAGAGAAAAAGAGCTTCGGCTGCGGGAAAAAGGATACGAACACTGTGGCGAATTCCTCGATCTGGGCGCAAATCAGCTGACTATTGCGGGCATAAAGTCACACATTAGAGGGAAAGAAAATGCCCGTGCCTGATGCCTCGCATCGAGCAAGCCCATAATCATGGCGATTTTGGCGCAGCCGACCACGTGATAGCGCCGGAGACGACGAGGACGCCGGCCGCAACAATCGAGGCGAGGAAGAAACCGCCGGACAGTTGCGCCAGAAACCCGGCGGCGACCGGACCGATGATCTGGCCAAGGCCGAACGCAGCCGTCATCAGGGCGAAGATCCGACGCGGCGCGCTTGGCGCCTGCTGCCTGGCGGCCTGCAGGCCAAAGGCGGTGATGGCAATGAAGGTGCCGCCGAGCAAAACACCGCCAAGCAGCGGCCCGGTGCGCCCGCCGATGGCAACGCTTGCGGTGACGCCGACAACTTCGATGAAGCATGCCAGCACATAGGCGGCATAGAGCCCGATCCGCGCGGCGATCTTCTGCCACAGCCAAATCGAGGGAAAGCCGGCAAGACCGGCGACCATCCACACCATCGCCTCGAAGACGCGGCTGCCGCCGCCTTGCCGGACGATGGCGACCAGGAATGTCGCCGTCACCACATAGCCAAAGCCGAACAGGCCATAGGCAATGATGACCTTGACCAACGACCGGTCCATCCGCAGTGCCGGCTCACGGGCGACTTCGCCATTGCTGAGCGGACCCTCGTCGACCAACAACGCCACGAGCACGAAACCACAGGCCGAAATTGCCGCCGACCACAGCCAGCCCGCCGCCCAGCCTGCATGTTCGGTGACCAGCACCGCCATCATCGCCGCGGACACCGCGATGCCGAGGCCAACGCCGCCGAAATGCCACGCCTGCAGGTCGCTGCGCCCGGCAGCGTTTATGTGGCTGAAAACGATGCTGGCCATGAACACCATGACGAAGGCGCTGGCCAGACCGGCCAGAAAGCGGATGACGAGAAAGGCGGCCATCGCATCGGTCAGCCCCATCAGCGCGGCAAGGACCGCACTGGCGCCAAGCCCCGCCAGCATCAGCAGGCGCTCGCGCCCATGCGCCCAGCCGCCGGCCGCGGCCAGCGCGCCGACGAGGTAGCCGAGATAGTTGGCCGACGCGATCCACCCGGCATCGGCCGGCGACAGATGCAATTCCTCCATCATGCCGGGCAGGATCGGCGTGTAGACGAAACGGCCGATGCCCATGGCAACCGCCATGGCAATCATGCCGGCGAGAGCGAAACGCAGCGCTGTTGAGGCGACGGATGTCATTGCAGTGCACAATAGGTGCGCGTGCCGGTGAAACAATCCGCCTTTGGTTGGGCCAGGGCCCTCGCGGGCGCCGTGATCGCCTGGACTTGTGCCTAAATCGGAAGGGGTGTCATCCGCTCAGCAGCGTCCGCCGAAACCGGCATGCAATGAAGCCGTCTCGTGCACGGTCCGCCGTGCCGTCAGCCTGAACGGCACGTCGCCAAGCTCGCGCTCCGACATGGTGTTCAGCACGGGATGCGAAAGCGGATCGGTCAGCCATCTCTGCGCCTCGCTCTCCCGGCGCGGTTCATATGGCGTGCTGGCGAAAAAGACCTTCAGCGACGACGACAAGATCCTCAGCATTTCCGGCTCCACAGGTCTCTGTCTCCCCTGATAAAGTCTGCCGTTTCGACCTCTCTTACAATTGAGATTTCAGCCGGATCGGTTTAGAAAAACTCAAATGGCTATGCTCAACCGCGTCCATCTCAACGGCCTGCGCGCCGTCGAAACCGTTGCCCGCCTCGGATCGCTGGCGGCCGCCGCCGGTGAACTCAACGTTTCCGTCAGTGCCGTCAGCCAGCAGATCAGCCGCACCGAGAAGCAGCTTGGCCAGGCGCTGTTCGAACGAACGGCGAGCGGTCTGGTGTTGACCGAATTCGGCGCCATCTTCGCGACCCGCCTTGGTGCCGGATTTCGCGAGCTTGCCCATGCCGTGGCGCTGGCCGACGACGCGACGCAGTGCACATTGGTGGTTTCGGTGGCGCCGGCCTTTGCCTCGAAATGGCTTTTGCCGCGACTGTCGCGTCACTTCGCCCGGCATCCCAACGTGCTGCTGCGCATCGACGCGTCGGTGCGGCTGGCCAATCTCGATCATTCCGACATCGACATCGCCATCCGGCTCGGCGACGGCAAATGGCCGGGCGGACGGACGGAACTGCTTTTGGCGCAGGAAGTCTTCCCGGTCTGCGCGCCGGCGATCGCCCAAAAACTGAAGTCGATCGAGGATCTTGCCCAGACCTGCGCGATCACCGATGAGCGCGCGATGATCAACTGGGAAAGCTGGTTCGAGACGGCCGGCGTTCCCCCTGTCACCTTCCTGAAGGGCGCGCGTTTCACCGACCCGATGCTGTGCCTGGAATCGGCGATTGCCGGCCATGGCGTGATGCTGGGCTGGCAATTGCTGGCCGCCGATGCGCTGGCCGATGGGCGGCTGGTGGCGCCTTTCGGAATCCGCGCCCAGAGCGGACTCGGCTATTGGCTGGTGACCTCGTCCGCCAGGACCGAAAGCCGCAAGGTCCGGGATTTCAAGGCCTGGATCAAGGAAGAGATCGAGGCGACCATGGCGCAGTTCGGGTCCGCGAATCCAGAACCCGCCGGCGCGATCGCGGTGGAAAGCACCGTGGCACCGGTCTATGTAGAGAAGGACATCAAACTACGACAGGCAGGATCATGACCACACATTCGCGCGGCGTTTCCGCATCGATCGACCCGGTGAAGCTCGACAGGCTGGCGGAAGTCGCCATCAAGGTCGGGCTGCAATTGCAGCCGGGACAGGATCTGGTGCTGACATCCTCCATCGCGGCATTGCCGCTGACCAGGCGGATCGTCGAGCATGCCTACAAGGCCGGCGCCGGCCTGGTGACGCCGATCTTCAACGACGACGAGATGACGCTGGCGCGCTACCGCTTCGGCGCCGATGCCGGTTTCGACCACGCCGCCGGCTGGCTCTATGAGGGCATGGCGAAAGCCTTTTCCAACAATGCGGCCAGGCTGGCCGTGCGCGGCGAGGATCCGTCGCTGCTCTCCGCACAGGATCCGGCGAAAGTGGCGCGCGCCAACAAGGCCAATTCGATGGCGTATCAGCCGGCGCTGGAAAAGATCACCGGCTTCGACATCAACTGGAACATCGTCGCCTATCCGGACCTCGCGTGGGCCAGGCAGGTTTTTCCGGGCGATGCTGACGATGTCGCGGTGGTGAAACTCGCCGACGCCATCTTCGCCGCGTCGCGGGTCGATGTGGAGGATCCGATCGGCAACTGGAAGGCGCACAATGCAGCGCTGCGCAGCCGCACCGAATGGCTCAACGGCCATAATTTCCATGCGTTGCATTTCACCGGACCCGGCACCGACCTGACGGTTGGGCTGGCGGACGGCCATGAATGGATGGGCGGCGCCTCGACCGCCAAGAACGGCATCACCTGCAATCCCAACATCCCGACCGAAGAGGTCTTCACCACGCCGCATGCAAGGCGGGTCGAGGGCCATGTCTCCTCGACCAAGCCGCTGTCCTACCAGGGCACGCTGATCGATGAGATCTCGGTTCGTTTCGAAGCGGGCAGGATTGTCGAGGCCAAGGCATCGAAGGGCGAGGACGTGCTGAAGAAAGTGCTCGACACCGATGAGGGCGCGCGCCGCCTCGGCGAGGTTGCGCTGGTGCCGCATTCCTCGCCGATCTCGGCCAGCGGGCTGTTGTTCTTCAACACGCTGTTCGACGAGAACGCCGCCTGCCACATCGCGCTCGGCCAGTGCTATTCGAAGTGCTTCGTCGACGGCGCCTCGCTCAGCCAGGACGAGATCGCGGCGCGCGGCGGCAACAAGAGCTTCATCCACATCGACTGGATGATCGGCTCCGACAAGATCGACATAGACGGCGTCCATAAGGATGGCCGAAAGGTGCCATTGATGCGCAAGGGCGAATGGGCCTGAGCCGCTTGCGGAGGGTCCGATGACCTTCGACCTGGCGGTCAAGCGGATTTACGAGCCACCGGCACCCGATGACGGGCAGCGGGTTCTGGTCGACCGGATCTGGCCGCGCGGCATCAGCAAGCAGGACGCCGCGCTGGCGCTGTGGTTGAAGGACATCGCGCCGAGCGACGATCTGCGCAAATGGTTCGGACATGAGCCGGCCCGCTGGGCGGAGTTTCAGAAGCGGTATCGTGCTGAGCTGGATGGAAATGAAGAGGCGGTGGGTGAATTGCGCGGCCTGCTCCGCCACGGCAAGGTGACGCTGCTCTATGGCGCGCATGATGAGGCGCATAACAACGCGGTGGCGCTGGCGGGGTATATGCGCGGGGGTTGAGGCTGCTGGAATTTCTGATGCCGGCGGGACAGCGCCCCCCTCTGTCCTGCCGGACATCTCCCCCACGAGGGGGAGATTGGACGTCGCGGCGCTTTCGCCAATTTTCAACGATAAGAAGGGCGAAGGCGCTGAAGCCGCCAATCTCCCCCGTGTGGGGGAGATGTCCGGCAGGACAGAGGGGGGCGCCGTAGAGCGCGGCGGGGCGAGCGTTGGCTCTACTTCACCACCGCCTGCGCATAAACATCCGGCTTGAATCCAACCAGAATCCGATCCCCCTGCTCCAGCACTGGCCGCTTGATCATGGTCGGCTTGGCCAGCATCAGCGCCTTGGCCTTCTTTTCGTCGAGGCCCTGCTTGTCCTTGTCCGCCAGTTCGCGGAACGTCGTGCTCGCCTTGTTGAGCAGCTTTTCCCAGCCGACCTTGCCCGCCCAGCCATCCAGCCGCCTAGCGTCCAGCCCCTCAGCCCTGAAATCGTGAAACCGGTAGGCAACGTCATGGCCCTCCAGCCAGACGCGCGCCTTCTTGACTGTGTCGCAGGTGGCGATGCCGTACATGGTGATCGTCAAAGGATGCTCCTCGATCGGGTGTTAAATTCACCGGCAACCGGTTGACCTAACAAGGTGACCGCCATGGCCCTGCAATCGAGGAACACGATTTGATCAGACCGCGCAGCCATGAACGACAATGAATCCCAAGCTACCAAGCCGATCGGGTCGATCAATGGGCGGCATCTCGGCGCGCTGCGCATGCGACACGGCCAACGCCATCAGTGGCGCACCTGATCCCATTTTGCGTCTGGATTGGCAAGATGCTAACGTGGAGGTGTCATCTCTGGCGGATGTATATGGGGGCCAAGTGGCCACCCTGTTCATCGTCAAATCTCGATACCGTTCCCATCTTCCAGGGTCTGCGATGTTTGTTTTCGGCAGCGGAACAGCCATCATGCGTCGCCGTTGTCCAGAAAGCATCCTGGCAATTTTGCTGCTTGTCAGCTGGGCTCTCATGCTCAGAATGTCGCTTTCGCATGATGTAGTCTACCAGATGTGGGTCGCCCGACAGTTGATCGGCGGGACTAGACTCTATGGCGAGATTGTCGAGCTGAATCCGCCGCTTTGGTTCTGGATGGCGGTTCCGATCGAGCGCATGGCTCAAATTCTAGGCGCGACCGCCGGCGCTGCGGTCGTGACGGCGGTCACAGCGTTCGCGGCGCTCGCCTTGGCGTCTCTTGCTGCCATCATATCTGATGACACAATAGGCCGAAGAATGGTCCTGTTAAGCGCGGCGGGTCTTTCGATGCTGCTCATCCCGCTGGCCGACTTCGGGCAACGCGAGCACCTGGCGCTCATTGGAGCATTGCCATATGCCTTCCTCATTGCGCGGCGCGCCGACGGCGCCGTCGTGTCTTTGAAGACAGCCGCGACTGCCGGTGCCCTCGCTGCAGCCGGCTTTGCTCTAAAGCACTATTTTGTCATGGTGCCGATCCTGCTGGAACTCTGGCTCATATTCCGGCTGCGGCGGACCTGGAGACCTTTCCGACCCGAAACGATGGTGTTGGGAGCCGCCGCCTCGGTCTATGCCATAGCGGTATTCGTCTTTGCGCAAGAATACCTCCGAACAATCGTGCCTATGCTTGCAGCAGCTTATGACGGCTACAACAGTTCACTTCAAACGCAACTGCTCAACCCGCGCGTTCTTTTCTGGGGCCTCGCAGCGATCGTCATCGCTTGCCTCCGGAAGCGCGCGCCATCTGAATCGATTGCGGCGGGCGTGGCGGCCATTGGATTTGCTCTAGCGTACTTCGCACAGCAGAAAGGATTTCGCTATCATACGGTGCCGGTAACCGGGCTGGCTTTCTTCGCGCTCTGCGCAATGTTGAACCTGCACGAACGTACAGCCGGCGCGGCTATCCGACAAACCGCGATCATGGTCGTTGGATTAATACCAGTTCTCTTGGCCGCTCTTCTAGGCCCTTACAGAAATCCCAATGAAGAACCAGTCCTGGCATTACTCCACACGGTCCCGCCCGGATCTCCCGTGATCATGCTGACCGCGAATCCAAGCAACATCTGGCCCATGATCGAGAACCAAGGCCTCGTCTGGCCTTCGAGGCATTTCAGCTTCTGGATGACCATCGTGATGGCGAAGCAATTGAAAGCGGCCGGCCGGCTGACGCCTACGCTAGAGGTAATGGCGGAGAACGTTCGAACTCAAACGGCCGACGATCTTATATGCAATCCACCTGACATGATCCTAGTGGATGATCTGAGCAGGTCAAAAGCCGGGACTTTTGATCTCGTCGCTTTCTTCAGCGAGAATGAGGAGTTCCGTGCGATATTCTCACATTATGCTAAACGCGAATCGGCGATGAATTTTACTGCGTACGCAAAACAGGGAAACTGGAGGCCTGAAAACAGACCGAGCATGTGCAGAAATGTATTCTAAGTGTTTGACCTTGGCGAAATAATGGATCGTGGGAGCGCCACCTCGATCAGGCGATCCTTCACACCCCCTCAGGCCTTTTGGTCTCGCTACGCTACTTCACCGCCTCCTCATAAACATCAGCCTTGAACCCCAACAGAATCCGGTCGCCGACCTCCAGCACCGGCCGCTTGATCATGGTCGGCTTGGCCAGCATCAGCGCCTTGGCCTTCTTTTCGTCGAGGCCCTGCTTGTCCTTGTCCGCCAGTTCGCGGAACGTCGTGCTCGCCTTGTTGAGCAGCTTTTCCCAGCCGACCTTGCCCGCCCAGCCATCCAGCCGCCTGGCGTCCAGGCCCTCAGCCCTGAAATCGTGAAACCTGTAGGCAACGTCATGGCCCTCCAGCCAGACGCGCGCCTTCCTGACTGTGTCGCAGGTGGTGATGCCGTACATGGTGATCGTCAAAAGCGTGCTTCCCTTGGCTGACAAAGCCGAATCCGAACGACAGCCTAAAACCACCCTTCCCGCTTTGCCAGCACCGTGGCCCACGCCGGCGGATTTTTGCGCTTGCCAATACTAAGGATTTTTCCTAAGTAATGCAAAACTGGGAAAGGAAAGAGCCATGGCCAGGATCGTTGTTTCGGAATTGATCTCAATCGATGGCGTGATGGAGGCGCCCGGCGGCGAACCGGGCTACCGGCACACCAACTGGGTCGGCAAGCGGCACGAAGCCGGACAAATCGAATACAAATTCCAGGAAGTGCTCGACCACGAGGCGCTGCTGATCGGCCGGGTTACCTATGAAAGCTTCGCTGGCGGCTGGCCGAGCTACAAGGGCGCGTTTGCGGACCGCATGAACAGCATGCCGAAATACGTGGTCTCCTCGACGCTCGACAAGCCGGCATGGAACAACACGACCGTGCTTCAGGGCGAGCCGATGGCCGCTATCCGCAAGCTCAAGCACGAGTTGAAAGGCGATATCGTCGTTGGCGGCAGCCGCATGCTGGTCAACGCACTCAAACGACACGATCTGGTCGACGAGTACCGGCTGATGGTGTTTCCCGTCATCCTCGGCAGCGGTGCGCAGCTTTTCGACCGGACTGAGGACGCGACCGACCTCAAGCTCGTCGACACGCGCGCCTTCGACAATGGCGCCGTGGTGCTCACCTATCATGTCGAGCGGGCACAGCCATGACCAGCTTGCAGCCTGCAACGCCGACACTTCCGCCAATCGACGGCATCTTTCGCGCGCTTGCCGACCCTACGCGACGCCGCGTTGTCGAACGATTGAACCGCAGCCCCGCTTCGGTCAGCGAACTCGCAGAACCTTTCGAGATGGCGCTGCCGTCCTTCATCGAGCATCTCAAGGTGCTTGAGGTGTGCGGGCTGGTGCGCTCGCAAAAGACCGGCCGGGTCAGGACCTATCAACTGGCGCCCGAGCCGCTGAAACTCGCCGAAAACTGGCTCGCCGAACAGCGCACGCTGTGGGAGCGCCGCCTCGACCAGTTCGACGCCTATGTGATGACCCTCAAGGAGCAGGAAAAATGAGCTATCCCCTCAAGCCGGATCCCAGACTGGACCTTGTGCTGGAGCGCGTCATTGATGCGCCGCGCGAATTGCTGTGGCGCGCCTGGACGACACCGGAGCATGTCAAGCAGTGGTTCACGCCGAAGCCGTGGATGATCACCGACTGCGAGATCGACCTCAGGCCGGGTGGATTGTTCCGCACACGCATGCAGTCGCCAGACGGCAAGGAAGTCAACGACCGCCATTGCTGCTATCTCGAAATCGTGCCTAACGAGCGGCTGGTGTGGACGGATGCGCTGCTGCCGGGCTACCGGCCGTCAGGCGAGCCTTTCATCACCGCGGTCATTTCCCTCCAGCCGGATGGCCGGGGCACGCGCTACACCGCCACCGCCATCCATCGCGACGAGGCGACCCGCAACAATCACGAAGAGATGGGTTTCTTCGACGGTTGGGGCACGGTGGCCGATCAGCTTGCGCAGTATGTGAAGACGATCTGATCTTCTCACATGGCGGCCAGGACGTTGTCCTGACCGCCATGCTTGTTCTCAACCCGGCAGCGAAGAGAGCAGGCTCCAGGAAGCCGGTGGCATTCCCGGCCCTAGTAGTAGAAGCGCTCTTCGGCGATCTTGCCGTCCTTGACCGTGTAGAGGGCAACTTCATCCATGGTGACACGCTCGCCGGTGGCCTTAGGCGTTATGTCGAACTTGAAGCGCACCGCGAACTGGTCGCCGTTGACATAGGGGCCCTCGACCGAGCCGCCATGCACTTCGTTGTTCTCCTGCCACCACTGGCCCTTCTGCCTGAGAGCCTCCTTGCCACGGGCGATGGCCATCGGCCCCTCCATGGCTTCGAGGCTGACGATATCATCGGCATTGTATTTCTCGGCAGCACCGACATGATCGCCCTGCTGGAGCAGTTCGGTGAAATCCTTGGCAATTTCCGCGATGGTCATTTGTGTTCCTCCTGTTCAGACGCATTGCAAATAGGGAACCGCTTGCTGGCCTGCCATCGTCAATCCGCGCCGAAGCTGACAAGCCGTGTCAGGATGATGGATATCGCGCGGAACATGTGACGACGACGTGACGGAGCGATCGGCGCGTCACATCGCGCTCAGCGGCCAACATTCCGGGAAAACGTACTTCTTCAGTCCGCGCAAGCTGTGCACAAGAGCGAACTCCCGTGCAACAAAGCTGATTGGATCGATAGGCTGTTGCGGGATAAGTTTCTGGTCATAGGCAAGCGTCAAATGTGGGACGAATCCGTCTGACGCTTTGAGACCTTCGCGCAACATTTCAGCGCCAAGCCTCCTGCTCAATTCACAAACCTGTCCGTCGTCGGCGAGAAGCACGAACGGATGCTTGGCGGGCTACCCCTTGTCGCCGGGCGGCCGGGAAAGCTCCTGAAATGACGAAAGGTGACCTCGAACTCAGGCATAGCGATGCGCCGCCCCGATCGGGCGGCTGCAAAGACGGTTTTCGTTCGCAACCTCTTGTAATCACCGACGTGCTGCAGGCTAACATGAAACCGATGGTACAGCAGACGGGAGCCGGTTATCCCGCATTGGCTGCATAACCCGTTTTGACAATCGGCAAACCGAGAATAGTCCTTCGGCTGCAAGAACAAGCCGTAGAATACGCGATCCGGCCGTTTGGGCCGCCATGGCGGCTCTGGAATTCCGAAATCGAATTCGCCTTGCAGATACATACGCATACGCCCGACAAGGAACGCTCCCGTTTTGGTCTACAACTAGAACAAAACAGGAACATTCGTTTGAGTCAAGCGTATATTGACCCGAAGTCTACGCCCCATAATCGATGATGCCCTTTGACCCAAGGAAATCGTGGATCGCCCAATCGGCTCCGGTTCTTAAATATCGGTGGGACTAGCTTGGCAGGATGGGGCAATTGGCGCCACGGCGCAGGCGGATATGCGCCACGTCGCCGGCGCTGAATTGAAAACCCTCGGCCTGGCGCGGCGCGTCGATGACGACAGGTGCGCCCTCCCCGAGTTCGGCATGCAGGCGCAGCGTGCGTCCGTGAAAGACGACGCTGTTGACGCGCGCCGGTGCGGTGCCGGGCGCGGCCACGGTCATCGCCAGCAAATCCTCCGGGCGCACGCCAATGGTCCGCACCTCGCCTTGCCCGGGTGACTGGCCGGTTTCAGAAATGGCCTCCAGCGGCAGGGTGCCGGCGGTGAAACGCAAGCGATCGCCATCGCGGCCAATAAACCGCGATTGCAGGAGATTCATGGTGCCGATGAAGCTCGCCACAAACTTCGTGGCGGGCCGGTCGTAAAGGGTGGCCGGCGGCGCGATCTGCTCGACGCGGCCCTTGTTCATGACGACGATGCGGTCGGAGATCGACAAGGCTTCGGTCTGGTCGTGGGTGACCATGACGAAGGTGGTGCCGAGCCGCGACTGCAGCCGCTTCAGTTCGACCTGCATCTGCTCGCGCAGATGCGCGTCGAGCGCCGACAGCGGCTCGTCGAGCAGCAGCACGCGCGGCTCGCAGACGATGGCGCGCGCCAGTGCGACGCGCTGGCGCTGGCCGCCAGACAGTTCCGAGACGCGGGCGCCGAGCTTGTCGGCGAGACCGACCATGTCGAGGGCGTCGCCGGTGCGCTTTGCCTGCTCGGCTCCAGACAGTTTGCGCAGGGACAGGCCGAAGCCGACATTTTCCGCGACATTCATGTGCGGAAACAGCGCGTAGTCCTGGAATACGGTGTTGACCGGCCGGTCGAACGGCCGAAGGGCCGTGATATCGCGGCCGTCGAGCAACACCTTGCCACTCGACGGGCTTTCGAAGCCGGCGATGACGCGCAGGCTGGTGGTCTTGCCGCAGCCGGACGGCCCGAGCAGCGTGATGAATTCACCGCTGATAATGTCGAGGTCGACGGCGTCGAGCCCAACGATGCCGCCGGGAAAAATCTTTGAGACCGCCTGCAGCCGCACAAGGGAATCAAGCGCCATCGCGAACCTCGGACGGCTTCGTGGTATTGACCCAGAGGATCTGGCAGCGCTCGGCGCCCGGATTGCGGAAGGCATGCAAAAGCGTGCTCTTGAACGCAAAACTGTCGCCGGCCTTCAGCACGTACTTTGTCGAATCCACCACCAGTTCGACCTCGCCGGCCAGCACGAAGCCGAATTCATGGCCGGCATGCGCATAGGCCTCGGCCGTGCCGCCGCGGGCTTCCACCGTCACCAGCATGCCGGTCAGCGTCGCGCCGGGCGGCGACAGCAGCGCCTTTGCAATGCCTTCCGATTTCACCGGGATTTGCCGCCGCTTGTCGGCACGCACGCAATAGAGATCGTTGACGGCATCGTTGCCGTCGGCGATCAGCGCCGACGGTTCGATGTCGAGGGCAGCCGCGAGCGGCCAGATCACCTTGACGCGCAGAGAAGACATGCCGCGCTCGATCTGGCTCAATGCACCGATCGACACGCCGGCCTTTGCCGCAAGATCGGCCAGCGACAGGTTGCGCTCCAGCCGTAGCGCCCGCACGCGCCGGCCGACCCGCACATCGGCATCGTCCTTCGGCTTCTCGGTTGCCTCGTTAAGCATGTCCATGCATGGGTCCTCGTTTGCTTTTCCCTTCTCCCCTTGTGGGGTGAGAAGCGGTTTGCGCAGCGAACGAAAAGCCAATTGCTTGGCTTTTCGAACTTCGAACGCCCTGAGCCTGCGAAGGGCCGAGCGTGGTTAGTCGATCCACCCTGCAGGGTCCCCGCTGCTTCGCAGCGTCCCAGCGTTCGCCGGCCTTTCATCGTGCCACTGGCACGATGAATTCCGCTTACGCGAACCGGCTGCTCACCCCACAAGGGGAGAAGGAAGAACCAGCGTCAGCCGCCCGCCTTGACCTTTTCGAACATCTTGGCGAGGTCGTCATTCTGTTTCATCGGTCCGGTGAAGATGGTGGTCTTCAGCATCACTTCCGGGTCGGACGGCAGCTGCAATTTCTCCAGCTCCTCCTTTGGCACGGTGGCAAAGGCGGAACTCAGCGAGCTGCCATAGCCATAGGCCTCGATCAGGTATTTGCCGGAGTCGGCGTCCAGCCGGCTGTTGATGAAGTCATAGGCGAGATCGACATTCTTGGCGTCCTTGAGCATGACGAAGCCGCAGGCCCAGGTCAGCATGCCTTCCTTCGGTTTCATGAACTCGACCGGCACGCCCTGCTTCTTGAGCGAGGTGGCCGACGCGTTCCAGGTCATGGCGGCGACCAGTTGGCCGCTGGCCAGCGCCTGTTCGACGGAGGTCATGTCGGTGGTGTAGTTGGAGAGCAACGGGCGCTGCTCGCGCAGCTTCTCGGCCACCTTGTCCATCTCGGCAGGCGTCATGTCGAACGGATTGACGCCGGCCAGAAGTGCGGCAACGATCGGCGTGTCATGCACGGCGTCGATGGTTGCCATGCGGCCGGCATACTGCTTGTCCCACAAAAGGTTCCAACTCGCCTCCGGGTTCTTCACCAGATCGGTGCGGTAGAGGATCGAGGTGTTGCCCCAGTCCCACGGCACCATCCAGACCTTGCCGTCGCCGGCCTGCAGGTCGGGCAGGTTCTTGAACACCGGGAAGATCGAATCCCAGTTCTTGATGCGCTTGGTGTCGATCGGCTGCAGCAGGCCTTCCTTGTTCCAGCGCGCCACCTTGTCATAGCAGGGATGCGCAATGTCGGGGCGGAAGCCGGCCTTGACCTTGGTGAAGGCGTCGTCGTCGTCACCGAAGATCGAGGCCTCGACGCCATCGGGGTGGGCGGCGAGGAAGCTCTTGTTGAAGTCGGGCAGTTCATAGCCCGACCAGGTGAAATATTGCAGCTTGTCGCCGGCGAAAGCGACGGTCGACGACAGCGCCAAGGCCAGGGCGGCCAGGCCGGCCCGGACCGTCTTTCCGGATATCAGGTGGCCAGATTTCAGGTCGCCAGATTTCAGGTCGAATGCCATTGCAGTTCTCCTCTCTTGGTTTGTTTTGGTTGTGATGGATCGGCGGGCGCCGGCGCGGACAGGCCGCGATGGCGCAGGATTTCGGCTGCTGCCGCGATGACGAAGGACACAGCCAGGATCGTCGTGCCCAGCGCCATGACCGTCGGCAGTGATCTGGGGAACCTGAGCTGGCTCCAGATGTAGAGCGGCAGTGTCGGCTCGGTGCCGGCGAGGAAGAAGACGACGATGAATTCGTCGAAGGAGATCAGGAAGGCCAGCATGAAGGCCGAGACGATGGCCGGCAGGCTGAGCGGCAGCATGACCCGCCGGAACGTCGTCCAGTCGGAAGCACCGAGATCGAGAGCCGCCTCGCGAATGGTCTTCGGGATGGCGGCGAAGCGGCTGCGCATGATCACCACGGTCGTCGGCAGCGCCACCAATATGTGGCCGAGAACGATGGCGATACGCGATGGACCGAGACCGATGAGGTTGATGAGGATCAGCAGCGATATGCCGACGATGACGCCCGGGATCAGGATCGGCAGCCGCGCGATGGCGCTGATGGTGGCGGCCAGCGGCGAGCGGCCATAGAGGTCCATGTAGGACACGGTGATGCCGCAGAGCGTTGCGCCAGTGGCGGCAATGACACCGATGACGAGGCTGTTCAAGAGCGCACCGGTCAGCGCCGAATTGCCGAACAAAGTCGCGTACCATTGCAAGGTAAAGCCTTGCAGCGGAAACGCTGCCTGGATCGAGTTGTTGAAGGAAAACAGCGGGATCAGCAGGACTGGCAGATAGAGAAAGACCAGATAGGCAATGACGTAGACGCCAAGCCAGCCGCCGCCTCGCTGTGTGTGCCGCCCCTCGCTCATGTGCGGCTGCCAAATCTGCGGTCGGCGAAGCGCGCGACCAGCACCACACAGAGGATGACCAGCATGACGGCGACGGAGAGTGCTGCGCCAAACGGCCAGTCATTGGCCTTGCCGAATTGCGCCTGGATCAGTGTACCGATCATGGTGCTGGCCGGACCGCCGACGAGAGCCGGCGTGACATAGTCGCCGACCGTCGGCACGAAGACGACGAGCGCGGCCGCCAGCACGCCCGGCATCGAATTGGGCAGCACGACACGGCGGAAAGAGGTGAATGGCCGCGCGCCGAGATCGGAAGCGGCCTCGATCAGCGATTTCGGGATCGTGTCCAGCGCCACATAGATCGGCAGGATGGCGAACGGCGCATAGGCGTGCGCGAGCGTGACGACGACGGCGGCCGGCGTGTTGAGAAAGGCCAATGTCGGCTCGGACCAGATGCCGCTTTCGATCAGCGCCGAGTTCAGCACGCCATTATAGGCGAGCACGATCTTCCAGGCGAAGACGCGCAAGAGATAGCTGGTCCAGAACGGCAGCGTCACCAGGAACAGCAGCAGGCCGCGCCGCCGGCCGGCGTGGAAGGCAAGGTAGTAGGCGACGGGATAGGCAGTGACGACCGTGGCCAGCGTGACCAGGGCGGCAATGATCAGCGAGCGCAGCGTCACCGTCCAGTACAGCGGATCGGACACCACAGTGACAAAATTCGCCACGGTGAAACCAGCGCCGAGCAGCGAACCGTCATTGGTGCGGAAGGCTAGGAAAAACACGAGGCCGAGGGCAAACAGGATCAGCAGCAAGGTGACCAGCGCGCCCGGCAACAGCATGGCCACGCGGAAGCCCGATGAAGACCGGGCTTCCGGGGCTGATGTTGCAACTATGGCCGACATCGACCTGTCCATCGAAATTTTGAAATTGGCCTAGAATTTTTCATATTCATGAAACTGTCAAGCAGAATCCCCAAACGGAATCCCATTGACAGGAAGCGCCCTGGTCAGCGCTCCAGCGCATCGAGCAGGCGATACCAGGCGATGGTCGCGGCGACGCCGACCTGGCGGAAGGCGTGAAACGGGACCGGCCGGATTGGCGAGACCGGGAAAGGCAATTGCCTGGCGTCGCCACTTTGGAGGTAGCCGGCGATGCGCTCGCCAAGCGCGGTCATCAGGCCGACACCGCGACCCTGGCAACCGACCACGGCCAGCAGGCCCTGCTCCGGCTCGTGGACGTGCGGCAGGTGGTCCGGTGTCATCGCCACCCGGCCGAACCAGCGCTTCTCGATGGCGACACCGGACAGCGAGGGATAGAGCCGTACCAGAGCACGCTCGAGATGCGCCCAGTCGCCAGCGCTCGTCGGCAACGCCATGCGGCCCCGTCCGCCGAGCACCAGCCGGCCGTCGGCGCTCTTGCGGTAGTAGACGAGGATGCGCCTGGAGTCCGACACCGCCTGCCCTTCCGGCAGGATCGTTGCGGCCAGGTTGGGCGACAGCGGCGCTGTGGCGATCTGAAAGGAATGCAGCGGCACGATCGTCTGGGCGAGACCAGGGATCAGGCCATCCGTATAGGCGTTGGTCGCTAGTACGACCGCCTTTGCCTGCAATTCAGTACCGTTTTCAGCCGAAATATGCCAAACGCCGGCGGTATTGGTGAGCCGCACGACCTTTTGGCGCTCGGCTATCCTCACTCCCGCCGCGGCCGCGACACGGGCGAGTTCCGACGTATAGGCAAGCGGATCGATGACACCGGCGCGGCGGTCGAGCCAGCCGCCGAGATAGCCCTGCGCACCGGTCCTGGCTGCAATCTCCGTCGCGCTCAGCAGTTGGACATCGGCGCCCCGCGCCCGCCATTGCCGGTCACGGGTCGCCGCCGCCTTCAGCGCGACCTCCGTGTGCGCCGCCTGGATCCAGCCATTGCGAACGAACGGCACCGCCAGCCTCTCGTCGCGGATCAGTTCGAACACCGCATCGGCGGTCGAGGCGGCAAAATTGACGAGCGCCTCGCCGCGCTCCGGGCCAAAATGCTCCAGCAGCCATTCCGGATCATATTTCAGGCCGGGAATGACCTGGCCGCCATTGAGGCCTGATGCACCCTGGCCGATTTCGCCAGCCTCCAGCACCTGCACGGACATGCCAAGCCGGGCAGCATGCAATGCAGTCGACAGGCCCATGATGCCGCCGCCGACAATGACGACATCGGCCTTTTCGCCACTGGGGAAAAGCGATTGAAACCTGGAAGCCGCCTGCGGCTTGTGCCAGATCGGATCGGAGAATGGTGCGGGCAAGGGGTCACCTGGGATTCATTGGCAAAATGAAAATCCTAGATGTGATTTCACCATTTTGAAAGCGGGTTTTGATCCGGCGGCTCACAGATCGAGCCGAGGGTAAAAGCTATCTCATCCGAACCGGTTGGTCGGCGTGCCTCGAACGCCTGTCCGCACCGCAAACAATCCGCCCTCTTGCGGATTTGCCTGCAAGTGTCCCCTGCTCATGGTAAATCGCGCCGACGTGACGAAGAGAGTGTCGAAATTCTCGCCACCAAAAGCGCAACTCGTAGGCCAGCTGCAGGGCAGGTCCACGACCTTGTCGAGAACTCCATCGGGAGAAATGCGGACGAGGCAGCCGCCGCCCGCAACGCGGCAATTCCAGACATAGCCCTCCGCATCCATGCACGACCCATCCGGCAGACCGCGCGGAAAGCCCGAGAAGAAAGGACGCCTGTCGGTTATTCGCGATAGCGCCCTGTCCCAGCGATAGCGGAACATCTGGTTCTTCATCGTGTCCGCCGTGACGAAGGCATCATCCGCCGTCCAGATCATGGTGTTGGTGATGCCGAAACGATCGGCGCTGAGCGCCTCCACAATGCCGGTCGTGTCGACGCGATAGATCCGCCCCGCATCTCGCGAAATCTCGCGCGGAAGATCGTCCCGGCCGATATTGTTTTCCATGGTTCCGACCCACAATGAGCCGTCTGGGGCGACCACGCCCTCATTCAACCGTGTGTCCGGGCTATCCGGCTCGATCGTCGCGATCGTGCTGAAGGTTTCCCCGAAATCCCACAGCGCCACATCCTTTCGCAGCCCAACGATGGCGCCACCGTTCCTGCACAGGCCGATCGAGGTTGCGAGGTCCGGTGCTTGCCAGCTCTGGTGATCGAGGGTGTCCGGATCGAGCTGATGGATACGCCGCCCGATAATATCCACCCAGATCAGTGTTTTCCTGTTTTCGTCCCAGATCAGGCTCTCCCCGACGACATCCCAGGCATCGAACACGAGAACCGCCCGCATCTCTCCGCTATCCATGCATTGCCTCGTTTGTCGCGCTTGTTGACGTCACTTGACAGACAGCATTTCACAAAGATATAGGCATTTCAAGAAAACTTGTCATACAGGTTGAGGGCAAATGGTGGCCAATCGTAGCATGATGCCGGAGGAGACCAATCCTGGGTTGGTCAGCGCCGCTATTCAGGCGATCACCCAATACATCCGTGTCGAGGGACTCGGCCCTGGCGACCTCTTGCCCAGCGAAGCCGATATGACCCGCAGGCTCAGCGTCTCGCGGACAGTGGTGCGGGAGGCGTTTCGATCGCTGTCGGCGATGCGCCTGATCGATATGAGCGCCGGTCGGCGCGCCAGCGTCGCCAAGCTCGACATCGGTGCCATGTCGATGGTGATCGAGCACGGCGTCACCACCGAACAGATCAGCGTCCACCAGGTTTATGATGTTCGCCGCACCAT
This sequence comes from Mesorhizobium loti, assembly GCA_014189435.1. NCBI lineage: Bacteria > Pseudomonadati > Pseudomonadota > Alphaproteobacteria > Hyphomicrobiales > Phyllobacteriaceae > Mesorhizobium > Mesorhizobium loti. The sequence goes on from CP050293.1 coordinate 4,003,464, forward strand.
CGAAATGCGCACGGTGGCGCTCGCCGCACTCCGGCGAAGCGATGCCGAGGCGGCAGAAATCCAAGAATACGCGCGACTGATGCGCGAGAACTATCATGCGCCCGAGATCGTCATGGAGCACGACATCTCATTCCATGAGGCGATCGCGCGGGCCTCCCACAACCCGGTGTTCTCGTTGATCATCACCGCCTTCAGCGGGGTCACGCGACGCACTTGGGTGATCGGCTGGCGTACACGCGCTTCCGTGGAAGATCAGATCAAGATGATCGAGGGTCACGCAGATATTGCCCGGGCGATCATGGCGGGGAATCCGCAACTTGCCGCCGAACACATGGCCGCGCATTTCGACAAAAGCGTCAAGGCGCTGACCGACGCGGGGATCGCATGAAAATCCGCGCGATCGAGACCATTCGCATCGAAGAGCGGCCCAATCTGCTCTGGGTCGAGGTGCATACCGACGAAGGCATCACCGGCCTTGGCGAAACATTCTTCATGGCGCGCACGGTCGCGGAATACCTGCACGAATATGTTGCGCCACGCGTCATCGGCCGCGATCCCCTGCAGATCGATCTGCTTTCCGCGGATCTGGTTGGCTATCTCGGTTTCCGCTCGAGCGGCGCCGAGGTTCGCGGCAATTCCGCCTTCGACATCGCGCTCTGGGACATTTTCGGCAAGGCGACAAACCAGCCAATAGCGCAGCTTCTTGGAGGCTTTTCACGGCAGTCCATCCGCACCTACAACACCTGCGCCGGCACCGAATACATCAAGGACGGCAAGGGACAGACCACCGTAAATTATGGTCTCGGCACGAAGCAGGGCTACGACGATCTGAACGGGTTTCTCCACCGCGCCGACGAGTTGGCGGCGGAGCTCCTTGAAGACGGCATCACGGCCATGAAGATCTGGCCCTTCGACCATGCCGCCGAGAAAAGCAGGGGGCAGGATATCAGCGCCGCCGACCTCAAAGCCGCATTACAGCCTTTCGAGAAGATCCGCAAAGCTGTCGGCGACAAGATAGACATCATGGTCGAGTTCCATTCGATGTGGCAGCTCCTGCCCGCGATCAAGATCGCCAAAGCGCTCGGACCTTACGGCACATACTGGCACGAGGATCCGATCCGCATGGACAGCCTCGGCGATCTCAAGCGCTATGAGGCCGCGAGTCCGGCGCCGATCTCGGCGTCAGAAACCTTGGGCAGTCGCTGGGCATTCCGGGATCTGCTGGAGACCGGCGCCGCAGGCATCGTGATGCTGGACATTTCCTGGTGCGGTGGACTTTCGGAAGCACGCAAGATCGCCGCGATGGCGGAGGCCTGGCACCTCCCGGTCGCCCCGCACGACTGCACCGGGCCCGTGGTTCTGGCGGCGTCCACACATTTGTCCCTCAACGCGCCCAACGCACTCGTACAGGAGAGTGTGAGGGCATTCTACCGGACCTGGTATCGCGACCTCGTGACCGCGCTGCCGGAAGTCAAGGACGGCATGATCACCGTGCCGCCCGGCCCGGGCCTCGGGCTGGAACTCAATCCCGACCTCGGTCGGGCCTACACCGTCCATCGCCGCGTCTCCGACAAGGCGGACATCTGAAGTACACTCAACGGGAGGAATAGTAATGAAACGACTGACTGCAACGCTTTTGCTGGCCACGACGCTGTTCGCCGGGCCTTCCATCGCCAGCGCCGACGGGCTCAACATCGTCTTTACGCACCATTCGTCGGCCTCAAACACCTTCTGGCAGGCGGTGAAGAAGGGCTATGACGATGCCTGCGCCAAGGTCGAAGCCAAGTGCAACATGATCTTCACCCAGACCGAGGGTTCGGTCGAGCAGCAACTCGCCAACATGCGCGCGGCACTTGCCGCCAAGCCGGATGCGCTGCTGACCTCGATCGTCGACAACAAGGCGTTCGACGACGTCATCAAGGAAGCGCGGGACGCCGGTGTGTTGGTGATTGCCGTCAATGTCGATGACACCGAGGGCGCCAAGGGCAATGCCCGGCAGGCCTTCATAGGGCAAGGTTTCAAGCCGGCGGGCTATTCGCTCGGCAAGGCGATTTCCGAGAGCTTCCCGAAAGAAGGGCCAATCAAGGTTCTGGTCGGCATTTCCGCACCAGGCCAGAACTGGTCGGAAAGTCGCGGCGCAGGTGTGATGCAGTTCCTGGAAGAGTACAAGGCGGCCCATCCCGAGCGACAGGTCTCATGGGAGCGGATCGACAGCGGAACGGACCTTGCGATCACGTCCGATCGTGTCGGCGCCTATCTCAACGCGCATCCCGACACCACCGCCTATTTCGACACCGGCTTCTGGTGCGCGGGCGTTGCGCGGTCCTTGCAGGATCGCGGTGTCGAGCCCGGCAAGGTCCTGCTTGGCGGCTTCGATCTGGTGCCGGAAGTTCTGCAGCAGATGCAGAAGGGTTATGTGCAGGCCCTGGTGGACCAGCAGCCCTACATGCAAGGCTTCATGCCGGTGATGGAAGCCTACCTGAACAAGAAGGTGGGTCTGGCGCCCTCCGACATCGATACGGGCCAGGGCATCGTACGCCCGGACCAGGCCGACGCGATCATGGCGCTTTCCGCGCAAGGTCTGCGCTAGGCCTACACGCGCCATGTGTTCACCCGGCGGTGCCCGCGCCGCCGGGTGGTCCCTCGCCTCAATTCCTGGAGCCTGCCTTGAAACGCCTCTTCAAGACCTATCTGGAAAAGCCTGAACTGGCTGGACTGATCCTGCTGGTGCTTCTGGTGGTGATTTTCGAGATCCGCTCGGACGGCGTGTTCCTCAACCAGGACAACCTTCGTGGCATACTCGGCATTCTGCCGGAGACGGGCCTCGTCGCCATCGGCGTCACGATCCTGATGATCAGCGGGGGAGTTCGACCTGTCGGTTGGATCGGTGTTTGCGCTGATGCCGATGTCCATGGCCGTCCTCATGGTCGAGGGTGTGCCTTTCCCGCTCGCTTTGCTGGCCGGCCTTGGCGTTTGCGCGGTCATCGGCTTCATCAACGGCTATGTGACGATCCGGTTCGAGATCCCGAGCTTCATCACCACGCTCGGCATGCTGTTCATCGCCCGTTCGCTGACGATCGTCGTCTCGGGCGGGTTTCCACCCCTGCTTCCCGCTGATCTGCCGAACTGGCTGTTCACCTCGTTTGTCGGTCCCGGCCACATGTTCCGCATGTCGTTCCTGTGGTTTGCCGGAATTGCCGTGCTGACGTCGCTGATGCTTTCCCGGACCAATTTCGGCAATTGGATAAAGGCCACCGGCGGCTTCCATCCCGCTGCCGCCTCGATGGGCATTCCGACCGCGAGAGTGAAACTCGCATGCTTCATGCTTTGCTCGATGCTGTCCGGTTTCGCCGGCATGTTGCAGGTGCTGAGACTGGGGTCTCCGCTGCCTTCCATCGGCGAGGGCCTGGAACTCCAGGCAGTCGCCTCAGCGGTCATCGGCGGCGCTTCGCTGGCAGGCGGCATCGGTACGGTCGCAGGCGGTATCATCGGCACGATCCTGATCCGCATTATCGACAATGGGCTTGTGCTCTCGCAAGTCGATGCGAACTGGTTCAAATTCGCGATCGGCTTCCTGACCATCTTCGCCGTCGTCGCCAATGCCTGGATGCGCAAGCGCGCCAAGGCGATCAAGATGGAGAATTGAGATATGGACGACGCGATCATCTCCGTCCGCAATCTTCACAAATGGTACTCGGGCGTGCATGCGCTGAAGGGCGTGAGCCTCGACTTCAAGCGGGGCGAGGCGCTCGGGCTGATTGGCGACAATGGCGCCGGCAAGTCGACGCTCATCAACATTCTATCCGGCGTCCAAACAGCCGATGAGGGTGAAATCCTGGTCGACGGCAAGCCGGTGCGGATCACCAGGCCGCGCGATGCGATGAACCTCGGTATCGAGACCATCTACCAATACAATTCCATGGTTCCCACCATGTCGATTGCCAGGAACCTGTTTATCGGGCGGGAACCGACGCGGTTTTCCGTGTTCGGCGTGGGCATCCTCGACCAGAAGAAGATGGGCAGCGAAAGCATCAAGGCGATCGCCAATGTCGATCTGCATCTGCGCTCGCCAGATGCACTGGTCGGCGAACTGTCAGGGGGCCAGCGGCAGGGCGTCGCCATCGCGCGCGCCATGCACTTCAAGTCGAAGGTGATGATTCTCGACGAGCCGACCAACCATCTGTCGGTCAAGGAAACGCACAAGGTGATCGGCTTTGTCCGGGGCTTGAAAGAGCAGGGTGTCACCGGCGTCTTCATCAGCCACAACATGCATCACGTCTTTGACTGCTGTGATCGTGTGGTCGCGATGGCGCGCGGCGAGGTCGTGCTCGATAAGCGCATCGAGGAAACCTCCATCGACGAAGTCCACAACGTACTCTGAGAAGCGGGGAATGGTGATGACGGACCTTTCCGGCAAAGTTGCGCTGCTGACGGGCGGTCTTGGTTCGCTCGGCCGTGCCCAGGCTGCCGCACTTGCGCGCGCCGGCGCACGCGTGCTTTTGCTTGACCGTCCTGAGACTGTCGAAGGACCTCGGATCGCAGCTGAATTGGCGTCGGCAAACAAGGGTGCGATCGTCTATATCGGCTGCGACCTGAACCAGTTGGCCGAAGCCGAAGCGGCGGTCAGGGCGCTCGCCGACGGAGAAGGCGCGATCGACATTTTGATCAACAACGCGGCGCTTATCATCAACCGTCCGTTCGAGGAGTTTTCACTCACCGAATATGAGGACCAGATTCTGCGTGAATTCCTCGGCTGCCTTCGCGCTGGCGCGCGCCTGCGCTCCTGGCATGAAGAAGAAGGGCCAGGGGAGGATCGTCAATTTCTGTTCGGTGACACTGAACGGCCGCTGGGAGGGTTACGTGCCTTATGTAGCCTCGAAGGGCGCCATGCTGGGTCTCACGAAGTCGCTGGCGCGGGAATTGGGACCGCACGGCATTACCGTAAACGCAGTATCGCCGGGCGCTGTCGTTTCCGAGGCGGAGGAGCGCGTTTTCGGGGAACGGCTCCAGGAATACAACGACTGGATTCTGACCAACCAGAGCTTGAAGCGTCGCATCGAGCCGCAGCATGTCGCCGATCTCGTGCTGTTCCTTGTCTCCCCAGCCGCGGACATGATCAGCGGCCAGAACATCAGCGTCGATGGTGGCTGGTAGAGTGGCTTTCCGTCGATGACAAACAGTGACGCGGTCCAGCTTGCCGACGGGCGCGCAAGCCTGGTGGTGAGCCCTCGCCTGGGCGCCGCCATCCTGCGCTATGACGCGCTGCGCCCCGGCCGGATGCCCACGCCTGTTATCAAACCATCGACGGGTCTGATGAAGTTCGGGTCCCAATTGTTGATTCCATGGTCGAACCGTATTTCCGGCGGGGGTTCGAATTCGAAGGGCGCTACCATGCGATCGAACCCAATGTCGAAGGCGAGCCGTTCCCGATCCACGGCGACGGTTTTCAACGACCGTGGCGGCTGACACGACGAACCGGCACTGAAATGGAGCTGGTTCTGGAAAACGGGGCCATCGGGCCCTATCGCTACCACGCAAGTGTCCGCTACGCGCTGGAGGATGGCGCGCTGGCCGCGGCTCTGACCGTCGAGAACCGCGCCGCCACGCGCCTGCCCTACGGGCTCGGCTTCCATCCCTGGTTTCCGCGCAGCCCGCACACCTCGCTCCAGGCATCGGCGACAAGGGTCTGGCTGGAGGACGAACGCCACCTGCCGACGGCGGTTGTGCCGCTTGCCTCCCGCCCGGACTGGGATTTCTCGCAAGCTGCGCCCCTTCCCGACACCTGGGTCAACAACGCGTTCGAAGGCTGGGACGGCCGTGCCTCGATCGCCCAGCCGGATGACGCTATCCATGTCACGGTCGAGGCATCGTCGACGCTGAACGTCTTCGTTCTCTATTCGCCGGCACGAGATGCCGATTTCTTCTGTTTCGAACCGGTTTCACATGTCGTGGACGCCCATCACGGCAGCGGACTGAGCGCGCTGGAACAGGGCAGATCGACAAGCGCGCATTTGCGTCTACGCTGGGATGGACTGTAGCGCCGAATCGAGAGTTGCGAAGCGGCGTTCGTCGGCGCAGGGACATGGCCTGTCCGACTTGAAGAAGAGACCATGGCACTCCACAATGTTGAAACATCCTGCCCTGTGACGAGAGAGTAGTGACGAACATGATCTTTCTGCCTGACGACGATGGTGTCTTTCTCGGCCGCGCCCGATCATCGGCCGCGCCCCATCCCCTGGTGGTCACGGTCCGCGACGGCACGGTTTTCGACATCACGTCGCGTGCGGCACCGACTGTGCGTGACATCTGCGAGATGCGGGATCCTGTTGGCCATGTGGTATCGGCCAAGGGCAGAGCGATCGGACCGCTCGATGACATCGCCGCCAACAGTTTTGAGACCAGGCGCGATCCGGCAAAACCGTATTTGCTCTCCCCAGTCGACCTGCAGGCGGTCAAGGCCTCGGGCGTCACCTTCGTCGTCAGCCTGCTGGAACGGGTGATCGAGGAACAGGCGCGCGGTTCGGCTGAAAAAGCCGACGCCATCCGCGCCGACATTGCCGGACTGATCGGCCACGATCTGTCGAAGCTGAAGCCCGGTTCGCCCGAAGCGATGGAGATCAAGGCCAAGCTCATCGCGCGCGGCGCCTGGTCGCAATATCTGGAAGTCGGCATCGGCCCCGATGCAGAGATCTTCACCAAGTGCCAGCCGATGGCCTCGGTCGGCTTCGGCGCCGATGTCGGCCTGCACCCGGTGTCGACCTGGAACAATCCGGAGCCCGAGATCGCCATGATCGCCGCCTCAAGCGGCAGGATCGTCGGTGCTACAATCGGCAACGACGTCAATCTGCGCGATGTCGAAGGGCGTTCGGCGCTGCTGCTCGGCAAGGCCAAGGACAACAATGCCTCGGCCGCCCTCGGTCCCTTCATCCGCCTGTTCGACGACAAATTCTCGATCGATGACGTCAAGCGGGCCGTCGTGCACCTGAAGGTCGAGGGCGAGGACGGGTTCTCGCTGGAGGGCGCAAGCTCGATGGCCGAGATCAGCCGCTCGCCGGAAGAACTGGTTGCCGCCGCCATGGGACCGCACCACCAGTATCCGGACGGACTGGCGCTCTATCTCGGCACCATGTTCGTGCCGTCCAAGGATCGCGGCGAAAAGGGCAAGGGTTTTACGCACAAGGTCGGCGACATCGTCACCATCTCGTCGGAAAAATTCGGTGCGCTGGTCAACCGGGTGCGGCTGTCGCCCGACTGCCCGCACTGGACCTACGGCGCCAGCCATCTGATGCGGGAGTTGGCGAAGGCCGACCTTATCTAAGCCGGCTTTCGCCCCGGATCGCCATCAACACAATTTTATGCGGAATCCGGGTGACTGCGGACGCAATCCGCTCCAAGATCGTGGTGCGGTCGGGGGGCCGTCCGTATGTCCGATTCGCCGATATTGTTCTTGCGCAATGTTGCCAGACGCTTTGGCGGCACGGTCGTGCTCGAAGACATGAACCTTGTGATCGAGCGCGGCTCGATCCACGCTGTGGTTGGCGAAAGCGGCGCCGGCAAATCGACGCTGATAAAGGTGCTGGCAGGCATCGTCCGGCCAGACAGCGGCACCATCGAGTTTGACGGCAAGAAGGCGACGATCAGCAGCCCCAATGCGGCGCGAAAGCTCGGCATCGGCGTCGTCCTGCAGCAGGCGGGGCTGTTTCCGGAGCGCCCGGTGCTGGCCAATCTGTTCGTCAACCGCGAACCGCTGCACAACGGGCTGATCTCGCGGCGCGAAATGGAGGCGCGCAGCCGTGACCTGCTGCGCCAGCTTGGTCTCGCCGTCAATGTCCACGCCCCGCTCGGCGAGTTCGGGCCGGGTGAGCGGCAACTCATCGCGATTGCCCGCGCGCTGCTGGAAAACCCGAGACTGCTCATCCTTGACGATCCTCATTCGGCGCTCGACCGGCGTCAGACCGAGCGGCTGTTCGCGGTGCTGCGGGGGCTGAAAGCCAAGGGCATGAGCATGCTCTACGCCTCGAACCGGCTGGAGGATGCGCTGGCCATTGCCGACCAGCTGACGGTCATCCGCAACGGCCGCGACGTGCTGTCAAAGGCGCGACAGGAGCTGACGACATCGGAGGAAGCGATGATCGGCCAGTTGCGCCAGTCGCTGTTTCCGCTGCCGCTCAGGGCCATGCCGACGCTTGCGGGCACGCTGCGGCCGCAGCTCGCGGTTTCTGGGCTCGGCGGCGGCAGGTTGTCGGATGTCAGCTTCACGGCGCGCGCGGGCGAGATCGTCGGCCTTGCCGGGCTTGCCGGCTCCGGCGTGTCGGACCTGCTTGCCCTGTTGTTCGGACAGCACAAGGCGCGCGCGGGCAGAGTGCGCTTCCCGGACGGGGACGGGTTGCCGAAGACCCGCACGGAAGCGGCGCGGCGCGGCATCTGCATGATTTCAGGCGAGCGCGGCAACGGGCTGATGCAAGACAAGTCCATCGCTTTCAACCTGGCGAACGTCATCGTCGGTGCACGCGACTGGGGGTCGCTCTGGTATTCACCAGTGATGGCGCTCGGCCGCGCCGCGCGGCAGATCGAGGCGCTGCGCATCAGGACCGCTCCGGAGACGGCGGCGGGCTCGCTGTCGGCCGGCGGCCAGCAGAAGGTGATCATCGCCAAATGGCTGGAAATCGGCCCGCAAGTGGTGCTGCTCGATGAGCCGGCGCGCGGCATCGATATCGGCAGCAAGCAGGAAATCTACGCCTTGATCCGGCAGATGGCGGCCAGCGGCTGCATCGTGCTGCTGCATTCGAGAGAGTTGTCCGAGCTGACCGGGTTGAGCGATCGCATCCTTGCCTTCCACCAGGGCCGACTCGCCGGCGAGATCGCCGGCGCCGACATGGATGGCGGGAGGCTGCTGCAGCTGATCGCGGCGGGCGAGGCAGAGGGCGAAGGCCGCCAGATCAAGCCGGAGAGCGTTGCATGACCAGAACCGATACCGCACCGCCTTTGGCCGGATCGGCGAACCGTAAGCCGAGGCGCCGCATTCGGCTGCCGGCCGAGACCGGTGCCGTTGTCGGGCTCGCCGCCATGCTTGGGCTGCTCGGCTGGCTCCAGCCCTCCTTCGTCGATGCGGCCAATCTGTCGTCACTGCTGGGGCAAGCCGCCCTGCCCGGCCTGTTGGCGATCGGCATGGTGTTCGTGCTCACCATGCGCGAGATCGACCTCTCGGCCGCTGCGGTGTTCCATCTCGCGGCAACCTTCACGGCCCTGCTCGTGGTTGCCGGAATGAACCCCTGGCTTGCCGCCCTGGCGGGTGTCGCGGCCGGCGCCGGGCTCGGGCTGATCAACGGCCTTCTGGTGATCGCGCTGCGCCTGCCGGCTCTGCTGGTGACGCTCGGCACATGGTGGATGATCCAGGGCCTGTCGCTGGTCGTCGGCAAGGGAGAGACAATCGCGCCGCCGGGCGCGGATGGGAATGTCTTGGCCACGCTGTCGGGCAAGGCGTTTGTCATTGTGCCGGTGACAGGCATCGTCTTTGTCGTGCTGGCGGTGGCGATGCATGTCGTGCTTCACCGCACCCGCTTCGGCTACCGGGTCCAGGCCGTGGGCAGCAATCCGCGGGCTGCCGCCTATGCCGGCATTCCAACAGACAAGGTCAGGGTGCTGACGCTGGTGCTGATGGGTGCGATGGCCGGGCTTGCCGGCGTGGTCCATGTCGGCGCCCAGGGCGCCATCGCCCCCGGTGACGGCGGCACTTTCGGGCTGCTGGCGATCGCGGCGGCCATTATTGGCGGCACATCACTTTCGGGTGGCAACGGCAGCGTCATCGGTGCCGCGATCGGCATGCTGGTTCTGCAGACAATACTGAGCGCCATGACCTTGCTTGGCGTGGACGCCATCTGGGCCGCCTTCACCACCGGTGCTCTGGTCGTGCTTGCCCTCGCGGTCGACCGGCTGTTCAGGCTGTGGCGCAACCGGCGCGCCGGACACGGTGAAGACAATCCGCTCGGCTGAGCCTCGACAACAATTATCCGACAGTCGGAAAATCAACTGAACTGATGCGATCTGATGGGAGCGCTGATGGCGCCTCGTCAGACGACAACTACATCTGCAGATAGGAGGCTTGCCATCCGTCGGAAAAGGGAATGCTCTGACGCATCCAACCGGCGCTGGCAAAAGACGCAGAACAAGGGACGGATTCAGAACTGACCATCTAAAAAGGGAGGAAATCAAATGCTGACACGGCTAAGACTCGTTCTATATGGCCTGTTGGTGGCGCTGACGATTGTTCCGGCAGCGGCACAGGCCAAGACGTTCTACTGGATTTCGCATGGCGGTCCGGCCGATCCGGTCTGGACCTACTTCCTGGCCGGCGCCAAGCAATGGGCCAAGGACACCGGCAACACCGTCAACACCTCGTTCCACAATGGCGATGTGGCCTCGCAGCAGGAAGCGGTTCGCGCCGCCCTCTCCGCCAAAGCCGATGGCATCGTCACCACGAGCCCCGATCCGGGCAGCTTGATCGAGATCGTCAAGGAAGCGCGGGCGGCGAAAGTGCCGATCATCAATTTCAACACGCCCGATCCGAAAGCCGACTTCAACGCCTATGTCGGCGGCGACAATGTCACCTTCGGCAAGCACTGGGCACAGTATCTGGTCGACAAGGGCCTGGTGAAGAAGGGCGACTTCGTCTGGATGCCGGTCGAGATTCCCGGCGCCACCTATGGCGTGCAGGAAGAAGAAGGCATCAAGAGCGTCTTCGAACCGCTCGGCATCACCTATGAAATCACCGAAGCGACGCTCGACCAGGCCGAAGCCATCAACCGCATGGTCGACTACCTCACTGCCAACAAGGCCAAGGTCAAGGCGATCATCGGTCTCGGCGATCTCGTCACCGGCTCGATCAAGCGGGTGTTCGACCAGGCCGGCATCAAGGCGGGCGAAATCCCGGTCGTCGGCTGGGGTAATTCGCTCGACACCACCCAGGAAGTGCTGACCGGCTACGTCAATGCCGGCCAGTGGCAGGATCCGCAGGCGACCAGCTATGTCGCGCTTTCGCTGGCCAACATGGCCGCCAGCGGCATTCCTCCGGGCTTCAACGTCATCACCGGCGCGCTCTACGAAAAGGACACCGCGCAGGTCTACGACGACATCCTGTCCGGCAAGTAACATCCCAATCTCAACAGTCGCGACCGCCCTGGCGGTCGCGACTACATCTCCATTTCGCCGAGCCCTTCGCACGCGAATGTGCAAGGCTCAGCCTTCCACTCATGTCGCGGATTGCCTGTGGAAAATCGTTCGCTCATCCAACGCCTGATCGCGCGGCCCGAGTTCGGCCCCTTCGTGCTGCTCGTGGTCGAGATCGCCGTTTTCTGGGGTTTCAATCACGACTTCCTGTCGCCGCAGAACATCTCCAACACGCTGGCCTTCACCGTCGAGCTCGGCCTGATCGCGCTGGCGATGACGCTGTTGATGACGTCGGGCGAATTCGACCTGTCCGTCGGTTCGCTGTTCGGTTTCTCGCCGGTGCTGATGTGGACGCTGTTCAACAGCGGCCTCACTTCGCTGGAGGTCGGCTTTGTCGCCGCGCTGCTGGTCGCCGCCTGCATCGGGCTGGTCAATGGCTGGTTCGTCACGCAGCTCAAGATCCCGTCCTTCCTGGTGACGCTCGGCATGTTGTTGGTGGTGCGCGGCACCGCGCTTTTCGTCACCGACGGTTTTCCGCAGCGCACCTGGAGCGCCGAAGGCAGCTGGCTGGCGGAGGCGCTGGTCGGCGACTTCTTCATCGGGCCATTCCGCATCTACATGTCGCTGTTCTGGTTTATCGCCGCGGCGATCGCGCTCGGCTACGTGCTGACGCAGAGCCGCACCGGCAACTGGATCCAGGCGGCCGGCGGCAACCCCAGTGCGGCACGCGCCCGCGGCGTCAATGTCAGCGGCGTCAAGATAGGCCTGTTCGTGCTGTCGTCGGTCATGGCCTCGCTTGCCGGCGTCATCAGTTCCTTGCGCACGTCCGCCGCCAACCCCAACAGCGGCACGGGCTATGAACTCGAAGTCATCGCCATGGTGGTGATCGGCGGCACCGCACTGACCGGCGGGCGCGGCACGATCATCGGCACCGTGCTCGGCATCCTGATCCTGCGCGTCATGCGCAACGGCATCGTGCTGATCGGCGTGCCCGGCCTTGCCTACAACATCTTCATCGGCGCGATCATCCTTGGCATGATGGCGCTGCATTCATGGCTTGAACGCCGGCATCAGGCGGGGACTTGAACCATGGCCGAGCCGCTGATCCGCATGCAGAACATCCGCAAGTCCTATGGCCGCGTGCAGGCGCTGGAGGATGCCAATTTCCACGTCAATGAAAGGGAGATCGTCGGCCTGCTCGGCGACAATGGCGCCGGCAAGTCGACGCTGATCAAGGTGCTTTCGGGGGCTGTTCCGCTGACCAGCGGCGACATCTTCATCCGCGGCAAGAAGGTGAGCCTGCGCAGCACCAGCGACGCCATCGCCCACGGCATCGAGACGATCTACCAGGACTCTGCCCTGGTCACGCAACTGTCGATCGCCCGCAATCTGTTCCTCGGGCGCGAGCCGATCAAGCCGCCGCGCTTCCTCAACCGGATGGACCAGGATGCCATGAACACGGTCGCTCGCGACCTGCTCAAGCAGGTCGGCATCTCGAAGAACATCCCGCCGACGACGCCGATCGGCTCGCTGTCGGGCGGCGAGCGCCAGGCGGTGGCGATCGCGCGCGCCATGCATTTCGACAGCGACCTGATCATCCTGGACGAGCCGACCAACAATCTCGGCGTCGCCGAGACACAGGGCGTGCTGAGCTTCGTGCGCAACGCCCGCGATTCCGGCCATTCCTGCATTTTCATCGCCCACAACATCCACCATGTCTTCCAGGTGGTCGACCGCATCGTCGTCATGCGCCGAGGCAAGGTGGTCGCCGACGACATCGACCCGAAGAAAACCAGCGTGGCGGAGGTCGAACGGATCATCACCGGCATGTCGGACAAGGAAATCCGCGATGCCATCGCCGATGGCAAGCCATCGCACTGACTGTCGGGTGATGGGCGGCAATCATCCGTCACCTCAAATCGCATCGCTCGTCTGGCGCGGCATTGCATCGGCGCATAGGGTTGCGGCATGAAAGCCACCGTCTCGGATATCGCCCGCAATCGCGGGCCGTGGGTTGCGCCATGAAAGCCACTGTCTCCGATATCGCCCGCAATCGCGGGCCGTGGGTTGCGCCATGAAAGCCACTGTCTCCGATATCGCCCGCAATCGCGGGCCGTGGGTTGCGCCATGAAAGCCACTGTCTCCGATATCGCCCGCAGTTGCGGGCTGTCGACCGCAACGGTCGACAGGGTGCTCAACAACCGCGCGGGTGCGAGCGCGGCCAACCGGCAGCGTGTCATGGAGGCGGCCAAGCAGCTCGGCTACCTGCCGGTCGCCGATCAGGTGACGCTGCCGTCGCGGCCCGCCCATCTCGAATTCCTGCTGCCGATCGGCAGCAACGCCTTCATGCGCGATCTCGCCGGGTATATCGAGGACTACGCCGCGCGCCTGCCGCTCGTCGCCTCGTGCCGGATCCACAACCTTGCCGGAATCTCGCCGAGCGCGCTGCAGAGCGCGGTCGAAAACCTGTCGCTCAGGGCCAATGGTGTCGGTGTCATCGCCGTCGATCATCCGCGCACACGCAACATCCTGCGCGATATCGTCGACGCCGGCATGCGCCTGGTGACGCTGGTGTCCGACGTTCCGGCGGCACCGCGCTCGGCCTATGTCGGCATCGACAACCGGGTGGCGGGACGAACGGCGGCGCTGCTGATGGGACGCTTCCTTGGCGGCCGAACTGGTCATCTGGCGATGGTCGTCGGCTCGCGCTCTTATCGCGGCCACGAGGAACGCGAAATGGGTTTCCGCTCGGTGCTCAACGAGGAGTTCCCCAATTTGACGATCAGCAGCGCCGTCGAGATCAACGACGAGCCCGATGTCAGCTATGCCGAGACCATGAAGACGCTGCACAACGAGCCGGAGCTGCTCGGCATCTATTGCGTCGGAGCCGGACACTCGGGCGTTGCAAGGGCGATCCGGGAAGCCAGGCCGAACCGCAAGCCGGTGTTCATCTGCCACGACTTGACCAAGGACACGCGGGGCCACCTCGTCGACGACCTGCTGGATGTCGTGATCGACCAGAATGCCCGGCTGATCGCGGAACAGTCGGTCATTCGCCTGCTCGGCTCGATTGCCTCCTCGGCGCCCTATCTGACGCGAAAGTTCATCGAGCCGCGCTTGATCTTCAGGGAAAACGTCCCAGTGCAGTAAGGCGGGGTGGCCTGGCAAAGCCTGTTTCCGGATTTGTAGGATAATTGATACGGCAAATCTGCACAGCAGCTATGCACAATTCATTGTTGCCGAATCATTGGGCAATTCGTAGTTTCTGGTTGTCGGCCATCTACTCCTCCCAGATGCGATGCCGACGCTGAATGGGGTGCACCTCCTCCCGCGCCACATTCGAAATCGAGCCCGCTGCCACCTCCTCCCGGCAGCGGGCTTTTTTCGTTCAGCCATCGGAAATTCCAGTGCCGCCTGCGCGCGGGCGAGCGCTAGGCATCACCTCGGTCACAGATCGGTAAGCCGCCAACAGTCGTGGCGGATTTCAACCGGCAGCGGTGCCCCGGAAGGAAACGATCAGCCCTTCGGCCATGCGCACGAACTGCGTGCTCGGACCTTCGGCACCCACGGTCTGCACACTGACACGCGCGCCCTCGAACAACAGCGACAGCGTATCGGCGAGCAGCTCGGCCTGACCAATGCCGGCATCTCGACATAGCGTCACAAGGCGCTGGCGCTGGACTTCCTTGAGCTCCTTGATCACCAGCCTGGCCGGATGGTCGGGCTCGGTCAGCTCAGCGGCGGCATTGGCCATGTCACAGCCACGGCCGTCAGCATTGAGCATGGCAGCCGCCTTGCGAACCCAGGCGTGCAGCTGTGCAAGCTTGTCACCAGGAAATTCGGCCTCGAATGCATCCCACATGGCGCCGGCCTTGGCCGCATTGGCGCGCAGGCATTCGATGATCAGCTCGTCCTTGGATCTCGAAGTGACGATACAGCGTCATCTTGTTCGTGCCGGCAGCTTCGGTGATAGCGTCGACGCCGACGCCCTTGATGCCATGCTTGTGGAACATGTCACGCGCCGTCTCCAGGATTCGATCCCGGGGACGTGAGCGCTCCACGACGCCGTCTGTCATCATGATCTCCTTTCGTTTCCTAAAAACCACGGCCACCTCTTGACTAGGGTGTTACCGGTCTGTAACTATGCAAATGTTACTTACTGGTAACACCTATGTCGCCTTCCGTCAATAACAAGGCCGTGAACTGGTCCTGCCAGATCGGAATGAGCGAAAAACTGCAATTCATGCGGCTCCGGCCGGTGAAGAGATGAAAAACGGTTCGCGAGCATGGGCTGCGAATCGACAGACAAGGAGCCGGCCAATGCCACAGCGCCGCGATCTTACCATAGATGAGGCCGTCCGGGATCCGATGATCCGGCTGGTCATGAAAGCAGATGGGGTCGACCCCCGCGCTTTCGAGAAGATGCTTCGCTCGCTTGCCGATGAGCAGCGTGGCGAGGTGCCGTTGCTGCGGTCACGGGAAGCCTCCCGTGACGGGCACGGCCAGTTGTCCAGGGTTGCCAGCGCCTTCGGGCGGGCAAGAGCAGCCGGGGAGGCTTGCGTCTCGTGGTAAACTTCTTCATCCACCGTCCGATCTTCGCCTCGGCGATCGCCATCATCATGGTGCTCGCCGGGACGATTTGTTATTTCCTGCTTCCCGTCTCGCAGTTTCCCGATATCACACCGCCGCAGGTCGTGGTCAGCGCCCATTATCCGGGCGCCAGCGCGCAAGTGGTGGCCGACACGGTGACGACACCGCTGGAGCAGCAGATCAACGGCGTGCAGGGCATGACCTACATGTCGTCGACGAGCTCCAATGACGGCTCCTCGACCATCACCATCACCTTCGATGTCGGTTATTCGCTGAGCACCGCTGCCGTCGACGTCCAGAACCGCGTCTCGCAGGCGGCCTCGTCGCTGCCGGCGATCGTCAACCAGGGCGGCGTGACGATCAAGAAGCAGAACCCGAATTTCGTCCTCATCGTCAACCTGACCTCACCCGACAGTTCGGTCGATCCGGTGGCGCTGAGCAACCTTGCCTATCTGCAGGTGGTCGATCCGCTGAAGCGCCTGCCCGGCGTCGGCGACGTGCAGATCTTCGGCGAGCGGCGCTATTCGATGCGCGTCTGGCTCGATCCCGACAAGCTCGCCAATCTCGGCATCACCGCGGTCGACGTGCAAAACGCCATCGCCGAGCAGAACGTCCAGGTGGCGGCCGGCAAGATCGGCCAATCGCCGGCACCGGCCGGCACCGCCTTCGAGATGCAGGTCAACGCCGTCGGCCGGTTAAGCGACCCGAAGGAATTCGGCGATATCGTCGTGCGCGCCAACACGGACACCGGCTCGCTGGTCAGGCTGCGCGACGTCGCCCGCATCGAGCTCGGCGCGCTGCAATATTCATCGTCGGCCTTCTTCGGCAAAGACCCGACCGTGGTGCTTGCCGTCTACCAGATGCCCGGCTCCAACGCGCTCGATCTTCAGCAGCGCGTCAAGGACAAGATGCAGGAGCTTTCGGGCCGTTTCCCGAAGGGCGTCGCCTATGCGATGCACTACGACACCACCCGCTTCGTCTCGGCGTCGATGCATGACGTGCTGATCACACTCGGCGAAGCGCTGGTGCTGGTCGTCGCCGTGGTGTTCATCTTCCTGCAGAGCTGGCGCACCACGATCATCCCGACCATTGCCATTCCAGTGTCGCTGGTGGCGACACTGGTGGTCATGGAGATGCTCGGCTTCTCGCTCAACATGCTCTCCCTGCTCGGCATGGTGCTGGCCATCGGCCTCGTCGTCGACGACGCCATCGTCGTGGTCGAGAATGTCGAACGACAGCTAGAGGCCGGACTCAAGCCGCTTGCGGCGACCAAGGCCGCGATGGGCGAGGTCACCGGTCCGATCATCGCCACCACCGCCGTGCTGATGGCGGTGTTCGTGCCGGTCGCTTTCATTCCCGGCGTCTCCGGCAAGCTCTACAATCAGTTCGCGCTGACGGTGGCGATTTCCGTCGGCATCTCCGCCTTCAACTCATTGACGCTGAGTCCCGCGCTCAGCGCCGCCTTCCTGCGGCATCGCGGAGAGACGCAGTTCGCCCCGTTCCGCTGGTTCAACACCGGCTTCGACAAGCTGTCACACGCCTATGCCAATGGCGTGCGCATCCTCATCCGCTTGCGCTGGATCATGCTCGGGCTGTTCGCGGCCGGACTGGTCGCCACCTACTTCGTCTGGCAGCGCCTGCCTTCGACCTTCCTTCCGGTCGAGGACCAGGGCTATTTCTTCGTTGTCATCCAGTTGCCCGACGGCGCGTCGCTGGAACGCACCGACGCGGTGGCGCAGAAGGCGCGCGACATCCTTCAGGCAACGCCCGGCGTCGACATTGTCGGCTCGATCAGCGGCTTGAACTTCCTGACCAGTGCCGCGCAATCGAATTCGGCGGTCGAATTCGCCATCCTGAAGCCATGGGAGGAACGCGGCCCCGACCAGAGTGCCTCGAAGCTCGTCTCCGACGTGCGCGGCAAGCTGATGCAGATTCCGGAAGCCTTTGCGCTGAGCTTCGATCCGCCGTCGATCCCTGGCATCGGCACCACGGGCGGCTTCGAATTCGTCGTCGAGGATCTCACCGGTCGCGGCAGTTCAGCCCTCAACGATGCGACGCAAGCCGTGATCGCCGAGGCGCGCAAGCAGCCGGAGATCAATCCGCAGCAGCTGTTCTCGCCATTCTCGACCTCGACGCCGCAGTTCAACTACGACCTCGACCGCAGCAAGGCAAAACTGCTTGGCCTCAACCTGCCTGACGTCTTCAGCACGCTGCAGATCTATCTCGGCTCGCTCTACGTCAACGACTTCAACCTGTTTGGCCGCACCTTCCGGGTGACCATCCAGGCCGACAAGGATGCACGTGCGGGTGCCGCCGACATTTCGCGGCTCTATGTGCGCAATGCCTCCGGCGGCATGGTGCCGCTCTCGACGCTGGGCAAGCTCGTGCCCTTCGTCGGGCCGGAGACAGTGCCGCACTACAACAACAACGCCTCGGCCTCGATCAATGGCGGCGCCGCACCCGGCTTCTCCTCGGGCCAGGCGGTTGCCGCGATGGAACGAGCCGCTGCCACGGCGCTACCCAGGGATTTCGGTTTCGAATGGACCGGCATCACCTTCCAGGAGCTCAAGGCAGGATCGATCGCGTCCGTCGTCTTCGGCCTCGCCATCGTCTTCGTCTTCCTGATCCTGGCGATGCAGTATGAGAGCTGGGCGATGCCGTTCATGGTGCTGCTGGCGGTGCCACTGGCCTTGTTCGGCGCCTTCGCGGCTTTGTTGCTGCGCGGCATGCAGATCGACGTCTACTCGCAGATCGGCTTCGTCATGCTGATCGGCCTGGCGGCGAAGAACGCGATCCTGATCGTCGAGTTCGCCCGGCGACGGCGCGAAGAAGGCCTCAGTATCGTCGACGCGGCGATGGAAGCGGCACGGCTCAGGCTGCGGCCGATCCTGATGACGGCCTTCGCCTTCATCCTCGGCGTGCTGCCGCTGATGTTTGCAACCGGCGCCGGTGCGGCGAGCCGTCAGTCGATCGGCACCACCGTGTTCGGCGGCATGGTCGCGGCGACCATCCTGTCGCTGGTGTTCGTGCCGGTCTTCTACGCGGTCATCGAACAGCTGCGCGAACGGCGCGGCCATGACGAGCCGGCCTCTCAAGACAATGAACCAACGACTAAGCCCGCCTTCCCGCCTCTGGCGGAAGCGGCTGAATAGGATTGGAGACTGATCATGCGTAAATGGAAAATCGCGTTGGGAACGGCTGTCGCGCTGGGTGCGATCTCGGTGGCCAGCGTCCACCTGCTCGACATGGGCAATCTCAGCCTCAATGCCGGCACGGCCGCGGCGACGCCTGCCCCGGCGGCGTTCGTCATGCCGGTGCCGGTGGTCAGCGTCGTCAGGAAGACGATCCCGATCTACCTCGACTACGCTGCGCGGACAGAGCCTATCCGCAACATCACCTTGCAGGCCAGGATTCCCGGCTATCTGCAGGAGCAGACCGCTGCTGACGGTGTCGATGTCAGGCAGGGCGACCTCCTCTACAAGATCTCACCTGACGACTTCCAGGCGGCTCTTGACCAGGCGAAAGCCCAGGTGCAGCGCGACACGGCGACGCTCGACTATGCCCGCTCCAATCTTGGCCGCGGTACCGAGCTTGCCAAGAGCGGCTACCTCGCCAAGGACGGCTTCGACCAGCGCACCAGCACCTTGCGCGAAGCGCAGGCGTCGCTTGCGGTCAACCAGGCGGCGGTCCGCACGGCGGAGCTCAATCTGAGCTATGCCGAAATCCGGGCGCCGTTTGGCGGGCGCCTCGGTCGCAACCAGGCCTCGGTCGGAACGCTGGTCAGCGTCGCCGGTACGGTGCTCAACACGCTGGTGCAGCTCGATCCGATCTATGTCACCTTCAATCCGAGCGAGACGGATCTGGCCGAGATCGAGCAGGCCCGTGCGAACGGCCCGATCGAGGTCGAAGTTCTGCTTCCTGGCCAGACCGAGGCCAGCCAGAAGGGCGAACTCACCTTCATCGACAATTCGGTCGACCGCTCGACCGGCACGATCACGGCGCGCGCCACGATCGGCAACGGCAAGTTCACGCTGCTGCCCGGCCAATATGTTCGTGTCCGGCTGCATGTAAGGCAGCAGGCCGATGCGCTGATGGTGCCGCAGACGGCGCTGGGCTCGAGCCAGCTCGGCAAATATCTCTACGTCGTCGGCAAGGGCAACACGGTCGACCAGCGGCTGGTTTCGCTCGGACCGACGAGCGGCGATCAGGTGGCCATCCTGAGCGGCGTTGCCGAAGGCGACCAGGTGATTACAGGCAATCTGCAGAAGATCGGACCTGGAATGCCGATCTCGCCACTGCCTCCGAAGCCGGCCACCTGACTCCCCCCGCAGGCCCGGTTTCGGCGCGGCGTCCTGACCTGCCCACAGGTCAGGGCGCCGCTTTCGTTAGTAGCTCCACCAGACCGGCGACATCGGCGCGGTCGGCCTTGGCCGGCGGCATGAACGCGCAATAGGGGTGCCCGAGGCGGACCGAGACGGAGGAGAGCGCGATCAAGCGGCCCGCCTCCAGATCGGCGCGCGCCATGACCCGCTGGCCAAGAGCGATGCCCAGACCCAGCCTCGCCGAGGCGATCGCAAGGCTGGACAGGCCGACACGCCGCCCGTGCGACGGGTCGGGCGAGCGACTGCCGCCGGAGGCCGCGAACCAGTCCGCCCAGGTCGGGTGCGAGGCATAGTTCGGACCCCAATTGGTATGGATAAACTGGCTCTCATGCAGATCGGCCAGACCGGGATCGCCATTGCCGTGCCGGTGCCAGAATTCCGGCGCGCAGACCGGCAGCACGTCGTCATGGACGAGACGAACGAGTTTCAATCCGGGATAGTGATAGTCGCCATAGCTGATGCGCAGGTCGATGTTCTGGCGCATCAGATCGACCGGATCGTCCTCGACGCGGACGTCGATCGCCATCTGCGGAAAGGCATCGAGAAGTGCGGCCAGCCTCGGCGCCAGCCACAGTTCGGCCAGCGAGAATGGCACGCTGACGACCAGACGCGTCCGCACTCCCCCTCCAGCATGCGCTGGCCTATGGCGGCGATGTCGCCCAAAGCCTTCGCGGTCTGCGGATAGATGGCGTGGCCGGCGTCGGTGAGCGCGATGCGGTTGCCGCTGCGCACGAACAATTGCTTGCCAAACCAGGTTTCGAGATTGCGTATCTGCTGACTGACAGCCGCCGACGAGACGCCAAGCTCTGAGGCGGCCAAAGTAAAGCTGCCGGCACGGGCGGCGACTTCAAAAGCCTTGATCGCATTCAGCGGTGGCAACCGTTCCACACCAGGCTCCATAAGTTTTTCTTGCTCAATCCTAATTATTTTCCGCGTTGAGAGAAAGATTTTTTTGCCGTCTTCTGCGGGTCGGAACCTCGGAGCCCATGACGATGAAAGACATCCTCGATCTCGACCGCTATCCGCTCGACCGCGAAGGCAGCGCCGAATGGCAGCGCCTTGTCGAACACTCCATCGCCGCGCTCGAAGCCGACGGCATGTTCAATCTGGAAGGGTTTTTGCGTCCCGGCGTGGCCGAAAAGGCCGTGCGCGAAATCCAGCCGGTGATGGCCGCGCGATCGCATGTGCACAAGCGCATGCACAACATCTACTTCAAGCCGGACATTCCCGAGCTAGGGCCTGACCATCCGGCGCTGCGCAAGGTCGAGACCATAAGCCACACCGTCTGTGCCGACCAGATTCCGGGCAGCGTCGTGCTCGCCATCTACGAATATGAGCCGCTGCTGCGCTTCCTGGCCGCAACGATGGGCAAGACCAGGCTGCATGTCATGCAGGATCCCCTGGCCCGAACCAACGTCATGGCCTATCGCGCCGGCGAGGCGCTGAACTGGCATTTCGACCGTTCGGAATTCACGACGACGCTGTTGCTGCAGGCAGCGGAGCGTGGCGGCGACCTCGAATATCGCACCGATCTGCGATCCGACGACAATCCGAACTATGACGGCGTCGCCAGATTGCTTGAAGGGCGCGACCCCGATGCAAAAATCCTGCGCATGAAGCCCGGTACGCTGAATGTCTTCCGCGGCAAGAACACCGCGCATCGCGTCACCACCGTCGAAGGCGAGCGCGAGCGCATGATCGCGGTGTTTTCCTACTATGAGAAGCCCGGCGTGATGTTCAGCGCCGAGGAGCGCGTCGGCTTCTACGGCCGCGCGGCCTGAGGCTGAAGAGACAGCCATGCCAGCGGTCCCCGACCGGCCCCTAAGAATCCGAAATTGACCTCTTGTTAGATTGTCGACAATCTGCTTGTCTTACTTTCGGTTTCCTTGGGAGTGGCCGAATGGGGAATGCGGATTTCAGCCCGATCGCGGACACGACGCGCCGCGCCGAAATCGTGGCGCTGCTGCGACGCGCGATCCTGACCGGCCAACTGCAACCAGGACAGAAGCTCAACGAACTGCGGATTTCCGAACAGATGCGGGTCAGCCGCGCGCCTCTGCGCGAGGCGATGCGCGAGTTGGTCCAGGAAGGCATCCTGACCAGCATTCCCTATGCCGGCACCTTCGTCATCGATGTCGCCGCCAAGGACATCGACGATGCCTATTCGCTCAACCAGGTGCTGGACGAGTTCGCCATCGAACGGACATGGCCACAGCGCGACCAGCGTTTCTTCGATGAACTTGACCGGCGCCACGAAGCGGTGAAGCAGGCGACCCGCAACCTCGACACCACCCGCCAGATCGAAACCGCGCTGCAACTGCATGGCCTGATCTACGAATGGGCCGACAATTCGGTGCTTCTGGAGACCTGGCAGCGGTTGACCAGCCGATTGCAGATGTATTTCGCGCTGCACCAGCATGCGCGCAACGAGCCGGTGCCGGCCGAAGACGTGCACGAGACCTATGTGCGGCTG
The DNA here is from genome assembly GCA_014189435.1 of Mesorhizobium loti. Taxonomy (NCBI): domain Bacteria; kingdom Pseudomonadati; phylum Pseudomonadota; class Alphaproteobacteria; order Hyphomicrobiales; family Phyllobacteriaceae; genus Mesorhizobium; species Mesorhizobium loti. The sequence continues at coordinate 4,026,075 of CP050293.1, forward strand.
CTGAAGGGCAAGGACATGCGCGCCGCCCAACGCCATGCCCGAGAGCATATCCACCTCGACTTCGAACAGCTGCTTTCTTACGCGCGCGGCCTCGAACAGCGCCCGTCGAAAGGCGTCTGACCCGTTCCTCACCACCGCAGACAATGGACAGACACGTGCAGATCGAGACCATCAAAGCCTACCATGTCGTGCAGCCCTTCGTGGACGGGCCCTATCGCATGTCGAAGGGGCGCGAGGCCGAAGCCTTCGACGCCGTCATCGTGTCGATCACCTCCGACAGCGGCCTCACCGGCTGGGGCGAAATGGCGCCGCTCGGCAACTTTTACTCCGCCGCCTTCCCGTCCGGCACCCGCGCCGGCGTACCGGAAATCGCACCGCACCTCATCGGCCACGATCCGCGCGGGCTGGCCAGCATCGGCCGGCTGATGGACACGGTGTTCAAGGGCCATCCCTACATCAAGTCGGCGCTCGACATGGCCTGCTGGGATCTCGCGGCACGAGCCGCCGACGTGCCGCTGGTCACGCTGCTGGGCGGCAAGGAAAGCGACACCGCCGAACTCTACAAGGTCGTCACCCATGGCAGCGTCGACGCCATGGCCGCGCTGGCCAAGCGCATCGTCAAGGACGGCTTTCACCGGCTGCAGGTCAAGGTCGGCGGCAATGTCCATGACGACATCGAACGCGTCACCGCGGTCGCCGCCTCGGTGCCGAAAGGCACTGTCATCTTCTGTGACGCCAATGCCGGCTGGACACCCTACCAGGCGCGCCAGTTCGCCGACGCCACACGCGCCATCGACTACACGTTCGAGCAGCCCTGCACGACGATCGACGAGAACATGTCGGTGCGCCGCATGCTCGACAAGCCGATGGTGCTCGACGAATCCGTCACCTCGCTCGAGGAAATGCTGGAAATCCATCGCCGGGGCGCGGCCGACGGGCTGACGCTGAAGATTTCGCGGCTGGGCGGCGTGACCAAGACCCGGCAGATCCGCGATGTTGCCGTCGATTTGGGCTTCATGATCACGGTCGAGGACACCGGCGGCGCCGAGATCGACACGGCGGCGATGGCGCATCTGTCACTGTCGACACCGGAAGAGCGCCGGCTGCACGCCATCGCCTTCCATGAATGGGTGACGGTGCGCACGGCATCGAACATGCCGCCGGTCACCGGCAGCCGCATGGGCATTCCAGATGGCCCCGGCCTTGGCATCGATGTCGTTCCTGACCTGCTGGGCAAGCCTTTCTTCGAGATCGGCCGCTGAGATGAAAATCCGCAGCATCAAAGCCACGCCGATCAACCTGCGCCTCGAAGCGCCCTACGCCTGGGTGTTCGGCGAGCTCGACGGGTTTTCGCCGACCATCGTCGAGGTCGAGACCGAGGACGGCTTGATCGGCCTTGGCGAGGCGCCGACCCCGGCGGCGGCCACGATCATCAATGATGTCCTGGCGCCACGGCTGGTCGGCCGGGATGCCTTCGACATCGCCGGCGCCGAGAACGTCTGCCTGCCCTATTGGACCGGCGTGCAGTCGATCAACGACCGCACCCGCATCATGGCTTTCGGCGCAATCGAGATGGCGTTGTGGGATCTGCGCGGCAAGGCGTGGAACCAGCCGCTCTACCAGTTGCTGGGCGGCGCCGTGCGCAAGGACATCCCGTTCACCGACTATTTTTCGTTGCGCGGCGATGGGCCAAAGGTGAAGGGCGAGACGACGCCGGAAGAGGTCGCCGATTATTGCGTCGAATTGCATGAGACCTATGGAACGACCTTCTTCGAAGGCAAGTTCTCGACCGAGGACCCGAAAGTCTCGCTCAGGATGGTCGAGCTGATCCGCCGCAAACTTGGCGACGATGCGATGATCCGCATCGATTCCAACCAGGCCTATTCACTCAGCACCGCGCGGCGGCTGGCGCGGCCGCTGGAGGATCTCGGTGTGCGCAACTGGGAGGATCCGGTGGCGACCATCGAGGAGATGCGCGAATTGCGGCGCCATTGCTCGATCCCATTCTCGACCCACAACATCGACATTGCGCGCGCCATGGAAACCAAGGTGCCGGACGCTTTCGTCGGCAACCCGACGACGCATGGCGGCATCGGCCGGCTGCTGCGTTTCGTCGGCGCCTGCGAGCACGCCGGCATCGATTTCTGGTGCTACAGCGGCGACAGCGGCATCGGCAGTGCTGCCTATCTGCATCTGTGCGCGGCACTCGGCTGGATCAGGGAGCCGAACCAGTCGCTGTTTCGTATGCTGCCGATGGATGTCACCGAGGAAGGACCATTTTCGCCGAAGAACAATTTCGTGCGGGTGCCGGAAGGTCCCGGCCTTGGCGTCACCTTGTCGCGCGAAAACCTCGCCGCCTGTCACAGAGACTTTACCGAGAAAGGACCGTGCAACAAGTATCATGACCCGGCAAAGCCCGGAACCTATCGCCGTTTGCCGCTGAACTAGAGGACGGCAAGCGGCCAAGACAAGTGGCCAAGAAACGAGAAGCCAGCCGCCGCGACTTCGGTCGGGAAGGTCGGACAGGACGAAGGAGCAGTGCAGCCAACGATCCGGCGCGTCCACGCCACGATTGGATGGACCGGACAAAACCGCATGCTAAAGTTCCGGTCGACAGAACCTCTCTGGCGGCCGGAAAATGGAGCAATCCACGAAATTTCGTCAACCATAAGAAATAGGGGAAAGGGTAAAAACCCATGAGCAAGAACTACAGCATTCTCGACCTGATCCGGCGCAATCGTTCGCCGCTTGAAAATCACCTGATTGACGGCCTTGTCGACGGCAGGGTCAGCCGCCGCGACTTTGTCCGCCACGGCAGCCTGCTCGGCCTGTCGCTGCCGCTGCTCGGCCGTATCGGCATGGCGGCCGGCCTCGGCGGCATGCCATCGCTGGCGCGCGCCCAGGGCGCACCCGGCGCCACCATCCGCGTCGCCAGCAGCGTGCCGGCGGCGACGATCGACCCGGTCACCATCGCTGACGCCGGCGGCCTGCTGGTGATGCAGCAGGTTGCCGAGTTCCTCTGCGTCGACGGCCCCGACCTCGTGCTGCAACCGGCATTGGCCGAAAGCTGGAAGCCGAACGACACCGGCACGGTGTGGACCTTCAAGCTGCGCAAGGGCGTAAAATTCCACAGCGGCGGCGAGATGAAGGCCGACGACGTCGTGGCCAGCATCGACCGCCTTGCCGATCCGGCAAACTCGTCCAACGCGCTGTCGGTGTTCACCGGCATCCTGCAGAAGGGCGCTTCAAAGAAAGTCGACGACTACACGGTAGAATTCCACCTCGACGCGCCGAACGGCAACTTCCCCTACATGCTGTCGTCCGACAATTACAATGCCGTCATCATCCCGGCGAGCTACAAGGGTGACTACGAGAAAAGCTTCGACGGCACCGGACCGTTCAAAATCGAGAAATACACGGCAAAGGTCGGTGCATCCTTCGTCCGCAATGAGGACTATTGGGGGCCGAAGGCATTGCCCGAGCGCACCGAGTTCACCTTCTTCACCGACACGCAGCCGCAGATCCTGGCGCTGCAGGGCGGACAGGTCGACATCATCAACCAGCTGCCGGTGCTGGCCGGCGTCGCACTGCTCAACGATCCGAACATCGACATCATCAGCCTGAAGTCGTCGGCCCATCAGCAGTTGCACATGCGCTGCGACGAAGGCCCGTTGAAGGATGCGCGCGTGCGTCGGGCCATTGCGCTCTGCCTCGATCGCGACAAGCTGGCCGCCGGCCTGATGAAGGGACGCTCCGCACTGGGCAATGACAGCCCGTTCGCCGCTGTCTACCCTTCGACCGATACGAGCGTGCCGCAACGCAAGCAGGACATCGCCCAGGCCAAGCAGCTCATGGAAGCGGCCGGCCTTGGCCAGGGCTTCAAGATAACGCTGACCACCGAACGCTATCTGGAAATCCCCGAATACGCCCAGCTCATCCAGAACTGGGTCAAGGAGATCGGCGTCGAGCTCGACCTCAACATCCTCGACCAGGGCGGCTATTACGGCGATGCGGTGTTCGGCAAATCGAACTGGCTGGATTCGGTGATGGGCATCACCGACTACGGCCACCGCGGCGTGCCGAACGTCTATCTCGCGGCACCGCTGAAGAGCGAAGGCACCTGGAACGCGGCACACTTCAAGAACAAGGACTATGACGCGCTGGCGACCAGCTACATCGCCGCGCTCGACCTCGAGGCGCAGAAGGCCGACGCCGGCAAGATCCAGAAGCTGCTGCTCGAGGAAACGCCGGTCATCTTCGGCTATTTCTACGACTATCTGACGGCGACGGCGAAGGGCGTGGCCGGCGTGCAGCCGACCGCGATGTCGCAGTTGTTCCTCGACAAGGCATCGAAGGCCTGAACAAACTCGTTGTTGGAGCATGATCTCCGGACAAAACGGTTCCCGTTTGTCCGAGAAAACCGGTACCCACTTTTCGGGATCATGCTCAGAAGGGAAAGCCAATCCTCTAACAGCCAGCTCCCGCATGGGGGCTGGCTCCACAAGGAGTCCTAGCCATCTTCTCCTTTCTTGTGCGGCGCCTCTCGCTGTCGGTAGTGACGCTGTTCCTGCTGAGCATCATGGTGTTCCTGGGCGGCCAGGTGCTGCCCGGCAATGTCGGACGCGCCATATTGGGTCCGTTCGCCGACCAGCGCGCGGTCGATGCGCTCAATCACACGCTCGGCGTCGATCGCCCACTGCTGACCCAGTACTGGGGCTGGATATCCAACTTCGTCCAGGGCGACATGGGCACGTCCTACATCTTCCGCTCGCCGGTCGCGCCCTTCGTCATCGATGCGCTCGGCAATTCGATGAAGCTGGCGACGGTCGCCTTCGTGCTGGTGGTGCCGATCGGCATTCTGGGCGGGGTCGTCGCGGCACTCAATCTCAACCGCCCGCTCGATCGCATCATCAGCCTCGGCGGCCTGTCGGTGACGGTGCTGCCGGAGTTCGTCACCGGGATCATCCTGATCCTGATCTTTGGTGTCTGGCTGCGCTGGCTGCCGATCTCGGCGGCATGGCCGCGCGACGCCGGTTTCTTCACCCAGCTCTATTACCTGATCCTGCCCTCGCTGCCGTTGTTCCTGGTGCTGTTCGGCTACATCGCCCGCATGGCACGCTCCGGCATGATCGAAGCGCTCGATTCCGATTACACGCGAACGGCCGTGCTGAAGGGCCTGCCCTGGCGCACGGTGATCTGGCGGCATGTGCTGCGCAACGCGCTGTTGCCGACCATCACCGTTATCGCCACGCAGACCGGCTATCTCATCGGCGGCCTCGTGGTGATCGAAACACTGTTTCGCTACCAGGGCATCGGCTCGCTGATCTTCACCGCCGCGCGCGGCAAGGATTTCCCGATGCTGGAATCCGGCATTCTCACCATCGGCATCGTCTATGCCGTGGCGACACTGATCGCCGACTTCCTCTATTCCATGCTCAATCCGCGCATCCGGCTGGGGTCAGATCAATGAGCGCCGTCCAAAGCACTTCCCCCGTTCCCGACGACACGCGCCGGCGCGGCCCGCTGGCCGAGGTCTTTTACTCCCTGCTGCGCTCGCGAACATTCCTTGTTGGTTTCGCCATCGTGCTGTTTTGGGTTGCCTGCGCGCTGTTCGGCGAGCATTTCGCGCCCTACGACCCGCTCGCCGACGACATCATCAATGCGCTGGCGCCGCCTTCTTCCGAACACTGGTTCGGTACCGACCAGATCGGCCGCGACGTCTTCTCGCGGGTCATCGTCGGTTCGCGCGACATCCTCACCGTCGCACCGTTGGCAACCTTGCTGGCGACGGTGGCTGGCACTGCGCTTGGCCTCATCACCGGCTATTTTCGCGGCCTCGTCGACGATGTCGTCAGCCGTATCCTCGAAGCCTTCATGGCGATCCCAGTGGTCATTGTCGCGTTGCTGGCAATCGTTGCGCTCGGCACCTCGAAGACGACGGTCATCGTCGTCATTGGCCTCAGCTTCGCACCGATCATCGCGCGCACCGTGCGCTCCGCGGTGCTTGCCGAGCGTGAACTCGACTATGTCGCCGCCGCACAGCTCAGGCATGAAAGTGCGCTGCATACGATGTTCGTCGAGATCCTGCCCAACGTCATCCCGCCGATCCTGGTCGAAACCACGGTGCGGCTCGGCTATGCCATTTTCGCCGTCGCCACGCTCTCCTTCATGGGCTTCGGCATCCAGCCGCCCTCGCCTGACTGGGGGCTCTCGATCTCCAACAATTACGGCATGATCGGCGGCGGCTTCTGGTGGACGGTGCTGTTCGATGCGCTGGCCATCGCCTCGCTGGTGATCGGCGTCAACCTGGCCGCCGACGGCGTTCACGGAGCGCTCAATGACTAAGCCCGCCAAGGCCAAAAACGCACTCGAACTCACCGATCTGTCGGTTGCCTACCGCGTCGCCGGCCGCAACCGCGCAGTGCTGCGCAACCTCAGCCTCACCATCGGCCAGGGCGAAGCCTATGGGCTGGTCGGCGAATCCGGCTGCGGCAAATCCACCGTGGCGCTCACCGTCGTGCGCTATTTGCCGAGAAACGGCTCGATCACCGGCGGCGCGATCTCGCTCGACGGCCAGGATGTGATGAAGCTCGATGCTGAGGCGCTCAGGCGCGCCCGCGCCGAAAGCGTCTCGATGGTCTATCAGGACCCAGGCAAGGCGTTGAACCCGTCGATCCGCATCGGCCGGCAGTTGACCGAGATTTTCGAGCTTGGCGGTATCTCCGGACAAGCGGCCACCGACCGCGCCATCGCCATGCTGAACCGCGTGCGCATTTCCGACCCGACAAGCGTCATGCAGCGCTATCCGCACCAGCTGTCGGGCGGCATGCAGCAGCGCGTGGCGATCGCCATGGCGCTGGCCAACGATCCCTCGACGCTGATCCTCGACGAGCCGACCACCGGCCTCGATGCGACGGTGGAAGCCGAAGTGCTCGACCTGATCGCGCAGCTCAGGCAGGAACTGTCGGCCTCGATCCTGTTCATCAGCCACAACCTCGCCGTCGTTTCCAACATGTGCGACCGGGTCGGCGTGCTCTATGCCGGCATGCTGGTCGAGGAAGGGCCGACGGAGGTCGTGTTCAACGACCCGCGTCATCCCTACACCGTGGCGCTGCTGCGCTGCCTGCCGCGCGGCGGCCAGCGCAAGGATCAGGGTCGCCTCGACACCATTCCTGGCTTTCTGCCCGGCATTGGAGCCGATATCAAAGGCTGCGCCTTCGCCGACCGCTGCGCGCTCGCCGACGACCGCTGCCGCAGCGAATTGCCGCCGCTCTATGATCTGGGCGGCCGGCTGTCGCGCTGCTTCCATCACGACAAGGCGCAGGCGCTGCCGCGCGCGACACCGAGCGATGTGGCGCCCGCACCAAAGGTGGCGGCAGCACCGGTGCTGCGCGTCGCGGGGCTCAACAAGACCTATGCCAGCCACGGCCATGCGCTGCGCGCCGTCAAGGACGTGTCGCTCGACCTGCGGCCCGGCGAGACACTCGGTCTGGTCGGCGAATCCGGCAGCGGCAAGACGACCTTCGCCAGGCTGCTGCTCGGCCTGGTGCCGCCTGACGCGGGCGGCACCATCGAGCTCGAGGGCAAGGCCCTGGCGCCCAGGCTGGAGAACCGCAGCGACGACCAGATCAAGGCGATGCAGATCGTCTTCCAGAACCCGGACTCCGCACTCAACCGCTCGCATTCGATCCGCCATCTGATCGGCCGCGCGCTGAAGCGGCTGGCGGGCCTCTCCGGCAAGGCGCTGGAGGCGCGTCTCAACGACCTCGTCCGCTCGGTGCGGCTTACCGACCGGCATCTGGCCGTCAAGCCACGCCAGCTGTCCGGCGGCCTGAAGCAACGCGTCGCCATCGCGCGTGCCTTCGCCGGCGACCCGCGCATCGTCGTGTGCGACGAGCCGACCTCGGCGCTCGACGTCTCGGTGCAGGCGGCCATCCTCAACCTGCTCGCCGACCTGCAATCGAAGGAAGATGTCAGCTACATCTTCATCTCGCATGATCTTGCCGTGGTGCGTTACCTCTCCGACAAGATCGCCGTGCTTTATCTCGGCCGCATCATGGAGCTCGGCCCCTCGGAAGACGTCTTTTCCGGACCGCATCATCCCTACACCGAAGCGCTGCTGTCGGCGGTGCCCAAACTCGACCAGACCGAGACGGCGCGCATTCGCCTCGACGGCGAAATCCCTAGCGCCACCAATCCGCCGTCGGGCTGCGTCTTCCACACGCGCTGCCCGCGCAAGATCGGCCCGATCTGCGAAGAGCAGGAGCCGCCGCTGAGCGAAGCCCAGCCCGGCCATTCGATCCGCTGCCATATTCCCTACGCCGAATTGGCCAGGTTGCAGAGGGCGGTCGTAACCGAGCCGGCATAGCGGGCGTTACCGTCGCTCGTGTGGCTTGGCAGTCAGATCTGGCCTGCCATGCTCAGGGAACGGTCGCCTTCCGAAAAGCCCTGCCCCTCCGCCCAGTCCCTGGCCAGCGTGCGCAGGCCTGTGAGCGCGACATCCAGAACATCCGACGAGACGGGGTTCGAGGGATAGGCGAGGTAGATCGGTCGCTGGAACACCGGCGCGTTGTCGATGCGCCGCATCTCGCCGCGCTCGATGTGGCCGCTGACGGCGCTGAGCGGCAGATAGGCGGCGGCCTGCTGCGACAGCACATGCTGCAGCCCGATGAAGACCAGTCCCGCCGATATGGCCGGCTTGACCATGCCGGCAAAGGCGCGGTCGTGCTCGATGCGGAACTCCAGCCCCCAGTCCATCAGGATGTAGTTTTCGGTCCATGGCTTGGTCTGCGCGGCATGCTGGACAAGCACGACCTGATCGACGGCCAGCGTTTCGTAGACGATGCCGGGATGCGGCCGTGGCAGATAGAGGATGCAGATGTCGAGCAGGCCTTCCGCCAGCTGGTCGATCGCCGAATCCGGAAAGCTGCCCTCCAGCCGCAGCGCCACGTTCGGTCGTCTGGCGCGCATCCACTCGACCCATGGCGAGGTGATGCGGTCCCACAGATAGGCAGGCGCGGTCAGCCGCAGCAAGGTCTCGTAACCATCGGGAACGGCGATGTCCTGCCGCGATTGCTCCCATGTACGGGTGATCGACGAGGCATGCGGCAGGAACTGCCGGCCGGCCGGCGTCAGCGTGACCCCATCGCGGTCGCGGACGAAAAGCCGGCGTCCCAACTGCTCCTCGAGCCCCCTGATCCGCGCGCTGACGGTGGACTGGGCGAGGTTGAGCCGGCTGGCCGCGACAGTGAAGCTGCCATGGGTGGCGACTTCGAGAAAGCTGCGCAGATTTTCAGTGTCCATGCCCACCTCTTGCATCGAAAATTTCGATGACCCCTATCAAAAAATATCGCTTTCCGGCGGCAGTCAACAATGAACTAGATGGCCGAGCCCCAAGATAAGCGAGGAATCCAGCCATGCCCAAGCATTTCAGGATGATCGACAACGCTCGCAGAATGCTCACCGCAATCGAAAATTCCGCTGTCGACGAATTGCTGGCCGGCAGGTTGGGCCGCCGCGACTTCCTGCGCCATGGCAGCGTGCTTGGTCTTTCCTTGCCCTTTCTGGGCAGCCTTGTCGCGGCCGCCGGCCTCGGCACGCAGCAGGCTCGTGCCGAGGGCAAGCCGGGCGGCACGGTGCGCGCCGGCGTGGCGACGCCGGGCGGCGCCATCGATCCCGTCACCTACTATGACAGCGGCAGCTACCAGCTGGTTTTCCAGACCGCCGAATTTCTCTGCATCACGCAGCCGGACCTCACCTTGAAGCCGGTGCTGGCGGAGAGCTGGGCGCCGAACGAGGACGGCAGCGTGTGGACCTTCAAGCTGCGCAAGGGCGTGAAATTCCACAATGGCGAGGACTTCAAGGCGGACGACGTCGTCGCGACGTTCGACCGGCTGGCCGACCCCAACGGTGCTTCCAATGCACTTTCCGTGTTCAAGGGGCTGCTGTCGAAGGGTGGCACCCAGAAGGTCGACGACCACACCGTCGCCTTCCACCTCGATGCGCCGAATGGCAGCTTTCCCTATTCGGTGTCGATCGACAATTACAACGCCGTCATCCTGCCGGCGAGCTACAAGGGCGACTACGAAAAGACGTTCGAAGGCACCGGGCCGTTCCGGCTGGAGACCTACACGCCAAAGGTCGGCGCGACCTTCATCCGCAACCCCGACTATTGGGGTGAGAAGGCGCTGCCCGACCGGCTCGAGTTCAAGTTCTACGGCGACGTGCAGCCGCGCATCCTGGCGCTGCAGGCCGGCGAGGTCGACATTCTCGACGCGGTTCCGCTCGATGTCAGCCAGGTGGTGCTGAACAGCCCCGACATCACCGTGTTGCGTGTCGCCTCGACCGCGCACCGCCAGCTTCACATGCGCTGCGACACCGGCCCCTTCACCGACAAGCGCGTGCGCCAGGCGCTGGCGCTGTGCATCGACCGTTCGAAGCTGGTCGACGGCCTGTGCCGTGGCATGGCGGCGACCGGCAATGACAGCCCGTTCGCGCCGGCCTTCCCCGCGACCGACAAGACGGTGCCGCAACGCGTCCAGGATATCGCCAAGGCAAAGCAATTGCTGGAGGCGGCGGGCCTCGCCGGCGGCTTCGACATCACGCTGACGACGCTGCGCTATTCCGACATTCCCGGCTACGCGCAATTGTTCCAGAATTTCGCCAAGGAGATTGGCGCCCGCATTTCGCTCAACATCGAGGACCAGGACAAATATTACGGCAAGGCAGTGTTCGGCCAATCGGACTGGCTGGACAGCCCGCTCGGCATCACCGACTACGCGCATCGCAGCGTGCCCAACGTCTTCCTCAAGAGCCCGCTGGTCAGCGACGGCCCGTGGAACGCGGCGCATTTCAAGAGCCCGGCCTATGACGGCATGGTCACCAGCTATTTGAAGGCGCTCGATGTCGGCGCGCAGCGCGCTGCCGCCTCCGACATCCAGAAGCTGCTGCTCGACGCGACGCCTGTCATCTTCAGCTATTTCCCCGATCTGCTGGTGCCGGTGCGCAAGAATGTCAGCGGACTGCCGCCGATCGCCGCCGGGCTGCTGCTCGATCGCGTGTCATTGAGTTGATCGTGCGCCAGCGCCCGATCACGAAAGAAGAGAACCGGGAGACTACCATTCGCAAGCCCCATCTGCGCGGCCGTGGGCCGCATTTTCCCTTGCTCGATAACATCGTGCAGTACGATTTCGAGCCGGGCTACATAGCCTTCACCATGCCCACGCAGAAGCGCCTGCGTGTGCAGGTGGGGTCAATGACCGTGGCCGATACGACCAACGCCTTGGTGTTCTACGAATCCGATCACCTGCCGGTCTACTACTTCCCGATCGGCGACGTTCGCGAGGAGTTCCTGCTGCCGAGCAAGACGACGACAGAGGACCCATTCAAGGGCATAGCCACCCACTATTCGCTTAACACCGGCATCACGCTGGTCGAGGACGCGGCCTGGCGCTATCTCGATCCGGTCAAGGGCTGTCCCCCGATATCGGACTATATGTCGTTCACCTGGAGCAAGATGGGCCACTGGTTCGAGGAGGACGAAGAAATCTTCGTCCACGCCCGCGATCCGTTCCGCCGGGTCGACTGCCTGCCGTCGTCGCGACGCGTCCAGGTCATCCTCGACGGCGAACAGGTCGCCGATTCACGCCGCGGCGTGTTCCTGTTCGAGACCGGCCATCCGGTGCGCCACTATCTGCCGATCGCCGACACGCGGCTCGATATGTTCGCGCCCAGCCGCTACATCTCGCGCTGCCCCTACAAGGGCATCTCCAACTACTACCACGTGACGACCAAGGCCAAGCGCCATGAGAACCTGGTCTGGTATTATCCTGAGCCGGTGCATGAGGCGGAGCGCATCAAGGGCCTGGTCTGTTTCCACCACGAGCTGGTCGACAAGATCCTGGTCGATGGCGTCGAAATCCCGAAGGAAGCCACGGCCGCCTCGAGCGGTTATTTCTGAGCATCGACGCCGCTTGCGCGCGGGCGCTTGATCGAAGCACCGCTCAGCGCATACCCTCCCCTAGGCAGGGAGGGCTATCGATGGATCTTTTCAAGCTGGACGGCGATGTCGCGTTGGTTACTGGCGCCGGCAGCGGCATCGGCCAGGCAATCGCGATCGGACTGGCCGAGGCGGGCGCCGACGTCGCCTGTTTCGGCCACGCGTCGAAGGGTGGGCTGGATGAAACCGCCCACCGGATCACGGCGCTCGGCCGCAAGGCGCTGGTGCTGACCGGCACGGTGACGTCGCAGAGCGATCTCGCGGCGGCGATCGATCGCATCGAGGCCGAACTCGGTGCGCTGACCGTCGCAGTCAACAATGCCGGCATTGCCGGCTCCGAACCCGCCGAGACGATGCGGCTGGAGACATGGCAGAAGGTGCACGAGGTCAATGTCGCCGGCGTGTTCCTGTCCTGCCAGGCCGAGGCGCGCAAGATGCTGGCGCGAGGCAAAGGCTCGATCATCAACATCGCCTCGATGTCCGGCACCATCGTCAACCGGGGACTGACGCAGGCGCACTACAACTCTTCGAAGGCCGCCGTCATCCACATGTCGAAGAGCCTCGCCATGGAGTGGGCCGATCGCGGCCTGCGCGTCAATGTCGTCAGCCCGGGCTACACGCTGACGCCGATGAACAAGCGACCGGAGGTGGCCGAAGAGGTCAAGATCTTCAAGCGTGACACGCCGATGGGGCGCATGGCGGCGCCGGAAGAAATGGTCGGACCGACGGTGTTCCTTGCCAGCCGCGCCGCGAGCTTCGTCACCGGCCTCGACCTGATTGTCGATGGCGGCTACGTCTGCTGGTAGGGGTCCGACTTTGCCTGCAGTCTGAATTTATGCGTCCCGCGAGGCGTTAGTCGTTGCGCGACATGAACCTTGGTATATATAATTTCATCCTATGAAACGGCCTTGGCGAGATGGGGCTTGCCGGGTCGACAGCCGAGAATATGGGACCTTGATGGCTCGCACCTTGCAGGGCGCCGCAGGACTGGCAATCGATCCGCGGATGATCGCTCCCGCAGCGATCCGTCGGCAGCCATGACGCTGACACTCCAGTCCCATTCCATCATCACTAGAATTGAGCACCATCTTGCCTGCGCCGGCCAAAGCCGGGGCAACAATCTGGTGCCGACGGCCTTGCGCAAAGACCAGCCTTTCCAACACAATCAAGAAAAGCCGCAAGAAGGGAACGAACGATAATTTTCACAGCTTGAAGGAGAACAAGCATGTCACTTCGCAGTGTGATTTCGAACTTAACAATGGGAGCCTTCGCACTCGCCGCGGCGAGTGCACTGACACCTTCCGCCCAAGCCGCCGCACCCGAATCCAATGACCCGATCAAGATCGCGCTGTTCGACTGGACCAGCGTCAACCTGAACGCCAAGATCCTCGGCGGCATCCTGGAAAAGCTCGGCTACACCGTCGAGTATCCCACGGCCGACTACCTCTCCAGCTTGACCACGGGTCTCACCAATGGCGATCTCGATGTCGGCCTGGAATTCTGGGACACGACCGCCGGCGAGGCCATGAAAGCCTCCGATGCCACCGGCCAGACCGAGCGGCTGGGCAAGCTTGGACCGAAGGCCAAGGAAGAATGGTGGTTTCCCGAATACATGAAGGAGAAATGCCCTGGCCTGCCCAATTGGGAAGCGCTGAAGGATCCGAAATGCGCCGAAGCCTTCTCGACGGCCGAGACCGCACCGAAGGGTCGCTATCTCGGCGGCCCAGTGACCTGGGAAGGCTTTGACGACGAGCGCGTCGAGGCGCTGAAACTGCCCTTCACCGTCATCCATGCCGGCACCGACGCGGCGATGTTCGCCGAGCTGGACTCGGCCTATCAGCGCAAGGCGCCGATCATGCTGTGGATCTATTCGCCGCACTGGGCGCCGGCCAAGTACAAGGGCGAGTGGGTTGAATTCCCCGAATACACGCCCGAGTGTTACAACGACCCGAAATGGGGCGTGAACCCCGACGCCAAATATGATTGCGGCAAGCCGCATGGCGAGATCTGGAAGTACTCCTGGTCCGGCATGAAGGACAAATGGCCGGTCGCCTACAAGGTGGCGAAGGCCTACACGATCGACACCGACGAGCTCAACAAGATGAGCGGCGAGATCGATCTCGGCGGCAAGACGCCGGAAGACGTCGCAGCCGCCTGGATCGCCGCCCATGAGGCAGACTGGAAAGCCTGGGCGCAGTGATCCTTCCGACTGGAAAATGAGATCCGGCTGCTGACCAGCCGGGCCTCACTTGTTGATGTTCCAGAAGGACGTTTGAATGACGGACAAGACTGAACAGGGGTCCAATGGGGCGGGCACGCCAAAGGATGCCCGCCCGATAAAGCTTGCCTGCCGCAATGTCTGGAAGCTGTTCGGATCGAATGCGGCGAACTTCATCCGCGAACGCGACGGCAAGGCCAGTATGGCGGATGTTACTGCCGCCGGGCTTGTCGGCGCGGTGCGCGCCGTCGACCTCGAAATCCGCCAGGGCGAGATTTTTATCATCATGGGCCTGTCGGGCTCCGGCAAGTCGACACTGGTGCGCTGCATGTCGAGGCTGGTCGAGCCGACCCACGGCAAGGTCGAATTCGAGGGCAAGGATCTGCTCAAGATCTCGGATGCAGCTCTCATCGAATTGCGCCGGCATCGCATGGGCATGGTGTTCCAGAATTTTGCCCTCCTGCCGCATCTCAATGTGCTGGAGAACATTGCCTTCCCGCTCAGCATCCAGGGGCAGGATCGGCCGACGCGCGAGGCACGGGCGCGCGAGGTCATCGAGCTAGTCGGCTTGAGGGGGCGCGAGCATTTCTATCCGCGCGAGCTGTCCGGCGGCCAGCAGCAGCGAGTCGGCATTGCCCGAAGCCTGGCGACCAAACCGGAAATCTGGTTCCTCGACGAGCCGTTCTCGGCGCTCGATCCGCTGATCCGCCGCGAAATGCAGGACGAGCTGATGCGGCTGCAAACCATGCTGCACAAGACCATCGTCTTCATCACCCATGATTTCGACGAGGCAATCCGGCTGGCCGATCGCATCGCCATCATGAAGGATGGCGAGGTCATTCAGACCGGCACGCCGGAGGAGCTGGTGGTCAACCCGGCGACCGACTATGTCGCCGAGTTCACCCGCGACGTCGACCGCGCCAAGGTGATCTCGGCACGCAGCTTGATGCGCGCCTGCGATGGCTCGGAGCATGGCGGCACGGTGGCGCCGGATGCCAAGATCGCCAGCTTCTCGGCCGGTATCGTTGCCGCCAACAAGCCGTTCGCGGTGGTCAACGGCACCGGCAAGCCGATCGGCGAGGTGACGCCGCAAGCGGTGATCGATCTGCTGGCCGGCATCGATCGCTCAAGGACCGGCGCATGACGGTGACGGCAAGCGCCAGCGAGGCAAGGTCGCGGCCGATTCAGATCTGGCTGCTGATTTGGGCGTTCGCGCTTGCCGCCGTGCTTGTCGTGTTCCTGTTGCAGGACCGCCTGCCCTGGGCCGTCAACTATCCGGCCAGCGCCGTCGTGCCGGTCGCCGACTGGGTCAGCGCGCTGATGCGCTGGATCAAGTCCAACCTGTCATGGCTGACCCGCTCGATCACCGCGGTGCTCGGTGTTCCCCTCGATTTCGCGCTCAATCTCCTGGCCAAGAATTTCAAGATCGGTCACGGCACTGAGGCCTATGTCCTGCCGCGCCTGTCCTGGGTCGGCGTCTGCGCCGCCGCCTTCCTCGCCGGTCATGCCGTTGGCGGCAGAAAACTCAGCCTGCTGGTTGGTGGCTGCTTCCTCTACATCGCCCTGTTCGGCCAATGGACCAGTGCCATGCTGACGCTGGCGCTGATCTCCATCGCCGTGCCGTTCTGCATGGTCACTGGGCTGTTCGCCGGCATCTGGGCGTGGCGCAAGCCATGGGCCGAAAGGCTCATCGTCTCCCCTGCCCTTGACCTGATGCAGACGATCCCGACCTTCGCCTACCTGATCCCGATGCTGCTGCTGTTCGGCAACAGCCCGGTGTCGGCGATGATCGCGACCGCCATCTTCGCCACCCCGCCGATGGTGCGGGCGACGATGCTAGGCCTGTCGCGTGTGCCCTCCGAAATTGACGATTTCAGCGAGATGGCCGGCTGCACGGCCCGCCAAAAACTGTGGCGGGTGCTGCTGCCATCGGCGCGGCCGACACTGATGGTCGGCGTCAACCAGGTGATCATGCTGGCGCTGAACATGGTCATCATCGCTTCGATGATCGGCGCCGGCGGCCTCGGCTACGACGTGCTTCTGGCACTGCGCGCGCTGAAGGTCGGCGAGGCGATGGAAGCCGGCCTTGCCATCGTGGCGCTCGCCATCGCGCTCGACCGGCTGAGCCAGGCTATCGCGCACAAACAGGCAAAGGGCCATGTCCATCAGGAGATGAGCCCAAGCCTCTGGCGGCGCTACCCCAACCTGACGCTGGCCATCGCCATCCTTGTCGTGACAACACTGCTCGGCCTGTTCGTGCCGGCCTTGGCAGTGGTGCCGAAAGCGATCACCTTCACCACCGCGCCGCTGTGGAAAGCGGCGGTGAACTGGGTGACGATCAACTTCTTCGATACGATCGAAGCGTTCCGCGTGGCGCTGATCCTCAATCTGCTGAACCCGCTGCGCGCCTTTTGCGAAGGCTTTCCGTGGCTGGGCGCGGTCTTCCTGCTCGGCCTCGCGGGCTATCAGCTCAGCGGCTTGCGCCTCGCTGTATTGGTCGCCGCATTAACCGCCTTCTGCGCCGTAACCGGTCTGTGGGAGAAGACCATGGCGACCGTCTATCTCTGCGGCATCTCGGCTTTTATCGCCTGCCTGATCGGCATTCCCATCGGTTTGATGGCCGCGCGCAGCGACCGTTTCGAGAAGATCGTCACGCCGATCATCGACACGCTGCAGGTGCTGCCGTCGTTCTGCTTCATCATCCCGGTGGTGATGCTGTTCCGTGTCGGCGACGTCACCGCAATGATCGCAACGATAGCCTTCGCCGTGGTGCCGGCGATCCGTTACACCAATCACGGCATCAGGCAGGTGCCGCCGGCGCTGATCGAGGCGGCCAAGGTGTCGGGCTGCACGCCGCGCCAGACCTTCTTTCGCGTGCAACTGCCGCTGGCGCTGCCGGAGATCATGCTGGGCGTCAACCAGACGATCCTGATGGCGCTCGCCATGATCATCATCTGCGCCATGGTCGGCACGCGCGATCTCGGCCAGGAAGTGTTCATCGCGCTGTCCAAGGCCGATTCCGGCCGCGGCATCGTCGCGGGTCTGGCCATCGCCTTCATCGGCATCGTCGCCGATCGGCTGTTCAGCGCCTGGACGGCGAAGGCCAGGGCAAGGCTGGGATAACAGCCGGATGTCCGAGCCGGGCGAGCCACCCTTCGCTGTCCTCGTTTTCGATATGGCCAGAACCGGCGAGCCGGACGGCGAGCACCTGATATCAGGCTTCGGCACGCTGGAGGCGGCGACGAACTATGCGATCGCGCGGGTCCGCGCCTCGGTGGAGGAACTGCGAAAGCCCGGCATCGCGGCAGCGGAGTTGCGAAAGCTCTGGCACCTCTACGGCGAAGACTGCTCGGTATTGAGCAGCCCGGTGCGCGGCAGCGATCTTCTCGACGACTTCATCGCGACACCGGCGACACCTGCCGAATGCGATTGGCCGGCGCTGGCGCCAAGGCTGCGCCGTTTTCGCGCCACTCTGCTGATCTTCAACGACATCAACGAATCCGTCTGGTGCGGCGGGGTTTTCCGCGCTACCTATAGGCTGTCGGGGCAAGGCCTGCTCGAGCGGTTCCATGACGACGCCGCTGCCGCCTTCAAAGCCAAGGGCATCACGCCTGATGTGCCGACGAAGATCATGGTCGCCAACCACTTCGAGCTTCCCGATCCTCCCTACCCACCGCCAGGCGCGACGCTGCGATCCTGGAAGGTCGAGGTCGGTTTCGTCTGCCACGATGTGAAGTTCGGCGGCGACGCCGCCGGCGTCTTCGCCTGGCCGGAGGAGCCGACCGGCTGGGCGCTCAGAACCATGCAGTTCCTGCTGATGGCCGACATGCTGGCCATGCGCGGCGATAGCCCCGACTATGCCAACGAGAGCGACGTTATCTCAGTCAAGGTGACGGAGACGGATGCTGCTCCCGACTATCCACCGGATTGAGTAACGTTCAACCGCCGAACCCTGCAAAGGAGAGAGTGATGACAGGCCGGACAGCTCGCTGCACCTGCGGCCAATTGCAGATCCGATGTCCGCAAGAGCCAGCCAAGGTCTCGCTTTGCCATTGCCTGGACTGTCAGCGACGGACCGGCAGTCCGTTCGGGATCGCCGCCTTCTTCGATGCCGCCGCGATCGAGATCAGCGGCTCATTCCAGACTTACCAGCGCGATTCCGACAGCGGCTTTCCCGTCACCTTCCATTTCTGCGGAACGTGCGGCTCGACGGTCTTCTGGTATCCGTCGCGGAGACCGGCAGCGGTGGCAGTCGCCGTCGGCTGTTTCGGAGACCCGTCATTCCCGGCGCCGACGCAGTCTGTCTACGGCAAGAGTCGCCACGGCTGGGTCGCGGCGCCGGCCTGACGGCAAGCCCGCCGGTTACTCCGCCGCCACGCCCTTCACCTCAAGATAGCTCTCCATCGAATCGTCCAGCGCCTGCAGCCAGGGCGTATGATGCAGCGGCGCCATGGTGCCGGTCATCAGTGAACGGTAGGCATGGTCGCGGAAGCTCATAATGTCTTCGCCCTTGTGATGCTCCCACTCCATGAAAGTCTGGTTGACCGCCTCGACGTCGAAGCCGGGGTAGTCGGTCTGGTCCATCAATTCCTTGGTGTAGTCGCCCTGGAACCAGATCATCTGCTCTGCGTCTTCCAGCGTCTCCTCACGTGCGCGCCATTTCGCGCCGTGCTCCGCCATCGCCTCGGCCGACGGCAGCTTGATGCGGCCCATGATGACGTCGCGGGCGAACCAGGCCTGCGCGTCGAACATGTTGAAGGTGTAGAACTGGTCCTGCATGCCGATATAGGAGAGCTGCGGATTCTTCTCCCAGACGACGCCTTCATAGAGATCGAGCGGCCACATGCGGTTGGCGGTCTTGAGCTTCAAATCGTCGGTCAGGAAGGGGAAGGAATGCAGGTAGCCGGTGCACAGGATGATGGCGTCGACGTCCTTGGTGGTGCCATCCTTGAAATGCGCGGTCTTGCCGACGACCTTCTGCAGCAGCGGCACCTCTTTCCAATTGTCAGGCCATTTGAAGCCCATCGGCTTCGAGCGGTAGCTGGAGGTGATCGATTTGGCGCCGTATTTGTAGCACTGCGAGCCGATGTCCTCGGCCGAATAGGAGCGGCCGATAATCAGGATGTCCTTGCCCTTGAACTCCATCGCGTCGCGGAAATCATGGCTGTGCAGGATGCGGCCGTTGAAGGTCGAGAAGCCCTCGAAATAGGGCACATTGGGCACCGAGAAATGGCCGGAAGCGACGACGACATTGTCGAACTCTTCAGAGTAGGTGACGTCGTTGGTGCGGTCATGCGCGGTGACAGTGAATTTCTTCGTCTCGTCGGAAAACGTCACCATGCGCACCGGGCTGTTGAAGCGCACCCATTTGCGCAGGCCTGACTTCTCGACGCGGCCCTTGATGTAGTCCCACAGCACGGCGCGCGGCGGATAGGAGCCGATTGGCCGGCCGAAATGCTCCTCGAATGTGTAGTCGGCGAATTCCAGGCATTCCTTCGGTCCGTTCGACCAGAGGTAGCGGTACATCGAGCCGTGCACCGGATCGCCATGCTCGTCGAGGCCGGTGCGCCAGGTGTAGTTCCACAGGCCGCCCCAATCCGACTGCTTTTCGAAGCAGACGATTTCAGGAATGTCGGCGCCCTTGTCGGCGGCCGATTTGAAGGCCCTGAGCTGTGCCAGGCCGGAGGGTCCGGCTCCGATGACGGCAACGCGACTTTTCATGGCAGGCCTCCCGATCTGAATTCGACTTTTGTTTTGACGCAACTCCGGACGGAAAACCGTTTCACACTTTTCCTGGAATTGCTCTTACGAAACAAATTTCACTCACAGGGACAGTAATTCGCCCTTTCGCGCTGTCAACAGTCCGCTGCTGAAACTGGGTTCCGCCACGGTGGATTTCCTGAGAAAAACCGGACGCGGCCAAACGCCGGATCGTGCGCATGCGCTTTCAGGCGACTTGCCGTCGCGGTTGCGCTGCTGTATCGGCACCTGACATGTTCACCTAGAGTGAAATAAATCCGCAGAGTCCCGGGGGCGACATGGCGAAGAAAACTTCCGATTCCAAGGCTGGTCCCGCGGCCGCGAAAGCCAAGCCGCTGCCAAAGGTCTCGGCCGACGGGAAAACCATTCGCGCGCCGCTGACGCAGAACCCGCATGCCATTCGCGACACCCGCGAAAAAGTGCTGGAGGTGGCGATCGGCCGCGAGGTGCGGGCCTTCCGCAAGAAGCTCGGCATCACCGTCGCTGATCTCGCGGTCGCCACCGACATTTCGCTGGGAATGCTGTCGAAGATCGAGAACGGTATCACCTCGCCGTCGCTGACCACCTTGCAGGCGCTGTCGCGGGCGCTCGGCGTTCCGGTGACGGCCTTCTTCCGCCGCTTCGAGGAAGAGCGCAGCGCCGTCTTCGTCAAGGCCGGCCAAGGTCTCGATGTCGAGCGCCGCGGCACGCGCGCCGGCCACCAGTACAATCTGCTCGGCCATATCGGCTCCAACACCAGCGGCGTCGTCGTCGAACCCTATCTGATCACGCTGACCGAGGATTCCGACGTGTTTCCAACCTTCCAGCATGAGGGCATGGAGTTCCTCTATATGCTCGAAGGCGAGGTCGTTTACCGGCATGGCAGCAACCTCTACCCGATGAAGCCCGGCGACAGCCTGTTCTTCGACGCCGACGCGCCGCACGGGCCGGAGCAGCTGACCAAGCTGCCGATGCGGTATTTGTCGATTATTTGCTATCCGCAGAGCGCGGGGTGAGTTTTGCCAATCTCCCCCCGTGTGGGGGAGATGTCCGGCAGGACAGAGGGGGGCGCCGTAGAGCACCTGCTTCTCAATCGATTGGATCTGCAACCTTAGGGCGTTGTTGGTCTTGCGCGGGCACGGGAAAGGTTTGCGTTCCTTCGCGCCCCCCTCTGCCCTGCCGGGCATCTCCCCCACGAGGGGGGAGATCGGCAGCTTCGCGGGCGGCGCTTCAATCCGGCCCAAACCCCGGACTTGTCGCGCTTCCATCATCCAGCTTCGACAGCCACTCGACCAGCGCCGGGCGATAGCGCGTCAGACCCTTGTAGTTGGCGAGTTCGTCGGGCAGGTCGCGGATGACGCGGTGCAGGCGCCGGGCCCATTTCGGCTGCGTCACCAGTTCGTCCATCTTGATCAGGTAGCAGCGGATCGGGAAGACGATGCCGTTCGAGCGCGGCAGGCGCCAGAAGCTCTGCAGTTCGACCCGCAGATGCACCTTGTCGCCGACATTCGCCGGCGTCACCGTCGCCCGGTCCGGTCCCCATTTGTGGTAATTTTCTGGGCTGGTGTCGAGGCGTGGATTGATCGTCATCGTCCAATTCAGGCGCCGCGCCGGCTTGCCCTGCTGGATGTTGGTGAGGAACTTCAGCGCCCTGACGAAAATCCCCTTCTCATGCGCCAGTGGTACCGGCGCGTGCCATTCGAAGAAGTTCATGCCGATGTCGAAATCGAGCGACCAGTCGGCCTGGGTGGTGACCATGCCGGCATCCATCCATAAATTTCCGTCGCGCTGGTCGAGGATGCAGAAATCGCCCTGGCTCTGCCGGGTGATGTATTCCATCGGCCCGTAGGGCAGCGTCGAGGTGTCGCCGAAGGTGAAGGTGTCGTCGATGCCGAGCGGCCGGTTGATCCAGCGCCAGCGATCGCCGTCGCGGGTCAGCATGAAATGCTCGGGATAGCCCAGCGCCTGCTGCTCCATCAACAGTTCCAGCAGGTCCCAACCGGCCAGCGTCATGTGCGGCAGCGACTGGCAGCGCAGCGGATCCTCGGCCAGCACCAGCGCACGGTCCTGCATCTCGGCGACATAGTGCTCGTCGACGTCGATCAGGTTTTCCAGCACGCTGCCCTTCGGGCCGACGACATGCGGCTCGATGTTGACCGCATACATGTAGGCGTCTTCGTGGAACGGAAACGGGAAGCGCCTGATGTGCTCCGGGCTGTTCTTGAAGGTGAAGTCGTCGCGGAACGTTTCCTTGCGAAAGGTGATGCCCATGATTCTCTCCTACCGTTCCAGGACCAACGACCGGCCTTCGAAGCGCGACACACAGGGCATGATCTTCTTGCCCGAACGGTGCTCTTCCTCACTCAGCCAGTGGTCGTTGTGGATGAACTTGCCGTCGCAAGAAATGACGTTGGTCTCGCACTGGCCGCAAACGCCGCCGCGGCAGAGATAGGGCGGATCGACGCCGGCCGCCTCGATCGCCTCCAGAAGACTCTGCTGCTCATCCACGCGGATCGTCTTGCCGCTGACGGCAAGCGTCACATCGAAAGGCAGTCCGGGCTGGGGCGCCGCGAAATGTTCGAAATGCACGGTTTCCGCTGGCCAGCCAAGGCTTGCCGCGCGATCGCGCACCCAGTTGATCATCCCGGCCGGGCCGCAGACATAGAGATGCGTGCCGAGCGGCTGCGTCGACAGCAACCGGTCGAGTTCGATACGCTCGTCAAGGTCGTCATGATAGAGCCTGACCCGGCGGTCGTAGCGCTCGCGCAGCACATCGGCATAGGTGCCGAGCGATGCGGTGCGGCAGGTGTAGTGCAGTTCGAAATTGCCGCCTTCCGCCGCCAGTTGCGCGGTCTGCGCCATGAACGGCGTGATGCCGATTCCGCCCGCCAGCATCAGATGCTTCTTGGCGCGCAGGTCGAGCGAGAACAGGTTGACCGGGTAGCTGACCACCATCTCAAGGCCGGGCCGGACATTCCGGTGCATGAACAGCGAGCCGCCGCGGCCGACATCGTCGCGGCGCACGCTGATCGTGTATTCGCGCGTGTCGAGCGGCGAGCCCATCAGCGAATAGGGATTGAGCCGGGTCCGCTCGCCGTCGCGCATCTCGACCACGACATGGGCGCCGCCGGAAAAGGTCGGCAAAAGCTCGCCGTCGCGCCGGCGAAAATGGAAACGGGTGACCAGGTCGTTGACCGGAACGACATCGCTGACCACGACATCGAGTTTTGTTGTTCCAGTGCTCATCGAAAAATCTCCTCCATTGGAGGGACCTCCGAGCGATCTTCCGCATTGATGCAGACGCCCTGGAAGGCGGCGATGCGCCTGGAATAGTGATCGCGCACCAAAAGCAGCAGGCCGCAATGCGCGCAGGTCGCCGGCTGCGTCGTCACATTCTCGGTGATGCCCTTGCAGTGGACGCACTGCATGCGCCGCGCCAGCGAGCCACGGTGCTCGGTCTGGATCGAGGTGTGGTCGATGCCGGCCTCCAGCGCCACCTGCATCGCCTGGCCGATCAGGCCCTCGGTGCCCGAGAGATAGAGGCGCAAGCCCATATGCGCGTTGGCGAGTGTCTGCCTGAGCCGAGGCAGCAGGCTGGCGAAGGACGGCGCCTGATGAAACTGTGCCGGTTTAAGCGCTTTGAGGGCGGCGATGTGTTTGCCGTCAGGGCCGGGAATGAAGACGATTTCGGCGTCGTCGAAAAATCCGGGCGGCGCCCTCTCGGCCATCTCCGCCATCGCCAGCGCGCCTTCTGCATCCGCGATAAAAAGATGATGCTTGCCGGGCTGCGGAGACAAGGTTCCGTAAACGGGCCGGCTGATGATACTTTTGGCTGCCATTTAAGTCTTCGTGCCTCGAACCCCTCGCTGTTGACTATGCCTCAACCTTTCGCCGTGCGCTTGGTCTTCTTGGGATCGTCGAATGGCAATGGCTGGGCGGTGGCCTTGATGGCACCGCTCTTGTTGCGGATTTCGAGCTTGGTGTCCTTGACCGCGCAGTCGACGTCGAGGCGGGCGATGCCCATCGATTTCTTGACCAGCGGCGAATACATGGCGCAGGTCACCACGCCGACTTGCCTGCCGTCGCGATAGACCGGAGCGCCCTCATCGGCCGGCTCCTTGCCGTCGAGCAGAACACCATAGATCTTGAAGCGTTCCTTGCCTTTCAGGCGGTAATGCTCCTCGGCGCCCCGGAAACCCGTCTTGCCGGGGCTGACGGTGAAGTCGAGGCCGAGTTCCCACAGCGTGTCGCCGGGGCCTTCATTCTCGAACGGATACTTTTGGGAATTGTCGTAGGGATAAAAAAGCAGATAACTTTCGACGCGCAGCATGTCGAGCGTGGTGAAGCGGCATGGAATGATGCCGGCGCTCTTGCCTTCGTCGAGGATCCTGTCCCAGATCGTGCCGGCATCCTGGCCGCGGCAGAAGATCTCGTAGCCGCGCTCGCCGGTATAGCCGGTGCGCGAGATCATGACGGGCAAGCCGAACAGCTGCGTCTGCATGTGATGGAAATAGTTGAGGTCGCGAATACCCGGCACGTGCTTGGCGAGGTAGTCGACTGATGTCGGACCCTGCAGCGACAAATCGTGCAGATTGTCATCGAAGCGCAGAGAGACATCTCGTCCTACCGAAGCACGCTGCAACTCCTCATGGCCGGTGCCGGAGCCATGCACGACCATCCATGCGTTGGGACCGGTGCGGTAGAGGATGCAATCGTCGGTGAATTTTCCCGCTTCGTTCAGCATGCAGGCATAGGCCGACTTGCCGGGGTAGATCTTTTCGACATCGCGCGTCGTCGCCAGGTCGATCAGGTGTGAGGCATGCGGTCCAGTGATGTGGACCTTCTTGAGGCCGGAGACATCCATCAGGCCGGCCTTGGTGCGGATGGCGATGTACTCCTCGTCGGCATCCTTGTCGTAGGTCCAGGCGGTTCCCATGCCGCTCCAGTCTTCGAGCTTCGAACCGAGCGCGCGATGGCGATCCGCCAGGGTCGAAAATCTCCAGGATGCCGTCATCCGCTCGTCCTCCGTTTCGAAAATTCTTTAGCTGTTCCCTGCCCCCTGCGCAGCGGCGGGAGCTTTGGCCGAATATTGACCGCAAACCTCAGGGCGCCGCAATACCCATAAGCAATTAATTTCATTGTCAGGCAAAATTCATCTCGCGAAGCAAACGGTTAACCCGACGTAAATCGCGCTTGACAATTGCGAAATTCGGACTGAATTTATGAAAAAAATTTCACTCTCTTGAAAGAGGGCAGCGAGCGGCCAATTCGGGGTCGAGCGTTGGAAAAAGGGGAAAACCGATGTCAGACATGCAGCAGCGCATCGAAGCGCTGTACCGTTCCGACGTGCGCGGATCCGCGCTCCTGATCGTCTGCCTGTGGGCGACGATCCTCTTCGTTCTCCTCATGACATGGCCCTACATCCCGCACGGCGGCATCAAGGCCGTGGTCGCGATCGCCGCCGCCGCCGTGCTGATCTTCAACACGGCCGCGATCCTGGCGATGGTCAAGCACTACAAGGAAGACAAGGAATTCATCTACGGGCTCGATATCAAGAACGCCGACGCGTTCCGCAACCGCAAGTCCTGAGGGGTAGAAGAGATGTCCCGCTACACGCCACCGGAGCAGAGCAAGGCCGGGCAGGTTTTCGACATCGCCGTCGTCGTGGTCGCCATTTTCGTGGCGCTGTGGCTGCCGCTGAAGCTCGGCCTTGCCGGTGCGGCGAAATCCATCGACGCGCTCGACGCCAAGACGTGGGAAGCGCTCGGCCAGAACCCGACAATGGCGTCGATCTGGGAAAAGCTCGGCTACACGCCCGAGACCGCACACGACATCATCCAGAACCGCTTCCACTATGTCATCGACTGGCCGACGCTGATCATCATGGCCGCGGTGCTGATCGGCTATTTCGTCTTCCTGTTTCGCGCATCCGACCGTGAATATCGCGACGTCATCAACGAAAAATTCGACGACAAGTAAAGTTTTGACGACAAGCAGTTGGGGGACACGATCATGTGGGTGGCACTCTCTTACGCATGCTGGGGCATCTCGATCGTGCTCGCTTTGTGGATGCTCTACGACTGGTTCAAGGTCGACACGACCTTCTCCGAAGAGGTGCTGACCTCGTCGCGCGAAGGCGAGCTTGAAGCCGCTTCCGAAAAACACCGGATCTGAGTGGGGATTGAACAATGACGGTCACACTTGAACCGGCAGTTCACGGGGACAGGGTTTCACTGCTCCGCGTGCTTGGCCCCGCCCATGTCTGGGCGCTCGGCGTCGGCATCGTTCTGGTCGGCGAATTCACCGGCTGGAATTTTGCCGCCGACAAGGGCGGCGCGCTGGCAGCACTTATCGTCTGCTGGGTCGTCGGATTGCTCTACACCTCGGTCGCGATGATCGATTCAGAGGTCACATCGACCGTCGCCGCCGCCGGCGGCCAGTATGCGCAGGCCAAGCACATCGTCGGACCGCTCATGGCGTTCAATGTCGCGCTGTTCCTGGTCTTTGCCTACACGATGCTCGAAGTGTCCGACGCCATCCTGCTTGGCGACACCATTGTCGCCAAGGCGGGGGTCGAAGGGCTCACCCACAATTCCTTCATCGCCGCAACCATCGTCGTTCTGGCGTGGCTGAACTATCGCGGCGTGCTGATGACGCTCAACGTCAACTTCGTCATCACCGCGATCGCCTATGTCTCGATCGTCATCCTGTTCTTTTCGGTCAGCCCGTGGACGCAAGGCGCGGTGCTGAAGCTGAACGAACTGGTCACTCCCGGCAATGCGCTCCCCTATGGCTGGATCGGCGTCATCGCCGCCTTCCAGTTCGGCATCTGGTATTATCTCGGCATCGAGGGCACCACGCAGGCCGCCGAGGAAGTGCGCTCGCCGGCGCGTTCGCTGCCCTACGGCACCATGGCCGGCATGATCACGCTTTTGATCGCCGCCGCCATGACCTGGTACGTCTGCGCCTCGATGATGCCATGGGAATATCTCGGCATCACCTATTATCCGCTGTGGGACGCGGGCAAGCTGACCGGCAGCCCGCTACTCGAGAACCTGCTGTTCGTCGCGACGCTGCTTGCCGCGCTGGCGTCGGCTAATGGCTGCATCAACGATGCGGCGCGCGCCTGGTTCTCGCTCGGCCGTGACCGCTATCTGCCGACATGGTTCTCGGCCGTGCATCCGAAGTATCGCACGCCGTATCGCTCGATCCTGTTCCTGTTGCCGATCGCGCTGGCCTTCGCCTTCATCGCCGACCTCAACCAGGCGATCACCTTCTCGATCCTGTCGGGCGTGCTGCAATACACGTTCATGAGCATCAACATCATCATGTTCCGCAAGAAGTGGCCGCTGGGTTCGATTCGGCGAGGCTACACGCACCCCTTCCATCCGATCCCGGCCATCGTGCTGTTTTGCCTGTGCGTGGTGACCTTCTTCGCCATCTTCCTCGGCTTCGGCTCGCAGCTGATCGCCATGGTCGCCTTCTATTTCCTGATTTCGCTGTGGTTCCATTTCTATCGCTACAAATTCGTGCGGCGCGGCGACCAGTTCACCATGCCGTGGCCGAAGCCGCAGGGTTATTGATGGGAGTAGGCCCGTCCGGATCCCTGGCGGGCCTGGCATGAGAAAATGTCCGAGGTGACATCAGCACTGCTGGCCGGGGCCATTGTCCTGGCTCTCGTCCTCCACCTTGCCTGGCAGGCGCGTGCCAGTCGCAACAGGGCATCGATGGCGCTCGCCGTCGAGCAGGGCCGCATCCGCACAGTCGTCGCCAACGCAGCCAATGTTTCGGACGGCACCGCCGGCGTCATCACCTGGGAAGGATCCTGGAACAGCCAACGCGTCCAGGTGCGCACCATCGTCGATACGCTGGCGACGCGGAAACTGCCGGCGCGCTGGCTCAGTGTTTCGATCATCGAAGAGGTCGCGGTGCCAGCGACGTTCGACATGATGATGCGGCCGGGCTCGCCGACGACCTTCTCCAATTTCGATCATCTTGAGCATACGCTGCCCAAGGCGCCGGGATTTCCTGCCGAGGCCGTGCTGCGCACCGACCGCAGGGCGGCGCGCTTTCCACAAGGCCTCATCGCCAGCCATATCGAGATCTTCTCCGAAGGGCGCGCCAAGGAACTGCTGATCACGCCCAAGGGTATACGCATCGTCTGGCTGCTGGCCGAAGCCGAGCGGGCGCGCTATGGCGTGTTCCGGCAGGCCGAATTTGGCGACGCCACACTCGACCCCGCGCTGATCGAAAGACTGCTGGTGTCGGTGTCGGCGCTTCGCGACGCGATCAACAAAAGCGAACGGCAGGCCGCATGACCAATTCCATCACTGCGCCCACCAACCCCTATCTGGTTCTCGGCGCTGCAATCGTGCTGCCGGCAAGCGGCCACGTCATTCTCGGCGTGCCGGTGCGCGGCCTGCAGTTCCTTTTCTTCATGGTGATCCTGGCATGGGTGACAGCCAAGATCGCACCGCCGGACGCCAGCTTTGTCGGCCGTCACGCCGGCGGGTTCCTGATCTATGCCTTGTCGATCCTCGACGCCTACAAGATCGCCCGCATTCGCACCGCCAAATGGGTTCACAATGCCCGGCGAGACGGTGACAGTGCGCAGAGCGGCATTGGGCCGCATACGTAACTAGAGGAAAATTTTTTTCATATGATTGAATTTATGGGACTCATTCGATACATCATCTCTTAGCTGCAAACGATCTCTTCGCTACAAAACACCGGGAGGCTGACATGTGTGGAATTGTCGGACTGTTTTTGAAGGACAAGTCGCTGGAACCCCAGCTTGGTGCGATGCTGTCGCAGATGCTGATCTCGCTCAGCGATCGCGGTCCCGACAGCGCCGGCATCGCCATCTATGGCGCGCCCTCCAAAAATGAGGCCAAGATCACCATCCAGTCGGCCAAGCCCGACCGCGATTTCCGCGGCCTCGAGGCTGAGCTCGCGACGGCCATCGGCACGCCGGTGACGATCGCGGTGAAATCCACCCATGCGGTCGTCAGGACCACGCCCGCCAAGATCGACGAGGCGCGCGAAACCATCCAGGCGCTGCGCCCCGACATCCGCATCATGGGCGCCGGCGACGTGGTCGAGATCTACAAGGAAGTCGGCCTGCCCGAGGCGGTGGTCGATCGCTTCGATGTCCGCAAGATGACCGGCACGCATGGCATCGGCCATACCCGCATGGCGACGGAATCGGCGGTGACGACGATGGGCGCGCATCCGTTCTCGACCGGCGCCGACCAGTGCCTGGTGCACAATGGCTCGCTGTCGAACCACAACAATGTCCGCCGCGAGCTGATCCGCGAAGGCATGAAATTCGAGACCGAGAACGACACCGAAGTGGCGGCCGCCTATCTCTCGTCGCAGATGGCGCATGGCAAGAATCTCGGCGAGGCGCTGGAAGGTACGCTCTCCGACCTCGATGGCTTCTTCACCTTCGTCGTCGGCACCAAGAACGGCTTCGGCGTGGTGCGCGATCCGATCGCCTGCAAGCCCGCCGTGATGGCCGAGACCGACCAGTATGTCGCCTTCGGCTCGGAATATCGCGCGCTCACCAAACTGCCCGGCATAGACAATGCGAGGGTCTGGGAACCCGAGCCCGCAACCGTCTATTTCTGGGAGCATTGAGTTCATGCCGGCAACCAAGCTTTCAAAGACGGCGCACGACCACGCCTCCCGGGTCTTCGATCTCGATGTGTCGTCGTTGCGCGAACTCAACCAGGCACTGCACAACCTGGCTTCCGGCTCGAATGAAACGGCATGGGAAGTGTTGAACCCGAAAGGCAGCCATTCGGTCGCCGTCGGCGTCGACCAGCCTGTTGCCATCGATGTGCGCGGCAGCGTTGGCTATTACTGCGGCGGCATGAACTCGGGCAGCACGATTACCGTGCATGGTTCGGCAGGCCCCGGCGTCGGCGAGAACATGATGTCGGGCTCGATCACCATCAAAGGCGACGCCAGCCAATATGCCGGCGCCACCGGCAAGGGCGGCCTGCTGGTCATCGAAGGCAACGCCTCGTCGCGCTGCGGCATTTCGATGAAGGGCATCGACATCGTCGTACACGGCAATATCGGCCACATGTCGGCCTTCATGGCGCAGTCGGGCAATCTGGTGGTGCTGGGCGATGCCGGCGACGCGCTGGGCGACTCCATCTACGAGGCACGGCTGTTCGTGCGCGGCAAGGTCGACAGCCTGGGTGCCGACTGCATCGCCAAGGAGATGCGGACCGAGCATCTGGAATTGCTGCAAGGCCTGCTCGAC
The DNA here is from genome assembly GCA_014189435.1 of Mesorhizobium loti. Taxonomy (NCBI): domain Bacteria; kingdom Pseudomonadati; phylum Pseudomonadota; class Alphaproteobacteria; order Hyphomicrobiales; family Phyllobacteriaceae; genus Mesorhizobium; species Mesorhizobium loti. The sequence goes on from CP050293.1 coordinate 4,056,303, forward strand.
CGCGCCGGCGTGACCGGCGTCAAGCCGTCGGAGTTCAAGCGCTATGGCTCGGCGCGTACCCTCTACAATTTCAATATCGACAACGCCGACGCGTATTGAGGCAGCATGACCTATCGCAACCCGCCGACGACGCCGCGCAAATCCGCGACCTTCGACGACTACACGCTTTCCGAGATCCGCCGCGCCGCGGCGACCGGCATCTATGATATCCGCGGCGCCGGCGCCAAGCGCAAGCTGCCGCATTTCGATGACCTTCTGTTCCTCGGCGCCTCGATCTCGCGCTATCCGCTCGAAGGCTATCGCGAGCGCTGCGACACATCAGTCGTGCTGGGCTCTCGCCATGCCAAGAAGCCGATCGAGCTGAAGATCCCGATCACCATCGCCGGCATGAGCTTCGGCTCGCTGTCGGGCCCGGCCAAGGAAGCCCTCGGACGTGGCGCGACCCTGTCGGGCACCTCGACCACCACCGGCGACGGCGGCATGACCGAGGAAGAGCGCGGCCATTCCAAGCAACTGGTCTATCAATATCTGCCGTCGCGCTATGGCATGAACCTGCGCGATTTGCGCCGCGCCGATGCGATCGAAGTCGTCGTCGGCCAGGGCGCCAAGCCGGGCGGCGGCGGCATGCTGCTTGGCCAGAAGATTTCCGACCGTGTCGCTGAAATGCGCACGCTGCCAAAGGGCATCGACCAGCGCTCGGCCTCGCGCCATCCCGACTGGACCGGACCCGACGATCTCGAGATCAAGATCCTCGAACTGCGCGAAATCACCGACTGGGAAAAGCCGATCTACGTCAAGGTCGGCGGCGCCCGCCCCTATTATGACACAGCGCTTGCCGTGAAGGCCGGCGCCGATGTCGTCGTCGTCGACGGCATGCAGGGCGGCACCGCGGCAACCCAGGAAGTGTTCATCGAAAATGTCGGTATGCCGACGCTTGCCTGCATCAGGCCGGCGGTGCAGGCGCTGCAAGACTTGGGCATGCACCGCAAGGTGCAGCTGATCGTCTCCGGCGGTATCCGCAACGGCGCCGATGTCGCCAAGGCGCTGGCGCTCGGCGTCGACGCGGTCTCGATCGGCACGGCCGCCCTCGTCGCGCTCGGCGACAACGATCCCCGCTGGGAGGCGGAGTATAACGAGCTCGGCACCACGGCCGGCGCCTATGACGACTGGCACGAGGGCCGCGATCCGGCCGGCATCACCACGCAGGACCCCGAATTGATGAAGCGGGTCGACCCGGTGGCCGCCGGACGCCGGCTGGCGAACTACCTCAAGGTGATGACGCTGGAAGCGCAAACCATAGCGCGTGCCTGCGGCAAGAACAGCCTGCACAATCTCGAACCCGAGGACCTCGTCGCGCTGACGATCGAGGCAGCCGCCATGGCCGGCGTGCCGCTGGCCGGCACCAACTGGATACCGGGGAAGAACGGCTTCTAATCAACGAAGGGCCGAAGCCCACACGCTCTGGGGCCACAATCGACAAAAAATGGGGAACTTCCGTGACAGTTGATCTTGCAGAATTCGCAAGGGCGAAAAACGTCAAATATTTCATGATTTCCTACACTGACCTGTTCAGTGGCCAGCGTGCCAAGCTGGTGCCGGCACAGGCAATCGCCGACATGCAGAAGGACGGTGCCGGTTTTGCCGGTTTCGCCACCTGGCTGGATCTGACGCCGGCACATCCCGACATGCTGGCGGTGCCGGATCCGGATTCGGTGATCCAGCTGCCGTGGAAACCGGAAGTGGCCTGGGTGGCCGCCAACTGCATCATGGACGACAAGGAGGTCGACCAGGCGCCGCGCAACACGCTGAAGCGGCTGATCGCGGAAGCCGCCAGCGACGGCATGCACGTCAAGACCGGCGTCGAGGCCGAGTTCTTCCTGATCTCGCCGGACGGCAAGACGATTTCCGACGAATACGACACGGCCTCGAAGCCCTGCTACGATCAGCAAGCGGTGATGCGGCGCTACGACGTCATCGCCGAGATCTGCGACCACATGCTGGCGCTCGGCTGGGGCGCCTACCAGAACGACCACGAGGACGCCAACGGCCAGTTCGAGATGAACTGGGCCTTCGACGACGCGCTGGCGACCGCCGACAAGCACTCCTTCTTCAAGTTCATGGTCAAGTCGATCGCCGAGAAGCATGGCCTGCGCGCGACCTTCATGCCCAAACCCTTCCAGGGCCTGACCGGCAATGGCTGCCATGCCCATATCTCGGTGTGGGACAAGGCCGGCGAGACCAACGTCTTCGCCGACAATGCGATGGAACTCGGCCTCTCGGCCAAGGGCAGGAATTTCCTCGGCGGCATCATGAAGCATGCCTCCGCGCTGGCCGCCATCACCAACCCGACGGTCAATTCCTACAAGCGCATCAATGCGCCGCGCACCATTTCGGGCGCGACCTGGGCGCCGAACACGGTGACCTGGACCGGCAACAACCGCACCCACATGGTGCGCGTGCCCGGCCCCGGCCGCTTCGAGCTGCGCCTGCCGGATGGTGCTGCCAACCCCTATCTCCTTCAGGCGGTCATCATCGCGGCCGGGCTCGACGGCATCCGCTCGAAGGCCGATCCCGGCAAGCGCTATGACATCGACATGTACCAGCATGGCCATACGGTGAAGGGCGCGCCCAAGCTGCCGCTCAACCTGCTCGACGCCTTGCGCGAGTTCGACAAGGACAAATCGCTCAAGGCGGCGCTTGGTGAGGAATTCTCGTCGGCCTACCTAAAGCTGAAGCACCAGGAATGGAATTCCTATGCTTCGCACTTCACGCAATGGGAGCGCGACCACACGCTGGATATCTGACCACCAGCGCGACGCGAGCGACCTCGGAATGAACTGATGAAATATTCTATCTTCTCGCTCGCCCGCGCCGCCCTGTCCGGCCACAAGAACTGGCAGCGCACTTGGCGCGACGCCACGCCGAAGGATCGCTACGACGTGGTGATCATCGGCGGCGGCGGCCACGGGCTTGCCACCGCATGGTTCCTCGCCAGCGAGTACGGCATCAAGAATGTCGCCGTGCTCGAAAAAGGCTGGATCGGCTCCGGCAATGCCGGCCGCAACACCACCATCATCCGCTCCAATTACGGCTTGCCCGGCAACACCGGCTTCTACGAATTGTCGATGAAGCTGTGGGAGCGGATGGAGCAGGACCTCAACTACAATGCGATGGTCAGCCAGCGCGGCGTCATCAACCTCTACCACTCCGACGCACAGCGCGACGCCTATGCGCGGCGCGGCAACACCATGCGGATCAACGGCATCGACGCCGAACTGCTCGACCTCGCCGCGGTCAGGAAAATGATACCGTTCCTGAATTTCGACAATGCGCGCTTTCCCGTGCAAGGCGGGCTCTTGCAGCGGCGCGGCGGCACGGCGCGTCACGATGCGGTGGTCTGGGGCTACGCGCACGCAGCGAGCGCGCTCGGCGTCGACATCATCCAGAATTGTGAAGTCACCGGCTTCGTCAGGGAGGCCAATGGCAAGGTGACCGGCGTCGAGACCTCGCGCGGCAAGATCGGCGCCGGCAAGGTCGGCATGGCGGTCGCCGGCAGTTCGTCGCGCGTGGCGGCGATGGCCGGTCTGCGCCTGCCGATAGAAAGCCATGTGCTGCAGGCCTTTGTTTCCGAGGCGATCAAGCCGCTCATCCCTGGTGTCATGACCTTCGGCGCCGGTCATTTCTACGTTAGCCAGTCCGACAAGGGCGGCCTGGTCTTCGGCGGCGACATAGACGGCTACAATTCCTATGCCCAGCGCGGCAACATGCCTGTGATGGAAGACGTCTGCGAGGGCGGCATGGCGCTGATGCCGATGATCGGCCGCGTGCGGCTGCTGCGCCAGTGGGGTGGCATCATGGACATGTCGATGGACGGTTCGCCGATCATCGACAAGACGCCGGTCGACGGGCTCTATCTCAACGCCGGCTGGTGCTATGGCGGCTTCAAGGCGACGCCGGGCTCCGGTTTCGTGTTTGCCCATCTTCTGGCCCGCGATGTCCCGCACGAAGAGGCGGCACGGTTCCGCCTCGACCGCTTCCGGACTGGCGCCATGATCGACGAAAAGGGCCAGGGCGCCCAACCGAACCTGCATTGAAGGCGGTCTAGAACAGCATGCGCATTGTCTGTCCCTTCTGCGGTGAACGCGAACTCGGCGAATTCACCTATCTCGGCGACGCCAAGCCGGTGCGGCCCGAAGCCGGCGCCTCGGAAGACGAGGTCTTCGACTATGTCTATCTGCGCGACAACGTTGCCGGGCAGACCAGCGAATACTGGTACCATGGCGGCGGTTGCCGAGCCTGGCTGAAGGTCACCCGCAACACGCTGACGCACGAAATTTCGTCGGTTGAGCCGGCGGCGGGCGCCGGCGCTACGAAGGTTGGTGCGTGATGGCCGGCGCGCAGACACACCGGCTCGGCAATGGCGGCCTTGTCGACCGCTCGGCACCGCTGAACTTCCGTTTCGACGGCAAGGCTTTCTCCGGCTTCCAGGGCGACACGCTCGCCTCGGCGCTGATCGCCAATGGCGTCAAGCTGGTCGGCCGCTCGTTCAAATACCATCGCCCGCGCGGCATCCTGACATCCGGTTCGGAAGAACCCAACGCGCTGGTCGAGTTGCGCAGCGGCGCAAGGCGCGAACCGAACACCAAGGCGACGACGGCGGAGCTCTATGAAGGGCTGGAGGCCGCCAGCCAGAACCGCTGGCCGTCGCTGCGCCATGACGTGATGTCGGTCAACCAGCTGTTCGCGCCGATCTTCGTTGCCGGCTTCTACTACAAGACCTTTATGTGGCCGGCGAAATTCTGGGAAGCGATCTACGAGCCGGCGATACGCCGCGCCGCCGGCCTTGGCCGCGCCGCCGGCGTCGCTGATCCCGACCACTACGACAAGGCATGGGCGCATTGCGATGTGCTGATCGCCGGCTCCGGCCCGGCCGGGCTGGCGGCAGCATTGGCGGCCGGCCGCGCTGGCGGCCGCGTCATCCTGTGCGAGGAAGATTTCACGCTCGGTGGCCGCTTGCTGTCGGATGGCGGCATGATCGATGGTGTGCCGGCAGCCGAATGGCTGTCGCGGACGCTGGCTGAACTGGCTGACATGCCCGACGTCCGCATCATGACCCGCACGACGCTGTTCGGCGTCTACGATGGCGGCACCTATGGCGCGATTGAGCGGGTCAGCGACCATCTGCCCTCACCGCCCGAGCATCAGGTACGCCAGCGGCTGTGGCGGATCGTGGCCAAACGTTGTGTGGTCGCGGCCGGCGCCATCGAACGGCCTATCGTCTTTGCCGGCAACGACACACCCGGCGTGATGATGGCCTCCGCCATGCGGACCTATGTCGCGCGCTATGCAGCGACACCGGCAAAGCGCCTCGCGCTGTTCACCAACAATGAGGATGGCTGGCGCACGGTCGAGACCGCACTCAGTGCCGGCTTGCAGATCGCGGCGGTCATCGATGCACGGCCTGACGTGTCGCCGGCGCATCGTTCGCTGGCCTCCAAGGGCGGCTTCCCGGTGCTGCACGGTTCCGTCAGCGGTGTCGACGGCGGCAAGGACGGTGTCAGGAAAATCGCGGTGTCGCTGACCGGCGGCGCACGCGCCGAGGTCGAAGCGGACGGCCTCGCCGTTTCCGGCGGTTGGAACCCGGCCGTCGGACTGACCTCCTTCCATCGTGGCCGGCCGAAATGGCGTGACGACATTGCTGCCTTCGTGCCGGATGGCGCCCCTCCAGGCATGGTTGCCGCGGGTGCCGCCAATGGCGATTTCGGGCTCGGCGCCTGCCTGAGCCAGGGATTTGCCGCCGGCACGGCCGCCGCGCGTGACGCGGGGCACAATGGCACTGTGGGCACAGCACCTGTCGCCGACGACGAGGCTTTTTCGCTGACGCCGCTCTGGCATGTCGCCGGCAAGGGAAAAGCCTTTGTCGATTACCAGCACGATGTCACCGCCTCCGACATCGAACTGGCGCAGCGCGAAGGCTTTGAATCGGTCGAGCATCTGAAGCGTTACACGACGCTCGGCATGGCCACCGACCAGGGCAAGACCTCGAATGTCGCCGGCCTCGCCATCATGGCGGCGGTGAGCGGCCGGTCGATCCCTGAGACCGGCACGACGATCTACCGGCCTCCTTACGTGCCCGTCGCCATCGGCGCCTTCGCCGGCCATCATCGCGACGAGACTTTCCATGCGACCAGGCTGACGCCATCGCACCACTGGGCTGTGGAACAGGGTGCGATCTTCGTCGACACAGGCCTGTGGAAACGGGCGCAATGGTATCCGCGCGCCGGCGAGAAGGACTGGCTGGAATCAGTGACCCGCGAGGTCAAGGCGGTGCGCGGCGGCGTCGGCTTCTGCGATGTCTCGACGCTCGGCAAGATCGACGTGCACGGCCCCGATGCCGGCGCCTTCCTCGACCGCGTCTACATCAACACCTTCTCCGGTCTTGCTGTCGGCAAGGCGCGATATGGGCTGATGCTGCGCGAGGACGGCATCGTCTATGACGACGGCACGACGTCGCGGCTGGCCGAGGATCATTATTTTCTGACCACCACCACGGCCAAGGCCGGGCTGGTGATGCAGCATCTCGAATTCTGCCGGCAGGTTCTGTTCCCGGAGCTCGACGTGCAGTTGACTTCTGTCTCCGACCAGTGGGCACAATTCTCGATTGCCGGCCCGAAAACGCGAGACCTGCTCAGGGAAATCGTCGATCCGGCGGAGGACCTGTCGAACGAAGGTTTTCCGTTCATGGGCGCGCGCGAAGTGACGTTGCGCGGCGGCCTCAAGGCGCGGCTGTTCCGCATCTCATTCTCCGGCGAAATGGCCTTCGAGATTTCAGTGCCGGCGCGCTTTGGCGACGCCATGGCGCGCAATCTGATGCTGGCTGGGGCGCCATTCGGCGTGACACCTTACGGCACCGAGGCGCTCGGCGTCATGCGCGTCGAAAAGGGCCACATCGCCGGACCGGAACTGAGCGGCACGACGACGGCGGCCGATCTTGGCCTGGGCAAAATGATGTCGACCAAGAAGGATTATATCGGCCGCGTCATGGCCGGCCGCGAGGCGCTGGTCGCGCCGAATCGCCAGGTCGTTGTCGGCATCAAGCCGGTCGACAAGGCGCGCCGCCTGCGCTCCGGCGCGCACATCATTCCGAAGGGGCAGACACCCGGCCCAGGCAATGACCAGGGCTATGTCACTTCGGTCTGCTTCTCGCCGACGTTGGATCAGTGGATCGGGTTGGCGCTGGTCGAACACGGCCGCGAACGCATCGGCGAGATCGTCCATGCGCATGATCCATTGCGCGGCGAAGACTATGACGTCGAACTCTGCAATCCCGTCTTCTACGATCCGGATGGAGGGCGCCAGCGTGGTTGATTTTTCCTGGGTCCCTCGCAGTCCCCTTGAAAAGGCGCTGGTCACAGGCGCGCATGGTGCACGCGGTATCGAGGCCGGCGTCTCGCTGACCGAGATTCGCAATTTCGACCTCGTCCAGGTGATGGCGCGGCGCGGCAAAGCGGCCGAACTGGCAAAGGCGGCCAAGGCCCGTTTCGGCGTGGCGGCTCCGAATGCGCCGAAGGCGATCCTGGCCTCGGACGCTACCCTGATCTGTTCGGGTCCGGACCAGTTCTTCGTCTTGTCGAAGGGCGGCAAGCACACGATGCCAACGCTGGTGCCGGCATTGTCCGGGCCTGCCTCACTGTCCGATCAATCGCACGCGCGCGTGCTGATCAGCATTTCCGGAGCCAGGGCGCGGACGATCCTGGCCAAGCTGTCGTCGATCGATCTGCATGCCACAGCGTTCCCTATCGGCGCTGCAGCCGCAACGTCGATGGATCACACCAGCGTCACGCTCTGGCGCGGCAGAGACAGACCGGACGGAAAGGCGGTGTTCAATCTTCTGGTATTTGCGACCTTCGCCGAAAGCCTGTGGCACACGATGCTCGATGCGGCCGCCGAATACGGTGTCGACATCAGCCATTCCGAGGAACTGGGTTAGTTTCGACGCTCACCGGAGAAGCCAATTTTGAATCTCGGCGCTGCCCCTCATTGCCCTGCCGGGCATTTCTCCCCGTAAACGGGGCGAAAGACGCTGGCCGCAATGCCGCGCCATCTCTTTAGCGTCGGCACTTGGCGAAATCGGCGACGAGCGTCCTTCGCCCCGTTTACGGGGAGAAGATGGCGGCAGCCAGATGAGGGGCAGCGCTGACGTTCGGAGACAAGGCTGATCGACGAAATTCAACCTGAAGCGACTGCGTCCGAAATGCCACCTTCGCCTTGCCAAACCCGACCGCACTGCTATTCTTGCTGCTAAAATAATTTCACGTACAGGCAAACTTGTTTCTCGAACCGCAAGGCTGAGATGAGCCAGTCGCCCTACCCCGCAATTGCAGCCGGACCGCCCCGGCCGAGCCTCATCCTGAGGCCCGGCCAGATCGCGCTGCCGCCCGGCATGGAGCGCTACACGATCCAGGGCAACGGCGCGGTTCTCATCGAGATCGAGGCCGGCGACACGATCACCGTGCGCAATGTCGAGGGTGGTCAGGCCTGCGAAATTCTGGCCTGGGACAAGACCGGCGCGACCGATCCTGGCATCCTTGGTGAAACACCGAACAGCAATGCCGCCGGCATCAAGGCGCTGTTGGTCGAGGGCGACGACAGTCTCGCATCCCTGCGCCGCGGGCTCGCTCGGCGGCAGGTACAGCTTGACCATGCCAAGGCGGTGCGCGTCTTCGGCGGCGCGACGCCGGCCGGAACCGAGCAGGCTTTCACCGTCGCGCGAGATGGCGCGATGCTGATTGCGGCCCCCGGCGGACCGATGCTGGTTTACGGTCACGACACAGCGACGCCACTCACGATCATCGTTCGCCGCGCCACGATCCGCCCGGCGACGAAGTCGCAGTTGGCCGACCCGCTTGCCGACCCGGTGCTCGATTTGCGTGTTCACTCGGCGACGGCGGAATCCTATTTCGTTAGGGCGGGCGACTATCTGCAGATCATTGATGTCGACGGACGCCAGTGCACCGACTTCCAGTGCTTTTCGGCGCGCAAGCTGGACAAGGGCCGCGACCATCCGCTCGACGTGACGACGACCCGGACGCTGATGGGTGCGAGCTACCCGGTGCCCGGCTTGCATTCGAAATATTATGACCAGGACATGGAGCCACTGGTCGAGGTGGTACAGGATACCTGCGGCCGGCACGACGCCTTCGCGCTCGCTTGCGCCGCCAAATATTACGACGACATCGGCTATCCCGGCCACACCAACTGCTCGGAGAATTTCAACCGCGCGCTGGCCGACAAGGGCGTCACGCCACGCGCCGGCTGGATGGCGATCAACTTCTTTTTCAACACGGCGATCGACGCGCATGGCGTCATGGTGTCCGACGAGCCATGGTCGCGGCCGGGCGACTATGTGTTGCTCAGGGCACTCACCGACATCGTCTGCGTGTCCTCCGCCTGCCCCGACGACACGACGCCGGCCAATGGCTGGAACCCGACCGACATCCATGTGCGGACCTATTCCGGCCAGCACAAATTCTCGCGAGCGATCGCCAGACGCATGACGCCCGATCTCGGAACCGAAAATGACCCGCGAGACTTCATTTCATTCGAGCTTTGCCAAGCACACCCGCAACTTCGCCGAGTACCGGGGCTATTGGCTCGCCAATGCCTTCGCCAAGGACGGGCCGATCGCCGAATATTGGGCCTGCCGGCAGGACGCCGTCATCATGGACCTGTCGCCGCTGCGCAAATTCGAGATCACCGGTCCGGATTCGGAAGCGCTGCTGCAGTACACGCTGACCCGCGACGTCAAGAAGCTCGGCGTCGGCCAGGTGGTCTATTCGGCCATGTGCTACGAGCATGGCGGCATGATCGACGACGGTACGCTGCTGCGGCTGGGCCAGGACAATTTCCGCTGGGTCGGCGGCGATGATCTGTCCGGCGAATGGCTGCGCGAGACGGCAGCGAAACTCGGCCTCAACGTGCTGGTGCGTTCCTCCACCGACCAGATGCACAATGTCGCCGTGCAGGGACCAAAGAGCCGCGACATCCTCAGGGAAGTGATCTGGACCTCGCCGCTGCAGCCGTCGATCGATGAACTCGAATGGTTCCGCTTTGCGGTGGCGCGCATCGGCGGCGGCAACGGCATTCCGGTCGTCGTCTCGCGCACCGGCTATACCGGCGAACTCGGCTACGAGATCTGGTGCCATCCGCGCGACGCCGAAAAGGTGTTCGACGCCATCTGGGAAGCCGGCCAGCCGCATGGCCTGAAGCCGATGGGGCTGCAGGCGCTCGACATGGTGCGCATCGAGGCCGGGCTGATCTTCGCCGGTTACGAATTTTCCGACCAGACCGATCCGTTCGAGGCGGGTATCGGCTTCACCGTACCGTTGAAGACCAAGACCGACGATTTCATCGGCCGCGCGGCGCTGATCCGGCGCAAGGAGCACCCGCAGACAAAGCTGGTCGGTCTCGACATCGACGCCAATGTCGCGGTCGACCATGGCGACTGCGTCCATGTCGGCCGCGCCCAGATCGGCGTGGTCACATCAGGCATGCGCTCGCCAGCGCTGAACAAGACCATCGCGCTGGCCAGGCTCGACGTCACCCACGCCGCTGTCGGTTCCGAGGTCGAGATCGGCAAGCTCGACGGCCATGCCAAGCGGCTGCCGGCGCGCGTCGTTGCGTTTGCGCATTACGATCCGCAGAAGACCAAACCGCGCTCCTGATGGCCGTTTTCGCGACGAACAGACCGGTCGGTCGGCGACGTCGCCGAGTGTGTAAGTCGGTGCGCTCGCAAGCGTGATGTGCACGGCTTCACAAAACGCTTGACCTGAAAGCGCGCCGGATCAATCTTCACTGTTAAGAAAAAAATGCGACTGAGTGGAAACACCGGCAGCCGCTCAAAGCATGCGTCGATGATGAAGCCTCGCGAAGTCGCGGCCGTCACGAACGGGGAACATCAAAATGGGGAACAAAGACACATGAGCACAATAGCGACTGCACTGGAGCAGCCTGCCGAAAGCAAGCTGCACCGGAATATCGACTGGCGCGGCGCCTTCTGGGTGGCGAGCGGCGTTCCTGCCCTCGTCCTGTTTTCGATCGGCGGCATTGCCGGCACGACCGGCACGCTGGCCTTCGGGATCTGGATCGCCTCCATGATCATGGGCTTCCTGCAATCCTTCACCTATGCCGAGATCGCCGGCCTGTTCCCGAACAAGTCGGGCGGCGCCTCGATCTACGGCGCCACCGCTTGGCTGCGTTATTCCAAGTTCATCGCGCCGCTGTCGGTGTGGTGCAACTGGTTCGCCTGGTCGCCGGTGCTGTCGCTCGGCTGCTCGATCGCCGCCGCCTATATCCTCAACGCGCTGGCGCCGGTGCCGCTGTTCACCGATGCCTCGCCGGATGTCGTCGCCTATATCGCCGCGCACGCCGGAACCAGTGCCGCCGACGCCATCACGGCGGTGACCGCCGCGGCAACGCCGGCGATCCGCAACTGGACGCTTTACAGCCACACGCTGGGACCGGTCTCGTTCACGTTCAACGCGACCTTCTTCATCGGCGCGGTGCTGATGCTGATCATCTTCGCCATCCAGCATCGCGGCATCCTCGGCACGGCCAATGTGCAGAAATATATCGGCCTGCTGGTCATCATCCCGATGCTGATCGTCGGCGTCGTGCCGATCATCACCGGCCAGATCAACTGGGCGAATTTCTCGCCGCTGGTGCCGCTGGCCGCCGCCTACGCGCCTGAGCCCGGCGCCTGGAACATCGCCGGCTGGACACTGGTGCTTGGCGGCATGTTCATCGCCGCATGGTCGACCTACGGTTTCGAGACCGCCGTCTGCTACACCTCGGAGTTCAAGAACCCGGGCACCGACACGTTCAAGGCCATCTTCTATTCCGGCCTGCTGTGCATGCTGCTGTTCATCCTGGTGCCTTTCACCTTCCAGGGCGTGCTTGGCCTCAACGGCATGCTGGCGACGCCAATCGTCGACGGCTCCGGTGTCGCCGACGCACTGGCCGGCATGGTCGGCGGCGGCGCACTGATCCACAGCCTCTTGGTGATGCTGATGATCCTGGCCTTGGTGCTGTGCATCATGACCGCCATGGCCGGTTCCTCGCGTACGCTCTACCAGGGCTCGGTCGATGGCTGGCTGCCGCGCTATCTCAGCCATGTCAACGAACATGGCGCGCCGACGCGGGCAATGTGGACCGATCTGGTCTTCAACCTGATCGTGCTGGCTATAGCCTCGGCCGACGCGACGAGCTTCTTCTTCATCCTCGCCGTGTCGAACTGCGGCTACATCATCTTCAACTTCCTCAACCTCAACGCCGGCTGGATCCACCGCATGGACAACGGCCATATCGCCCGGCCATGGAAGGCGCCGACCTGGCTGCTGGGGATCGGAGCGATCTTCGCCTATGTCAACGCCATCTTCATGGGCGCCGGCGCCAAGGTGTGGAACCCGATGGCGCTGTGGGCCGGGCTGATCACCGCGGCCTTGATCATCCCGGTGTTCTGCTTCCGCCATTACATCCAGGACAAGGGCAAGTTCCCCGACCATATGCTGGCCGATCTCGGCATGAGCTCGTCGGATCTGGCGGTCAAGAAGGCAGGCATGCTGCCCTACCTGACGCTGGTCGCCGGCGTCGTGGTGATGCTGCTCGCAAACTGGTTCTTCGTCATCTGACGGCAAACTGAAGGGGCCGAGCGCGTGTCGTCGCGCTCGACCCGAGCCTCCCGGCTGAAGCCCACTCCGATACTGTCGGGGTGGGCTTTTTCGCTGCGGCCGGTGTCAGGTCCATTGCGTTCCGTCAGTCGTGCGAATATGCTTGTTGTACGATCGTTCAACAAGCATATTCGCGAAGCTCCTATGACCTGCAATCCTCGCTACGAAATCCTGTTCGAGCCGATGCGGATCGGGCCGGTCACCGCGCCGAACCGCTTCTATCAAGTGCCGCACGCCAGCGGCATGACCAACGCCCTGCCACGGGTGCGCGCCGCCTTTCGCGAAGCCAAGGCCGAGGGTGGATGGGGGGTGATCTGCACCGGGGCCTGTTCGATCGACCCCAGTTCGGACGACGCGCCGCTGCCTTTCGCCACGCTGTGGGACGACAACGACATCCGCGCGCATGCGCTGATGACGGAGGCCGTGCACCGCCATGGCGCGCTGGCCGGCGTGGAACTGTGGCACGGCGGCGCGTCGGTGATGAACAGGACAAGCCGCCTGCCGCCGCTGTCGCCGTCCGGCATTCCCTGGATGGCCACGCATGTCGGCTTCATGGGCAATTTGCGGCCGAAGACCATGGACAAGGCCGATATACGCGAGGTCTTGAGATGCCAGGCCGAAGCGGCGCGCAAGGCGCGTACGGCGGGCTTCGACATCGTCTATGTCTATGCCGGCATGGGCTATCTCGGCTACGAGTTCCTGCTGCCCGAATACAATCATCGCGTCGACGAATACGGCGGATCGATCGCGAACCGGGTGCGCTTCGTGCGCGAGATGATCGAGGTCACCAAGGATGCCGTCGGCAAGGATTGCGGTGTCGCCTTGCGCGTCAGCCTCGAGGAACTGCGCGGCAGGCCCGGCCGCAATCAGCCCTCCGAGGCGCACGAACTGGTCGAGGTGCTGGCCGACCTGCCCGACCTGTTCGACGTCAAGATGGATTCCAGTCCGACCGACTGTTCGGCGTCGCGCTTCACCGGTGAAGGCAGCCATGAGCCGGTGATCGATTTCGTCAAGTCGCTAACGAAAAAGCCGGTGGTTGGTGTCGGGCGCTTCACCTCGCCCGACACCATGGTCTCGCAGATCCGGCGCGGCGTTCTGGACTTCATCGGCGGCGCGCGGCCTTCGATCGCCGACCCCTTCCTGCCGAACAAGATCCGCGAGGGCCGCGAGGTCGAGATCCGCGAATGCATCGGCTGCAACATCTGCATTTCGAGCTGGCATGACGGCGTGCCGGTACGCTGCACCCAGAACCCGACCGCTGGCGAAGAGTGGCGGCGCGGCTGGCATCCCGAACGCGTCGAGCGTGCCGACAATCCCGAACGAATTCTGATTGTCGGCGGCGGACCGGCCGGGCTCGAATGCGCGCTGACGCTTGGCCGCCGCGGCCATGAGGTCATGCTCGCCGATAGCAGCCGGAGTTTCGGCGGGCGGCTGACTTTCGAGAAGACGCTGCCCGGCCTTTCGGCCTGGAACCGCGTCGTCGACTACCGGCTCGGGCGCCTCGGCGAGATGAGCAACGTCTCGCTCTATCCGGAGAGTGCGCTGGGCGTGGACGAGATCATCGACCTGGCGCCGGATCGTGTCGTGCTGGCGACCGGCGCGCGCTGGAGCAACATGCTCTATTCCTCGCTGGAAATTCCGGTCGGCCGGCTCGACCATCCCGATGTGCTCACCCCGGACGACATCGCCGAAGGCCGGGTTCCCAAGGGGCCGACCCTGGTCTTCGATTTCGACAATTATTACATGGGCGGCGTTCTGACCGAACATCTGGCGGCACAGGGCATCCCGGTCAGTTACGTGACGCCGGCGGGCCAGGCTTCCGCCTGGACGGTCATGACCAACGAGCTGCCGCTGGTGCATCGCGCGCTGGCGCGGCGCAAGGTGCCGGTGACCACGCTGCACCTCCTGAAATCCTTCGACGGCGAGATGGCGACGCTGGCGCATCTGTTCACTGGCGAGGAGGTCCGCGTGGCCTGCCGCTCGGTGCTGATCGTCGGGCTGAGATTGCCGCGCGGCGAGCTGTTCGAGGCGCTGACGCAACGGGCGGAGGCGCTTGACGGTGCCGGCATCCGCAGCGTCGATCGTATCGGCGACACGCTGGCGCCGGGCGCCATCGCGCACGCGGTGCACAGCGGCCATAAGCTGGCTCAGGAGATCGGTGCGAAAATCCGCTGGCAACCCTACCGCCGCGACACGCCCATCGTCGACGCGGTGGCGGATTTCGATATGCGGACAGCTGCTGAATAGAGCAATTCCAGGAAAAGTGTGAACCGGTTTTCCGTCCGGAATTGCGTCAAAAAAGGAGTTCTAGAAGGCCATGGAGCGCATCACGGCACGTCGCAGACCCGGCCGCCCGCAACGCGAGATCGGCGGCATCGAGCAGCGGCCGTGGAAGCAGCTGACGCGGCCTTACGCGCCGATCGAGATCCTGTCGGCCGATCAGGTGCAGACGATCCACGAAATGGGCCTGACCATCCTCGAAGAGATCGGCATGCGGGTGCTGCAGCCGCAGGCGCGGCAATTCTACCGCTCGGCCGGCTGCGATGTCGACGACGGCGAGATGCGGGTGCGCTTCGACCGCGCCATGGTCATGGAGCGCGTCGCTATGGCGCCGTCATCTTTCGAACTGCGCGCCCGCAATCCGGCGAAGAACGTCAAGGTCGGCGGGCGGCACTGCATCCTGTCGTCGGTCGGCGGCCCGGCCTATGTCATGGACAATGATCGCGGCCGCCGGCCCGGCACCTATGCCGAGATGTGCGATTATCTGAAGCTGATCCAGTCGTTCAACGTGCTGCATCAAGAGGGCGGCGGGCCGTTCGAGCCGCTCGACCTGCACCAGAACACACGCCATCTCGACCTCTACTATGCCGAGATCACCTTGCTCGACAAGAACTGGCAGCCGCAGGCGCTCGGCCGCGGGCGGGCCATCGACGCACTGGAGATGGTGGCGATTTCACTGGGCACGACGCGCGAAAATCTGGCGCAGGAGATGCCGGTGTTCACCGGCATCATCAACACCAATTCGCCGCTGCAGCTTGACGAGCCGATGGCCGAAGGGTTGATCGCGCTGGCCGAACATGGCCAGGTCAATGTCATCACACCGTTCACGCTGGCAGGCGCGATGAGCCCGGTGACGCTGGCCGGCGCGCTGTCGCAACAACATGCCGAGGCGCTGGCCGGCATCGTGCTGACCCAGATCGTGCGCCCCGGCGTGCCGGTGATGTATGGCGGCTTCACTTCCAATGTCGACATGAAGACCGGCGCGCCGGCCTTCGGCACGCCGGAATACACGCAGGCCGCGCAGATCACCGGTCAGCTCTGCCGGTTGATCGGCGTGCCGTTCCGCTCCAGCAACGTCACCGCCGCCAATTCGGTCGATGCGCAGGCCGCCTATGAGAGCGCCATGTCGCTGTGGGGCTGCCTGATGGGCGGGGCCAACCTGGTGCTGCACGCGGCCGGCTGGCTCGGCGGCGGGCTGACGGCATCGTTCGAGAAACTGGTCATCGACGCCGAGATGCTGCAGATGATGTGCGCCTATTTCGACCCGCCGGTGGTCGACATCGACACACTGGCGCTGGAAGCCGTGCGCGAGGTCGGCCCGGCCGGGCACTTCTTCGGCGCCGCGCACACCATGCAGCGCTACGAGCGGGCGTTCTACTCGCCGCTGGTCTCCAACTGGGACAATTACGACACCTGGATGGAGCGCGGCCAGATCACTGCGCGCGAACGCGCCAATGTCATCTGGAAACGCATGGTCGCCGAGTATGAGCAGCCGCCGATCGATCCCGGCATCGACGAGGCGCTGCGGGATTATATGGAGCGGCGGAAACGCGAGGGCGGTTGCCCGCTGAATTGAGATTATGGGGTGCGATGCTGATTTGAGGGTAGCATCCGGTCGCCCCCTCTGTCCTGCCGGACATCTCCCCCTCAAGGGGGGAGATCGGATTTCACTTCGGCCTTCGCAAACCATCGACGTTGAAGGAGAAGCGCCTTCATCGGAGCTGCCAATCTCCCCCCTTGAGGGGGAGATGTCCGGCAGGACAGAGGGGGGGTCATAGCGCCGACCTGAAATACTTACGCGTCCCGCAAAGGCCCAACCTGCCCCTCGAGCATCTCAAACCCCGCAGCCTCCGCGGCCTGCGGGGTCACGACGCTTTCATCAAGACACCATTCGAGCCAGAGCCCATCGACCAGCGCGATGAAATTGCGCGCCAGCGTCGGAGCATCGACTTGCCTGCCGCGCGGCACGGCGACCGCGGCGATGTCCTCGGCGAGTTCCGCCCGGTAGGCGTCATAGAGTTCGCGATGCGCCGCCTTGAGGCGTGGGTTGACGGCGATCTCGCCCCACAGCGACAGCCAGATCAAGAGATTGTCACGGCTGAAATAATCGGGCGAGAAATTCGAGTGCACCAGGGCGGCAAGTGCTGCCTGCGGCGACCAGTCTGACGTCTCGGCGCGGCGGCGCTTGGCTTCGGCGATCTGGTTGTTGACGCTGGCGTAGAGCGAGGATTTGTAGACTTCGACCAGCAAGCCATCGAGGCTTTCGAAGTGATGGTTGATGAGGCCGCGCGAGACGCCGGCCTCCTTGCAGATACGATCGATGGTGAAGGCGCCGATGCCGCCGACCGACAGGCATCGCGTCGCCGCCTCGATCAGCATGGAACGGCGCACATCCGCCTGCTCGCGGCTGAAGCGCGGCGGCGATTTCTTGGCGCCGCGCTTGCGTTTTTCGGGTGCTGGTTCTCTGTCCGTCATCAAGCCCAGCTAAACGATCACATCTTTGCTGTCCACGGAAGCGATCATGCCTTCTTCTTGAACAGCACCGGATTGGGGTGGCCATCCGGATAGATAACGGGCTCGAAACTGGTCTTGTGGATGACCACCAGCGGCTGGTGGCAGATGAAGACGAAACCGCCGGATTGCTCCATCAGGTCCTCCATCCGGTTGGACAAGGCGATGCGCTTGGCCTCGTCGCTTTCCGCCACCAACTGCTGATAGCTGGTTTCGAACTCAGCACTGTCAAAGCCGGACCAGTTGTAGGCGCCGATCTGGTCGGGGCGGAACCAGACCAGGTTCTCGGACGGGTCGATGCCGCCGGCGAAATCCATCAGCGCCAGGTCGATGTTCTTGTAGCCCTCGCCTTGCGTCTTGTCGCCGACGCCCCAGAAGGCAGCCTCGTCATAGGGCTGGATTTCGACCTTGATGCCGGCCTGTTCGAGACTGGCCTGGATGATCTGCGCGGTCGCGGTGCGGATGGAATCATTCATCACCGTCAAGGTCAGCGACAGGTCGCTGACACCGGCTTCGGCCAGAAGTGCCGCGGACTTCTCATAGTCCGGTGCGGCGATCAGATTGCTGGCGCGCGCGAATTTGGTGCCGGGCTGGACGACGCCAGTGGAGCGCTTGGTGAGATCGTCATAGACGCCGGTCAGGATCTGCCCGACATCGACGCCATACTGTACGGCCTGGCGGACTTTCAGGTCCTTGAGGCGCGGGCTCAGCATGTTGATGGTCAGCCAGACATAACGGGTCGACTGCGCCTCAATCAGGTTCGTGTCGGCGGGTGGGCTGGCCTTGACCGCCTTCGTCGCCGAAATGGCGATCTTGGTGTAGTCGAAGGCGTCGGCCTCATAGGCCAGCTGTGCCGCCTGATCGTCGGCGACGACATAGATCTCGACCTTGCCGAAATCCGGCTTCGGCCCCGGCCAGTCAGGGTTGGCGGTCAGCGTCACCTTCTGCTTCTGCTGCCAGTCGGAGAAGAGGTAGGGACCGCAGGTCGCCGGCGGCTCGGTGGTGAACTTGCCGCCCGCCTTCTCGGTGCCGGCGCGGCTGATGATGTGGCCGCCATAGTAGGGCAGGCTGGTGACGAAAATCGGCTGGTAGGGTTCTTTGAGGTGGATGATGCCGTTTCTGGCATCGACGACCTCGACGCGGTCGAGTTTTTCGAACTGATAGGCCCAGGGCGACGACAGGCTCTTGTCGGCGATGCGTTCGAACGAGAACTTCACGTCATCTGATGTGACCGCGCCAAAGCCATTTGACCATTTCAGCCCGTCGATCAAGGTGAAGGCGATGGTCTTCGGATCTTTCTGTTCGAGCTTTTCCGCGCCCCACAGCGACCACGGCGAGCCCTTCCTGATATCGTCGAAGTGGTTCAGCGAGACATAGATGCCGCGCATCATGACA
This sequence comes from Mesorhizobium loti, assembly GCA_014189435.1. Lineage (NCBI taxonomy): Bacteria > Pseudomonadati > Pseudomonadota > Alphaproteobacteria > Hyphomicrobiales > Phyllobacteriaceae > Mesorhizobium > Mesorhizobium loti. The sequence goes on from CP050293.1 coordinate 4,075,217, forward strand.
TCCTCGATGCCGCCATTCATGAAGGCGGGATCGAGGCATTGCAGATCGCCCTCCATGCGGATGCGCAACGTGTCGCCGGCAGCCGACCAGGCGAAGCCCGGCTTCATCGCCAGGCCGGCGCCCAGCACGCCAGCCGCTTTCAGGAATGCACGTCTGTCCATGTTCCATTGCGTCATGTCAGTTTCCCCTTTGGTTTGCGGAAGCGCGTGAGAAGGCTTCCCGTTCTTGCCCGCCTGTCACCAGCGGGAAATGGCAGCGCACCATCCGGTCAGTGCCCATCGGTCGATAGGCCGGTGCCTCGGTCTTGCAGCGATCGCGGGCGATCGGACAGCGTGTGTGGAATTCGCAGCCCGATGGGCGACGGAACACGCTCGGAATCTCGCCGGTGACGGCAGGGTTCTGGCTGCGCCGGCGCGGATCGGGTATCGGCTCGGACTGGATCAGCGTCGCGGTGTAGGGATGCAGCGGCGCCGAAAACACATCCTGCGTCGGCCCGGTCTCGACCAGCCGGCCGAGATACATGATGGCCAGCCTATCGCTGACATGGCGGATCATGGCCAGATTGTGGGTGACGATCATGGCGGCGAAACCGAGTTCGCGCTTCAATTCACCGATCAGGTTGAGCACGTCGCCCTGCACGGAGACATCGAGCCCAGCCGTCGGCTCGTCTGCGAGCAGCAGATGCGGCTTCATCGCCAGCGCACGGGCAACACCAACACGGCGCGCCTGGCCACCCGACAGCTCATGCGGAAAGCGGTCGACGAAGGAGGCCGGCAGGCCGACCAACGCCAGCAGCGCTTTTGCCGCGGCACGGCGGTCCGGCATCGGCAGCCCCTGGATGATCTGCGGTTCGGTGAGCAGTGTGCCGATGCGCAGGCGCGGGCTGAGCGAGGCGACCGGATCCTGGAACATCATCGCCGAGCGCCTTCGCATGGCGCGGAAATCGGCTGGTGTCGCCACGTCCCTGCCCTCGAAAATGATGCGGCCGGCGGCGGCGCGCACGAGGCCAAGAATGGTGCGGGCAAGCGTCGTCTTGCCGGAACCGGACTCGCCGACCAGCCCAAGCGTCTCGCCCGGCATCAGCGACAGCGTCACCCCGTCGATGACGTTGAAGCTTGGCAAAGGAAACGGATTGATCAGGCGGCTGAGCAAGCCGCTGCGAGCGAAGGTCACCGACAGATCGTCGATGGCGAGCAGCGGGCTCATGGCGTCACCGCGTGACAGCGCGCGACATGCGAGGCGGACAGTTTCACCAGTGGCGGCGCGACCGAAGCGCAAGGCGCGAAGGCGCGGTCGCAGCGCGGCGCGTAGACGCAACCCATTGGGGGCTGCGTCAAGTTGGGCAGTGAGCCGGGAATGGTCGGCAGCCTCTCCAGCCTTTCGTGGAAACGGGCCGGATCGCAGGCGAGCAGCGCTTGCGTATAGGGGTGCCGTGCGTCGTGGAAGATCGCGTCGACCTCGCCGCCCTCGACCACCTCGCCGGCATACATGACATAGACCCGGTCGCAGAGCTCGGCGATGACGCCGAGATGGTGCGAGACGACGATGATGATTCCGTTGTAGTCGCGCCGGAGTTCGCGCAGCAGATGGATGATCTGCGCCTCCATGGTCACGTCGAGCGCCGTCGTCGGCTCGTCGGCGATGAGCAGGCCGGGATCGGTCAGCAGGGCTGCGGCGATGGCCACGCGCTGGCGCATGCCGCCGGAGAGTTCGTGCGGATAGCAGGCCATCCGCCGTTCGGCATCCGCGATGCCGACGCGGCCGAGCATAGCGGCGATCCGCGCCCGCTTCTGCGCGCGGCCGAGATCCTTGCGGTGGTGCTGGAAGTCGACGAGTTGGTCGCCGATGGTCAGCACCGGGTTGAAGGCGGTCATCGGATCCTGGCCGACCAGCGCGATCTCGTCGCCGCGCAGCAGGCGCTGATGGTGTGCGTCGAGCTTCGCCAGGTCGACGCCATTGTAGCTGATCGACCCGTCGATGCGGGCATTGGCCGGCAACAGGTTGGCTAAAGCGGTGACCAGCGTGGACTTGCCGCAGCCGCTTTCGCCGACGATGCCGATCACCTCGCCGGGATGCGCCTCGATGTCGACATGGCGCAGCGCATGCACTGCGCCATGCGGCGTCTCATAGCGGACGCTGAGATCGACGGCGGAAAGCGAGCCGGTCATGCCGGCCTCCGCAATTGCAGGCGCGGGTCCAGATAGTCGCGCAGGCCCTCGCCGAGGAAGGTGAAGCCGAGCGTCGCCAGCACCAGCGGCAGCCCGCCGAAGATGACCATGAACGGTGCCGAGCGGATGCTGGTATAGCCATCATAGAGGATCGAGCCCCAGGACGGCGTCGGTGGGCGCACGCCGAGCCCGAGGAAGCTAAGGCCGGCCTCGACCATGATGACGACCGGAATGTCCATCGACAGAAGGATGATCAGCGGGCCGACGACATTGGGCAGAAGGTGGATGAAGATGATGCGCGCGGCACTGGCGTCGAGCAGGCGCTCGGCGAGGATGTAGTCGCTGTTCTTCAGCGCCAGCGTCTGCGCTCGGATCAGCCTGGCATAGCTCGGGAACGAGGTCGCGGCGATGACGATGATCAGCGTGCCGGTGCCGGCGCCGAGCACGGTGATGATGGCGAGCGCGAACATGATCATCGGCAGCGAGTTCAGGCTGTCGAAGCTCAGCACCAGAATGGCGTCGAGCCAGCGCGGCCCGTAGCCGGCGATAAGCCCGAGCATCAAACCGATGGCGCCTGCGATGGCGACGGAGACCATGGCAATGGTCAGCGCCGTGCGTGCGCCAAAAATGACGCGCGACAGCAGATCACGGCCGAGATGATCGGTGCCGAACCAGTGCGCGAGCGATGGCGGCTGCAGCTTGTGCAGCACGTCGATCTTGATCGGCGAGTAGGGCGCCAGCCATGGTGCGAAAGCGGCGGTGACTAGGAAGCCGGTGACCAGGATCAGCGCTACGCAAGTGAACGGATCGGCGAGCAGCGCGCGCAGCAGCGGCAGCCTTTGTCGGTCCGGAAGGGAGAGCGAGGCGTCAGCCACGGAAGACATCGCGCACCCTCGGGTCGAGCCGCGCAATCAGGAGATCGGCGGCGATGGTGATGGAGACGTAGATGGCGGTCATGATCAGCACCGTGCCCATGACGACCGGATAGTTGCGGGTGTTGACGGCGTCGGTGATGAGCTTGCCGATGCCGGGCCGGGCGAACACCGCCTCGACGAAGACGGCGCTGGACAGGATGCTGCCGAGGCCGACGGCGACCAGAGAGATGGTCGGGATGATGGCGATGCGCAGCGCGTATTTGGAGACGATCTTCCACTCCGGCAGGCCGAACGAGCGCGCGGTGCGGATGTGCGGTTCACCCATCACCTCCATCATCGAGGCGCGGACCATGCGGGCGATGTAGCCGATCCAGCCGAGCGCGATGGCTGCCGCCGGCATGATCAGCGCCTTGGCCTGGCTGACGAAGTCACCGGCCTCGCCGGCGCCGATGGCCGGCAGCCAGCGCAGCGTCACAGCAAAAAGCAGCAGCGAATAGATGGCAACGACGAAGGACGGCACGGCGATGACGCCGACCGAGAGCACACCGATGATGGCATCGGCTGTTGTGCCGCGCCGCATCACAGACAGGCAGCCGAGCGGAACCCCGATGAGAAGCGCAACGGTAAGCGCGGTCAGCCCGAGGATCAGCGTGTTGGGCAGCGCTTCCAGGACCAGGGCGGAGACGGGCCGGTTCGACCAGACGTCGTAGCCGAGATTGCCGGTCAGCGCGTTGCGGAAGAATTCGACGATCTGCCACCAGACCGGCTGGTCGAGGCCCATGCGCTCAATCAGCAGCCGCTTCAGTTCCGGCGTGGCGCGCGGACCGAGCGCCACGGTTGCCGGATCGCCCGGCACCAGGAAGACGGCCGCATACATGGCGACCATGACGAGGACGAGGATCAGGATCCCGAGACCGATGCGCTTCACTGCATATGCAAGCATGGTCTCCTCTTCGCTCCTGTCAGGCGAAATCGCGCCTGATGCGCCGCGTTGCCGAGGCGCTGTGGACGAGCGTGCCCCGTTCTCGCGCCTCGATCCGCCAGCTCAGGCTGAAGTGCGTTTCGTCCGATGTCAGCTCGGTGACGGCAAACGCTTCGGTGTCGGCATCGCCGCTGGCAATCGCCCAGCGGTATTCGGTGACGAGTTTCGCCGACAGCGGATCGTCACTGCTGATGCTCACCGTGTCGCTGTTGGCCGAGGACACGGTGATGGCGCGATCGTCGTAGCGCCTGCGTCCGTGGTCTGAACTCAGCGCGATGGTCTGCACGCCCGAGCCGACATCGTCGGTGACGATGCGGCGGTCGAATCCTTCTTCCAGCGTCGTCGTCGGCACCGGCGGCGAGGTTTCGGCGGGCTCGAAGCGCACGTCGCGGTCGCGAGCCGACGGCGGCCGCACCGGCAGCATCAGCGTGCTGTCGCCGGTCGCCACCGACAGCGTCGACAGTTTCGGCTGCGGCCACAGGATCGGCCAGTGCTGGTTGGCCAGCGCCAGCCGGATGCGGTGGCCCTTGGGCACCGTGCGGGCGAAATCATTGAGCTTCAGCCGAACGCGGAACGGTGTTCCGATCGGACACGGGGTCGGATGCTCGTGGCTGTCTCTGTGGCTGAGGTTGAGCACGCCATAGGTCATCAGCGCCGAGGTGCCGTCGGGATAGACATCGCACAGCCGGGCGGCGAGGTTGACATGCGGCTGGTCGACAGTGACGAGCAGATCGAGCTCCGGCGCGCCGAGCAAGGTCAGGTCGTTGTCGAGCGGGGGCGTGTCGAAGCACAGCGCCAGACCGTCCTCACGACGCTGGTCGATGGCCATGTCCGGGCAGGAACCGCCATAGCCGCCCCAGCGGCCGCAGTCGCGCCCGGCCGTGGCCGGCGAGCACACGGAGAGCGTGGCGCCCGGCGCAGGTTCGCTGCCCAACCCGGCGGCGTTCAGGTGCAAGGCACGGCGCTCGATACGCGGCGACGGCCACTGGTCCTCGGCGGCCCAGTTGCCGGCATGGTCGGGGAGATAAAAAGGTTGTGGCCGCTCCTCGCCGGTGATCCAGACGCGGTAGAGCGGTTCGTCCATGATGCCGGTGTCTTCGCCACACAGCCAATGCCGCCACCAGCGCAGCGCCTCCTGCAGGTAGCCGATCAGCGGCCCCGGCGCACCGCGACAGGGATAGGCATGCGACCAGGGGCCGACGATGCCGAGCTTCGGCCCCGGCAGATGTTCGAGCAGACGCGGGACGAAGTTGGAGTAGCTGTCCTCCCAGCCGCAGACGGCCATCACCGCGCATTCGATCGCGGCGTGGTCTTCGCAGACCGAGCCCTGCCGCCAGTAGTCGTCGCGACGCTGATGCGCGAGCCAGATTTCCGACAGCGAGCTTGTCGCCGCAAGACGGCTGGCCCACATGGCGCGCCAGGCCTCGCCGACGATCTGCGGATCGGGCGCCATCGCCTTCTTCACCAGCATGAAGTTCGACCACATCTCCTGCTCGGTCAGCAGCGCGCCGCCCATATAGTGGATGTCGTCGGCATAGCGGTCATCGGTGGCGCAGTTGGCGATGATCGCCTTCAAGGCCGGCGGCCGACGCGCCGCGACCTGCAGCGCGTTGAAGCCGCCCCAGGAAATGCCGGTCATGCCGACATTGCCGTTGCACCAGGGCTGTGCGGCGAGATGCGCGATGATCTCGCAGGCGTCCTCCTGCTCGCGCGGCAGATATTCATCGGCCAGATCGCCGTCGGAATCGCCGGAGCCCCTGATATCGATGCGGGCGCAGGCGATGCCGTGGCCGGCGAGCCAGGGGTGGATGTCGATGTCGCGCGCCACCGTGCCGTCGCGGCGGCGATAAGGCACCATTTCAACGACGACGGGCACCTTGGTATCGGTGCGCGGACGCCACAAAGTGGCGGCGATACGCGTGCCGTCGGCCAGCGTGATCCAGAGCGGATCGACGGTTTCGACGGCAAAGGGGAACTCGGTTCGTACCACGGCAGGTACTCGTTAAATCGCCTTGTTGAACGTTCGTACAACAAGGCGATTTACGGCGCAATCCCGCTTCGCGCTTTTTGGCGCCGAATGCCGTCAAGCGCACCGCCGATGGGGCAGCGCGGCGAGAGATTGTGAGGTTGGATGGTAGAAGCGAACCTTGTCGGCCGGGCGGCAACGCCCGGCCGACAGCCTCTATTCGGCGGCCAGCGCCAGTTGCGGCCGGTCGGCTTTCTGACTCAGTTCCAGATCGTCCGTCGGCTCGGCTGCGCCCCGCTTCTTGGGCTCGCGGCCGAAGAACAGGGCGTAGCCCGCCGGCAGCACCAGGATGGTCAGCACGGTGGCGACGACGATGCCGCCCATCATGGCGTAGGCGAGCGGCCCCCAGAACACGGCGCGCGAGATCGGGATCAGCGCCAGCACCGCCGTCATCGCCGTCAGCACGATCGGCCGGAAGCGGCGCACGGCCGAGCCGATGATCGCTTCGGAGCGGTCCATACCTCTCGCGATGTCTTGATCGATCTGGTCGACCAGGATGATCGAGTTGCGCATGATGATGCCGAGCAGCGCGATGACGCCGAGGATGGCGACGAAACCGAACGGCGCGCCGCTGATCAAGAGGGCGGCGGCAGCGCCGATAATGCCGAGCGGACCGGTCGCCAGCACCAGCATCGCCTTGCCGAAATGCTGCAGCTGGATCATCAAAAGCACGACGATGATGGCCAGCATGATCGGCGCCTTGGCGGCGATCGAAGCCTGGCTTTCCGCCGAATCCTCCGCGCCGCCCTGGATCTCGACCTTGTAGCCGGGCGCCAACCCGTCACGCAGGCCCTGCATCTCCTTGTACAGCTTTGTGACGACATCATTCGACTGCACGCCGTCGGGCAGCGTTGCCCGCACGCTAATGGTCGGCAGGCGGTCGCGGCGCCACTCGATGCCTTGCTCCAGCACCGGCACAACCTTGGCCACCTGCGACAGCGGCACGAAGCCGCCGAAATCCGTCGGGATATAGACCGAGTCGACCGAGGACAGCAGGCTGCGGCTGGCATCCGGCTCGCGGGCGACGATGGACACCGTCTCCTCGCCGTCGCGGAAGTCGTCGAGCGGGGCGCCGGACATCGATGCCTGCAGCATCTGGCGGATGCGCTGCGAGGTGACCCCGAGCGCACGGGCGCGATCCTGGTCGATGACCAGCTTCATTGCCGGCACCGGCTCGAGCCAATCGTCATGGACGGCGCCAAGCAGCGGATCCTCGCGGAACTTCGCCTTCACCTGATCGGCGATGCGGCGCACCTCCTGGCGATCCGGCCCCATGACACGCATCTGCACCGGCCAGCCGGTCGGCGGACCGAGGAACAGGCGATCGACCTTGGCGCGGACAGACGGGAAGTCCTCCGCCAGGACGGTGCGCAATTTGACGATCAGCCGTTCGCGGGCCGGTTCGTCATTGGCCATCACCAAGAGCTGGGCAAAATTCGGATTGCGCAGCTGCTGGTCGAGCGGCAGGAAGAAGCGCGGCGCGCCTTCGCCGATATAGGTGGCGATGAAGCGCTTGTCCTTGTCGTCCATCATCTTGTTTTCAAGCGCTTTGGCCTGCGCCTCGACCTCCTTGATGCTGGTGCCTTCCGGCAGCCAGAGGTCGACGAGGATTTCCGGCCGCGACGATTGCGGGAAGAAGTTCTGCGGGATGAACTGGAACGCCCACAGGCTAGTGGCGAAAGTGCCCAGCGTCATGACAAGCACGACGATGCGGTGGCGCACCGCCCAGCCGACGGTGGCACGAAGCCGGCGATAGAAGCGCGTGTCGAAGGCGTCGTGATGGCTGCCGGCGTGCTTGCGCTGCTTGAGGATCATGTTGCCTAGCCATGGCGTGAAATAGACCGCGACGAACCACGAGACGATCAGCGCGATGCCGACGACGTAGAACAGCGTGCGGACATATTCACCGGCCGTCGACGCGGCGAAGCCGACAGGGATGAAGCCGGCGGTGGTGATCAGCGTGCCGGTCAGCATCGGGAAGGCGGTCGAGGAATAAGCGAAGCTCGCCGCCTCGATCTTGACCAGCCCCTCCTCCAGCTTTCGCTCCATCATCTCGACGACGATCATGGCGTCGTCGACGAGCAGGCCGAGCGCGATGATCAGCGCGCCGAGCGAGATGCGCTGCAGGTCGATGCCGAGCTCGTACATGATGGCGAAGGTGGCGGCGAGCACCAGCGGAATGGCGATGGCGATGACCAGGCCCGAGCGCCAGCCAATCGACAGGAACGAGACGACGAGCACGATCAGCAGCGCTTCGCCGAGCGCATGCATGAATTCGGCCACCGCATCCGTGACGACGCCCGGCTGGTCGGAAATCTGGTCGACGGAAACGCCGTAGGGCAGCGCCTCCTCGAAGCGCTTGTAGGTTGCCTCGACATCCTTGCCGACATCGGTGACCTTGAAACCCTTGGCCATGACGACGCCGAGCTGCACGCTGTCATGGCCGTTGAAGCGGTATTTGCGCTGGAAGGGATCTTCCAGCCCCGACGTGACCGTGGCGATGTCGCCCAGCCTTGTGACCTGGCCGCCGGCGCGCAGGCGCAGGTTCCTGATATCCTCGACCTTGCTGACGTCGCCTTCGACGGAAATGCGCACCGAATTGGTGCCGGTGTCGACGGAGCCGGCCGGGTCGACATTGTTCTGTCCCTTGATCGCGTTCTGCAGATCGGTCAGCGTCAGGCCGCGTTCGGCCAGCGCCTTGGACGAAACGTCGATATAGAGCTTTTCCGGCTGGTCGCCGATGATGACCGCCTTCTCGACGCCCGGCGTCGTCAAAAGCATGTCGCGCGCCTGGATGGCGAACTTCTTCAGCTCGGGATAGCTGAAGCCATCGCCGCTGATCGAATGCAGGGTGATGAAGGTGTCGCCGAACTCATCGTTGAAATAGGGGCCGAGCAGGCCTTGCGGCAGGTCGCCCTGGATATCGCCGACCTTCTTGCGCACCTGGTAGAACGCGTCCGTCACTTCGGCGGCGTTGGTGTCGCCCTTGATCTGCACCGTGATGATGGCGCTGCCGGCGCGGGTGAAGGAGCGCACGAAGTCGAGATGCGGCGTTTCCTGCAGCTTGCGCTCGATCTTGTTGACGACCTGGTCTTCCATCTCCTTGATCGAGGAGCCCGGCCAGATTGCCTGGACGACCATGACCCGGAAGGTGAAATCGGGATCTTCCTTCTGGCCCATGCGCATCAGGCCGAGCGCGCCGGAAATGATGATCAGGCCGAACAGGAACCGCGCAATGGACGGATGGCCGATTGCCCAGCGCGACAGGTTGAAGGGCCGCTTTTCTTCCGTGGAATTGGTCATGGATGCAGATCCATCTGTTCAGCAATCGAGGTTCGGTAGTGGCTTCCGGGCGGCGAGGCTCTCCGAGCGGAGAGACACTCATCGCGGTGGGACGCGGATCGATGTGGGGGTTACATCGGCCTGACGTCTCGACCTTCGGGCCACGCCGCCCGGAAACCAGCGGCTGCGGGAACGCGCAGCCGGTTGTCTGTCGTCAGCGCACCTGCTTGGCGTCGCCGTCTGCCGCGGATGCGGACTGCAGTGCCGCATCGCCAGCGAGTTTCACCTTGAGGTTCTCGGTCATGAACTGTGTGCCGGCAGCGACCACGACGTCGCCGGGCTTCAGTCCCTCGGCAACACGCACGCCATCGGCGGCGAACGCGGCGACCTTGACCGGGCGAGCGTGAACGGTGTCGGCGCCGCGATCGACGGTCCAGACGATCGACTGCTTGCCTTGCTCGGCCAGTGCGCTCAGCGGGATCGACACGAGCTGCCGCTCATTGGCCGCCGAGGCTTCAATGCTGGCGGTCATGCCGAGAAGCACGCGCGGATCGTTGGGCAGGCTGACGCGGACGGCAAAGGTGCGCGACTGCGGATCGGCGCTGCCGGCTACCTCACGGACCTTGCCATCGAGCGCCAGCGCGTCGTCGGACCAGAAGCCCGCCTTGACGATCTTGCCCGGTTTGAATTCGGCGATCTCCATCTCCGGCACGGCAATCAGCACTTCCTTTTCACCGTCGACGGCAACGGTGACCACCGGCGCGCCGGAGCCGACAACCTGGCCGACATCGGCGCTGACCGCGGTGACGATGCCGTCCCTGTCGGCCTTGAGATCGGTATAGCCGACCTGGTTCCTGGCCTGGGCAAGCGTCGAGCGAGCGGAATCGCGGGTGGCGACAGCCTGGTCGTAGCTCAGCGTCGCCTGCTCGAGCTGCGCTTTCGGCGCGAACTTCTTGTCAAACAGCTGCTCGGCGCGCTTGCGGGCAAGCTCTGATGTCTCGACCTGCCGATCGGCGGCATCAAGTGATGCCTGCGCACTCTTGACCGACAGGTCGTAGTCGATGGGATCGATGCGGGCCAGCACATCGCCCGAGGCCACATGCTGGCCGATGTCGACGAGGCGCTCGGTGATCTTGCCGTTGACGCGGAAAGCCAGTGCGCTTTCGGTGCGGGCCCGCACCGAGCCGGAATAGGAGAGCGTGCGGGTGTCATGCGCCTGGGCGATCTCGACGACCTTGACCGGGCGGATGATGTCCTTGACTTCGGCTTTCTCTTGGCTGCAGCCCGCGAGCCCGAGCGCCGCGACCATCAGGCCGGCAACAGGCAGCTTGCGGAGGATGGAACTGGACAAAGACATCTTGGTACTCCCGACTGGAGATAAACGGTCGACACCGGCGTTCGGCGGCTATTACTTCAGAGCTCTGACCGCATAGTCGATCAGATCGTCGGGCATCGCCCGGTTGGTCTTGGCCAGGCACTGCGCCACCATCTGCGGATGGCACAGGATGACAGTGGCGGCGCCGAAGCAGCGCGACGCGGTCACCGGGTCCTGTTGCCTGAACTCACCGGCCTCGATGCCGTCGCGGATCACTTCCGCAAACAGGTCATGAATGCTGTCGACATGCTTGTCGATCACGCCCCAGTCGCGTTCGAGGGCGACGATGACCATCTCGTGGACCTTCTGGTCGTCAAGCATGACCTCCATCGTCATCTTGTATTGCGCATGGACGTAGCGCCGAAGCCGCTCCTCGGCGCTGATCGGCAGGCGCGAAATCTCGTAGGCCATCTTGTAGCTGGCGCCGAGCATCCGGCCGCAGACCGCCTGGTGGATTTCGACCTTGGAGGCGAAGAACCGGTAAATGTTGGCCGGCGACATGCCGAGTTCGCGGGCGATGTCGGCGACATTGGTCTTGCCATAGCCATAGTGCCGGAACAGGCGCTCGGCGCAGTCGAGAATGCGGGTCACATTTTCCTGTCGAGCGGCGTCGGCGACTATGGTGGCGGCTTCGGACATGATCCTCTGTCAATTTACGAGTGACGAATTTCAACTTTCGTCAGTCGTAAATCGAAATGAGCGACCTGTCAACGCGAAATCGACGTACGCGTACAAGATAGTGACAGATGGTGACAGGGACTGGGCGATCGGCCACCACGCGCTTCGTCATCCTAGGGCGAAGCAAGGAGCGGAGCGACGCGGCGCAGACCCTAGGATGACGAAGTTACCTTCGCCATCTCGCGCAGCCGGAACTTCTGGATCTTCCCAGTGGACGTCTTCGGGATTTCGGCGAAGATCACCGCCTTCGGCACCTTGAAGCGGGCGAGCAGCGCACGGCAGTGTTCGATGATCTCGGCCTCGGTCGCCGTCTTGCCGGGCTTCAGCTCGACATAGGCGACAGGCACCTCGCCCCATTTGTCGTCGGGCCTGGCGACGACGCCGCAAGAAGCAACGGACGGGTGCTTGTAGAGCGCGTCCTCGACCTCAATCGAGGAGATGTTCTCGCCGCCTGAGATGATGATGTCCTTGGAGCGGTCCTTGAGCTGGATGTAGCCGTCGGGATGCATGACGCCGAGATCGCCGGAATGGAACCAGCCGCCGGCAAAGGCTTCGTCGCTCGCCTTGCGGTTCTTCAGATAGCCTTTCATGACGATGTTGCCGCGGAACATGACCTCGCCAATGGTCTCGCCGTCGGCCGGCGTTATCAGCATCGTCTCGGGATCCATGACGGTCAGGCCTTCGAGCGCTGCATAGCGCACGCCCTGGCGTGCCTTCTTGGCGCTGCGCTCGCCCTTTTCGAGACGGTCCCAGGCGCCATGCCATTCGTTGACGACCGCCGGGCCGTAGGTCTCGGTCAGCCCGTAGAGATGGGTGACGGCAAAGCCGGCATCGGCCATCCCGGACAGCACGGCTTCCGGTGGCGGCGCCGCGGCCGTGTTGAAGGTAACCGTCTGCGGGAATTCGCGTTTGTCTTCGTCCCTGGCGTTGATCAGCACCGACATGACGACCGGCGCGCCGCACAGATGGGTGACGCCGTGATCGGCGATGGCGTCATAGATCGGCTTCGGCCGCACCCAGCGCAGGCAGATATGGGTGCCGGCCTGGACGGCGAGCGTCCAGGGAAAACACCAGCCATTGCAGTGGAACATCGGCAGCGTCCACAGATAGACCGCGTGCTTGGCCATGCCGGCATGGATGGTGTTGGTGTAGGCCATCAGGGCAGCACCACGATGGTGATAGACGACGCCCTTCGGGTTGCCTGTCGTTCCGGAGGTGTAGTTGAGCGAAATGGCGTCCCATTCGTCTTCGGGCATCGACCAGGTGAAATCCTCGTCGCCGCCAGCAACAAACGCCTCATAGTCCAGAGTGCCAATCCGCTTGCCTTTCGGATACGGCGCGTCGGCGGCGTATTCGGGATCGTCATAGTCGATGACCAGCGGCTTGACCTTGGCCAGCTCCAGGGCCTGCTTGACGACGCTGGAGAATTCGCGGTCGACGATCAGCACCTTGGTCTCGGCGTGGTCGAGCTGGAAGGCGACGACCGCCGCGTCCAGGCGGGTGTTGAGCGAATGCAGCACCGCCTTGGTCATCGGCACGCCGAAATGCGCCTCCAGCATCGGCGGCGTGTTGGACAGCATGACGGTGACGGTGTCGCCCTTGCCGATACCGCGCTTGTCGAGCGCCGACGCGAACTTCAGCGACCGCTGCCAGAAGTTGCGATAGTCGATGCGCTGGCGGCCATGGATGATGGCGATCTGGTCGGGATAGGTCTTGGCCGCGCGCTCCAGATAGGTAAGCGGCGTCAGCGGTTGATGGTTGGCCGCGTTCTTGTCGAGATCCTGTTCGTAAGGATTGCCCATCCCATGCTCCCCGCGCTTTCTTTCAGAACCTTCTAATCACAGGCTCGGGCCGCGTCACCATCAACGATGCCACGATAGAGCCCATTTGGCACAATGATGATCCAGATTCGCTGGACGCAGGGGAATCGCATACCCTTCCCCAGTTTGACTTTTGTCGAGAGCCGTGAATAATGTCAGCCGAGGAGACGGCATGGCGATCCGACCGGCAGAACAGCTCATCCACAAGGCCGCCTGGCTTTATTATGCCCATGGCCTGCGGCAGGACCAGGTGGCGAGCCAGCTTAACATTTCCCGTGCCTCGGTCGCCATGTATCTGCGCAAGGCGCGCGAGACCGGCATCGTCAACATTTCGACCTCGACCCAGCTTTTCACCGACGACGTGCTGGCGCGCAAGCTCGAGGATACGTTGGGCCTCGATGCCGTCTGGATCGCGCCCGAAAATGACCATATCGCCGACCCGTCGACGGAAATCGCCGTGCTGGCGGCAAGCGTCTTTCTCGAACTGGTCAAGAAGGGCGACCGCATCGGCGTCGCCTGGGGCCGCACCGTCTACATGATCGCCGACATCATGTCCTATGCCGACCTGCAGGATGTCACGGTGGTGCAGCTCTGCGGCAATCTCGGCGCTCCCTATTCCTACCGGCCAGACCAATGCACGATGGAGATCGCGCGGCGGCTCAACGCCAAGGGGCTGAACTTCTACGCGCCACTGGTGCTGTCGACGGAAGAGCTGGCGCGGGCGCTGCGCGCCGAGCCGGTGATCCGCGAACAGCTGTCAGGGGTCGGTGAATGCGATCTGGCGCTGTACTCGGTCGGCGCGGTCGACGCCGACAGCCATCTGGTCAAATGCGGCGCGCTCACTCCTGACGAAATGGCTGACCTGCGCCAACAAGGCGCTGCCGGCGTGATTGCCGGGCAGATCATCGACGCCGAGGGCAAGGTGCTCGACTGCAGTTATAACCGTCGGGTGATCTCCGCCGAACTGTCCTCGCTGCGCGCCATCGCCAGGCGGCTGATGGTGGTGCAGGAGGACAGCAAGTTCGAACCGCTGCTCGCGGCGATCGCCGGCGGCCTTTGCACGCATCTGGTGGTCGGCGCGCGCATGGCGCAGCGGCTTCTGGATCATGCGGCTGCCACGACAGAAAAGGCCTCCTAGGAAATCCTCCTCTCCGCCGCTGGCGCGTTGTCATCAAAGCGTCGCGGCATTCCTGTTTCTCACCATCAAAGACAGCAACCGGACGAAGCGAACATGAAGAATTTGTGGAATGACGATGCAGCCGAAAAGCTCGTTGCCGACTATGCGAAAAAGGGTGTCGGCCGCGACCTGGCGCTGCGCGTCTACACGACCCGGCTGCTCGGCGGCGAACCACGGCTGGTCCTGCATGGCGGTGGCAACACCTCCTGCAAGACGACGGCGACCGATCTGGTCGGCGACGAGTGGGACGTGCTGTGCGTCAAGGGCAGCGGCTGGGACATGGGCGTCATCGAGCCGCAGGGCCTGCCGGCGGTCAAGCTCAAGCCGTTGCTCAAGGCGCGCGCGCTGAACAGGCTGGCCGACGAGGACATGGTCGCGCTGCAGCGCGTCAACCTCATCGATCCGTCGTCGCCCAACCCCTCGGTCGAAACGCTGCTGCACGCCTTCCTGCCGCATAAATTCGTCGACCACACGCACTCGACCGCCATCCTGGCAATCGTCGACCAGGAAGACTCGAAGCCGTTGGTGAAGACGGTGTTCGGCAGCAAGATGGGTTATGTGCCCTACATCATGCCCGGCTTCGACCTCGCCAAGGCGGCCGCCGATATTTTTGATGCCGCCCCTGATGTCGAAGGATTGATCCTCGACAAGCATGGCATCTTCACCTTCGGCGACGATGCCAAACAAGCCTACGACCGGATGATCCACTATGTGAATGTCGCAGAGGACTACATTGCCAATCACGGCAAGCCTCAGGCTGCAAAGGCGGCCTTGCCGGCAAAGCTCGCGACACCCGCGTCCATTGCGCCGTCGTTGCGCGGCGCGGTGGCGGTGGCGCGCGGCGAAGGCCGCTTCGACCGCATGATCAGCGATTTCCGCACTTCGCCGGCAATCGTCGATTTCATCAATTCATCCGGGATTGCCGACTATGCCGGACGCGGCGTGTCGACACCCGATCTGTCGATCCGCATCAAGACCGGGCCGATGGCGCTGCCGGCGCCCGATGCGGACAAGACCGGTGACTACAAATCCGTGATCAAGAGCCATGTCGACGCCTTCGCCAAGGATTACCGCGCCTATTTCGAGACCAATGATGCGCTGGACGAGGTCAAGCGCACCATGCTCGACCAGATGCCGCGGCTGACGCTGGTGCCGGGCCTCGGCATGTTCGGCCATGGTCGCACGCTGAAGGACGCGAAGATCGCGTCCGATGTCGGCGAAATGTGGATCGAGGCGGTGCGCGGCGCCGAGGCGGTCGGCCGTTTCCATCCGCTCGCAAAGTCCGATCTTTTCCCGCTGGAATACTGGTCGCTGGAACAAGCCAAGCTCGCCTCCAACAAGCCGAAGCCGCTGACCGGCCAGGTGGTGCTGATCACCGGCGGCGCCGGCGCGATTGGCGCGGCGACGGCAAAACTGTTCGCCGACAATGGCGCCCATGCCGTCGTCGTCGATCTCGACGCTGAAAAGGCCGCTGAAGCCGCCAAAAAGGCCGGCAACAATTCGATCGGTGTCGCCGCAGACATCACCGACCCGGCACAGGTGCGTGCCGCCTTCGACAGGGCGGTCGCCGTGTTCGGCGGCGTCGACATTCTGGTCTCCAATGCTGGGGCTGCCTGGGAAGGCCGGATCGGCGAGCTCGACGATGCACTTTTGCGCAAGAGTTTCGAACTCAACTTCTTCGCCCATCAGTCGGTGGCGCAGAACGCAGTGCGCATCATGCTCGAACAGGGCACCGGCGGCGTGCTTTTGTTCAACACCTCCAAGCAGGCGGTCAACCCCGGCCCGAAATTCGGCGCCTATGGCGTGCCGAAGGCGGCGACGCTGTTCCTGTCCCGGCAATACGCGCTCGACTATGGCGCGCACGGCATTCGCTCGAACGCGGTCAATGCCGACCGCATCCGCTCAGGGCTTCTGACCGACGCCATGATCGCCAGCCGTTCGGGCGCACGCGGCGTGTCGGAAAAGGACTACATGTCCGGCAATCTGCTAGGCCAGGAAGTGACGGCGCAGGATGTGGCGCAGGCCTTCCTGCACCACGCGCTGGCCGACCGGACCACCGCCGATGTGACGACGGTCGATGGCGGCAATATCGCGGCAGCGCTGCGGTAGTGGCAATTGATCGGCAGTCGTGACAACACGCTGCCGATCGTACGCACCACGGGAGTCGGACTTTCGCGAATGAGTTTGCGAGAGAACCAACCGGCTTGAAAAGCCAGCCATCTGTAGCTACATTGTAGCTCAGTCAGGAGTTATGATATGGCAACGGATAGCGTGGTTCGCGCTCGGATCGATACGGCGACAAAGGATCAGGCAACGGAAGCCCTGGCGGCGATGGGATTGTCCGTTTCCGACGCCATCCGCCTGCTACTGGTGCGCGTGGCTGCCGACAAGGAATTTCCCTTCCCGGTGAAAGTGCCTAACGCAATCACGCGAAAGGCCATGGCCGAGTTGGAAAAAGGTGAAGGCAAGCGCTTCGCCTCGGCTGATGAATTGTTCAAGAATCTGGGGCTCTAAGCATGCCGGCGCCCATTCACTCCGGGCAATTTCGCCGGGATGTGAAGCGTATGGAAAAGCGTGGCAAGAACCTTGGGAAATTGCGCGATCTGCTAGGCCTGCTCATCGCCGGGCATGAACTGCCGGTGACGTATAAAGATCATCCTCTGAAAGGTG
Source organism: Mesorhizobium loti (assembly GCA_014189435.1). Taxonomy (NCBI): domain Bacteria; kingdom Pseudomonadati; phylum Pseudomonadota; class Alphaproteobacteria; order Hyphomicrobiales; family Phyllobacteriaceae; genus Mesorhizobium; species Mesorhizobium loti. The sequence goes on from CP050293.1 coordinate 4,092,270, forward strand.
ACTGGAAGGGCTTTCGAGACGCGCATATCGAACCGGACTGGCTCCTGATCTACCGCGTCGTCGGTGATGAGCTACAGCTCGCCCGCACCGGCTCCCATTCCGACCTGTTTCAGGAGTAGCCGAGGCATGATCGCTGAAAAGCCGCCTGCAACAAGATGCTGCAAGCGGCTTTTGGGTAGCGGATAAATTACTTCGCGTTCGGGTTCGGCATCCAGGCCGGCATCGCGACGTCGGCATGGGCGAACTGCGGCAGCTTGGCCGACAGGTCTTCCATATTCTTGATGTCCTTGTCGATGAGGTCCTTCTGGGTGATCAGCGTCGGCGGCACGACGACGTTGTGGCCGGGGTCTTCGCCGGCCAACAGCTGCGCCAGCGCGCGCACCGAGACCTGGCCGACGACGGCCGGGTTGGTCGCGGCGGTGGCAGCCCAGGCGCTGTCGGGCTCGCGCATCGCGGCAATATCCGAAGTCGAGATGTCGGCCGAATAGATCTTGATGCCCTTGTTCAGGCCCGCCTCGTCGACGGCGATCTTCACGCCCTTGGCGAATTCGTCATAGGGGGCGAACATCACCTTGATGTCGGGATGAGCGGAGAGCACCGAGCGCGCCTGGTTGGCGACGGAGTTGGCGATCGGATTGTCGAGCGTGCCGAACATCGCGACTTCCTTGATGCCGGCATACTTCTTCTTCACGTCGACCCAGGTCTCGTTGCGGCGGTCGAGCGGCGCGATGCCGGCGACATAGACATAGCCGGCATTCCAGCTCTCGCCATTGTCCTTGACCGCCTGCTCGAGCGCGAGGCGCGCCAGGTCGCGGTCGGACTGTTCAACCTGCGGGATCTTAGGGTTTTCGACATTGACGTCGAAGGCCACCACCTTGATGCCGGCGTCGACCGCGCGCTGGGCGGCGTCCTTCATCGATTCCGTCAGGCCGTGCTGGATGATGATGCCCTGCACGCCGAGCGCGATGGCCTGATCGACCATGTCGGACTGAAGGGCGGCATCCTGGCGGCTGTCGAGGACGCGCAGGTCGATGCCGAGCGCCTTCGACTGCGCCTCGACGCCCGAGAGATAGGCCTGGAAGAAGTCGCCGGTCGAGAGATAACGCACCAGCGCGATCTTGACGCCGGGTTTGTCGAAAGGCGCCGGCTTGTCCGCGGCCAGCGCCGGGAACTGCATCAGCACGGTTGCGCCGGCCAATCCGAGCGCCACCTTCCCCAGAAGTCTTCTTGTAATGCTCACTTTGTTTTCCTCCACTCTTGTTGAACCCAAAATCCTGTTCCGGCCGAAAGTTACCTCCTGCCTCTGCCCGAAAGGGCGAAGGTGAAGACAAGGGCGACGACCAGAACCACGCCCTTGACGAAATCCTGCGTGTAGTAAGGCGCGTTCATCATCGTCAGGCCTTGCAGCAAGATGCCGACGAACAGCGCGCCGACCGCGGTGCCAAAGGCGTTCGGCTTGGCGGCGCCAAGCACCGCGTAGCCGATCAGCGCCGCGGCAACCGCATCGAGCAGCAGATTATTACCCGAGGCGATGTCGCCGCGTCCAAGCCGGGCAGCGAGCAAAATGCCGCCGATCGAGGCAAAAACTCCTGAAATAACGTAGGCCCAGATCTTGTATGCCTTGACAGGCGCACCGGCGAGTTCGGCGGCGCGCTCATTGCTGCCGACCGCATACATCATGCGGCCGAAGCGGGTGTATTCGAGGAAGAACCAGATCAGCACGGCGAGCACGAGCAGCACCACGACCGACACCGGAATGAGGTTCGGGATGAAGAAATCGAAGCGGTGGCGCCCGAGCGCCAGGAAGGCGTCAGAGAATTTGCCGTTGGCGACCGAACCGTCGGGCATGGTCATGCCGGTGGCGATCGAGCGCCCTTCGGTCGGAATACGTTGCAAGCCGACGAGCAGGAACATCATGCCGAGCGTCGCCAGCAGATCGGGCACGCGCATGTAGACGATCAGCCAGCCGTTGATCAGGCCGACAATGGCGCCGATCAGCAGGCAAACGACCACCGCGACGAGAGCGTTCTGCTCCAGCACCACCATCACATAGGCCGCCGCCATCATGGCTGAGGTGGCGACCGAGCCGATCGACAGGTCAAAGCCGCCGACGACGAGCGTGGCGGTGACGCCGAGCGCCAGCACGCCGGTGATGGCGACCGACTGGAAGATGAAAACGGCACTTTGCGGCGAAACGAAACCGTCGGCGGCGATCGAGAAATAGGCGACGAGCCCGAACAAGAGCACGATGAACCCGTAGCGGATGGCGTGATCGCGCAGCGTCATTCAGCGCTCCCGCGCACTGCTGCCGTCTTTACCCAACTCGAACCCATAGTCTCTCCATTCCAATTCCTGTTAGCCACGCCCTTCAGGCCGCGCTGTGCAACGGCCCGCCGGCGACCTCGGCCAGCAGGCGATCGAGATCGACGTCGGCATTGCGGTGTTCGCCAACGATGGTCTGCTCCGACATGACCAGGATGCGGTCGGCGGTCTCCAGCGCCTCGTCGAGCTCGGTGACGAACAACAGCGTGGCGCGGCCGTTTGCACTGGCTCTCAGCTTGGCGGCGATGTCGCGCCGGGCCGAAATATCGACGCCCTGAAACGGCTCATCCAGAATGAACAGTCTTGCATCCTGGGCCATCCAGCGGGCGACCATCACCTTCTGCTGGTTGCCGCCGGACAGCTCCGACATCTCGTCCTTCTCGGAACGGCAGACGATGCCCAGCTCCTCGATCTGCCGGCGGGCCGTGGTGCGTTCGAGGCGGCGCCTCAGGATGCCGAAGCGCGACATACGCTTGTGAAACGGCAGGCTGATATTTTCCTGGATGTTGAAGCCGCCAACGATGCCGTTCTCGCCGCGGTCCTTGGCGACGAGGAACACGCCGGCAGCGATCGCCTCGCCGGCTGTTCCAGGTGCATAGGGTTTGCCGTTCATCGTCATGGTGCCGGACAATGGCTGGCGCACGCCAAACAGCGTCTCGGCAAGCGCCGTCTTGCCGACACCGACGAGGCCGGTGATGGCAACGACCTCGCCGTCGCCAAGCGTCAGCGAAATCGGCCGGGCGCCTGGCGCAATGCGTAGACCTTCGATCGTCAGGACCGCCTTGGCCGAATTCCTGACGACGATCTGGTCGAGATGGATCTTGCGGCCGAGCATGGCGTTGACCGCGCCCTCATAGTCGAGCGGTTTCTTGTCGAAAATGCCCGAGATGATCCCGTCACGCATAGAGATGATGCGATCGGCCAACCGCCTGATGTCCGACATGCGGTGCGAGATGTACAGGATCGCCACGCTCTGCTCGCGGAGCCTGTCGATCAGCGCAAACAGCCGATCAGCCTCGGCGCTCGAAAGCGACGAGGTCGGCTCATCGAGGATCAACACTTTCGGCTGGTGCGCCAGCGCGCGGGCAATCGCCACCATCTGGCGATCGGCCAGCGAAAGATCGCTCACCCGCGCCTTCAAATCGATGGCCAGCCCCATGCGGTCGGCGACCGCTTCGGCCTCCCGGCGCACGCGGACCGGATTGAACAGGGTCGGCGCGCCTTTGCCGCTCAACCTGTCGAGGGTCAGATTGGTGGCGACGTCGAGATCGGCGACGACACCATCATTGATGTTCTGATGCACGGTGACGACGCCGGCGCGGATCGCCTCGGCCGGGGTCTTTGGCGCGAAATCCTGGTCGGCGAGCGCCATGGTGCCGCCGCCGCGCTCATAGACGCCAGAGATGATCTTGACGAGGGTGGATTTGCCGGCGCCGTTGGCGCCCATCAGCACGGTCAGTTCACCGGCATGCAATTCGAGCGAGACGCCGCCAAGCACCTCGTTGTGGCCAAAGGATTTCCTCAGTCCCTCTACGCGGAACACGGCATTGCCGACCATGCGTTCCTCCCTGACATGACGCTATGGGCTGCATCGGCAATTGTCAACACGATTGACAATTGCCAGATCGCTTCCTAGCTTGGCCCGGCCGCCATGCCTCCGTTATGTTCGGAGCGCATATGCGGGAGGATGACCATGACTGAAGAATTGCCGTTCGAAGCCCTGTCGGTCGAGACCCTGGCTGCCCGCCTTGGCGACAACGAGGCGCTGTGCGCGAAGATCGGCAAGGACACTGGCGCCTGGAAGGTCCGCGAGGTCGGTGACGGCAATCTCAACCTGGTGTTCATCGTCGAGGGCACCAGCGGTGCGGCCGTGGTCAAGCAGGCCCTGCCCTATGTCCGCCTGGTCGGCGACAGTTGGCCGCTGCCGCTGAAACGCTCCTTCTTCGAATATCACGCGCTGACAAGGCAAGAAGCACGCGCACCGGGATCGGTGCCGGCGATCCATTATTTCGATGAACGCCAGGCGCTGATCATCATGGAATATCTTGCGCCGCCGCACATCATCCTGCGCCGCGCCCTGATCGACGGCCGGCAGCTGCCGAACATTGCCCGGGATATCGGCCTGTTCATGGCCCGCACGCTGTTTCGCGGCTCCGATCTGCACATGACGGCCAAGGACCGCAAGGCCGATCTGGCGCTGTTCGCCGACAATGTCGAGCTTTGCGACATCACCGAGAGCCTGGTGTTTTCCGACCCCTATTTCGACGCCAAGATGAACCGCCACACCTCACCGCAGCTCGACGGCCTCGTCGCCGAACTGCGCGCCGACCGCGACCTCAAGGTCGAGGCGCAGCGGCTCAAGCACATCTTCGCCGCCAATGCCGAAACGCTGTTGCATGGCGACCTGCATTCCGGCTCGATCATGGTCACCGACACGGAAACCCGGATGATCGATCCGGAGTTCGCCTTCTACGGCCCGATGGCCTTCGATGTCGGCATGCTGCTCGCCAATTTCTGGATGTCGTTCTTCTCGCAGCGCGGCCATGAGCAGACTGGCAAGCGCGACGCCATGCGTGCCTATCTGCTTGAGGTGACAGTCGAGACCTGGTCGGTGTTCCGCGCCGAGTTCTCCCTGATGTGGCGCACCGAGCGCACCGGCATGCTCTATCAGAAGAGCCTGTTCGAGGATCAGGGCGACAGGCTCGGCGCCGAGCAGGCGCTCGACCATGTGCTGCACCAGATCTGGACCGACCTGCTCGGCTTTGCCGGCATCGAGGTTCACCGGCGCATCCTCGGCCTTGCCCACAATGCCGATTTCGAGACCATTGCCGATGAGGATCTGCGCGCCAGTTGTGAAGCAAAGGCGCTGAGATTCGGCCGTCACATTGCCGTCAACCGGCGCCATATCCACAGCATCGACGAGGTCAACAAATTGGCCGCGCTGATCGAACAGGAGAGCAGCATTTGAACGTCGGCGACCGCCACTATCGCACCATCTGGCTGAGCGACGACGGGCGTTCGGTTGATATTATCGACCAGCGCTGGCTGCCGCATGATTTCCGCATCGAGACCATCGGCACGGTTGCCGGCATCGCCACCGCCATCCGCGACATGTGGGTGCGCGGCGCACCTCTCATTGGCGTCACCGCAGCCTATGGCGTCGCCATGCAGATGGCTGACGATCCATCGGATGCAGCGCTCGACGCCGTGTGGGAGACCCTGCACGAAACACGGCCGACCGCGATCAATCTGCGCTGGGCGCTGGACGAAATGCGGCGCTTCCTGCGGCCCCTGCCAACGGAACAACGCGCCGCGGCCGCCTATCGGCGCGCCAGTGAGATCGCCGACGAGGATGTCGAGCTGAACCGCGCCATTGGCGAGAACGGTCTCGCCATCATCAAGGCGATCGCGGCGCGCAAGCAGAAGGGCGAGCCGGTCAACATCCTGACCCACTGCAATGCCGGCTGGCTGGCGACGGTCGACTATGGCACCGCCACCGCGCCGATCTATCTGGCTACGGAGGCCGGCATTTCGGTCCATGTCTATGTCGATGAAACACGGCCACGCAACCAGGGCGCCCAGCTGACCGCATGGGAGATGGCCGGCCATGGCGTGCCGCACACGCTGATCGTCGACAATGCCGGCGGCCATTTGATGCAGCGCGGCGAGATCGACATGGTCATCGTCGGAACCGACCGCACCACCGCCGACGGCGATGTCTGCAACAAGATCGGCACCTATCTGAAGGCGCTCGCGGCCGCCGACAATGATGTGCCGTTCTATGTCGCGCTACCCTCGCCGACCATCGACTGGACGGTGCATGACGGACTGGCCGAAATCCCGATCGAGCAGCGCTCGGCCGACGAGGTGTCGCTGGTCTGGGGCAAGACCGCTGCCGGCGAGATTGCCCAGGTGCGCATTTCGCCGGAGACGACGCCGGCGGCAAACCCGGCCTTCGATGTGACGCCGGCGCGGCTGGTGACCGGCCTGATCACTGAGCGCGGCGTTGCCAAGGCATCGCGCGAGGGCCTGAAGGCGATGTTTCCCGAGCGCGCGTAGTTCCGCGCGTCTGGAGCAGTTCACCGATTCACGGAAACGGCTAACCGCTCTAACTCTTTGTTTTGACGCAATTCCCAAGGGAAAGCGCCATGCGCTTTTCCCGGGAAAACCGCTTCACACTTTTCCTAGAATTGCTCTAGTACAGAGGCTCGGCCATATGCTTCGGGGTCGGCCATGTCTCGGTAATGCCCGGCTGCACCGGCCGCTCCAGATAGGTCGATAAAACCACATAGCTGCGCGTCGAGGTGACGCCCGGCGTTTCGTACAGGCGCGCCAAAAGGCCTTCGAGTGCTCTGGTGTCTTCCGTGCGGACCTTCAGCAGCATGCAGGTATCACCGGCGACGGTATGGATCTCCTCGACTTCGGGATATTGCGAGACCGCCATCAGTTCCGGCGTCTTTCCCCAGCCCTTGGTGTCGATATGGACAAAGGCAAGCAAAGGCTTTTTCACCGCCCGGGGATCGATGATGGCGACTGTGTTGCGGATGGCGCCGCTGCGCCGGAGCCGTTTGACCCGCTCATGCGCTGCCGGTGGCGACAAGCCTACGCGATCGCCAAGTTCGGCGTAGCTGATCGTGGCGTCATCGACCAGGACGCCTAATATTCTTCGGTCAATCGCGTCGAGGTCGCGGGCCGCAGCCTTGTTCTGCAGAATGCCATCTGTTTCTTCATCCATGGCGAAATTCCTGGTTCTCCGCTGAATAGAATACGGCCATTATGCTGATATGTCGAACATTGATCAAGTTGCACCATTGACTGCCCGAGCACCGATTCCGGCGCTTGCCTATCTGTTGACGGGCTGCATCGCGGTCATCGGCTCGAACTCGCTTGTGCTGGGTCCGATTGCACCGGCTGTCGCCTCGTCGTTCGGCACCAGCGTGCCGGCCGTGATGATTGCGGCGGCCGCGTTCGGCCTCGGCACCTCCGCAAGCGCCCTGTTCCTGGCCCGCTACATCGACCGGCTCGGCGCCCGCCGGATGCTGCAGGGCGCCCTGTTGCTGCTGGCACTGGCGCTGGTTGCAAGCGCCGCGGCACCCACGGTGATCCTGCTGGTCGCCGCACAGCTGCTCGCCGGCATCGCTGCCGGCATCGCCATGCCGGCGATCTATGCCAGCGCCGCGGCCATCGCTCCGCCCGGCCGTGAAAGCGGCACGATCGGCGTCGTGCTGACCGGATGGACGCTCAGCATGGTGGCCGGCGTCTCGCTGTCGGCCGTGCTTGCCGATCTCGTGCATTGGCGTGCCGTCTTTGCCGCGGTCGCGGTGCTTGCGGCCCTTGCATGGGTGGGGCTGACAGTGACCTCGCTCAGCGACATCAGGAAGGCCGGGTCGGCGCCCGCCCCGCTGGAGGCCCTTGGCATCCCCGGCATCGTCCCGCTTCTGATCGCTTGCGCCGCCTTCATGACCGCCTTCTACGGTGTCTATGGCTATCTCGGCGACCATCTTCATGTCGGGCTGGGAGAGCCGGTCAGCGCCAATGGGCTGGCGGCGCTTGCCTATGGCGTGGGTTTCGGCATGGCAGCACTTCTCGACGGTGTCATCGACCGGATCGGCGCGCGCCGCGTCATGCCATTTGCCTATCTTCTCGTCGCGGCCGTCTATGTCGCGATCGCCGCGACGAGCAACAGCTTCAGCCTGACCCTGGCCATGGTCGCGCTCTGGGGACTGGCCAATCATTTCGGATTGAACGTCCTGGTGATGCGCCTGTCGGCGCTCGATCCGTCGCGGCGCGGCACGATCATGGGCTTGAACAGCGCGGTGACCTACCTCGCGGTCTTCGTCGGCACCACCAGCTTCGGACCGCTTTACTCCAACTTCGGCTTTGCTGTCTGCGCGATGGTTGCAGCGCTGCTGACGCTGGTAGCCGCATCGGCGGCGGCGTGGCGCACGCGGTAGTCGAACGTGCTTGGCCCAACCTTCTCACGGTTGACAGCAGCGCCCTGCCCTTTCATACAAAGCCGTTAATGTTCTCAGGGCGGGGTGAAAGTCCCCACCGGCGGTAAGGGTTTTCTACCCAAGCCCGCGAGCGCTTTCCGGCAAAATCGGAAAGGTCAGCAGATCCGGTGTGATTCCGGAGCCGACGGTTAGAGTCCGGATGGAAGAGAACGAAACGCAAGACGGACCGCCTCGGCGGGCCGGATTGCGTATCGTGCGTCCTGATTCTGGTTCGAAACGGAAGGATGGACCCATGAATCAGCATTCCCACAAAGACTACGAACCTGTTCGCATCGCCGTTATCAGGGCGCGCTGGCATGCCGACATCGTCGACCAGTGCGTGCAGGCCTTCGAAGCTGAACTGGCCTCTCTCGGAGGCGATCGCTTCACCGTCGATGTCTTCGACGTGCCGGGCGCCTATGAAATCCCCCTGCATGCCAAGACCTTGGCCGGGACCGGCCGCTATGCCGCGATCCTCGGTACCGCCTTTGTCGTCAATGGCGGCATCTACCGGCACGAGTTCGTCGCCAGCGCAGTGATCGACGGCATGATGAACGTGCAGCTGTCGACCGGTGTGCCGGTGCTGTCGGCGGTGCTCACCCCGCACAACTACCACGACAGCGCCGAGCACCACCGCTTCTTCTTCGAGCACTTCACCGTCAAGGGCAAGGAAGCGGCCAATGCCTGCGTGCAGCTCCTGGCGGCGCGGGAGTTGATCGCGGCGTGACGTAACGCGCAAGATCGGATGGCACCAAGTCCGAGCGATCAGCCATGTCAGTTGACCGCCAGCCCTGCCGGACGAAAGGGCTTCAGCGCGGCGTCTATGGCCCGCAGGAGCGCCTTCGGCGGATGATTGAGCATGTGAATGGAATTCGGATGGCGCCCGCTCCTGGGCCGGTTGGCAGCAAGAGCACCGTATCACGAAGGGTGTGGCGCGCCATGCCTCCGCTGGTTCACGGTGCCTACTGCCGCGTTGCCGAGGAGTTAGAAAGCGAAAGGGCCGGCGAACGCCTGCCCTTTTTGGAGCCCGGTCATCGGGTGGAGAGAGTGCGTGAATGTGGAACCAGCATAGGCACGCGCTCGGCATATTTCTGGTATTCAGGGAATGCAGCTCGCAGCACATGTTCCTCGTTCAAGGCTCGCCGGTATTGGAGTGCAAACCAGCAAGCGCCCACCGTCACCGACGAGACCGACCAGTTGGCTATGATCACACCAATCATGGTGATCGCCTCCGCCGCATAAAGTGGATGCCTGACGATACTGTAAGGTCCTGCCGTGACGAGCTTTCGAGCTGTTGCCATCATGGAAAACGATCGTCCCAGCCAGATCAGGCAATAGATCGAAAGCAGCGTCCCCACCACGATCATCGTGGTGCCAAACAATCGGACTTCTGTCGGCACATCTCCGATCGGCAGTACGACCAGGAGGGACATGACAAAAGTTCCCGCGATGGAGACGACGCGGGGAGCAAGCCCGGCCGCACTTGATTTCGCTGGCAGCCTCACCAGCGTAAACAAGAGCGAGCAACCTAGGAATATGAAGGCCGCGATGCGTGAGGTCAGTATCAGAGACCATCCATCGAGAGTCTCAGCGTGAAATATCCCGCCTATTGTCCCGGTCTCCCACACCATCAAAAACGTGAAGATAACGAGGATCGCGGCCCGACCGGCGAAGTCTTCAATTTGGCTGATCATGAGTCAACTCCGATATCTGCAAGACCACCCTCTCTGCTGGTCGGCTGAATGGATAGGCGAGTTGTCCAAGGTAGGCATCGGGCACCGGCTCGTCGGTTCCATATTTCGACGGCATGGCTTCGGGCATGTACATGGTGCCGAACAACGCATCGATGATGGAGAGCTGGCCAGCGAAATTCTTGTCGAAAGCCTGGCGTTCGTTGGCGTGGTGCCAGTGGTGGAAGAGTGGCGAGGCGACCACCCATTTCAGCGGCCCAAATCCGATCTTGATGTTCGAGTGAATCAACAGCGCCTGCCAGTGGTAGATCACTCCAGCAACGATGAAAGGCCCGACAGCGAACCCGAGGGCATAGATCGGCAGGAGCGACGCCGCCTTGACGAACAGTTGGTCCAAGGGGTGGACACGGTGGGCAGCAAGAGCATCGAGTTCTTCGATGCTGTGATGGATCGCATGAAAGCGCCACAGGAACGGGACGGCGTGGAGCAGCCTGTGAGCGAGGTAGAAGCCGAGATCCGACACAACGATCACCTCGATCGTCTGAAGCCAGAACGGCTGGGTCCGGATAGTTTGGCCGACCAGGTTTGGCACAGCCGAGTTGATGCCTACCATGCAGCCAGCGATCAGGATCAGAAAGCCGATTTTGAAGAGAACTCCGGTCACAAACAGATGCAGAAGGTCGGTTGAAAGCGCTCGACGCAGGTACAGCCGCCCCTCATGCAGAGGCAACAGGTGCTCCAGCGGAACGAAAATCATGAAGACGATCACGATCGCCTTTGGGTCGATCAGGTCAAACAGATCAAACACTGTCGCCCCCGCACATGCGAGCTGAAGCAACCCAGATTGATACAACGGCTGCGATCGCAACATAGCCGTCAATGGCATAGTGCCAGCCCCAATAGACCGACCCGAACAGCGTCAGGGCCGCGAACACCCAAGCGGCCGCGCCGATCCATCGGTTGATCCGCGAGAAAAAGAGAGCATTGAGCGCAGCCACAGCGACATGGATACTGGGCATGGCGGAGATGCCGGCGAAGACGTTCTCCGCACCATATTCGTAGGCGTTACGGAGGCGGCTGGCCACTTCGACCATAGGAAGGGCCGCTGAGCTGCTGCCTAGAGCGGCCCTGAGGTCTGCAAACCGTAGCCCGCCTCCAGGAACGAAGGTGTCATAGAAAATCGGACCGGCCGACGCGACTGCGGTCGCCATCACGGTTCCGAGTCCGATCATCGTGATGGTGAATGCAACCATGTACCTGGTCCGCAGCGGCTCGCGGCAAAAAGCAGCAACTATGATCGCGGTGAAGAATTGGAATAGCCATGCCGGAAAGTAGAGGAGCACCAGCGCCGGGATCGCTGCTGGAGGTGTCACGGCATGCAGCCATCGCCACGGATCGCCGAAATGCAGGGCGAAGTCGATGTTGGCAAGCGTGCGATCTGCGTAGAAGGGAACGAGCCGCGTGATGTTGTATTTGAAGGTCCAGAAAGCGGCAATTCCGACGCAAGTGCCGAGCGTGATCGTCATGGCTCCGAGGCCTCTCGCTGCCAAGATTTCGGCCAGAAAGGACAAAGGCGACGCGGGCCTGCGAAGAACAGCAGTTCCTATCAGCCCCAGGGAGCAGGCGGTCAGCGCCACGGGTAGGAAATCCAGCGCGAACGCCTTGAGGTTCAGCAAATAGAGGTCGGGGGAAAAAAATAGGGCAACAAGCGAATAGGTTGCGACAACCCAGATCAATCGGATCGCAGGAGTACCGGCAATTCGAAGCTCTCGTGCTGATGTCAGATCGGTCTTTGCTAAGATCTCTTCCCGCATTTGGCAATCCCGTCCATCTCCACAAGGAAGCACTTCGTCGGCTTTCCGGCAAGAACGTCCTTAACAGAGGGTTAATCGAGGTCTGTCGGGGACACTGGAACAAGGCCCCTTCACTTCTGGAACCTGCAGGGAGCTTCGACAGCATCGGCTCGGAGCAGGTCGCGTAGTTTTCGATGTGGTGATACAGTGCCAAGCAACAGGCTGGGGAATTTTCGTTGAAGTACAATCCGGCACTGGATGGTGTCAGGGCGGTCGCGACCCCGACATTTCTGATCGTCGCGCCGCTGACGCTGGCGATCGCCGCCTTGTCGTTTGAGTTCGTGGAGAAGCCATTGCGGGAGATGCGCAAACGGCAGCCCGCCACCGTACGAGAGGCCCGTTAAACCGCCCTTGGAGCGCCCCTTCAATCACAGCAAGTTAGTGCCAAATGATTTGCGCGCAGGTGCCAAACGATTTTGCGCGCTACAATCGCGGCCTGAGGTCATCAAACAGGCCGGATTTCAGCCCTGCAACAAGAATTGCGATCGAGAAGGCCTCTGAAGGTTGCGGTTCCGTTGAAATCCGGCCAGAAGCATCAAGGGCCGACCGGCGACCGGCCGGCCCGCGACGTTGCGCTTGAAACCAGATACGGGAGACTATTGGGTGGCTCGCATAACACTGAGACAATTGCTCGACCACGCCGCCGAATACGGCTATGGCGTACCCGCTTTCAACATGAACAACATGGAACAGGGCCTCGCCATCATGGAGGCCGCCGAGGAGACCAAGTCGCCGGTCATCCTGCAGGCAAGCCGTGGCGCGCGCGCCTATGCCAATGACGTGGTGCTGGCCAAGCTGATCGACGCGCTGGTCGAAATCCATCCCGACATTCCGGTCTGCATGCATCTGGACCATGGCAACAACGAAGCCACCTGCGTCACCGCCATCCAGTACGGCTTCACCTCGGTCATGATGGACGGGTCGCTGAAGGAAGATGGCAAGTCGCCGGCCGACTACGCTTACAATTCCGGCATCACCAAGCGTGTCGTCGACATGGCGCATTGGGGCGGCGTGTCCGTCGAAGGCGAGATCGGCGTGCTCGGCTCGCTGGAGAGCGGCGGCGGCGAACAGGAAGACGGCCACGGCGTCGAAGGCGCGATCAGCCACGACCAGCTTTTGACCGATCCCGAACAGGCGGTCGAATTCGTCAAGGACACCCATGTCGATGCGCTGGCGGTTGCCATGGGCACCAGCCATGGCGCCTACAAATTCTCGCGCAAGCCCGACGGCGCGGTGCTGGCCATGAACGTCATCGAGGAGATCCACCGCCGCCTGCCGAACATGCATCTGGTCATGCACGGCTCGTCCTCGGTGCCGGAGGATCTGCAGGAGATCATCAACAAATATGGCGGCCAGATGAAGCCGACCTGGGGTGTTCCGGTCGAGGAAATCCAGCGCGGCATCAAGCACGGCGTGCGCAAGATCAACATCGACACCGACAACCGCATGGCGCTGACCGGCGCCATCCGCAAGGTGCTGACCGAGAATCCGAGCGAGTTCGATCCGCGCAAGTACCTGACGCCGGCCATGGCCGCCATGCGCAAGCTCTGCAAGGAGCGCTTCGAACAGTTCGGCACCGCCGGCAACGCGCAGAAGATCAAGCCGCTGCCGGTCGCGGAGATGGCCAAGCGGTATAAGTCTGGCAGTCTCGACCCGAAGTTTGGGTGAATTGGGGCGCTTGATATCGACGGGCAGGAGCGCGACAGCGCCCTGCCCGTCTTGCCCAGCCTACTGAAGCGTCCGCGCTGGCGGCTGGCCGCCGTGGTCGCGCGCGATGCCGGCATCGGCATCCTCCACACCAAACGCACGGTCGAGACCGGTCGCCACCACCGAGACCCTGAAGCGGCCTTCCATGCTCTTGTCGAAGATCGCGCCGACGATGATGTCGGCGTCCTCATAGACCTCTTCGCGAATGCGGGTCGCGGCCTCGTCAACCTCGAACAGGGTCATGTCCCTGCCGCCCGAGATCGAGACCAGGACGCCCTTGGCGCCCTTCATCGACACTTCGTCGAGCAACGGGTTGGCGATCGCGGCTTCCGCCGCCTTCATTGCCCGGCCCTCGCCGGAAGCTTCGCCGGTGCCCATCATGGCGCGGCCCATGTCGCGCATCACCGATTTCACATCGGCGAAGTCGAGATTGATCAGGCCTTCCTTGACGATGAGATCGGTGATGCAGCTGACGCCGGCATAGAGCACGCGGTCGGCAATGACGAACGCATCGGCGAAGGTGGTCTTGGCATCGGCGATCCTGAACAGGTTCTGGTTCGGGATGACGATCACCGTGTCGGCGCTCTCGCGCAGCCGCTCGATGCCCTCTTCGGCCATCTGCATGCGGCGCCTGCCTTCGAAGGCGAAGGGCTTGGTGACGACGCCAACCGTCAGGATGCCGGCCTTGCGCGCCGCCTGGGCGATGATCGGAGCCGCACCGGTTCCCGTGCCGCCGCCCATGCCGGCGGTGACGAAACACATATGCGTGCCGGCCAGATGATCCATGATCTCGTCGAGCGATTCCTCGGCCGCGGCGCGGCCGATCTCGGGAAGCGATCCGGCGCCCAATCCTTCCGTGACGTGAGCGCCTAGCTGGATCAGCCGCGTCGCCTTCGACATGGTCAGCGCCTGCGCGTCGGTGTTGGCGGCGATGAATTCGGTGCCCTGAAGCTGCTCCGTAATCATGTTGTTGACGGCATTGCCGCCACCGCCGCCGACGCCGATAACGGTGATCTTGGGTCTCATCTCGGAGATTTCGGGCTTCTTGAACTCGGCCATGCCTGTTTCTCCTTCGTCAATTGCGCGCGCTTCACGACCCACAAGCAGACTGCTCAATAGACATTGCAATCGAGCGGCATGACGCGAATCAGTCCGTTGCGATGGGTACCCCAAAAAGCCAGAGAGCGGCCAGAGGTGCAAGTGCGCGCAAGGTCAAGATTTGTGATGACGGTTTTGCACAGCGTGGCGCAGACGCCGCTCGCCCAACAATCAAGCCTCCAGCCTTGGGTGCAACGGCCGGCAGGTGACGGGCTGGCTTGCCGCGCAACGATCGAAACGTCTATCATGTGTGGATAAATCGCTGACTTGGCGTTCTCGCCGCGATCGGCCAGGCAAGATCTTCGCGGCTGTTGTCGTCAGGGTAGATTTCAGAACCAATGAAGCAGCGCTCCCGCCAATGGCCGACAAAACACAATTCGGGTTGACCGCCGTCGACACCGTTCCCTTGCATGAGAAGGTCTATCTGGAGCTCGTGCGAGCGCTGATGTCGGGCCAGTTCACGCCGGGCCAGAAGCTGACCTCGCGAAAGCTCGCCAAGGAACTCGGCACCAGCGACATGCCGGTGCGCAGCGCCTTCATGCGGCTTCAGGCACTGCGCGCGCTGAGCCCGATGCCGAACGGCAGCGTGGAAGTGCCGGTCATTTCGGCCGAACGGTTTTCGCAATTGACCGCCGTGCGCACGATCCTCGAAGGCTCGGCGACCGAACTGGCGACAAAACGCATCAACGGCAACAATCTGCGGACGATCCGGCGCCACTGCACCGACCTGACCTTGGCGGCCCGCAAGGGCGATATCGACGACTACCTGCGCAAGAACCACGACTTCAAATTCTCGATCTATCGCCATTGCGGCAACGAGCAGATGATCTTTCTGATCGAGACCGTATGGATGCAGGTCGGCCCGTTTCTCAGGAACCTTGCCATGGGGTTCGAGGATGACCTCGCCTCCATTCTCGACATCGATTTTCACGAGGAAGTCGTCGCGGCGATCGAAGCCCAGGACGGCGAGCGCGCCCGCGCGGCCATCGTGCGCGATATCGACGAGGGCGCCTCGCACATCCTGCAGCAGGCCAGATTTCCGAAGACGAGAAGCTGAAGTGGCCCCTTGGCTTTCCGTGCTCTTGCCTCTATGTTGCGATCGCAGATCGCGCAATTGGTTTTGAAATGCCTCCCGACATCCCAGCTAGTGACTTGAAAAAATAAGGAAAAGGCCTTGGCGACAGCCATGTCCGTTTTCGAAAACTCACAAGCTATCTTTACCAGGGACAGTGCAGCCGAGCAGGCTGCGGGACCTTCAAAAACCAGAGGTTATAAATTGAGCGATGCAATTGCGGACGTTTTGAACTGGCTTGACAGCAGGACCGACATCCAGAGCCTGAGGGCCGCGGTGTGCGACCTCAACGGCATCATGCGCGGCAAGCGCATTCCCGTCGAGCAGGCAAGGAAGGCGCTGGAAGGCAAGCTGCGTATGCCTTATTCGCTGATCGGGCTGGATGTCTGGGGCGAGGATATCGAAGGCAACAGCCTGGTATTCTCGACCGGCGATGCCGACGGACTGTGCCAATGGACCGGGCGCGGGATTCTGCCGGTGGCCTGGACGGCGCATCCGACGGCGCTCGTCCCGCTCTGGCTTGCCGACGAAAGCGGCGCGCCCTATCTCGGCGACCCGCGACGGGCGCTGGCCCGCATCCTCGATCGCTACAAGGCCTTGGGCCTGACCCCGGTCGCGGCAACGGAACTCGAATTCTACCTCGTCGATCCGCAATCGCAGCGGCCGGTCGGACCGGTCTCGCCGGTGACCGGACGCCGTCTCGATTCCGACGCGGCGCTGTCGATCGACGAGATCGACGACTTCGAATCCTTCATCCATGACGTCTACGAAGCCTGCCGGACGCAAGGCATTCCCGTCGACACGGCCATCGCCGAAAACGGTGTCGGTCAGTTCGAGATCAATCTGAACCATGTCGCGGACGCCTTGCGGGCGGCTGACGATGCGGTGCTGTTCAAGCGCACGGTGAAGGGCATTGCCCGCAAGCACGGCTTTGCCGCCTGCTTCATGGCCAAGCCCTATGGCGACCGCGCCGGCAACGGCTTTCACGTCCATTTCAGCCTGGTCGACGGCGAAGGACGCAATGTCTTCGACGACGGCACCGACCAGGGCTCGGAGACCATGCGTCATGCGGTTGGCGGCCTGCTGGCGGCGATGGCCGAGAGCACGCTGGTGTTCGCACCACACTTCAATTCGTACCGCAGGCTACGCCCAAGATCCTACGCACCGACCGCGGTCGCCTGGGGTTATGAGAACCGCATGGTCGCCATCCGCATTCCCGGCGGACCGACCGCAGCGCGCCGTATCGAGCATCGCGTTTCGGGAGCGGACGCCAATCCCTATCTGGTGCTTGCGGCCATATTGGGCGCCGCGCTGACCGGCATCGAAAGACAGTTGTCGCCAGGCGATCCGATCGGCAGCGATGCCCAGGGCCTTCCGCCGGCAAAGCTGCCACCGGACTGGGCGTCCGCGATCGCCGCCTTCGAAAGCGGGACGCATGTGGCGGAGATCTTTCCGGCAATCCTGCGCGACTCTTTCGTTGCCTGCAAACGCCAGGAGCTGAACACGTTCGCGCTCAATGTCAGCGATTTCGAGATCGAGACATACCTCGAAAGCGTTTAGGCTGACCTATAGGGGCACCGTGGTTGACCAGATTGTCGGCGGTGTGAACTATGACCGCATCGACCCCGATGCGTTACTTCCCCCGGGGCGATCAGCTGGATTGTCAAAACGTCTCGAGCCAGGGCCGCAGCTCAAGCTCCGAGCTCCAGGCGCTACGATGCTGGCGATGGGCCGTGAGATAGGCCTCGGCGATGGCGTCCGGCGACAGGCGGCGGTCCGGCCGGTCGGGATCGGCTGCCTGTCCGGGGGGCTCGATCTGGCCGTCGATGATGAAGTGGGCGACGTGGATGTTCTTCGGGGCGAGTTCGCGGGCCATGGACTGCGCCAGGCCGCGCAAGCCGAACTTCGGCATGGCAAAGCCGGCCGAGCCGGGAAATCCCTTCACACTGGCAGTGGCGCCGGTGAACAGGATCGATCCGGAACCGCGCGCCAGCAGCCGCCGCGCCGCCTGCTGGCCGACCAGGAAGCCGCCATAGGCGCCGACCAGCAATGCCTGTTTGACCGCTTCGGCATCGAGCTCGGCGATCGGGCCGCGGGTGCGCGCGCTGGCGTTGAACACCGCAAGCGCCAGCGGGCCCGTCTTGTCGGCGGCGTCGAACAGCTTGGCGACGGACGCAGCGTCGGCGACATCCGTCTCGACGGCCAGCGCACCGGTCTCATCGACCAGAGCGCTCAGCTTCTCGACGTTGCGGGTGGCCAGAACCACGCGAAAGCCTTCCCGGGTGAGAAGGCGCGCAAGCGAAGCGCTCAGACCAGCACCTGCGCCTGCAATGACGGCCACATCGGATGTCATGATTTTTCTCCCTTTGCGGATTTCGGCGGAAACGTTTCGCCAGATGAGGCAGGGTCGCGCCTTCGCGGGTGACAGGCAAGAGGTGGCATCGCCGCGGTTGTTGAGCCAGGCGGCCGCGGAACCGGCGTTGCGCGGCCCAGCATCGCCTGTGGCGCTACGAAGACCGCTCGGCCTTCAGCACCGAAACCGCCACTTCGCTGTTGTGAACATACTCATTGGCATCCGGCTGTTTCTGCACCAGCAGGATGAACAAGAGGTCGGTCAGCGTCAGCTGCGCGTCGCGCGCGGTGATGGAGGACGAGCGCGCACGCTCCTCGTCGGCGATGGTGTAGAGGCAGATGTCGGCGACCCGGCTCAGCGGATTGTCATGCAGGCCGGTGACGGCGATCACCATGGTGCCGCGCTTGCGGGCAAGCTCGGCAATGCGCAGGGTTTCGATGCTGGCGCCGGAATAGGACAGCGCGAACAGCACATCATCAGGCCCGAGCGTCGAGACATTGGCCATCTGGATATGGCTGTCGCTGTCGTGCAGGACATTGCGGCCGAGCTTCATCAGCTTGTAGGAGAAGTCGCGCGCCACCAGCGAGGAGGCGCCGACGCCGACCAGATGGATGCGGCGCGCCTTGTCCAGCAATTCCAGCGTCCTGGAGATGATGCGCTCGCTGTTGGCTTCGGCGGTTCGCTGCATCGACAGAAGCTTGCTGCCGATCAGCTTCTTCAAAATGACCTGGTAGTTGTCGCCGACCTCGATCGAGCCGTGGATCATGCCGGCCGGCACCTGCCATTCCTGCGCCTTGGCCTCGCTGACGGCGAGCTTCAGTTCCTGGTAGCTGGCATAACCGAGCTTCTGGCTGAATTTGACGACGCTCGACTGGCTGCGCCCGATCTCGGCCGCGAGTGCGGCCGTCGACAGGCGCAGCATCTGGTCGGGATTGTCGACGATGTACTGGCCGATCTCACGATCACCAGGCGCCATGCCGTCGAGCTTCGCCTTGATCCTGTTCAGGACGGACACGGGATTTCCTCGCGCTTTCAGGTGCCGGCTCAAGGAATAAAATATTCCAATTCCGATTGACAGCCAAGAACGTAGAATTAATTCTCGAACTGGACCGGGCCAAATCCGGGATTCGGAGCAGCATCTCCTGAGAGAGCCGCCCGAGTGTGCCCGGCTTCGTCGCACAAGGTTGCAGCCCATGGACAGATTGCGGATCGTCGGCGGACAAAGACTGGAAGGCGCGGTCACCATATCCGGCGCCAAGAATGCGGCCCTGCCGCAGATAGCGGCGGCGCTGCTCAGCCCCTACCCGCTCGAACTGACCAATCTGCCTGATGTGACCGATGTCGAAAACATGCTCGGCGTGGTGCGGCTGCACGGCGCCGAGGTGACCCGGTCGGCGCATGCCGCGACGATCGACACCAGCGCCGCTGTTTCCAAGGAGACGTCCTACGACACGGTGCGGAAGATGCGCGCGACGGTGCTCGTGCTGGCGCCGCTGCTGGCCCGGTTCGGCCATGCCAGGGTTTCGCTGCCGGGCGGCTGCGCGATCGGCGCGCGGCCGGTCGACATGCATGTCGCGGCACTCGCCGCACTGGGCGCCAGGATCGCCATTGAAAACGGCTCAATCGTTGCCTCTGCGCCGAACGGACTGACCGGCACGCGCATCGTCTTGAGCTCGCCATCGGTCGGCGCGACGGAAACCGCCGTGATGGCGGCGACCACGGCCAAGGGCGAAACCGAGATCCTCAACGCGGCACGCGAGCCCGAAGTGGCGGATCTCGTCGCTTGCCTCATCGCCATGGGCGCGCGCATCGAGGGCGCCGGCACGCACCGCATCCTGATCGCGGGCGATACGAGCTGGCATGTAGCCACGCACGACATCATCCCCGACCGCATCGAGGCCGGCACCTATGCCATCGCCGCGGCGATCACCGGCGGCCAGCTCGAACTGACGCATGCCCGGCTCGAGCACATGGCCTCGGTGGTGCAACTGCTGGAGGCCACCGGCGTCAGCGTCTGGCCCGGCGACCGCGGGCTCATCGTCTCGCGCGACCGGCCACTCAGGGCCGTCGACCTGACGACGGAACCCTATCCGGGGTTTCCGACCGATCTCCAGGCGCAGTTCATGGCGCTGATGTGCTGCGCCGACGGCGCGTCGCTGCTGCGTGAAACCATCTTCGAGAACCGCTTCATGCATGTGCCCGAACTGATGCGGCTCGGCGCCAACATCAAGCTGCAAGCCACCACGGCGCTGGTGCGCGGCGGCGAGAAACTGCATGGCGCGCCGGTGATGGCCACCGATTTGCGCGCATCGGTATCGCTGGTGCTGGCGGCACTTGTCGCCGAGGGCGAGACGACCATCAACCGGGTCTACCATCTCGACCGCGGCTATGAACAACTGGACCGCAAGCTGCGCCTGTGCGGCGCCGACATCGAGCGGCTGAGCGCATGAACGACGCGGAGCATTATTTCCTCGGCGTCGACGGCGGCGGCACCGGCTGCCGGGCACGGATCGAGGACGCCCAGGGAAACGTGCTGGGACAGGGCCTGTCCGGTCCAGCGACAACGCGGCTCGGCATCGACGCCGCCTGGGCATCGGTCGCGAAAGCCTTTGGCACGGCGATCGAGGAGACCGGTTTCGGACCAGCCGAGATCGCCCGTATCCATACCGGCATCGGCCTTGCCGGTATCGGCCGCAAGGGCGCGCTGGAGGCATTGCGGGCGATCGCGCATCCCTTCGCCAGCATCGATTTCGTCAGCGACGGCGTCGGCGCCTGCCTGGGCGCGCATTCGGGCCAGGACGGCGCCATCGTCATTGCCGGCACCGGCTCGATCGGCCTCGGCTTTGTCAAGGGACGCGACCTGCGTGTCGGTGGCTACGGCTTTCCGATTTCCGACGAGGGCAGCGGCGCCGATCTCGGCCTGAAAGCCGTGCAGCTCGCATTGCGCGGCCATGACGGCCGGCATGAGCGGACGGCACTTCTGGCGGAGGTGATGCAGCGCTTCGAGGGTGACCCGATGGAAGCGGTCGCCTGGATGGATCGGGCAACCGCAACGGACTATGCGGCCCTGGCGCCGATGGTGATGCGCCACGCCGACCAGGGCGATCCGGTCGGGCGGCGCATCGTGCAAAGTGCGGCCGAGCAGATCGATACGCTCGTGCGGGTGCTGTTCGAAAAAGGCGCGCCCCGGGTGACGTTGCTCGGCGGCCTGTCCAGTCCGCTCGAACCCTGGCTCTCCCCCGATGTCCGGCGTCGCCTGAAGCCCGCCGACGGCGACGCCGTGTCGGGCGCGATCATCCTAGCCAAAAGGCCGCTCGGCGGACGATAGCGCCTTGTCGGGAGGAATAAAATATTCCAAATTTCTGTTGACGATGTGAATATCCAATTCTAGAAAGTTAACAAAAGAAAACAGGGTAGCGGCGACGGACCACCAGTCCGCGTGTGCGGGTGCCGGTCGGCGATCTCCGCTCTTCCGGCTGTGCCGCATGGTTTTTTGAAAGCACTGGAATGACCGAACAAGGGTTGATGTCCGAGCTGGACCGTCTGGTTTCCGAAGGCCGGAATCCTCGGACGATGGACATCGACCTGCTGCCGACCGTCGATGTCCTGCGCAAGATCAACGATGAGGACAAGGCCGTCCCGGCGGCCGTCGAAAAGGTCGTGCCTGACATCGCGGCCGCGGTCGATCGCATCGTGCTTGCCTTCCAGAAAGGCGCACGTCTGATCTACATGGGCGCCGGCACCAGCGGCCGGCTTGGCGTTCTCGACGCTTCGGAGTGTCCGCCCACCTTCGGCGTGCCCGATGGCATGGTGGTTGGCCTGATCGCAGGCGGTCCCGACGCCCTGGTGCGGTCGACGGAAGGCGCCGAGGATGATCCGAAAATGGGCGCCAGGGCGTTGCAGGAGATCGGACTCACATCGGACGACGTTGTGGTCGGCATCGCGGTCAGCGGCCGCACGCCCTATGTCATCGGCGGGCTGAACTATGCCCGGCAGGTGGGCGCAACGACGGTCGCGCTATCCTGCAATCCGGCATCGACCATTGCCGGCATCGCCGACATTGCCATCTCGCCGGTCGTTGGTCCGGAAGTGCTCACCGGCTCGACCCGGCTGAAATCGGGAACCGCGCAGAAGCTGGTGCTCAACATGCTGACCACCGCCTCGATGATCCGCATCGGCAAGAGCTACCAGAATCTGATGGTCGACCTTAATCCCTCCAACAAGAAGCTGGTCGCGAGGGCGATCAGGATCGTCATGCAGACCACCGGGTGTGCTGCCCAGCAAGCCAAGCAAGTGCTCGGCCAGACCGGCAATGATGTGAAACTGGCGATCCTGGTGACGATCACCGGCATGGGTGTCGAGGAGGCACGCGCGGCGCTCGGCAAGGCCGGAGGCTTCCTGCGAAAGGCAATCAGCAACGAGACCGCATGAAGCGCTTTAGACAAGACGGCGTGAAGCCGAATAGACTGGGCCGATACTCCAAAGCATGTGTGTCTTGGAAGCGGTCGGCAGAAACTGCAAGGCATCAAGTCAAATCAAAAATGGGAGACGAAAATGGTAGGGCATCTCACAAGAACATTGCTGTCGGGCATCACGCTGGCGGCAATGCTCGGCGTCGCGACGGTCTCGGCGCAGGCGGCGACGCTGCATATGGCCTGGTCGCAGGACGCCACCGGGCTTGACCCGCACAAGCAGACGGCGTTTTCGTCGCTGCGGCTGCTGGAGTTGATCTATGAGCCGCTGGTGCGCGTCGATGCCAGCCTGCAGATCATCCCCGCCATCGCCACCTCGTGGGAATTCTCCAAGGACGGCAAGGCGCTGACCTTCAAGCTCGATCCGAAGGCGAAGTTCCAGGACGGCACCGCCGTGACCTCGGCCGACGTCAAGGCATCGTTCGAACGCATCCTCGACGAGAAGACGGGCGCAGTGGCGCGCGCCAACTTCGTTTCGATCGCCAGCATCGACACGCCGGATGCGGCAACCGTCGTGTTCCATCTGTCGCAGCCGGATGCGCCGATCCTGACGGCGATGAGCGACGTCAACGCGGCCATCGTTCCGGCCAATGAAATCAAGGCCGGCTCGATCGGCACCAAGGCGGTCGGCTCCGGCCCGTTCAAGCTCGACAAATGGGACCCCAATGCGAAGGAAGAGCTGAGCGCCAACAAGGATTGGGCCGGCGGCGCGACCGGCGTCGACGGCATCGAGATCAGCGTGCTGCCGGACGAAGCCGCGATCCTCGCCGCCATGCGCACCAAACAGATCGATTTCGCGCTGCTCAACGACCCGCTGGTCGCCACGCTGGTGCCGAAGGAGACCAGCCTGCAACTGAACCGCGTGCCGGTGCTCTCCTATCACGTGCTGCAGCTCAATCCGTCGCGCAAGCCGATGACCGAGCTCAAGGTGCGCCAGGCCATCTCCTGCGCCATCGACCGCCAGGAGGTGCTCGACACCGCCTCGCTCGGCGAAGGCAAGGTCACCGGACCGCTGACCATCCCGGCGCTCGCGACCGATCCGAGCCAGTTGTTCTGCTACAAGCGCGATCTCGACAAGGCCAAGAAGCTGATGGCTGAAGCCGGCTTTGCCGATGGCTTTTCGGCGACCGTGATCGGCGCCACCGGCGAGCCGCCGACGGCGGCGGCGGAAGCACAGGTCATCCAGTCGCAGCTCGCCGAAATCGGCGTCAAGCTGGACATCAAGATGATGGAGCTCAACGTCTATGTCGACGCCTGGTTGAAGGGCGATTTCGACATGGCGATCGCGCTCAATGGCGGCCGCGCCGACCCCTACACCATGTACAACCGCTACTGGACCAAGGCGGGCAATCTGCAGAAGGTGGCGAACTACATCGACGACACGCTGGACAGCCAGATGCAGCAGGGCCGCGCCGAGACCGATCCGGCGAAGCGCAAGGTGATCTTCGCCGAGTTCGAGAAGCACCTCGCGGAAATGTCGCCGTGGATCTGGCTCTACACCTCGTACAGCTACACAGCCCAGCAGAAGAACATCGCCGGGTTCGTGCCGACGCCGACGGGCACGCTGTTCAGCCTGAGCAAGGTTACCATCCAGCAGTAGCCACCGCAGGCTTCTAGAGATAGAGCATGATGTCTGGACAAACGATATCCGTTTGTCCGAGAAAACCGCTTCACACTTTTCGGCATCATGCTCTAGGACGAGAGGACTTCTTCGCGTGAACTATCTGATGCGACGACTGGCGACGTTTCCTCTCGTTCTGCTTGGCGTGTCCATCCTGGTCTTCGTCGCGATCCGGATGGTGCCGGGCGATTCGATCACGGCCATGCTGGGCACCGAAGCTGGCCTGCTCACCCCGGCGCAGCGGGATTCGCTCGCCGCCTATTTCGGCATCGACCAGCCCTGGTTCGTGCAGTACTGGCGCTGGATCGGTGGCATCCTGCACGGCAATCTCGGCATTTCGGTCACCTATGGCAGGCCGGTGCTCGACGTCATCCTCGAGCGCTTCCCGCTGACGCTGGAACTGGCCGTGCTGTCGATGGTCATCGCGCTTGCCGTCGGCATGCCTGCCGGGATCTTTGCCGCCACCCACAATGAGAAACTGTCCGATCTGGGCGTGCGCATCGCCGCCATGATCGGCCAGTCGACGCCGAGTTTCGTGCTTGGCCTGCTGATCATCTACACGCTGTCGGCGGGCTTCGGCGTGCTGCCGGCGATGGGCGAATTCGCGCCACTCTGGCAGGATCCCTTGCGCAATCTCAGCCAGTTGATCCTGCCCGCCATCACGCTCGGCTTCGCCTTCGCGGCGTCGGTCACTCGCATATCGCGCTCGGCGATGCTCGACGTGTTGAGCGACGATTATGTGCGCACCGCGCGCAGCAAGGGCGCATCGGCGCGCAGCGTCATCTGGCGGCATGCTTTGCCTAACGCGCTGATCCCGGTCGTGACGCTGAGCGGCATCGAATTCGGCTATCTGCTTGGCGGCGCCGTCATCGTCGAGCAGATCTATGCCCTGCCCGGTCTCGGCCGCATGGTGCTCGATGCGATCCTGCAACGCGACTACGCGCTGGTGCAGGGCAGCGTGCTGTTCATCGCCTTCAACTTCATGATCGTCAATCTCCTGGTCGACCTCGCCTATGTCGCGCTCGATCCGCGCATCCGGCTGGGAGAGTCCTGATGCGCATCCTGCGCGCCATCTTCGCCCACGGCAGCGGCCGCATCGGCGGCGTCATCGTCGGCGTCTATCTCGTGGTCGCCATCCTCGGTATGCTAGGGCTGACGCCGCACAACCCGATCACGCAATACCGGGTCGACCGGCTGCATGCGCCCAACGGCGCCTACTGGATGGGCACCGATTTGTTCGGCCGCGACGTGGCCAGCCGGCTGATGGCGGGGATCGGCCAGTCGTTCACCGTCGCTTTCTTCTCCGTCGCCTTCGCCACCCTTGCCGGCACGGTGCTCGGGCTGGCCGCGGCCTGGCTCGGGCGCCGCTGGGACGGCGTCGTCATGCGGATCATGGATGTGCTGCTGGCCTTCCCGGCAATCCTTCTGGCGCTGCTCATCGTCACCGTTGCCGGGCCGGGCACATGGACCAGCATCGTTGCCATCGGCATCGTCTACACGCCGATCTTCACCCGCGTGGTGCGCGGCCCTGCTTTGTCGCTCAAGGCGCGCGAATTCGTCGACGCCGCGCGCACCTTCGGCAGCAGTTCGAGCTACATCGTCACGCGCCATCTGCTGCTCAATCTGGTGGCGCCGTTGACGGTCCAGGTGACGCTGGCGTTGGCCTGGTCGCTTTTGACCGAAGCAGGTCTGAGCTTCCTCGGGCTCGGCACGCAGCCGCCCGCCGCATCGCTCGGCCTGATGCTCAGCGACAGCCGCAATCTGATGGAGACCGCGCCCTGGCTGATGATCTTCCCGGGGCTGGCGATCATGATCAGCATCCTCGGCTTCAACCTGCTTGGTGACGCCTTGCGCGATATCCTCGACCCGAGGATGCGGAGGGCGCCGGCATGATCCCGCTGCTGTCCGTCCGCGATCTGCGCGTCGGCTTCGGCCGCAATCCGCAAGCCAATGAGGTGGTGCGCGGCATAAGCTTCGACCTCGCCGATGGCGAAACACTTGCCATTGTCGGCGAAAGCGGTTCGGGCAAGTCCGTCACGGCGCTGTCGATCAACCGTCTCATCGATTTCGGCGGCGGCCGTATCACCGGCGGCGCCATGAAGCTGAAACGCGCCGACGGCAGCCTCTTCGACCTGATGAGCGCGACCGAACCGCAGCTGACCGGCATTCGCGGCGCCGAGATCGGCATGATCTTCCAGGAGCCGATGACCTCGCTCAATCCGGTGCTGACCATCGGCACGCAGATCGAGGAATCGTTTCGGCTGCACCGTGGGCTCACTGGAAGACAAGCCACGGCAGCGGCCAAGGATGCGCTCGACCGGGTGCGTATTCCCGATGCGGCGCGGCGGTTGAAATACACCCCCAACCAGCTGTCGGGCGGCATGCTGCAGCGGGTGATGATCGCCATCGCGCTCGCCTGCAATCCGCGCCTGCTCATCGCCGACGAACCGACGACGGCGCTCGACGTCACGGTGCAGGCGCAGATCATGGCGCTGCTGGCCGAGCTGAAGCGGGAAACCGGCATGTCGATGATCTTCATCACCCATGACATCGGCCTGGTCGCCGGCATCGCCGACAAGGTGATGGTGATGCAGAACGGGCAGGCCGTCGAACAGGGCGAGTTGAACCAGATCCTCGACAGTGCGCAGCACCCCTACACGCAGCATCTGCTGCATGCGGTGCCGCATTTCACCAACGGCAGCACGACACGCGCGGACGGACGGCGCGACAAGGGCGCAAGCACGGAACCGGCCTTGAAGGTCGACGGCCTGGTGGTGCGGTTCCCCCTCAAGAGCAATTTCTTCAGCCGCGCCACCGGCGCGGTGCATGCCGTCGACGGCGTCGACTTCGACCTGATGCCGGGCGAGACGCTGGCCATCGTCGGCGAGAGTGGTTCGGGCAAATCCACGACCGCGCGCGCCGTGCTGGGGCTGGTGCGGTCGACGCGCGGCAGCTTCACGGTCGGCGCGCGAAAGGCTTCCGCGCAGCAGAGCGCCCTGCCCGTCCAGATGGTGTTCCAGAACCCCTATGCCTCGCTCAACCCCAGGCTCAGCATCGAGAGCATCCTGGCCGAACCGGTGATCGCCACCGGCGGCCGGGTGGATGCCGGAACGCGGGCCAGGATGGCGAGCCTGCTGGAACGCGTCGGCCTGCCTAAGAACAGTCTGGAACGCTACCCCCACGAATTCTCGGGCGGCCAGCGGCAAAGGCTGTGCATCGCGCGTGCGCTGATGCTGAACCCGTCTGTCGTGGTTCTGGATGAAGCAGTGTCGGCGCTGGATGTCTCGGTGCAGGCCAAGGTGCTGGAATTGCTGGTCGACCTGCAGCGTGAGTTCGGGCTGGCCTATCTGTTCATCTCGCACGACATGGCGGTCGTCGAGCGGATCGCCCACCGCATCGCCGTCATCTATGCCGGCCAGATCGTCGAGATCGGCGATGCGACCTCGGTGCTGTCGAAGCCGAAGCATTCCTATACGAAGAAGCTGATCGCCGCCGTTCCGACCATCGACCGACGGCACGAGCATTTTGAGATCGATACCCGCCAGGTTCCCTCGCTGGTGCGGCCGCAGGGGTTTGAGCCGGCTCCGGCGCGGTGGGAGCAGTTTGGCGGGGATCATATGGCGAGGGTGGAAGTGTGATGGGTGCACTGGGATATGTGAGGTCGGCGGGACAGCGCCCCCCTCTGTCCTGCCGGGCATCTCCCCCACACGGGGGAGATTGGCAGTTTTGGCCTTCCGCCCACCTTCCAACGCAGAAGGTTGGCGAAAGCGGTGGCGACATCCAATCTCCCCCCTCGTGGGGGAGATGTCCGGCAGGACAGAGGGGGGCGCGAAGGATCGCTGCCTCTCCGATGGGGGCCGGCATTGAGCGACCTCGCCCAGATTTTCGATCGTGCGTTCGCACCGCTCGCCACGGCGGTTGCCACCCAGCGCATTCCCGGCGGCGTGCTTGGCATTGTCGACAGGAATGGCAACCGCATCATCCGCTCGATCGGCTCGGCGCAACTCGTGCCGAAGCCCCGCCCCATACAGGACAACACCTGGTTCGACCTGGCATCCCTGACCAAAATCATCTTCACCACGCCGCGCATCCTGGCGCTGGCGGAAGACGGCGTCATCGATCTCGACGCGCCGCTGGTCTCTGTCCTGCCGGACCTTCGCCAGTATGATGCCGAGGCCTGGGAACGGAAGGTGACGTTCCGCCAATGTCTCGGCCACCAGACGCCGTTTCCAGCCGTCGAGCCGATCTACACTTACGGGCGCGACCCCGAGCTGCTGCGCGCCTTCATCCTGCAACGCGAATGGCGGGCCCGCGAGCCCGTCTATTCCGACATCAACTTCATCCTGCTCGGCTTTGCGCTGGAGCGGCTGTCGGGAAAGACGATCCGAGACATGGATCCCGGTCCGGGCTTTGCCTGGTCGACAGAGCCCGACGTCGCCGCGGCGACTGAGGACTGCACCTGGCGACACCGCGTGCTGTCCGGCGAGGTCCACGACGACAATTGCTCGGCGCTGCAAGGTGCCGGGCATGCCGGCCTGTTCGGAACGGCCGCTTCGGTGCTCGATTTCGCGCAAGGGCTGCTGACCGGCGCTTCCGAGCGTTCGATCGCGCTGATGGGCACCCCCTTGTCCACCAACCGCACCCATGGCTGGGAGCGGCCCTATGCGGGCTGGTCCGGCGGAGCCTTGTGCAGCCCTGGAACCATCGGCCACACCGGCTTCACCGGCACCGGGCTGTGGATCGATTTCGACAGCGGCAAGGCATGGACCTTGCTCACCAACCGGATCCATCCGACACGTCATTTCGACAGTGGAATCGTTTCGCTTCGGCAGACGGTCGGCGATCTCATCAATGGACTTTAGGAGCTAGATGATGGAACCAATCTGGGCCGTCGGACTGATGACCGGCACCGTGCTTGACGGCAACATCGACGTCGCGCTGATCAAGACCGATGGCGAGCGGATCGAGGATTTCGGCACCTATCGGCTGATGCCCTATCCCGCGTCGATCCGCACCCTGCTGGAAGAAGCGCTGACGCAGGCACGGGCCTGGAATTTCGTCGGGCCGGAGCCGGCGATCTTTCGCACTGCGGAGGAAGCCCTGACCCGTGCCCAGTCGGCGGCGGTCAAGGAGCTGGTCGAAGCCTATGGGATGACGATGGCCGATATCGGCGTCGTCGGCTTTCACGGCCAGACCGTGCTGCATCGCGCGCCGCAGGTCGGACGTCTCGGCCAGACAAGGCAATTGGGTGATGGCGAGCTGATGCACAGCATATTGGGCACCAAGGTCGCCTACGACTTCCGTTCGGCCGACATGCGCGCCGGCGGGCAAGGCGCGCCACTGGCCGCCGCCTATCACACCGCGCTGATGCGCAGCGCCGGCGCCAGCGGCGAGGTGGCGGTGCTCAATCTGGGGGGCGTCGCCAACGTCACCTGGTGGGACGGCGTCGACAACGTCATCGCCTTCGACACT
Source organism: Mesorhizobium loti (assembly GCA_014189435.1). Lineage (NCBI taxonomy): Bacteria > Pseudomonadati > Pseudomonadota > Alphaproteobacteria > Hyphomicrobiales > Phyllobacteriaceae > Mesorhizobium > Mesorhizobium loti. The sequence continues at coordinate 4,121,924 of CP050293.1, forward strand.
GGACCGGCCAACGCGCCGCTGAACGATTTTATCAAGTCGAAAGGGCTCGGCGAGATGGACCGCGACGGCGCGCTTGGCCGTGCGGGAACGGTCGACGAGGCGCGGCTCGCCAAGCTGCTGCAGCACCCTTATCTCAGCAAGGCCTATCCCAAATCGCTGGACCGTTTCGACTTTGGCGCAGCGATGGCGGACGGCCTGGACGCCGAGGATGGCGCGGCGCTGCTCACCGCTTTCACCGCCGGCGCCGTCGGCAAGGCGCTCGATCTGCTGCCAAGCCGGCCGAAGAAACTGGTGGTCAGCGGCGGCGGCCGCCACAACCCGACGATGATGGCCATGCTGGCCAGCCGTGCCGGCGTCGAGGTGGTGGAGGCCGAAAGCCTCGGCTGGAGCGGCGACGCGGTGGAGGCGGAATGTTTTGCCTTCCTCGCGGTCCGCGTGCTGCGCGGCCTGCCGATCAGCTTTCCGAGCACGACCGGCGCACCGCAGCCGATGCGGGGCGGAAAGCTTGCAGGGTAGTCAGCCAGCCAGCTTCTTCTGCAGGAAGATGCGGCTGCGGCCGACAGGAAAATCGGCAAGCGTGCCAAAAGGCTGATAACCTTGGCGCTGATAGACCTTGGCGGCGTTTGGGTTGAAGGTGTCGATCCAGGCGTTCCGGCAGCCGCGCGCCATGGCTTCCTGTTCGGCGGCATCCAGCATCTGGCCAGCCATATGCTGGCCACGCAGCCTTTCGTCGACCCACAGCCATTGCACGTAAAGCCAGCCCCAGGCGGTGTAGCCGGAAATGCCGGCGACGACCGCGCCCTCCTCGTCGCGCACGAACACCGCAAGCGCCTTTCTTTCGGACGCGCCGACATCGCCGTCGTTGAACGCCGTCAGACGTTCGCCGAGAAAGGCGAGTTCCTCCGGCGAGGGATTTGCCGTCGTTTCCAGTGTCGTGTTCATCGCTTTCCCGAGACAGGTTGTGGATCGGCATCGCCGCCATTGCGAAATTCGGAAGCGGCAATGCCGTAGCGCTTGAGCTTGTCATAAAAAGTCTTGCGCGGCACGCCGAGCGCGTCGATGGCGCCGCGCACATCGCCGCCATGATCGCGCAGCGCGTCACGGATGAGCTGCGCCTCGTATTGACCGACCCGTTCGGGCAATGCCGCCTCCGGCTCCGGCGCGCGCGCGGAGACCGCCCTCACCTCATCGTCCGGGCCGAGACCAAGTGCGACGCGATCGGCGAAATGAGCGAGCTCGCGCACATTGCCCGGCCAGTCATGCGACTGGAGATGATCGCTGATCGCGGCATTCACCTTCGCAACCGGCCGGCCGAATCGTTCCGCCGCCTTGCCTAGGAAATGCCCGAACAGCATCGGGATATCGCCGCGCCGTTCGCGCAGGGGCGGGATGCGCAGTGTCACCACGTTGAGACGGAAATACAGATCTTCGCGAAAATCGCCGCGCTGGTCCGGCCGGCCGAGATCGACCTTGGTCGCGGCGACGACCCTGAGGTCGATGCGCCTGATGTCGTTCGAACCAAGCGGTGTGAGGCTGCGCGTTTCCAGCACCCGCAACAGCTTGACCTGGAGCGCGGACGGCATGGATTCGATCTCGTCGAGGAACAGCGTGCCGCCGCTGGAATGCTCGATGCTGCCGATCCGCCGCCGCTGCGCGCCGGTGAACGCGCCCGCCTCGTGGCCGAACAGTTCGCTTTCGATGACCGTCTCCGGCAGGGCGCCGCAATTCAGCGCCACGAAGGGCTTTGCGCGCCGCCGCCCCCATCTGTGAAGGAGGTCCGCCACCACTTCCTTGCCGGTTCCCGTCTCACCCTCGACCAGCACGTCGACATCCATGTCGGCGATCTGGCGCAAGGTCTCGCGCAACCGTTTGATGGCAGGCGCCTCGCCGATCAGCGGCAGGCCGTCGGCGGCCAGTGCCGCGGCTTCGCGCAGGCGGCGGTTCTCCATCACCAGACGCCGCTTTTCCGATGCCCGCTTCAGCGCTTCGACCAGCCGATCGCCGGCATAGGGTTTCGGGATGAAATCGTAGACGCCGTCCTTGAGCGCGGCCACGGCAAGATCGACGTCGCCATGGCCGGTGACCAGGATCACGGGTATATCAGGATCGATCGCTTTGATGCGATCGAACAATTGCAGCCCGTTCATGCCCGGCATGCGGATATCGCTGACGACGACGCCCTCGAAATTCCTGTCGACGACGGCAAGTGCTGCCTCGGCGGCGTCGAGTGCGGCCACGGTGAAGCCGGCAAGCTCGAGCAGTTGCGTGGTGGCGTGCAGCAAGTCCGCATCGTCGTCGACGAGCGCGACCAGCCCTGATCCCTCAGTCATTCTATTCGCCTCAGATCGATGGTGAAGGATGCGCCGCTGCCATTGCCGGGATCGAGCCGCAGCGTGCCGCCCAATTCCTGGGCGATCTCCTGCGAAATCACCAGCCCGAGGCCAAGCCCCTTCTCCTTGGTGGTCTGGAACGGCATGAACAGATTGCCGGCCGCTTCCGGCCCGAGACCGGGACCGTTGTCGCGCACCGAAATCAGCACCCTGTCGTCACGCTCGGCAAGTTCGATCTCGATGCGGGGGGCGGGCTGGTCCTTCATCGCGTCGAGCGCATTCTGCAACAGATTGACGAGGATCTGCTCCAGCCGGATGCGGCTCGCCATGACCACTGGCGACGCGTTGCCGCGCGGCTTGACGATGGTCACGCCGGAATCGCGGATGCGGCCCGACAGCAGCGACAGCGCACCGTCGATCGCCTCGCGCACCGGCAATGGCGAGGCAGCAGTGCCGGGCCGGCGGGCGAAGGTGCGCAAGGTGCTGGTGATCGCGCCGATGCGCTTGGTCATCGAAACGATCGACGTCAGATTGCCGCTGGCCGATTCGGTCTTGCCGCTGTCGAGAAAGCGGCCGGCGTTCTCGGCATAGGTGCGGATGGCGGCGACCGGCTGGTTGATCTCATGCGCCACGCCGGCGGCGATCTGGCCGAGGATGGACAGCCGGTTGGCCTGGGCGAGGTCGTCGCGCAACCGGCGGACCTTGGCCTCGGCATTTTCACGCTCGGCGATTTCGCCGGCAAGTGCGGTGTTGGAACGCGTCAGTTCGGCCGTTCGCGTGCTGACCCGGCTCTCCAATTCGACATTCATGCGCGCCAGCGCCTCCTGCCGCAACCGGCGTGCGCGGCGGCGGCGGGTGAGCACGTAGGCAAGCAGGCCTGTCAGCAGCAGCCCGAGCAGCGTGGTCAGGCGCGCCGTGTTGGCGGCAGACGAGAGGGCAGCGTCGGCAGGCGTCAGCAGCCAGAGACGCCAGCCGGGAACCGCACCGGGCAGATCCTGCACCACCTCGACGAACTGACGCGGTTTTCCGGCGCTGTCGATCGTCGCCAGGCCGTCCCCGGCGCCGCGCCGTATCGGCAGCGGCTCGAAGGCGGCGTCCGTCAATTGCAGTTGCTCGTGGGCAGCGGCGGCATCTCCGGTGGAGAGCGGCGCCAGTGCGTGAAACCGCCATTCGGGCTGGCTGGTGGCCAGCACGACGCCGTGTTCGTCGGTGACGAAAACGAGGAACCCGCTGGAGCGCCAATTGGCTTCGACGCCGTCGAGCTCGACCTTCAACACCGCGACGCCAAGCGGCTTGCCGTTATCGTCGACGCGGCTCGAAAGGTATAGGCCCGGCCGTCCGCTGATCGTGCCGAGGCCGTATTGGCTGGCGGCGCCGTTGGCCATCGCCTCCCTGAAATAGTGACGAAAATTATAGTCGATGCCGACAAAGCTGGTCGGCTCGCCGGCATTGCTGGCTGATATGGCGATGCCCGCCGTGTCGATGACATAGATGGCGGACGCCGAGGCATCGCCGGCGATCGCCTTGAGCTTGTCGTTGAGGGCCGCTTCTTGCATCTTTCCGGCCCGGCGCAGCGCGCCTCGCACCGCATCGTCGCGGGCCAGGACCAACGGAACCAGGCGCTGCTTTTCGATTTCGCCGGTCAGGGTTCCCGCCGCCAGCGGCAGGGCGGCAAGCGCTGTGTCGCGCAGATTGTCGGCAGCCTGGCCGGAGGCAATACGCCCGGCGATGACAATCGCGCCGGCCAGGACGGCAAGGGCGACGAGCACGACGAGCCAGCGGCCATTGCGCAGCCGGGCCACTGCCTCGCGCAGCAACTCACGCCCGGCAAAACCCTGGGATTCGCTATCGGTGCCTGCTTGCAGCGTCTGCCCTCTCCTTTTTTGCTCGCAGCCTTGCGGCCAGTGTAATGCGAAAATCCGCCCAGGCAAACGCTGTCTGTGCGGAAATCCGCACAGACATTCGCCGCATGGCTTCGAGCAAAGGCGGAATTGCCGGGATTCCAGCCTTTCCCCGATCTGGCACGACGCTTGCAAAACTCCTTGGCAGCGGCGCGCGACCGGAACGCCGCGATGGGAGAAGTCACGCAGGGCGGTGCATTCCGCCCTATCCGGCCAGGGAGAGTTCGATGCACATCGCAGACCATTCAGGCGCGGTTTCCGCGCAGCGCAAGCCTTTCTATGCCCAGCTCTACGTGCAGGTGCTCGTCGCGATCACCGTCGGCATCCTGCTCGGCCATTTCTATCCGTCGGTCGGCGAGAGCATGAAGCCGCTCGGCGACGCCTTCATCAAGCTGGTCAAGATGATCATCGCCCCGGTCATCTTCCTGACCGTGACAACGGGCATTGCCGGCATGAGCGACCTGCAGAAGGTCGGGCGTGTCGCCGGCAAGGCGATGCTCTACTTCCTCACTTTCTCGACGCTGGCGCTGATCATCGGCCTTGTGGTGGCCAATGTCGTGCAGCCGGGCGCCGGCTTCAACATCGACCCGGCGACGCTCGACGCCTCGACCGTCAACACCTACGCCGCCAAGGCGCACGACCAGTCGGTCACCGGCTTCCTGATGAACATCATCCCGTCGACCATCGTCGGCGCCTTCGCCGACGGCGACATCCTGCAGGTGCTGTTCTTCTCGGTGCTGTTCGGCATTGCGCTGGCGCTGGTCGGCGACAAGGGCACGCCCGTTTTGAACTTCCTGCAAGCACTGACGACGCCGATCTTCAAGCTGGTCAGCGTGCTGATGAAGGCAGCCCCCATCGGCGCCTTCGGCGCCATGGCCTTCACCATCGGCAAATACGGCATCGGCGCGGTCATCAACCTCGCCATGCTGGTCGGCACCTTCTACGTGACGTCGTTTCTGTTCGTGTTCGTCGTGCTGGGCGCGGTCTGCCGCTACAACGGCTTCTCCATCCTGTCGCTCATCCGCTACATCAAGGAAGAGCTGCTTCTGGTGCTGGGCACCTCCTCGTCTGAAGCTGCGCTCCCCTCGCTGATGGAAAAGATGGAGAAGGCCGGCGCCAAGCGCTCGGTGGTCGGCCTGGTCATTCCGACCGGCTATTCCTTCAACCTCGACGGCACCAACATCTACATGACGCTGGCGGCCTTGTTCATCGCGCAGGCGACCAACACCCATCTGTCGATCGGCGACCAGATCCTGCTGCTGCTGGTTGCCATGCTCTCGTCCAAGGGCGCCGCCGGCATCACCGGAGCAGGCTTCATCACCCTTGCCGCCACGCTGTCGGTGGTTCCGGCGGTGCCGGTCGCCGGCATGGCGCTGATCCTCGGCGTCGACCGCTTCATGTCGGAGTGCCGGGCGCTGACCAACTTCGTCGGCAATGCCGTCGCCACGCTGGTGGTGGCACGCTGGGAAGGCGAACTCGACGAAGCCAAGCTGGCCAGGGCGCTGGCGGGCACGGCGGATGACAGCCTGCCGGCGGACGTCGTTCCCGCCGAGTAATCACGTGCGGGTCAATGCGTAAAAGGCCGGAGGCGTGCTGCCTCCGGCCTTTGTCATGCAGGTCGTAACGTCAGACGGTGCCGGTCTTGCTCAGCGGCGTGTCCGGATATGTGCTTGGGCCGACAGGCCTGCGGGCGGCAAACGCGCCCACGTCGTCAAACAGGACGAGGCTGGCGGCGCCGACCAGCCCGGCATGGCGGCCAAGCAGGGCCTGGACGACCGGCACGTCGCGATAGGCGCGCATGGCGCGTTGCCTGATGGTCGCCTCGATAGTCGGCAGCATCAGATCGAGCCCATTGGCAATGCCGCCGCCGACGACCAGCACATCGGGCGAATAGAGATGCAAGAGATTGGTGAAGCCAACGCCCAGCCAGCGCGCTTCTTCCTCGAGCAGGGCCAGAGCAAGGGCGTCCTGCAGCCGTGCCGCCTCGACGACATGGCGGCCGGTCACCTCCGCATCCGCCGACAGCCGCCGCAAGGCCGAGCCGTCGCCTGCAGCCGTCGCGGCGTTGGCGCGGCGGCCGAGCGCGGTGCCCGAGGCGATGGCCTCGAAGCAGCCGACGACGCCGCACATGCAGCGTTCGCCTTCATTGGTGATGGTCATGTGGCCGATCTCGGCGGCCAGGCCGCGGCGGCCGTGCAGGATGCGCCCGTCGACAACGACGCCACCACCGATGCCGGTGGAAACCGTGACGAAGACCAGCGAGCGGGCGCCATGTCCGGCACCGAAACGCCATTCGCCGAGTGCCGCCGCATTGGCATCGTTCTCCAGCCGCACCGGCAGGCCGAGCCGCCGCTCGAGAATGTCGGCAAGCGGCACGTCCAGCCAGCCGGCGAGTGTCGGCGGGCCAACGGCGATGCCGGCCAGCGGATCGAGCGGTCCCGGCGCGCCGACGCCGACGCCGACGACAGAGAGTGCCGGTGCCTCGGCATGGACGGTCGCCGCCAGCGCCTCGATCTGGCCGATCACCACATCGGGGCCAGCTTGCGCCTGCGTCGGCACCGCCGCGAATGCCAGGATCTTGCCTTCACGGTCGACGAGGGCGGCGCGAAGCTCCGTCCCGCCAAGATCGATCGCAAGGGCGACTTCTATCGTCATGCCGCGACCTTCAAGCCGTGCAACCAGCCGATGCGGCCGGCGAGATCCTTGTCGCCGAAGGCGAGCGAACCGAGAACCACGGTTTCGGCACCGGCGGCACGCAGCAACGGCACGGTCTCGTGGCGGATGCCGCCGTCGGCTGCCAAGACTATTTCCGCCTCGCGGCCGGCCTTTCTTAGGATAGTGCGGGCAGCGCCCAGCCTGTCGCAGGCCTTGTCCGACAGGCTCTGGCCCTTGACGCCTATTGCGGTTCCCAGAAGCGTGACGAAAGCGACCTCCGGGACGAAAGGCGCCACCGTCTCGACCGGCGTCTCCAGCCTGAGCACGACACCGGCTTCCGCGCCGAGTTCGCGCGCCAGCCGAACGGCGCGCAATCCCGCCTCGCCATTCTCGATATGGACGCTGATCATGTCGGCGCCGGCCTCGATGAACTGGCGCGTCTGTGCCTCGACGATTGCTTCATCGACCATCAGATGGACATGGATGGGTTTCGCCGTCAGCCCGGCGATGCGGGCGACGAGATCCGGGAAGAACAGGAAGGACGGAGCGAAATGACCGTCCGCCACGTCGATATGATGAAGATCGACATAGGGTTCGATGCGCCTGAGATCGCTCTCGAAATTGGCGAGATTGGCCGACCACAGCGAGAATTCGGCTATCATGCGATCACGCGGCAATGCGGCGATGGCGGCCGGGCCTGACAGGGGCTTTGAAGTCATGATTGGTCCTGATTGTTGAAATGTCTGTCGAGAAAGCCGCCGATGGCCGTGCGGATTTCGGCGAAGTGGCGATCCTTGTCGGTGGCTTTCGGCGTCACCTCAACGAAGGCAGTATCGGGGATGGTCTCGGCCAGACCTCGGGCGGTCGCCAAGGGATGGACGAGATCGATGCCGCTGCCGATGACGAGCGTGGGCATTGTAAGGCCAGCTGCTTCGGCCTGCGTGATGCCGGGTCCGTCGGCTGCGATCGCTTGCATCACCTCGGCGAAGACGGCCGCGTTGTCGCGCGCGAAGAAGCCGAGCAGGGAAGCAAGGTTGTCCGGCGCCTCGGCGCGAAAGCGAGCCGCTGTGGCGGAGGCAGCGAAGGCATCGCGCGCTTCATCCAGTGGACGGCTGCGGATGAGCTCCGCCACTTCCACGTAAGGGCGCATGTTTTGCGGCGCCGCATCGAAGGCCCAGGCAGGGCGAACAAGCACCAAACCCGGGATGCGCTCCGGGTGCCGAGCGGCAAGCTGCAAGGCAATGGCCGCGCCCATCGAAATACCGCCGGCGACGAAACGGTCGAGGCCGGCCGCATCGGCGGCAGCCAGCACGTCATCGGCGAACATCGCGATCGAAAAGGGCCGCTTGCTGCCGGCGCCAGAGCCGCCCTGCGCGCGGCATTCGACGGTCAGCCGGCGGTATGAAAGGCCATCGGGAAAGTTTTGCGCGACCTGGGCCGCATCACCGCCGAGACCATGCTGGAAGACGATGGGAAGCCCGCCCTGCCCCGTGTCGAAGACACGAAGTGCGGCATCGTCGCGAAGCAGGATCGCCGGCGCGGCGCCCATCAGAGGAGCCCTCGCAGGAAGGCGGCGACGCCGGGGGCTTCGTCGGCGGACAGGCCGTGGGTAACGAGTGCGCCGTCGAAACCCGCTGCCTTCAGCCGTGCGGCGAAATCCGGGAAGTCGACGATGCCTTGTCCAGACGTGGCGAAGCGGCCGTCACGATGGCGGTCCTTGGCGTGCGCCATCGCGATGTGGCCGGCAGCTTCGTCGATCGCTGCGGCAACAATGGCGCGCCCCTCGTCAGGCGTCGCGTGTTCAAACAGGTTTGCCGGATCAAGCACGATCTTCAGATGCTTCGATCCCATCGCGGCGATCAGCCTGGTCGCATCCCTGGCCGAGGTGACGATGTTGGCTTGCTCGGGCTCGATGCCGAGATCGACGCCGGCGGCTTCGGCCAGCGCCAGCGCCTTCGCCATCTCGGCGGCCATGTCGGACCAGGCGGCCGGCGTGGCATTGTCGGGATGATACGCCCACTGATCGGCGGCGTTGCGCGAGCCGGTGCAGAGCGTGACCAGCGGGATGTCCAGGGCAGCAGCCGCGTCGATGACGATGGCCAGGCGTCGAAGGCCATCGTCGCGGACCGCCTTGTCGGGGTGCGCCATGTTGTAGGTGCCCGACAGTGCTGCAAGTGAAACGCCGCTCGATTGCGCCGCAGTGCGGATGGAAGCGATGGCATCCGCCGGCACCGCATCCGGCATCGACGGCAGGCCGGCGCAGGCAAGATTGAACTGCGTCGTCTCATAGCCCGCCTGCCGGACGGCTGCGAGCACCGCAGCCGGCTCAGTCCCCGGAAAAGTCTTGGCGAAGATGCCGAGACGCATCAGACCGCTCCCGAAACCGAGGCGAGCTCGACCCGCTCACCAGTCTCGACCGAACGGGCGATCGCCACCATGGCCCGGATCGAGGCGATGCCGTCCTCGACATTGGCGCCGCGCATCGGCACGCCTTCCAGCACCGTTTGGGCAAGGCCTTCCAGTTGGCGGCGGAAAAAGTGGCCGTCGGCGCCGAGTGGCTTGTGGGCCGTTGCGGTCTTCTCATGAAAGATTTCGACCTCACTGGCGCGGAAGTACCAGGGGTTGAAGGTTTTCGCGATGACCGAACCGTTCTCGCCATAGAGCTGGAAGCCTTCGTGCCAGTCCATCCTCACGGCGACGGTGAGATCGAGATGGCCTAGTGCGCCGCTGGCGAACTCGGTCTCGACGAACCAGCAATAGGCGCCGAATTTCTCATTGAGCCGGGCGCGCACGGCGACGATATCGCCGCAGAGGAAGCGCGCCGTGTCGACCAGATGCGAGCCATGCGCCAACATGAAATACCGCCTGAGATCCGCCTTGGGATTGCCCGCGGGCTTCCTCGCCAGCTTGCTGGTGACAGGCAGCGGCTGCACCGCATCGGTGTTGGTGTAGCGATGGGTGGAATCACAATACCATGCCTTCAGCGCCAGCACCTCGCCGATCTCGTCGCGGACGAAGTCGCGCGCCGCCTCCAGCGCCGGGTCGAAGCGCTTCATGTGTCCGACCTGCAGCACCTTGCCCGAGCGCCTCACCGCCTCGGCCAGTGCCTCGCCTTCCTCGACCGAAGTGCCGATCGGCTTTTCGCACAGAACATGCTTGCCGGCGTTGAGCGCCCTGATCGACATCGGCACGTGATAGGCGTCCGAGGTGGCGACGATCACCGCTTCCAACTCGGGATCGGCGAGCATTGCCTCATAGTCGGAATACATTTTCTGCGGCTCGTAGGTGGCGCCCATGCGGGCGAGCAGGTCGGGTGCGGCGTCGCAGATGGCGTAGAGGTCGGCATTGCCGGCCTTCACGCAGGATTCCAGATGCGCGAACTGCGCGATGGGGCCGCAGCCGAGCACGCCGACCCTGAGGCGTCTGTCCTGTTTCTTGATCATCGTCTCGTTCTTCAGGCGCCGTAGCTGCGCATTGTCTGGCGGTTGGTCTTGACCGCGCCGGCGGGATCGGCGGCGGCCGTTTCGGATTCTTCCTCCAGCACCAGCCAGCCGTTGAAGCGTGGCGCGGTGTTGGCGATCTCGATGACTTCAGGCGTGTCGCAGACGCCCTTGCCCAGCATGGCCCAGGTGCCGTTGGCGTCGACATCCTTGAGGTGGATGTAGCGGATGCGGTCGCGGTGGGTGCGCAGCGTGTCGGCCATGTCCTTGTGGCCGCGCAGGATATGGCCGGTATCCGGCACCCAGCCGATCAGATCGGGGTCGAGCAAGGCAAAGATTGTGTCGTAGTCGGTGCGGTCGAAGAGCAGCGTATTGTGGTGCGAACTTGGATGCACCGCGACCTGGACGCCGGCCTTGCGCCCGAGCTCGCCGGCTTTGTTGTAGACTTCGGCCGCGATGGCGAACTTGCCGTCGCGCGGACCGTCGGAGACCACCGTCGCAGAGCCCATCGACACCAGCGCGCCAGGAAATGCGGAGGCGAAGTCTATCCAGCGCTTGGCGGTTTCGAGGTCAGCGCCGATCTCCTCTGCGAGGGTGAAACCGCTCTTCGACCCGAAGGCGAAGGAGACAAGAGTAAGGCCCGATGACTTCAGTGCCACGGCGAATTGCGACGGCCTGTCGGCATAGCGGCCGATCATGGTGTCGGTGATCTCGATGCCTGAATAGCCGCCATCGGCAATTGCCTTCAAGAGATCGTCGGGGCCGCCGGTAAAGCGGTCGCCGAGCATTTCCCAGGTAAAGGTCTGGCAGCCGACTTTGAGGTCTTTCACGTTCATACTTTCATTCCTTGATACCGCTTATTGCTTGATGCCACTCCGCGTCGCCGTGGGAAGGACATCCTATTTGACCGAGCCCGCGGTCATGCCGGCGAGGAAGTACCTCTGGGCAACGAGGTAGATGAGCAAGAGCGGTAGCGAGCCGAGCACGCTCATCGCCATCATCTGGTTCCATTCGAAGGCGTGCTGCCCCATCAACAGCTGGATGCCGATCGGGACGGTGCGCATGGACGTTGACTTCGTCAGCGTCAGCGCAAAGAGAAATTCGTTCCAGCACAACAGGAAGGTGTACACCGACGTCGCCACGATACCAGGCAGTGAAATCGGGACGATCACCCGCCAAAGCGCTGTCCAACTGCTGCCGCCATCGACAGCCACGGCTTCATCGAGATCGCGGGGCAAGGTGTTCAGATATCCCGTCATCAGCAGGATGGCGTACGGCAGTGTAAACACCAGGTAAGTCAGGATCAGTGCGACGTAGGTATCGAAGATACCGTATGAGACGACAAGCCCGAAGAAGGGGATCAAAAGTGTGATCGGCGGAATCGTCTGCGTGCTGATGATGATTGTGTTCAGGCTGCCCTTGCCGCGGAAATTGAAGCGGCTGAACCCGTAGGCCGCCAGCAAGGCGATCAGCACCGTCAGCACGGTCACCGCTCCCGCCACGAAATAGCTGTTGAAGAAGAAGCGCAGCTTTACCGGGTCGCCAAGGATGGCTGCATACGCTTCCAGCGTGAAGGCCTTTGGCAGGATGGTTGGTGGCAGGGCAAAGATTTCGGTGTTCGACTTGAACGAGCTGCTCAGCATCCAGTAGATCGGGAAGGCTGCGAAGAACAGTCCAGCCGCAAGAGCAACATGCAGCGCGACGGTGATCAGCTTGTCTTTGCCAGAGTTTCGTTTCCTCATGGTGACTACCGAGCCTTCTGATAACGGATGTAGAACAGCGTCAGGCCGAGAGAGATCAGCAGGATGACCACAGCGCTCGCCGACGCCTGTGACAGGTTGTAGCTCGAAAACGCCAGCTTGTACGTGTAGGTGCTGAGGACCTCGGTCGAGTAGATCGGGCCACCGCCCGTCGTTATCCAGATTAACGGGAAGACCTGCATGGTCCAGATGAAGTCGAGCAGCGAGATGCTGATGATGATCGGCATCAGCTGCGGGATGGTGATGAAGATCAGCTTTTGGTAGGCTTTTGCCCCGTCGATATCGGCGGCCTCGTAGAAATCCTTGGGAATGCCCTGCAAACCCGCGAGCAGGCTGACCATGAAGAGCGGATAACCCGCCCAGATATTGGCGAATGTGACGGCGTGCAGCGCGGTCTGAGGCGAGGAAAACCATTCGACCTTGGAATCGATGATGCCGATTTGCATGAGAATGCTGTTCACGACACCGTTCGGCTCAAGCAGGAGGCGCCAGATCACGGCGATAATCACCGCGGTGAACAGCCAGGGCAGTATGTAGAGCACGCGCAGAATATTGCGCAGCGTCGGATTGATGCGGTCGCTGTTCAGCATGAGCGCGAAGGCCATGCCGATGGTCATGTGGAAAATGACACTCATGCACGTGAAGTAGAGCGTGTGCCACAGCGAAGCCCAGAACACGGGGTCGTCGAAGATCGCCTGGTAGTGTTTCAGTCCGGCAAAGGATGGGTCACGACGCAGCACCGCGCTGTTCTGGAACGAGTAGGCAATCACCGTCACCATCGGCAGCAGCATCAGCAGCCCGATGATGAGCAGCGAGGGCGACAGATAGAGGTAGGGTGCGACCGCTCGTTTCAGCTTGTGGTGGGAGCGCTTTTGCCGGGTCATGTGCCAACCTTGGGATACGCCTTCAAGAGAAGGTAAGCTTCAAAAACAGGTTCATCTTAGATTGCCGATCCGTTGTTGCCGGGTGGCCTGCCCGAAGTCAGGCCACCCGGTCGAAGATAGCAAACGGGAACAGACCGATCAGAATTTCGCCATCCAGCCCTTCTGAGCGGCGGCTGCGGCCTGTTCGGGAGACTGCTCGCCGGCGAGCATCTTCTGGGCTTGCACGTCGAACTGGGTCATCAGGTCTTCAGCCACCGGCAGGCCCGTGAACTCATTGGCGAGATAACCGGTCTTGAAGATTTCAAAAGCCTTGCCGAAAGCCTTGTCCGAGGTCACGAAATCGGGCTTGGCGTTGACGTTGCCCGGGAAGGCGTTTGCAAGCGACACGAGCTTGGCGTTCACCTTTTCACTCATCAGATATTGGACGAGTTTCCAGGCCTCTTCCTGATGTTTCGAGGCAGCAGAGATGCCGATGCCCCAGGAGGCATAGGGAAGGCCGCGCTTGCCGGTATAGTTTTCCACGACCGGGACCGGGATGAGGTCGAAGTTCAGCTTAGGATTGCGCTTGCGGATGAGGTTCACATGCGCGAGCGAGTCGATCATCATTCCGACGCGGTCGTTGACGAACTCCTCGACCTTTTCCTGCTCGGTCTTGGTGGCGATGCCGGGCGAGATGGTGCCGGCGTCGTTGAGTGATTTGACGAAGGTGAGCATATCCACCACCGGTTTGCCCTCAAGGTCCGGCTTGCCGTTCGCCATCATCGACTGACCCGAAGCCCAAACCCACGACATCATGTCGTTCTGGACGCCGGATGGCGTTTGCAGCGACAGGGGCAGCACCCAGCCATACTGGTTCTTGTCGGCCTTCGTCATCTTCTTGGCGGCTTCGAGAAACTCCGCACGGGTCGACGGCAGCTTGGTCACGCCTGCCTGAGCGGCGAGGTCCAAATTCACGAAGACCGGATAGACGAAGGAAGCCACGGGAAACATCACCGCCTTGCCGTCCACCTTGATGATGTCCGCGACCTGGCTCTTGTCGAAACCGCTCGCATCCATCATCGGATTCATGTCGGCGAGTGCGTTCTGCGCATTCAGATTGTTTACCCAGGCACCGTCGAGACCGACGACGTCGCTGAGCGTTCCGGTTGCAGCACCAACCGAGATCTGGTCTCGCGTGGTCGCGTAGGGGCCGCTGACCAGCGTCACATTGACTCCGGGGTTTGCGGCCTCGAAGTCATCCATGATTGCCCTGAGCGAGCCAGCCGGCAATTCGGGCTCCCACCATTGGGTGAATTCCAGCGTTGTGTCCGCCATGGCGCCGGTTGCGCCAAGCAACCATGCGGCCGCGGCTATTTTCAGCATCGCGGGTTTAATACGAAACATCATTTTCTCCTCCTTCTTTGGGATCGACCGCACAATGCGGACGATCGTCTGGTTATTCAGAAGTCTTCTTACGCAGGCGCCTCACCCTCGCCTGCGGGCCTTGCCGCGGATATTCAGATCGCCAGATGCGTCTCGGGATCGAAGAAATGGAGCTTGGCGTCATCCAGGGCCAACCGGATTTCCGAGCCGGAGCGAACTGTGCTGACCGGTTCGAATTTCGCCACCGCGTTCGACGCCAGGCCGAAATCCTGCACTGCGTCCGGGTCGCCGGAGTCCACTCGGACCGCGTCGATGTCGAGATGGACGATTTGTTCGGATCCAAGTTCTTCGATCGAGGTCACCTTTGCCGGTATCGTCTGATACTTGCGGCCGGATTCGAGGCTGCTGTCATAGAGATCCTCCGGTCGTATCCCGAACACGACCTTGCGCCCCGCATACGACCTCAAGCCCGGCCTGCGCACGAAGGCTGCATCCTGCAGCCGGATGGCTAAGGCGCCGGACATCAGTTCGTCACCCGTCAGGGTCGCCTCGAAAAGGTTCATAGAAGGAGACCCGATGAAGCCGGCAACGAAGGCGTTCACCGGCGATTCATAGAGCCTCTTGGGTGTGTCGACCTGCTGCAGCACGCCGCCTTTCAACACCGCGACCCTGTCGCCCATCGTCATGGCTTCGGTTTGGTCGTGGGTCACATATATGGTCGTGACGCCGAGCTGCTTTTGCAGGCTGGTGATTTCGGCGCGCATTTGAACACGCAGTTTCGCGTCCAGATTGGAAAGGGGTTCGTCCATGAGAAAGGCTGCCGGCTCGCGCACCATGGCGCGGCCCATGGCAACCCTTTGACGCTGTCCGCCTGAAAGATTCGCGGGCTTGCTCTCCAGCAGAGACGTCAGTTGAAGGGTTTTGGCGATCTCATCCACGCGCTTCTTGCGCTCGGCCTTCGACTTGCCTGCCAGCCGCATCGAAAAGCCGATGTTTTCGAACACCGTCATATGCGGGTAGAGGGCGTAGCTCTGGAAGACCATCGCGATGTCGCGGTCCTTGGGCGGCATGTCGACGACGTCGACGCCGCCGATCCGAAGGCTGCCGCTGGTGACGTCCTCCAATCCCGCGATCATCCGCAACGCGGTGGATTTGCCACAGCCGGAAGGCCCGACGAGAATCAAGAACTCGCCGTCCTCGACCGACAGGTTCAATTGGTCGATTGCGTGAAAATTGTTCCCGTATGTCTTGCAGATATTCTCAAGAACGACTTCTGCCATATTCCTCCCTCCACAAGTCTAAGCCACTGATTTTTATGATTGTCCTCGGCCTATGTTCACCTGCGAAATATTTCTTCGGATAGTTCGGGCTATGTTCCGGTATCGAGCCGCGCATATTTGAGTTCGACTGCCGACGGCGCGTTCGTCGATGCCAGGAGTTCCGTGACCTGGTCGTCGGTCGGAAGCGCCTCGCGCCCGCCCCGCCCCGTTATCGAAAGGGCCGCCGCGGCGGCCGCGAATGCGACCCGGCCTGCGGTGTTGGCACCGCGCGTCAATGCATGGGCATAGGCGCCGTGAAAGCAGTCACCGGCGCCGGTCGAGTCGACGACGGCAACCCGGTGCGGAGGCAGGTGCCAGAGCCCTGTCTCATCGCGTCCGCGATAGTACACGCCCCTGCCGCCATCGGTCAGAACCACGGCGGACCGCGACGGCGACCACAATGCATCGAGCATCTCGGCGGGCGATCGGTAGCCCGTAGCGGTCCGCGCAAAGCCGAGCGGAAGAATGAGGTGGTCGCAGAGCCCGATCAGCCGCTCCGTGTCTGGGCCGCTGCTCCATTCGATATCGCCGAGGATCGCAAGGCCGAGATCGCTAGCCCGAGCCACGACATCCATCGACCGGATCGCGTAACTATCGACGATCAGAACGGTCGCCCGGTTGAGGACCTCGTCTGAGAAATCCGGCGTGGTGCCCAGCATCGCGTCGTCGTCATATGCGATGAACCGCTCTCCGTCCGAGCCGACGGTGATGCGTGAGCGCACCGGGCGTGCGTGGGCGTGGCGTGGCGCGAACGCGGTTTCAACACCGCTCTCAATGAGATCGCACAGCACGGCGTCGTCCGCGGCATTGCCCAGCCATCCGACGAACCCGGCGCTTCCGCCGAGCCGCGCGACGGCGGCAAGCGCCGTCGCGACATTTCCCCCGAAAGCTCGGGCACTTTGCAGAACCTTCCCCTTGCCCGCCGACAACGGCTGATCGACATAGACGATGTCGTCGATCGCAATAGCGCCGAAGCCGAGGATTGAAGGGACGGCGGGCATCGTTCAGGCCCCCGCCTTCGCCAGGGCGTCTTGCGCCGAAAGGCCGTCATGGATGACGCCCCGAAAGGCAATCGCTGCCTTTTCCGGATCGCCATGCCCCCAGAGATTGCGGCCCACCACGGCACCACGCGCGCCGGCACGGATGGCGTCCGCCGTTTGCTGAAGGGCGCCGAGCAGCGTGTCGGTCTTCGGACCACCGGCGATCACAACCGGCACCGGGCAGGTCCGAACGGTCTCTTGAAACGACTCGAAATCGCCCGTGTAACCGATCTTGATCACGTCGACGCCGGACTCGTAGCCGATGCGTGCCGCATAGGCGATCTCGTCGGGGGTGAAGACGATTTTTGCCCCGTCGGTGAAATCGCGAGGGTAGATATGCGCCACCACCGGCATGCCGTAACGGGCCGCCGCATTCACCGAATCGGTCAGCCAGCGTATGTATTTGCCCTCGGTCGCGCCGCGCACCGGAATGGCCACGGCCAACGCATCGGCGCCAGCGCGCACCGCATCCTCGGGCGTTGCAATCAGTTCACTGATGCGATCGTCTGGGGTGAAGCAGCCGGCCTGGATCACCAGGGAAGCCTTGCCCGCGTATTGCGGCCACAGATGACGCGCGGTGCCAGGCTGGATGCTGACATAGTCGGGTTTGCCTACCATGACGCGTGCAAGCGCGCCCGGCAGGTCGGCAAGACCTCCTTTGCGCACGTCGCCATAGCCGACAAAGTGGTCGACCGCGCCGCCAAAAAGATTCCCCGATGGATGTGAGAAGAGGCGCGCCAGGCGCACCTTGGTTCCGAGGCTCATGAGTCCAAAACTCTCCAATCGATTGATTTAAAAACCCTGGACCCAGTGTTTGCGAAAGAAATGACAAATGCAATCTTTCGAAAGCTTTCGAATTCGCATATTTTTGATAGAGTGAACCGAGGCCAAAGCGATCGCTTGGTGCATGGAGGCAAGGACAGGGCAATGTTGTCAGAGCAGAGACGCCAATCGATCCTGGGTGAAGTGCAACGCAGCGGACAGGTTCGCATCAAGGACCTGTCAGACGATTTTGGCGTGTCGGAAGTCACGGTGCGCTCCGACCTCGAGATACTGGACCGCAAGGGACTGCTGACCAAGACCCGTGGAGGCGCGGTGACCCGGACCACGGATTCGACCACGGCCGCGTTCGCCCGGCGAATGCAAACAAACCTCGATGCAAAGAAACGCATCGCCCGGGCAGCGGTAGAACTGTTCGAGGACAACCAATCGGTCATCTTCGACGGCGGCTCGACATTGATGCAGGTTGCCATGCTGTTACCGCCGCTCAGCAATGTCGTGGTCGCGGCCACGGCGATGAATATCGTGCAGCATCTGATGCATCGGCCCGGGCTCGACGTTCACATGATCGGTGGCCGGGTCTATCCAGACACGGTGAGCACGCTGATCACCGATGCCGACACGGCTCTCGGCGGCTTGGTAGCGCATCAGGTCTTTGTTGGAGCGCATGCGATTGACTCGTCACTGGATGTGGTCGACGTGAACGAAGACATGGCGCGAACGAAGCGAAACCTCGTGCGCATGGCCCGGCGCGTTGTCCTCCTTGCGGATTCGAGCAAATGGGGCGTCAGCGGGACCTCCAAGGCCTTTTCGCTGTCGAGCGTCGATGTTGTGATCACCGACGATGGCCTGTCCGGCCCGATACGCAGCCAGCTTGATAGGACCGGGGCCAAGGTGATCTATGCCTGACCCGGTCGCGGTCCCTGGCCGCGACGGAAATATCCAGTGCGCTCACAACCCACGGGATCCGCATCGGCGGTCGGCCGTTTTTTCACGTCGGTCATTTTCTCCTCCCAGGGCTGGCAGCCTCCCGATATCGCGCCAGCATTTTCGCATGTTGTATAAAAATTTTACGCGCGTCAATATTTAAAATGTTGTATAGCCCTTTGCGAAAGCGATCCGTCGCCGGCTGGGCGGGTCCGTCAGACCATGGCGCATCGGGAGGTACGATCGAAAATGCACGGGATATCAACGACCAAACTCGGAATCGGCGTCATCGGATGCGGCAATATCTCGATGACCTATCTGCGCAATGCCGCCCTCTTCGGCGGCATCGAATTGCGCGCCTGCGCCGACATCTCGGCCGACATGGCGGCGGTGCGGGCCAAGGAATATGGCATTCGGGCACTCGGCGTCGATGCGCTGCTGGCCGACCCCGAGATCGATCTTGTCCTCAACCTGACCATTCCGGCGGCGCATTTCGACATTTCGTTTGCCGCGCTTTCGGCCGGCAAGCACGTCTTCACCGAAAAGCCGCTCGCCACTTCGGCCGCCGACGGACGGCGCCTGGTCGACGAGGCGCGGTCGCGCGGCCTGCTGCTCGGCTCGGCGCCCGACACCTTCCTCGGTGCCGCTGGACGCCGCGCCCGCCGGCTGATGGACGACGGCGCCATCGGCCGCCCGGTCACCGGCACCGCCTTCATGATGGGGCGCGGCATGGAGCATTGGCATCCCAACCCGCAATTCTACTACCAGCCGGGCGGCGGGCCGGTGTTCGACATGGGGCCATATTATCTGACCACGCTGGTCAACCTGCTCGGCCCGGTCGAGCGGGTGATGGCGATGGCGACACGCGGCCAGGAGGAAAGGCTGATCACCGCCGACGGGCCATTCAAGAACACCACATTCAAGGTCGGCACGCCGACCAACGTTTTGTCGCTGCTCGAGTTCCGCTCCGGCGCGACCGTCACCTTCGGCGCCTCGTGGGATGTCTTTCGCCACTCCAACCACCCGATCGAACTGCACGGCACCGAGGGCTCGCTGCGCCTGCCCGACCCCGACACGTTCGGCGGCACCGTGTCACTGTCCGAACGCGGCACCGAGTGGAAGGATTTTGCCAGCGAGGGCGAGCTCTACGGCGCCCGCAACTGGCCTTATGCGGCACCCGATCGCGCGAACTACCGCATGCTCGGCGTCGCCGATCTGGTGCGCTCGCTTCAAACCGGCAACACGCCACGCGCCTCCGGCAGCCTCGCGCTGCATGTGCTGGAGATCATGGAGGCGATCCTGCGCTCCGGTGAAACACAGGGCTCAGTCGCCATCGCGGGCGATGTCGTCCAGCCGGCCCTGCTGACCGAGGAAGAGGCAAGCGACCTGCTGGCCTGAGGTATGATCATGACGCTCGATCCGGATGCGCTGCGCGTCCTCGAAATCGGTCGTGCAGCCGGCGGTGAGCCGTTCGAGACAGGCAGCGTGGCGACGGCGCGCGCCGCCTACAACGCCTCGTTCCCGACGCTACAGGGCGATCACGAGCCGGTCGCAACGACCTTGGAACAGCAGATAGACGGGCCGAACGGCCCCATCACTTTGCGCATCCATCGCGGCATCGGCGCACCACAAAGCGGGGCTCCGGCGCTGCTCTATCTGCATGGTGGCGGCTGGGTCATCGGCAATCTCGATTCGCATGACGAGATCTGCCGCCTGATGGCCAATCTCGGCGGCGCCGTCATTGTCTGCCCCGACTACCGCCTGGCGCCGGAACACAAATTTCCCGCCGGGCTCGGGGATTGCGTGGCAACCCTTCGTTTCATGGCCGAGAATGCGGCCGATCTCGGCATCGACAAGGCGCGCATCGGCGTGGCCGGCGACAGTGCCGGCGGCAATCTCGCCGCCGTGCTGGCGCTGCTCGCCCGCGACGGGCTGGCACCATCGCTTGCCGCGCAGATCCTGATCTATCCCAACACCGATGCGCGGCAGACATCGGACAGCTACCGGCGTTTCGGCGACGGCTTCGGCCTCACCGCGACCACCATGTCGTGGTTCCGCGACCACTATGTGCGAACGTCCGACGACATTCTGGACTGGCGCGTCTCGCCCTTGCTGGCGCCTGATCTTGCCGGCGTCCCGCCGGCTTTTGTCGCGCTGGCCGGCTGCGACATCCTCGCCGACGAAGGAGCAGCCTATGCAGCGCGCCTGCAGGCCGCGGGCGTGCCTGTGATCTTGCGGCAGTGGCCGGGCCAGATCCATGGCTTCGTCTCGATGGGACGCCATATTCCCGCTGCCTGGCAAGCCGTGGCCGAGGCGGTGGCTGCCTGGCGCCACTTCGAGAGGGGTCGCTGACGCTCAGGCCGACTGACGCATCACCAGGGTGGCGCCGAGCTTGACGGTGCGTGCCATGCCTTGCTTTGGCGGATCGGCCTCGTCCAGCAAGGCCAGCAGGATCTCGACACTGCGGCCGGCCATGGCGGTGAAATCCTGCGCCATGGTGGTCAGCGCCGGACAGGTGTAGCGGCTCAGCGGATGATCGTCGTGTGCTGCAACGCGCAGATCGCAATCGGGCCTGCGTCCGACCTTCAGGCCGCGCGAGAATGCGGCCGCCATCACGCCAAAGGCGAGACGATCATTGGCGCACAGGATGGTACGGCCGGGCAAGGTGCCCGCCTCCAGCATTTTTTCCGTCTGCTCGTAGCCGATGCGTTCGAAGTCCCACGTGTAATCGCGCGCGGCCTCGATGACGACCGGCTTGAACCCGCCGGTCTCCATCGCGACGATATAGCTCTCCTGGCGTTCGCCGGAGTTGTGGTTGACATGCGGAATGTCGAGATAGACCGGCGGTTCGCCCGAACGGCAGAGATAGTCGACGATGGTCGACACACTCTGCCGGTTGTCGTTGCCGACGAACGGCGTATCGCCCTCGATATAGGTGTCGAAATAGACGATCGGAATGTCCTGCCCGAGTTTGTCGAAAACGCTGCGGTCGGAGGCCAGGCCGAGCGGGGCGATGATCGCGCCGGCGACCTTCAGCGACAACAGCGTCCTGACCGACTCCGCTTCCAGCTTCGGCGAGCCATGCGAGGAGATGACGATCGGCCAATAGCCTTCGTCGCGGCAGCGAAATTCGATGCGGCTGACCATCTCGGCGTAGAATGGATCGGTGATCGTCGGCACGACGATGCCGATGTTGCGGGTGCGCTTGCGGTTGAGGTTGCGGGCGAAAAGGTTCGGCTGATAGTCCGAGGAACGCAGCGCGGCTACGATGCGCGCCCGCGTCGCCGGCTTCACGCTCGCGGGATCGTCGAAATATTTGGACAACGTCGGCCGTGACACGCCACATGCCTGGGCGAAGTCATCCATCGTGCGGTGCGTCTTCTCCGCCATCGATACCGGGTCCCTTCCCCATTCGCCTGCCGGACCGATCCGGCCGTAACAGTCATGCGGCCGTTGCCCTGGGAGCGGCAATGCTTGACCGAACTTATTCAGTCAAATTTCTACAGTTCCCAATACAACGCAAAAACATTACGTACGTCAAATTATTTATTGACGCCCTGAAATCAACAGGCGCATCGATGCAAGCACCAGGCGATCGTGACTGGGGGTATCACGCCAAAGGTCAGGGATCGGCTGATTGGCTGGGGACAGGAGTGCGAGAGATCCAAGCCGGCGCCACGGGCGGGCATGCGCGCCGCCGCGAAGAATGCGGTTGACGTGCGGCGCGGGCTTCTCTGGTGTGTGGGCGTGGTCGGGCCGTGAAATGGCGCGCAACCTGCTGGGACGGTAGCAATCGATCGGAAGGCGCAAGCGGCGCCTCCCGATCGCAATTATCATTCGATCATTCGCCGCGCATCGTCGCCTGGAAAGTCGGCAGGTGCTTCTTCTGCGCCTCCAGCATGCGCTCGCGATAGACGCCATAGATGACGTCGGTGTCGTGCAGTGTCACGCCGGCAATTGTCGGCGAGGCGAAGACCGGCAGTTCGATGCCGCGCTTGGACAGTGCTTCCGCTGTGCGGGCGATCAGCTCATGCGCCAGGATCATGGCGAGCACCGTCGACGAGCCGGAGACCGGACGGCTCCAGCCTTCGACCGGCACGATCGCGTCCTCGATCGGCGAACACGTGTCGATGACGAGGTCGGCCGCGTCCGCAAGCCGCTTGCCGGAGGAGTGCGTCGCCGGCTTGTCGAGGTTGTTCTTGCTGGTCACGGCGACGACGAAGATGCCGCGCTTCTTGGCATAGAGCGCTGTGTCGATGCCGGACGAATTGCGGCCGCTGTGACCGAAGATGATGATCGAGTCGCCCTTGTTGAGCGGCTGGTGGTCGAGGAATTTCTCGGCGTATTTCTCGGTCCGCTCAAGCCACAGCAGTTCGCGCACGCCGCCGGCGCCGAGCACGTTGTGCCACATCACACGCGGGTCGGTCAGCGGGTTGAAACCGACAAAGCTGCCATAGCGCGGAAACACTTCCTGCACCGGCAGCACCGAATGGCCCGACCCGTAAAGATGGACGAGCCCGCCGCCCTCGAGCGAGTCGGCAAAGCGGCTGGCGGCCTGGCCGAAGGCTTCTTCGTTGGTTTTCGCCGCCTGGTCGATGAGGGCTGCGAGACGGTGGATGTAGAGATCGGACACGTGGGCACTCCTGTTTAAGTGTCGGCTTGGGATGGATCAGCTTCTTGGGGTTGACGGGACGCGCCCGGCGCGCAGCGTCGAGCGGATTTCGTAGCGGTCGCCCCGCATGATGGAGACGGTGAATTCGAACGGACCGCGCTCGTCGGTGGTGATGCGCTCGACCACGAAGGCGGGACTTCCAACCGAGAGATCAAGCAGTTCGGCATCGGCAGCACCGACCGCGCCGACGCGGTAGTTTTCGCGCGCCGCCACCGGCACGATGCCGTAATGGCGCTCCAGCGCCTCGTAGAGCGAGCCCTGCAGCAGGCCGGCGTCGAGGAAACCAGGCACGCGCACGGCCGAGAGCTGCGCCGTCTGGATGCCGATCGGTTCGCTGTTGCCGAGCCGCAGGCGCCGGATGCGCACCACCGGATCGCCCTCCTCGATCTCCAGCGCACCGGCCGCCGCGGCATTGGCCGTCGTCAGGCTGCAATCGAGCAGGCGCGAGCCGGCGATCACGCCCATATTGCCCATTTCCTGGGTGAAGCTGGTCAGTTCGCGGGTGCCCGCGACAAGCGTGGTGGAGCGCACGAAGGTGCCGCGGCCGTGCTCGCGGCGCAGCAGCCCACCTTCCTCCAGATTGCGCAAGGCGTGGCGCAGCGTGATGCGGCTGACCCCGAACAGGGCGCACAACCTGTCTTCGGCCGGAATCTGGTCGCCGGTTGCCCATTCGCCGCTCTTGACGATGGCGCGGATCGCTTCCTCGACCTGATACCAGAGCGGCTCCGGTCGTCTGCGATCGGGTTGCTGAAAGCTCGCTTCGCTCATCGCACCTGCCTCCACTCTCTTCCCGCCAGCCCGGCCAGCGCCGCCCCGACCAGACCCGCGCGAGAACCGAATTGTCCTGGCCGCAGAACAATCCGCTTGAGATGCGGCGGCAGGTGCCGCCGCATCTCGGCAAGCAGCGGCGGCCGGATCATGTCGAGCGCCTCCGCCAGGCCGCCGGAAATCAGCACCGCCTGCGGATCGAGCAGCGCGACCGCGCCGGCCAGCGCCGTGCCCAGCCGACGCGCCGGCGCCTCCAATGCGGCAAGTGCCGCTTTCTCGCCGGCCCGAGCGGCGTCGATCAGCCTGCCGCCATCGGCCAAGCCGATCTGTTGCGCAAGGGTGTCGAGCGCCCGGCCGGAGGCGACGCGCTCCAGCCAGCCGCTGCGCTCCTCGCCTTGATCCTCGATGTCGGCGCAGGCCCAGCCGAAGGAGCAGGCGCCGCCACGCGCCCCGGCAACGATGCGGCTGTTGGCCAGCACGGCGGAGCCGATGCCGGTGCCGATCGCCAGCAGGATCGCGTCGGACATGCCTTTCGCACTGCCTTCGACGGCTTCCGCGAGCATGGCGATCTGCGCGTCATTGCCAAGCGCGATGCGCAGACCCGGAAACAATCTCGCGACGTCAACGCCGTCGAGCCAGGGGAGATTGGGGACCCAGCGGCAGACCGAGCCTTCGACCAGGCCGGGCACCGCAATGCCCAGTGCCTCCACCGCACCCGCCTCGGCGCACAGCGCGCGGATGCGGACGACAAAGGCGTCGAGGCTTGCCGGTGCGGCCTCGCGGCTCAACATCTCCAGCATGCGCACATCGCCGGTATGGACGGCGGCGCGCAGATTGGTGCCGCCGAGATCGATGGCCAGAACCCGCGTCATCGGCCAGGCCCCTTGCCGAACGGCGGCGAGAACAGGCCACTGCCGGCATTCCACGAATGCGAGGCCGCCGCGAACGCCTGTGCGTGGCGCGTGCCGCGCAGGCAGCCGCGCAGCCGGTAGAGTGCGCTGTAATAGTCGACATAGGGAAAGCTGCTCAGGCCGCGCGCCAGCTCGTATTCCTTGACCGCTTCGCTCCAGGTGTCGAAGCCGTCGCTCACATCGACGAGATGCTCGGGGCGGAAACCGTCATCGTCCTCCCAGTTCTCGCCGAACAAAAGCAATTGCGGTGTGTGTGCTGCATGGTCGCTCGCAACAGTCGGCAGTGCGGCGAAGAAGATGCCGGTCTGCGTCAGATGCGCGGCGGCGCGATGGTCCTTGTGCCAGCTGCCGTGCCAATGGGTGATGACGACTTCTGGCCTGAGCTCGCGAATGACGTCGCACACCTCAAGCGCCGTCTGGTCGTCTGAAGGCAGGAAGGCGTCGCGCAGGCCAAGGCTGCGCACTTTGACCCCAAGGCGCGTAGCCGCCCTGCTCGCTTCCTCTTCCTTCTGCACGCAATAATGCGCTGGGATGAGGCAGGGGTGACCCTGTTCGCCCATGGTGAGATGCAGGAAGGTCACGGTCGCACCGCGCTTCACGGCGGCGGCCGCCAGCGGGCCGGCGATGACCTCGGCATCGAAGGCGTGCGCGCCCACCACCAGGATGGAGCTTGCGGCGTAGATCCTGTCTTCGATCATTTCATGCCTCCCCCGGCGCCGACGCCTTCGCGAATCTGGCGGGCGAGCAGACAATACATGATCAGGATGGGCGCCATGGAGATCGCCAGCGAGGCAAACACCAGGCCCCAGTCGGTGCGGAACTGGCCGACGAAGACGCTGATCGCCAGCGGCACGGTCTTGTAGCGGTCGTCGAAGATGAAGATCAGTGGGAAGAAGAAGTCGTTCCACACGGCAATGGCCGTGAAGATGGCGACGATCGACACCGCCGGCTTCACCATCGGCAGGATGATCTGGAACAGGATGCGGACCTCGCCGGCGCCGTCCATGCGCGCCGCCTCGTCGAGTTCGGAGGGCAGCACGCGCATGAAATTGGCGAAGATGAAGACGGCAAAGGGAATGCGGATCGCCGAATAGACGAGGATCAGGCCGGTCAGCGAATCGAGCAGGTCGAGATTGCGCATCAGCGTGAACAGTTCGACCGAGGCCAACCTTATGGGCAGCATGATGCCGGCCAGGAACAGGCCAAGCATGATGCCGTTCCAGCCCAGCCTGTAGCGGCTGAGCGGATAGGCAGCCATGGCCGAGACGACGATGGTCAGCACCACCGCGCCGCCGGTGACGATCAGGCTGTTGACGAAATTCTGGCCGAGGTGAGCTCGCGTCCAGGCGTTGACGAAATTGTCGAAGGCAAAGCTTTGCGGCAGGCCGAGCCGGTTGTCGTAGATCTCGGCCGTGGTTTTGAAGCAGGAGACGACGAGGATGTAGAGCGGCAGCAGGACGGCAGCCGTCCATACGACCAGCACGGTCCAGCCAGGCAGCCGCGCCAACCGTGGCGAGATCACAAACCTCTGCGCGTTCACCAGCGCGCTCATAACTGCACCGTGCGGCGATCGAAGAAGCGCAGCATCATGAGCGTGCCGATGCTGAGGATCAGGAACAGCATGGTGCCCAGCGCCAGTGCCAGGCCGATATCGGTGATGCCGACAGCACCCTCCGCGCCGAAGGCCAGCCGGTAGAAATAGGTCACCAGCGTGTCGGTCGAATAGCTCGGATTGCCCTGCACGCCCTGCATGACATAGACGATATCGAACTGGTTGAAGGTGTTGATGAAGGACAGCGTCGTCAGCGTGCCGATGGCCGGCATCAGCAACGGCAGTGCGATCGACAACAGCATGCGCGCATTGCCGGCGCCGTCGAGCTTCGCCGCCTCGAAGATCTGGCCGGAAATCTGGCGCAGGCCGGCGGTGTAGATCAGCACCGGCAGGCCCATCCAGTTCCAGGCATCGACGGCGATCAGCATCCCCAGCGCGGTGTGGCTGTTGCCGAGCACGGTCAGGCTGCCCTGATGCAGGCCGAGCCCGTTGAGCGCCCATTCGGCGACGCCGCCCGGCGCCAAAAGCAGGCGCCACAGCGCGCCGACGATGACCGGGCTCAGCACCGCCGGGAAGAAGAACACCGACTGGAAGAAGGCAGCCCCCTTGTCGCGCAGGAACAGCAGCCAGGCGAACAGCAGGCCAATGCCGTTCTGGAAGACCATGATGCCGAAGAACCAGGCGGTGTTGTGCCACAGCGCGCCGTAGAGCCGCGCGCCGCTCGGAAAGACGAACAGGCGCGAGAAATTCGACAGGCCGGCGAACTCGACCATGCGCAGCCCCTTCCAGATGAAGAAGCTGCCCCATAGCGACATCGCCAAGGGATAGAGGACGAACAGAGCATAGACCGCCAGCGCCGGCAGGATGAAAAGCACGGCCATGCGCTGCTGCGTGCGCTTAAGGCTGCTTTTGCGGCGAAGGTTGGTCATGCGCTGTTTTCTGTTCCGCGAGAGGCCGGCCGCGATGCGACCGGCCCGGCTCCTTACTGTTTCGGCTTGAACCAGGTGGCGACCGCAGCCTGCATGTCGGCCGCCAACTTCTCCGGCGCGATGTTGCCTTCGACCATGTCGATGATTTCCGACTGCAGGACCGAGGAGGCCGTCGGCGACTGCCAGCGGAAGCCGACCAGCGTCAGATAAGGCGTCGAATTCTTCGACATCTCCATCATCTGCGCCAACACTGGGTCCTTCACCGTGACGTCGGTGCGGGCCGGCGGCCAGCCGAGCTCATCGGCGAACATCTGCGCGAATTCGGCCGACGCCATGAAGCCCAGCACCTTAGTCGCGGCTTCCTTGCTGGCGCTTTCGGAGACCAGGCCATAGGAGCCGTCGGAGAAGGCCGAGGTGTAGAGTTTTGCTCCGGCATCATCGGTGGGGAACGGGAAGATCGAGAATTTCAGCTTCGGGTTCTGCGCCTTGAAACTGCCATTCTCGAACGAGCCGCCGAGGAACATCGCCGCCTTGCCGCCGATGAACTGCTGCGTCGCGGTGGTGTAGTCGATACCGGCGAAGCCATCCGGGAAATAGGGCTTCAGCTCGGCAAAGCGCTTCAGTGCCGCGACATAGCGGGGATCCTCGAAGGTCGCCTTGCCGGCCATCATCTCATCGTAGAAGCCCGGACCGTAGACCGTAGGCCCGACGACGCCGACGCCGATCTCCAGCTCCCAGGCCGAGCCGTTGGCACCGCCGGTGGCGATCGGGGTGATGCCGGCCGCCTTCAGTCTGTCGCAGGCGGCGACGAAATCCTTGTAGGTCTTGGGGATTTCGATGCCCTGGGCGGCAAAGATGTCCTGGTTGTAGAAGACGCCCATCATCGGCACCGAATAGGGCACGCCATAAACCTTGCCGTCGGTGCGGCCGCGCGCGCCGCCAAGGGCAGCATCGGCCATGTTCTTCAGCTCGGGCACGCTGTCGTCCAGTGCATCGAGATAGCCGGCGTCGACGAAGGGCTGCAATTCACCGTAGGCCTTGAGCTGGGCGATATCCGGTCCGCGGCCGCCGCGCAGCGCCGTGCTCAGCCGGTTCTGGTAGTCGGCATCCGGCGTGAACTGGATGTTGACCTTGATGCCGGGGGTCTTGGCCTCGAAGGCGTCGAAGATGCGGCGCATTGCGGCTTCGTCCTCGGTGCGCCAGCTCCACAATGTCACCGTGCTATCGGCCTTCGCCGGCACGGTGGAAAAGATGCCGGCGCAAGCGGCGGCGAGGCCGCCGATCAGGCCAAGGGCTGCGCGTCGGTGAATCGAAAGCATGCTCATTGCCAGTCTCCCATTGTTCTCAGTCTTGGCGTTTCGCGGCGCTCAGGACCACGAAAGAGTCAATCGCTCGGGAAAAGTCATTATAACGACATAGCGGTATTCGCAAGAGGTCTGGCGCGCCTGCGCAACGGAGACGGCAGGCTCTTTTGCCCAAGGACTCGGCATAACTATCTGTTAAATTTACATAAATTTCCCTGCGAAGCAGCTGCAAGGAAATTCTGCTCGATGTCATCCGTAGCTTTTTCACAAACAGGCACTTGCGCCATCGTCTCATGTTGTCATAACGTCATCGTGATCGATATGCCAAGTGGAGGATGAGGAATGTCTGTTGCCTGGACTTCGAAACTGGCCCTGGCCGCGAGCCTGGCGCTCCTGCCCGTCACCAGTTGGGCGCAATCGGTCAACATCTCATATTTGACGCATTGGTCGCCCGAGACCGTCGCGCTGCTGGAAGCGGCGGCCAAGGACTATGCGAAGACCAATCCGGACGTCAGCGTCACCGTGCGCGCCGTTCCGTTCGGCGATCTCCTGACCACGCTGCGCTCCCAGGGTGGCGGCTCGGACGGCCCGACCATCGGCGGCATCTACGATCTGTGGCTGCCCGAACTCGCCCGCGACAAGCTTGTCGCGCCTGCCCCCGACGCGGTCGCCGGCGAGGTCAAGGATGCGTGGCCAGCGGGCGTCGTCAGCGCCGCCTCGGTCGGCGGCAAGCTCTACGGCATTCCCAACGAGATCGACGTCTACGCGCTGAACTACAACAAGGCGCTGTTCAAGCAGGCCGGCATAACTGCTGCCCCAAAGACCTGGGACGAGTTCAAGGACGCGGCCAGGAAGCTGACCAACAAGGATGCCGGCCAGCAGGGTTTTGGCATGATCAATTCCTGGGCGGCGGGCGTCGTCCATCCCTTCGCCTCGCTGCTGGTTTCCAATGGCGGCGACCTGGTCAAGGACGGCAAACCGGTGCTGGACAGCCCGCAGGCCACTGAGACCTTCCAGCTCTACGAGGACCTGATCAAGTCGGGCGCCAGCGTGCCCGCCATGGCGACGGCCGACGCCAACACAACCGGCCCGTTTCTGGACAATTTCGTCTCCGGCAAGACCGGCATGATCATCATGGCCAACTGGTGGGAGAGTGCGCTGAAGGGCGGCATGGGCGACAGGTTCGCTGACATTGCCACCGCGCCGATCCCGGTCGGCCCGAGCGGCGACAAGCCGCATTCGATCTCCTATTCCTGGATGACCGTGGTCAATGCCAATGCCGGCGAAGCCGAGCAGAAGGCGGCCTGGGATTTCCTGGCATGGCTGAACAACCCGAAGTCCGGCAAGAACGGCGCCTCGGCGATGTCCGACATATTGATGTCGATGGGCATCCTGCCGTCGCGCCTGTCCGACATCGGGGCGCACAAGGACAAGCTCGGCTCGGAATTCCTGTCCGGCTATGTCAGCGTGCTGGCCGATGCAAAGCCCTTCCCGGTGGTGCCGGGCGGCCAGGAGTTCAGCGAATCCCTGCAGCAGACGCTCGAGGCGTTGCAGTACGGTCAGGTCTCGGCCAAGGATGCGCAGGCGACGGCGCAGGCCGACGCCACCTCTATCCTGGAGCGCGCCGCCAAGTAGACTGGAGCCATGATCAACAGGTACCGTGCCTCGGCGGGCATCATGCTGGCACCCGCCGTGACGCTGATCGGCGTTTTCGTCCTCTTGCCGATGCTGCTCACTGTCTGGCTGTCCTTCCAGGACTGGTCGACGCAGACACCGTTTTCCAGTGCAAGCTTCATCGGCCTCGACAATTTCCGCGAGATTTTCGGCCCGACCTCGGTCGGACGTGACTTCAAGGGCGCGCTTGCCAACACCGCGATCTACACGGCGCTGTCGGTCATCCTCATCCTGCCTCTGTCGGTGGCGTTCGGACTGATGGTCTATCAGCGCGAAATTGCAGGCGGCACCGCGCTGAGAACCGTGCTGTTTGCCACCTACATGGTGCCGATGATCGCGGTGGCGCTGGTCTGGTCGAAACTCTATTCGCCCAGCGAAGGGCCACTCAACCAGATGCTCGGCCTGGTCGGCATCGGCCCGCAGCCCTTTCTGTCGTCGCCACGCTCGGCGCTGATTTCGATCGTCTTCCTCAATGTCTGGCAGCAGGTCGGCTATTTCACAGTGCTGGCGATCGCGGGGCTGACGCAGATCCCCGGCAGCCTCTATGAAGCGGCAAAGCTGGATGGCGCCAACCGGCGCGAGCAGTTCCGCTTCATCACGCTGCCGCTGCTGCGGCGCACGCTGCTGTTCAGCGCCGTCATCGCCATCATCAATGCGGTGCAGGTGTTCGAGCCGGTCGCCCTCATCACGCAGGGCGGACCGGTCGGCTCGACCAATGTGCTGACCTACCACATCCGCCGCGTCGGCATCGAGCGCGCGCAGGGCGGACTGGGTTCGGCCATGGCTGTCATGCTGATGCTGTCGCTGATCGTCGTGGTCTGTGCGCTGTTTGCCCTGGTCAACCGGAAGGACGACGAATGAGCGCGGTCGATTATTCGAGATCGCCGAGCTGGTTGCCGCGCAGACGCCCGTCCGGCCGCAAGGCGCTGCTGGCGACACTGATGCTGCTGGTCGCCGTGGCCTCGGCCTTCCCGCTGGTGTGGATGGTGCTGTCGAGTCTCAAGACCCCGGCTGAAAGCATGCAGGTGCCACCGGTGTGGATCCCCGGCACGCCGAGCCTCGACGCCTATGAGAAGGTTTCGGGCGTGGTCAATGTCGGCCGCTCGATGTGGAACTCTCTGGTCATCGCCTCGATCACGACCGCCGGCATTCTGCTGACCAGCATGATGGCCGGCTACGCCTTCGCCAAATACCACTTCCCCGCCAAGTCGCTGCTGTTTTCCCTGCTGATCGCCACCATGTTCCTGCCGCCGATCGTGACGCTGATCCCGCTCTACCGCCTGGTCGGGTCGATAGGCCTTAACGCCAGCCTGGCCGGCATTATCGTGCCCAATCTCGCCAACGCCTTCGGCATCTTCCTGATGCGCCAGTTCATATCAGGCGTGCCGGACGACCTGATCGATGCCGCGCGCATGGATGGCGCATCGGAGCTGCTGATCCTGTTCAAGATCGTGGCGCCTAGCGTCGCGCCGGCGATCGCCGCACTCGCTTTGTTTGCCTTCGTCTATCACTGGAACAGCTATTTGTGGCCGCTGACCGTGCTGCAGGGCAATGCGGACGCCTATCCGATCGTCATCAGCCTCAGCCGCCTGCTGAGCTACAACAGGGGGCGGTCAACACCGGCCTGGTGATGGCCGGCGCCACGCTTGCCGTGCTGCCGCCGCTGCTGCTGTTCGTCTTCCTGCAGCGCTTCTTCGTCGATTCCATCGTCGGCTCGGCGATCAAGGGATAGGTTTTGAACCGAAGCTTGCCGTTCCGCCTTCGGCCACGGCCCTGCTTGCCAAATGCCGCCATGCCGCCCATACAGCTGGGCAATCGCCCGCCCGAGGTCGTGGTCCGCCTCTCCTTCGATTTTGCCAGGGATACTGTCCAATGTCCGTGACGCCGTGGTCAAAGCCGTGACGGATCACTCCACGCCATCGCTCGCTAGCCTGGGCTGGACGGATTTTTTGGCGACCAGCTCGAGCCCGGCGAAGCCAATCTCGTTCCGACGCGGATCGCTACGGTCCATCGCGACCGCCTGACCGGCCTGTCCCAGGCAGGGCCAGTCGACCTAACGCTGCCGGCGCAGGCCAACACCGGCGACTATGCCGTCGGCGACTGGGTGCTGGTCGATGGACATGAGCGCCTTGTGCAGCGCCGCCTGACCCGCAAGACGGTGTTGGAGCGTCGCACCCAGGGCGGCCGGGTGCCGCAGCTTGCCGCCGCCAATGTCGACACGCTGTTCATCGTCACCTCGTGCAATGCCGACTTCAATCCCGCCCGGCTCGAGCGCTATCTGGCGCTGGCCAACGAGGCCGGAACGACGCCGGTGATCCTGCTGACCAAGGCCGATACCGCTGAAGACGCCGAGGCGTATGAAAGGCAGGCTGCCGCGTTGCAGCGTGGATTGCCGGTCGTGATGCTGAACCCACGCACGTCGGATGCGGCGACCGTCCTGGCTGCCTGGTGCGGTGCTGGCCAGACGGTGGCGCTGATCGGCTCCTCCGGCGTCGGCAAATCGACGCTGGTCAACACGCTGGCCGGATCGGCGCAGCAATCGCCGCAACAGACCGCAGGCATTCGCGAACACGATTCCAAGGGGCGCCACACCACCACGTCGCGATCGCTGCATTCCATTGCCGGCGGCGGCTGGGTGATCGATACGCCGGGAATGCGGACGCTGCAGGTCAGCGACGTCGCCTCCGGCATCGACACGCTGTTTGCCGAAATCACCGAACTTGCGCCGCTGTGCAAGTTCCGCGACTGCACGCATGTGCATGAGCCGGGCTGCGCCGTGCAGGCGGCCCTGAAGGCCGGGACGCTCGACCCGGAGCGCCTTGCCCGCTGGCGCAAACTGTCCGACGAAAACCAGAACAACACGCCGGTTCAGAGCGGACCTCGCGGAGCCAAGTCTCCCGGCGGTCGCGGAAAGAGGCGTTGAGCCGCGAGGCGCAGGCGCCTGGTTTCAGAGCCGCGCGGTACCGAAGATCCGATCCCAAAGTGCCGACGTAACACCGAAATTGGCCGTTTCGTCGATGTGATGATGCACGGCGTGCCGGCGCTTGAGCGTGTAGAGATAGCTCGGATGACTGGGATGCCAGTGGTGGATCATGTGGTGGACGCTGATGTACCACAGGTACCCCAACATCAGCCCGCAGCTCACCGCGCTCGCGGTGGCGAAATCCGAGATCATCCAAACCGGCAAAAACGCCACCAGCGCATGCACCCCGAGGCTGAGCCAGGTCGGCGTGCCCACCGAACTGCGCTCCTCGACATGGTGACGATCGTGCAGGTCCTTGATGTAGGGAATGTGGTGAAGGACGAACCTGTGCAGGAGGTATTCAGTCAGGGTCCAGAGGCCGAGGCAGGCGAGAACCGTGCCGATCCAGCCTGGCGCACTCTCTTCGCCGGCCTCGAGCAGCCCTGCCACTGCCAGCACGGCGATCACCAGCGGATACACCACGAAGTCGCTATAATAGCCGATAAGACCGAGTTGCATCGTCACCTAGCCTTCGTGCCGCCAAATAAGCGATAGTATCAGATTGCCGGAGTCGCGGGTGAGGTGCAATGCAGGCGCGCCTGACATAGCGTCGCAATCCCCTGGCGCAAGGTCGCCTCAAGGATCATCGGCAGGCTGCCGGCTTAGCAAGCGGACGTATGAAATGGCAAAACGCAGTGCGGGATTGCTGATTTATCACCGCAGTGACGGCGATCTCAAGGTGTTGCTGGTTCACCCAGGCGGACCGTTCTGGGCGAAGAAGGACGATGGCGCCTGGTCGATACCGAAGGGCCTTGTCGGCGAGAACGAGGACGAGTTGACGGCAGCGCAACGCGAGACAGAGGAAGAACTCGGCGTCAAGGTCGATGGCAACTTCGCGCGGCTTGGCGACTACAGGCAACCGGGCGGCAAGATCGTCTCGGCCTGGTCTGTCGAGGCGACCATCGACATCGATGTGGCCGCCATCAGGAGCAACAGCTTCACCATGGAATGGCCGCCACGGTCTGGATCCCTGAGGGACTTCCCGGAGGTCGACAGAGCAGGCTGGTTCACCTTGGCCGAGGCCGAGGTGAAAATCCTCAACGGGCAGCGCCCGATGCTATTGGATTTTGCCAGGCAGCAAGGCGTCGGGTGATCCCCAGCCTTCAGTAGGGAAGGCCGACATAGTTCTCGGCCAGCGCGGTCGATGCGGCACGCGACTGCACGAGATAGTCGAGCTCGGCCTCCTGAATGCGCTGGCCGAAGTCGCCGGTATCCGGGAAACGGTGCAGCATCGTCGTCATCCACCAGGAAAAGCGAACCGCCTTCCAGACCCGCGCCAATGCCTTTTGCGAATAGGCGTCGATGCCAGTCGCGGTTTTGTCGCGGTAGAAGTCGCGCAAACCCGAGAAGAGATAGCGCACGTCGCTGGCGGCGAGGTTCAGGCCCTTGGCGCCGGTGGGCGGCACGATGTGGGCGGCGTCGCCGACCAGGAAAAGCCTGCCGAAGCGCATCGGCTCGGCAACGAAGGAGCGCAGCGGCGCGATCGATTTCTCGAAGGATGGGCCGGTGACGACGCTTGCCGCCGTCTGCTCGGGCAAGCGGCGGCGCAACTCGTCCCAGAAGCGCTCATCCGACCACGCCTCGACACGGTCGCCCTCGGGGCACTGCACATAGTAGCGGCTGCGGTGCGTCGAGCGCATCGAGCACAGCGCAAAACCCCGCTCGTGATTGGCGTAGACCAGCTCGTGATCGGCCGGCGGCACTTCGGCCAGCACGCCGAGCCAGCCGAACGGATACTGCCGCTCGAAGGTCTTCAGCGCGCGCTCAGGCACCGATTTGCGGCTGACGCCGTGATAGCCGTCGCAGCCGGCAATGAAGTCGCAATCGATCCGATGCGTGACGCCGTCCCGGTCATAGGTGGCGAAAGGCGCGGCGCCGTCGAAATCGTGCAGCGTGACGTTTGCCGCCTCATAGATCGTGGTCAGCCCCGCCGCGTCGCGCTTGTCCATCAAATCGTGCGTCACCTCGGTCTGGCCATAGACGGTGACATGCCTGCCGCCGGTCAGTGCCTCGAGGTCGATACGGTGCAAGCGTCCGTCGAAGGCGAGCGAGATGCCGGTATGCGGCAGCCCTTCGGCGTGCAGCCGTGCCGCCGCGCCTGCCTCTTCCAGCAATTCGACCGTGCCCTGTTCGAGCACCCCTGCCCGCACGCGGCCAAGCACATGCTCGCGGCTCGCGCGTTCCAGAATGACCGTCTCGACACCGATGCCGGCCAGAAGCTGGCCGAGCAGCAGGCCGGATGGTCCCGAGCCGACGATAACGACCTGGCTGCGCATCAGTGGCCGAGACTTTCGACCTGTCCGGCCAGCTCGGCGGCAAGGCGCAGCGACGCGGCGGTTGCGACGACCATTTGCGGCAGCAGCAGCCACTCCAGCGTCCAGGCGGTACCCGAGCGCTCTTGCTCATGCACGAGCGCCTGATGCATGCCGGAAAGCTGCGTGGCGTTGAAGCGGGCAAGCGCCACCAGCGCTTCGGCCTTCACCGGGTTCTGCTTGTGAGGCATGGCCGACGAGCCGCCGCCACCGGAAAGCTCGATCTCAGTTCCACCTTGCGCCATCAGCGCGATGTCCTGGCCGAACTTGCCGAGGCTGCCAGTCACCAGCGACATCAGACCGGCAAAGTCGGCGAGTGCATCACGCTGGCTATGCCATTGCGGTGCGTCGGCAAGACTGAGCTTCGCGGCAAGGGCCGCGCGTACCGCCGGCCCCTTGTCATCAAGCTTGTCCAGCGTGCCTGCGGCGCCGCCGAACTGCACCACCAGCAGACGCCTCGACTGTTCCGAGAGCCTCTCCTGGTGTCGCTGCAGCGGAGCCCGCCACGCTGTTACGCGATCCGCAACTTTGATCGGGATCGCCTTCTGCATGCGCGTCATTCCGGTCAGCGCCCTGCCCCCGAAGTGCTCTTCGAGTGAGACGAGGCGCATGACGGTTTCGGTCAACAGCAGATCGAGATGCTCGACGACGGATTTCAGCCGAAGCACCAGGCCCGTATCGATGACATCCTGGCTGGTCGCACCGAAATGCACTTTCTGGCCATGCGGTTCGCCGATCGCCACCCTGATCTGGCGCACGAGCTCCGGGACGATGACGCCGTCCTTGGCGACGGCAGCCCGCAGCAGGGCGGTATCGGGACGGAACTTGGCAAGCGCCGTCACGATCGCTGCCGCCGCATCTCCGGTGATGAGCCCGTTTTCGGCCTCGGCTTGCGCCAGCGCACGCTCAAAGGCCAGCATGGCCTCGATTTCCGCCTCGACGGAGAAATGCCGGCTCGCCTCCTCGTCGCCGAGAAGAGCGGAGAGCAATGGATGGTCGAAGGGCGATACGGTCATGTCCTGCTCCTCCTGACCATCAGCTGTCGAAGAAGACCGTTTCCTTCTCCCCCTGGAGATGGACGTCGAAGACGTAGGTGTCGCCCTGGCGCTCGGCGATCAGCGTCGGCACGCGAATGCGGTGCTCGATGCGCGCCAGGATCGCATCCCCGGCATTGGCCTTTTCCTCATCGGAAAAATACAGCCTTGTGTGCAGGCCGAGATTGATGCCGCGCGCGACGATCCAGAGTGTAATGTGCGGGGCCATCAGGCTTCCATCCCTGAACGGCACGCGACCTGGCTTGATCGTCTCAAACGCGCACAGGCCGGTGTCCATATCGGTCGCGCAACGGCCCCAGCCGAAAAAGTTCGGATCGGCAGTGCCGCGCAATTCGGCCGGCGAATTGTAGAGCCCGTCGGCATCCGCCTGCCAGATCTCGATCAGCGCGTCCTTGAGCGGGGTACCGGTACCGTCGAGCACCCGGATGCGCAGGCCGATGCGCTCGCCCTTGGTCTTGTCGTTGACCATGGTGGCGCCAAGGTCGGTCGGGTAGACCCCACCGATGCCGCAGAAATTGGGCGTCAGCCCGATATGGACATAGGGTCCGGCGGTCTGCGAGGGGCTTTCCCTGAGCCGGTCGAGCGACTGGGCCATCAATTGCCCTCCAGCCTGTTTTCGAACAGCGACGCGCGGCGCCCGCGCAGCACGATGTCGAACTTGTAGGCGCGCGCGTCGAAGGGGATCGTCGCTTGCATGTCGAGTGTGGCGATCAGCGTCTCGATGGCTGCCTTGTCGGGGATGCCGCGCACGATCGGGCATTGCCAGATCAGCGGGTCGCCCTCGAAATACATCTGCGTGATCAGCCGCTGCGCGAAGCCGTGGCCAAAGACAGAGAAATGGATGTGCGAGGGCCGCCAGTCGTTCGGTCCGTTCGGCCAGGGATAGGGACCGGGCTTGACGGTGCGAAAGGCATAGCCGCCATCCTCGCCTGTAATAGTGCGGCCGCAGCCGCCGAAATTCGGATCGAGCGGCGCCAGATAGCCGTCCTTCTTGTGGCGATAGCGGCCGCCGGCATTGGCCTGCCAGAATTCGAGCAGCGCGCCGGGCACGCCAACGCCGCGTTCGTCGAGCACCCGGCCATAGATGATGATGCGCTCGCCGAGCGCGCTCTCGCCGGGCCTGGCGAAATTGTGGATCAGGTCGGCGTCGAGTTCGC
Source organism: Mesorhizobium loti (assembly GCA_014189435.1). Taxonomy (NCBI): domain Bacteria; kingdom Pseudomonadati; phylum Pseudomonadota; class Alphaproteobacteria; order Hyphomicrobiales; family Phyllobacteriaceae; genus Mesorhizobium; species Mesorhizobium loti. Next base: position 4,159,678 of record CP050293.1, read on the forward strand.
CGAGCATCGCGTGGCCGAAGACCGGGCCTGCAATCTCCGACAGCGTGTTGTCGAACGACAGCGGCGCCTTCTGCGGCGAGCGCAGCACGGAGGTCTTGTAGTTCGGCGTCAGAACAGGCGGATGCCAGGTCCGGTCGCGCTGGAAGAAGGCGCCGGTCTCGGGCCTCCGGTTCGAGCCGGACTCAGCGGGCATTCCTGGCTCCGTCCATTTCCGAAAACACGTCCTTGGCGATCTTGAAGGCACGGTTGGCGGCCGGCACGCCAGCATAGATGGCGACATGCAGGAACGCCTCGCAGATATCGTCGCGCGACGCACCGGTGTTGACGGTGGCGCGCACATGCATGGCAACCTCCTCATCATGGCCGAGTGCTGCCAGCAGCGCCAGCGTGACGATCGAACGCTCGCGCTTGGTGAAGGCCGGCCGCGCCCACACGGTTCCCCAGGCAGCCTCGGTGATCAGCTCCTGGAAAGGCTGGTCGAAATCGGTGGCGGCGACCTCGGCCCGGTCGACATGGCGGTCGCCGAGCACCGAGCGCCGCACCGCGAGGCCGGTGCGATATCTGGCTGCGTTGCCGGGGACTTCATCCATGGGTTTCTGCTCCAGGGGCAAGCGATGCGATAAAACCGCGGATCAGGGCGATCAGCGCTTCAGGCTGTTCGACGCAAGGAATGTGCCCGGCGTCGCGGATGATCTCGAAGCGCGCGCCGGGGATCAGTGCGGCCAGCGAGCGGACGAGATCGGGAGGCGTCGAGCCATCCTGGTCGCCGGCGACGCAGAGCGTCGGCACCGCGATGCGGCGTGCAGCATCGGTGAAATCCGCATCGCGAACGGCCGCGCAAGTCCCGATGTAACCGGCGAGCGCTTGCCTCGTCATCATGTTCCAATAACCGTCCAGCTCAGCCAGACGCGCCGCGTGGAAGGCGGGGGTGAACCACACTTTGAGCACGCCATCGGCAATGGCCTGGATGCCCTTGCTTTCGACGGTCGCGATGCGCGTGTTCCAGCTGTCTGTCGTGCCGATCTTGTGAGCCGTGTCGCACAGGATCAGGCCTTCGACAATTTCCGGGCGCCGGCGATAGAAGCCTTGTGCGATCAGGCCGCCGACCGACAGGCCGCACAGCACGACCTTGCTCAGCCCGAAATGATCGATGAGCGCCGAGAGGTCGTCGACATGATCGTCGATCGACCTGATGTCGCCGATGTCGGACAGTCCGTGGCCGCGCTTGTCATAGACCAGCAGCGGCATTTCACCATCAAACGCCGGGACAATTTCGTCCCAGATCCGAAAGTCGGTGCCGAGCGAATTGATGAATATGATAGGGCGCGCATTGCCGGCCGCCTTGATGTGGCGATGGTGCAGCGTGATGCCGCCGATGGTGACGAATGGCACGATTTCGGTCCTCCGTCCCCACATTGCACAAGGCGTTTGGTTCGGTAAAATGATATTTTGCGCCGTTTCATTAACTCAGGGGTTATCAAATCCATGTCCGAGAGCCGCATCCGGTTCCGTCACCTGCAGGCATTCCTTGAAGTTGCGCGACAAGGAAGCGTGGCGCGAGCGGCCGACTTGCTGCATGTCAGCCCACCGGCGGTGACCAAGACGTTGCGCGAACTGGAAGAGGCGCTGGGTGTGGCGGTGGTCGAGCGCGACGGCCGCGGCATCCGGCTGACGCGCATCGGCGAAATCTTCCTTCGCCATGCCGGCACGGCGATCACGGCACTCAAGCAAGGCGTCGATTCCGTCCGCCAGGACGGAGCGGTCAACCGGCACCCGCTCCGCATCGGCGCGCTGCCGACGGTGTCGGCGCGGGTGATGCCGCTCGCCATGAGCCTGTTCCTCAAGGAGGGCACCGGTGCGGCGATCAAGATCGTCACCGGCGAAAATGCTGTGCTGCTTGAACAGTTGCGCACCGGCGCGCTCGATCTCGTTGTCGGACGGCTGGCGGCGCCGGAAAACATGACCGGCTTCTTCTTCGAGCACCTCTATTCCGAACCGGTGCTGTTCGTGGTGCGGGCGGGACATCCGCTGCTCGATCCGGGACAGGATGTGTTCGCACGGCTCGACGAATTCCCGATGCTGATGCCGACGCGGGAATCGGTCATTCGCCCCTTTGTCGACCGCCTGTTCATCACCAACGGCATGACGGCGCCGGCAACCGAGATCGAAACCGTCTCGGACTCCTTCGGCCGCGCCTTCCTGCGGCAGAGCAATGCCGTCTGGATCATTTCGGCCGGCGTCGTTGCCAACGAACTCGGCAGCGGCGCCTTCGTCGCCTTGCCGGTCAACACCGAGGAAACCAAGGGGCCGGTCGGCCTGACGATGCGGACGGACACGGCGCCCTCGCCGGCCTTCTCCATCCTGCTGCAGACCATCCGCGAAGCGGCAAGGCAAGGCAGCTGACGCATCCGGTCGTTCGAACCGGATGTTGTCGCGATCTGAAATTTCCTAACCCAGGGGTTAATGAAAGACCGCAAAATATCATTTTACCGAACCAAATGCGTAGTGCACTGTGATGGTGGAGGAGCCACAGAGGGAGGAACTCATGACTCACACCATCGGCAGCAAATCCAGCATTCCAGGCATTTCGCGGCGCCAGTTCATCGCCACCTCGATCGCTGGCGGCGCGGCGCTCACGCTTGGCGGCCGCGGCGCCTTTGCCCAGGCAGGCGACACGCTCAAGATCGGCTTCGTCAGCCCGCGGACCGGGCCGCTCGCCGGCTTCGGCCAGACCGACGGCTACGTGCTCGACCTGGCCCGCAAGGCACTGGCCGGCGGCCTCGACATCGGCGGCAAGAAATACAGCGTCGAGATCCTTGATCAGGATACGCAATCGGATCCCTCGCGCGCGGGCCAGTTGGCCAAGGACCTGATCAACAACCAGGCCATCGACCTGATGCTGGCCGTGTCAACGCCTGAGGTGATCAATCCGGTGGCCGACGCCTGCGAGGCCGCCGGCGTGCCGTGCCTGTCGACGGTCATGCCGTGGGAAGCCTGGTATTTCGGCCGTGGCGCCAAGCCGGGCGAACCCTCGCCGTTCAAATGGACCTATCATTTCGGCTTCGGCGTCGGCGAGTTCTTCAAGGCCTATATCTCGCAATGGAACCTGATCGAGACCAACAAGAAGGTCGGCGTCATGTATCCCAACGACGCCGACGGCAATGCCATCCGCGCCCATTTGGCGCCGCTGCTGGCCAAGCAGGGGTTCACCATTGTCGATCCCGGCGCCTATGAGACCGGCACCACCGACTATTCCTCGCAGATCGCCCTGTTCAAGCAGGAAGGCGTCGAGATCTTCAACTCGTTCCCGATCCCGCCGGATTTCGCCGCGTTCTGGCGGCAGGCGGCGCAGCAAGGCCTGATCAAGCAGATCAAGATCTGCCAGGTCGCCAAGACCGGACTGTTCCCGTCCGACATCGAGGCGCTCGGCGATCTCGGCGTGAAGATTTCGAGCGCCGCGTACTGGCACAAGGCCTTTCCCTACAAGTCGCCGCTGACCGGTGTCTCGGGCATCGAGCTGGCCGATGGCTATGAGGCGGCGAGCGGCAAGCAGTGGACGCAGCAACTCGGCGCTTCGATGTCGCTGCTCGACGCCGGCTTCGAGGCGCTGAAGGCAAGCACCGACGCCAAGGACAAGGCGGCCGTGGCCAAGGCGCTGAGCACGCTGAAAACCGAAACCATGGTCGGCAAGGTCGACTTCACCAGCGGGCCGGTGGCCAATGTCTCGCCCGGCCCGATCATCGGCACGCAATGGGTGGCCGCCAAGGAAGGCAGCAAATTCCCGCTCGATTACGTCGTGACCGAGAACGCTACCGATCCCAAAGTGCCTGTCGAAGCCAAGCTTCTGCCTTACAACGGCTGATGGACCGCTGACGAGGATCGCCTGGTGACCCATCCGCAACAACAGGCGATCCTCGCTGCCGCCGGTATCCACAAACGCTTCGGTGCGCTTGTGGTGCTGGATGCGGTGGACTTCACCATGGCTGCCGACGAGGCGGTCGGCATCGTCGGCCCGAACGGCGCCGGCAAGACCACGCTGCTCAGCGTGCTGGCCGGGGCTTTTCCACCAAGCTTGGGCACAGTCAGCTTCAAGGGCGGCGATGTGACGGCGCTGGCGGCGACGCAGCGTTGCCGGCTCGGCCTGGTGCGCACGCACCAGGTGCCGAAACCTTTCAGCGGCATGACCACCTTCGAGAATGTCTTCGTTGCCGCCTCGCATGGCGCAGGCCTTGGCCGCGACGAAGCCTATGAGGAAGCGCTCGGCTCGCTGAAATTGTGCGGCATGCTGGGCGTAGCCAACCGGCGCGCCGAAACGCTCGGGCTGCTCGACCGCAAGCGGCTGGAACTGGCGCGCGCGCTGGCAGCCAGACCAACGCTGCTTTTGCTGGACGAGATCGGCGGCGGGCTGACCGACGGTGAAGCCGGCGAACTCGTCGACACGATCAAGGAATTGCGCCGGCGCAAGATCGGCATCGTCTGGATCGAGCACATCGTCCATATTCTCCTTCAGGTGGCCGAGCGGCTGATCTGCATGGACGCCGGCAAGATCATCGCCGATGGCGATCCGCAAACGGTGATGGCCGACCCCGAGGTCGTGCGCGCCTATCTCGGCGGAGGCCCCAAATGAGCCTGCTGTCGGTCGAGGACCTGGTTGTCCGGCATGGCCTGCTGCAGGCGGTGCGTGGCGTGAGCTTCGCGATCGAACGCGGCGAAACGCTGGCGCTGGTCGGCGCCAACGGCGCCGGCAAGACGACGCTGCTGAGGGCGATCGCCGGCGCGCACCAGCCGGCGGCCGGCCGCGTGCTGCTGGACGGCGCCGATCTCACCGACGTGCCATCGCACAAGCGTGTCGGTATGGGCATCGCACTGGTTCCGGAGGGGCGAAAACTGTTCGTGCAGATGACGGTCGAGGAGAACCTTCTGCTCGGCAAGACCACTGGGCGGCCAGGCGACTGGAGCGTCGACAAGGTGCTCGAGATGTTCCCCAATCTCAAGCCGCGCCGCCATGCCAAGACGGGCCATCTGTCAGGCGGTGAGCAGCAGGCGACGGCGATCGGCCGCGCGCTGATGAGCAATCCCGACGTGCTTTTGCTCGACGAGGTTTCGCTCGGCCTGTCGCCGCTGATCGTCGACCGCGTTTATGCCGCCCTGCAAGGGCTGATCGCCTCCGGCACGACGATCATCCTCGTCGAACAGGACCTCAACCGCGCGCTCGCGGTATCCAGCAGGGTCATCTGCATGCTCGAAGGCCGTGTGGCGCTCGAAGGGCCGAGCAAGGCGGTTTCGCGCGACGATGTGACGAAGGCCTATTTCGGCCTGCACCGGAAAAGCCCCGGGAGCGTTCCCGCATGAGCAACCAGATCATCCAGGGCATCCTTCTCGGCGGCTACTACGCGCTGATCGCCTGCGGCTTGTCGTTCATGTTTTCGGTGATGCGCATCATCAACCTCGCTCATGGCAGCCTTGCCGTGTTCGCCGCCTTTGCGCTGTGGTGGCTCGCCTCGCGTTTCCACATCTCGCCCTTTGTCGGCCTGCTCATCGTGCTGCCGCTGATGGCTGCGATCGGCTGGGCGCTGCAGCGCTTCCTACTCGAACGCAGCGCACGCGGCGGAGCCTTGTTGCCGATCCTGACCACGTTCGGCCTGGCCATCGTCATCGACAATTTGCTGTTCGAGCAGTTCGGCGCCGACACCCGTTCGCTGGCGCCCTATATCGGCAGCCTGTCCTATGATTCCTGGGAATGGCCGGGCAGCATCTATGTCGGCAAGCTCGCCGTGATCATGTTCGCCAGTGCCGTGATCCTGCTGGGCGGGCTGCAACTGTTCCTCACCCACACAAGGCTTGGCCGCTCGATCCGCGCCACGTCGGAGGACCCGGATACAGCCGGCCTGGTCGGGGTCGACGCACGCCGCGCCAATGCCATCGCCGCTGCTATTGCCATGGTCACGGTCGGCCTTGCCGGCGCGTTTCTCGGCATGCGCGCCACCTTCGATCCCTATGCCGGCGCGCCGCAACTGCTGTTCGCCTTCGAGGCCGCGGTCATCGGTGGCGCCGGGTCGCTGTGGGGAACGCTGGTCGGCGGCATCGTGCTGGCGCTCGCCCAGACACTCGGCGCGCAAGTGCATCCGCAAGGGTTTCTGATCGGCGGCCATGTCGCGTTCCTGATCGTGTTGTTCATTCGGCTCTCCACTTCAGGCCTCGGCCTGCGCGGCCTGCTGCGCTTGCCCACGAGGAAGCCAACATGAGCGCCGTTTCGACATCCCCCGTCATCGAGCGCGGCACGGCGACGTCGCGCATCGCCGCGATTGCGGCGGCCATCATCATCGCGTTGCTGGCGATCGCGCCGCACTTCCTGTCGGCCGGCGCGGTCGACAGGATGACCGCCCTGTTTGTCTATGTGATCCTGGCGGCGATGTGGAATGCACTGGCCGGCTTCGGCGGCCTGGTCTCGGTCGGCCAGCAGGTGTTCTTCGGGCTTGGCGCCTATTTCGCCATCCGGCTGGCCGATGCCGGCCTCAACCCGTTCCTGGCGCTCTTCGCTTCCGGAATTATCGTTGGCGCCGTCTCCTGGCCGCTGTCGCTGTTCATGCTGCGGCTGAGGAACGGCGAGTTCGCCATCGGCATGTGGGTGATCGCGGCGCTGACCCATCTTCTGGTCAATCTCGACCGGCTGGTGCAGGGCGAAACCGGCACATCGCTGATCTCGCTCAACGTCTACGACGCCGGCGCCAGGCGAGCAGCGATCTACTGGCTGGCGCTGGCGTCGATGACCGCCCTGCTCGCCATCCTGTTTGGCCTGCTGCGCGGCAGCACCGGTGCAGCGATCCGCGCCATCCGCGACAATGAGGATGCCGCCGCCTCGGTCGGCGTGCGCGTCACCGGCACCAAGCGGCTGTTGTTCGTGCTTGCCGCCTTCGGCATCGGCATTGCCGGTGCGCTGTGGCTGGCGACCTCGATCACCTTCCAGCCCAAGACCTACTTCAATGTGCAATGGACCGCCTACATGATCTTCATGGTGCTGGTCGGCGGTATCGGCACGTTCGAGGGCGCCATTCTGGGAGCGCTGGTGTTCTTCCTCATCGAGACATGGTTCGGCGGCACCGGTGTCTGGTATCTGGTCGGGCTTGGCGCCACCGCCGTGCTGTTCTCGCTCTTCCTGCCGCGCGGCCTGTGGGGGACGATCGAGGAGCGTTTTGGCCTGCGCCTGCTGCCGGTCGGCTACCGCGTCAGGTTCCCTGCGGCAGCCGATGGCGATGCAACACCTTCGCCACAGCAAACCACACCATATCGGGAGAAGGCATGACCATGCTTTTCGGCAAGACGATCCTCATCACCGGCGTCGCCTCCGGCATCGGCGCGCGCACGGCGGAACTTGCCGGCCAGCTTGGCGCCGACGTGATCGGCGTCGATGTGCGTGAGCCGACCGCTCCGGTCGGCAGCTTCGTCAAGGCCGATATCTCGTCGAAGGCCGGTGTCGACGAGCTGATCGCCCGCCTGCCGCAGCGCCTCGATGCGCTCTGCAATGTCGCCGGCCTCTCCGGCAACACCGGCGCGGCGTCGACGCTGGCGGTCAATTTCTTCGGGCTGCGGGCTCTGTCGGAAGGTCTGGCGCCAAGACTTCGTGAAGGCGGCGCGATCGTCAACGTCGCGTCGATCGCCGGCTATGGCTGGCGCGCCAATCTCAACCGCGCCGCCTCGATGGTTGGCATCGAAGGCTTCCCCGATGTTGCCGATGTGGTCTGCACGCACGCGGTCAGGAACGAGGAAGGCTATCCCGTCTCCAAGGAGTTGCTGCTGTTGTGGACCTTCCGTGCGGCGCATCAGGATCTGTTCAAACGCCGTGGCATCCGCGTCAATGCGGTGAGCCCCGGGCCGGTCGAGACACCGATCCTGAAACAGTTCCGAACCGTGCTTGGCGACGCCCGTGTCGACAGCGACATTGCCCGGGTTGGGCGCGCCGGCACGTCGGGCGATATCGCGCCGGTGGTGCTGTTCCTGTGCTCGGATGGTGCGCGCTGGGTCAACGGCGCCAATGTGCCGGTCGACGGCGGCCTCGAAGCATCGATCAATGCCGAGATGTTCGGCTTCTAATCAAGAAGCTCCAGTCGGGGCGATGGAGACTACAATGGATATCGGACTTCTGATCGACGGCGACAAAAGGGATGCGTCCGGCTCGGCCTCCTACGACCGCATGGACCCGTTCACCGGCAAGCTGGCGACACGCGCCGCCGCAGCCAGCGTCGCCGACGCCCATGCCGCGGTCGAGGCCGCTGCCGCCGCGTTCGCTACCTGGTCGAAGACTGGCCCCGGCGAGCGCCGTGCTCTGCTGTCGAAGGCGGCGGATGTGATGGCCTCGAAGGTCGGTGAATTCACCAGGCTGATGATGGAAGAGACAGGCGCGACAGGCCCCTGGGCCGGCTTCAACGTCATGCTGGCGGCCAACATGCTGCGCGAGGCGGCGGCGATGACGACGCAGATCTCGGGCGAGATCATCCCGTCGGACAAGCCGGGCACGCTGGCCATGGCAATCCGCCAGCCGGCCGGTGTCTGCCTCGGCATCGCGCCGTGGAACGCACCGGTCATTCTGGGCACCCGCGCCATCGCCATGCCGATCGCCTGTGGCAACACCGTGGTGCTGAAGGCCTCCGAAATGTGCCCCGGTACGCACCGGCTGATCGGCCAGGTGCTGGTCGAAGCCGGGCTGCCCAAGGGCGTCATCAATGTCGTCACCAACGATCCCAGGGATGCCGCAGGCATTGTCGAAGCTTTGGTCGCGCATCCTTCGGTCAAGCGTGTCAATTTCACCGGCTCGACAAAGGTCGGCAGGATCATCGCCGAACTCGCCGGCCGGCATCTGAAGCCGGCGCTGCTCGAGCTCGGCGGCAAGGCGCCGCTGCTGGTGCTGGACGATGCCGACATCGACGCGGCGGTCAACGCCGCCACTTTCGGTGCCTTCATGCATCAAGGCCAGATCTGCATGTCGACCGAGCGCCTGATCGTCGATGACAAGATCGCCGACGAATTCGTCTCCAAGCTGGCTGCCCGCGCCTCGAAACTGCCGGCCGGCGACCCACGCGGCCATGTCGTGCTGGGATCGCTGATCAGCAGCCAGGCAGCCGACAAGATGGAGGAACTCGTCGCCGATGCTGTCGCCAAGGGCGCCAAATTGGTGGCGGGCGGCAAGCGCACCGGCACCGTGGTCGAGGCGACTTTGCTCGACCATGTCACGCCGGCGATGCGCGTCTACGCGGAAGAATCCTTCGGGCCGGTCAAGCCGGTGATCCGGGTGAAGGGCGAGGATGAGGCCGTGCGTGTAGCCAATGACACCGAGTATGGCCTGTCGTCAGCCGTGTTCAGCCGCGACATCAAGCGTGCGTTTGCCATCGCCGCGCGCATCGAGGCCGGCATCTGCCACATCAATGGCCCGACCGTCGGCGACGAAGCGCAGATGCCGTTTGGTGGCGTCAAGGGTTCGGGCTATGGCCGCTTCGGCGGCAAGGCCTCGATCGCCGAGTTCACCGATCTGCGCTGGGTGACGATCGAGGATCCGGGCCAGCATTATCCGTTCTGACCCGGCCTCGCTTGGGCGGTCGGTTTGACGATCAGATCGCCTGCGACGGCGTGAAGCGAACGCTTGCGGATCGCATCTGCCCGGGCGCCAGTACGATGCAGCCGGTGTCGATGCCAGCGTCACCCCTGCGGTTGAACGCATCGGTGATGTTGCTGACCGGCTCGACGCAGAAGAACGGCTCACCGGGCGGCGTGTAGAGGACGAGGAAATCCAGCGGCGCCTCGGCCTCGATGTCCAGCTGCCGTCCATGCTCCGGCCAGGAGATCCGGGCGCAGCGTGCCCATCCGGTGAAAACCGTGTCGAAGTCCGTCTCCGACACGTCGAAGCCCGTGGTCGGGTTGGCGCCAGCGGGCGGCAGGACGTGCCGGGTGGGCAGGATTTCCGCATCGGTCTCCCACATGCCGGAAACCCGCGCCTGGACATGCGTCCACGGCGTCGACGGGAAATAGGGATGCAGCCCAAAGCCTGCCGGCATCGGCGTGTCCGACAGGTTGCGCAGCGAGATGGCGATGACCAGCCCGCCATCGGCCAGCGAGATCGCTTGCCTTGCCTCATAGCTCCATGGCCAGGAATCGGCGGCATGACGATAGGATAGGACGGTAGTGCTGGCTTCGTGCCGCACGACCGTCCATGGCCGACGCCAGCCATGGCCATGCTCATGATGCGGATCGTTGGAGCTGGTCGGCAATTCGACGGTGCGGCCGGCGAATGCGAAGCGCCCGCCCCTTATGCGATTGGAATAGGGAACCAGCGGGAAGCAGGCCATGGCGCCGGCATCGCGGCTGTCGATCGCCGCCTGATCCGCAGGGCGCAGCCAATCCACCACGGATCCGTTTTGCCGCCAGCGATACGACGCCAGCCCGCCGCCGGCGGCCGGAGCAATCTCCACAGTCGCAATGCCATCGCTGATCGAGATCAGCTCTTGGTGCTGCTCGGCAACGGCAGCGGAATTCTTTGTCATCGGCACTCCCCCATCCCTTGACTCCAATCGCAACGCCTATAAGACATATCATATGAATAGTATGAAGAATAAGAAATCTTTCAGCACGGCGCGCACGTCGAGGATCGCGGTGGCGGTCGCCAGCGGTTCCACCGCTCTGCATGCGACTGTCGTCGAGCAGATCGGATTGCGCATCGTGCAAGGCGATTTCCTGCCCGGCGAGGCGCTGCCCAATGCCGACGATTCCAGCGAGATGCTGGGGGTCAGCCGCACGGTGCTGCGCGAGGCGATCAAGGTTCTGGCCGGCAAGGGGCTTGTCGAATCGCGACCGAAGACCGGCACAAGGGTGCGTCCCCGCTCCGACTGGAATTTCCTCGATCCGGATGTCCTGTCATGGCGCTACGCCAGCGGTGTCAGCGCCGATGATGTCCGGGCGCTGTTCGAGCTGCGGCGAGCCATCGAGCCGATGTCGGCCGCGCTGGCCGCCCAGCGCGCCACACCGGCGCAGATTGCCGAGATCAATGCCGCGCTGGCCGAAATGGAAGCCGTTGTCGACGACGGCGACCGCTTCGCCAAGCCTGACCTCCTGTTCCACCAGACCATCCTGCGCATGACAGGCAATGAGCTGATCGGCTCGCTGGCGGCACTGGTCGAAACCGCATTGGTGATGAGCTTTCGCCTCTCCAACGACAATCCGGAAGGGCAGCGCCATTCCTTGCCGCTGCATCGGGAAGTGGCCGAAAAGATTGCGTCCGGCGACGCGACCGGCGCGCAAAAAGCGCTGCTGGTGCTCATCGACAATGCCGAGGAAGACGTGCGCCGCAGCGTCGAAAACCGCAACAAGCGCCGCCAGGATCGGGAACAGACATCGTGACCGACACCAAACGCAAACTGCGGTCCGAGGCCTGGTTCGGCGGCGAAGGCAAGAACGCCTTCATGCATCGCAGCTGGATGAAGAACCAGGGCATCCCCGCCGACGCTTTCGACGGCCGCCCGGTGATCGGCATCTGCAACACCTGGTCGGAATTGACCCCGTGCAATGCCCATCTGCGGGCGCTGGCCGATCACGTCAAACGCGGCGTCTATGAGGCCGGCGGCCTGCCGCTCGAATTCCCGGTGATGTCGCTGGGCGAGAGCAATATGCGCCCCACCGCCATGCTGTTTCGCAATCTGGTCAGCATGGATGTCGAGGAGTCCATCCGCGGCAATCCGATCGACGGCGTCATCCTGCTGGTCGGTTGCGACAAGACCACGCCGGCGCTGCTGATGGGAGCCGCGTCGTGCAATCTGCCGACAATCGCTGTTTCCGGCGGGCCAATGCTCAACGGCAAGTTCCGCGGACAGGATATCGGCTCGGGCACGCATGTCTGGAAATTCGCCGAGGAGGTTAAAGCCGGCCGCATGCCGGTCGCCGACTTCCTCGCCGCCGAGCAGGGCCAGAGCCGGTCGGCGGGCAGCTGCATGACGATGGGGACGGCTTCGACCATGGCCAGCATGGTCGAAGCGCTCGGCATCGGCATGCCGGACAATGCCGCGATCCCGGCTGTGGATTCGCGCCGTGGCGTGCTCGCGCAGATGGCCGGACGCCAGATCGTCGATCTGGTCCGCAGGGACGTGACGATCGCGCAGATCCTGACCAGGCAAGCGTTCGAGAACGCCATTCGCGTCAACGGCGCGATCGGCGGCTCGACCAATGCGGTGCTGCATCTGATCGCCATCGCCAACCGGGTCGGTGTCGACCTCAGCCTCGAAGACTGGGACCGCCTTGGCCGCGACGTTCCAACCATTGTCGACTTGATGCCGTCGGGCCGGTTCCTGATGGAAGATTTCTACTACGCCGGGGGGCTAGCTGCGGTCATGGCGTCGCTTGATGAAGTGGGGCTTCTTCATCGCGACGCCATGACCGTCAGCGCCAAGACCATCGGCGAATTGGTCGACGGCGCGCCCAACTACAACAGCGAGGTGATCCGACCGCTGAGCCAGCCGCTGACCAAGGAAGGCGGTATCTCGATCCTGCGTGGCAATCTGGCGCCCGACGGGGCGGTCATCAAGCCGTCGGCGGCAACGCCGGAGCTGATGCAGCATCGCGGCAAGGCGGTGGTGTTCGAGAACATCGAGCACTACTACGCCCGCATCGACGATCCGGAGCTGGATATCGACGCCTCCTCGGTGATGGTGCTGAAGAACTGCGGGCCGCGCGGTTATCCCGGAATGGCCGAGGTCGGCAACATGCCGCTGCCGGCCAAACTGCTGAAGCAGGGCGTCTCCGACATGGTGCGCATTTCGGACGCGCGCATGAGCGGCACGGCTTACGGCACCGTGGTGCTGCATGTGGCGCCGGAAGCAGCCGCGGGTGGCGCGCTTGCGCTGGTGCGCGACGGTGACCTCATCGAGCTCGATGTCGCCGGCCGCCGGTTGGAGCTTTTGGTGTCGGATGAGGAGCTCGCAATCCGCCGGCGTGACTGGAAGCCACCGGCGCCGCCGGAAGGCGGCTATCAGAGCCTTTATGTCGAGCGCGTTCTGCAGGCCGACAAGGGCTGCGATTTCGACTTTCTCGTCGGCCGGCGCGATGCCGGCATTCCTCGGCATTCGCACTAGAGGGGCGCGCGATGACGGATGAAATCGGCTACGCCATCTACCCCAGCCTCAAGGGCCGCAGCGTGTTCATCACCGGTGGCGGCAGCGGCATCGGCGAAAGCCTGGTACGCCATTTCTGTGCGCAAGGCAGCCGCGTCGCCTTCGTCGACATGGCCGACGAGCCTTCACGGCGCCTGGTCGAGGCGATTGCGGCCGAAGGACATGCCGCACCGCTGTTCATTCCCTGCGACCTGCGCAACGTCGAAGAGTTGCAGGCGGCAACCGTGCAGGCGATGCAGCACAACGGCCCGATCCAGGCCCTGTGCAACAATGCCGGCAATGACGACCGTCACCAGACCAAGGACGTGACGGTCGCCTATTGGGACGACCGCATGGCGGTCAACCTGCGCCACCAGTTCTTCGCGGCGCAGGCGGTGCGTCCGCAAATGAGCGCGCTGGGCGGCGGCTCGATCATCAATTTCGGCTCCATCACCTGGATGGTCGGCGATCCGGATTGCCCGGCCTATGTCACCGCGAAAGCCGCTGTTTACGGCATGACGCGGGCGCTGGCCCGAGAACTCGGCCCCGAACGCATCCGCGTCAACTGCATGGTGCCGGGCTGGGTGATGACCGAGCGCCAGATGCGCCTGTGGCTGAACCCGGCCGGCGAACGCCAGATCGCGGAAAGGCAGTGCCTGCCCGACCGGCTGCAACCCTCCGATATCGCGCGCATGGCGCTGTTTCTCGCCGCCGACGACAGCCGCATGTGCACAAGCCAGCAGTTCATCGTCGATGCGGGCTGGGTGTGACCCGTACGGCTTCAAAGGAAGAAGGTTAGTTCATGCGTCTTGTTCAGTACAGAATGCCGGATGGCAGCAGGCGGGTTGGCCGTGTCTCCGACGACGGCAATCACCTGCACCCGCTGGAAAAGACCAGCAGCGTGCTGGAGCTGGCCGAAGCGGCAATCGCCCAGGGCACGTCGATCGCAGCGCTGGTCGAGAAGCGGACCGGCACAGCGATGATCGACTACGACCAGCTGTTGCGCGATGGCCGCGTGCTGGCCCCGGTCGACCACCCGGAACCGGCGCGCTTCCTGGTCACCGGCACGGGCCTGACCCATACCGGAAGTGCCGCCGCACGCGACAAGATGCATGTGCTGACCCATGGCGAGGACGCCGAGGAATCGGATTCGCTGAAGATCTTCCGCATGGGCCTGGAGGGCGGCAAGCCCGCCGCCGGGCAGATCGGAATCCAGCCTGAATGGTTCTTCAAGGGCGTCGGCACCTGCGTCGTGCCGCCCGGTGCTGAGCTGCCGATGCCGGCCTTCGCGCGCGCCGGCGCCGAAGAAGCCGAGATCGTCGGCCTCTATCTCAACGGGCCGGACGGCCGCCCCTACCGCATCGGCTATGCGCTCGGAAACGAATATTCCGACCATGTGACTGAAGCCGAGAACTACCTCTATCTCGCCCATTCCAAGCTGCGCTCCTGCTCGATCGGGCCGGAGCTGCTGATCGGCGACCTGCCCGACGAAGTGCGCGGCCATTCGCGCATCCTGCGCGACGGCACCGTCATCTGGGAGCAGGAATTCCTGTCGGGCGAGGCGCACATGTCGCACTCGATCGGCAATCTCGAACACTTCCATTTCCGCTACCCGATGCACCGCAGGGCGGGCGACCTGCATGCCTATTTCTTCGGTGCGGCGGTGATGAGTTACGCCTCCGGCGTCAAGACGGCCTCCGGCGACGAGTATGAAATCCAGGCACAGACATTCGGCAAGCCACTGCGCAACCGGATGGTGTCGGTGCCGGACGAGGGACTGGTCGCTGTCACCCAGCTGTGACGGCAAAAGTCCGGAAACTGCGGTCCACCAGAATGACAATGGGAGATTGAAAAATGGGACTGAAGAAACTGTTTCTAAGAATGGCGACGATCGGGCTCGGCATCGGCCTGATGACATCGGCGGCGCTCGCCGCGAACCTACGGGTTCTGGCTTGGGACGGCTACGCCGATGCCGACTGGGTCAAGGACTTCACCGCCGCAACCGGCATCGGCGTCGATGTCGTCTTCATCGGCAGCGACGACGAGATCTGGGCCAAGATCAAGGGCAGCGAAGGCCAAGACTTCGACGTCTTCGCCGTCAACACCGCCCAGCTGCAGCGCTACATCAAGGCCGACCTGGTGTCGCCGATCGACGTGACGAAGCTCGCCAACCAGAAAGAAGTGCTGCCGCGCTTCCGCGATCTGACCGCGGTGAGCGGCGTCACCAAGGACGGCAAGGTCTACGGCATTCCGTTCTGCTTCGACTCCATCGGCCTGATCTACGACACCGACAAGGTCAAGCCGGCGCCGACCTCGATGTCGGTTCTGTGGGACCCGGCCTACAAGGGCAAGGTTCTGGCCTATGACAATGGCGAGCACAATTTCTCGTTCACGGCGCTGACGCTCGGCTACAAGGACCCCTTCAACCTCAATGAAGAGCAGATGGCGGCGGTCAAGGCCAAGCTGGTCGAACTCAAGCGCAACGTGCTGAGCTTCTACACCACCGCCGACGAGGCGCAGCAGATCTACCAGAACAATGATGTGGCCCTGATCTGGGCCAATTACGGCCAGCAGCAGGTCAAGGCGCTGCAGAAGATCGGCGCTCATGTCGCCTACGTCAATCCAAGCGAGGGCGCGCTCGCCTGGCTCGACAACTGGGTGATTTCCAAGGGTGTCCGCGACAATGCGGCGGCCGAGAAATGGATCGACTTCATGCTGAGCAAGAAGGTCAGCGGCGCGCTTTCCGAGCGCACCGGCTTCGGCAACACGGTGACGGAAACCGGCAGCGCCGGCGGCAACGACAAGCTGGTCTGGCTCAACAATGTCGAGGACCCGCTCAAGCGTTCGGACATGTGGAACGAGGTCAAGGCGACGCCCTGATCTTTCCGCTCTATGCCTTCGAAGGACCAGGCGGTCCGGAGGTTCCGGACCGCCGAAGCGTATGCGAGAGTATTTCATGAACCAGAACACCGACCTCTTGACGCTGCGGTCCGTCTCGAAATCCTACGGCACGGTCCCCGTGCTGCACGACATCGACCTGTCGATCCGGGACGGTGAGTTCCTCACCGTGCTCGGGCCTTCGGGCTCCGGCAAGACCACGGTGTTGCGGCTGATCGGCGGGCTGGAACCGCTGACGTCGGGCGAGATCCGCCTGGATGGGCAAGACATCAGCCGCATGCCGATCAACCGACGACCGTTCAACACCGTGTTCCAGGACTATGCGCTGTTCCCGCACCTGACCGTTTCCGGCAATGTCGGCTACGGGCTTTCGGTTCGCCATATCCAGCGCAAGGAGATTGCGCGCCGTGTCGCGGAGGCGCTGGAGCTGGTCCAGCTCGGGCGTTTCGCCGACCGCTTTCCCGCACAGCTCTCCGGCGGTCAGCGCCAGCGCGTCGCGCTCGCCCGTGCGCTGATCTGCCAGCCGCGCCTGATCCTGCTCGACGAGCCGCTCGCAGCACTCGACCTCGAACTGCGCCGGCAGATGCAGGTCTTCCTGAAATCCATCCAGCGCGAAATCAAGACCACCTTCCTGTTCGTCACCCATGACCAGGAAGAAGCCATCGGCATGGCCGATCGGATCTGCGTCATGGAAGCCGGCCATATCCGCCAACTCGGCACGCCGCACGACCTTTACTACAAGCCGAATTGCGAGTTCGTCGCGCGCTTCTTCGGCGAGAACAATCTGGTGGCCGGGAAACTCGGACCGGTCCAGGGCGAACTGCGATCGATCGAGTCCGCACTCGGGCGCCTGGTCTGCTCGATCAGCAACCAGCCGCATTTGAAGGCCGCAGCGGACGGCGCCAGCGCCTACGCCGCATTCAGACCAGAGGCCTTGCACCTTGCGGATGCAAAAGACAGCGACAACCGCTTTTCCGGCACGATCTCCGACATGGCCTTTGCCGGCTCGTCGACCGTCGCCACCATCACGGCCGGCGCCGACAATGCCGCGCAACGCTTGCGGCTGCGCGTGCCGAGCCGGGTCGACGGCAGCGCGCTCAAATCCGGCGAGACTGTATCGCTTTCGTTTGCGCCGCATGAAGGCCATCTGGTGCTGGCATGAGCGAAGCCGGATCAACACAGCCTGCGGAAAGACGGCTGTCGCTGCTGGTGACAGTGCTGGCGTTTGCCTTGCCGGTGGTCTTCGTCCTGGTGCCGCTGGCGATCTTCCTCGGCTACAGCTTTTTCAGCGTGGACCAGGGCACGATCGTCTACGGGTTGTCACTGGGCAACTATGTCAGGTTCTTCACCGATCCGATCTTTCTCCCGGTGTTCTGGAACACCATCGTGCTGTGCGTCTCGGTGGCCATCATCTGCATCCTGCTCGCCTATCCCGCCGCCTATTTCCTGACGACGCTGAAAGGCCGCTGGCGCTATGCCTTGCTGATGTTGCTGCTGGTGCCGCTGCTGATGAGCTACGTCATCAAGATCTATGCGATCCGCAGCATCCTCGGCCTCAACGGTTTTCTCAACAAGGCGCTGGTGGCGCTCGGTATCCTGCAGGAGCCGTCGACGCTTTTCGTGTTCAACATGAACGCCATCCTTTTGACGCTGACCCTGCTCTTGATCCCCTTCGCCATCCTGCCGATCTTCCTGTCGCTGGAGCGGATTCCGCAGGTGCTGCTGCGCGCTTCGGACGATCTGGGGGCCAGCGGCTTGCAGACCTTCCTGCGCATCACCTTGCCGCTCAGCCTGCCCGGCGTCGCCTCGGCGGCGAGCTTCGTCTTCGTGCTGGCGATCGGCGATTTCCTGACGCCGCAAATGGTCGGCGGGATCAGCGGCTTCACCTTCGGCCGCATCCTCTACAGCCAGTTCGGCACGGCCTATAACTGGCCGTTCGGTGCCGCGCTGTCGGTGGCGCTGGCCGTGGTGGTGATCGCGGCGATCCTCGTCGGCGAACGCATCGGGCGCAACCGGGGAACTTCGGTATGAGCGCCCTGCCCCGACTGTCCACGATCTTTCTGGCCACGATCACGATACTGGTTGCGGTGCTGCTCTACAGCCCGCTGTTCGTGCCGATCGTGTCGTCGTTCTTCACCATTTCGCATGGCTCTGTCGACTGGTCGTCGCCGACGCTATCGACCTACGTGGCGCTGGCTGAAAATCACGACATACTGGCCGCCTTGCGCACCACGCTGATCGTCGGCGTCTGCACCGTCATCCTGTCGGTGGTCAGCGGAACGCTGCTGGCGCTCTACTACCACAGCCGGCGTTCCGGACGGTCGCTGCTGCAGTTCATCATCTTCCTGCCGTTCCTGATGCCGCCGATCATCAGCGGCCTGGCGCTGCTGATCTTCTTTCGCGAAATCGGCCTCGAACGCTCGCTGCTGACGGTCGTCATAGGCCATACGGTTTTCGTGTTGGCGATCGTCTACCGCACGGTGCTGATGCGGCTGCAGTCGATGAGCCGCACGCTGGTCGAAGCGTCCTACGATCTCGGCGCCACGGGCTGGCAGACGTTCTGGCGCATCATCCTGCCGAACCTGTCGAGCGCCATGGTCGGCGGCGCCATCCTGGCCTTCGCGCTGTCGTTCGACGAGACGATGATCACCATCCTGGTCACCGGCACGCAGAGCACGCTGCCGGTCAGGCTGTGGGCGATGATGCGGCTTGGTTTCTCACCCGATATCAATGCGCTGGTGGCGCTGATCCTGATGTTCACCGTGCTGCTCTGCGTGCTTGCCGCCCGCTTTCTCATACCCAGGCAGGTCGCGACGGAACGGACTTGAGTTACCGGGCAATGCTCATCGGGAGAAGGCGGCCGGGTTGAGGTCGAAGACCCGTCCCGGATTGAGAATGTTTTTCGGATCGAGCGCTACCTTCAGCCGCCGCATCGTGGCGATCTCGGCGTCGCTGCGAACCAGGTGCAGCCACTTCTTCTTGTCGAGGCCGATGCCATGTTCGGCCGAAACACCACCTCCAGCCGCAGCCACGCCGCGATAGACGATGTCGTGTGCCGCCGCCGGATCGACCGTGCGTACCTGGTAGTGCAGATTGCCGTCGCCGAGATGGCCGAAGAAATAGATGTCGGCGCCGGGATCGATGGCATGAATGGCGATATCCGCTTCCCGCAGGAACGCTCCCATGCGGGCCAGCGGGATGCTGATGTCGACGCCGATCAGACCCTTGATCGAAAACAGGACGCGATTGGCGTCCTCGCGCACGTCCCACAGGGCGCGAAACTCGCGCGGCGACTGCGAGACCACCACATCGTCGATGACACCGTCTTCGACCGCCTGCATCAACACCTCGGCGAAGCGCTCGCCGTCGCGTTCGGGCTCGGTGCCCAGGATCTCGGCCAGCACATAGACGGGCGAGCCCGCCGGCAGCGGCGCCGGCATGGCCATGCTGGCGACCATGAGGTCATAGAGCGGTGCGAAGTTGACCTCATAGGCGGACAGTAGAGGCCCGAGCTTTTGCCGCAGCAGCCCAAGCAGCGCAATCGCCGCATCGAGCGAGGCGAGCGCGCAAAAGGCGTTGACCTCGGAGGCCGGCTTCGGGTGCAGTCTGAGCGCAGCGCGGGTGACGACGCCGAGCGTCCCTTCCGAACCGATGAAGAGCTGGCTGAGGTCGTAGCCGGAATTGTCCTTGGGCAGGCCCTTGAGCGAGGTCAGCACGCTGCCATCGGCAAGCACGGCTTCCAGCCCCAAAACCTGCGCCCGGTACATGCCGTAGCGCAGCACACGGATGCCGCCGGCATTGGTGGCGACATTGCCGCCGATCGTCGCGGAGCCGCGTGCACCGATATCGACGCCGAACATCAGCCCGTCGCTGTCGGCTGCCTCCTGCACCGCCTGCAGCGTCGCGCCCGCTTCGGCGACGATGCTGCCAGCCTGGCGATCCGGAACGGCAAGACCGGTCATGCGCTCCAGCGACAGCACCACCTCACCCAGCTGCACACGCGCGGCGCCTGCCAGGCTGGTGCGTCCGCCCTGGATGACAACCGGCTGGCCGAGATCGTTGCAAACCGCCAGCGCTGCCGCGACACCCTCGGTGTCGCGCGGGCGCAGCACCGCTTCGGGAAGCGCGCCAAGCTTGCCGTCGGGATCGTTACGATAGCGCTGGTCCACCTCCGGACCGGCGAGGACCCCGCCCGCACCCAGCCTATTGTCGAGAGTGGATAGAAGCCGTTGTGTTTCGGGTGACATCGGCCAATCCTATTCATGATCGGCTTCCGGTCAAACGCTCGTCCACGCAAGGCGACGTTGTCCGTGTCCGTGGCAATGCAAAACAGGACAATCGTCCGGTATCGACCACGATGGGATCGTGATCGACACCGGAGAATAGGTAGTCTTACTGAAGTTTCGCTTGCAGGGCGTTGACGTCGTCGGTGGTCATTTCACCGTCGGTCGCCACCTTGCCATCGACGATCTTCCACAGCCGGAACGGGCCGGTGATGTCGCCATATTTGTCGAAGGCGACCGGGCCGATGACGCCTTCATAGCGGATCGGCTTGCCGTCCTTGATCAGGCCGAGCGCCTTGGCGAACTCTTCCTTGCCGGCAAAGATCGGCGTGCCGGCCGGATCGACTGCCTTGTACATCGCGTCCTTGATCTTGGCCGGATCCTCCGAACCGGCAATGGCGATG
Source organism: Mesorhizobium loti (assembly GCA_014189435.1). Taxonomy (NCBI): domain Bacteria; kingdom Pseudomonadati; phylum Pseudomonadota; class Alphaproteobacteria; order Hyphomicrobiales; family Phyllobacteriaceae; genus Mesorhizobium; species Mesorhizobium loti. The sequence goes on from CP050293.1 coordinate 4,180,390, forward strand.
GCGAGACCGACAATCGCGCCGGCGTCATAGGAACGGTCGGCTGCCGGATTGGTCGGTTCGATACCGGAGAATTCCTTGTAATTCTTGGTGAAATACTCCGTCGACGCCGTCGGGCTGGTGCCCGACGACGTACCGTAGGCTTCCTTCAGATAATCGGCGCCGACGGATTCGATGAAGTCCGGGCTGTTCATGCCGTCGTTGAGCAGGAATTTCTGCACGCCACCCTGCGAAATCCAGGTGCGGGCAACCGTGGCGCCGTCGACCGGCGTGCTGACGAGATAGAGCCCGTCCGGTTCGCCAGCCATCGCCGCCGTGACTTCCGAGGCATAGCTCGACTGCTTTTCATTGTAAGGCGTGTCGGAGACGATGGTGCCGCCGAGCGCTTTGTAGGCGCGCGAGAATTCCGCCACCATGTTGACGCCGAAATCGTTGTTGACGTGGATGATCGACAATTTCTTGAAGCCCTTGTCGATGGCGTATTTGGCGGCGGCGACGCCCTGCAGCGCATCGGAGGTGATGGTGCGGAAGAAGATGCCGTTGGTCTTGCCGTCGCGGCCGAGCGCGGTCAGCGTCGGCGAGGACGAAGCCGGCGAGACCTGGACGATCTTGGCGGGTGCCGTGACCGAGGTCAGGATCGGGATCGACACTGACGAGATGATGCCGCCGATGATGACCGGCACCTTCTTGACCTGAACCAGCTGGGTCGCGGCGTCCACCGCGATGTTGCCCTGGCTCTGGCTGTCGCGCGTGTCGGTGACGAGATCGCAGCCGCGCACACCGCCGGCGTCGTTGATGTCGCGGAAGGCCATCTCGACCGACTTGGCGCCGGCCTGGCCGTATTCGCCGGCCGGGCCGGTCAGTTCCATGACGAGGCCGACGGTGATCTTGCAGTCGGCGGCTTGCGCGGCACCCGCCAGCGTGACGAGGGCAAGTGCTGTGGTGAGTTGGAGTATCGTCTTTGTCATTGTTGTTCCCCTTTCGTTACTCGACTGTATTTTGAATTCTGTGGCCTGTTCAGAGTTCCGGCACCTGCAGCCAGGTCTCATGCAGATGTCGCCATTCGACGCCGTTGGGCGCCGATGAACTGGTGGTGAAGACGGCACTCGACTGACGACGGCTGTGCTTGCCCGCGCGCAGCTGCGCCTCGACATAAAGGACGACGATGGTATCGGCGTCCTGCCAGCCGGGCCGGATGTCCTCGATCGAAATGGCAAAACCGTCGTCGCAAGAGGCGCGGCTTGAGCGGACATGGTCGACGACCGCTTCGCGATCGAGGACCTGCCCGTCCGGCGCCACCATGCTGAGGTCCTTGCCCATGGCGCGTTCGAAGCGGCTGAAGTCCACCGTGTTGGCGCGCGCGGCGACGAACCAGTCGACGAAGAAGCGGTGCAGGTCGATGATTTCGGCGCTGGCGCGTGAAAACAGGGAGGGTTCGCCGCTCATTTCTTCCCCGCATTGAGGTTGTAGTGCATGATCGAACCGTGGCGTCCGTGGCGGTCGCGCTCCAGCGTGTAGACGTCACCCTCGAGGCCGGTGCCTTGCGCGATGACGGCAGCAATCCGCGCCCGGTCCTCGGCGTCGAGCGCAACGTCCATGATTTTCGCATTGGCAATGGCGTGCGCCTGGTTGCGGGCGCCGACGATGACGGCCGCCACTTGCGGCTGCTCCAGCACCCAGGCGCTGGCGATGGTGGCGATGTCGACACCGTGGCGGTCGCCAACGGCCTTCAGCGCCTGAAGCAGGTGCTGGAACAGGTCCCAGCCGCCGAAATCATCGATGATCAGCTTGTATTTGACCAGTGAACGGTTTTCGAGCGGCGTGGCCGGTTCCGCCACATCAAGCCATTTGTCGCTGAGAAAGCCGCCGGCAACCGAGCCGTAACAGAGGAAGCTGACGCCGTTCTGTTTTGCAAGCGCGGCTAGGCTGTTGCCCGGCCGCTGGTCGAGCACGGAATATTGCAGTTGCTGGCTGACCAGCGGGATGCCGGCGGCGAGGATTTCGGCAAGCCGCGGCGTGTCGAAATTGGTGGTGCCGAGATTGCGCACCTTGCCTTCCAGCCGAAGCTCGTCGAGCCAGCCCATCGCATCGACATAGCGTGGCTGGTCATAGTCCCACCAATGGAACTGCACGAGATCGAGCCGCTCGGTCTTCAGCCGCCGCAGCGACTGATCGACGATGCCCCTGATGTAGTCGCGGCTGATGGTGGCCAGCCGTTCTAGGTCGGGCACCAGCTTGGTGTGCACCTTCATCCGGGTCGCGACGTCGAGGCCGCGCCCGCTGGCCAGCCGCAGGCGCGCGGCGCCGATGAGTTCCTCGACACCGGTGTAGATGTCGGCGCAGTCATAGGTCCAGATGCCGGCATCGAAAGTGGCGATCAGGTCGGCCACCGCTTGGCTGCGGTCGATGGCGCCGTGGCCGCCGGCCAACTGCCAGCCGCCGCGAATGACACGCGAGATGGTGTAGCCGGGGCCGAGTTCGAAGGTCTTGGCGGTCATGTCAGGTCATCCTCCTTCGGCAGCGGCACCGCCGTGGTCTCGGCGTGGCTGAACCGTCGCTTGGCCACCCTGACGATCCGCAGCCGGCTGGCGCAATTGGGATCGGGACAAGCGATCTCGGCGTCCGAGGTCATCCAGTCGTTCGGGTGGGTCGGGCGCTGCTTGGCCGCCAGCAGCGGCAACACGGCGGCGAGCGAATAAATCGAAAAGCCCTGCCCTGCCGGCATCGACAGCATCTCGCCCTTGAGCTCGAAATAGTCGCCGGCCTTCGCGCCGCAATAGATCGGCTTGCCCTCCGGGATGACCACCTCGACGCGAAGATCGAACAGCTCGAAACTGTCGTCGGTCATTTCAGGCCTCCACCAGGCTGAAGGTGATATCGCAGGCGCCGTTTCGCCGGATGACACCGCAAGCGGCGGCGAACTGATCACGCTCTTCGACGCGTACTTGCGCCACCACGCTGCCGGCCAGCCAGCCGATCGGAAACAGCAGCCGCGCGCCCTGCCCGTAATAGAGGCCGATGTCGAAGATCGCATTGGGATTGCCGCCCCACATGCGTGGCGGCACATAGGACAGCACGATATCGCCCGGCTGCGGGTTCAGCGTCGCGTTCTCGGCCGGCAACGGTTTTGCATAGGCCTGGCCCTCGAGATCGGCTGATGGAACCGGACAGGAAATCTCAGGCCCTGTCCACATCGCATGGATACCAGGGACGACGCGTGGCGTGCCGAGATAGGCCAAGAGGAAGGCAGCGTTTTCCGGTGCCTTCTCGGGCAGCAACAATGCCGTGACGGAAAGCTTCGAACGCGGCTCGGTGATCCTGATGGCGGTCATGTCTGGTCTTTCGCGGCGGCAGCCTGCAGCTTGCTGCGCAGGAAGGTGAAGGGGCGGCTGATGTCGGCGACCAGCGACTCGCGCGCCGCCTGCGCATCCTGCGTGGACAGCGCCGTGACGATGCGGCGGTGATACTGGGCGGTGTCGACCTCGCCGGCTTCCGAGAAGGCGTAGATGGCGACACGGATGCAGGGACCCGATTGCAGCCACAGGCTCTCGATCATCGGGATCAGCACGGCCGAACCGCAGGAGCGGTAGATTTCGAAGTGAAAGCTCTGGTTGAGCGTCACTTCGCGATCGACGTCCTTCTTGTGTTTCAGCGCCCGCATCTCGTCCCATTCGCCGAGAATGGTCTCTATGGTGGCGATCTGGCGCGGACCCATGCGGGCGGCAGCCAGCGCGATCGCCTCGCCCTCGATCAGGATGCGGGCACGCAAGAGATCATCCAGCCGCTCCAGAGTTATCGGCGGCACGCGCACCGAACGGTTGGGCAACGCCTCCAGCGCCTTTTCGGTGATCAGCCGGCCCAGCGCCTCGCGCACCGGCATGGTCGAGGTGACCAGCGCATCGGCCAAGCCACGGATGGTCAGCACCTGGCTTGGTTCGAACAGCCCGCCGATCAGGGCACGGCGCAGTTCGGAGTAGACGCGGTCCTGCACCGTTTCGCGGCCGACCGGCGCAAGCTGGGCAGCGATCGCCTCGTTGTTCTTTTCGATGGCAGCCTTTTGCATGGAATTCCGTTCGTGGCCGGTTTTCGGCTTGCGGAGGAAATTAAAGCCGAATAGCGTGATCAAAGCAAGTGTGATCACAAATCAATAATCAGGAGACGGCAACGATCGTCTTCGGCCAGAGGGTTTGATGAGCGAGGCAACCAAACGGCAAGGGGAAACCCGCGCGCCGGTTCTGACGGCAAGAAATGTCGTCAGGCGGTTCGGCGGCCTTGTCGCGGTCAACGATGTCTCGTTTGAGGTCAAAGCGGGAGAAATCCTTGGCCTGATCGGCCCCAACGGCGCCGGCAAGACGACGATGTTCGACCTGCTTGCCGGCAGCATCCTGCCAACCAGCGGCGAGATCCTGCTCAACGGCACGGCCGTCTCGGGCGAAGCCGCGCATCTGCGCATCGGTCGTGGCCTTGGCCGCACTTTTCAGATCCCGCGCCCGCTGCCCAATCTGACGCTGATCGAAAACATCATGCTGGCGGCACAGGGCCAGGCCGGCGAAAAGCTGCTCGCCAACTTCGTCACGCCATGGCGGGTGGCGGCGCAGGAGAGAGCCGCCAGGGCAAAAGCGCTCGAACTGCTGCAACTGGTCACCCTCACCCATCTCGCGCATGAGCCGGCGCGCGTGCTTTCCGGCGGCCAGCGCAAGCTGCTCGAACTCGCCCGCGTCATGATGGCCGACCCGGCGATCATCCTGCTCGACGAACCGGCGGCGGGCGTCAACGCAACGCTGCTCGAAGTCATCATCGACCGCATCCGCGACATCAACGCGCGCGGCATCACCTTCCTGCTGATCGAGCACAACATCGACATGGTGACGCGGCTTTGCCATCGCGTCCTCGTCATGGCGAGCGGCCAGTTGCTCAGCGAAGGCACTGCCGAACAGGTCGCTCGCGACCCGCGCGTCATCGAGGCCTATCTCGGAGGCGCCGTATGAGCGAGATCGTTCTCGATGTCCGCGACCTCGAAGCCGGTTACGAGCCCGGCGTGCCGATCGTGCGCGGCGCCTCGATCACCGTCAAAAAGGGCGAGATCGTCGTCGTGCTCGGCCCCAACGGCGCCGGCAAGTCGAGCTTCATCAAGGCCATCGCCGGCCTCGTACCGATCACCGGCGGCACGGTGTTTCTGGACGGCAAGGACATCACCGCCGCACCGGCGCACACGATGGTGCGGCTCGGCCTGGCCTTCGTGCCGCAGACCGAAAACATCTTCCCGCTAATGTCGGTCGAGGACAATCTGAAAGTCGCCTGCGGCATCCTCGAACGGCGCGAGGTCCCCGGCCGCATCGAGGAAATGTACGCAGCCTTTCCCGATCTCATCCGCCAGCGTCGCACCGCCGCCGGCAATTTGTCGGGTGGACAGCGGCAGATGCTCGCCGTCGCCCGCGCCCTGATCGTCCACCCCAAGGTGCTGGTGCTGGACGAGCCCTCGGCCGGCCTGTCGCCGAAATTCGTCTCGATGGTGTTCGAGATGCTGGCAAACATCCGCAAGTCCGGCGTCACCATCCTGTTGGTCGAGCAGAACGCCAAGGCGGCGCTCGCCATCGGCGACCGCGCCTATGTGCTGGTCGAAGGCAAGGACCGGCACGAGGGCATCGCCTCCGAACTGTGGAACGATCCGGTGGTCGCTGAACTCTATCTCGGCCAGCGTCCGCTCAAGTCCGAAGGAGGAAGCGCGGCATGAGCCTGCAATTTGTCGTCGACGGGCTGCTGACGGGTTCGATGATCGGCCTCGGCGCCATCGGCGTGACGCTCACCTATTCGATCCTGCGCTTCTCGAACTTTGCCCACGGTGACTTCATGGCCTGGGGCACCTATGCGACGCTGGCCGTCGTCAGCGCCATCGGCGCGATGGTTGGCAAGGTGGCGCCGATCGCGCCGCTGTCCTTCGGCTGGCCGCTGATTGTCGCCCTGGTCGTCGGCATGGCGTTCACTGCCCTCTTGGCGCTGCTGCTCGACAGAGTGCTGTTTTCGCGGCTGCGCTCGCAAGGCCAGGCGATCATCGTGGTGATGGCGAGCTTCGGCGCCTCGATGGCGCTGAGAAGCCTGCTCGAATTCACCTTCACATCGCGGCCGACCTATTTCAGCCGGGCGATCCAGATCGCCATGCCGGTCGGTTTCGGCATCCGCATCACGCCCGACCAGATCGCGCTTTTGCTGCTGACCGCCGTGCTGGTGCTCGGCGTGCATCTGTTGATGACGCGCACACAGACCGGCCGCTCGATGCAGGCCCTGAGCCAGAACGCGGCACTTGCCCGCATCGTCGGCATCGACGTCGCCAGCGTGGTGCGTGTCACCTGGGTCATCGGTGGGGCGCTGGCCTGCGTCGCCGGCGTGATGATCGGCATTCTGGTGCAGATCCGCCCGTTCATGGGCTTCGACATGCTGTTGCCGATGTTTGCCGCCGCCATTCTCGGCGGCATCGGCAGCATCCCCGGCGCCGTGCTCGGCGGCCTGATCATCGGGCTGGCCGAAGCGGGTGCGGTGCAATTGATCGGCGCTGAATGGCGCGCCGCCGTCTCCTTCATCATCCTGATGGCGGTGCTGTTCGTGCGGCCGATCGGCCTGTTTGGTGTGAGGGAACGCTGATGGACCTGCTCGGCTACGGCGCCTTCTTCCTGACCACCGCGCTGATCTTCTCGCTGGTCACGCTGGGGCTCAATTTGCAGTGGGGCCTGACCGGCCTGTTCAATGTCGGCCTCGCCGGCTTCGTTGCCATCGGTGCCTATACATCCGCGCTGCTTACGACACCGGACGATGCCGCGCGGCTTGGCGGCTTCGGCCTGCCGATCCTTGTCGGCTGGGCGGGCGCCATGGTCGTCGGCGGCATCGCCGCGGCGCTTACCGGCATGGCGACGCTGCGGCTCAGATCCGACTATCTGGCGATCACCACCTTCGGCGTCGCCGTCGTCGTGCAACTGGTCGCGCTCAACGCGCAAAAGCTGACGGGCGGCCCGTTCGGCATCGGTTTCATCCCGCGCCCGTTCGGCAGCCTCGCCGAGACGCCGCTGCTGTTCAACCTCTCGAACCTTGCCGTGGTCTCGGTCGTCACGCTGATCGCCTATCTCGCCTTGGAACATTTGTCGCGTAGCCCGTGGGGACGTGTCTTGAAAGCGTTGCGCGAGGATGAGCGGGCGGCGATCTCGCTCGGCAAGAGCGCGCGTTTCTATCGCGTCCAGGCCTTTGCCGTCGGCGGCGCCATAATGGCACTGGCCGGCGCGCTGCAGGCGCACTTCACCGGCTTCATCGCGCCGGACAATTATTTGCCGATCCTGACCTTCCAGGTCTGGGTGATGCTGATCGTCGGCGGCTCGGGAAGCAATCTCGGCGCCGTCATCGGCAGCATCCTGGTGTGGGCGATATGGGCCGGATCGGGCACGCTGACCAGCATCCTGTTCCCGCCGGAACAGCAGGCTCGCGCCGCCGCACTACAGATCGCCGCCATCGGCGTCATGCTCTGCGTCATCTTGCTGATCCGGCCGAACGGCCTCTTCGGCGACAGGCCGCGGCGGCCCCGCTTCAGCAAGCGGGCGAAGGTCGCTGCGGGCGAGAGCAGTTCCGGCTCATGAATGCCGCGATCCGGCAGGAGGCACAAGGCGCTTCGCTCTGGCATGCCGTCAGCCGCAACCGGCGCGAGCGGCCGGCGCTGCAGAGCGGGCTCGATGTCGACCTGGCCATCGTCGGTGGTGGCTTTTCCGGCCTTTCAACCGCGCTGCACGCTGCCGGGAAAGGCCTTTCCGTCGCCGTTCTCGAAGCCGAATTCATCGCCTGGGGCGCGACCGGCAGGAATGCCGGCTTCGTCGTGCCGAACTTCGCCAAGCTGGATCCGGTCGACATACTGGCCCATCTCGGGCCTTCGCGCGGCGAAAGGCTGATCGATTTCGCCGCCGGCAGCGCCGACCTGGTTTTCCGCCTGATCCGCCAGCACGGCATCGACTGCGACGCCGTGCGGAACGGATGGATCCAGCCGGCGCATTCGCCTGCCGCATTCGAGAAGGTCAAATCACGTGCCGGGCAATGGGCACAGCGTGGCCGGCCGGCCGTCACATTGGATCGGCAGGAAATCGAAGCCCTGACGGGCGTGCCAGGCTATGTCGGTGGCTGGATGGATCGTTCTGGAGGCGTGCTCAATCCGGTCGCCTATGCGCGCGGGCTCGCCGACGCGGCGGAGAAGGCCGGCGCGAAAATCTTCGAGCAGACGCGCGCCACCTCGGTTGATCGCATGGCCGATGGTTGGATGCTGAAGACACCGGCGGGCTCGGTGCGCGCCGGCAAGGTGCTGATCGCCACCAACGCCTATGGCCGGTCCCTCAATCCGACATTGCAGCGAACCTATTTTCCGCTCAAGGTTTTCCAGATCGCGACGGAGCCATTGCCTCGTGAAGTCCGCAGCCGGCTGCTTCCCGGCGGGCAAGGCGTCGGCGACACCAGGCGCAATCTGTTCACCTTCCGCTTCGATGCCGAAAACCGGCTGATCAGCGGCGGCATGCATATACTCGGCGCCGGTGCTGATACGCGCATGCCGCGGACGATCTGGCGGCGGCTTGGCCGGCATCTCGGTCTGCCCGACTTGCCGCCGCTTGCCTGCAGCTGGTCGGGAATGGCAGCGGTCGAGCCCGATTTCCTGCCGCACCTGATCGACCTCGGTCCGGGCCTGATCGCCGGTCGTGCCTGCAATGGACGCGGCATTGCCATGACCACGGCGATGGGCAAGGTGCTCGCCGGGTGGGCCGCTGGAACCGACGCCCGCGACCTGCCGCTGCCCTTCGCGGCGCCGGCGCCGATCCCGTTCCACGCGGTGCTGCGGCACGCACCCAACATGCTGCTGGGCTGGAGCATGCTGCGCGACCAGCTGGACGAGGCGCGATAGGCGGATAGTCAGCCGGCAGCGTCAAGGTTTGCCGACAGCACGGCGGCTGCCATGATGATGTCCTCTTCTATGAACATCCGCGCCGTGACACCGTTGCGCTGCTCCAGCGCGGCGACGATCTTGCGGTGGGCGTCGTTCGACCGCGGAATGTAGCGGTCGGCCTGCATCAGCAGCTTGAGATAAGGTCCTACCCGACCCCAGAGGTCGCGGATCATGTTGAGCAGGATCGGCGCGCCGGCATGCTGGTAGATGGCGAAGTGAAAAGCCTCGTTCAACGAGAGATAGGTTCTGGCATCGCCCGCCTCGATGGCTCGCTGCATGCCGGCGAGCGTCGCCTGTATGTCGACCAGCCCGCTTTCGCTCATCCGCGAGGCAGCCATCTCGCCGGCCAGTCCCTCGACGGCGATGCGGATGCGCGCCAATTCCTCAAAGGCCGACGCGGACAGCAGGGGCACGATGACCGAGCGGTTGTTCTGCATCTCGAGCAGCCGTTCGGCGACAAGCCGCTGCAGCGCCTCGCGGATCGGTGTCGTGGAGATGCCGAACGTCTCGGCGAGCTTGCGGATGACCAGTGTCTGGCCCGGGCTGAAGCCGCCTGAAATCAACTCCTGCTTGAGCGCGCCATAGGCGCGGTCATTCAGGGTTTGATGTTCGAGCTTCAGCATGCGCGGCCCGCTCCGATCACCAGTTCGACAGCGCGCGATCGAGCGTCTCGGCCAGTTGCTCGGCATTGTCCCTGGCAAACGGCAGTGGCGGCCTGATCTTGAGCACATTGCCGCGCGGACCGCAGGACGAGATCAGCACGCCATCCTCACGCATGGCTTCGACGACCGCCGATGTCTTGGTGGCAGCCAGAGCCTCGTCGCCATCCGCCGTCAGCTCGACGCCGAAATAAAGACCGTTGTGCCTGACGTCGGCGACCGCGCCGTGCCGGCCCTGCAGGGCGCGCAGCAGTTCACTCGTATAGGCGCCGACCATGCGCGCATTCTCGATCAGCCCTTCGCCCTCGATCACCTCCAGAACGGCAAGGCCGACGGCGGCAGCGACCGGATTGCCGCCGAATGTGTTGAAGTAGCCGGTGTTCGAACCGAACGAGGCGACAAGCTGCGGCCGCACCAGCACGGCGCCCATCGGATGCCCGTCGCCGATCGGCTTGCCCATCGTGACGATATCGGGCTCGATGCCATAATTGGCGAAGCCCCACATGCCCTGGCCAAGCCGGCCGAAGCCGGACTGGACCTCATCGGCGATGACGATGCCGCCGGCCTTTTTCACATGGTCCGCCGCCTCGCGCATCACCTTCGCATCGGGAAAGAAAATACCGTCGCTGGAAAAAGCCGAGTCGAGAAGCAGCGCTGCCGGCTTGATATTTCTTGCGCGCATGTCCTCGATGGCGGCCGCGACATTTTTCGCGAACTCATGCGCGGCCCGGCCATGGTCGCGGAACGTGTCCGGCGCCGACACGGTCCGATGCTGCGCGGGCACACCCTTTGCCCCGACAGCCGCCGGTGACAGCTGCGCCGTCGCGATCGTGGCGCCGTGATAGGCGAAGTCGGTGATGATCACCCCGGTGCCGCCGCTGGAATGCTGGGCGATGCGGATGGCGAGGTCGTTGGCCTCGCTGCCGGTGCAGGTGAACATGGCATGGCCGAGATGGGCCGGAACGGTACCGAGGAGTTTTTCCGCGTAGTCGAGGATGATTTCGCTGAGATAGCGTGTGTGGGTGTTGAGCGTGGCGGCCTGCCCGGACAGCGCCTCGACGACGCGCGGATGGCAGTGCCCGACCGAGGCGACGTTGTTGTAGGCGTCGAGGAATCTGCGGCCCTGGGCGTCATAGAGCCACACACCGCTGCCACGCACCAGATGGATCGGGTTGCGGTAGAAGGCGCGGTAGGTCGGCCCGAGCAGCCTGGCGCGGCGTTCAAGCAGCGCGCGCTCCGATGCCGCGTCGGCATTTGCAGGGTAAGGCGAGGACTGGGACACGAGCATCTACTCCGGATTGGAATGGTCGAGAAAATAGCGGCGGGCATCGGTGGACGACAGGCCATTCAGCCGTTCGAGCGAAGCCCAGACCTCGGTGGCGAGGCGCAGCACATAGTCGCGCTTGGCCGGAAAGCGCTCGGCCTGCCAGCTGGCGATGTTGACGATGAGCGCAAGGCGGGCACGGATCAGATCGAAAAGAATGCCGATCTCTTCGGCCTCCAGTGGCTGCACCGATTGATAGCCGGCGACAAAGCGCGCGGCCGGCGCCAGCGGATGACCTTCCGCCGGCCAGCGGTAGACCGCGCCGATGGCGAGGTCACAGATCAGCGGCGAATGGATCATGTCGCCGAAATCGAGGATGCCGCTCACGACCTCCGGCCGCGATGCGTCCATCACCACATTGTAGGAATTCATGTCGTTGTGGACGATTTGCGCGCGCAGCGTCGGGATGACCGCCGCCGCATGCTCCTCGAAGGAGTCGATCGCGCGTTCGACCATCGCTCGCCGACCAACGTCAGTGATATGGGCCATCATCGGCCGTGTCTTGGCGACCTTGCGGATGTCCCAGAGCAGGTCGCTGCCGGCGGCCGGATGGAAGAAGCCGCGCAGCGCCCGGCCAAGGCGGGCGAGGAAGATGCCGAGATTGCGATCCTGCGCCTCGGAAGTCGGTGAGCGCGACAGCAGCTGACCGGGCAGATAGGTCACTAGCCGGATGATGCGCGGCGCTGACCCACCGACGCAGATCGCGAACTGCGCCTCCCCCTCGAGGCTCTTGCGCACCGAGGGAACCGGCAAGGTGGGATCGACCGCAAGGATGTGGTCGAGCGCCTTGTTCTGGAAATCGGTGAAGCCGGCGTCTTCCGCCGGATGGGAGATCTTCAGAACGAACTCGCCCTCGCCGCCGGTCTGGATATGGAAATTGTGGTCGCGTTCGCCAGGCAGCGGACGCGCGGTGCCGGTGAGCCCATAGTGCTGGCGCAGGATGGCAAGCGCGTCGGCCGTGGGGACATCAGGCGCGTCCTCGGCGAGCGTTTCGCCGAACGCATCGGGGACGGCCGCATTCATGGCTTGGCCTCGACAGGTTCGAGGCCGCACCAGTCGGCAATGAACAGCGCGATCGTCTGGGTGACCTTGCGCACCGAGTCGAGATCGACGGCCTCGTCATAGCCATGCGGCATGCGGCAGATCGGGCCATAGACGATCGCCGGCGTGTCGGCATAGAGGCCGAAGAAGCGCGCATCGGTGGTGGCCGAAGTGACGTGTTCCGTCAGCGGCTCGCCCCAGACGGCGGTGTGGCTGCGGCGCAGTACGGCTTCCATCTCGTCGGCACCCTCCAGCACATAGCCCTCGGCCATGAAGCCATTGTAGGTGAGGCTCGGTGGGCGATTGGCCAGGAACGGGTCGGCGCGCGCCGCATCGGCGATGCAGGCCTCGAGCTCGGCTCTCGCATCCTCGAGTTTCTGGCCGGGATAGGTGGCGACGCGCATCTCGAAGACACAGCGCGCCGGAACGCTCGATGTCCATTCGCCGCCTTCGATCTTGCCGAGGTTGAAGCGGATCGGGTGCGGGTGATCGTGGAAATGCTTGTCGTCGACCTTGCGCGCGTTCCAGACGATTTCGAGCTGCTTCAGTGCCTGGACGATGACGAAGGCCTTTTCGATGGCATTGGCGCCGGCCGAGAATGCACCCGACGCATGCTGCGGATCGCCGTCGACCTCGACCCGGAACCAGATCGGCCCGACCTGCGCCCGCATCAGCCTCGGCTCCAGCGGTTCGGGAATGAAAGCGGCGTCGGCGCGGTAGCCGCGCTGCAGGCAGGCGAGCGCGCCATTGCCGGTGCATTCTTCCTCGACCACCGACTGGAGATACACGTTCGCGGCCGGCTGATAGCCGAGGCTGCGCAACGCGGCCAGCGCATAGAGGCAGGCGGACAGGCCGGCCTTCATGTCGCCGGCGCCGCGGCCATGCATCCAGCCATCCTCGATCACCGGATCGTAGGGGTCGCGCACCCAGCGGTCGATCGGTCCGGTCGGGACGACATCGATATGGCCGTTGAGGATCAGCGAGCGGCCGGTCGCGTTTCGCGGCGTGTGCGAGGCAACGACATTGAAGGCGTCGTCATAGGAGACGGCTACAGGAGAAAAACCCGGCAGGTCGCGAATTGCATCGACGTCGACACGCCACATATCGACCGCGTAGCCGTCAGCCTCATAGGCAGCCGCCATGAACGATTGCGCGGCATGTTCCTCACCACGCTGCGAAGGAAACCGCACTAGGTCTTGCAGAAACGCGACCTGCCGCGCGAAGCCGTCATCGACCGCGCTCAGAATGGCCTCGTCCGCAATCCGCTCAGGCATCATATTTCACTTTCATCTGGATGGTGTATCATATCTCATATGCCATTCCTGTGAAATGCAAGAGGCATACGCGCCAAACTTTCAGTCCAGGACTTGCCGTTCGATGCTGCCATGGTCTTGGGGAGTTGGCATCGGATGCAGCAAGCCGATACTGCTATCTCTGGAAGACATGACGAGGAATGCGTTGATCACCGAAGACACGATGCCGGCCGAAATCACCGATCTCGCCATTGGCTACTATCGCCTACCGGCGGGCAAGCTCGCCAATGCGGTGACGTGGATGGAGGCGTGCGCGCCGCAGCCCGGTCTCGCGCACCCCTTGGCCATGACACGGATCACGACGCCCGACTGCGCTTCCTACCGGGCGATCTTCCTCGAGATCGGCGCGCCCTGGCTTTGGGACCGCGTTTCCGAAATGTCCGATGCCGAAATCACCAAGCATTTCGCCGACCCGCGCCAGCATCTCTACTACGGCCATGACGAAACCGGCGCCCATCTCGGCATGGTCGAATTCTTCGTCGCCGACAGCAGCGAGATCGAGATCACCTATTTCGGCCTGTTCCCGTCCCTGACCGGCAGAGGTTTCGGCAAGCGGCTGATGGCCGGCGCACTGGATCTCGCATGGCGCCTCAACCCTAACCGTATCTGGCTGCATACAAGCAGCTTCGACCATCACAGCGTCATTGGGTTTTACAGTGCCTGCGGGTTCGTGACCTTCGCGACAGGATTTGAAATCGTCGACGATCCCCGGATCAAGGGAACCTTGCCGCGCCATGCCGCACCGCAGATTCCCCTGATCGATACGGAGTGGAGCAATGGGAAGGGAGCCTCACTCTCCCCGGAAAAGCGACAGGCTGCGCGGACCTAGATGAGAGCAACTCCGCAATCCGTCAGCCAAGCGTCGCCGCACCATCGCCGATGGGTTCGTCGCGAGACCATCCTGTCGACGCTGGAGCGCCATATCGACACGCGCATCGTGCTGTTCGCCGCGCCCGCCGGCTTCGGCAAATCGACGACGATGGCGCAATGGGCCGCGGAAGTCGCGCGCCATGGCCGGCTGACCGCATGGTTGTCCTGCGAGGCGACGGACAATGACGAAGGCGCCTTCCTGTCGCATCTGGTGGGCGCGCTGCGCCAACTCGTCCAGAGCCCGGCGGAACTCGATCTTGCCTTCCAGTCGAGCCCCATTCCGCAGCTCGATGTCGTGCTCTCGGCACTTGTGGCGGGACTGGCGGCGCGCGAGGCCGACATCACACTGTTCTTCGACGACTACCACGCCATCGAGGCGCCGGCGGTGAAGCGGTTCATGGAGCGCCTGACCCGGCAGGCGCCGGCAAACGTTGCCTTCGTCATCGGCTCGCGCAGCCTGCCCGACCTGCAGCTCGGCAAGCTCAGAGTGCTAGGCGACGTTTTCGAAATCGGGCCCGACGATCTGCGTTTCGCCTCGTCCGAAGCCGAGGCGTTCTTCAACGAGAAGCTGGGCCTGAGCGTCAGCAGCGGCACGGTGGAAACCTTGTGCTCGCGCACCGAAGGATGGGCCGCCGGCCTGCAACTGGCCTCACTCTCGCTGAGTGCCGCGCATGCACCCGAAACCGTGATCGGCAATTTCACCGGCGCCAACCGCAACGTCGCCGACTTCCTGATGGGGGAAGTGTTCCTGGAACTGCCGCCGGCGATCGCGAAGTTCCTGCTCTACAGCTCGATCTTCGAACGCTTCAGCGCCGAAGCCTGCCGGGCGGTGATGCGGGCGACTGATGCCGAGGCTGACATCGCCGAGATCGAGACGCGCAACCTCTTCCTCGTGCCGCTCGACGAAGAACGGCGCTGGTTCCGCTATCATCACCTGTTCCGCGATTTCCTCAGCCGCGAAATGGAACGGCGCGAACCGGAGATGATCGCGCCGCTGCATCTGGCGGCAGCCGAATGGTTCGGCGAGCGCAAGATGCTGACCGAGGCGATCGGCCACGCGCTCGCCGCAGGCGACCAGGCACGCGCGGCGGTGTTCGTCGAAAACAACGCGCTCGACCTCATCGCCCAGTGCCAGCTTCTCTATGTGCGCCAGTTGCTGGCGCTGCTGCCGAGGAAGCTGATCGACCAGCGCATCCGGCTGCAACTCGTCGTGCTGTGGCTGGCGGTGCACAGCAGCCAACCCGAGATTGCCCAGCAGACGCTCAGCAATGCGCGCAAGCTGGCCGAGACCGGACCGACCGACAGCAATGACCCGGGCACCATGACCGGAACCACGATCGAGGCCGAGCTGATGGTTCTCGACGCTGCCGTCCACAGCACGCTGGAGCAGTTCGATCAGGCGCGCGACACAGCCCTTGCGGCCCTGCGCGTCATCGCGCCCGATGCCTGGTTCATGGAGGGCGCGACCGCCAATGTCATTGGCTACAACCTCTATGCGCTGGGTGACCTCGAAGGCGCGCGCGCCGCGATCGATGCGGCACGCCGGGCGCACGAACGCAGCGGCAGCCTGCTCGGCGTCACCATCGCCAATTGCTACATGGCCGTGATCGAGCGTTCGGCGGGCCGCCTGCCCGCCGCCGAGCGGCTGCTGCGCAACGCGATCATCGAGGCCAGGGCGCGGATCGGCGCAAATTCCTATGCCGAGGCCCTGGCCGGAACGCTGCTTGCGGAACTTGCCTACGAGACCAATGCGTCGGGTGAAGCGCTGACGCTGGTCGAGAATCTCGGACCGCAGATCGAAGGCGCGGCGGTCATCGTCTATCCCCTGGCCAGCGTGCCGACCTATGCCCGCGTGCTACAGCTGACCGGTCGCACCGAAGCGGCACTGGATATGCTGGAGCGCGTCTATCAACGCGTGCGCGGCACGGTCTATCGCCGCCTGGCATCGATGATCATGCATGACCGCATACGTGTGCTGCTCGACCAGAACCGTATTGCCGAAGCGCGGGCGCTGCTGACCGAGCATCGCGGCGAAGGGACCGAGGCTTCGATGGCCATCACCACCGCCAACGAGTTCGAGTTCTTCGCCGAGGGCCGTCTGCTGACGGCCGAGAAATCCTATGCCGATGCAGCGGGGGTCTTCGACGCGCTTCTGGAGCGCACCAGAACCAGCGGGCGCATGCGCCGCCATATATTGGCGCTGATCCTGCGCGCCAAGGCGGCCAGCGCCGCCCACGATCCACGCGAGGCCGACCGCTGTCTCCTCGAAGCACTGCGCCTCGCTCAACCCTCTGGCTTCATCCGTTCCTTCGTCGACGAGGGAAGGCCTGTCGTCGAAGCGTTGATGCGGCTGCGTGCGGCCCAGGCAAAGACCGATCCCGCGCTGTCGGCCTATGCGACGCGCATCATCGATGCAGCGCAGGCGATGCCCGTCTCGACGCGCAAGTTGGCCGCACCAGCCGTCGATAAGGAACAGCTCACCCAGCGCGAAGCCGAACTGCTGCGCTATCTCGCCGAGGGCATGTCCAATCGCGATATCGCCTTTGCGCTGTCGGTGAGCGAAACCACGGTGAAATGGCACCTGAAGAACATTTTCGGCAAGCTGGCGGTGACCAACCGGGTCCAGGCCGTGCGCGCCGCGCAAGGGTCCGCAGGCGCCCATACCCCTCCGAAAGGAGGGGCATAGATAACAGGCACAACCCCTCTTTCGGGTCGGGCCACATGATCGTTAGCCTGCTAGCGTCACCTGGTTTTTAAAGGACGCTGCGGATGGCGACAGGCTACGTTTTTCACGAACAGCTGATGTGGCATGACACCGGCTCCAGCGCCGACATGATGCCTCCCGGCCGTTTCGTGGAACCCGGCCGGCATCTGGAATCTCCCGGCTCGAAGCGCCGGTTGAACAATTTGATCCAGGTCAGCGGCCTGTCGCGCCATCTGGTGCCGATCATCCCCGAGCCGGTCTCGATCGAGGACCTGCTGCGCGTGCACACGCAACGCCATGTCGACGATATCCGCATGCTCAGCGAGCGCGGCTCCGGTTTCGCCGGGCCACAGGCGCCGATCGGCCTCAACAGTTTCGACATCGCGCTGCTGTCGGCCGGCACCACCTATGCCGCCATGCGCGCCGTGCTGACCGGCCGCGTCGACAATGCCTATGCGCTGGCACGGCCGCCGGGACACCATGCCGAGCCCGACCAGGCGATGGGCAACTGCCTGTTCTCCAACATCGGCGTCGCTGTGCGCCGGCTGCAGCATGAAGGCCTGCTCGGGCGCGCGGCGATAGTCGACTGGGATGTGCATCACGGCAACGGCACCGAGACGGTGTTCTATTCCGACCCCTCGGTGCTGACCATTTCCCTGCATCAGGACAATCTCTACCCGACCGGGCGCGGTGCGCTGGCCGACAACGGGAAAGATGCCGGCGAAGGCTACAACATCAACATCCCGCTGCCGGCCGGCAGCGGCACCGGCGCCTATGAAGCAACCTTCGACCGCGTCGTCGCGCCGGCGCTGCGCGCCTACAGACCGGATCTCGTTATCGTCGCTTCCGGCTTCGATGCGTCCGGCTTCGATCCGCTCGGCCGCATGATGCTCAACAGCGAATGTTTCCGGCGCCTGGCCGCGCGGATGGTGGCGCTGGCCGCCGAGACCTCGCAGGGGCGTCTGATCATGACCCATGAAGGCGGCTACTCCGAAGGCTATGTGCCGTTCTGCGGCCATGCCGTCATCGAGACCCTGGCCAATCACCGCACCGAGGTGGTCGACCCGCTGTCGGAGCATATCGACGAATGGGCTGGGCAGGATCTGCAGTCGCATCAGGCCGCTGTGATCGATGCCGCCGAAGCCCTGCTCGCCGGCCTGCGCCAACGTCTCGCCAGTGCAGCCTGACGCGATGGATTTTCTGATCACCACGCTGCTCAATGCGCTGACGCTGATCAGCATCCTGATGCTGGTCGGGCTCGGGCTGGCGATCAGCTTCGGGCTGATGAACGTGACCAACCTGGCGCATGGCGAGTTCGTCACCGTCGGCGCCTTTGCGGTCTATTTCGTCCAGAGCGTGGGCGGCTCTTTCTGGCTGGGGCTGGCCGCGGCGCCCATCGCCGGCGCGGTGGTCGGCTGCATCCTCGAATTCGCCATCATCCGCCATCTCTATTCCAGGCCGGTCTCGACGGTGCTTGCCACCTGGGGCGTCAGCCTGATCCTGCAGCAAGGGCTGGAACTGACCTTCGGCCTCGGCGCCAAGCCGGTGACGCCGCCGATCGAGGGTACGCTCGATCTCGTCTTCACCGTCTATCCGGCCTATCGGCTGATTCTGATCGGCATTGCCATGCTGACCTTGCTCGGCGTCGTCCTGCTGATCAGCCGGACGTCCTTCGGTCTCGACATCCGTACCGTCATCCAGAACCGCGAAATGGCTGAGGGCGTCGGCATCAACACGCGGCGCACCTACGCCATTGCCTTTACCTTCGGCGCGGCCATCGCAGGACTTGCCGGCGGACTGGTCGCGCCGCTGGCGA
The DNA here is from genome assembly GCA_014189435.1 of Mesorhizobium loti. Classification (NCBI taxonomy): domain Bacteria; kingdom Pseudomonadati; phylum Pseudomonadota; class Alphaproteobacteria; order Hyphomicrobiales; family Phyllobacteriaceae; genus Mesorhizobium; species Mesorhizobium loti. The sequence continues at coordinate 4,199,076 of CP050293.1, forward strand.
TCGTGCTGCCGCAGATGGGGGTGAACTATCTTGCCAACGCCTTCTTCGTCGTCATTGTCGGCGGCGTCGGCTCGATCGGCGGCCTTGTCGCCGGCAGCGTCTTTGTCGGCGGGCTGACCAGCGTCCTCAATTACCAGATCTCGCCGTCGCTGGCGCAGGCGATCGTGCTGCTGGCGGCCATCGTCGCTGTCCGTCTGCGGCCCAACGGCCTGTTCAACGGAGCATCGCGATGATCGCCCGTGACCGTAACTGGCTGCTGATCTTCGCCGTCTGCGTGGTGCTCGCGGTTCTCTATCCTCTCTTTGCCGACGGCTATCGGCTGACGGTGATCCGCGATGCGCTGATCTTCGGCCTGTTCGCGGCAAGCCTCGACTTCTTCTGGGGCCGCACCGGAATCCTGTGTTTCGGCCACGCCGCCTTTTTCGGCATCGGCGGCTACATCATGGCGCTGATCACACTCAACGACGCCATCCCCTTCGGAAGCTTGCTCGGCATCATCGGTGCGGTGGCCGGCGCGGCTTTCGTCGCCGCCATCATCGGCTATTTCCTGTTCTTCGGCGGTATCCGTGGCAGCTATTTCACCATCGTCACGCTGGCCATGGGTGTCATCTGCCAGCAGGCCGCGGTTTCCTGGAGCTCTGTCACCGGCGGCGACAGCGGCCTGATCGGCATCCCGCCGATCGCGTTCGATCTTGGCGGCCTGCATGTCGATCTGAGCCAGGATCTGCCCTCCTATATCTTCGTCTCGGCCATCGTCGCCGTGACGGTGCTGGCGCTGTGGTCGATCAGCCGTGGCCGCTGGGGCACGGTGCTCACCGCCATCCAGGACAATGAAGTCCGTGCGGCAGCGCTCGGCCACAATGCGCCGTTGCGGCTGCTCGTCACATTCGTCCTGTCGGCGGCCATCGCCGGGCTTGCCGGCGCGCTCTATGTCTGCATGGCAGGGCTGGTGGCGCCCGATCTGTCCGGGCTGCTGCTGTCGACCGAAGTTATCGTCTGGGTGGCGGTCGGCGGGCGCGGCACGCTGCTTGGGCCGGTGCTCGGCGCCATCTTCATCCAGCGTGCGCAGCAGACGATCAGCAGCTTCAACCCGAGCCTGTGGCCGCTGCTGCTCGGCTGCGTCTTCGTCATCATCGTTTTCGTCCTGCCCGACGGCATCCTGTCGATCTACGCGCGGCTGAAGAGCCTGTTCAAAGGCGGGAGGCGGGCGCAATGAGCGACGTCCTGCTGCAGGCCGAAAATGTCGGCATCCGCTTTGGCGGTTTGCAGGCGCTGGAGGCGCTGAACCTCACCGTGCGCGACAAGGAGCTTTGCTGCATCATCGGACCGAACGGCGCCGGCAAGAGCACATTCCTCAATGTGCTGACCGGCACGCTTCGGCCGACCAGCGGCAGCGTGCGCTTCCTTGGCCACGACATTGCCGGCCTGCCGCTGCACCGCATCGCCAGGCTCGGCATCGCGCGAAAATTCCAGATCCCGTCGGTCTTCCCGAGCCTCTCGGTGGAGGACAATCTGAAGGTCGCGCGCTGGGGCGCGCCCTCGCCTGTGCGCCCGGTTGGCGAATTGCTGGAACTGGTCGCGCTGACCAATCGCGCCGCCACGCTGGCCGGCGAACTCGCACACGGCCAGAAGCAATGGCTGGAGATCGGCATGGCGCTGGCAATCGAGCCGCGGCTGCTTTTGCTCGACGAGCCTACCGCCGGCATGACGCCACAAGAGACGCTGGCGACGGCCGAGATGCTGCTGCGGCTCAAGGGCGAATTCTCGATCGTCGCGGTCGAGCACGACATCCGCTTCGTGCGGGCGCTGAACTGCGAGACGCTGGTGCTGCATCAGGGACGCCGGCTGCGCAGCGGTCCTTTCCACGACATCGAGACCGACGAGATGGTCCGCGATGTCTATCTGGGGAGGCGCTGACCATGCTGCGGACAATGGCCATTTCGGCCGGCTACGGCCTGCTCCCGGTGCTGAACGGCATCGACCTCAGCGTCGCGCCCGGCGAAGTCGTCGGCCTGCTTGGCCGTAACGGCGCCGGCAAGACGACGCTGCTGCGCGTCATCGCTGGCGGCTTGCGGGCGAGCGGTGGCGCGGTGGTTCTCGGTGACAAGGACCTCACCAACGCGCCGGCCTTCCGCCGCGCGCGGGCGGGCATCGCGCATGTGCCGCAGGGACGCGGCATCTTCAACCAGCTGACCGTGCGGCAGAACCTGGAAGTCGGCACCCGCGCCGCCAAGGACCGTGGCGACGGCGGCATCCCGGCCGACATCTTCGGCTATTTTCCGATCCTGCGCGAACGCGAAGCGCAGGTCGCCGGCACGCTTTCGGGTGGCCAGCAGCAGATGCTGGCGATCGGCCGCGCCTTGTGTGGCCTGCCGTCGGTGCTGCTGCTCGACGAGCCCTCGGAAGGCATCCAGCCGAACATCGTGCAGTCGATCGCCGAACTGGTGCCGCGCATCGCCCGCGAGCGCGGCATCGCGATCGTTCTGGTCGAGCAGAATCTCGATCTCGTTCTCAAGGCATCGGACCGCTGCCTGGTGATGGAGAAGGGCAGGATCGTCCATGAAGGCGCGCCGGAGGCGTTCGCCGACGAGACCCTGCTGAAGGACCTGTTGGCCCTATAAGGCGCGCCTGAAGCGCGCCTGGGAGCTTGTTGACTTGTAAGGCGTGCATGGGGCGCGCCTGGGACTGGAAGGGAACACAACAATGATAAGCAGAAGAACTGTCTTGAAATCCGGCGGCGCCGCGGCCGCCTTTGCCATCGTCGGCGCGCCGTCAATCCTGCGGGCCGCAGACACGGTCAAGGTCGGCCTGTCGATCCCGATCACCGGGCTGCAGGCGATCCTCGGCGAGACGCTGCTCAATTGCTACAAGCTCGCCGCCGCCGAACTCAACGCCGCCAATGGCATTGGCGGGCGCCAGGTCGAGCTCATCATCGAAGACAACCAGACCACGACCAAGGGCTCCATCGACAAGGCGCGCAAGCTCATCAACGAAGACAAGGTCGACGTGATCATGGGCACGATCATTTCGCCAGAGCGGAGTGCTACGTTGTCGGTGACCTCGAAGGCCAAGAAGCTGTTCTTCTACCCGACCAATTTCGAAGGCGGCGAATGCAACCGCTACTTCGTCGCCACCGGCCCGATCCCGATGCAGCAGGTCGACCCGATGATGCCGTGGGTGGCCGAGACCCTCGGCAAGACGATCTATGTCATGGCTTCCGACTACGCCTGGCCACAGAAGATGACCGAAGCGATCACGGCGGCCTACGAGAAGGCCGGCGGCAAGATCATCGGCGCCGACTACTATCCGTTCGGAACCACCGATTTCGGCCCGGCCTTCCAGAAGATCAAGTCGCTGAAGCCCGATGTCGTCTGGTCCATGGTGGTTGGCAACGACGCCGTCACCCAGCTCAAGCAGTATCGCAGCTTCGACATCAAGCAGCCGCTGATCGCGCCGCTCGACGAGGTCTTCAACAAGGATGCGCTGCCGCCCGGCGTGGCGGCCGGGACCTACGCGCCGCAGCCCTACTGGATGGCGCTCGACAACCCGGTCAACAAGAAGTTCATCTCGAGCTTCCGCGAAAAGTTCGGCCAGGAGAAGATGGTCAACGGCATTGGCGAGGCCGGCTACAACGGCCTGCATCTCTACGCGCTGGCCGCCGAGAAGGCCGGATCGCTGAAGGACGACGATGTGCTGGCGGCGCTGCCGTCGATCGAGTTCGACGCGCCGCAAGGCAAGATCCGCGTCGACGCCACCAACAACCACACGCTGTGCCATTCCTATGTCGGCAAGGCGGCCGCCGATGGCATCGGCTACGAGATCGTCAAGGATTTCGGCACCATCGCGCCGGTGACGCCTTACTGCAAGGTATAGGATCCTTACATCCAACCATCCTGACGGCGGCTTTGCCGCTGCCGTCAGGATGTCTGCGGCGCCGGCAGCCGCTCGCGCAATTCGTCGACAAGCACCCTGGTGTTTTCGGAATAGTCGATGGGCACGACGACGAGATGCACACCGCCGCCGGTGAAGGCCCGTTCCAGTGCCGGCCGCAAGTCGGCGATCGCATCAACTCTCGTCCCTTTGGCACTGTAGGCCTCGGCATATTTGACGAAATCGGGATTGCCGAAGGTCATGCCGAAATCCGGAAATTCGTCGACCGCCTGCTTCCAGCGGATCATGCCGTAGGCATGATCTTCGAGCAGCAGCACGACGAGGTTGAGCTTCAGCCGGACGGCGGTCTCCAGTTCCTGGCTGTTCATCATGAAGCCGCCGTCGCCACAAATGGCCATGACGCGGCGTGTGGGATAGAGCAGTGACGCCATCATCGCCGACGGCAGGCCCGCGCCCATGGTGGCGAGAGCATTGTCGAGCAGCAACGTGTTTGCCATGCGCGTGCGGTAATTGCGCGCGAACCAGATCTTGTACATGCCATTGTCGAGGGCGAGGATCCCGTCGGCCGGCATCACGGCGCGCACGTCATGCACGATGCGCTGCGGCGTGAAGCGATCTTCGGTGGCGCGCGCGGCGATCCGACTCAAAATACCTTCACGCAGCGGCAGCAAAGCCTGCGCGTTGGGGATGTTGCCCTCGATGCGGTCCGCCAGCAGCTTGAGCGAAGGGCCGAGGTCGCCGACAATCTCCGCTTGCGGGAAATAGACCTGCTCGACATCCGCGGACTGATAGCCGACATGGATGACTTCAGGCCCCTTCGCGCCCATGATGAAGGGCGGTTTCTCGACCGTGTCGTGGCCGATGGTGATGATCAGATCGGCCTGCTCTATGGCCTCGTGCACATAGTCGCGCTCCGAAAGTGCCGCCGTTCCCATGTAGAGCTCGGTTCCGCCAGGCACGGTGCCCTTGCCCATCTGCGTGGTGAAGTAGGGAATTTGCGTGCGCAACACGAACTGCGCGAGGTCGGAGGTCGAGCGCGGCCGCGACGCCGCCGCGCCGAACATCAACAGCGGGCGCTTGGCCTCCATGATCATCCGGGCGGCGCGATCGAGCGCGACCGCACTGGCTAGGGGCAATTCGACGGGATGCGTCGGCACGAGCGCGACCGCTTCGCACTCCGCCGCTGCAATGTCTTCCGGCAGCTCCAGATGCACGGGGCCTGGGCGTTCTTCCTGGGCGACACGGAAGGCTTCGCGCACCAGTGACGGGATCATCTTCGGCGAGACGATCTGACGCGACAGCTTGGTCAGCGGCTTCATCGCCGCGACGATGTCGACGATCTGGAAGCGCGCCTGCCGGGATGACAGGATGCCCTTCTGGCCGGTGATCATGATCATCGGCATCGCGCCGAGCAGCGCATAGGCCGAACCGGTCGAAAGGTTGAGCGCGCCGGGGCCTAGCGTGGTGATGCACACGCCTGCCTTGCCGGTGAGCCTGCCATAGGTGGCGGCCATGAAGGCAGCCGCCTGCTCGTGACGGGTCAGGATCAGCTGGATCGACGAGCGGCGGATCGATTCAACGATGTCGAGGTTTTCCTCGCCCGGAATGCCGAAAATCCGTTCGACCCCTTCGTTCTCGAGGGCCGCGACGAACAGATCCGAACCTTTGGTCATGACCACCTCTCCTGCAACATTCCGTCGGCCACCTTCATATGGCATCGGAACGCGACGCCTCAAAGAGGCGTCTTCGGCCGCAGGTCAGAGCCGCGTATTGCAGCTCGCCGCCTTCGGCGACGCGAAAAGCTCCTTCGGGGCGGACCACTGGCTGACCGGCGCGCCGCGCGTGCCGGTGATCAGCGAACGCAGTTCCGAAAGATAGGTCTGCACGAAGAACGAGGTCTGGCTTTCCAGCGGCGTGTAGGGTCCCGGCCGGTAGGCGCGCGACATGATGCCGTCGGCATTGTCCTCGGTGATCTTCTTGTCCTGCACCGTGGTGACGTCCCACATCCAGCTGATCGCATCGGCGTCGATGTCGCTTTCGGCATCCTTGTCGACGAGCCAGGTCAGGATGACGTCGGTTTCCGTGGCGCTGCGCGGTATCATCTGGAACAGCGTGACATAGTCGTTGGCAGCACTTGCAAACGACAGGCGTCCGAGGCGGAAGCCGCTTTCGCCGCCATCATAGGCATGGCGGCCGCCCATCAGGCACGAGACCCCTTGGCCCGTATTGGACAGCGTGTTGCGGCCGGAGCCGATCGGCTTGCGATGCATGGCAAACGGCATCGTGTCGAGATCGCCCGCCTGCCACGCGCCCTTGTGGAACTCGGTATCGCCGATGACGCTGTGCCAAGCCTCGATTTCGTTCTGCCACTCGACTGCCTTGTCGGCGTCGCGGGTCGCGGTCACTTTGACATGGCCGTTGACGCGGTAGTATTCGGGATGAGCCGGCCGACAGTGATAGCATTCGAGGAAGTTCTCGAGCACCAGCTTCCAGTTCGCCTTGGTGAGATAATTCTTGCGCGCGACGATGCGCGCACGGTCGAGGCCGTTTTCGCGCAAGCCGCCGGTCAGCCCGTCCGCGACAGGCTGGATATCGGGCAACGAATTGGCATCGAGGCCGCAGAACACGAGGCCGCCGAAATGCTTGCAGGGCACGCCGTGCAGTCCCAGCGCCTCCGGATCGACGCTTGCCGGAAGATCCTGCCGTGACTTCAGTTCGCCGGTGAGCCTGAACGACCAGGCATGATAGGGGCAGACCAGAAGCTTGCCGCGACCATCCTTGGCGCAGAGCCGCGAGCCTCGGTGGGTGCAGACATTGTAGTAGGCCGCGATGTCCTCCTCGCCGTCGCCGAAGCGCACGACGATGATCTCCTCGTCGAACAGCTGGCGCACGATGTAGCGGCCCTTTTCGGGGACTTCGCTGGTATGGGCGACAAGCATCCATTGGCGCGGAAACCACAAGTCCCGTTCCAGCGCGAAGATGGCAGGGTCGGTATAGAAAGCCTGTTCCAGCGACCAGTCCGGACGTTGCCGGTCGATCAGCCTGACGGTCTCGCTTCTGTCGATAGGCTGGCTGTTCGATGTGTAGGCCTGCACGGCAAACACCTTTCTGCTCGCTGGCGTTAGGATGATGTTTCGATAGAGTGTGCGATGCGGAAAGGCTTGCGGCAAATACAGATATGATAGACCTTCATATCGAAAAGGCATGAAGGTAGGTTCGGATCGTGAAAACTCTCAAGACATCGCTTCCCCTGCTGAACGCCATGGTCGTTTTCGAGGCTGCCGCCAGGCATGGCGGGCTGACACTGGCCGCACAGGAGCTGAACATCGCACAATCGGCGGTCAGCAGGCATGTCGCCAATCTCGAGCGCCAGCTGTCGGTCGAGCTGTTCACACGCAGAGGCAACCGCGTCGCTGTCACCGGGGCCGGCAACACGCTGGCCGAAGCGATCCGCGAGGGTCTCGGCACCATCAGGCAAGCCGTCGAGGATTTGACCGCGCACGACAGCGATACATTCGTGGTCGGCTGCAGCCACGACTTCGCGCAGGCATGGCTGATGCCACGCTTCGACCTCATCACGTCGCGGGTAGCCGATGGCCGGGTGCTGCTGCAGACATCCACCGACTACAGGGATTTCGACCAGCCTGAAGTGGCATTGTCGATCCGGTTCGGCGAAGCCGGGCAATGGCCCGAATTCGTGACCGAAAAACTGCTCGACGGTGAATGGTTCCCGGTTTGCGCGCCGGCATTCCTGGCGCGTTATCCGGCGCTCGCCTCGGAAGAGCCAGAGGCCTTCATGGCGGTGCCGCTGCTGCATCAGGTGACGCCGCCGGGCGCGATCGACAGTTGGCAATCGTGGATCGGGACCGACCGGAAGCTCGATGGACCGCGGTTCACCGGCTACATGTCGATGATCCACGAAACCATCGCCGGGCGCGGCGCAGCACTCGCCTGGGCGGGATTTGCCGACGAGCATCTGCGTCGCGGCCAGCTCGTCCGGCTGACCAAGACCTCGCGGCGCCACGCCGGCTCCTTCCACATCGTCATGAGGAAGAATGCCGGCCCGGTGGTCAGGGCGGTGGCGCAGGCGCTGCTCGGCAGCGTCGGCGACAGCTTGCAGGCAAGCGTCGGGACAGCTGACGATCAGGCCTCGCGGCCAAACCGCGACGCCTCATGACGCGCGCCCCAGACCGGCATGGCGGCTTCGATTTCGGCTTCCGACCTGAAGGCGTCGGATGCATAGCGATCGACACGGAACCGCTCGGCCGAAACGAACGGAGTCTGCCCGAGGACCAGTTCGCAGGAGAGCCGGCCAAGACCCGGTCCATGGGTGACGCCGCTTTCATTGTCGCCGCCGACAACCACGATATTGTCGCTGCCGGGGACCTTGCCGACGATAAGGCCGTTGTCGGGTGTGTAGCACGGCACGCCTTGTGCCCAGCTCGCGATCGTCGAACCGCGCAGCGGAGGGAACACCGTCTGCAGCTCGGCAAGCTCCTGCTCGGAGGTCTCCCGCATCAGTTCCATATTGTGTGGCTGGCCGGGTTCGATTTCGCTGTCATCAGTCTTGTACAGAGGTTTGTAGTGCCGGCCGGTTCCCCACATGACGGCGCCGAATGTTTCGCGCAACCACAGCCGCAATTCACGGCACTGGACGGTGGGAATGGTCGACGGCAGGCCGCGATCGTCGGTGACGATGCGCGTCGCGACGACCCGCAGCAGCGGCAATTGCCAGCCGAGGCCCGATATGACCTGGTTGTTCCAGGCGCCGGCTGCAACGATCACGCCATCGGCCTCAAGGCTGCCCTGATCGGTCTCGATCGTCACCCGGTCGCCGGCGTCATGGACGGCCGTGACACGTGTCTTGCTGCGAAAAATGCCGCCGAGCTCGCTGATCTGGCCGGTCAGCACACCCATCGCCAGCTTGGTGTCGAGCTGGATGCCATGCGGATTGTAGGCTGCCGAATGGACCCGCGCCGGATCGATGAGACCTTGCATCTTCTGCCCGATCTGCGCGGCGTTCAGATCCTGCATTTCCTGCGGCGCATAGGGAGAGTCCAGCACAGGGCGGACAAAACGCTCGCGCCCGTCCTCGGTCAGCGCCATGATCAAGGTGCCGTTTGGCCGATAGCCAATCTCGACGCCGACCTCGTGCAGCCGGCGATAGAAATCGAGGCCATATTGCTGCAGCTGAAAACCCTCTTCGCCAAGCGGTATCATGCCGGCGGACCAATGGGAGACGAAGCCAGCGCCGGCGCTGGTGGTTGCAGCACCCGGCTGGCCCGCATCGATGACGGTCACCTGGCGCACGCCCGATTGCAGCAGATGGAAAGCCGCGCTGCAGCCGATGATGCCGCCGCCGATCACGGCGATATGCCTGTTATATCCCTCGCCATGGTTGCCGTTTGAACGCATCATTTGATCTCCCTTTTGCCGATGGTCCGGTCGGAGCGACATGCAGCGACGGCGACCATACAGGCCCGTTCGGAGCTGTCTAGACACATGTGTCTGTGGCCTGATACTTGATGCGCACTGCATCTGGATCACACGTTCGGAACGCCGCTTCATCCGGCCTTCCGTCGTGTTGGTGTCACCGAGAGAGTGAGGAAAAAGTGAGCGTTTCGACTGCCGCCCGGGCCATTTTCGACAGTGAAATCATATGGGACGCGCATTCCGGCTTCATGCCGGACCCGGCTGCGGACCTGAACAATCTGCAGATCTGGCGTGACGCCGGCATCGACTATCTGTCGATCGATGTCGGCTTCGACCTGTTGCCTTGGGAGCAGACAGTGCGGACCCTGGCGAATTTCCGCCACTGGATCCTTGCCAATCCTGAGCACTACACGCTGGTCTCCTCCGTGGCGGAAATCCGCAAGGCCAAGCTTGAAGGCAAACTGGCGATCACCTTCGATATCGAGGGCATGAACGCGCTCGACGGCCGCATCGAGATGGTGGAGTTCTATCACCATCTGGGCGTCCGCCAGATCCTGTTTGCCTACAACAGGAACAACCTCGCCGGCGGCGGTTGTCACGATGTCGAGACCAGCCTGACGGCGTTCGGCCGCCAGGTCATCGACGAGATGAACCGTCTTGGCATGTTCGTCGATGTCACCCACACCGGCTACCGCACCTCGATGGAGGTGATGGAGTACTCCAACAGGCCGGTCATCTTCTCGCACTCCAACGCCAAGGCCTTGTGCGGTCATGGCCGCAACATCACCGACGAGCAGATCAAGGCCTGCGCGCGCACCGGCGGCATCGTCGCGATCGTCGGGCTCAATCGTTTCCTGGGAGAAGGACGGACGGACTCGGACAGGCTGGCTGACCACATCGAATATCTCGTCGATCTGGTTGGCCCAAATCATGTCGGCATCGGACTGGACTACGCCTTTCCGGTAGACTTCAAAGGCATCGACCGCATCATTTCCGACAACCCGCAATTCTGGCCCAAGAGCGAATATCCGGAGGGCGCGACGACCTACGCGGCTCCAGGTCAGATGCGCGAACTGACCGACGTACTTCTGCGCCGCGGGCAGTCAGAGCAGACCGTGCGCGATGTCCTGGGCGGCAATTTCATGCGCCTGGCGGCTGAAATCTGGAAGTGAGGGGAAGCGGAGACGAGCATCTCCGCGCCAGCACTTGATCCAGGTCCCACCGAATAGCGGGCCAGGCCGCGCCATCTGGTGCGGCCTCATTTCACCCTGCCTACCCGCCCATGCCGACGCATCGGCGGGGTCGGAACAGATGTCGAGATTTCCCGCAAGATCGCCTGTATCCAAGATTCGGACATGTCGGCAAAATTTTCGCTAGACATACGTGTCTATTATTAGCAGTTTTAGCCAACCGACACATTCGGCCCGGCTTGGAGAATGGCCAGCGGCCTGAAAAACAAGACAACGAAAACAGCAGAGGGGTAGAGCATGTCCATATTAGCCGACACCAGGGTTTCGCGCCGCAGCCTGCTTGCCGGAGCCGGCGCTTTCGGCCTCGCCTCGATGGTCAATCCAAGAATTTCCTGGTCGAGCGACGGTCCGATCCTGAAGGTGCGCTCCTATGCCGACATCCAGACGCTCGACCCTTGCTTCCGGCTGGCGGCGCCCGAAGGCGACATCACCAGCGTCATCTTCGCTGGCCTCGTCGTCACCACGCCGGGCGACAGCTGGGGCTGGCGGCCGATGGCGGCGGAAACGATCAAGCAGCTCGATCCGCTGACCGTCGCCTTCCAGCTGCGCGACAATATCGGCTTCACCGATGGCTACGGCCAGATGACGGCTGAAGACGTCAAGTTTTCGATCGAACGCATCGCCGACCCCGCCAACAAGAGCCCCTATTCCGGCGACTGGGCAACGCTCAAGGAGGTCGAGGTCAAGGACAAGCTGTCTGGCCTGATCCACCTGAAGCAGGCCTTCGCGCCGCTGTGGACGTCGACCTTGCCGACGCCGTCCGGCACCATCCTGTCGAAGCGCGCCATCACCGAGCTCGGTGGCAAGATGGGCGTCAAGCCGGTAGCCCAGTCGGGGCCCTACATCCTGAAGGAATGGCTGCCCAAGCAGCGCACCGTGCTGGTCCGCAATCCCGATTGGAAGTACGAGCAAGGCGCCTTCGCGGAAATCCACATCCATCCGATCGAAGACGAGAAGACCGCCGAACTCGGCTATGAGGCGGGCGACCTCGACTATACCTGGACCGCGGTCTCCTCCATCTCGCGGCTGAAGCAGACACCACCGCCGAAGACGACAGTGGTCGAAAAGCCTTCGCTGGCCTTTGTCTGGCTGGGCATGAACCAGGATGTCGCCCCTTTCAGCAATCCCAACATGCGCCGCGCGGTTCAGTACGCCGTGGATCGCAAGGCGGTGGTCGACGCTGCCTATTTCGGCGCCGCCGCCACCGCCACCGGCATCATCGCGCCCGGCCTGCCCGGCCATCGCGAGAAGAACCTGTTCGATTTCGATCCGGACCGCGCCCGCGACATGATCGCCAAGGAGGGATTGGCCGGCACGACGATCACGCTCGACATCCTCAACAAGACCGAGCGCCTGACCGCGGCCCAGGTCGTGCAGTCGAACCTGCAGGACGTCGGCCTCAATGTGGAGATCAAGCAGAACGACAGCGGCACCTTCTGGACGCTTGGCGCCAAGGAAGGCGACTACTGGAAAAAGCTGCAGATGATCATCAGCCGTTTTTCCATGCAGCCGGACCCGAGCTGGGCCACCGCCTGGTTCACCCGCGACCAGATCGGCGTCTGGAACTGGGAACGTTTTTCCAGTGAGGAATTCGACAAGCTCAATGCCGAAGGCATGGTCGAACTCGACCAGGCAAAACGCGACGTCATCTACAAGAAGCTGCAGGACCTGATGGAGGAAAACGGCAATTACGTTTTCCTGACCCACGAGGTCACCGGCATCATGAATCGAGACACGCTTGTGGCCGGCCTGAAGCCGAACGGCGAACCAGTGTTCACCGACTTCAAACCGGCATGATATCGGCGGGCGGGGCTCGTCCCCGCCAAAGACCGTCCGACAGGTACCGAAAATGATCCGCTACGCCCTCAAGCGTCTGTGGCTTGGCGCCATCATCATCAGCGTCGCCATGATGATGATGTTCGCCATGGTTTACCTCATTCCGGGCGACCCGGCCTCCGTCGCGCTGGGGCCGCGCGCGACACCGGAGATGATGGAGGCGCTGCGTGTGCGCATGGGCCTCGACCAGCCGGTGTGGCGGCAGTTCCTGCATTTCTACGGATCGGTCCTGCGCGGCGATCTGGGCACAGAGGTGCTGTCGAACCGGCCGGTGCTGGACGTGGTGATGGAACAGCTTCCGTTCACGCTCGCGCTGGTGGTCGGCGGCATCACCTGGTCGGTGGCGCTCGGCATCCCGCTTGGCTGCATCGCGGCGGTGCGGCGCGGCGGCTTTGTCGATCAGGTGATCGGGGTCCTGTCGGTGGCGATGATCGCCGTGCCGTCCTTCGTCGTCGCCATCTATTCGCTGCTGGTGTTTGCGGTCGCCCTGCAATGGCTGCCGGCGATCGGCGCCGGCGAACCGGGCGACCTCGCCAGCCGGCTCCAGCACCTCATATTGCCGTCGCTGGCGGTCGGCCTTGGCTGGATCGGCTACATTTCGCGCATGGTGCGCGCCTCGATGCTGGAGACGCTCGAGGCCAGCCATATCCGCACGGCGCGTGCCTTCGGCCTGACCGAACACCGGATCGTCTACACCTACGCACTGCGCATCGCCGTGCTGCCGACGATCACCCTGCTCGGTGTCGGCATCGGCCACATGCTGTCGTCTTCCGTTTTCGCCGAAATCGTCTTCGCCCGCCCCGGCATCGGCAAGCTGGTCTACGAAGCGATCTCGGTGCGCAACTACCCCATCGTCTCGGGAGCCGTGCTGGTCACCACGGTCTTCTTCGTCCTCGTCAACGTAGCGGCCGACATCCTGGTCGGCCTATTGGATCCCCGTGTCAGATCAAGTTTCAACTGAGCTGTCTTCCGCAAGCAGTCGTCTCGGCATGATGTGGCGCACCGTACGCCGCATCATGCGCGAGCCGCTCGGCGCCGTCGGCCTGACGCTGGTGACGGTCGTGGTGCTGTCTGCGGTGTTTGCCAGCGCCCTGACCAGCTATGCGCCGAGCAAGATATCGCCGGCCGAACGCTTCGCTTCGCCAAGCCTCCTGCATCTGCTCGGCACCGACCATCTCGGCCGTGATCTTCTGACCCGCGTGCTGTACGGCGGACGCGTCGCGCTTTTGATCGCGCTCGGCGCGACAGCGGTGTCGCTGGTTGTCGGCGTCGTGCTGGGGCTGATCGCCGGCTATGGGCCGCGCTGGCTCGACAATGTGCTGCTGCTGATCTTCGATGCGGTGAAGAGCTTTCCCACCGTGATGCTGGCGCTGACCCTGGTCACCCTGTTCGGCCCCTCGCTCTACGCGGTGGTGCTGGTGGTGATGCTGGTCAACGTACCGGGTTATGCCCGCATCATCCGAACCCAGACGCTGGTGCTGAAGTCGGCCGAACATGTCATGGCGGCGCGCTCGATGGGCGCAAGTGCGGGCCGCATCCTGCGTGTCCATATCCTGCCCAACATCATCGGCCCGATCCTGATCCTGATATCGATGGACATCCCCGTGGTGGTGGCGATCGAGGCCGGAATGAGCTTCCTCGGGCTCGGCGTGCGGCCGCCGACACCGAGCTGGGGCGCGATCCTCAATGACGGCTTCGCCAACATCCGCGATTCCTACTGGATCGTGATTGCCGGCGGCCTGCCGATCGTGCTGACGACGCTCGGCTTCACCTTCTTCGGCGAGACGCTGCGCGACCTCTTCGATCCCAGGCTGAAGGGGCGGTCATGACGGTTCTCGACGTCAACAATCTGAGCGTCGCCTTCCACACCAAGAGCGGCCGGCTGGAAGCGCTGAAGCAGGTGAGCTTTTCCGTGCCAGCCAACCGCAGCGTTGGCGTTGTCGGCGAATCCGGCTGCGGGAAATCGACGCTCATCAACGCCATTCTCGGCCTGCTTGCCGACAATGGCGAAATCACATCGGGCGAGATCATCTTCGAGGGCGACAAGGACCTCGCACGGCTCGACCCCACCGCGATGCGCGGCCTGCGCGGCCAAAGCATCGCCACCGTCTTCCAGGATCCGATGGGCGCGCTCAACCCGGTGCTGTCGGTGGGGCGCCAGATGCGCGACATCCAGTATCGCTCGGGTCTGTCGAAGCGGGACAAGGATGCACGCTCCGTCGCCATGCTGCGCAAGGTGCGCATTCCCGATCCGGAAAGCCGGCTGACGCAGTTTCCCCACGAATTCTCCGGCGGCATGAAGCAGCGCATCGCCATCGCCATGGCGCTGATGATGGAGCCGGCGCTGCTGATCGCCGACGAGCCGACCACGGCGCTCGACGCGACGCTGGAAGTGGCCACCATCGAACTGCTCAAGGATCTACAGCGCGACATCGGCTGCTCGGTGCTGTTCATCTCGCATCATCTGGGCGTGATCGCCGAACTCTGCGACGAGATGATCGTGATGTATGCCGGTGAGGTGGTGGAGAGCGGCACGACCCGCGAGATCTTCCACGACGCGCGCCATCCCTACACGCAGAAGCTGCTGGCCTGCGATCCCGCGCGGCTGTCGCAGCGGGTTGCTCGCCTGCCGACGATTGCCGGGACCTTGCCGGACCTGCGCCGCCGACCGAGCGGCTGCGTCTTCCAGCCGCGCTGCGACCGCGCCGACGCCCAATGCCTGACCGTGCCTCCCAACGCCGCTATCGGCGGATCTCATATCGCCCATTGCTGGCACGCGGACGTTCCCCAGGGGGCGATGAGCGCATGAACGACGACCTGCTTCGCGTCAGTGACCTGCGCGTCTCGTTCCGGGTCGGCGGCCTGTCCGCCAGGCTTGCCGGGCGGGCCACCGAGATCGAAGCTGTCTCCGGCGTCAGCTTCACCCTTCAACGAGGCAGCACCTTCGCGCTGGTCGGCGAATCCGGCTCGGGCAAGACGACGCTGGCGCGCACGCTCAACGGTCTTCAGCCCGTGAGGGCGGGCACGATCCTGTTTGAAGGGCAGGAACTGCAAGGCCTGTCCAACGCCGCCCTGAAGCCCGTGCGGCGGCGCATGCCGATGATGTTCCAGGACCCGGTCGGATCGCTGTCGCCGCGGCTCAGCGTGCGGTCGCTGCTGTCGGAGCCTTTCGTCATTCACGGGCTGTCGGATCGCGATCTCAACGCCGAAGTCACACGGCTTCTCGCGCTGGTCGGGCTGCCGCGCGATTTCGCCGACCGCTACCCGCACCAGCTTTCCGGCGGCCAGGCGCGCCGCGTCGGCGTGGCGCGGGCGATCGCGCTGGACCCGGTGCTGGTGGTCGCCGACGAGCCGACCGCCGGCCTCGACGTCTCCGTGCAGGGGGAGGTGCTGAACCTGCTCAACGATTTGCGCGACCGCATGGGCCTGTCGATGCTGATCATCACGCACAATCTGCATGTCGTGCGCCAGATTGCCGACCGTATGGCGGTGATGTACCTCGGACGCTTCGTCGAGCAGGGCGAAACCGAAGCGATCTTCCGCGCCCCGCACCATCCCTATACGGCGGCACTTCTGTCCGCCAATCCCGAGCCCGACCCAGATCGGGTTCACCAGCGCATCACGCTGCCGGCTGACGTTCCGTCCTTGCTGGCGCGCCCTTCAGGCTGCGAATTCCACACACGCTGCCCGCAGGCCCAGGGCCGTTGCACGGTGGATGTCCCCGTCCCGGCCACGGTCGGCGACAGCCGCCTGACCTGCCATTTCCCGCTGAACACATAAGGATCGTCACCGGCGCAAGTGTTGGCCGGGGCGTCGAGAGGAGCCGCCATGCAAGATATCCGCGTCGTCACCGATTTCCCGCGAAAAGTCCGCGAGATCGAGAATTTGTGGATTCCGATGCCAGACGGCGTCAAGCTGGCGGCGCGTGTCTGGCTGCCGGAAGACGCGGAGGCCGACCCGGTGCCGGCGATCCTCGAATATCTGCCTTACCGCAAGCGCGATGGAACGGTGGAACGCGATGCGCTGACGCATCCCTATTTCGCCGGTCACGGCTATGCCGGCGTGCGTGTCGACATGCGCGGCTCGGGCGACAGCGAAGGGCTGTGCAAGGGTGAGTACCTGAAGCAGGAACAGGATGACTGCCTGGCGGTCATCGAATGGCTGGCCCGGCAATCCTGGTGCTCGGGAAGCGTCGGCATGATCGGCATCAGCTGGGGCGGCTTCAACGGTCTGCAGGTCGCCGCCCGCCGGCCGCCGGCGCTGAAAGCCGTCGTTTCGCTGTGCTCGACCGACGACCGCTACAATGATGACGTGCATTATCTCGGCGGCGCCATGATGTGCGACAATCTGATGTGGGGAACCACCGCCTGGGCAATCGCCATGACACCGCCGGATCCGCTGATCGTCGGCGACCGCTGGCGCGATCTTTGGGAGCAACGGCTTAACGGCAATGGCATCTGGATGCAGGACTGGTTCGAACACCAGCGCCGCGACGATTTCTACAGGCACGGCTCGATCTGCGAGGATTATTCTGACGTCGAAATCCCGGTCTATGCGGTGGGCGGCTGGGCCGACGGCTACCCCAATCCGATCTTCCGGATGCTGGAAAAGCTAAGCGGCCCCCGCAAAGGGCTGATCGGTCCCTGGGGCCACAAATATCCCCACTTCGCGATGCCTGGGCCGCGCATCGGCTTCCTGCAGGAGTGCCTGCGCTGGTGGGATCAGTATCTCAAGGGCATCGACACCGGCATTGCCGACGAGCCGATGCTGCGCGCCTGGATTCAGGACCCCGCACGGCCGGCGGCGATCTATGACGAGCGACCCGGCCGCTGGGTGGCGGAACCGTCATGGCCGGGACCGGGCGTCGGCCAAAAGGTGCTGAACCTTGGCCCCCATGTGCTGAGCGAGGCCGGGGGCGAAGACGCGATCCTGGAGATTTCGTCGCCGCAGACGGCCGGCCTGTCGTCCGGCGCCTGGTGCGGCTATGGTGTGATGCCGACCTTGCCGGTCGATCAGCGCACGGAAGAAGGCAATGCCCTGATCTTCGAGACGGCGCCGTTGACCGAAGCGGTCGAGATCCTTGGCTTCCCCGAATTCGAGGTCAAGCTCTCCTCCGACAAGCCCGTCGCCCTTCTGTCCGCCACGCTGTCGCAAGTGTTCCCGGAAGGTGCTGCCTCGCGCATCAGCTACGGCATCCTCAATCTGAGCCATCGCAACGATGATCTGGACATCGCGCCAATGGTGCCGGGCAAGGCGGAAACCGTGCGCATCAAGCTGCGCTGCTGTGGGCAGCGTTTCGAGGTCGGCGAGCGTATCCGGCTGGCGCTGGCGACATCGCACTGGCCGATCGTCTTTCCAACCGCCGAGCAGGCGACGTTGTCGATCCATTGCGGCGATAGCCGGCTGATCCTGCCGGTGCGCGCGCCGCAGAAGCTGGACGACACGCTAGGGGCTTTCCTGGCTCCGGAAAGCGCCGCGCCGATGGAGCAGGAGGTTCTGGCCAAGGGCGACGGCTTCCAGCGCTCGGTGTCGACGGACCAGATCAGCGGCGAGACCGTCTACCAGGTGGTCAATCACGGCGGCACGGTGCGGCATCCGCATACGGGAATGGTGCTCTCGGCAAGACACGTCGATCGCTTCACCATCCACCCCGACGATCCGAACTCGGCGGTCGGCACCTGCACCTGGGAAAAATCCTATGGCCGTGGCGACTGGCAGGCACGTCTTTCGGTGAAAGCGACGGTAAGGGCGCTGCGAAAAGTCTGGCGGATCGAGACCCACATCACCGCCCATGATGGCGATGAACTGATCGTCGACCGCAGTGAGGTCAAGGAGTATCCGCGCGATCTCAACTGAGGCCGCGATCACGCCATCGATTTCGGCAAGGCGGCCGCCAGTGCATCGACCGCCAGCCGCACCTTCAGCGGCAGATGCGGCGTCTGCAGCCAAAGGGCATGGCAGTCGTAGAGATAGCGTGGCTCATCCGGCAGCAGCGTCACCAGCGCGCCGGCTTCAATACGCTCGCGGACCAGCCAGTAGGGCAACCAGGCAAGGCCCATGCTCTCAACAGCCGCATCGGCGATGGCGTCGAGATCGTCGAGCCGCAGCCGCCCGGTTGGCGTGATCTCTTGTGTGGGTTGCCCTTCGCGCGCAAACAGCCATGGTTGAACGACCTGGCCGAGCCGGCGGTAGACGATGGCCTGATGATCGGCGAGATCCTCGATGAGTCGCGGTTCGCCATGAATTCTGAGATAGGAGGGTGCCGCGCAGACGACCATGCCTTGGCGCGCGACGCGGCGCGCGATCACGCCAGCCTTGTCGTCCAGATCACCTGTGCGGATGGCAAGGTCGTAGCCATCCTCGGCGAGATCGGCGAAGCGGTCGCTGAGCGACAGGTCGAGCTCCAGCATCGGATATTGCCGGGCAAGCTTCAGCAGCACGGGGGTCACGCAGTGGCGGCCGAAATGCGCCGGCATGGTGACGCGCAGTTTGCCACGTGGTTCCGAAAACTGGTCAGCGGCGAGCGCATCGGCGGCTTCGGCCTCGGCCAGCACCACCCGGCAGCGCTCATAGTAGGCGCGTCCGAAGTCGGTCAGGCTCTGCCGGCGCGTGGTCCGGTTGAGCAGCCGCACGCCCAGCCGCTCTTCGAGAAAGCGGACATGCTTGCCGACCATCGGTCCGGACAGATCGAGCGCCACTGCCGCCGCCGCGAACGAACCGAGGTCGACCGCCCTGACGAACACGGCCATGCTCTCGAGCCGATCCATATTCAGAACTCCTGGTTTCTACTGTTCTTCTCCTACAGCCATTTATCCCCGGCAAACCTGGTTGCATAGCTCATTCGGTTCAGATGATTTGGAGTATCCCGAATGACACGCATGGTTCGCTTCCACCAACATGGCGGCCCCGAGGTTCTGCGCATCGAGGATGTTAGGCTTGCCCCACCGGGTCCGGGTGAAGTTCAGATCCGCGTCAAGGCGCTCGGCCTCAATCGCGCCGAGGCGCTGCTGCGTGCTGGCGCCTATATCGAGACGCCGACGCTGCCCTCCGGGCTTGGCCTCGAGGCGGCGGGCGTCATCGAGGCGGTGGGCGAAGGTGTTGAGGATTTCGCGCCAGGCGACAGCGTCAGTGTCATCCCGCCGCAATCGATGATCCGCTGGCCGGCCTATGGCGAGCTTGTCACCTATCCCGCCGGACTTGTCGTCAAGCATCCGCCATCGCTCGACTGGCAAACGGCAGCAGCCGTCTGGATGCAGTATCTCACCGCCTATGGCGCGCTGATCGACATCGCCAGGCTTGGAAGTGGAGACGCCGTCGTCATCACGGCGGCCTCAAGCAGCGTCGGGCTTGCGGCGATCCAGATCGCCAACAGGATCGGCGCGACGACGATTGCGGTGACGCGAACATCGGCCAAGAGGCAGGCCCTGTTCGAAGCCGGCGCGGCTTATGTCGTGGCCTCGGCAGAGGAGGATCTGGCGGCACGGCTGAATGAGATCGCAGGGCCCGAAGGCGTGCGCGTCGTGTTCGATCCGATCGGCGGCCCGATCTTCGAGCCGCTCACGGCTGCTATGTCGCGTGGCGGCATCCTCATCGAATATGGCGGCCTCAGCCGCGAGCCGACGCCGTTCCCTTTGGCTGCTGTCCTGGGCAAGACACTGACGCTGCGTGGCTACCTCGTCCATGAGATCACCGGCGACCCGGTCAAACTGGAGGCCGCCAAGGCGTTCATCCTCGAAGGACTCGGGACAGGGGCTCTGAAGCCGATCATCGACCGGACCTTTGTGTTCGACGAGATCGTCGAGGCGCACCGCTACCTGGAGTCGAACGAGCAATTCGGCAAAATCGTGGTGACGATCTGAGATCGTGGTGACGATCTGAGATCGTGGTGACGGTTTGAGCAGAGATGGCGAACAAATCGTTCTTGCTGAAAAGATCGCCCTTGAAGGCGCGGCTCTGCATTCCTAACTGTTCGGTGCGGGCCGGGCCCCTCTGACTGTCGCTTTTGGCGATTGTGATGTCGGACCGCTTTAACGGGCCCGTTTCCATTCTTTCGGTCAAGCGGGCTCATTCCTTTCGGTTTGGAGCCCCGTATGACGTCTTCTCTCCTTGGTATGACTTGCCCCTCCTGTCGCGTCGCGCTCGTGATGAGCGAACGCCAGGGTATCGAAATCGACTACTGTCCGCAGTGCCGCGGCGTCTGGCTTGATCGAGGCGAACTCGACAAGATCATCGAGCGTTCCGGCAGGGAGGTGTCGCCTCCCCCGCAGCCACAGCCGGCAGCATTCTCCCCGCCGCAACATGGCCAGGGTCGCGATGACGAATATTCCCGTTCGCAGGGCCACCGCTATCCGAAGCGGAAGAAATCATTCTTCGAAGAGTTGTTCGATTGACCGCATGACGCCCGGTACCCGTGCCGGCGTTTGCTGAAAATTCCCGAAAACCACATCGATAAAGGTCATCCCCGATGATGTCTCGCACCAGCCGATTTGCCGCCCTCTTTGCCGGACTGTTCTTGGCATTCTCGATGGTCGCGATGGATCATGCCGAGGCCCGTCGCGGCGGCAGTTTCGGCAGTCGCGGCACGCGTACGTTCCAATCGGCACCGCCGACCAGAACCGCGCCGGCGCCGACCGCTCCGGTCGAGCGTTCGATGACGCCCAACACCGGGGTGAACAATGCGGCGCGGCAGCCGCAGGCCGGCCTGCAGAGGCCTGGTTTCATGAGCGGCTTCGGTGGGACAATGATGCGCGGCCTGCTGCTCGGCGGCCTGATCGGCCTGCTTGTGGGCCAAGGCTTCGGCGGCCTGGCCGGCATGTTCGGTTTCTTGCTTCAGGCCCTGCTCATCGGCGGCGCGATCATGCTGGCTATCAGGTTTTTCCGCTCGCAATCCGCGCGTGGCCCCGCCCCGGCGCTCGCCGGTGCCGGCAATGCCCAGGCGTCGCGATTTGAGAACCGCGCGACGGCACAGCAGCAGACTGCAGGCTCCTTTACAATTCCCGGTTTCGGCGGCGGTTCGGGCGGAGGCTCTCCGGCCACCGGTTCCGACGAGATCACGCTGGCCCAGACCGACCTCGACGCATTCCAGCAGCTGCTGACCGATGTCCAGGAAGCATTCGGGCGCGAGGACCATGCCGCCCTGCGCCGGGCTGTTACCCCCGAGATGGTGTCTTACCTGTCCGAGGAGCTGGCCGACAACGCCCAGAAAGGCCTCAGGAACGAGGTGACTGATATCAGTTTGCTGCAGGCCGACGTCGCGGAAAGCTGGCGCGAGGATGAGCGCGACTACGCCACGGCCGCATTGCGCTACGAGTCTCGTGACGTGACGCGCGAGCGGGCCAGCGGCAAGGTCGTCGCGGGTGACGAGGACCATCCGACAGAGACGACCGAGCTGTGGACATTCGTGCGTGAGAATGGCTCGGACTGGAAGCTCTCGGCAATACAACAGGCTTAAGCCCGGCCGGTTTTGGCCGAAGCTTCGATGCGGAGTTGCGGTCGTTCAGCGCACGATCCTGACGCACATCGGCGTGCCGATCTCGATGGCGCGCCCAGTGTCGGTCAGCATGCCGCTGTCGGCGTCGCGCGCAAAGATAGAGATGCGATCGGCATTCTGGTTGGCCGAGAACAGATGGCCGCCTGACGGCGTCAGCGCCAGGTTGCGCGGCGTCGCACCGCCGCAAGGGACGTAGCCGACGAGGCTCAGCGCACCGGTCTGCTGATCGACCGCCATGATGACGACGCTGTCATGGCCGCGGTTGGAGCCGTAGACAAAACGGCCATCCGGCGAAATCTGGATGTCGGCGCAGTGGTTGCTGTTGCGCGCCTCGGCCGGCACCGCCGGCCTGGTGTCGATGATGGACAGCTTGCCTGATGCCTCGTCCAGCGCCATCGACACGATGGTCGAATCCAGCTCGTTCATGACAAAGACGAAGCGTCCGTTCGGATGCAGTGCGAGATGGCGAGGACCAGCGCCCGGCGGCAAAGCGGATTCGGCTAGCTTGGCCAGATTGCCGTCGCGCTCGATGCGGTATGACACCAGCCGGTCGATGCCGAGATCGGCGACGATGGCTGTCCCACCTCCGATGGTTTCGGTGACGCTATGGGCGTGCGAGCGTTCCTGGCGCGCCGCATTCGGGCCGGTGCCGGAATGCGAAACGCTGGCGAGCGGCGCCGAGAGCGCGCCGTTCTTGTCGAAGCCATAGACCGCCACCGCGCGATCCGGGCCGCCTTCGCCCATGCCGTAGTTGGCGACCAGCAGTTTTGTCCCGTCGCGAGTGATGGTGTTGTGGGCGGTGATGCTGCCAAGCGATGGCTGCTTGTTCAGATAGGTAAGCATACCCGAAGCTCGATCGAAGCCGTAGGCTGAGACAGTGCCCTCGCGCCAGGTGAACACTTCCGAGTTGGCGTAGATCCGCGAGCCGTCTGATGTCACCGACAGAAAGGTCGGATTGTCGACGTCGTTGGTCTCGGCCAGCTTTCGTGTTTCCAGCGTTCTCTCGTCGAAGCTGTAGACGCCGAGACCGACGCCGCGCGCGCCCTGAAAATACGGCGCCTCGCGGTTCAAGCTGCCGACAAAGACCAGACAATCCTTGCGCATGATTTCCTCCCTGACCGCCGGCGCTTGAGTGCTGTGGGACCGGGCAAGATTTCGCCTGTTCACGCTTGCAACACAACCCCATATGTGAAAATACTATTTACAAAAGAAGATTGACGGGAGGAAACGTCGTGCAATCAGGCGCTTTGCTGCGTGTTCAAACGGTTGCCCGGAACCTGCCGCAAGATCGCAGGAGCCAGCCATGAACGACTTCGCACCCACCATAGGCGTCGCCTCGACGCACCCAAAAAACATGCCCGAGGACCACGCTGCGTTGCCGGTGTGGAACGCTGAAAACTGGTTCTACGAGGATTGGCCGGTCGGGCAGAAAATCCGCTCGTTGCGGCGCACTATGGCCGAAGGCGACAGCCATTTGTTCAACACGCTGGTGCTCGACATCCACCCCTATGTGCAGGACCAGATGTTTGCCGAGAGCGAAGGCATTTTCGGCAAGCGGCTGATTGCCGGCGCTTTCGTCTTTTCAGCCGGCCTGGGGCTGGTCGCCACCAACTGCGTGAACGCCTTTTCCTACGGCTACGATAGACTGCGTTTCATAAAGCCTGTCTTCATTGGCGACACGATCTATTCGATCCGCTCCAACCTCGACAAGAAGCCCCGCTACAAGGAAATGGGGCTGATCCGCGCCAGCTATGAGGTGTTCAAGGGCGAAGGCGAACTCGTTCTCTACTGCGAGCACCTGCAGACGGTGAAGTACCGCAACCCCGCCGATTTTGTCGGCAAGACGGAGAAATAGAAATGCCGGCAGCAGCCGAATTGCCGCTCGCCGGTCTTGTCGTCGTCGACATGAGCCAGTTCCTGTCCGGACCCTATTGCTCACTCAGGCTGCTCGATCTCGGCGCGCGCGTCATCAAGATCGAGCGTCCCGATGGCGGCGACCTGTCGCGCCGGCTCTACCTCAGCGACACCGAGATCGGCGGCGATTCCACCATCTTCCACGCCATCAACCGGGCCAAGGAAAGTCTCGCCATCGATCTCAAGAACGAGGCAGATCTCACGGCACTGCGCGGCCTGCTGGCGAAGGCCGACGTGCTGATCCAGAATTTCCGGCCGGGCGTCATCGAGCGGCTCGGCCTGGACTACGAGGCGGTCCGCAAGATCAACCCGAGGCTCGTCTACGCCTCGATCAGCGGCTATGGCGAGGACGGCCCTTGGGTCAAGCGGCCGGGCCAGGACCTGCTGGCGCAATCGCGCTCCGGCGTGATGTGGCTGAACGGCGACGAGGACCAGGGGCCGGTGCCGTTCGGCCTCGCCATCGGCGATATGCTGGCGGGTGCTGCCTGCGCGCAAGGCATTCTGGCCGCACTGGTGCGGCGTGGCATCACCGGCCAGGGAAGCCATATCGAAACCAGCCTGCTGGAGGCGCTGGTCGACTTCCAGTTCGAGGTGCTGACCACGCATCTCAATGACGGTCGCCGCCTGCCCAAACGCTCCAACTTCCGCAGCGCGCATGCCTATCTGTCGGCGCCTTACGGTGTGTATCCAGCCAAGGACGGCTATCTCGCCATCGCCATGACGCCGATCCCCAAACTGGCCGACCTGCTGTCGCTCGGCGAACTGGCGCCCTATCGCGACAAACCGGCGTCCTGGTTCACCGCGCGCGACGACATCAAGGCGATCATCGCGCAGAGGATCGCCACCAAAAGCATCGACGAGTGGCTTGCCATTCTCGAGCCTGCCGACATCTGGTGCGCCAAGGTGCTGACCTGGCCGGAGATGCTGGCAAGCGAAGGCTTCCAGTCGCTCGACATGCTGCAGACAGTGACGCGCGAGGACGACGTCTCGATCCTCACCACCAGTT
The DNA here is from genome assembly GCA_014189435.1 of Mesorhizobium loti. Lineage (NCBI taxonomy): Bacteria > Pseudomonadati > Pseudomonadota > Alphaproteobacteria > Hyphomicrobiales > Phyllobacteriaceae > Mesorhizobium > Mesorhizobium loti. The sequence goes on from CP050293.1 coordinate 4,223,896, forward strand.
CGCCGCTCCGGGTCGATGGCATCAGAGCCAAGGTCGATCGGGCAGCACCGCGCATCGGCGAGCACAGTGCTGCGATCCGCGAGGAGTTCGGCCTGTGAGCCTGCCCACGCTCAAGGGCATGACCTGGAGCCATCCGCGCGGCTACGATCCGATGGTCGCCTGCTCGGCGCTGTGGCAGCAAAAGACCGGTATTGCCATCGAATGGGACAAGCGCTCGCTGCAAGATTTCGAATCCTTCCCGGTCGAGGAACTGGCCCGCGCCTATGATCTGATCGTCATCGACCATCCGCATGTCGGCCAGATCACGGCGGAGCGCTGCCTCGAGCCGCTGGATATCGTCGGCCGCGAGGCAGAGCTTGCCGCACTTGCCTCGGGCAGCGTCGGCCAGTCCTATCCGAGCTACAACTGGCAGGGACGGCAATGGGCCTTCCCGATCGATGCGGCAACACAGGTCCAGGCCTGGCGGCCGGACGCGCTCGAAGCACCGCCGGCGCGGTGGAGCGAAGTGCTGGACCTCGCCCGCCAGGGCCGCGTGCTGTTGCCACTGCGGCCGCCGCATGTGCTGATGGTGTTCTACACACTTGCCGGCAACCTCGGACATTCCTGTGCAACTGATCCGTCCCAGGACCTCATTGATATCGAGGCCGGCGGCGACGTTTTCGAGACGATGCGTGAGATTGCAGCGCTGGTCGAACCGGCGTGTTTCGAGATGGATCCGATCGCCGTCTCGGAGCGCATGGCAGAGGCTGATTCCCGGATCGTCTGCGCGCCGCTCATCTATGGCTATGTCTCCTATGCGATGGCCGGGTTTCGCTCGAACCGCCTGGCCTTTGCCGACATTCCGGTGGTCGGTTCCGGCGGCCCGGTCGGTTCGGCGCTCGGCGGTACCGGCATAGCCGTCTCGGCCTTTTCCAAAGCCAGAGATGCCGCAACCGATTTCGCCTACTGGGTTGCCAGCGGCGATGTCCAGCGCGGCGCCTATGCCGCTGCCGGCGGTCAGCCCGGCCATGCCGCGGCCTGGGAGGACCAGACCGTCAATGACGCGACCGGCAATTTCTATCGCGATACTCGCGCGACGCTGGAAGGCGCATGGGTGCGGCCGCGCCATGACGGCTACATGGCGTTCCAACAGGCGGCGTCCGACCGCATCCTTTCCGGCATGACCTCCCGGCACAAAGCCGCCGCGGTCGTTGCCGATCTCAATCGCCTGTTTCGGGAACGTTTTCCGGCGCCCGGCGCTGCCGGTAAGGCGTGAATGTACCCGGCTTAATCGAGCCGCCAGAGCTTGCGGGCATTGCCGGACAAAAGCCTGTCGCGCTCCGCAGTGCTGCAACCTGAAAGCAGCGCATGGGTCGCCGCCACCCAGGTCGACAGGCCGCCGCCAAGCGTGCAGACCGGCCAGTCGCTGCCCCAGACGACGCGGTCCCAGCCGAACGCTGCGATTGTGTGCTCAACGTAAGGCCGCAGTGTCCCGACCGTCCAGCTGCCCGCATCGGCATAGGCGACGACACCGGAAATCTTGGCCACGACATTCGGGCGCCGCGCGATCTCGCTCATATGCTCGCGCCACGGATGCTCGACGCCGCCCTTGATGTCGGGGACGCCGCAATGGTCAAGGACGAACGTCACATCGGGCGCCAGGTCGGCCAGCGCGATCGCCCTGGGAATCTGGTGCGGCAGCACGACGAGATCGAAGGTCAGGCCGGTGCCGCCAAGCCGCTTGATGTTATCGCGAAACAGCGCGCCTTCCGAGAGCTCGTCGGGCATCACATGCAGCACGCGGCGGAAGCCTTTGACGAAAGGGTTTGCTCGCTGGCGCTCAAGATAGGCGGGAAAATCCGCCTCTTCCGGCCGGCAGGACGCGATCACCCCGGTCAGCATGCTGCCGGATTGTCGCGACAGAACTTCGACCCGAGCGGTCTCGGCCTCGATGTCGGCCGGATCGACATCGACCTCCATATGCAGCACGCGCTCGACGCCGACACGCCGCGCCTCCACGGCGTAGTCCTCATAGGAGAAATCGCGGTTGAGCGCCGGCACGCCGGCGAGCCACGGGTAACGGAGGGTCGAGCGGTCGATGAGATGCAGATGGGTGTCGATGATCATGGCTGGCTTCCTCCTCGGGCTTTTTCAAATCATCTCACGGAGGAATTCTTCATTCAAATAAGAATTTACGCCGATGAGCCGACTGCAGAGCCGGCGAGGTGCGACAGCTTCTCAGCCGTGACCAGCAGCAGCTCGATCGTCCTTGTGATGTCGGGCGCCGAAGGCGCGTTGACGACGGTGATGTAGGGAATCGACAGCGCAGCAATCGCCTTGCCATCGGAACTGCGCACCGGGGCCGACAGGTTGAAGACGCCGGCGGTCTGCATCGAGGCCATCATCTCGTAGCCGCGGTCGCGGATCTGGTCGAGCCGGGTGAAGAACTCAGCCGATTGCGCCGTCTTGTCGGTGCTGCGGACGTGTTCCGATATCATCATCTGCCGCTCTTCCGGTGAGCGGAAGGCAAGCAACACATGGCCCGAACCGGTGTCGAACAGGCTGATGTGCGAGCCGACCCGGATCGAGATGCCCCAATAGTTCGGTGCCTCTTGCTGACCGATGACGACGGCGGAACCACGATCAAAAACAACGAGTTGGTTGGCCTGCTGTGATGTCTCGGCAAGTTCGCGCATCAGCGGCGTGGCGTAAGAAACCAGCCGCCGCACCGGCGCATGCAACTGCGCCAGGCCGAACAGCTTGAGCGTTAGCGAATAACGGTCGCCGTCGAGCCTGGTGACGTAGCCGCGCCGCACCAGCCGGTCGAGCATGCGGTAGAATTCGTTGGGGCTGCGGTCGAGTTTCTTGGCGATTTCGGCCTGCGTCAGACCACCGTCAACGCCCGCTAGCAGTTCGAGGATATCGAGCCCCTTGTCGAGCGCCGGCGCGCGATAGCGCTCGTCTTCGCTGTCGTCCATGGCTCATCCCTCCAGTGAATTTCACCCTTCATATACGCAGGAACACGCCTGGCGGAAACAAATTTCGCCTTGACGTATCCGTGAATGTTTTGTTTGTATATGAATGTAGCACTTCTTGTCATCAGACGAGTTGCGGTCGCCGTCGAGGCGGCACCAAGGGAGGATACCAATGAACAGACTGCTTTCCGGCGTGTCCGCCGGCGTATTGATGCTTGCGTCAGGCGCAGGCGCTGCTCTTGCCGGCGACCTGCCCGGCAAGTTCGAAGGCGTGACCGTCGACGTGAAGCTGATCGGCGGCCAGCAATATGAAAAACTCTACGAGCGCATTCCCGAATGGGAGAAGGCAACCGGGGCCAAGGTCAACATCCTGACCAAGAAGAACGGCTTCGACATCGACAAGGAGCTCAAGTCCGACATCGCCTCGGGCAGCACCAACTGGTGCGTCGGCTGGAACCATTCGTCCTTCGCGCCGCAATATACGGGCCTCTACACCGACCTCAGCAAATTGCTGCCCAAGGCAGAGATTGACGCCTTCGTGCCGTCCACGATCAAGTCTGCAACCATCGACGGCAAGCTGGAGATGCTGCCGCGCGCGCAGTTCGACGTTTCGGCGCTCTACTACCAGAAGAGCCTGTACGAGAACGCCGACAACAAGACCAAGTTCAAGGCGAAATACGGCTATGATTTGGTGCCGCCGGACACCTGGAAGGAAGTCACCGACCAGGCCGAGTTCTTCGCCAACCCGCCCAATTTCTACGGCACGCAGTTCGCCGGCAAGGAAGAGGCCATCAACGGCCGCTTCTACGAAATGGTCGTCGCAGAGGGCGGCGAGTATCTCGACAAGGACGGCAAGCCGGTCTTCAACTCCGAGGCCGGCATCCGGGCGCTCGACTGGTTCGTCAACCTCTACAAGGCCAAGGCCGTGCCGGCCGGAACCACCAACTATCTCTGGGACGATCTCGGCCAGGGCTTTGCGTCCGGCACCGTCGCCATCAACCTGGACTGGCCGGGCTGGGCTGGTTTCTTCAACGACCCGAAGTCGTCGAAGGTCGCCGGCAATGTCGGCGTGAAGGTCGCGCCGAAGGGCTCGTCCGGCAAGCGCACCGGCTGGTCCGGTTTCCATGGCTTCTCGGTGACCGAGAACTGCCCCAACAAGGAGGCCGCGGCTTCCCTGGTGTGGTGGCTGACCAACGAAGACAGCCAGAAGCTCGAGGCCGCCGCTGGCCCGCTGCCGACCCGCACCGCTGTGTGGGACTGGGACCTGAAGCAAGCCGAAAACGATCCTTACAAGAAGGAGGTTCTTACCGCCTTCCAGGAAGAAGCCAAGCACGCCTTTGCCGTGCCGCAGACGCCTGAATGGATCGAGATCTCGAACGCCGTCTATCCCGAACTGCAGGCGGCGATCCTCGGCGACAAGACCTCGAAGCAGGCACTGGACGAAGCGGCTGCCAAGGCGACGCAAATCCTCCAGGACGCCGGCAAGCTCTAGCAACGGCTCCCAAGGCCGCCTCCCCCATCATGAATGGGGGAGGCGATCGCGTCTTTGCCGGGCAAGAGCGCTGGCCGATCCAATTTGACTCTTCCGTCGCCCGGCCCTCGCCTCGACAGGCTCCGACAACCTAATGCAACGCCTCACAGGATTCTGATGAAGGGCTTCAAGCCATCCGCGCCATTCCTGCTGCTGCTTCCGGCCATGATTGTCCTGGCGGCGGTTGTCGTCGTGCCGTTGCTGTTGTCCCTTTACTCCAGCTTCACGCCGTTCCGCCTGACCAAGCCCGAGACATTCTACGTCTTCATCGGCATCCGGAACTATCTTTCGATCCTGTCCAACACTGATTTCTGGTGGGCGTTCGGCCGTACGGTGCTGCTGCTCACCATAGCGCTCAATCTCGAAATGCTGCTTGGCCTCGGCCTTGCCATGCTGGTCGAGAAGGCAACGCGCGGCCAGCGAATCCTGCGCACGCTGATGATGTTCCCGATGATGTTCTCGCCGATCCTGGTCGGCTTCCAGTTCAAGTTCATGTTCAACGACAATATCGGCCTGGTGAACAATGCCATGCAGTCGCTCGGCATCACGCAGGACGCCATACCGTGGCTGATCGAAGGCCATCTCGCCTTCATCGCCATTTCGATCGCCGAGATCTGGTCGTCGACGGCGATCTTCGCCATCCTGATCCTCGCCGGCCTGCTCGCCATGCCCAAGGAACCGATCGAGGCGGCGCGGGTCGACGGCTGCACACCGTGGCAGACGTTCCGCTATGTGACGTGGCCGTTCGTCATGCCCTTCGCCTACATCGCCATGACCATCCGCTCGCTCGACGTGGCGCGCGCCTATGACATCGTCAAGATCATGACCGATGGCGGCCCGGCGGGCCGCACAGAGCTGTTGTGGACGCTGGTGGCGCGCACCGCCTACAGCGACGGCCGCATGGGCATGGCCAACGCCATGGCCTATTTCTCGATCCTGCTGTCGATCGCCTTCACCGTCTATTTCTTCAACAAGCTCGCCGCGGCGCGCACGCAGATCGGTGCGGAGTGGTGAGAATGGACGAGAATTCTTCCGCCCGCCTGAAGCGCCGGCTCACGGGCGTCGTCTATCGCATCGGCCTGTTCCTGGCGATGCTGACGATCTGCCTGCCGGGCCTCTGGATCGTCATCTCGTCGCTGCGGCCGACCGTCGAGATCATGGCCAAGCCGCCGGTGTGGATCCCGCAGGAGATTTCGTTCGACGCCTATGTCGCCATGTTCTCAGGCATCGGCAAGGGCGGCATCCCTGTCATCGAATATTTCCGCAACTCGCTGATCATCTCGGTGACCTCGACTGTGATTGCGGTGGCCATCGGCATGGCCGGCGGCTATGCCTTCGCGCGCTACCGCTTCCGCGGCAAATCGAGCGTCTTCCTCGGCCTGATGCTGACGCGCACGGTGCCGGGCATTGCGCTCTCGCTGCCGCTGTTCTTCCTCTATGTGCGGCTCGGTATCATCGACACGCATTTCGGGCTGATCCTTGCCTATGTCGCGCTCAACGTGCCGTTCACGATCTGGCTGATCGACGGCTTCTTCCGTCAGGTGCCCAAGGATCTCGCGGAGGCGGCGCAGATCGACGGCTGCACGCGCTGGCAGGCGTTCTGGCAGGTCGAGTTCCCGCTTGCCGGGCCGGGCATCGCGTCGGCGGCGATCTTTGCCTTCCTGACCTGCTGGAACGAGTTCGCGCTGGCCTCGCAACTGACCCGTTCGGTGAGCGCCAAGACGCTGCCGGTCGGACTGCTCGACTACACGGCCGAGTTCACCATCGACTGGCGCGGCATGTGCGCGCTTGCCGTGGTGATGATCATTCCGGCGCTCACCCTCACCTACATCGTCCAGAAACACCTTGTCGGCGGCCTGACCTCCGGCGCGGTGAAAGGCTGATACCATGGCAACCGTTACCCTCACCAAGCTGACCAAGCGATACGGCAACATCGGGATCGTGCACGGCATCGATCTCGACATCGCCGACCGCGAATTCATCGCGCTGGTCGGCCCGTCCGGCTGCGGCAAATCGACGACGCTGCGCATGATCGCCGGGCTGGAAGAGATCAGCGCCGGCTCGATCGAGATCGGCGGGCGCGTCGTCAACGACCTGCCGCCACGCTCACGCAACATCTCGATGGTGTTCCAGTCCTACGCGCTCTACCCACACATGACGGTGCGCGAGAATCTCGGCTTTTCCCTGAAGATCGCAGGTGCCGCTAAGGAAGACATGGAGCGCCGCGTCGCCGAGGCCTCGGCCATCCTCGGCCTCGACACGCTGCTCGACCGCCGCCCGTCGCAACTGTCGGGCGGCCAGCGCCAGCGCGTTGCCATGGGCCGCGCCATCGTGCGCGACCCCGATGTGTTCCTGTTCGACGAACCGCTTTCCAACCTCGACGCCAAGCTCAGAACGCAGATGCGCACCGAGATCAAGAAACTGCACGCCAAGGTGCAGTCGACGGTGATCTACGTCACCCATGACCAGGTCGAGGCGATGACGCTGGCCGACCGCATCGTCATCATGCGCGACGGCCATATCGAACAGGTCGGCACGCCTGACGAGGTGTTCCGGCGGCCGGTGACGCGCTTCGTCGCCGGCTTCATCGGCTCGCCGCCGATGAATTTGCACGAGGCGACGATCGACGATGGCCAGATGGTTTTCGCCAGCGGCGAGAAGTTACCCTTGCCCGGCCAGTTCAAGGCCAATGTCGCGACCGGCGACAAGATCGTGTTCGGGCTGCGGCCGGACGACATCTATCCGACCGGCCATGGCATCAGCTCCGGGGGTGCTGCCGACGTACACCAGATCGAACTGCCGATCACGGTGACCGAACCGCTCGGCAACGAGACGCTGGTGTTCGTCGAATTCAACGGCACCGACTGGGTGTCGCGCATGCTGAACCCGAGGCCATTGAGGCCGGGCGAGCGGGTCGCCATGAGCCTCGACATGTCGCAGGCGCATCTGTTTGCCACCGAGACCGGAAAGACGTTGCGGAGCTGATCGACATGGCCAGAATCGAGAAAGTCGAGCTGCGGATGGTGGACCTCGTGCCCAAGGTCAAGCGCACCGACGCCATCCAGAGCTTCGTCAGCCAGGAAACGCCGATCGTCACCATCACCGATTCCGACGGCGCGGTCGGCACCGGCTACAGCTACACGATCGGCACCGGCGGTTCGTCGGTGATGCGGCTGCTCTCGGACCATCTGGTGCCGCGCCTGATCGGCCGCGACCCCGATAGGATCGAGGCGATCTGGCACGATCTCGAATTCGCCACCCATGCCACGACGATCGGCGCCATCACCGCCATCGCCATCGCCGCGATCGATACCGCACTGTGGGACCTGCGGGCGAAGAAGCAGAACCTGCCTTTGTGGAAGCTGGCGGGCGGCGCCAAGGACCGCTGCCCGCTCTACACGACCGAGGGCGGCTGGCTGCACATCGAGACGCAGGCGCTGGTCGACGATGCGCTGGCCGCCAAGGCCAAGGGTTTTCGCGGTTCGAAGGTGAAGATCGGCAGGCCGCACGGTTCGGAGGATCTTGCCCGCCTGTCGGCGGTGCGCAAGGCGGTCGGCGACGGCTACGAAATCATGACCGACGCCAATCAGGGGTTTTCAGTCGACGAGGCGATCCGGCGCGCGGCGAGGCTGCGCGAACTCGACCTCGCCTGGATCGAGGAGCCGCTGCCGGCCGACGATATCGACGGGCATGTGCGCCTGTCGAACTCGACGCCGACGCCGATCGCGATCGGCGAGTCGCTCTATTCCATCCGTCACTTCCGCGAATACATGCAGAAGGGCGCTTGCTCGATCGTGCAGGTCGATGTCGGCCGCATCGGCGGCATCACGCCCTGGCTCAAGATCGCGCATGCGGCGGAAGCCTTCGACATTCCGGTCTGTCCGCATTTCCTGATGGAGCTGCATGTCAGCCTGACTTGCGCTGTTCAGAACGGCCGATATGTCGAGTACATTCCGCAGCTCGACCAGTTGACCGGCAAGCGCATGCGCATCGAAGATGGCCAGGCGCTGGCGCCCGACGAACCGGGCATCGGCATCGACTGGGACTGGGACGCGGTCAAGGCCATGAGCATCGCCGAATTCACCACGGTGATCACGAAACAGGGGAACTGATATGCAGCGGATGGGTATGGTTCTGGGGCTGAAGCCGGAAAAAGTCGAGGAGTATGTCCGCCTCCATGCCACCGTCTGGCCCGACGTGCTGACCATGATCTCGGCCTGCAACATCAAGAACTACTCGATCTACCTGAAGCGGCCGGAGAACCTGCTGTTCAGCACTTTCGAATACCACGGCACCGACTACCAAGCCGACATGGCCAAGATGGCGGCCGACCCGAAGACGCAGGAATGGTGGGCCGTCTGCATGCCTTGCCAGGAGCCGCTGGCGACGCGCAAGGAGGGCGAATGGTGGGCCGAGATGGATGAAGTCTTCCATCATGACTGAAGGCGGTTTCGACCCTGCCTTGCTCGTCCAGTCCTGGCCCAAGCCCGCGAAACCCAGGCCGATCGTCACCTTCGGCGCGGGATCGATCGTCGGCGACGCGCATTTCCCCGCCTATAGGAAGGCGGGCTTTCCGGTCGCCGGCCTTTACGATCCGGATCATGCCCGGGCTGAAAAACTGGCCGGCCAATGGGGTGTGACAGCTTTTCGCTCGGCCGAGGAGGCTGCTGCCGTCGAGGGGGCGATCTTCGACCTTGCCACGCCGCCGTCGCGTCATGCCGATGTGCTGAAATCCCTGCCCGACGGCGCGGTCGCGCTGATCCAGAAGCCGATGGGCAGCAACCTTGCCGAGGCGACCGCGATCCTCGAGATCTGCCGTGCCAAAAAGCTCCACGCGGCGGTGAACTTCCAGTTGCGCTTCGCGCCGATGATGCTGGCGCTCAAAGACGCCATCGGCAAGGGCTGGCTCGGCGAGATCGTCGACTTCGACGCCTGGCTGGCGCTGGCGACGCCGTGGGAGCTTTGGGAGTTCCTGCTCAAGGCGCCGCGCGTCGAGATCGCCATGCATTCGATCCACTATCTCGACCTGATCAGGCAATTGCTTGGCGACCCCAGAGGTGTCCACGCCAAGACGCTCGGCCACCCCAATCACAAGGTGGCGCAGACGCGCACCAGCGCCATCCTCGACTATGGCGACACCCTGCGTTGCGCCCTGTCGATCAACCACGACCACAAATTCGGCCGCCGGCACCAGGCCTGCGAGTTCCGCATCTGCGGCACAGAGGGTGCCGCCTACCTCAAGCTGGGTCTCAATCTCGACTATCCCACAGGCGAACCGGATATTCTGGAAATCTTTCCGAAGGGCGGGACGGATTGGATTGCTGTACCGCTTGCCGGCGAGTGGTTTCCCGACGCCTTTGTCGGCCGCATGGCCAATGTCCAGCGCTTTGCCGCTGGCGAAGATGCTACGCTGATAAGCCCCGCCGAGGATGCGTGGGGCACGATGGCGCTGGTCGAGGCGGCGTATCAGTCAAGTGCGGCACCGGCGACGCCGATCGCGGAAAGACCCTGATGGAACAGATCCAGTATTTCGAGGACTATGAGATCGGCGCGTCGCGCCTGACCAGCGGCCGCACCATCACCGAGACCGACTTCATCGTCCATGCCGGGCACACCGGCGATTTCTTTCCGCACCACATGGACGCCGAATATATGAAGACGACGCCGTTCGGCCAGCGCATCGCGCACGGCACGCTGGTGTTCTCGGTCGGCATCGGGCTGACGGCAAGCATCGTCAATCCCGTCGCCTTTTCCTATGGTTATGACCGGTTGCGCTTCATCAAGCCGGTGTTCATCGGCGACACGATCCGCACCCGCACCACCATCGCGGCCAGGGAGGACGATCCCAAGCGGCCGGGTTCGGGACGGGTGATCGAGCGCTGCGAGGTGATCAACCAGCGCGGCGAAGTGGTGCTCGCGGCAGACCACATCTACATCGTCGAGCGCAGGCCGGTACAAGGCTGAGACAGGGGCCGTTTCCTATGCGCCGGTAGCTCGCTTGGTGATGCGTTCCAGCCCAAGCAGCAGGGCCAGCGTCGCCACGACCAGGATCATGGTGAGTGCCGCACCGGCAAAGATGTCGCCGCGATCGGTGAGGCTGAAGATCGAGACCGGCAGTGTCACCCAACCCGGCGGGTAGACCATGACGGTGGCGCCAAGCTCACCCATGGACAGCGCGAAGCTGAGGCCGAAGGCGGCGACGAGATAGGGGGCGAGCAACGGCAGCGTGACATGCCAGAGCCGGTAAGCCGGCCGCGCGCCGAGGCTTGACGCCACCTGTTCGAAGTCGGGTGACAGCCGTGCCAGCCCGGCCGAGACATTGCCAAAGGTGAAAGCCGAGATCAGCACGAAATGCGCGATCATGACGATCGCGATCGTACCGTTGAGCAGCAGCGGTGGATGGCTGAACGCAACCAGCAAGCCAAGGCCGACGGACACCGAAGGCACCGCACTTGGGATGAAGAACAAGAGGCCGAGCAAGCGCCGCAAGGCATGACCCTGGAGGCGCAGCGACAGTGCCGCCCAGGTGCCGCTGACCAGCGCCAGTGCGCTGGCCAGGAAACCGGTGATCAGGCTCGCCTTCACCGCGTTCCACGCCGAACCTCGAACGACGTCGGTATAATGCTCTGTCGTCAGGCCGTTGGGCAGCACGCCGTTCCACTGGTCGGCAAGACTGGACAAGAGGATGACCGCGAGCGGCGCCAGGAACAGCACGCCAAACAGCAGCGCGAAAAGCACCCACAGGACAAGACGACCGGAGCGCGACCAGACCAGCATGGCTAGGCTCCCAACCGGCCGGCGGCGAAGCGGTAGAGGCCGAACAGGCCGAGCGACAGCGCGATGTTGATCATGGCGATGATGCAGGCGACCTGATAGGCCGATTCCTGGATCGCCTTGCCATAGATCAGCAGCGGCAGGGTGATGACGCCCTTGGCGCCGATGAACAGCACGATGCCGAATTCGTTGACGGTCAAAAGCAGGCAGAGGCTGCCGCCGGCGATGAGTGCCGGGATTGCCGCCGGCAGGATGACCTGGCGGACGATGCGAAACGGCCGCGCGCCGAGCACGCTTGCCGCTTCGATCTGACCACGGTCGACCAATGAGAAGGCCGCAAGCAGCGGCCGCAGGATGAAGGGTGTGTAGACAGTGACCTCGGCCAGGATCACGCCCCACGCCGAATAGAGGAAATCGACGGGCGGCAGCGGCAGCGAAAAGGTCTCCATCAGCCCGGCATTGAGCATGCCGGCGGAGCCGTAGAGGAAGGTGAAGGCAAGCGTCACCAGGAATGTCGGCAGCGCGATGAAGGTATCGATCAGCCGGGCGATGAAGCCGCTGCCGGGGAACGGCACGAAGGCCAGGATCAGCGCCAGCACGAGACCGACAATCAGGCATCCGGCTGTCGCCGCGACCGAGATCGACACGGTGTTGATCAGCGCGTTGAGGAAGAAGCGCGAATGCAGCACCCGGATCACTTCGGCGAAATTGGCGACGCCGCTGTCGTCGAGGAAGGCTTGGCGGGCAATCAGCGCCAGCGGGTAGAAGAACAGCAGCGCCAGCAGCGCCGCCGGCGGTACGATCCACAATTTTCCCGACGAGAACTTCATCGTCGGCGCACGGATGGCGACGGCCTCAGACACCGGAATCTTCCGAAAGGAGCGAGGTGTCGGCGGGCGCGAAAAACAGCGGCACCTTGGTGCCGGGTTCGGGCAAGGCGATCGGCAGCCTGGTCGCCGAGACACGCACAGGCGTGCCGTCGACATCAAGTACGAGGTGGGTCAGTTCGCCCTGCCAGTGCACTTCCCGGAGCGTGCCGACGATGCGGTTGGTATGGTCGATGTCGGCGGTCAGGCTCAGATGCTGCGGCCTGATGCAGAGCAGGCTCTTGTCGCCGGCCTTCTCGTCGCGGCCCGCGCCGGTGAGCAGCGCGTCGCCATGCCTTGCCGTGGCAAATCCCTTCGAGCCTACGGCCTCGGCAATCGTTACCGGCAAAGGTTGGCGCGACCGAGGAACTCGGCCGTAAAACGGTTTGGCGGGCGGCGGTAGAGTTCGGTCGTCGGTCCATGCGAGCAGACCCTGCCGTCGCGCATGATGGCGATCTTGTCGGCCAGCGTCAGCGCCTCGGTCTGGTCATGGGTGACATAGAGGATCGTCAGGCCCGGCAGGCTGTGGTGCAGCCGGGCAATCTCCTCGACCATGTTGCGGCGGATCTGCGCGTCGAGCGCCGAAAGCGGCTCGTCGAGCAGGAGCACGCGCGGCCGCACCGCCAGAGCGCGTGCAATCGCGACGCGCTGCTGCTGGCCGCCCGAAAGCTCGCGCGGATAACGCCTGGCGTAGGCCGACATGCCGACCGTGCCGAGCGCATCCTTGATCCGTTCGCCGATCAGCGCCTTGTCGGCGCCTTGCGCTCTGAGGCCGAAGGCGACGTTGTCCTCGACCCGCATATGCGGAAACAGTGCGTAGTTCTGCACCACCATGCCGAGGCCGCGTTCATAAGGCGGCAGGTCGGTCACATCGGTGGCGCCGATGCGGATGCGACCACTTGCAGGCCGCACGAAGCCGGCCACGGCGCGCAGGGCGGTGGTCTTGCCGGAGCCGGACGGGCCGATCATCGCCAGGATTTCGCCCGGCGCGATATCCAGGGTCAGCGGATGCAGGACGACATGTGCGCCATAGGCGACGCTGACCTTGTCGAAATGGACGTTGGAGCCGGCGCCGCGAACCTTCGCGGCGTCGATGTCCATGACACTGGTACCAGTAAAGGCTGCGGCCGACATGGCGTGGTCCTCCAGGTTTCCCTTGCGGATCAACTTCCGGTCGCTTCGTTCCAGCGCTTGACGTAGTCGGGGAGCTTGCTCAGTGCGTCGTCCCAGTTCGGCGACCATATCTTCACGCCCTTCATCGCATCCTGCGCCTTGGCGAAGTTGGCGTCGGATGGCGTCACGTCCTTGCGCGCCGGCATGCCGAGCGCAACGGAGCTGATGCTCGACTGCGCTTCCTTGGAGAGCAGGAAGTCGATCAGCTTCTTGCCATTGTCGGCGTTGGGCGCACCGGTGACCAGGCCGATTTCATAGGGCAGCGCGAAGGTGGAGCGCACGCCGTCTGGCCCAGCCGGCCAGAACACCTTGATGTTGGGATTGTCGGCCATCTGCGACAGGTTCATCTGCAGATCGCCATTGGCGACATGCAGTTCGCCCTTGTTGACCAGAGCGGTCAGCTTGCCGGTCGAGGCGGACGGGCCGACATTGTTGTCCTGCAGCTTTTTCATGAAGTCGAAGCCGGCATCCTCGCCGCCAAAGGCGTGGATCACCTGCAGCATGACGGCGGTGCCGTCACCGGCCTGGCCGGGGGTCGAGTACTGGATCTTGCCCTTGAACTTCGGGTCGAGCAGATCGTTGTAAGCCTTCGGCGCCTCCGACAGGACGGCGCTGTTGTAGATGAAATTCATGTAGTTGTTGACCAGCGGCCGGTACTTGTCGGTGCCGCCATCGATCTGGTCCGCCGCTTCCGGCTTGTAATCCTGCAGCAGCCCGTCAGCGGCGGCGCGCTGCACGAAGGGCGGCAAGGTCACCAGGACGTCGGCCTGCGGGTTCGACTTCTCCTTGGCGACGCGCTCGACGACACCGCCCGAGCCTGCCTCGATGTACTGCACGGTGATGCCGGTAGCCTTGGTGAAGGCGGCGAATTCGGTCTCGAACCAGCTGCCATTGCCGTCATGCAGGCCGTCGGCGGAATAGATGGTGACGACGCCGTCGGCAAGCGCCGGTCCAATAAGAGCCGAGGACGCCAACAGCGACGCGGCGAAGGCCATAGCTACGGTTGCATTGCGCGATTTCATGATCAGTTCCCCTGTGATTGTTGGCACATTCTGCGATGCACTGCGGCGATCTCGACTGTGGGCCGGAGGCTCATGCGGCGCCGTTCGATCTCGTCGTTGTGGCAACTCTGGGGATTGGCGATCGATAAGTAAAATCTATTTATTTTATGAGAGGCAAAGTTCTTCTGATAGTTGTCATGGAATTGTCGCAACGCTGTCGTGGCTGCGATTCCAGCCTCGCGGAAGGCCGGAAATTGGCGGCAGGGATGGCTATGGTCAGCCGAATGAAACGCCGGATATTTGCGCCCGCAGCCGCGGATCGGACGAACGAACGGTAACCGGCCGGCCGTCGAGGATTTCGAAGCAGCGCGCGAGCGTCGTCTTCGAGCCGACGCATCGCCTCGCGCGTGAAGAAGGTGAGATGCGGAAACAGGATGACATTGTCACGACCGAAAAGGGGGCTCATCGGATGGCCCGATTTGGCCAGTGGCTCCACCGAATAGACGTCGAGCCCGGCACCGCCAATGCGCCCGGCAACGAGCGCTTCGACAAGGGCGGCCTCGTCAATGAGGGCGCCGCGCGAAACATTGACGATGATGGCGGACGGCTTCAGGCAAGCGAGTTCGGCTTCACCAATCAGGCCGCGCGTCCTGTCGTTCAGCACGCAGTGGAGGGAAACGAAATCGCAGGCTCGCAGCATGGCCTGGAGATCGTCGACCTTGTCGATGCCGGCGGCCTGCATGGTTGCCGCGTCGACACCTGGGTCGAAGCCGACAACATGCGCGTGAAACCCCTGCCCGGCCATGCGCGCCATGCTGCGGCCGATCTTGCCGCAGCCGACAAGCCCAAGCGTGGCGCCGGACATGTCGCGTCCCAGCCAGCGCTGCTCGGGCCAGATCCAGCCATCTCGCGACACCGCCGCCGTGATCGCCGGTAGCCGCCTGGCCAGCGCGATCATCAGCGCAAAGGCCCCTTCGGCGACGGTCTCCTCGGCATAGTCAGGCACGTTAACGACGGGAATGCCGCGCCGCATCGCGGCAAGCAAGTCGATGGCATCGATGCCGACGCCATATTTGACGATGCCCTTCAATTTGGGAGCCGCGTCGATCACTCTGGCAGTAATCGGCGTGTAGCACATGAGCAGCAGATCGGCGTCGGCAACGGCCTCCATGAGATCAGCTTCGGCGATGCCATCCGGCAACGCCACCAGTTCGACGCCCCTCGCCCGCAAGCCGGCGTCGATGCCTGGACATTCAAGTTCGCGGTCGGTGCGTACGGCCTTCATGGTGAGGCCGCCAGCACAGCGGCCTCGACGCTATCGAGCGCGCGGTCGAGATCGGTTTTCGAGATGACCAGCGGCGGTGACAGCGTCAGCACATTGCCCTGGCTGATCTTGAAGCTCAGCCCTTGCTCCAGGCAAGCGTAGAAGACGCGCTCGGCGAGATCGCGTGCCGGCTGACGGGTGGCACGGTCCTCGACGAGTTCGACGCCGACCATCAGCCCTCGGCCCCTGACGTCGCCAACATGAGGCGAGCGCGCCATCAGGTCGTGCATGCGTCCGAGCATATGCTGGCCGAGTTCGGCCGCGCGCTCGACCAGCCCTTCTTCCAGGATGATATCGATCGTCGTCAGCGCCGCGCGCGTCGTCACCGGGTTTTTTTCATGGGTGTAGTGACCGATGGCGAAGCCGCCGGTGACATCGAGGTCGCGGCGCGCGATGACGGCGGCGATCGGCAGGATGCCGCCGCCCAGCGACTTACCGAGGACGACGATGTCGGGCCTCACGCCATCATGCTCGTGCGCGAAGAATTTTCCGGTCTTGCCGAGGCCGGTCGGGATCTCGTCGAAGATCAGCAGCGTGCCGTGCCGGTCGCAGGCCTCGCGCACCCGCTTCCAGAAACCGGGCGGCGGCGGATTGGGCGTCGCCCGCATCGGTTCTGCGACGACCGCCGCCACGTCCTGCTCGCGGCCAAGGACGTAGGCAATCATGTTGGCGCAGGCGAGGCCCGATGCTTCCAGGGAATCGTGACCATAGGGGCAGCGATAGCCATCCCAAGGCGCGACGTGCTCGGTGCCGGTCATCATCGGGCCTGATATGTGCGAGCGGAAGGTCGCCTCGCCGCCGACGCTGGCGGCGCCGAAGCCGGCGCCATGGAACGCATCCCAGAACGAGACCGTCTTGAAGCGGCCGGTGGCGGCGCGGGCGATCTTCAGCGCGACCTCGATGGCGTCCGAGCCACCGGTGGTGAACAGCACTTTGCCGAGATCGCCTGGTGCCAGGGTGGCCAGCTTCTCCGCCAGCTCGACGGCGGGCTCGCAGGTGAAGCGGCGCGGCGCGAAGCAGAGCTCGTCGAGTTGCTTCTTGATCGCGGCCACCAGCCTCGGGTGGCCGTAGCCGAGGTGATGCACGCTGTTGCCGTGGAAATCCATGAAGCGGCGGCCGGCGGTATCCTCGATCCAGATGCCTTGCGCCTTCGCGATCGTCGAAAGACAAGGGCTGGACAGGCTCTGGTGCATGAAGGCGGCGGCGTCGCGATCGAGCAGGCCGCGGATCCGGGGATCGTCCTGCCCGGCATCCCAACGGCCGCGTGCCGCGGTCGTGTTGGAATCGCCCTCGGTATGCACAAGTTCAGATATCGCGGCCATCACCGTCTCCGAAACGAGAAGGAGGGAGCGATGAACGCCCCCCTCGATTGCTCTGCTCGCCAATGCCTCCCGGTCAGGACCAGGGCAGCGAAAAAGTCTTCACATTGGTGTAGCTCTTCATCGCCTCGATGACGCCTTCCTTGTAGCCATTGCCACTGTCCTTGATGCCGCCGAAGGGTGACATCTCGATGCGGTAGCCCGGCACTTCCCAGATGTTGACGGTGCCGACCTCGAGGCCGGCGATGTATTTCTGCATGCGGCGGAAATCATTGGTGCAGACACCCGACGACAGGCCGAAGGCGGTCGAGTTGGACAGTGCGATCAGCGCCTCGTCATCGTCCGGCGCGCGAACGATCGGGATGATCGGCCCGAACGTCTCTTCCATCACCAGTTCGGATGTGTGCGGCACGCGATCCACGACGATCGGCGGCAGCAGCGCGCCCTGGCGACCCGGATTGTAGAGGATTTCGGCGCCCTGTTCGGCGGCCATGTGGACGCGGGCTTCGAACAATGCCGCTGCCTTTTCATGCACGACGGTACCAAGGTCGGTCGAGCGGTCCATCGGGTCGCCGAAGCGGATCTTTTTCGCCCGTTCCAGCACCAGCGGCACGAAACGGTCGGCGACGCTTTCCTGGACCAGGATGCGCTTGACCGCGGTGCAGCGTTGGCCGGAGTTTTTCGTCGCTCCGGCCACCGCCAGGTCCGCCGCCTTTGCCAGATCGTCGTCCGACAAATCGTTGAGGATGATCAGCGGGTCGTTGCCGCCCAGCTCCAACACCTGGCGCTTGTAGCCGGCGGTGCGGGCGATCATCTTGCCGACTGGCACGCCGCCGGTGAAGGTGATCAGGTCGATGTTCTCGTTGGTGATCATCTCATTGCCGATATCGGCCGGCCAGCCGGTCACCACCGACAGCATTTCCGGCGGCAGGCCGGCTTCGTAGAGAATGTCGGCCAGCAGCAGCGCCGTCATCGGCGTCAATTCGGTCGGCTTGACCACCACGCAATTGTTGGTGGCGATCGCCGGCGCCACCTTGTGCGAGACCATGTTGAGCGGATGGTTGAACGGCGTGATCGCCGAGATCGCTTTCAGCGGCTCGCGGGTGGTGAAGATCTTGCGCGCCTTGCCGTGCGGGGTGAGATCGCAGGAGAAGATCTGGCCGTCATCCTGGATGCACATCTGCGCCGACAGCGTGAACACGTCATAGGCGCGGCCGACCTCATAGAGCGAGTCCGCCTTGGAGATGCCGAGCTCCAACGTGATGAGATCGGAGATTTCCTCCCGGCGCGACGCCAGCGCTTCGGCGGTGCGAAACAGGATCTGCTGGCGCTCGTAGCGCGTCAGCTTCGACTTGTAGCCTGCGGCGATCTCGAAGGCTTTTCGCGCATGCTCGGCGCGGCCGGCGGGCACGGTGCCGATAACGGCATCGTTCCAGGGGTAGCGCACCTCGACCACGCCGTCGGCATCGACCTTCTTGCCGGCGATGCGCATCGGCTCGTGGCGAACCTTGATGGCAGGATCGAGTTTGGTCATGTCATTGTTCCCGGTGCTCAGAGAGCAACATTGATCTTTTGTCGGCGAGGCCATCGCATTTCAGCTATGGCTTCCCCCACTCCGTCGCCGCTTCGCGGCGCCACCTCTCCCCTCCGGAGGGAGAGGAAGAGAGCCAAGGCCGGCGAGCTCAGCGCCCTTCCTCTCCCCCGTCGATCGGGGGAGAGGTGGCCCGAAGGGCCGGAGTGGGGGTCGACCAGCGCCATCATGGACGGCGACACGCCCTACCGGCGATCCAACTCACTCAGCCCGCCAGCGCCGCCGCCATGGTGGCGTAGTAGAAGGCGTCGAAATTGCGCAACGTTGGTTCGTTCGGCAAATCGGGCAGCACGCGGTTGACGATGAACGGCACCTCCTGCTCGGTCAGCCCGCCATGCGAGCGCAGCGGTTCGTTGAGCGCGGCCAGATCATGCCTATGCTCGCTGGTGCCGATCGTCTTGTTTTCGGTTGAGATCAGCACGATGTCGCCGATGCGGTCGGCCGGCAGTTCGAAGCGCTCGCAGGCCGTCGGGCTGTCGACGACCAGCATGATGCCGTCGACCTTGGCCAGCCTCGCCATGATGCCGGCCTGATCGGCGCCATCAGGCAGATAGGCGGTGGCGAAGGAACCAAGCGCGCCGTGGTGCACGACATAGGGGTCGGTGATCGGCAGGATGACGCGGGCGGCGTCCTTGCCCAGCCACTCGTCGAGCAGGTCCTGGACATAGACGACGTCGGGCGAACCGTCCTTTTTGTGCTTGGGCTTCATGCCGTGGTCGGCGGTGACGACGATCGCCGCACCCAGCGCATCAAGCTCGGTCAGGTATTTGTCGAACATCTCGTAGAAGGCGTTGGCCTGCGGCACACCGGGCGCGTATTTGTGCTGCACATAGTCCGTGGTCGTCAGATACATGATGTCGGGGCGGAACTTCTTCAGCAGCTGGACGCCGGCGGCGAAGACGAATTCCGACAGCTCGGCCGAGTAGACCTCCGGCACCGGCAGCCCGAAATGCTTCGAGGCGTTGTCGATGCCGTGCTCGGCCTTGGTGGTGGTGTCCGACTTTTCCGCCGAGAAGCACAGCGCACGGCCCTCGTCGAAAGCAAGCCCCTTGCCAAGTAAGGCGCGCAGCTTGTCCTTCGCGGTCACCACGGCGACCTTGGCGCCGGCATCGTAGAAGGCCTGGAAGACGGTCGGCGCGCGTAGGAAGCGCGGATCGTTCATCATCACTTCCTTGCCGGTCTCGCGCTCGTAGAGGTAGTTGCCGCAAATGCCATGCACCGACGGCGGGCGGCCGGTGGCGATCGACAGATTGTTGGGGTTGGTGAAGCTCGGAATGACCGAGTGCGCAAAACGCACCGTGCCCTTCTGCTTGATCCGGACCAAAGCCGGCATCAGCCCGGCCTTGATCGCTTCGTCGAGATAGGCCGGCTCGCAGCCGTCAAGGCAGATGGCGATGGCCGGCACACGCGGCCAGGCGTAGGTGCGGCCGTTGACCGCGACGTTGATGGGAGACATCTGGTTCATCGAAAATCCTCGGAATCTGCCGCTTCAGGCGGCGAGTTTGGCGCGCTCGGCGAGTGCCGCGGCGGGTGGGGCGGCGGTGTCGACGCCCATTTCATGAAGCGAGAAGGCCGCCGCCTCGACGACACGGCGCATGACATGCTCGTCCATCTGGCCAATGCAGCCGACGCGGAAGCTGTCCACGGCGGTCAGCTTGCCCGGATAGATGATGAAGCCCTTGTCCTTCATCAGATCGTAGAAGTGCTCGAAAGCGAAATTGGCGTGGGCCGGGTTGAAGAAGGTGACGATGATCGGCGACAGCCAGCGGTCTTTGAGCAATGTCTCGAAGCCGAGTTCGCGCATGCCGGCGACCATGACGTCGCGGTTCCTAGTATAGCGGGCGCCGCGGCCGGCGACGCCGCCTTCGGCCTCATGCTGGCGCAGCGCTTCGAGGAAAGCTGCGACGACATGCGTCGGCGGCGTGTAGCGCCATTGGCCGGTCTTGTTGAGGTGTGCCCACTGCGCATGGACGTCGAGCGACAGCGAGTGGCTGCGGCCCTTGGCGGCCTCCAGTTCGCTCTTGCGGGCGATGATGAAGCCGAAGCCCGGCACGCCCTCGATGCACTTGTTGGCGGACGACACCATCGCCTCGTAGCGGATCTCGTTGACGTCGAGCGCGACGGCGCCGAAGGCGCTCATGGAATCGACCAGCAATTTGCGGCCCTTGGCATGGACGGCTTGCGCAATCTCGGCGACCGGATTGAGGATGCCGGAGCTGGTCTCGCAGTGGATGGCGATCACATGCGTGATGGCAGGGTCGGCCTCAAGCGCCGCCGCCACCTCGTCGCCCCGCGGCGGCAGGTAGTCGCCCTTGTCGATCAGCGTGTAGGCGCGACCGAGATACTGCATGGTCTGCGCGGCGCGCAGGCCATAGGCGCCGTTGGCCAGCACCAGAACCTTGCCGTCCCTGGGCACGAACGAACCGAGCATCGCTTCGACGCAGAAGGAGCCGCTGCCTTGCATCGGCACGCAGTCGAACTCGCCTTGCGTGTCACCGGTCAGCGCCAGCAGGCGGCGGCGCATGTCTGATGTCATGGCGCGGAAATCACCGTCCCAGGATCCCCAGTCGCGCAGCATTGCCTGCTTGACCGAATAGGCCGTGGTCAGCGGTCCCGGGGTCAGCAGATACGGCTCCCCCAGCGCCGGCCTGGCCAGCGGCTCCGCGGCAAATTTCGTCTCGGCGAGCATATTGTCCTCCGCTCGATCTGCTTTTCGATGTGGCCTTAGTGTTGGCCTGAATGACATATTTGTAAAATCGTTATTTTGTATCGAAGTATCGATTTAACTGATGCTTCAAACCACCTCGTCAGGCGAGCGCGGGAGCTGTCCCGCTAGACGCACGGCCGGCCGTCGCCAGCCGGCTTTCGAGCAGATCGCCGCTCTGTGTCAGCAAGGGATAAGCGACCGACGCCATCAGCGAGTTGATTTCCTTCAGCGCCCTGACCGCCTCCAGATGGATGTCGCTGGTGTCGATGCTTTGCGGCATTCCCGATTGCAGGCGCTTGAGGTGACGGTCATGGCTCATGCGTTCCAGCTTGCGCATCCGCTCCTTCTCGATGACGAGTTGGCGCGCCGACTCGAGATCGCTCGAGACCAGCACGTTGAGTGCAAGCTGCATGTTGGCCATGACACGGTTGTGAAGCCCGGCCAGTTCGCTCCAGCCGTCGCGTGAAAAGCGCAGGTTCTTGTCACGCAATTCCCCGGTGAGCACGAGCAGGTTCTTGGCGACGATGTCGCCGGCGCGTTCGAGATTGATGGCGAAATCGGTGAGTTCGATGCCGCGTTGCGCCTCGGCCGCGCTCATGCTGCCGCGATTGACTTCGGCAATGTAGAGTTTGATCTCGGTATGAGCGCGGTTGACCTCCTCATCGAGTTTTTGGGCCTGGCGGATCTGGTCGCCACTGCCGGCGTCGAAGAAATCCATCACCGGGCGCAGCATCACCTCGACGACTTCACCCATGCGCAGCAGCTCGCGCGTCGCACTGGCCAGCGCAAGACCGGGCGTGCGCATAACGGTGCGGTCAAGCGCGCTGGTGCGGCGTGACATCAGGTCCACGCCCTCCCCTGCCTTTGCCGCCGGCCTGTCGGCGATCAGCAAGGTGACCAGTCGCTCCATCATGCCGGTGAACGGCAAGCAGCAGATGACGAGTACCAGATTGAAGGCAAGATGCAGGTTGACCAGTTGGCGGCCTTCGGTTGCACCGAAAAGATGCGCCGGAAACGCCATGACCTGAAGCACGAACAAGGCGGCGAGCGCGGCCGTCCCCCGAAAAATCAGATTGCCGAGCGGGATACGGCGCGCCTCGACGGCTTCGCCACGCGTCAGCCACACCGCGATCAGCGCGCCGCCGCAATTGGCGCCGAGGATGAAGAACAGACCGACCTCGACCGGCAAGACGCCTTGCGCGGCAAGTGTGACGAACAGCAGGATCGCCGCCACGCTGGAGTGGATCAGCCATGTGAACAGCGCCGCGGCGGCGAAGGCCGTGAAGTAGTCCGCGCGCAGATAGGAAATCACCAGCGGCAGCAAATTGCTCTGCCGCATCGGTGCGGTCGCGTCGCCGATCATGCGCAGCGACAACAGAACGAACGCGATGCCCATCAGGATGCGCCCGCCTTGCTTGATACCGCGTGCCTCGAATTTCAGGGCCATGGCGCCGCCGACCAGAATCAGCGCCGGCACCAGCCAGCTGAGGTCGAACGACAGCACCTGGACGACCAGGGCCGAACCGAAATCGGCGCCAAGCAGGATCGCCAGCCCACCGGCGGTCGAAACCATGCCGCTGATGGCAAAGCCGGCCGCCAGCATGGCGACGGCGGTGGAGCTCTGCAGCAGCACCGCAAGCACGGTGCCGGCACAGGCTGACCTGAGCCGTGCGCCCCGCGCCTGCCTCAGGGCATCGCGTAAAGCGGGGCCGCAGGCCCGCTCCACACCCGTGCGCACCATGCGCACAGCCCAGAGCAGCAGCATGACCGCACCCGCCAGATGCAGCAGGATGATGGAAAATTGCATGACGACCTCCCGGCAACGGCCGGCAGGGACGTCGACCCATGCTCAGGCTGATGGCCAGCCAGACATAAGTCAAATCGTTCATTTCTATCTTTTAGTTGGCGCACCTTATGATAGGGTGCCGACGATTTCGACATTTTCGGAGGCATGGAAGATGCGCTACGTTCAGCTGCGGGCCTTTCACCAGGTGGCCATCTCAGGTGGTTTTTCGCGGGCTGCCGAGGCGCTGTTCCTGACCCAGCCGGCGATATCGGATCAGGTGCGCAAGCTCGAGGAAGAGTATGATGTGCTGCTGTTCAATCGGAACAAGAAGCAGGTCACGCTGACACATTCGGGCCAGAAGCTGCTCGAGATAACCCATCGCATGTTCGACACGGAACAACAGGCGCTCGAGCTTCTGACGGAGTCGCGCGCACTGCGTTCCGGCACGCTGCGCATCGTCGCCGATGCCGCGCATCATCTGCTGCACATCCTCGGCAGCTTCCGGGCCCGCTACCCCGGCGTGCAGGTTTCGGTGCGCGCCGGCAACACCGAGACGGTGATCAGCAGCCTCTACAGCTATGATGCCGACATCGGTGTGCTGGGTGAGGTGCCGACCGGGCGCGATTTCGAGGTGCTGAAACTCAACTCGACGCCGATCATCGCTTTCGCGTCCGTCGACCACCCGCTGGCGGCGAAGAAATCTCTGACACTCAAGCAACTCGCACAGGAATCGCTGGTCATGCGCGAGCGCGGCTCAAAGACGCGTCAGAAGCTGGAAGACCTGGCCGCTGCTTCGAAGATCGAACTGAGACCCGTGATAGAGGCCGAGGGCCGCGAAGCCGTCCGCGAGATCGTCGCCTCCGGCGCCGGCATCGGCTTTGTCTCGGCCGCCGAATTCGGCCAGGATTCGCGGCTGGTGCCGATCACCATCGACGCGCCCGAGACGCTGATGGATGAAGCGCTGATCTGCCTGCGCGAACGCAGCGGCGGCAAGCTGGTGCGCGCTTTTCTGGATATGGCGCGCTCGATGTCGGTGGATTAGGCCGCCGCCCTCACCTCCACCACATCGGCCTTCACCCGTTCCGACTTCGGATCGTAGGGGCTGCGCAGATGCGCCGTGGCCGCATGGCGAACACCGGCAAGGTCGATCTCGAAACGGCCACCGGTGAGGAACATCGCATCGACGCCGGTCTCGTTCTCGATCAACCCGAGTGCCACCGAGCGGCCAAGCGTGTGGCCGTAGGCCGCTGAGCGGACCTCGCCGGCCGGTTTGCCGTCGCGCAGGATCAGTTCGCCGCCCCACAGCATGGGTTCGGCGTCGTCGAGCGTGAACAGCACGATGCGCCTGGCCGGTGCTGCCGACGATCTTGCCTCGACGAGCGCGTCGCGGCCGATGAAACCATCCGGCTTGTCCATCGCGACAGCGAAGCCAAGCCCGGCCTGCCAGGGGTTGATATCGGGCGTCAATTCCCTGCCCCAGGCGCGAAAACCCTTTTCGATGCGCAAGGCATCGAGCGCGTAATAGCCGGCGTCCAGCAGGCCGAATTCACGGCCGGCGTCATGCAGCGCCTCATAGACGCCGACGGCGAATTCGGTCGGCACGATCAGCTCCCAGCCGAGCTCGCCGACATAGGTCATGCGGTTGGCATAGGCGGTGGCGTAGCCGATGTCGATCTCGCGGATGGTGGCAAAGGGAAAGCCAGCATTGGAAAGATCGGCCGAGGAGAGCTTGCCCAGGAGAGCGCGGGAGCGCGGCCCCATCAAGGCCAGCACCGCGTAGGACGAGGTGACGTCGGTCAGCATCGCATGGGCGTCGGACGGGATGTTTTTGACAATCCAGTCGGCATCGTGGACAGCTTGCGCCGAACCGGTGACGATGAGGAATTTCTCCGCGCCAAGCCGCATCACGGTGAGGTCGCTCTCGTAGCCGCCACGCGCATTGAGCACGCCCGTGTAAACGGACGTACCGACCGGTACATCGACATTGCCGGCGCAGATCCGGTTGAGCACGGCACAGGCATCACGGCCTTGCACGAGAAGCTTGGCGAAGGAAGTCTGATCGAAGATCGCGACGGCTTCGCGTGTCGCCTTCATTTCGCGGCGAACCGCCTCATGCCAGTTCTGGCGGCCGAAAGCGTAGTCGTTCTCGGCCTTCTCTCCCGGCGCCGCGAACCAGTTGGCGCGCCCCCAGCCCATCTTGGAGCCGAAGCAGGCGCCTTTGGCGGCGAGCCGATCGTAGAGCGGCGACCGGCGGAACGGCCGTGCGGTGTCCAGCTCGCGGTTCGGCCACGGCATGGCGTAGTGCAAGCCGAGCGTCTCCTTGACCCGGTCATGCAGCCAACGCGGATTGTTGTTGAACGAGGCGAAGCGCCTGATATCGACCGGCCACAAATCCATGGTCGGCGCGCTGTTGACGATCCACTCGGCCAGCGCCCTGCCCGCACCGCCGGCGCTGGCGATGCCCATCGAATTGAAGCCGGCGCCGACATAGAAATTCTTCAACTCCGGCGCCTCGCCGAGGAGAAAATTGTTGTCGGGCGTGAAGCTCTCGGGACCGTTGTAGAATTTCTTGACCTCGGCCTCAGCCAATTGCGGCACGCGGACAAGCGCGTTTTCCATGAGTATCTCGAACTGGTCCCAATCGTCCGGCAGCAGCGCGAACTCGAAGTTTTCCGGAATGCCGTTCATGCCCCACGGCTTGGCATGCGGCTCGAAGCCGCCCATGACCAGGCCGCCGACCTCTTCCTTGAAATAGATGAAGCCGTCGGGGTCGCGCATGACAGGCAGGTCCGGATGCACGCCCTCGATCCTGCCGGTGACGATGTACATGTGCTCAGCCGAATGCAGCGGCACCGAGACGCCGCACATCAGCCCGACCTTGCGCGCCCATTGGCCGGCACAGTTGACGACGATCTCGGCTGATATGTTGCCGCGGTCGGTCTCGACGCCGCAGGCGACGCCGTTCCTGACGCTGATGCCGGTGACCTTGACCCGCTCGATGATCCTGGCGCCGCGATTGCGTGCGCCCTTGGCCAGCGATTGCGTGAGATCCGTCGGATTGGCCTTGCCGTCGCCCGGCAGCCAGACGGCACCGACCAGATCGTCGGTCGCCATGACCGGCCACAGATCGGCCGCCTCCTTCGGCGAGATCACATCGATGTCGACGCCTTGAGCGCGCGCCGACGCGGCGGTGCGTTTCAGCATCGTCATGCGGTCGGCGGTGCGCGCCACCGACAGCGAGCCGCAATTCTTCCAGCCAGTGGCTAGCCCGGTCTCGGCCTCCAGCTCGCCATAGAGTTGCGTGGAGTATTTGATCAGGCTGGTCATGTTGGAGTGGGCGCGCAACTGCCCGACAAGGCCGGCGGCGTGCCAGGTGGTGCCGCCGCTGAGCTGGCCTTGCTCGAGCAACACGACATCGGTCCAGCCGAGCCTGGTCAGATGGTAGGCGACGGAGCAGCCGATAATGCCGCCGCCGACGATGACGACGCGCGCTTGCGTGGGGAATTCGTTTGCCATGGGACATCCTGCCGTTTTGACACCGGCTGGATCATAACAGGCGAATCCCAAATATCAACACAAAATGCCACAAAATATCACATCAAGATGCAACCATCAGCTCAGGCCCTTTGCGCGCCATCGCTTCAGCGATGTCGGCCTGCGGCTTGGCATCGACAATCACGCCGGCGGCGCGCTGAAAATTCGGGATCCTGAGCGGCGTCAGCTTTGCGAACTTGCTGCTGTCGAGAACGAAGTAGGTTTTGGCGGCAAGTGCGATCATCCGTCCGCGCTGTTCGGCGCCGGCGCGGGTGAAATCGGTGACCTCGCCGTCAGGCGACAGAGCGCCCCCGCCAAGGAAGGCGATGTCGACGCGAAAGCGCGACATGGCTTCCAGCATGTCGATGCCGGAGGCCGCTTCCTCGCCCGGATCGATTTCGCCACCCAGCATATGCACGCGCATGCCTGGAATGTGGCACAGCAGGAGCGCAATCGGCAGGCTGGCCGTACAGATGGTGAGATCGCGCAGGTCGGTCATGGCTTGCGCCACGGCCAGCGTGGTGGTGCCGGAGTCGAGGAAAACCACCATTCCATTGCGGATGAGCCCTGCCGCCGCCCTGCCGATCGCGGCCTTGCCCCAGGCATTTTCCCGGCTGCGCAGGCTCATCGCCGGTTCGCTCGGTTCGAAACGGGCAGCGCCGCCATGCACGATGCCGAGCTGCCCCTTGTCCGACAGCAGCTTCAGGTCACGGCGGATGGTTTCGCGCGAGACATCGAAGAACCCGGCCAGTTCGGCTACACTGACAGACCCCTGGGCGCCCAGCCGCCGCAGTATCTCTTCGTGGCGACGCGGGGCAAGGGCACGCGCCGGCAAGCTGCTGTCGGGGGACATGATGATCCTCGGGTCGCGTATCGATGTTGCAATATGTGGCAGTGAACGTGCGCGGAGGCAACCGGCACTGGAACCCGTGCCACGCCGTCAACGCGGCCTAGGATTTTCGCGACAGGCCATCTTCCCAGATCGCTCTGACCAGCGTCTCGCTTCCTTTGCGAAGATGCTGCCTCAGAATGCTTGTGGCCTTGTCGCCGTCGCGCCGCCGGCAGGCGGCCAGCAGGTCGCGGTGCTCTGTCTGCGAGCGGTTGCGATAATCCAGGTTCGACAAAAGGATACGCACGTAGCGATCGGCCGCATTGTGGTGCGCCTCGATCAGGCCGAGCAATCGATGGTTGCCGCAGGCATCGTAGAGAGCCAGATGAAAGGCGCGGTTCAGTGCCCCCCAACGGCCGACATTGCGCTCCGCGTCGATCTGGTCGAGCACCTGTTCGGCCTCGTCGAGCTTCGAGCCGGAGAGGCTGGGTACCGAGAGCCGGAGCGCCTCGCTTTCGAGCAATTCACGCAGCGCGTAGATTTCGCTGATCTCGGCGCTGTCCATCCGGGCGACCTGCGCGCCCTTTGTCGGGTGGATGGAAACAATACCCTCGGCTTCCAGCTGGCGAAGGGCATCACGAATGGGCATCCGGCTGAAGCCGAACTGCTCGGCCAGCTCGTCCTGGCGAAGCGGCGTGCCCGCCTTTATCGTTCCATTGGCAATGGCCTCGCGCAGGACATTGGCAACCTGCTCGGCCACGGTCCGCGGCCCCTGCATCACGCTTTCCGCAAATCCTGGCAATCGATGCTCCCGTTTCACGCAGCGCTCAGCCTAACGGAAACCCCTCTGTATGGATATAAGTATGCCCGTATACGCACATGTTCGGCATCATTTGCCAGACTTGCCCGATCGAACGTGCCCACTGACCTGCACGCCGTCCTCGGCACGCAGATACAGGAAGCCGGGGATGGACAGCAGCGGGATGACCGAGGTCAGCAGGAACACCTCGTGGAAGCGTTCCGGTGTCACGATGTGGGTTTCTCCTGCAACCAGACCCAGCACCATGGCGGCGATCGAGACGCCGAGCGATACGCTGAGCTGCTGCAGGACGCCGCCGAGGCTGGTGGCGCGGCTGAGCTTGTCGGCCGGCAGGTCGGCATAGGACAGCGTGTTGGAGGTCATGAACTGCGCCGAGCGGATGATCCCGAAGACAAAGACGTAGAAGCCGATCATCCAGTGCGGCGTATCGGCCTCGATGAAGGCAAAGCCCGCCACTGCGGCTGAGCCGACCACCGCGCTGCCGATCAGCACGACATTGAAGCCGAAGCGCCGCAACAGCGGCGACAGCAGAGGCCGCATGAGCAAGGCGCCGAAGCTGCCGACGAACGTCAGCGAGCCCGAAGTGACCGGGCTCATGCCAAAGCCGACCTGCAGCATCAGCGGCAACAAGAAAGGCACGCCATTGAGGCCGACGCGGCACAGGCCGCCTGCGAGCGTGCCTACCCAGAACGAGCGAAATCGAAACAGCGTCAGATCGACGGCCGGCGCGACGACGCGGCGCGCATAGCGCCCGAAGGCGAGCAGCAGCAGGATCGCCGCTGCCAGCACCAGCACCGTCACTGACACGGGGACGATCGGCCGGCCGATGCTCTCCAGTCCGAACTGCAGCAGGGCGACGCCGCAGCCCACCATCAGGAATCCGGCGAAGTCGAAGCGTTGCACCGCTTCCTCGCGGAAATCGTCGACGAAGCGCAACGCCGCCAGAATGCCAAGGCAGCCGAAAGGCACGTTGACATAGAATATCCAGCGCCACGACGCGTAAGTGGTCAACAGGCCGCCGAGCAGCGGCCCGATCACAGGCCCCATGATGGCGGGCAAGGTCATATAGGTCATGGCGGTGATCAGGCCGCTGCGCGGAAAGCTGCGCAGCAGGATCAGCCGCCCGACCGGCGTCATCATGGCGCCGCCCAGCCCCTGCAAGGCGCGCATCGCCAGCAGCATGCCGAAACTGTTGGCCATGCCGCACAGCGCCGAGCCAAGGGTGAAGGTGAAAAGCGCCAGAGCGAACACTCTTCGTGCGCCGAACCTGTCGGCGAACCAGCCGCTGACCGGAATGAACACGGCCAGGGTCAGAATGTAGGTGGTGATTGCCAGGTTCAGCCTGACCGGCGTCGTGTCGAGGCTGCGCGCGATGGCCGGGATCGCGGTGGTTATGATCGTGGAATCGAGCTGCTCCATCAGAAAGGCGATGGCGACGATGATCGGAATAATCAGTCTCAGCCTCGGATCGCGCTCGGTGGCAAATTGAGGCTGTTCCAATGCTGTGGCCAATTCCGTCATGCAGGCGGCTGCTCTATCCCAAAGGCAGGATCGCCTTCTGTGCGGCAAGCCTGCCGCAGCCTGATCACACGGCCTGCCTTATGGTCCGACAAATAGGCAAGCGGTAGTCATTTCCGCTGTGATGGAAGTCAACAAATTTTGACTACCAGTCCGGCGCAGAGGAGATCGGCAAAGTCAGCGGCGATCGACGTCCGAACTGCCGTCGCCTGAAGGTGCATTTGCGCTTACGCGCGTGCCCATCCCGATTTCGTGAAGGAACGTGTCGAGTGAGAGGCCGTTTTCTTCCCCATCTATGTCTCGCATGTACAGGAGGCATCCTCATGAAAAGGCAAATAGCAATCATCGGTTCCATCGTGCTGGCGTTGGCCACGAGCGCGATCCCGTTTGCCACACTCGCCGATGCCGCGGTCGTCAGGCACCATATTGTCCACCACGCCGCGGCCCATCACGGCAGCGCGCATCGACACGCTGTGCGCGGCGGATATGGACACCGTGGCGGTTGGATTGGCGACGATTGGGTTGGCGATGAAGGCTGGATAGACGGCTACTACAATGGTTACGGCAGCTACAACGGCTACGCCGGCGACTATTGCGGAACCATCCAGTGGACGCTCGACCGCTGCGGCCCCCACGGCCCCTGACACCTGACCCGACCGCGGCCTCCCGACCGCGCCGGACAGCCGACCCGGCTGTTCGGGCGGCTGCCCTGTCATTCCGCTCCGCGCTGGCCTTCGAACTGCCGCCACACACGCTTGCGGCTTGACGGCGCTGCCAAGTTCGGTCACTTGTCGACTAGTATACAAGTGGTGAGCCCATGCTTGAAGTTCTCGTTCGCGCGCCGCAATCGCTGGAAGTCCGGCAGGGCGCCATGCCAGAGCCCAGCACCGGCGAAGTGGTCGTTCACGTCAGCCGTGCCGGCATCTGCGGCTCCGACATTCACATCCTGCATGGCTCCAATCCGTTCGCCGTCTATCCGCGCATCATCGGCCATGAATTCGCGGGCACGGTCACCGCGCTCGGACGCGATGTGACCGGCGTTGCCGTGGGAGATCGCGTGGTGGTCGATCCCGTGGTGTCGTGCGGCCACTGCTATCCCTGCCGGGTCGGCCGCTCCAATGTCTGCGCCAACCTCGAAGTGATGGGCGTTCACCGCGATGGCGGTTTTCGCGCCTTCGTGGCGGTGCCGGCGGCAAACGCCATACCGGTGCCGGCGAACATGCCGTTTGGACTTGCGGCACTGGCCGAGCCGTTTTCCATCGCCGCCAATGTGCTCGATCGTACCGGTTGCGGGCCCGAAGACACGGTGCTGATCTATGGCGCCGGCACGGTTGGCGTCACCGTGCTGCAGGTCGCCAAGCTCAAGGGTGCCCGCTGCATCGTGGCCGATATCGATGAAGCCCGCCTCGAGCGGGCGCTGCGCTTCGGTGCCGACAGGGTGATCCACTCTATCCGCGAGCCCGTGCCGGCCGCGGTGCGCGGCGAAAATGACGGTCTTGGCCCGACGCTGGTCATCGACGGTGCCGGCATTCCGGCACTTCTGGACGAGGCTTGCCGCCTCGCCAGTCCGGCCGGCCGCATCGGCCTGCTCGGCTTTTCGGATGCCCCGTCCAACCTCAGCCAGCAGGAAGTGGTGCGCAAGGAACTGACCATCGTCGGCTCGCGCCTGAACCGCCGGCTTTTGCCGCGTGTCGTCGAATGGCTGGCCGACACGCGGCTCGACCCGCAAGGCATGATCACGCAGGTCTTCGCGGCGGCGGAAGCGCGCGCCGCCTTCGACCTGATCGAGAAGGAACCTCAGCGAACGCTGAAGGTTCAACTGGACTTTTCTTAAGGCCCAGGTTCGACCAGCGCGACGGCGCGCAGCGGCGATCCGGTGCCGCCTTCGATCGCCAGCGGCAAGCTGATCAGGAAGCACAGCGGCGGCAATTCACCAAGCCGGGCGAAATTCTGGCCGATCAGGATGCCGGCTGAAAGCAGCGTATTGTGCGCCGGGAAATCCTCGCTGCCGAAACAATCGATCGACAGGCAGTCCGAACCGACAATGCGCACGCCGCGCTCGACCAGCAATTCGCTCGCTTGCCGCGACAGGCCGGGCCAGTCGGCCAGAAACGCTGCCGGATCGTCCCAGAACCGGTCCCAGCCGAAATGGAAGAACACGGCGTCACCCTGCCGTATGCGGCCATGTTCGGCCTCGAAGGCGAAAACGTGCTGCGGCTCGACCGCTTGCCGGGGCTGGCAGCCACGCGCATCGATCGTCACCATGCGGCCGAAGAAGCGTTCGACGGGAATGTCCGAGATGGCGGCGCCGCCGCGGACGAAATGGACCGGCGCGTCGAAATGCGTGCCGGTGTGCTCGCTCATGGCAAGCGCGTGATTGCAGGCGACGTCGCCGCGGTCGTAGGATTCCACCATCTCCTGGCAGTAGTGCGGATGCGTCGGCCACACCGGCATGCCTTGCTTCATGGGATGCGTCAGGTCGACGAAGGAAACCGCCTTTGTTTCGAACAGGCCGGCGAGTGTGTCGGTGGCGGATGTCATCTGACGCGCGGCCTCGGCACCAGAGCGACGATCAGGATGATCAGCGCGCCAGTCAGAAGGAAGCGCACGCCGGCTTGGATACCAAAGGTGCTGAGCATGGTGGACATCAGGTTGAAGAACAATGCGGCCCCCCATATGCCGATGGCGTTGGCCTGTCCACCGGCGACGCTGGTGCCGCCAAGCACGACCACGGCGATCGATTCCATCAGATAGGCGTCGCCCATGTTGAGTGCCGCACCGCCGCTGAAGCCGGCAAGCAGGAAGCCGGCGAGCGCGGCGGCCGTGCCGCACAGCATATAGGCCATCAGCCGCACCCGGGCGACGTCGATGCCGGCAAGCCGCGCCGCCGGTTCGCTCTGGCCGGTGGCCAGCAATTGCCGGCCCCAGACCGTGCGCTTGAGGGCGAGCATCGCAACCAGCGTCAGCGCCATCACGACGATAGGCATGATTTGCGCGCCGCCCAGGCTGAGCGAGGTGAATCGGGAAAGGCCCGCCGGCGGCTTGAGCGTCGCCTGGCCGCCGAGATTGAAGGCAAGCGACTGGAAGACGAAGCTCCAGGCGAGCGTGGCGATGATCGGCGGCAGCCGCAATGCGACGATGGCAAGGAAGTTCGCGGCCCCCGCGACGGCGCCGACAGCAAGTGCTGCAGCGAGGCCGGGCAACAGCATGCCGTCTGACCCTTGCATGACCGTCATCGACACATAGGCGGCCAGCGTCAGCACGGACGGCACGGACAGGTCGATATTGCCCGGCCCGGAGGCGACGACGAACATCTGCCCGGTTCCCACCACGACGCTGAAGGCACCGAAGGCGAGCGCGCCCGAGAGCGTGGCGCCGGCGCTGCCGATACCGGAATAGGCCGTCGTCGCCACCCACATGGCGAGCGCCACGATGAAGCCGTAGGTCCACGGCGCGAGGCTCAACCTCCGGGTCATCGCGCCCGCTCCGACAAAAGCACGCGCCCGGCCAGCACGAGAAACAGGATGACGCCCTGGGCGCCGATCTGCCATGTCGGCGGCACCTGCAGGAAGGACAGCAACGAGCCCGCGAGCGACAGCGTCAGCGCACCGATCACTGTGCCGACCGGCGAGACGACGCCGCCGGTAAAGGCGCCGCCGCCGAGGATCACCGCGCCGACGCCGAGCAGCGTATAGGCCGGCGCGACATTGGCGTCGCCCGATGTGGTGAGGCCGGTCAGCGTCAGCCCGGCCAGGCAGGCGAGCAGGCCGGCGGCGGCATAGACCGCGACGCGGATGCCGATAACGGACCAGCCGGCGCGCTCCACGGCGCGCGGATTGCCACCGGCGCCGCGCAACACCACGCCGTAGGAGGAGCGCGAGATGACGAGATGGCCGGCGAGCGCCGCCAGTGCCGCCAGCCAGATCGACAGCGGCATCAAAGGCGGCTGCCAGCTCATGAAGGAAGCAAGCCATGCCGGCGCCGAGCCCCCCGGTGCGGGCAGCAAGATGACGGCGATGCCGAGCCAGATGAAGGACATGCCGAGCGTCACGATGATCGACGGCAGTTGCCGTGAATGGATAAGCAGGCCGAAGCCGGCATAGGCGGCGATCAGGACCAGGTAGCACAGCGCAGCGAGCGCCGGCGCATCCCTGAGATAAAGCGCGGTGACGCAGGTGATCAACCCGACAAAGGCGCCGTTAGACAGGTCGATATCGCCCAGCATGATCACCATCATCTGCGCCAGTGCGGCAAAGACCAGCGGCACCGAGAGCTTGAACAACAGGTGGAAGCCGAAATAGCTCATCGCCGCCGGGCGAATGCTGAAGATGATGGCCAGCATGACCAGCAGCGCGATAGCCGGCAGGCCGACCTGCAAGGCATTGAGCAAGGCCGGGCGCGCATTGGAAGGGGAACGGGGGGCACGGACGGCCGCGTCAGACATGCCCGCCTCCGAACGACGCCTGCAGGATATTGCCGGTCTCGATGGCGTCGCCTTCCAGCCTGGTCGCGGCGCGACCCTCGCGGAAGACATAGATGCGCTCGCAATTGGTCAGCTCTTCGAGCTCGGTCGTGTACCAGACGAAGGAGCGCCCGTTCTCGGCCTCGGCGCGGATCAGCCGGTAGACCTCCTGCTTGGTGCCGACATCGACGCCGCGCATCGGATCGTCGAGGAAGATCACCTCAGCGTCTGACGCCAGCGCGCGGGCGAACAGCACCTTTTGCTGGTTGCCGCCCGACAGCGACAGGATCGGCGTGTCGATCGAAGGCGCCTTGACCTTGAGCCGGTCCGACCAGGTCTCGGCCAGCTTGCGGGCGGCGGCGCTCGAAATCATGCCGCCCCGCGTCAGCGCATTCAGGCTGCGGATGGTCAGATTGTCGGCGATCGACCACAGCGAGAACACGCCTTCCGAGCCACGGTCGCCGGCGACATAGGCGCCCGGCAAGGCCTCGCGCTGCCGGCGCGCGGCATAAAACATCGCGCGCAGCCGCTCGCGCTGGCCGTGGCCGTCGAGCCCGGCGAAGCCGATGATCTCGCCCTTGCCGACTTCGATGGTCAGATCGGTGGTGTCGCGGCCGGCATGCCGGATCACCGGAGCTTGCACCGAGGCCACCTTGCCGGCGGAGCGGTCGCGCGGCCGTTCGATGCTACCCATCAGCTCGACAAGTGCGGCGCGTGACAGGCCAGCGGTCGGCCGCTCGGCGACGACCTTGCCGTCGACCATGACGACGGTGCGGTCGCAGACGGCGAGGATCTCGTTCAGGCGATGGGTGATCAGGATGCAGGCGATGCCGCGCCCTGCCGCGCGGCGGATATGAGCGAGCAATTGTTCCGTCGCCTCGTGGCCGAGCGCCGAGGTCGGCTCGTCGAGAATGACGGCGCGCAATTTGATGCCGGTCTGCGTGAAAGCGCGGGCGATCTCGACCATCTGTCGCCCGCCGATCGGCAGGTCGGCGACTTTCCTGTCGAGATCGATGCCGTGGCCAGGGAAGATCTCGTCCAGCACCGGGCCGATCACCTGGCGCGCGCGCCGGCGCCAGCCCAACCCGCGCAAAGGCCTATGCACGATGCGGGTATTTTCCGCCGACGTCAGGTTGGCGCAGAGCGACAGTTCCTGGAAGATGCAGCGCAGTCCGGCCTGCTGGGCGCTGGCCGCACTCCATACGCCGATCTCACACCCCCCGAGGCGAAAGCTGCCGCTGCTGCGCTCGACCGTGCCGGCAAGCACGTTCATCAGCGTCGACTTGCCAGCGCCATTGTGGCCGACGAGGCCGACGACCTCGCCGGGTTTCAGATGAAAGTCCACGCCGCCCAGGGCATGCACGGCATCATAGTGCTTGCGGACATCGCGTACCTCGATGAGGAGGCTGTCGGCATCGCCTGTCTCTGCTACGTCCTTCTTGGGCGGCGTGGGATCGTTCATCATTCAGCCATGCTGCTCATTTCGGCGCGGGAACGCCCGGCAGAGGCTCCTTCTTTACGTTGGCGTCGATGATCTTGGCCACCAGTTCCTGCGGATATTCGGCATTGACGACGCCGCCTTCGGGAACCGTCTTCAGCCAGGCGTCGAGGTCGGGCTGGTTGATCTGCAAGAGCGGCACCTCGACGAATTTCGGC
Organism: Mesorhizobium loti; assembly: GCA_014189435.1. Classification (NCBI taxonomy): domain Bacteria; kingdom Pseudomonadati; phylum Pseudomonadota; class Alphaproteobacteria; order Hyphomicrobiales; family Phyllobacteriaceae; genus Mesorhizobium; species Mesorhizobium loti. The sequence goes on from CP050293.1 coordinate 4,259,741, forward strand.
ACCTGCTTGCCCGCCAGGATCTGCTGCGCAACCCAGAACGCGACCTGCGAGACGCTTGGCGTCGCGCCCAGCGAGAAGGTCTGGTAGCCGCTGGCGTCATGCTCCTGCTTCCACAGTGCCAATTCGTCCTGGCGATTGCCCATGATGATGATCGGCAGCTGCCTGTTGGCGGCCTTGAATGCCTGCGCCGCGCCATAGCCATCGCCGCCCTGAGTCAGCACGGCATCGACCTGAGGCAGCGATGGCAGGATGCCCGACACTTCCTTTTGCGCCACGGTCGCCGTCCACTGGCCATAGACCTCGCCGACAGCCTTATAGCTGGCGTGCGCCTTCATCGCCTTCTCGACGCCTTCATGCAGGCGCTTGTCGAAACCATCGCCAGCCATGCCGCGGATTTCGAGGATGTTGGCCGGCTTGTCGCCGAGCTTGCTGGAGATGAAGTCCAGTTCGGCCTTGGCATAGGAATCGAGGTTGTAGTCGACGACATAGGCGCAAGGTTCGGTGACGCCGCTGGCGAAGGCGACGACAGTGATGCCGGCATTGCAGGCATCCTTGATGGCGCCGTTGAGTGCGGTGTCGGAGCCGGCAAGCACGATGATCGCGTCATAGCCCTGGAGGATCAAGTTCTCGATCTGGCTCGCCTGCTCGGTCACCGAATTGTTCGAGCTGACGACGGCGGTGGCGGCGACCTGCTTGTCGGCCACGGCCTTGGCGCCCATCTCCTCAAAACTCTTGATCATCACCTGGCGGAAGGAATTGCCGGCGTAGGAATTGCTGAAGGCGATCTTCTTGGCCGACGTGTCGCCCTTGGCGACGCCGTCATCGGCCCGCGCGCCTGTCGTGGCAAGGGTCGTGCAGGAAAGCAGCGCCGCGATAAGGAAGGCTCTGCCAGCTGTTCTGGTTCTGCTCATTTCGTTCTCCTCCTGTTGAAATTCATAGCGTCCTCCCGCCGACCATTTCGAACGAAAAATTTCACCCCAGCCCGAGATCGGGCACGGTGGCGTCTCGATGGTCGGCGAAATTCGTGTTGGGCAGCAGCGGATACCAGCCCGGACGGCCGGGATCGCGGTCGTAGGCATAGCCGCCCAGCGAGCGGTAGAGCTCGGCATAGGTTGCAAGCTTGTCGCGGTCGAGTTCGACACCGAGGCCCGGCGCCTCCGGCACCGCGATCGCACCGTTCTCGTAACGCATCTTGCCGCCGACGATGATGTCGTCGGCAAGATGGTGGTAGTGCGCATCGGCAGTGAAGACGAGGTTGGGCAGCACAGCGCCAAGATGCAGCATGGTGGCGAGCTGGATGCCGAGCTCACCAGAGGAATGCACCGCAATGCCGAGGCCGAACGTGTCGCAGATCTGCGCGGCGCGCACGCAGGCGCGGATGCCGCCCCAGAAGGTGGTATCGAGCAGGATAACGTCGACGGCAGGGTCGCGCACATTGGTGGCGAGCTGTTCGAAATCGATGACGATGGTGTTGGTGGCCAGCGGGATGGAAAGCTTCTCGCGCAAGCGGCGCATGCCGGCCAGGCCCCAGGTCGGGTCCTCGAAATAGTCGTTCCTGAGGTCCGAGATGGCCTGGCCGAAACGCAGCGCCTCTTCGACCGACAGTGCCGCGTTCGGATCGTAGCGCAGCGTGTCGGCAGGGAATTCCGCGGCGAGCGCCCTGAAACACTCCAACTCATAGTCGGGATGAAACACACCGGCCTTGAGCTTGTGGGCGCCAAATCCGTGCTCGGCCTTGAGCGCGCGGGCATGGTCGAGCAATTGCTCGATGGTGCGGACCTCGCCCTTGCCATTGCGGCGGTCGGCATAACGGAAGAACAGATAGGAGGCGAAGCCGATCCGGTCGCGCACGCGCCCGCCAAGCAATTGGTAAACCGGCACGCCGAGCTTCTTGCCGATGATGTCGAGGCAAGCGAATTCCAGCGCTGCGTGGAGCTGCGTGCGGTTGTTGTAGAGCGATGCCGTCGGATTGCAGATGGCGTAGCGCATGCGGTTGAGATCGAAAGGGTCGTGGCCGACGAGGTAGGGCTTCAATCCGGCGAAGGCCAGTTCGGCGCCCGCGCCGCCGCCGCCCATTTCGCCGAGGCCGAGAATGCCTTCGTCAGTCTCGACCTCGACCACGGTGCGGACAAAGCGCCCCCAATGCGTGCCGTTGCTGTGCCGCAATGCTGCTTCCAGCGGAACGGTGACGGTGGTCGCCTTGATGTCCGTGATCTTCATGCCGGCTCCTCTCCCCTGGCCGAATGGCGTCATACACACTACCATGGTAGTATGTCAATGATGCCTCGATCTTGCTTGGCGCTTGAGTTGCGGCCTGCGCGGTGTCATGACCTGAGCAGTGCAGTGCCATTCACAGCAACGGATTCGTCATGGGAACCAAGCTTTCGGGGGCGACCAGGTTTTCAGGCAATGCTGCCAGGCTGAAGAACGCCGGTCAGCGCGAACCCTCGCGGGTGCTGGAGCCGGTCAACAACCGCATGCCGATCTCGCCGCAGATCTACGAGCGCCTGCGCCGCGCCATCACGACGCTGGCGATGTTGCCGTCGGAAGCGCTCAGCGAACAGGATCTCGCCCAGCAGCTCGGTGTCAGCCGCACGCCGGTGCGCGAGGCGCTGATCCGGCTTGCCGATGAAGGGCTCATCGACATCCTGCCGCAGCGCGGCAGTTTCGTCGCGCCGATCCGGCTGAGTGACGTCGAGGAAGCACAGTTCATTCGCGAGGCGCTTGAAGTCTCCGTCGTGCAGAGACTGGCCGGCCACGGCTCGAGCGCGTTCATCGCGGCAGGCAGGGTGAACCTTGCCCAGCAGGCCAAGGCAGTGGCCGAGGGCGACCGCGAGCTGTTCCTCGAGCTAGACGAGGGCTTCCATCGCAGCCTGTGCGAAGAGGCCGGCCTGCCCAAGAGCTGGCGGGTGATCCAGGTGGTCAAGCTGCAGATGGACCGTGTGCGCTATCTGAGCCTGCCCGAGCCCGGGCACCTCGAAACGCTGCTCGCCCAGCATGTGGCGATCTTCGAAGCCGTGGAAACCGGCGAGGCAAAACAGGCAGGCGCGCGCATGGCGGCGCATCTGCGCGAAGTGCTGCGGACGGTGCAACGGCTGAACGTCGCCCGACCGGATCTGTTTGGCCAGTGATCCGTTGACCGCCGCTCAAATCGTCATTGGGTGAGGAGCCGCCCAGATCGGCACGCGTCCGCATGGGCGCCGCCGCACTGACGCCTCTCACACGAGCCACTCATTGTGCTGATCAACCAACTTCAAGAGCTCGCTCCAATCCTTCGCGTCAGCCGCCGAAGCGCGGTTCCGCGACGCCCTTGATGCCAAGGCCGGTGATGGCGAACAGGCTGCCGCGCAAGACGCCGTCGCCGGGAAAACGCGGCAGCGGCGGCTTGGCCATCGAGGTGACGTACAGGGTGTCGAGCTTCGGCCCGCCGAACATGACGCTGGTGATCTTCTTGACCGGCATGTCGATGATGCGGTCGATGCTGCCGTCCGGCGCGTAGCGCACGAGCCTTCCGTCATAGACCAGCGCATTCCACAGATAGCCCTCGGCATCGACGGTCGAGCCGTCAGCCGCACCGCCCCGGCTGGTGTCGACGCGCACGAAGGTGCGCCGGTTGGTGGCGGCACCGGTGGCGATGTCGTAATCATAGGCCCAGATCTCGCCGGTCCAGGTGTCGGCGAAATAGAAGGTGCGGTCGTCAGGGCTCCAGCATGGACCGTTGGAGCAGATGATGCCGGAATCGATCCTGGTGACGGAGAAATCCGGATCGAGCCTGTAGAGGCCGCCGGACGGCCCCTCTTCCATCGTATCCATGGAGCCGGCGAAGAAGCGGCCGCGCCGGTCGACCTTGCCGTCGTTGAGCCGGTTCATCGGCCGGTCCGGCTCCGGGTCGTGGATCAGCGTCACATCGCCGGTGACGAAATCGAGCAGATGGAAGCCGCGCTGCAGCGACACTACAGCGCCGCTGCCGTCCTTGCGCAGCGCCATCGAGCCGATCTTCATCGGCACGTCCCATGACCGGATCTCGCGCCCGTCGGCGGTCGCGCGAAACACGCGCCCGTCGAAACTGTCGATCCAGTACAGGCGTTCCTGTTCGACGTCCCACAGCGGTCCTTCGCCCAGCGTGGTCTTCACGTCCACAACGACTTCGATCTTCATGCCGTCCTCCTCGGTATTGGCGTCACGCAGCGATTGGTCGGGCCGCGTCAGAAAGCGACCTTGTCGCCGCCCTTCAATGACAGTATCTCGCGCGCCTCGTCGGGCGTCGCCACCTCCATGCCGAGCCCCTCGATGATCTTGCGGGCCAGCAAGACCTGCTCGGCGTTCGATTTGGCAAGCTTGCCCTTGCCCGCCCACAGGCTGTCCTCCAGCCCGACGCGGATGTTGCCGCCAAGTGCCGCCGACTGCGCGGCGATGCGCAGCTGGCTGGCGCCGGCGCCCAGCACCGACCAGCGGAACTGGTCGCCGAACAGCCGGTCGGCGGTGCGCTTCATATGGGCGACGTCTTCTGGATGCGTGCCGATGCCGCCGAGCAGCCCGAACACCGACTGCACGAAGAAAGGCGGCTTCACCAGCCCGCGGTCGGCGAAGTGGGAAAGATTGTAGAGATGAGCGATGTCGTAGCACTCGAACTCGAAGCGCGTGCCATTGTCGTAGCAGGTCGCCAGAATGTACTCGATGTCCTTGAAGGAGTTGCGGAAGACGAGGTCGCGCGTCGCTTCCAGATGGGGCTTTTCCCAGTCGAACTTGAAGGCCTCGTATTTGTCGGCCAGGTGATAGAGCCCGAAATTGATCGAACCCATATTGAGCGAGGCGACTTCCGGCTTGAACTGGGCGGCCGGGCGCACACGCTCCTCGACCTTCATGTAAGGGCTGCCGCCGGTGGTGATGTTGATGGCGGCGTTGGTGCCTTGCTTGACGCGTGGCAGGAAGCGGGCGAAGGCCTCCGGCGTCTGGTCGGGTTTGCCGGTTTCCGGGTCGCGGGCGTGCAGATGCAGGATCGCGGCGCCGGCTTCCGCAGCGGCGATCGCCTCCGAGGCGATCTGGTCCGGCGTGATCGGCAGATAGGGCGACATGGTCGGCGTGTGGATGGCGCCCGTCACCGCGCAGGTGATGATGATCTTGCCCCTAGTCTTCTGGGCGCCGGGCTTGCGGCTCGTTTCGCTCATTGTCCGTACTCCTGGTCCGATTTTTTCTTGTGCGCCGCCAGCGCCATCAGCCGGCGATCGCGCCACACCTGCCGCTCGCCGAGGTTTTCGCGCGGCAAGCGTTCGCGGCGGTCGGCTTCGACTGTTTTCATCACCTCGCCCGCCCAGTCGACCCGGCGCAGCATCTGCGGGAAAATGTTCGAATAGATCGACTGATAGCGCTCGACATAGTCACGCACGCCGCCGGGCGCATTGAGGTCGATGGTCTCGAACGGACCCATGAACGACCAGCGCAGCGCCAGTCCGTCGCGGATGCCGATATCGACATCCTCGACGCTGGCGTAGCCGTCGGCGACAAGCCGGAAAGCCTCCTCCAGCAATGCGCCTTGCAGGCGGTTCATGATGAAGCCGTCAAGCTCGCGCTTCATCACCAACGGTGCGTGACCGGCGTCGATGAGGAAGGCGCGGGTCCTTTCCAGCGTGTCAGCAGATGTCCAAGGCGCCGGCACGACCTCAGCCGCCGGAATGAGATAGGGCGGATTGATCGGATGCACGACCAGACAGCGGTGCCGTCCTTGCAGATGGTCGGTGAATTTGGACGGCAGCAGCGCCGAGGTGGAACTGGCGATGACTGTCTGCGGGTCGGCAAGACTGTCGATCAGGGAGAACACCTCCCGCTTCACCTCAAGGTTTTCGGGCGTGTTCTCCTGGATATGGACCGCACCAGCCAGCGCCTCCGCCAGCTCGGCGACAATGGCGATCCGGCCGAGCACGGTGTCGACGGACTGACCGCGCAACAGGTCGTTCTGAGCGAGGTCGCCAAGCACACCCGCAATGTAGTCGCGGGCGCCGCCTGTGGCAGTGGGCGACTGGTCCCACATCCGCACATCATGGCCGGCGCGGGCAAAGCTGATCGCCCAGGCCCGCCCGATGAACCCGCTTCCGACGATCGCGACATTGGCCATGGATTGTTCCTCAAAGTGTTTCGACGTTGCCGTCGACGCCGAGCGACTGGCCGGAAATGTTGATGCCCGCATCGGAGAGCAGGAAGGCGACCATCGCGGCGACATCATAGGGGCTGGTCATGCGGCGCAGCGAGATGTTCTGCAGATAGCGATCCGTCATTTCTTCGTGGCTGATGCCGACCTGCTTGGCGCGCGCCGAGATGACACCTTCGATGCGCGGTCCCTCGATGATGCCGGGCAGGATGGCGTTGACCCTGATGCCATGCGGCCCGAGCTCCTTGGCGAGACTCTGCGTGAAACCGATGACGCCGAACTTGGCCGCCGAATAGGGCGTGCGGAAGGCGTAGCCATGGCGGCCGGCGGCCGACGACATCGAGACGATCGAGCCGCCGCCTGCTGCCTTGATCAGCGGCACGGCACGCCGGGCGCACAGGAACTGGCCGGTCAGGCAGATGTCGATGCAGCGCCGCCAGTCGGCCGGATCGATCTCGTCGACACCGCCGGTCGGCCCGGCAATGCCGGCATTGTTGATCAGCGCATCGAGCCCGCCGAGTTCTTTCTCGACCGCCTCGAACAGCCGGTCGACGTCATCGTCGCGCGAAACATCCGCCTTCACAGCGGCGACCAAATCGATCTTGCCGGGAGCAGCGGCCAGCGCCTCGTCGGAAACGTCGCAGACGACGATGCGGGCGCCGAGCCGCGACAGCGTGTCGGCTATGGCAAAACCGATGCCGCCAGCGCCTGCCGTCACCAGCACGCGCTGGCCTTTCAGCCCAGTCAGAAATTCGTCCGCCGAAACCGGCGCCCTTGTGCTCATGGTCCTGTCCTTCTCATTGCAGCCGCCGTTCACGCAGCGCCATGACGGCGCCCAGAACGACCAGCCCGTAAAGAATTGCCCTCATGGCGTAGGGAAGCGTGGTGCCGGCCAGCAGCATCTGCAATGCCGTCAGCAACAACACGCCGCCGAGCATGCCGAGATAGTGGCCACGGCCGCCGGTGATCAGGGCACCGCCGACGACCACCACGGCGATCGACGGCAAGAGATAGTCGTCGCCCATGCCGAGGCTCGCCTGTCCCGAAAAGCCGGTCAGCATGATGCCGACAACTGCAGCGCAGACGGCCGAGAGCATGTAGACCAGGATCAGCGTGCGCTCGACGCCGATGCCCGACAGTCGCGCGGCGCGCAGCCCGTTGCCGATACCGTAGACCCGGCGCCCGAACGGCGTGCGCCCCAGCAGCAGCACCGCCGCCGCGACAAAGACGACCATCAGCAGCACGATCGGTGTCAGCAGGCCGGCGAGCCTGGCCGTCATGACCCAGCGCAGCATCGGTGAGGAAAACCCGGCGGGTGTTCCCTGCGAGTAGAGCAGCGCGCAGCCTTGCAGGATGCCGTTGGTGGCGAGTGTCATGACGATCGGCGAGATGCCGAGATAGACGATGCCGAAACCATTGGCGAAGCCGATGGCGCAGGCCATCACCAGCACGACTGGTAAGGCGTAGAAAAGGGCAGCATCGGAGCCGTTGACCATGCCGGCCAGGATGATGCCGGAGATGCCGATCGTCCACGGCACGGAGAGATCGAGGCCGCCCGTCAGAATGACGGTTCCCTGCCCTAGCGCCAGGACGGCGAGGAAGGACGACAGCACCAGCAGCGAATTCCAGTAGCCCGGATTGAGGATGGCGCGGCCGAGCCAGATCTGCGTGACGACCACGATGACCAGCAAGCAGACATAGGCCGGCAGCGCGTAGCGCAGCGCCTCCGCGTTGCGCAGATGGAAAGCTGGGCGCGGCGATGCCGGACTGCGTTGGCCAGGCGATGGTTCGGTGATCTTGAGACGCCGGTCCACGCGCTCGAGCTGCGCGGGCAATATGCCGGCGCGCCAGGCGGCAAGCCGGGCGCGCGCGGCGCGCAGTTGCACGGCAAGCACCGATGCGTGGGAAATGGAGCCGGCAAGCGCCGCCAGCACCAGAATGGTGCCCTCGGCGATGGTCGCATAATAGGCCGACACATTGAGCACCAGCAGGATGTTCACCACGATCATCAGGATAAAGGCGCCGAAGACAGAGCCCACCGGGCCGCCCTGCCCGCCGCCGAGACGCGTGCCACCGACGACGACCGCCGCGAACATCGACAAAAGCAGCGGATTGCCGACCAGCGGATCGCCGCTGCCGGTCTGGGCGCTGATGAACACGCCGGCAAGGCCATAGCAGCCGCCGGCGATCACATAGACGGCAAAGCGGACCAGCACGACATTGATGCCGACGGCAAGAGCCGACTCCGCATCGCTGCCGACCGCATAAAGTGCCGTGCCGAAGCGGGTTCCCTTCAGCCAGAACCAGGCGAGCAGGACGACGCCGATCACCACCAGCGGCATCGGCAGCCAGCCGGCGATCGCGTCGCCGAGATAGAAGGTACCGAGATCGGGCGACACGAAGCCACCAGGCTTGTCCATCACCAGCAGCGTCACGCCTTGCAGGATGAACATGGTGGACAGCGTCACCACGATGGGCTGCATGCGCAGCACCGCGATGAAGAAGCCGTTGAAGGCGCCCACGGCCATGCCGACGCCGATGCCGACGGCAGTCCACAAAATGATGCTGGCGCCTGGCGCCATCGGGTCCATGCTCGATGCCAGCACGGCATTGACCAGCGATATCACCGCGCCGGCGGACAGGTCGAAGCCGCCCGACAGGATCACGATGGTCTGGCCGATCGCCGCGAGCGCGGAGGTCGCGCCGCCGCTCGACAGGAACGACACATCGAAATAGGTCAGTGGCCCGGCGCTGATCCAGTCGACGATGAAAAGCAGGATCGCAAGGACAGCCGCGGCGATCAGTGCGCCGCGATTGCGCATCAGCGCGCGCCGCAGACCGAAGCCACTGGGAACAGGGGATGAGGCTGCTGCGCGGCTCATGCGGCGGCTTCCCCGGCATGACCAAGGGCCGGGCGCATGATGGCAGGCTCGGTGATGGCGTCGCCTTCGAGTTCGGCCGCGATACGCCCGTCGTAGAGAACCAGCACCCGGTCGCATTGGTGGACGAGTTCGGGAATCTCCGTCGAGTGCAGCAGGATCGAACCGCCCGAAGCCACGTAGTTTCGCATCATCACATAAAGCTCGTGCTTGGTGCCGACATCGATGCCTCGGGTGGGATCGAACAACAGCAGGATGCGGCTCTGCGCCACCAGCCATTTGGCGATGGCGATCTTCTGCTGATTGCCGCCGGAAAACGCACCGGCCCGCGTCCACAGCGCGCGGCGGTCGACCTCGACAGTAGCGAATGCCGCCTCGACGGAGCGGGTTTCGGCTTGCGCGTCGACAAGGCCGAGGCGGGTGAAGCGCGATATCACGGGAAGCGTGGCGTTCTGGCTGCCCGACAGTTTCAGGAACAGCCCTTCGGATTTGCGATCCTCCGGCACCAGGCCGATCGCCATGTTGGGCAGCAAGGCATCGGCGGGCGAACCGAGCCAAACCTTGCGGCCATCGACGAGGATGTGGCCGCGGATGATTTCGGCCATGCCGAAGCAGGCCAGGAACAGATCCTGCTGGCCCATGCCCTGCAATCCGGCAACGCCGAGGATCTCGCCTTTGCGAAGGTCGAAGCCGGCGCCGTCGAGCTTGCGCCCGACCTTGAGGTCGCGCACGCCTAGAACCGGCGGCCCGAAGGCCTGGGCGCCGTCTGGCTTGGGCGGGAAGGTCTGCTCGATGCTGCGGCCGATGATCTTTTCGATGACGTCGCCATCCGAGACGTCGGCAACCGGCGCGGTAACGATGTGGCGGCCGTTCCTCAGGATCGTCAGCGTGTCGCAGAAGGCGCGGACCTCGCGCATGCGGTGGGTGATGAAGACGATGGTGGTGCCTGCTGCCTTCAGCCTGGCGATGATGTCGCCCAGCCAGTCGACGTCGCGGCCGGCGAGCGTCGATGTCGGCTCGTCGAGCAGCAGGATGCGCGGCTTGCGATAGACGGCCCGCGCGATCTCGATCTTCTGGCGCACCGAAAGCTCGAGCTCGCTCACCTCGGCGTCGAGATCGACGGAAAAACCGAGATCGTCGATGTGGCGGCGGACAGCCTTGCGGGCGGCACTGCGCCGGATCAGGCCGGAGACGCCCACGGGGGCATAAGGCAGCAGCATGTTGTCGAGCACGGAGAGATCGCGCACCAGGGTCATCTCCTGGAACGCCGTCTGCACGCCCAGCGCGTGTGCGGCGCGCGGTGCGCCGTAGGCGATCTCCTTGCCGAAGACACGGACATGCCCCTCGCTCGGCCGGACCAGCCCGGACAGCAGCTTCACCAGCGTCGACTTGCCGGCTCCGTTTTCACCCAGCAGTGCATGGACGCTGCCAGGCGCGATCGCGAACGACACGCCGTCCAGTGCGACGGTCGGGCCGAACGCCTTGCTGATGCCGTCGATCTCGATGGCGGGAAGCGCGGTATGTTCTGTCATGTCCTCGATCGCCGGGCTGCACACTTTGGGCGCCACGCATTAGCGCGGATCGACGATGCGTGGACAAGACGTCAGCGCATCGTCGCGATTTGGCTTGAGAGGCTCAGTTCTCCGGCTGTCCAACGAGGGCAGCGGCGAGGCCGACCTCGGGTGTCTGGTCCGAGAAGATCGAGGCAAACCAGCCGGGATTGGAGACCAGCGACGGCTTGAAGGCGTTGCAGCCTGCCTTCATCTCCGCCCATGTGCCTTCGTCGCACAGCTTGATCGTCTCATTGGTGACGACCGGCAGCGGCAGGATGGTGGTCTTCGGCACGTCCTTGCCTTCGATCGCCTCGACGGCGAGCTTCAGCGCCAGCGCGCCGGAATAGGGCGGGGACGCATAGGAAATGCGTTGCGCGCCCGCCGGTGCATAGGGCGGCGCCGCGCCTTCGACTTCGGTCCCCTCCGGCAGCATCTGGATGCGGCCGCCATTGGAGCCTTCGCCGGCGCAAGGCAGGAGTTCGCTGGTCTTCTTGCCGGCCTCGAGCTGCATCGAGTTGGCGGTGAAGCAGCCGACCTGCATCCACAGCCCGTTGATGTCGTCCCAATTGCGGGTGGCCAGGATCTTCGAAAGCTCGGTTCGGGCGACCGCCTGGCTCCACATGCCAACAGCCTCGCCGACGATCTTGATGTCAGGATACTTGGCGAAGACTTCCTTGGCGGCCTTTGTCCGTTGATCATCGACGGATGTTCCCGGAACACCCGTGATGGCGATGATGTTGCCCTTGCCATTGAGCTTCTTGACCAGCCATTCGGCGGTCACCCTGCCCGCTTCCAGCTGGTCGATGTGGACGTTGTAGGCACAGGGCTCGGTGATCTCGGCGTCGTAGGCAAAGACCTTCACACCCTTGTCGCAGGCATTCTTGACGACCTGATTGAGCGCGGTCGGCGAGATCGGATACACGACGATCGCCTCGGCGCCGCTTTGCACCATGGCGTTGATCTGCTGAATCTGGCGTTGCGCGTTGGGGCCGGCGACCTGGACCTGCAGGTCGACCTTGTCGGCCAGGCTCTTGTGCGCGGCCATGGCCTTGACCATGTTGGCCGCCTCCGCCTGCCAGTCATTGCCGATGTAGCTCATGCTGAGAAAAATCTTGTGCTTCTCGGCCGCCTGCGCGGCCGACAGCCCAAGGGCGCATACAGCCATGCCGGCCAGCAGCGCGAGCCGCCGGACTTTCAATCCGATACCCATATGAAACTCCTCCCGATCCGAACGACCGAATGCCTCCCAAGGGCACGAACGTAACCCTTGTCATTCGATGCCGGCGACCGTAACATGATTTGATCAAAGATCAATGATGAAATCGCTTGATATCAAAACCGGGGAGTCGTGAGCGCTTGACGCGGCACCTTGAACCTTGCATTCCGGACACCAGAGTGGTTCCGCGTCTCTGTGAAACCCGGAACCACTCTGTCTCTTTGCTTTGGCGCAATTCCGGATGGAAAACCGTTTCACACTTTTCCTGGAATTGCTCTGGCGGTAGCGTCGCCCTTGGGCGGGAAGGTTGACGGGAGATGGCTGGGTCGGCGTACAGGAAGCCGGGGGTCGAGATCACACCCCTGTCCAGGGAAACCCTGCAGGACAGGGTCTATCGCCATGTCACCGAACTGATCCTCGACGGCTCCATCGTGCCGGGCGAGATGGTCACGGTTCAGAGCCTTGCCGACGCTTTTGGCGTCAGCCCGATGCCGGTCAGGGAAGCGTTGCGGCGCCTGACGGCGGCCAACGCGCTGATGGTGGTTTCAGGCCGGTCGATCGGCATTCCGGCATTAAGCCGCGCACGCCTCATCGACCTCAGGAATGTCCGGTTCGAGATCGAGGCGATCGCGGCCGCATGGGCGGCGGAGCGTATGGACGACCAGGCCGTGGCGCAGTTGCGCCAGCATCTGGATGCGCTCGAACAGGCCAATGCCGCCGGCGACGTCAAATCCTACCTGCGCGCCAACTACGCCTTTCATTTCTCGATCTATCGGGCGGCCGGTTCCGAGAACATGCTCAACATCATCGAGAACCTGTGGCTGCAGATCAGCCCCTACTTCAACATGCTGCACGATTCGGGAAACTACTCGACCGCCAACGAACACCATCAGGAGATGTTCGCGGCATTGAGAAACCGGGACGCGGAGGCCGTCAGGGCCGCGGTCCGCGCTGACATCGACGCCGCTTTCGACGTGCTGGTCGATCTTTTGAAGTAGCGCCCGGCCTCCGACGACCGATCACATGCCGGTTTATCTCTGGTGATGGCAGAGCAGCGCCCATGCGCACTTAGCGGCCAGTGCGGGCTTCTTCGGGCCGATCTAGAGATCGTATCCCTGAGCGCGCCATCCAAGGTCCTGTTCACGGAGCAATTTGTGCTGGAGCTTGCCGGGCGGCAGGCGATGACGCGGCGCGCGCTTGACCTGCACCCGCATGGTCATTATCGGATTGCCAAAATCTGGTAGCGTGATTATACCAGTTGATAAGTTGACGACGGGCGATACCGTCGGCTGAGATCAGGAGTAGTGACCAGATGACAACGATTGCGCTGTTCGGTGCCGGCGGAAAAATGGGCTACCGCCTATCGACCAATTTTCGCGGATCGCCCTACACGATACGCCATGTCGAGGTCAGCGATGCCGGTCGCGAACGGCTGAAGACCGGACTGGGTTTCGATACGGTCAGTGCCGACGAGGCGCTCAAGGGCGCCGATGTGGTGATCCTGGCGGTTCCGGACACGCATATCGGCAAGGTGGCGACCAGCATCGAGAGCAAGCTGGCGCCGGGCACGATGGTGGTGGTGCTCGACGCGGCGGCACCTTTCGCCGGCCATCTGCCGAAGCGGCCGGACCTCACCTATTTCGTCACCCATCCCTGCCATCCGCCGATCTTCAATGACGAGACCGACATGGCTGCCAAGAAGGACTATTTCGGCGGCGTCAAGGCCAAGCAGCATATGGTCAGCGCGCTGATGCAGGGACCGGAGGAGGACTACGCCAAGGGCGAGGCGATCGCGAAAATCATCTGGGCGCCGGTCATGCGCTCGCACCGCGTCACCGTCGACCAGATGGCGCTGCTGGAGCCCGGTCTGTCGGAGACGGTGTGCGCCTCGCTGCTGGTTATCATGAAGGAAGCTGTCGACGAAGTCGTGGCACGCGGCGTCGACAAGCAGGCGGCGCTCGACTTCCTGCTCGGCCATATGAACGTGCTCGGCGCCGTCATCTTCGGCGAGACCAAGGGCGTCTTCTCGGACGCCTGCAACAAGGCGATCGAATTCGGCAAGCCGGTGCTGATGCGTGACGACTGGAAACGCGTGTTCGAGCCGGAAGAGATCGCCGCCAGCATTCAGCGCATCACCTGAGGGAGGCAGACGCCTTTCCCTTCTCCTCTTGTGGGAGAAGGTGGATTGGCGCGTGGCGCCAAGACGGATGCGGGGTTCCGGAGGAAACACGGCATCAAAAAACCAAACGATTCTAGATGCTTATGTTCTCGACGTAGCGATCCGTCCAGCGTCCCTTATCCGACCGGGCTTCGCTCGGGCACCCCGGGGCGAGCCACCGGTCTCGCCCGCCCTTCGGGTCCCACAAGGGGAGAAGGGAAGACCTCATCAGGTACATATCATCTGAATTTGTGGTTGACTCATCATACCAGTTGGCTTAGCTGTTCACTGGCTCGGATCAACAGGTTTTCGCAGGGAGCTCGAAGCCTGAACGAGTGGAGGACGGCGGGGGAGCGACGATCCGTTCAGGGCAAGCCGGCAAACGGCTTTTGAACGCGAGGCGATCCGTGGCCCGCGCTGCTTGGCCAATTCAACGCAGACAGTGGTCTCGATCTATCGAGACACGAGTTTTCAACGGGAGGACTTCATGAAACTCACACGCAGAATGACGCTTGCGGCTTTCGCCGGCATGCTGGCGCTTGGCACTGCAGTGCCCGCCTACGCGGCGGATCTCATCGCCATCATCACGCCCTCGCACGACAATCCGTTCTTCAAGGCGGAAGCCGTCGGCGCGGAAGCCAAGGCCAAGGAACTCGGCTACGAGGCGCTGGTGCTGGTCCATGACGACGACGCCAACAAGCAGTCCGAGCTGATCGACACCGCGATCGGCCGCGGCGCCAAGGCGATCATCCTTGACAATGCCGGCGCCGACGCCACCGTCGCCGCCGTGCAGAAGGCCAAGGACGCGGGCATTCCGTCCTTCCTGATCGACCGCGAGATCAACGCCACCGGCGTCGCCGTGGCACAGATCGTTTCCAACAACTACCAGGGCGCCCAGCTCGGCGCGCAGGAATTCGTCAAGCTGATGGGCGAGAAGGGCAATTTCGTCGAGCTGGTCGGCAAGGAATCCGACACCAATGCCGGCATCCGCTCCAAGGGTTATCACGACGTCATCGACGACTATCCGGACCTGAAGATGGTCGCCCAGCAGTCGGCCAACTGGAGCCAGACGGAAGCCTATTCCAAGATGGAATCGATCCTGCAGGCCAACCCCGACATCAAGGGCGTGATCTCCGGCAACGATACGATGGCGATGGGCGCCTATGCAGCGCTTGCCGCGGCGAACCGCAAGGACGTCATCGTCGTCGGCTTCGACGGATCGAATGACGTGCGCGACTCCATCACCTCGGGCGGCATCAAGGCAACGGTGCTGCAGCCGGCCTTCGCGCAGGCGCAGATGGCGGTCGAGCAGGCCAACGACTTCATCAAGAACAAGACGTCGCCGGCCAAGGAAAAGCAACTGATGGACTGCGTCCTGGTCAATGGCGACAATGCCGCCAAGCTGGAGACCTTCGCGCTGACGAACTGAGCCGGCGTGATTTGAACAGCGAGGGGTGAATTTCGGTTCGCCCCTCGTCGCCTTTTTCCGTGGGCCGACCACGATGCTGAACGACAGGCCACCATGCTGAACACCAAGCCGAACTGGCCGATCCTTGCCGTGATGGTCGGCATCAGCCTGACCGCCTGCAAGATCCTGCCGACGAAATCGGGAGGTGGCGACAACGCTCCCGCCTTCAATCCGGACAAGATGGTCGAGGAGATTTGGGCGGCGAAGGTCGTGCCCTATCTCCAGCAGAAAGCCGGACCGTTTCCGGAGGTTCACAGCCTGGCGACGACCGATGCAGCGGCTGCCGGCGCCAAATACGGCAATCCAAACAAGCAGGCGAACTCGCCGTGGACTTTCGCGGTTCGCCTGGAAGGCAAGATCGTCGCGGCCAACACGCAGTCTCGCGCGGCGACGATCGACGTCGATGTCGACGGCGATGGCAAGGCCGATGCGCGGGTGCAGATCGGACCGGCGGTGCGCGGCACCGCGCTGCGCGACAGCCTGGACTTCATCCAGTTCAACGACTTCACCAACCAGATCGACTTCGCCCAGTTCGGCAAGGCGTTCAACAGCTACGCCGACAAGACGGTGCTGTCCAAGCTGCCGCGCGAGACACTGGAGGGCCACAGCGCCAAGGTGCTGGGCGCCTATACGCTGGGCAGCGGCCAGGACCTGCCGCTGGTGACGCCGGCGGAGGCCGAGATCGGGCCGAAGCCATGAGCGCTACCGCTAAGCCCGAAATCATCCTGAAGCTGGAGGACGTGTCCAAGGTCTATTCCGGTACCGTCGCGGTCAAGCGCGCCAATTTCGAGGTGCGCAAGGGCGCGGTCAACGTGCTGGTCGGCGAAAACGGCGCCGGCAAATCGACACTGATGAAGATCATCGCCGGTGTCGAACGGCCAACGGCCGGCCGCATCCTGCTGGAGGGCGAAGAGGTTTCCTTCTCCTCGTCCGGCGATGCGGTGAACCGCGGCATCGGCATGGTGTTCCAGGAGCTGAACCTGTTCGGCAATATGAGCGTCGCCGAGAACATTTTCGCCACCCGGGAGATCACCAACCGCTTCGGCAAGATCGACCGCAAGGAACAGGAGAACCGCGCGGCGGAATTTCTGGAACGCCTGCAAGCCGGCATACGGCCCGACATGCTGGTCGAGGATCTGCGCATCGGCCAGCAGCAGCTGGTCGAGATCGCCAAGGCGGTTTCGCTCGACGCGCGCATCCTGATCATGGACGAACCGACATCGGCGCTGAGTGCTGCGGAAGTCGAGATCCTGTTCAAGGTGATCGCCGACCTCAAGGCGCGCGGCGTGGCCATCGTCTATATCTCGCACCGGCTGGAAGAGCTGATCCGCATCGGCGACTACATCACCGTGCTGCGCGACGGCCGCATCACCGGCCAGGAGGAGATGAAAAACGTCGATACGCAATGGATCGTTCGTCAGATGATCGGCTCCGACGCCAAGGACTTCGCCAAGGCCGACGGCCATCTTCCGGGCGAGGAGATCTTCCGCGCCGAGGACATCTGCCTGCCGCGCGCCACCGGCGGGCTTGCCGTCGACCATGTCTCGCTGTCGCTGCGCGCCGGCGAGATCCTCGGTATATACGGCCTGATGGGCGCCGGACGCAGCGAATTGTTCGACTGCATCATGGGCCGCCACGGCCATTCGACGGGCGCGATCTTCATTGGCGGCATAAAGATCAAGGAGCGCGACACGACGCGGCGCATCCGGCGCGGCCTGGCACTGATCCCCGAGGACCGCCAGCGCGAAGGGCTGGTGTCGATCCTTTCGGTCGCAAGCAACCTGACGCTGGCCAGCCTGTCGCGATTTGCCCGCCTGTTCCATATCCGTGGCGCCGACGAAAGGCAGGCGGTGACACAGATGGTGCGGGAACTGGCGATCAAGGTCGCGGACCCGGCGCAGGAAGTGTCGTCGCTGTCGGGCGGCAACCAGCAGAAAGTGGTGATCGGCAAGGCGCTGCTCACCGAACCCAAGGTGCTGTTGATGGACGAGCCCAGCCGAGGCATCGACGTCGGCGCCAAGGCAGACGTCTTCCGCACCATGCGCAAACTGTCCCGTGACGGTTTGGGGATATTGTTCGCAACCTCCGATCTCGACGAGGTGATGGCGCTGTCCGACCGCATCGCCGTGATGAGCAACGGAAAACTGACCGGCATGTTCGACCGCACTGACGCGACGGAGGCGATACTCGTCGCGGCATCGGCGCTTGGCCATGGACCGGCCCTACACACGGAGAGCACCGCCCATGACTGACATCCCAGCCAAGGCGGCCGCTCCCTCCGCTTCCAGCGGCTCGGTGCTGTTGACGCTGATGAAGCTCAGGACCTTCATCGCGCTGATCGCCGTGCTGGTCTTCTTCTCGATCGCGGCGCCGAATTTCCTGTCGACCGCCAATCTGATCCTGATGTCGAAGCATGTGGCGCTGAACGCGTTCCTGGCGATGGGCATGACCTTCGTCATCATCACGGGCGGCATCGACCTTTCGGTCGGTTCGATCGTCGGCCTGTGCGGCATGGTGGCCGGCTACCTCGTGCTCAACGGCATCGACCTGCAGATCGGCTACACCATCTATTTCAACGTCTTCGAGATTGCGCTGATCACATTGGCGGTCGGCATATTGATCGGCGCTGTCAACGGCTTGCTGATCACCAGGCTGAACGTCGCGCCGTTCATCGCCACGCTCGGCGTGCTCTATGTCGCGCGCGGCCTGGCGCTGCTGTCGTCGGACGGCCGCACCTTCCCCAACCTCGTCGGCAAGCCGGAGCTGGGCACCACCGGCTTCGGTTTCCTCGGTGCCGGCCGGCTGCTCGGCCTGCCGGTGGCGATCTGGATCCTGATCGTCGTTGCCCTGGGAGCCGCCTATCTCGCCAAATACACACCGCTCGGCCGCCACATCTTTGCCGTCGGCGGCAACGAACGGGCGTCGCGGATTTCGGGCGTCCGTGTCAACATGGTGAAGATGTTCGTCTATATGTTCTCCGGTTTCTGCGCGGCGATCGTCGGCCTGATCATCTCGTCCGAGCTGATGGCCTCGCATCCGGCGACAGGCGAGAGTTTCGAGCTCAACGCGATTGCGGCGGCCGTGCTCGGCGGCACCTCGATGTCGGGCGGCCGCGGCACGATCGGCGGCACCATCGTCGGCGCCTTCGTCATCGGCATTCTTTCGGACGGGTTGGTGATGATGGGTGTGAGTTCGTTCTGGCAGATGGTGATCAAGGGCCTCGTCATCATCGTCGCCGTCGTCGTCGACCAGGCGCAGCGCCGGCTTCAGCAACGTGTCACCTTGATGCAGATGGCAAAGGCAGGTTGACCATGGCTGAGCTGCGAGGAGCGCTGATCGGCTGCGGCTTCTTTGCCGTCAACCAGATGCATGCCTGGCGCGACGTAGCAGGCGCCTCGATCGTTGCCATCTGCGACCGTGATCCGGAACGGCTCAGGATCGTCGGCGACCAGTTCGGCATCGCCAAGCGCTATACCGATGCGGCGGAACTTTTTGCCGGCGAGAGCCTCGACTTCGTCGACATCGCCACCACCGCGCCCAGCCATCGCCCGCTGGTCGAGATGGCGGCCGCTCACCAAGTGCCGGTGATCTGCCAAAAGCCGTTCGCGCCGACGCTGGCCGACGCCAAGGCGATGGTCAGGGCATGCGCGCAAGCCGGCGTGCCGCTGATGGTGCATGAAAATTTTCGCTGGCAATCGCCGATCCAGGCGGTGCGCGCCGTGCTCGACAGCGGCGAGATCGGCACGCCTTTCTTCGGGCGCATCTCCTTCCGTTCCGCCTATGACGTGTTTTCCGGCCAGCCCTATCTGGCGACGGGAAAGCGCTTCATCATCGAGGATCTCGGCATCCACAGCCTCGACATCGCCCGCTTCCTGCTCGGCGACGTGTCTGTCATCACCACGCGAACCGCCCGCATAAATCCCGGTATCGCGGGCGAGGATGTGGCGACCATGCTGATGGACCACAAGAGCGGCGCGACCTCGGTGGTCGACTGCAGCTACGCGACGAAGCTCGCCACCGAGCCGTTTCCCGAAACGCTGATCGAGATCGACGGCAGCGACGGCACGATCCGGCTGGCGCAGGGGTACCGGCTCACCGTCACCGGCAAGGGCAGCACGGCCGTCACCGACGTTTCGCCGCCGCTGCTGCCCTGGGCGTCGCGGCCCTGGCACAACATTCAGGAGAGCGTCGTCGCCATCCAGCAGCACTGGGTCGACTGCCTGGCAAAAGGGATCGAACCGGCGACCTCGGGCGCGGACAATCTCAAGACGTTCGCGCTGGTTGAGGCGGCTTACGCCGGTGCTGCCAGCCGTCAACCGGTGCAACTCGACGTCTTGCTGAAATGACCGCCGACGCCTTCCTCTTCTACGGCACGCGTATGGTCGAGGCCGAACCGGTCAGACTCACCGCGGGCGCGCTTACCGCCGACTTCGTCAACGGCAATCTGCGCACCATCCGACATGGCGGCACCGAGGTTCTGCGAGCCATCGCCTATATCGTGCGTGACCGCGACTGGGGCACCTATGAGCCAAATTTGACGGACCTGATCATCGACCAGGGTGCCGACGCTTTTTCGGTCGGCTATTCGGCAAGCTGCGTGGACCCCGATGGAGGCCGGCTCGGCTTCCGCGCCACCATCAATGGCTCAGCCGATGGCCGACTGGTCTTCGACGTCAGCGCCCTGCCCGAAAGCGATTTCGAAACCAACCGCTGCGGCTTCTGCATCCTGCATCCTATCGCCGGGCTGGCCGGCAGCCCGGTCACGGTCGAGCACACAGACGGCCACGTGGTGGCAACAAAACTTCCCGAGTTGATCGACCCCTGGCAACCTTTCAAGGATATCCGCGCCATCACCCATCAGGTTCGGCCTGGCGTCACCGCCGAATGCCGGATGGAAGGCGATACATTCGAGATGGAGGACCAGCGCAACTGGTCGGATGCCTCCTACAAGACCTATGTGCGGCCGCTGGCGCTGCCATGGCCCTATGTGCTGCCTGCCGGCCAACCCCTGCGCCAGACGATCAGCCTGAGCATCACTGGCGACGCGAGCGTTGCGGCTGCCCTGACAACCGCCGAGCCAGTCCGTGCCGAACTCGGCGAAGCCGGACCGAGGCTGCCGGATATCGGCGTGGTCATCTATCCAGAGGATGTCGAGACAGCGCTTGCGAACCTTTCCACGCTGACGACACTCGGCCCACAACAGCTGATCTTCCACTACGACCCAACGCGCGGCCACGGGCTCGACGCATTGCAGTCCTTTGCAGAACTTGCCGCCGCCTATCCGGTGCAGGCGACCCTCGAATGCGTCGTTGCCTGCGCTGGCGATCTTGACGCCGAGCTGTCAGGCGTCGCCGACCTGGTACGTCAGGCCGGGCTGAAACTTTCGGCCATTGCCGTGTCGCCCTCGGTCGACCGGCAGTCGACACCGCCGGGCAGCGCGTGGCCTGAGTGTCCGCCGCTCGAAGAGGTCTATGCCGCGGCGCGGCGCGCCTTCCCCGACATCCGCCTCGGCGGCGGCATGTTCAGCTATTTCACCGAACTCAACCGCAAGCGCGTGCCGGCGGACCAGCTCGATTTCGTCACCCATTGCACCTGCCCGATCGTGCACGCCGCCGACGATCTCAGCATCATGCAGTCGCTGGAGGCGCTGCCTTTCATCACCCAATCGGCACGGGCGATCTTCGGGGCAAAGCCCTACCGGATCGGTCCGTCGACGATTGCCATGCGCCAGAACCCCTATGGCGGCGCGACCAAGCCCAATCCCGGGGGACAGCGCATCGCCATGGCCGACAGCGATCCTCGCCATGCCGGCCTGTTCGCGGCGGCATGGACGATCGGCTATGCCGCACGCGTCGCGCCTGCCGGATTGGAACAGCTCACGCTCTCCGGCTTCACAGGGCCTTTCGGCGTGCTGGCATCATCCGGAGAACCTGTCGCGGAAGGATCACGCCGGCCTCTCTTCCAGGCCATCAGGGGACTTTGCGAACTGGCCGGCCTTGCGCATGTGGAGGCAAGGACGAGCGATGAGACCAAGGTGCTGGCGTTGGCTGGACGCTCCGCCTCGGGTGAGACTGTCGTGTGGCTGGCGAACCTGACGGCGGACGATGTGCAGGTCGACATTTCGGCTTTTGGCCGAGGCCATCTCGTGATGACGCCCTACGCGATCACCCGGTTCGGCTGAAGCTACTTTTCGGAGTTCATCACATAGAGCGCGCGCGAGCGCTCGAGATGCTTGATCATCGCCTTCTCGGCGCCGTCGGCATCCTTCTTCTCGATGCGGCCGATGATCTCTTCGTGTTCGGTCAGTGTGAACTTTTCCTTGCCGGTCCAGATCAGCATTTCGGTGTGGTATTCCTTCAGCCAGCCCAGCATCGCCTCACTGACGGCGACATAGATCGGGTTGCCGGAGATCGCGGCGATCTGGGTATGGAATTTCATGTCGGCGGATATGAAGGCTTCGGAGTCGCCACGAAAGCCGCGCTGTTCGGCAACGGTGGCCCTGAGCCGCTGCACGTCCTCGGCTGTGGCCTTTTCGGCTGCTTCCCGGACCATGCCGCGCTCGAAAAAGATGCGCGCGGTCTTCAGGTGCTCAAGCGTGTCCTTTGAGGACGACAGGATGATCTTGGCGGCGCCATCGACCTGCTTGATGATCGACTTGGCGGTCAGCTGCAGCACCTTGGCGCGTTCGCCATGCGAGATCGCGACCAGGCCCATATTGCTCAGCGCCTGCATCGCCTCGCGGATCGCCGGCCTGCCGACCTCGAAGCGCTCCATCAGCTCACGCTCCGACGGCATATCGTCGCCCGGCGTCAGCTCGCCGCTGGTGATCAGCCGCTTCAGCCGCAAGAAGACCTCGTCGGAAAGCTTGCGCCGGACAATCGGTTCCGAACGGTTCATCGTCGCGAATCACTCCCTTGACCCGGCCCTATCTAACACTGCCGCCACATTTCCTGGAAATTGCCATCTGACGACCTGCCTAAAACTTCCAGCCGGATATGCCTTGCAATACTTATGTACTCATTATACCAGATTTAGACCACTGGTGAACCTTTTTCGAACGCCTCGGCCTGAGACAGCAGACCATGATCACCCTCACCTATCGCATCGAAACGCCTGCAAGCATCGAAGCGCTGGCGGCCAAGATCGCCAGCGACCAGTCGACCGGCACCTTCGTCGCGTTGCCTGGCGAGACCGAGGAGTTGAAGGCCCGGGTGGCGGCGCGCGTGCTGGCGATCCGGCCCCTGCCCGACGCCGAGCGGCCGTCGCTTCCCGATGACGGCAAGGGGCCGTTCAAGCGCGCAGACGTCGACATCGCCTTTCCGTTCGATGCCATCGGCACCGACCTTTCGGCGCTGATGACGATCGGCATCGGCGGCACCTATTCGATCAAGGGCCTCACCGGCATCCGCGTCGTCGACATGAAGCTGCCGGAGGATTTTCGCGGCGCGCATCCCGGCCCACAGTTCGGTGTCGCCGGCAGCCGGCGGCTGACCGGTGTGACGGACCGCCCGATCATCGGCACGATCGTCAAGCCGGCGCTGGGCTTGAGGCCACATGAGACGGCGGCAATGGTGGCGGAACTGATCGCCGCCGGCGTCGATTTCATCAAGGACGATGAAAAGCTGATGAGCCCGGCCTATTCGCCGCTGGCCGAGCGGGTGAAGGCGATCATGCCGCTCATCCTCGATCACGAGCAGAAGACCGGCAAGAAGGTCATGTATGCCTTCGGCGTCTCGCATGCCGATCCGGACGAGATGATGCGCAACCACGATCTGGTGGCGAAGGCCGGCGGCAATTGCGCTGTTATCAACATCAATTCGATCGGGCTCGGCGGCATGGCGTTCCTGAGAAAACGCTCCAGCCTGGTGCTGCACGCCCATCGCAACGGCTGGGACATCCTCACGCGCCACCCGGGCCTCGGCATGGACTTCAAGGTCTGGCAGCAGTTCTGGCGGCTGCTCGGCGTCGACCAGTTCCAGATCAACGGCATCGCCTCGAAATACTGGGAACCGGATGACTCATTCGTCGAATCCTTCAAAGCGGTGACGACACCAATCTTTTCGCCTGAGGACTGCGCCTTGCCGGTCGCCGGCTCCGGCCAGTGGGGCGGCCAGGCACCTGAGACATATGCGCGGACCGGACGCACGGTCGATCTTCTCTATCTCTGCGGCGGCGGCATCGTCAGCCACCCGGACGGGCCGGGCGCCGGCGTGCGCGCCGTGCAGCAGGCGTGGCAAGCGGCGGTCGACGGCATTCCACTTGCCGACTTCGCCCTCAACCATCCCGAACTGGCGCGGTCGATCGAAAAATTCGGCGACGGCAAGGCAGCCTGAAGCCATGCAGGACCTGCTTCTCACCTATTATGGCGACGACCTGACCGGCTCGACCGATGTCATGGAGGCGCTCGAACTCGGCGGCGTGCCTACCGTGCTGTTCATGCGCCAGCCGGACGCGGCCTTGCTGTCGCGCTTCGCGCATTGCCAGGCGATCGGACTGGCCGGCACCAGCCGCAGCGAGACGCCGCAATGGATGGACACGCATCTGCGCGATGCCTTCGCCTGGCTGAACACCCGGAAGGCCGCGATCTGCCATTACAAGGTCTGCTCGACCTTCGATTCCAGCCCGACGATCGGCAGCATCGGCCGGGCGATCGAAATCGGCCGCTCGGTGTTCGCACAAGACAGCGTGCCGCTGCTGGTCGGCGCGCCGCAGCTCAAGCGCTACACCGCCTTCGGCCATCTGTTCGCCGCCTATCGCGACCACTATTTTCGCATCGACCGCCACCCGGTGATGAGCCGCCACCCGACGACGCCGATGGATGAGTCCGATCTGCTGATCCACCTGTCGCGGCAGACGGCGCTAAGCTCCGGACTGGTCGACCTTGCGACGCTGCAGTCCGCGTCCCGGCCAGCGGCGTTCGATCGCCTGATCGGAAACGGCACCGCCATCGTGCTCATCGATGTCGACAATCTGGACACGCAGGCTCTGGCCGGCAAGGAGCTGTGGCGCGTCCGCAAGCCTGGCGGTTCCTTTGTCGTCGGCTCGTCCGGGGTCGAGTATGCGTTGCTGGCCGAATGGGCGTCGAATGGCATCGTCAGCGCCGGACCAGGCTTCACGCCGCCGGGGGCTGCCGAGCGGATAGCCGTCGTTTCGGGCAGTTGCTCGCCAACCACCGAACGACAGATCCGGCATGCCCTGACCGATGGTTTCGACGGCATCGAGGTCGATCCGGTCGAGCTGGTTTCGCAGGCCTCACAGCAAGCGATCGCGCGCGCAATGGCAAGCGGCCGCGCCAGTCTGCAAGCCGGGCGCAGCGTCATCCTCTACACCGCGCTTGGTCCCACTGCCGACAGGGGCGCCGAAATCGACCGGCAGGAAGGCGCGCGCCACAAGCTTGGCCGCGGCCTAGGAGAAATCCTTCGAGCGCTGACGATCGAACAGAGCCTGCGGCGCGTGGTCATTGCCGGCGGCGACACGTCGAGCCACGCACTCGGCGAGATGGGTGTCGATGCCCTGACAATTCGCATGCCGCTGCCCGCTTCGCCGGGCTCGCCGCTTTGCGTTGCCCATTCGCGCCTCAAGGCGATCGACGGGCTGGAGGTTGCGCTCAAGGGCGGCCAGGTCGGAACCGATCGCTATTTCTCAGCCATCCGCGATGGCCTCGGCGGTTGAAACAGCCAGTGCCTGCGTCCGGGTGCTGGCCAGCGGGAACACCTCAACGCGCGAAATACGCCTTGCTGGGTGGAAATCCCGGTAACACCCGGTATTATCTGCGAAAATACCGAAATCGGGAGGATGCCGGGTGCAGACCAAGAAGATCATCAACGACGGCAACCGCGCCGTCGACGAGATGCTGGAAGGCATTCTCGCCGCGCATCCCCGCCATCTCAAAAGTGTGGACGGCAGTCCACGCTCGATCATCGCCCGCGACGGACCGCGCCAGGGCAAGGTGGGCCTCGTGATTGGCGGCGGCTCGGGCCATGAGCCGAGCTTTCTCGGCTTCGTCGGCAAGGGGTTGGCTGACGCGGCGGCCATCGGCAATGTCTTTGCCTCGCCGCCGCCAGACCCGATCCTCGAATGCGCCAAGGCAGTCAGCGGCGGCGCCGGCGTGCTGTTCATGTACGGCAACTATGCGGGCGACGTGATGAATTTCGACATGGCCGCCGAGATGGCAGCGATGGACGACATCGAGGTGCGCACGGTGCTGAGCACCGACGACGTCGCCTCGGCACCTCGCGACCAGCGGCAGAAGAGGCGTGGCGTTGCCGGCAATTTCTTCATCTTCAAGGCGGCGGGTGCTGCCTGCGACCGGATGCTGTCCTTCGACGAATGCGAGCGTATCGCAGGCAAGGCCAACGACCACACTTTCACCATGGGCGTGGCGCTGTCGCCCTGCTCGCTGCCGCAGACCCGCCGGCCGAATTTCGAGATCGGGCCGGACGAGATGGAGATCGGCATGGGCATCCATGGCGAGCCCGGCATCGCGCGCGAAAAATTGAAAACAGCCGATGAGATCACCGACGAGATGCTGGACAGGATCCTCGGCGAGATGGCGCCGACGCGCGGCGACAAGGTCGCGGTGCTCGTCAACTCGTTGGGCTCGACGCCACTGATGGAACTCTACATCATGAACCGGCGCGTGAAGCAGAGGCTCGATGACATCGGTGTGTCCATCCACGCAAGCTGGGTCGGCAATTACTGCACCTCGCTCGAAATGGCGGGCGCCTCGATCACGCTGCACCAACTCGACGGCGAGTTGCAGACGATGCTGGATCACCCTTGCGACTGCGCCATGTTTCGCGCCGGCTGAACCTGCACCTCGTCAAGGGACAATAGCATGACGACAATCGACACCGCCCGCCTTGTTGCGATGTTCGCAAGGATCGCAACCGCCATGTCAGCCGACAGAGACCGGCTTTGCGCGCTTGACGGGGTAATCGGCGATGCCGACCACGGCATTGCGATGGAACTTGGATTTTCCGCGGCACGCGATGCGGTAGCCGCACTCGATGTCGGGGCGACCGATCCGACCACCTTGCTGAACACCGCCGCAAAGTCGTTCCTGAATGCGGTTGGTGCCTCCTCGGGTCCACTCTATGCGACCGCGCTCATGCGCGGCGCCGCCGCCGTCAAGGGCAAGACAACGCTCGACGACGCGGACGTGGTCGCCCTGTTCCAGGCCATGGCCAAGGGCATTCAAGATCGCGGCAAGGCTGAGCCAGGCGAGAAAACCATGATCGATGCATGGGCGCCGGCAGCGCAAGCGGCGGGCGAAGCGCTGGCCTCCGGCAAGGATCTGGCGGGCAGTCTCGAGGCCGCAGCGCAGGCGGCAAAAGCAGGTGCGGAAGCGACCAAGGCGATGGTCGCCACCAAGGGCCGGGCCTCACGCCTCGGCGAACGCTCGCTTGGCCATATGGATCCAGGCGCCGCGTCCGCCGTCACCGTGATCGAGGCGTTGCGGGCCGCCCTGACCGACTGATCAGCAGCGGACCCTCATCTTTCGGCGGTTGCCTTTCAGCGCTTGGCGTCGAGCTTGTCGACAGCCTGCACGTTTGCGGCAGACGGGCCATTCGGATCGAACTCCGAGGCCAGCCACGCGTCGGCGATCGATTTCGCCAGTTCGGGACCGATGACGCGGGCGCCCATGGTGATGATCTGGGCGTTGTTGGACTTGGCGGCGCGCTCTGCGGAATAGGTATCGTGGGTCAATGCGGCGCGAATGCCCGGCACCTTGTTGGCGGAGATGCTGACGCCGATGCCGGTGCCGCAAAACAGGATGGCCCGGTCGTAGTTGCCGTCGAGAATTTCGTGGCCGACCGCGGCGGCGATATCGGCGTAGAACCCGGCCTGGCTGAGGTCGACGACCTGCAGCTCCGGCTTCGTGGCGAGATGCTTGGCGATGACATCGAGCAGCGGCTTGCCGGCACTGTCGGCTCCGAGTGCGATCTTCATGATGATGAACTCCTTTTCTTTCGTCTTTTAGCGGTCAGCGCGCGATGGCGGCCGATGCCTTTTTCAGAATGTCGATATAGCCTTCCGCTTGCCACGCCGAGCGGCCGATGAACAGGCCGTCGATATGCGGCTGGGCGATGAGTTCGGCTGCGTTGCCGGGATTGACGCTGCCGCCGTAAAGCACAGGCGGGGCAGCCGGCAGCCGATCGGCGGCAACCTGCTTGATCAGCGCCTGCTGCTTGTCGGCATAGTCGGCGCTTGCCGGAATGCCCTTCTCGCCGATTGCCCAGACGGGCTCGTAGGCAAAGAGGATTTCCGCCTTCAGCTGTTCGCCGCTGAGCTCTTGCAGCGCGCCGAGAACCTGTGCCGTCAACACCGCCTCGGCGCGGCCGGATTCACGCTCAGCCAGCGTCTCGCCGACGCAGATCAGCGGCACGAAACCGTGCCTGACCGCAGCCGCCGTCTTCAGTCCCACAGTCGCATCCGTTTCGCCGAAATGCTCGCGGCGCTCGCTGTGGCCGAGCTCGATTACATCCAGCCCACAGTCTTTCAACATCACCGGCGAAATCTCTCCCGTCCAGGCGCCCGCATCGGCCCAATGCATGTTCTGGGCGCCGACCTTCACGCGGGTGTTGGCCAGTACCGCCTTGACCTGGCGCGCTGCGGTGAACGGCGGAATGACGAAAGGTTGTATCGTCGGATCGAAGTCAGGCACGAAGGCCGCCAGCGCATCGGCGAACTGCAACGCCTCGGCAAGCGTCTTGTTCATCTTCCAGCTCGTGCCGACCCAATATGGGGCCATTCTTTTTCTCCTTCGATCCTTTTGCGGCCGAAGCCGGCTTTCGGGCGACGTATCCGCTCAGGCTCGAGGCTTGAGACTGTCGCGGCCACTGTCGATATGAGGCGCCCAGAAATCCACCGACTCGCGGATCATCTCGATAACCTGATGATCCACCGGTTCCCTCTCCCTGAAGGAAAGTTCAAGGCAAATTTCATTGTCGGTTCCGCCACCTTGCCGAACCGCATCCAGCAGCTTTTGCGGAAGTATGCGGCCGTCCTTGTTGTAGGCGGCCGTGAACGGCCAGTGGCCGCCCTTGTTCATGGATGACTGCTTGATATGGATGATCGGCGACTGCAATGGAAACGCCTTCGCCCAGGCATAGGGGTCGGTGTCGGCGGGATCGGGCGAGGTGACATCGCCATGGTCGATATCCACCATCATCTTCATCGGGATGGGCAGCTTCGCCGCGTCGATGGCGCCTTGCAGCGTGATGCAGCTTTCGATCGTGTGGCCGAACTCGCGGCCGACCGACATCGGCTCCCAGAACAGGTAGGTCAGGCCCGCCGCCTTGGCGTGCTCGGCCACCTCGCGCCAGCATTCGAGCGCGATGTCGAGTAATGCCGCCCGCCGTTGCGGATCGTCAAAGTCCTTGTAGGTGAAGATGGCGAACTGCGTGCCCATGCCGGACGCGCCGAGCTCGGCGGAAATGTCGGCGAAGGTTTTGAACCAGTCGACATAGTAGCGCCGGACATCCGCGTCCGGGTGGCCGAAATGGTTGAGCCGGCCATAGGGTCCGGTCATGCCGGAGGTGATCCGCACGCCGGTCCGCGCCAGTGCCCTGTTGAACAGGCGCAGGAACTTGGCAATCGTCGCCGCCGGCCAGCCCGGATTGACGAATTCATGCGTCAGCTGCACGTCGCGGATGCCGATGCCATAGGCGATCGCGTCGATCAAATCGTCTGGATCGGCGAAGCGATTGACCAGTGGATTGGTGTTGAGGGAAAGCGTGAAGGCCATCAGTCTGCCGTCGCCAAGATGTTACTGAACCAGTCTTCGAATGCCTGCCGCTCGGCTGCGTTGATATGCAGGCCATGTTTGGTGCGGCGTTCCAGGATATCGGCTGATGTGCCGGCCCATTCGGTCTCGACCAGGAACCTTGCCTCCCGTTCATACAGATCGGGCCCGAAGCGGCGACCGAGGTCCGCTTCGCCATGCGCGCCGGCGAGCAATTGTTTGGCGCGGGTGCCATAGGTTCGCGCGTAATGCTTCACCAGCGACGGGCTGAGCCATGAAAACTCGGAATGCAGATCGCTCAGGAACTGCTCGAAATCCGCATTGGGCAGGTCGCCCCCCGGCAAGGGAATTTTGGCCGTCCAGGCTTTCTTCATCGCCGGAAAGAACGGCTGGATCTTTTCCAGCGCATGTTCGGACAGCTTGCGGAAGGTGGTGATCTTGCCGCCGAACACCGAAAGCAGCGGCGCGTTGCCATTGGAGGCGTCGAGTTCGAAAATATAGTCGCGCGTCACCGCGCTTGGATTGTCGGCATTGTCGTCATAGAGCGGGCGCACGCCCGAGAAACTATAGACCACGTCCTGTGGCGTCAGCTGTCGCTTGAAATAGCGATTGACCACCTTGATCAGATAATCGACTTCGCTTGCCTCGGCGGCCACTTCCTCGGGCCTGCCTTCGTAGGGAATGTCGGTCGTGCCGATCAGCGCCAGATCGTTCTCATAGGGATTGACGAAGATCACCCGCTTGTCGTTGTTCTGAATGAGATAGGCCTGCCGCCCCTCCCAGAATTTGGGCACGACGATATGGCTGCCTTTCACCAGGCGAACATTGCGCGTCGAATTCTGCCCGGCAACGCGGCTGACAATGTCGTTGACCCAAGGTCCTGCCGCATTGACCAGCGCCCGCGCGCGGACCTTCGTCATCGCACCCGTGCGGCCGTCCTGCATGTCGATCGACCATAGGCCGTCTTCGCGGCGCGCCGCGACACAAGCCGTGCGCGTGAGCACCCTGGCGCCGCGCTGCTTGGCGTCCAGCGCGTTGAGCAGCACCAGTCGCGCATCGTCGACCCAGCAGTCGGAGTATTCGAAACCACGCCTGAACTCGTCCTTGATCGGCGCGCCTTCCGGTGCTGTCCTCAGGTTCAGCGTTCTTGTCCCCGGCAGGCGTTTACGGCCGCCAAGATGGTCGTAGAGAAACAGGCCGAGCCGGACCAGCCATGCCGGCCTGTCCTGCGGGCTGTGCGGAAGAACGAAGCGCATCGGCCAGATGATGTGCGGCGCCGCCTCGAGCAGCACCTCGCGTTCGATCAACGCTTCGCGAACCAACCGGAATTCGTAATATTCGAGGTAGCGCAAGCCGCCATGCACCAGCTTGCCGGAGCGCGAACTGGTGCCTTGGGCGAGATCGTCCTTTTCGCACAGGATGACGGACAGCCCGCGCCCTGCCGCGTCACGCGCTATGCCGGCCCCATTGACGCCGCCACCGATCACGAAGAGATCGACGACATCTGTTGTATTGCTCAAGATCTTGCTCCTGTGCGGTGCGCCATGCCCTTCCACACCGGCCGAAGCGCCTGACGCGCCGCAACGAAGGAAGGGAAGAGCGCATCGTAGGTTTGCGAAAGCGCCTCGTCATAGGCATCGCAGTCGCCGAGAAGCGGCGTCACCCACTCGGCGGCGCAGTTTTCCATGGAGCCGTAGACGCCGAGGCCGACCGCCGCCATCATCGCGGCGCCAGCAGCACCGGCTTCCTGGCGGCTGCTCGTGCGCACTTGCGCCCGGGTCGCCGCTGCTATGATGCGGCGTAGCGACGGGCTGCGCGCGGCGCCGCCCGACAGGCGGATCTCGCCCGGCACGGCGCCCATCGCCTGGTAGCAATCGCGTGCAGCGAAGGCCAATCCCTCAAGCACGGCGCGTGCCAGATCGCCAAAGCCGTGCTTGACCGAAAGGCCGATGAAACCCGCGCGTGCGTCAGGGTCGACGAACGGCCCTCTTTCGCCGGCCAGCGATATGTAGGGCTGGTAAATCAGCGATCCCGGCTCCGATGCCTCCACCCAGACATCGAGTGCTTTCAGCAACTCGTCATGGGAAGGTTTGCCGCCAGCCGTGGCGAGCACGTCGCGCGCAAGGCCAAGCAGCCAGTCGATGTTGAGCGTCGCCGCCATGTTGGACTGCAATTGCGCATAGCCACCCGGAACGGGCATGGCGATCGTGTAGCCTGAGCCATCGCCGTTCAGCACGACATCGTCGGGAGTGGCGGCGAAGCGCGTGTGTATGCCGGTCGAGCCGATGACCGTGCAGCCGACATTGCCTGAGGGATCATAGAGGCCGGCTCCGAGAGCCGTCATGACCATATCGACGTAACCCAGCACCACCGGCGTGCCTTCGAGCAGGCCGGTCTCCCCTGCCGCCGATCGCGACAGCGGATGATGGTCGGTGGTGCCTTCGAGCATGGGCGGCAACAGGCGGCGATGCGTCGTCAGATCCAGGATGTCGAGGGCTTCGTCGGAATAGGTGCGCGACCGAAAATCGCCGAAAGTGAAGGTCCCTTCGGAGGGATCCGTGGCGCGTTCGCCCGTCATCTTGAAGTAGAGCCAATCCTTGCAATGCAGTGCGGTCGCCGCCCGCTCCAGCAAGTCCGGATTGTTCCTTTTCATGAAGGCAAGTTGGGCGCCTTGCTGGCAGGAATTGAGACCCGTGCCGGTCAGCTCGAACCGCCTGCGATCCCGGGGATCGGCGCGCATCTCGTCGACCAGATGTCCGGCACGGGCGTCGAGCCACAGCCAGGCGCGCGAGACCGGCAAGCCGTCGCCATCGATCAGCCAGGTTCCGTCGCCCTGCCCGGTGATGGCAACCGCCGCGGTTCGTTGCGCGAGGTCGGGGATTTTGGCCGCGAGATCGCGAACGGTCCGCGCCATGTCGCGCCATGTCTGATCGAGGTCCTGCTCGGCGCCACCGCCTTCCAGCGTGGCGAAGCTGTTGGGCACGGATGTCATGGCGAGCTGCCGCCCGGACAGATCGAAAGCGACCGATTTGATCACCGACGTTCCCGCGTCGATGCCGATCAGCAGGTCTTTCATGCCGCAAATTCCGGTTGGTTAAGAAGACAGGTCACGAAGGCAGTCTTTGTCATCTCGTAGAAGAGGCAGGGAGTGTCCGCAAGGACACCCCCTGCGCAGGTTTCATTCCGACAGCACGAAGGGTGCCGTGTACTTGTCGACATTGTCCTTGGTGATGAGAAGGCAATCGAACAGCTGCTTCTCGGTCGCCGCACCGGTGGCGCCCGTCTTGATGAACGAGTCCGCCTGCTGCACGGCCTTGGCCGAGAAGATGGCGACCGGCTGCAGCACGGTGTACTGCAGTTCGCCGGACTTGATCGCCGCAACCGCGTCAGGGGAGCCGTCGAAGCCGCCGACCTTGATGCCAGCCAGCTTGCCGGCTTCCTTCAGCGCCGCAACCGCGCCGAGAGCCATTTCGTCATTGCCGCTGATCACGGCGATGATGTCGGGATTGGCCTGAAGCATGCTCTGCATCTTGTCGTGGCCCTGGGTACGATCCCAGTTGGCGACCTGCGAGGCAGCCTTTTCGAGATCCGGATACTGGCTCAGCACAGTCGCGTAACCGTTCGAGCGCGTGGCGGCATTGTTGTCCGAGGGGGCGCCGAGCAGTTCGACATATTTGCCCTTTTCACCGACGGCCTGCACCCACTGCTGGGCACCGAGAGCAGCACCCTGCGCGTTGTTGGAGACGAGCTGCCCCTTGGCGAGGCCTTCCTGGTTAATCTCGGCATTGACGAGGAAAACCGGGATGTTGGCGGCAATCGCCTTCTTCACCGCGCCGACCGAACCATCGGCGTTGGCCGGGTCGAGGATGATCGCCACCGACTTGTTGATGATGGCGGTGTCGATCAGGTTGCTTTCCGTGTTGGTATCGCCCTTGTGGGCGCCGACATTGGCCGTGTAGCCGAGCTTCTCGGCCTCGGCCTTGGCGACGTTGCCCTCGGTCAGCCAGTAGGGGTTGGCCGGATCGTTGACGATGATCGAGATCAGGCCCGCAGCCGACGCGGCGGCCGTGAACCCGACGACCATCGCGGCGGCAAGCAGACTTTTCAGCATGGTTCTCATGTACATTCCTCCAATGATTACGCGGTGTTGCTGCCAGTTCACCTGGCAGTCTTCCCTTGGGCAGGATTGGCCGTTTCGGCCTTCCCCCGTTTCTGAGAAGTCGGTTGGCCACCTGTCGCGCTTGGGAGCTTGCTGCGGCGGCGATACTGAACGGCATTGAGCAGCACGGCGAGCACGATGACGGCGCCGGTGAACACTGTCTGCCAGTAGGATGAGATGCCGATGATCACCAGACCGTCGGACAGGAAGCCGATGACGAAGGCCCCGAGCAGGGTTCCGCGGATGTTGCCGCGGCCGCCGGTCAGCGCCGCGCCGCCGATGACGACGGCCGCGATGGCCGTCAGTTCGTAGGTGGTGCCAGCGGTCGGCCCCGCCGAGGTCAGTTGCGAGGACAGGATCAGGCCTGCAATGGCGGCGCAGATACCTGACAGCACATAGACGGATATCTGCACCGTCTTGACCGGGACGCCGGACAGTTCGGCCGCGCGCTCATTGCCGCCCGAGGCGTAGAGCCAGCGCCCGAAAGCGGTGCGGTTCAGGACGATGCTGCCGATCAGCGCGATGACCACGAGAACCACGACACCGGTCGGCACGCCGAACAGGCGGTTGAAGCCAAGCGCATCGAAGCCGGTGTTTCCGAGCTCCGGCTTGCCGCCGAGATTGTTGTAGGTCAGACCGCTGGTCATAAGCAGCGCCAGGCCGCGCGCCATGTACATGACGCCGAGCGTGGCGACGAACGCCGGAACCTTGAAGCGCGCGATGAGCACGCCGTTGATCAGCCCGACAACGGCGCCCAGCATGCAGGCCAGCACCGCGACCACCCAGACCGGCGGATAGAGGACGACGCCCAGCCAGGTCAGCGTCACCCCTTGCATCAGGAAGCCGGCGACGACACCGGCCAAGCCCAGTGTCGACCCCACCGACAGGTCGATGCCGCCATTGAGGATGACGAGCAGCATGCCGACGGCGAGAATTCCGAAGATGGCGACATGCGAGGCCATGGTCAGGAAGTTCGCCACCGAGAGGTAGTAGGGCGACAGGATCGAAAACACGACGATGATGACGATCAGGGCAAAGAATGCCCGGCCCTCGAGCAGCAGCTTGGCGAGATCGAAGCCTTCGCCGCCCGCGCTTGGACTGGACTGTTTTCTGGCCTGGCTGACATCGGTCATGGGTCTGGGCTCCGAAATTCTGGTGATCAGGCGACCACGGCTTCGCCGGAGGCGGCCATGATCTGCTCTTTGGTGGCGTTGGCGCCGAATTCGGCTGAAATCCTGCCCCTGCGCATGACGACGATGCGGTGCGCAATGCTGAGGCACTCGTTGACCTCCGAGGTCGAGAAGACGACGGCAAGGCCTTGAGCGGCGCGTTCGCTCAGCAAGCGGAAGACTTCGGCCTTGGCGCCGACATCGATGCCGCGGCTCGGCTCGTCGAGAAGGATGACCTTGGGGTTGGTCGTCAGCATCTTGCCGATGACGACTTTCTGCTGATTGCCGCCCGACAGCGATCCGATCATGGCGTTGCCGCCGGCGGTCTTGACGGTCACCTTGCGGATCGAGTCCTCGACCAGCTCTCGCTCCCTGGAGCGGGACAGAAACAGCCCCCTGGCGAACGCCTCGATGCTGGCGAGCGAAAGGTTGCGGCCGACGGTCATGGTTTGCACCAGCCCGTCGCGCTGGCGATCCTCGGGGACCAGCACAAGACCTCTGGAGATGCGCTGGGCAATGCTCAGCCCCGAAACGTCCTCGCCTTCCAGAAGCGCGCGGCCGCCCGCCATCGGCACCCGTCCGGCGACGGCTTCCAGCAACTCCGTGCGCCCGGCGCCCATCAACCCGTAGATGCAGACGATCTCGCCTGCCCGCACGTCCAGCGACAGGTGATCGACGACGGAATAGCCTGAGCCCGAAGTGTCGACGACGCTGACATCCTCGATAGACAGGGCGACCCCGCCGAACGCATGGCCGGTCGGCGGCGAACCGAGGTCGAAGTTCTCACCGACCATGTTGCGCACGATCCACTCGAGGTCGATGTCCCTGGCTTCAGCCGTCGCCGTTATCGCGCCGTCGCGCAGTACGACGGCGTAGTCGGTGATCTGCAACGCCTCTTCGAGATGATGTGAAATGTAGACGATGGAGACGCCACGGCTGGTCAGATCGCGGATCACCTTGAACAGAACTTCCACCTCGGTTGCGCTAAGCGCGGAGGTCGGCTCGTCCATGATCAGGATGCGCGAGTCGACCGACAATGCCCGCGCGATCTCGACGATCTGCTGTTGGCCGAGGCGCAGATCCTCGACCAGGGTCATCGGGTCGATGTCCTCTTCAAGGTCGGCCATCAGCGCGCGCGCCTGGCGCTGCTCCTCGGCGAAGTCGAGGCCGGTCCTGGTGCGCAGTTCGCGGCCCATGAAGATGTTGTCGCGAACGCTGAGGTTGGGCGCCAGGCTGAGTTCCTGGTGGATGATCGAAATGCCGCGATCGCGCGCGTCCGAGGATGAGGAAAAGCTGACGAGATTGCCGTCGAGCACGATGTCGCCGGATGTCGGCGTGACCACGCCGGACAGGATCTTCATCAGCGTCGACTTGCCGGCGCCATTCTCTCCAAACAGCGTGGTGACCTTGCCGCGATGGATGTCGAAATTGACACCCTTGAGCGCATGAACGCCGCCATACGACATGACGATGTTGCGCGCCGAAAGCACGGCGTCGCCATTCGCGGGTCCGATGTCGGCAGCCGGTCTCATTTGACGTCCAGCCTCACGGGAGTGACCAGCCAGCTCTTCGGATTGACCAGCTTGAACGCGCCGACCACCGATATGGTCTTGCCGGTCAAGGCGCTCGCATCGACCTTGGCCAGCACTTCCTTCTTCATCTCGTTGTTCAGCGCCGAACCGGCGTCCTGATATTCGATCTGGTTGGTGAACTGTCCGAATGTGATCTTGCCGGTGGCGTCACGAAGCTCGGTGCCGTTAATCGCCGGTCCCGTCTGCACGCGGATCATCAGCGTGTCGGGCACACCGTCGACGGCGACCTTGTAGATGCCCGATTTTCCTTCGCCGACGACGCCGCTGAACTTGACCGAGATGACCGGTCCGACGCCCGCAGGCACGCCGTATTCCTTCTCGGCCGTCGCCCTGTCCTTGGCGATCGCCGCCGCCACGGTCACCGCGTCGGCGGCGCGCGCATCGACATCGGCCTGCACTTTGGGAAATTCCGACTTGCCGTAGTCAGCGGCGGAAAACACGGCGCTGCGAACGTCGCCTGCCGACCCGATCCTGACCACCTTGGTGTCGAGCGCCATGGCGCCGAGCAGGACGACAGCCGCAGCGCCGGCAAGTGCGCGACGCAGGCCGGGCGAGGCCGGCCTGGCCGATGCAGTGGCGGCCTTCGCGCTCATGACGCAACCGCCAGCAAAGCTGATCCGCGCTTGTCACGCATTTGACGATCCTCCGTTCACATGGCGCTCCGCACCATTGGATTGGTTTTGTTCGACAAGGGCACGGGCGGTGGACTCATCGGTGATCAGGCCGCTCAGATAACGGCTTTCGAGCACCGCCTTGATGGCGCGTACTTTCACCTTGCCGCCGGCGACGGCGACGATCCGGCGGCCTTTCAACTGGTCCCGCGGAAGCGCCAGAATTCTGTCCGACAGTGCCGTTTCCACCGGACGGCCTTTATCGTCGAAGAAGTGGGCGAGCAGCTCGCCGACGCCGCCATCGCGTTTGACCTCGTCGATTTCGGAATGTTCGATCATGCCGGTGGCGACCAGCGAGGCTTCCCGCTCGGCTGTGCCTATGCCGACGAACATCAGGTCGGACCGGCTCGCGAGGTCGAAGACATCGCTGATGCCGCGCTGGCCAAGCAGCACCTCACGGTCCTCGGCGGTGTTGGCGACGAAGGGCACCGGCATCACATAGGCCTGCGCGCCGGTCCGCTCGGCCAGACGATGCATGACGTCGTGCGGGTTGGCCGCGAATTTGCGCGTCACACCGCCAAGCAGCGAAACGAAACGGATATGGGCGGCGGCGGTGCGCGTCAGATACTCGACGCTTGCGGCAAGGGTGCGGCCATGGCCGACGCCGATCAGCATGTCCTCGCCGCGATCGATCTCGCGCTTCAGAAACTGCGCGCCGGCGATGCCAAGCGCTTTCAACGGCAGCTCGTCCTGATCGAGATCGGGAACGACCTCGCAATAGTCGAGCCCGTAAGCATCGATCAGCTGCTGCTCGAGGTCGATGCATTCGCCGACGTCGCCGTCGATGATCACCCTGACCAGACCATCCTGGGTGGCCCGGGTGATGAGCCGATGCGCCTTGAGGCTGGTCAGGCCGAGCCGCTTGGCCACCTGGGCCTGCGTAAGACCCCCCGCATAGTGAAGCCAGGCCGCGCGGGTGGCGAGGCTGGACTCGTGATCGCGGTTAGCGGTTCCGCCGGATTTCAAGCCATCTCCTCCCTGAGATGATATTATTATCTTTGTGTGCAAAAATTTTCACATCCCTGCATCACTGTCAATCCCTCGCCGGATCTAGCGCATACGCCCCGCGTGGAATTCACAGGTCTCGCCCCTTCCCGAAACGCCGGCATGCCGGCGTTTCGGCAGGCAACATCGACCTATTAGGACCTAATCATATTATTCGACCATACAATGGTGTTAAATTAACGTCAATCTGTGTTATATCCTATTGACGCCAACCTAATTGCACAGCTCATTGCCATCCAATTTTTCATCAACATTTTGTTTTTGATGAATAATATCCACTCACAGAAAAATCCCAATCCGTCTGTGAGTTGGGTGATTTGCGGATGTGGCGCATCCTTGGGCAAACCGATCGGATTGCCTTATGAAAAGGGCAGCGGCGACGGAGTGATCAGCCCAACCGCATCAGGTTCCGGCCCTCAAGCTCCACAATCGCGGCCTCGACTTCCCCTGCAAGGCGCCCAGCGCTCCAGCCCAGCGCCCGTCCGGCAATCGCGGCAATCTCCTGCAGGTCGCGGCCTGTCAGGGAGCCTGATATCGCCAGGGTGCTGCGGCGCATGACGATATCAGCCAGATGTTCGACGAACTCGTTGCGGACGATGTAGTCAATTTCCGACCGGCTGTAGTTTTCTGAATCCGGCAGCCGATCCTCATCATCCGGCCCATGCGTGGCGATCTGCGTGGCTCTGGTGCCATATCGCGACAGCAGCTCATCGAGACGCCGTTCTTCAGCGCCCGTCTCCGAGTGAGCCAGAGCCAGCCAACTTGCTCGTGCTGCGGCATCGGCCGGGAAGTCCCTGCCGCCGCCGATTGGCATCGCTTGCGTCGTCACCTTGCGGCTGCGCTGCAGGCGGACGAGCACGGTGTCGGCGACTTCCTCGGCAAA
This sequence comes from Mesorhizobium loti, assembly GCA_014189435.1. Classification (NCBI taxonomy): domain Bacteria; kingdom Pseudomonadati; phylum Pseudomonadota; class Alphaproteobacteria; order Hyphomicrobiales; family Phyllobacteriaceae; genus Mesorhizobium; species Mesorhizobium loti. The sequence continues at coordinate 4,298,386 of CP050293.1, forward strand.
GCCACGAAAGGTCGTCCATTTGCCGCCGATCAGCGAAATGACCGCGAAAGGCCTGTTCCGATCCGGCTCGGCGACCGGGGCCGAGTGATCGCGGCTGATCAGCCCGGGCAGCGATGCATCCGAGGCCGGCAGCGGCCTGATGCCGCTATAGGCATAGACGATCTGGCCGCGCTCGAACGCCATTCCCGGCAGCAGCGTCCGCACGCTGTCGAGCAGGTACTCGACTTCGTCAGGCTCGCAGCGCACCGCGTCGGGATTATCGGCCTTGATGTCGGTGGAGCCGACCAGCGCCAGGCCGAGATAGTCGTAGACGAGGCAGATGCGGCCGTCGTCGGCTTCGAAATACAGCATGCGCCCGGCCAGGCTTCTGACCAGTTCGTCATGCTTCAGCAGGATGTGCGAGCCCTTGGTACCGCCGATCATCTTCGACGGCGCGCCAAGCAATTCGTTGACATCGTCGATCCAGGGACCGGCGGCATTGACCACCAGCTTCGGCCGCACCGAAAAGGCCGCGCCATTCTCCGGCTGGAAGGTCAGCACGCCATTGGCGGACTTCACCAGCGCCGTGTAATTCGCGCCGGCCGAGGCCGGGTTTGCCTGCAGCCCATCGAGGATCAGTTCGAGCACCAGCCTTTCGGGGTGGCTTATCTTGGCGTCGTAATAGGTGCCGGTGGCGACGATCGAGGGATTGAGCGCCGGCATCTCACTGAGCGCCTGGCGCCGCCCGACCATGCGGTGACGCGGCATGACCTGGTTTCGCGAGCCATAGAAATCATAGATCATCAGGCCGATCTTGATCAGGATGGCGCCGCGGCTACGCGGCGCGCTGGTCGAGCCGAACAGCGTCCGCAACGCCGCCAGCACGCCCTTGCTCCAGGAGAAGATCGGGATGACGGTCGGCAGCGGGCTGACATAGTGCGGCGCGTTCTTCAAAAGCAGATTGCGTTCGAGCGTCGACTGCGCCACCAGCCCGAACTCGCCGGTTTCGAGATATTTCAAGCCGCCATGAATGAGCCGCGATGGCGCGGCACTGGTGCCCGAGCCGAAATCCGCCTTGTCAACGATCAGGCAGCTGACGCCTTGCGCGCACAGATCGCGGAACAACCCTGCTCCGTTGATGCCGGCGCCAAGAATGACGACGTCGACTTCGCCGGTCCCGGCCATGGCGGCCAAACGCCCGGCGGGATTCTCCGTAAATGTTCCTTCGCTTGAGCTCATAGTACTTTCGTCTTGACGATGCGCAGCTTCACGCCAGCCCGTTCGAGGGCTTGCGCCCGCGCCTCGCCCAGGCCTTCGGTCGCCAGCACGACGTCGAAATTGGTCAGATCGTCGAAGACATGCAGTGCGATCCTGTCGAACTTGGCGTGGTCGATCAGAAGGATGCGCTTGACCGATGCAGCCATCATCGCCTGCTTGACCCGCACGACATTGGGGTCCTGGATGAAGGCCGTGGTTCCGGTGATGGCCGAAGCCGAACAGATCAGCACATTGGCGCGCAGCTGCGCCACGGCGTTCTCGCAGACGATGCCTATGTAGGCGTTGTAGGTGCCGTGGTACTGGCCGCCGAGACAGATGAAATCGATATCGTCGACATTGGTCAACAGTGATGCCGTCGCCACGGAGTTGGTGATGACGGTCAGCGGCTTGATGTCGAGCAGCAGTGTCGCGACGGCGTTTGCCGTCGAGGAATCGTCCAGCATCACCACCTGGCCGGCCTCGACATAATCGAGTGCTGCCCGCGCCAGTGCATCCTTCTCGGCCCGGTTGACCGTCACCCGGTAGCGGAAGGCGCTTTCGTAAAGGCCGGAAGGCTGGACCGTCACCGCACCGTGCAGCTTGCGCAGCACGCCCTGCTGCGCCAACCGGTCGATGTGCCGGTGGATGGTCATGCGCGATACGCCGAAATGCTCGACCAAATCGTCGATGCGCACCTGGCCGAGCTTGATCACATAGTCGGCGATCTCTTCGCGCCGTTCGTCGGCCTTGATCATGCAGTCCCCCAAGTGTCTGGCCGCGCCAGCTTCTCGATCTCCGGCCAATGCGGTTCGAGCGCACCGGCTATGCGGCCATAGAGAGAAAAGCGCTCGTTGAACACAGCACTCGAGGCCGGCACTGGTTCGTATTGGCGCGCCGTCATGCCGACCTGCCTGGCGCCTTGTTGCGGTGTCGCGAAGATGCCGACCGCGGCACCCGCGCAAAGGGCAGTGCCGAAGGCCGCGGCCTCGTCGGTCGAGGTGATGGTGACCGGGGCGTTCAGCACGTCGGCAAACATCTGGACGAAAGCCGGATTGCGCGAACCGCCGCCGGTCAGGCGTATCTCGCTGATAGCAAAGCCCTCGCGCAAGGCTTCTACATGGGTGCGGTGATTGAAGGCTATGCCCTCCAGAACCGCCTTCAGCATATCGCCGCGGGTATGCCAGCCGTGCAGGCCGACAAAGCTGCCGCTGGCGACATCGCCAAAAGGGGAGCCGAACAGATAGGGATGAAACAGGATGGTCGAGGGCTTCTTCAGCGCCGTGTCGATCTCTGCTGCCAGAAACTCGTGGATCGAGCCGCCATCGACCGATGTCTTTTCCTGCTCCGAGCGGCAGAACGTGTCGAGAAACCAGTCGTAATTCGCGGTCGAGGCCGGCGAGATCGCCATGTTGTTCCAGAGGCCTGCGTCGATGGCGTTGCGGCAGAACCAGCGCGGATCGACGCGCGGCTCTGACGAAACGACTTCGTTGATGGAATAGGTCCCGGCGACGATCGCAAGCACGCCCTCCTCATGGCCGCCCATGCCGAGCGCGGAGGCGGTCACGTCATGCAGTCCGCACGCGACCGGCGTTCCCTTGGCCAGGCCGGTCATTTCGGCGGCCTCGGCGGTGACGTGGCCGACGATCTCGGCGGAGTGCGCCATCGGCGGCAGCGCGTCGAACAGATCGTCCAGTCCGAAGATGCGCATCGCTTCCGGCGCGAAGGCCTGCGTGCGGAAATCCGTGAATGAGGTGCTGGCCTCGGTACGGTCGGTGCCGATCGTGCCCGACAGGCAAAAGCGCAGCCAGTCCTTGCAGGCCAGTATATGCCCGATGCGCCCATAGCGGTCGGGTTGGTTCTTCCTGATCCAGGCCAGCAGCGCCGACGGCGCCGAGACATGCGGCGCCTGGCCGGTGCGCGCCAACGCGTCTTCGAAGACCCGGTCCGCCGACCATCGTTCGACAATCTCGCCAGCGCGGCTGTCGAGCGACAGGATCCCGGGGCCTAGCGGCCGACGATCCTTGTCGAGCAAATAGAGACCGTCGCCATGCGCGGTCGCCGCCACCGCCCTGATGTCGTCCGCCGGGCGGCCACACAGCGCGATCGCTTCCTTGATCGCATCGGCGGTCGCTTGCCAGAGGCCGGCCATGTCGCGCTCCACCCAGCGCGCATGGGGCATCGACTGCGGAACCCGTCGACGCGCCACGGACAACTGCGTGCCATCGGCATCGAAGATCACCGCCTTGGTGACCGTGAGACCGTTATCGATTCCGAGCAGGCTGGGCATGGTCACCGCCTCTTTCAGCGACTGGCGATGCGCACTGCAAGGCAATCCTGCAGGCTGGGACAGGGGTGACAGACATAGCGACGATCGACGAGCAACGGTGATACAAGCGACGGGTGCCCAATGAGTCAAACGAACCATATCTCGGTGTTAATTTAACGTCAATATATGAGACAATTCTTTTATCGCATCCGTCGAAACGGGCATTGTAAGCGATGACTGACTACAAAAATGGCTGATTTGATTGAATTTTCTTGCCGGTAAAATATCCCACCCAGATCGTTCAATCAACCGACGGGCACGCCATAGATCGGCCTCGTTCGCCCGGCGCTGCGCGCGCCGGCAAGCCTCGGTTGCCGATGCTTCAGAAGCTACTCGAAGGAATAGGTGAAGCCCTCCTTGGAGGCGCCAACCGTCACCTTCGTCATCTTTTCGCCCTCTAGCGACCGGTTCAGCACGCCACGGCTCAATTCTGGCAGAAGCGTGTTGGTCAAAATGGCATCGATCATCCGCCCGCCGGATTCGATCTCGGTGCAGCGGGCCTTGACCAGATCCATGACGCCATCGCCGATCACCAATTCCGCATCGTTGGTCGCACGCAGCCGGCGAGCGATCTTGGCGAACTGGTGGCGGGTGATCGCTTCGATCATCGAATCCGAGAGCGGATAGTAGGGAATGGTCACCACGCGGCCGAGAAAGGCCGCAGGGAAGACCTTCAGCAACGGGCTGCGCAGCGCTGTGTCCAGATCGTCGAGCCCTGCCCGCAGCGTGCCATTCCTGGTGCGATCCATGATGACTTCGGAGCCGACATTCGAGGTGAGCAGGATCAGCGTGTTCTTGAAATCGATGCGCCGGCCCTCGCTGTCGTCCATCATCCCCTTGTCGAAGACCTGGAAGAAGATTTCGTGCACGTCCGGATGCGCCTTTTCGACCTCGTCGAGCAGGATCACCGAATAGGGTTTGCGGCGGACCGCCTCGGTCAGGATGCCACCCTTGCCGTAGCCGACATATCCAGGCGGCGCCCCCTTCAAGGTCGAGACCGTGTGCGCCTCCTGGAATTCGGACATGTTGATCGAGATCAGGTTCTGCTCCCCGCCGTAGAGCGTTTCGGCCAAGGCCAAGGCGGTTTCGGTCTTGCCGACGCCCGAGGGGCCGCAGAGCAGGAACACGCCCACCGGCTTTTCCGGCGCGCCGAGCCCGGCGCGGCTGGTTTGCACGCGTTTGGCGATCATCTCCATGGCGTGATCCTGGCCGACGACCCGCTCCGAAAGCGTGGTTGCGAGCTTGAGTGCCTTTTCGGTCTGACTGGACAGCATCCTCCCCGTCGGGATGCCGGTCCAATCCTGAACAACCGCCGCCACGGCGTTGCGGTCGACCGACGGCAGGATCAACGGCGTCTCGCCTTGCGCCTCGGCCAGTTCGGCCATCAGTTCGCGCAAGCGGGAGAGATCGGCGACCGGATCGGGTGGAGGAGCATCGGCAGCCGCCGATGCCTCCACGTCGGGTCTGGCTGTTTTGGTCTTGGTCGGTTTAGTCTTGGGCGTTTCGCTCTTGGTTGGCTGAGCCTCAGCCGCGTCCGCGCGTGCCGTTTCGCTATTGGTCTCCGGCGTCTCCACCGCATCGAGCGGCACACCTTCGCCGCGCAGCCTGGCACGCAGTTCGAGTATCTCGGCAACGAGTGCCTTTTCCCGATCCCAACGCCCCTGCGCGGCTGCGAGCGTGACTTCGGTTTCGGCCAGCCCGGTGTCGACCCGTGCCTGCCGGTCGTTCACCTCGATGCCGATCGCGGCCTCACGGCCGATGATGCCGCGCTCGACCTCCAGCGCCTGGCGGCGACGGATGATGTCCTCGACCTCGGCCGGTGTAGCGTGCTGCGATATGGCGACACGGGCGCAAGCGGTGTCGAGAAGGCTCACCGCCTTGTCAGGCAGTTGCCGCGCCGGGATGTAGCGATGCGACAGGCCGACCGCCGCTTCGATCGCCTCATCCAGTATCTGCACCTTGTGGTGCTGCTCCAGAACGCCGGCGACACCGCGCAACATGAGAACGGCCACCGCCTCCGAAGGCTCGTCGATTTTTACCACCTGGAAGCGGCGGGTCAGCGCCGGGTCTTTCTCGATGTGCTGCTTGTATTCGGCCCAGGTCGTTGCCGCGATCGTACGCAATTCGCCGCGCGCCAGCGCCGGCTTCAAGAGATTGGCCGCGTCACCGGTTCCAGCCGCGCCGCCTGCGCCAATCAAGGTGTGGGCCTCATCGATGAACAGGATGACCGGCGTTTCGGAAGACTGCACCTCATCGATGACCGCCTTCAGCCGTTTTTCGAACTCGCCCTTCACGCTTGCACCCGCCTGCATCAATCCGACATCGAGCATGCGCACACTGACGCCTTGCAGTGTGGGCGGCACGTCGTCTGCTGCAATACGCAAGGCAAAGCCCTCGACGACCGCGGTCTTGCCGACGCCGGCCTCACCGGTCAGGATCGGGTTGTTTTGCCGGCGTCGCATCAGGATATCGACGATTTGCCTGATCTCCGGATCGCGGCCGACGACCGGATCGATCTTGCCGTCGCGGGCGCGCTGGGTCAGGTCGGTAGCGTATTTCGCCAGCGCCGAATCCCCGCCAGGGGGCCGCTTCGGCGCCTCTGCGGCAGAGACAGTGGTCGAGGCGCCAGCTTCGAGCGAGCCCTCCATCACATCGGCGAACCGCGCGATGACCGCGGCGGCGTCGATCTTGTCAAACTCGCCGCTGATCTTCGACAGCAGGCCTTCCAGCACCGGCGTCTTCAGGCACGCAAGGAGAATATGGGCGCTGCGGACTTCCTCGACGCCGAACTCGAGCGTCGCCAGGTTCCAGGCTTCCTGGATGGCATGGAAGATATGGTCGGAAAATTCCTCGATCGACGTTGCGCCGTAGGGCAGCTTGTCGACGGCGCGGGTCATGTCAGCGGTGAGCCGGCTCGTATCCACGCCCGCATCGGCGATTATCATTTGCACATCCGAGCGGTCGGAAAGCACCAGTTGCTCAATGAAGTGGACGAGTTCGACGTAAGGATTGCCGCGCAGTTTGGCGGTGTCGGCCGCGGCCTTGAAGGCGCGCACACCGACAGGATTGAGCTTGCCGACCAGTTCCTTGCGTTTGAAGGTCTGCGATGACCGGCGCTGTTCCATCGAACGTGCTCCTGCAATCTGCCAGTCGATAACCTGCCACATAAGCCGTCACTTGACAAAGCGCGTGGTGGACAGTGCCCCTTCCATTTGTGGAAAGTACCTCACCATCGGCTGCAAACAACCACGCAATTGCCCGCCTCCGTGTCATGCATTTTACATACAGGATCGGCAACCTGAACAAAGGTTTTGGCACCGCAGAAGTGGTCTGGTCAGCTTTCGTTAATTTTTTGAGCAGTGCTTGAATTGTGGTAAAGTGCAACCGTGTGATACCGTAGGGTCACGTATGGTTTGATGGCCGATCGCTGGGGGTTGGTGTGATTGATGTCGCACTCTGGCTTGCTCCGCTCGACGGTGAAAATCCGTCAGGGGAGGATTTGCGCAACGACCCGGCTTTTCATGAGCTGGAGCGCCTGACGGAGCCCGAGATCAAGGTCGTCCACGACGGCCAAAACAAACCCGCCTCGCAAAGCACCATTCCGGTCGACTGGCCCGCGGTGCTCGCCAAGGCGGAGGAATTGCGCGCGCATGGCCGGGACCTGCGCCTGCTGGTCGTCGTCACGCGCGCGCTGGCCAATGAAGAAGGACTGGCCGGGCTCGCGCAAGGGCTGACCCTTATTGCGCAGACCTTCGATCAGCATTGGGAAACCATGCATCCGGCACTGCGGCCCAACGCTTCGCCACGCGATGCCGCCTTGCGCCGTATCAACGCGCTGCTCGACCTCCAGAATGGTCAGGAGGGGTTGTTGGCGAACCTGCGGCAAATGACGTTCTTTGCGCCGCGTGCAATCGGCCCGATTCAGGGCAAGGATCTGGAAAAGGGTGCGCTCGACGACCGCGTCATGCTCCAGGAAGCCGCCTCCGGGTTGAATGCGGCTGAAAAGGCCGCGCTGGTCAGTGCGCACGGACAATTGTTGAACCGGGTGCGTGCCGGATGTGCGGCACAGATGGATCAAGCCAACGCAGAAATGGTCTTGCTCGTCGCCGACGCCCGAGCAGCGATCGTGGCCCTTGATGCGGTCGAGACCGCGCTCAACGCACGTCTCGAGAGCAGCGGCGCGCCTGTTCCGGAATTGAAACGGTTTCTGCAGCGTTTGCTGACGACCCTCGAACGGAATTCGGCAGCCGGCGCGGTGGTGAATGGCGCGGCCAAGCCGCCCACGCCGGCAGAACCGGCAATGCCTGCTCGAAACGGTCATGGAGCCGATACTATGGCAAGTGCGGCAAGCTACACGGACTCGAGCACGGGGCTTCCCGACCGGATTTCCTCACGCGACGACGTGGTGAAATGCCTCGACCTCGTCGTCGCCTTCTATGACCGCACCGAACCGTCGAGCCCTATACCGCACCTGGCGCGGCGTGTGCGCCGGATGGTGCATATGGATTTCGTTGAACTGATGGAAGATCTCGCCCCGTCGGGCCTGAAGGAATTCCGGCTCCTTGCCGGCGTTCCCGATGCCAAGAAGACGGCTCAGAAGGATGAAAGGTAACAACACATGCCAGCCGAAAGCAAAGCGAAGGTCATCGAACGAAACCGCGCGCCGCGGGTGCAGATCGCCTACGATGTGGAAACCTACGGTAGTCCGACGACGATCGAACTGCCGTTCGTCATGGGCGTGATGGCCGACCTTTCCGGTGCTTCGCAAACCAAGGAAGCGTCAAAGTCGGTGCTGGACCGCTCCTTTGTCGAGACCGACGCGAACCGCTTCCCCAAGTTCATGGAAGCGCTCGGACCCCGCGTAAAAGCCCGCGTGAAGAATACGCTGCCTCAGGCTGAAGGCGCCGAGCGGGACGAGGAACTGGCGCTCGATCTTACATTTTCCAGAATGGGCGATTTCGCCCCGGACAAGATTGCCGAGCAAGTTCCGCAACTGGCCGAGATCCTCAAGATGCGTCGCCAGCTCGAGGAGCTGCTTGGCTTCATGGATGGCCGCGTCGACGCCGAAAAACGCATCGCGCAGCTTCTGAACAACGAACCGCTTCTTGGCAAGATCGCCAGCCAGGCGCTGGCCGACGACGACAAGGTTGGGGAGTAAATCATGGCCGAACAGCAAAAGACCGCCGCCGTCGCCGAGGCCGAAGCCATCGACCTTGGAGAATTCAGCGGGCTCCTCGAGAAGGATTTCAAGGTCAAGAAGGACGACAGCGAGAAGCTGCAGCAACTCGTGCGCAATCTCGCGCTCGCTGCACAGTCCCGTTCCGATACCACCACCATCTCGTCCAATGCGATCAAGTCGATCAAGTCGCTGATCGCGGGCATCGACAAGATGCTGACGACACAGGTCAACGAGATCCTGCACGCGCCCGAAGTGCGTGAGATGGAAGGCACATGGCGCGGCCTCTGGTATCTCATCAACAACACCGAGACGGATCAGAAGCTGAAGATCCGAGTGATGAACATCTCCAAGGAGCAACTGGCCGACACGCTTGAAGACTATGAAGGCCAGATGTGGGACCAGAGCCCCATCTTCAAGAAAGTCTATACGGACGAGTATTCGATGCTTGGCGGCGAGCCGATCGGCTGTGTGATTGGCGCCTACGAATTCTCGAACCACCCGCGCGACGTCGGCTTGCTGCGCAACATCTCCGGCATCTGTGCTTCGGCGCACACGCCGTTTATCGCAGCCGCCTCGCCGCGCCTGTTCCGCATGGACAGCTGGCAGGAATTGCCGAACCCGCAAGATCTGCAGCAGATCGTCTCCAACCCGGCCTATGCCTCGTGGCAGTCGCTGCGCGAGAGCGAGGACGCTCGCTATATCGGCCTGACCATGCCGCGCGTCCTGGCGCGGCTGCCATACGGCACGGATACCGTTCCGGTGAAGGGCTTCACCTTCGAGGAAGAGGTGCAGGGCGATCACAACAAATATGTCTGGATGAACGCCGCCTTCCCGATGGGCGTCAACATAAACCGCAGCCACAAGCTCTATGGCTGGGGCACGCAGATCCGCGGCGTCGAGAATGGCGGCACGGTCCTCAACCTGCCGGTGCACAGCTTCCCGACCGACGACGGGTCGATAGCGATGAAATGTCCGACGGAGGTTGCCATCGACGACCGACGCGAAGCGGAACTGGCCAAGCTTGGCCTGATGCCGATCCTGCATCGAAAGAATACCGATCTCGCGGCCTTCATCGGCGCACACTCACTGCAGGACGACGAGACGCGGGCTGGGCGGCTGGTCGACCCCGACGCGCAGTCCAATGAGCGGCTGAGCGCCAACCTGCCCTATCTCTTCCCGGTCTCGCGCTTTGCGCACTACCTCAAGGCCATTGCGCGCGACAAGGTCGGCTCGTTCAAAGAGCGCTCCGACATGCAGATCTGGCTGACCGAATGGATCAACCGATACGTGCTGGCCAACCCGGCCTTTGCCGACGACAAGGCGCGCGCCAAGCGCCCGCTTGCCGCGGCGGAGGTTCAGGTGGACAGCGTCGAGGGGCGGCCGGGCTATTACAACGCCCGCTTCTATCTGCGCCCGCATTACCAGCTCGAGGGCATCAATGCCTCGCTCCGGCTGGTCTCGGAACTGCCGTCCGTGAAGACTTGATTTGCAGCAGCACCATCTTGGTTTTTTGAAAGCGGTGGAGAAAGACAATGCCCACAGGTACGAAGATTGATGGCTTTCTGAAAGTTCCGGATATCAAAGGCCCAAGCGCTCGAGACGGCCACGAGGATGAAATCGAAATCCACGGCGTCGATTACAAGATAGTCGCGCCATACGATCCGAATTCGCTGTCGCGCCGCGGCCGCGTTTCCTTGGGCATGATCAAGTTCACCAAGCACTATGACAAGTCCTCGCCCTATCTGAAGAAGGCACTGTTCGAGAACAAGGCGCTGGACGAAGTGGTGTTCTCGGCACGCCGGACCATCGATGGCGAGACCAAGGATTACCTGGTCGTCACCCTCACCGACGCCTCGATCATGGAATACGACATGTCGCAGGCCGAGGACGAGGAAGACCTGATCGAGGAGGAGGTCAGCTTCGCCTACAAGAAGATCAAGTTCGTCTATGACGGCAATGACGAAATCGAAATGGATGTCTATGTCGGCAAGTGAGGGCCGGCGGCCCGACGCGGACAAGCTGCAGGTTACCGCTGGTTCGCGAGCAAAACGCGAAGCGGTCCAGCCCTCTCTCTGGGACCGCCTCGTCAACGACCTGCCGGGCATGACCTCCGAGATCGACGGGCTGCGCCAGGCCTTGCAGGACGAGCTCGGCGCGGACCGGCTGGAGAGCCTGGTTGCGGGCAGCGCGCGGCTCATCGATGCCGATGCGGAGTTGACGGCCGATCAGAAGCGGCGTCTGCACCGCCTGGCCTTTCAGACCCAGCACCGCGCGGAGATGGAAAGCCGCGGCGTGGTCGTGTCGGCCCGCGTGCTCCGGGAGGCCGTGCGGCGCGACATCGAGGCTCTGTTCAACACCGAGCGCTTCGAGGCTGTCCCGCTTCTTTCCGATCTCGAAAGCGAGCAGGCAGCGGACAACCCGCCGTCGCTCGCCGATTTTCCGGAGGTGCGTCGAAGCGTGATCAACTACGGCGTACCCTCGTTCTCGGGCCGTTCCTCCCGCGACTTTGATCGCGAGGCGCTCGCGCGCGAGATCCGCACGGTGCTTGCAACGTTCGAGCCACGCCTCAAGGAAAGTACGACGAAGGTCACGGTGACGCTTGGCGACAAGAGCGTGGGGTTGAAGATCGAGATTGACGCCGTGCTGATCATGACGCCAACGCCGGAACGCATGCGCCTGCGCACCACGATCAATCTCGATAACGGCTTGGCGCGGACCGAATTTAGGGAGGCCTGAGATGGATCGGGTCTTCGTGGAATATTACGAGGAGGAACTGACCCATATCCGCGCATTGGCGGCGGAGTTTGCCGACCTGCATCCGGCGGTGGCGCGCAATCTGTCGCTCGACACGGTGCCGTGTCCGGATCCGTATGTCGAGCGGTTGCTTGACGGCGTCGCTTTCCTCGCGGCGCGCACCCGGCTGAAAGTCGATGCCGAGCGCTCGCGGTTTTCACGCAGCGTGCTGGATGTCCTCTATCCCGATCTGGTGACGCCGGCGCCGGCAACGGCGATGGTGGTGCTGAAACCCGGCCAGCAGGTCCAGACGATGGTTGCCGGCCATGTCGTCAAGCGCAACACCCGGCTGGTCTCCGGCCTGCAGCCCGGCCTTTCGACGCGCTGCACCTTCACCACCGCCCAGGACGTCACGCTGTGGCCGATAGCGGTCACTTCGGTAAGCTATTTTCAAGATCGCAGCGCGCTGGCGGCGGCGGGAATAGCGCCGATCGGCGGTGTGACCGGCGAGGCGGCGCTCCGCATTGTGCTCGCCCGGACCGGAAAAGGCAGGCTCGACGAACTGTCGCTCGACCGGCTTGATCTCTATTTTGCCGGACGCACCAAGGCCCCCCTGCTCTTCGACGGGATTTTCGGCGCTTGCTCGGCCGTTGGCGCACGCGCGGAAGGCAAGACCAATCCCCTATCGCCCTTGCCGGAACCCGAAATGATCGGCATCAGCGACGACGAGTCCCTGATGCCTCGTACCCGTCCGACATTCGAGGGGTACCGCCTGCTGCGCGAATATTTCATGATGCCCGAGCGCTTTCACTATGCGCGGGTTTCCGGGCTGCTGCCCGTCGTGCGCCAATGCACGGCCGGGCTCGAGATCATCTTCATGTTCAGGCGTCCAGTGCCCGAGCTTGCCGACCTGACACCGGCCGATTTCGAACTTTTCGCAACGCCGATCATCAATCTCTTCGAGCGTGAGTGCAACGTCATCGAGCTTGATCCGCGCAGGACGCGCCAGGTGCTGCATGCCGACCGAACGCGGGCGCGCGACTTCGAAATCTATCGGGTCATCCGCGTCGAGGACGCCGACACCGGTGGCAGCGATGCCGAAATTCCAGAACTCTTCAGCCTGGGTCAGAATCGCGGCAGTGGCTGGGTCTACTCCACCGAGCGGCGCCCCCGTCGCGCGACGGAAGACGAACGGCGCGACGGGCTGACCCGCACTTCCTACGCAGGGGACGATGTTTTCCTGGCAATTTCACGCCCGGTGGAAAGCCCGGCGAACCGGTCGCTGAAGCGTGTCGACATCGTGGCGCTTTGTACCAACCGCGATCTGCCGATCCTCGATGACAATCCCACCTTGACGCTGGAGGCCGGCGACCCGGTCGAAACGGTGCGGCTTCTCGGCGCGCTGCGTCCGCCTCGCCCGGCCATTCCCGCCGCGCTGCCGATGGGCGCGGCGGGCGAATCCCGCGCCGATAATCTCGCCTGGCGGCTGGTGGCGCAACTAGCGCTCAACTTTCTCAGCCTTGCCAAGGAAGGTCGCGGCGTCGATCCGCTGCATGCGCTGCTCGATCTGTACGCCGACCGGGGAGATCCGAGCCTCGCCCGCAACGTGCATTCGATCGTGCGCATCGACTCGCGCTCGGTCATCGAACGGCTGCAGATCGACGGGCCGATGTGCTTCGGACGCGGCACGGAAGTAACATTGCATGTCGACCAGTCAGTCCTGGCAGGGCAAAGCACATTGCTGCTTTCGGCCTTGCTGGCACGGCTGTTTGCCCGGCATGCCGGAATAAACGGCTTCGTGCGAACCCGTACGCGGCTGCTGCAGAAGCAGGAGGATGTGCCATGGCCGATGACGCCCGGCAATCGCTACCTGATCTAGACACAGTCGACCCGAACCAGGCCGAGGCGCTGTCGGAGACGTTCGACTTCTTCGAGCTGTTGCGCCGGCTCGAACGGAGGGGCGGGCTGTTCGGCTATTCCGGCTCGCCGGAGCGCGAGCCGGCAAGGCTCGGACAGCATGTGCGTCTCAGCTTTTCGGCCAGGGACGTGGTTGAATTCCGCGACGCGAAAAACAAGGCTCCGGCCAGGGTCACGGTCGCAAATCTCGGCCTGATGGGACCCGAAGGTCCGCTGCCGCTGCATTTGACACGCTGGGTGCTCGATCGTCTGTCGCAGCGCTGGTTCACCGGCGCCGATGCCCAGCAAACCAGCGACACGACATTCGTCGACTTCGTCAACATTCTGCAACACCGGATGATCGCCCTGTATTATCGGGCATGGGCGGATGCGCATCCGGCCGTACAGGTCGAACGCGCGGTCGGCGGGCGCGTCCGCGCCATGCTTGAAGCCATGGCGGGAATAGGACTTCCGGGCACCCAGAACACCGATCTCGATACGGTGAAGCTTCGCCAGGCGGCTTCGCTCGCCAGCCAGGTCGACGGCCCGGAACGGCTGACGCTGTTCCTGGCGGAAGCGTTCAAGGTGCCGGTTCAGATCAAAGAGTTCATCGCCGCCTGGATAACCATCCCAACCGGGCTCCAGACCCGCCTTGCAAAAGCCTATGCAGGGCTCGGCCGGGGGGCCACGATCGGCCCGCGCGTTTTCAACCGCCAAAGCAGGATCGAACTGCGTGTCGGCCCGCTGGGGTATGAAGACTTCAAGGCATTCATGCCTGGCGGCCAGCGGCTCAAACTGTTCAAGCAAGCCGTTCGCGACATGGTCGGGGAATCGCTCGACGTCGATCTGCGCATCGTGCTGGCGCGCGAAGCCGTGCCGCCGCCCCGTCTCGGTGCGGTCCAGCTCGGCCGGACCGCCTGGCTTGCGCGGCCCGCTGAAAGGGGCGATGCTGACGATCTGCGGCTGCGGACAATCGTTGGATGGCGGCCGGAAATGGCGGGGGTCGCGGCATGAGCCTGCTGCTGACGCTGGAGCAAGGGCCACGCACCCAGGCGGTACGCCAGACCCGGCTGGACGAGGGCGAGCTGGTGATCGGCCGCAGCGCTGACGCAGGCTGGCAGATCGACGATCCCGACATGTTCGTTTCGCGGGCTCATTGCAGGATCTCGGGCGGGCGAGATGGATATTTCGTCACCGATACGTCAAGCAGCGGATTGTTCATAAACGACTCTGACAGTCCGCTCGGCGCCGGCAAGTCCACGCGCCTTCAAAGCGGCATGCGGCTAAGGCTGGGCGACTACGTCGTCCATGTCGATCTGCAGACGCCAACCGCCCAAGCACCCACAACCGGCCAGCCGGCCCCGGAACGCCTGCCGCCGGCATCCCGCGCGCCGGTGAGCATCGGCCGCGACGACTTCTTTTCCGCTACGGTCGAAGAAGAGCCGCGACGGCCACGTCCGGCGGATCTGCCGAACCCGTTCGAACAGCCGGTTCCGGGTGCGTTCGAGCGTGCCAGCTCCGGCCAGCGCAGCTCGCCTGCTTTCGATGACCCGTTCAGCCTCGATCCGGTTTCAACGCCTGTGCCGAAAAATGCCGCCCCTTACCGCGAACCGGGCGGCGCGGCGAACCAGGCGGACCCCTTCGGTCTCGACCCCGTGCCGTCTCCCAGCCGGGAAGCCGAACGCGCTCATGGAAAGCCGTCCGATTTCAACGATGATTTTGGTTTCGGATCAGCCGCGGCGCCCGGTTCGGCAAACGGCACCGGCTCGGCCGGACAGCGCGTCGCCCAACGACCACAATCCGCCAATCCCTGGGATTTGCGCGCGCAAGCGGCTGACGTTCCGCCTCCAGTGCGGACAGGTGCTGCTGCCAAACCTGCCCGCCTACCGGCAGCGCCTCAACTGGAGGACATGGCGCTTCGCTCCGCATTCCTGCACGGCATGGGTGTCGAGGAAGCCGATTTCCCCGGGCGCGACAGCGTTGCGGAAATGGAGAAGTTTGGCCGCGAATACCGGCTGATGATGGAAGGCCTGATGCAGCTTCTGCGCAAGCGGGCCGAGGAAAAAGGAAACGCGCGCGTCGCCCAGACCATGGTCGGAGCGTCCGAAGTCAATCCGCTCAAGTTTCTGCCGACGGTCGACGACGCCATCGTCACGCTTCTCGCCGAGCGCAGCCCCGGATTTCTCGCCGGCGAAGCGGCAATCGCGGATGCTGTTCGCGATCTCGCTCAACACCACGTGCGCGCCTGGCGGGGCGTACAGGGCGCCTTGCGGCGGATGATCGACCGTTTTGACCCGGCAGCGATCGAGGAAGAGCTGAAATCGAATTCCGCGATCAGCACCCTGCTTTCGGGCGGGCGCGGCGCCAGGCTGTGGGAGCTTTACCAGAAACGCCATCGTGAAATCGCCGAGAGCGCGGAAAAAAGCTTCCTGGGTGAAATCGGCGCTGATTTTCGGGATGCATATGAGGAGGAGTGAGACATGATCGACCGACGCGAATTCATCGTCGCCCTGGGCGCAACCGGGCTGCTTACGGCTTGCCAGAGCGGCCCACCGAAACCTTCTGTGATCACCATCAATGTGACTGGCGGGGCCGGCATGAACCCGGGACCAGGCGGCGGTGACCGGCCGGTGACGGTCCTGGTGATGCGGCTGCGCAGCACCGGCAAATTCAATTCCGCCGACTATTTTGCCCTGCAGGGGGATGCCGGCTCGGCTCTGGCAGGCGATCTCATCGGATCCGACCAGATCGCCGTCGGGCCAGGAAAATCCGCGTCCAAGACCATCACCGTCGAGCCGGATGCGACGGCGCTGGGCTTGGTTGCACTGATCCGCGAGCCTACCGGCAGGAACTGGCGGACGACCAAGTCGGTGTCATCGGGATCAAAGTTCACAATCAATGTCACGCTTGGCAGCGGCGGCATTTCCGCCTAGCGGCCAGGGCAAGGGGAGCTCAATGCAGAGAGTAGCGGCATGAGCGATGCAAACAGGGTGTTGTGGTCCGAAGGTCTGTTTCTGCGGACCCAGCATTTCCAGCAGCAGGATCGTTTTTTCGAGGCGACGGTGCGCGGCGCGTTGCAGGCCGGGCAACTGCATACGTTCGGCTTTCAGCAGCTGACGCTGGATCAGGCATTGCTGGAGGCCGGCCAGATCTCGATCCTGTCGGCACGGGGCATCTTTCCCGACGGGACACCTTTCTCCATCCCAGACATGATGGACGCGCCGCGACCGCTGCTGGTCACCCCGGACACGGGCGCCGGGCCGGTTTTGGTGGCCTTGCCGCTGGAACCTCCGGGCGGTGTCGGCTTCGATCCGGCGCACGCCGCCGCCTCGGGAGCACGCTATCACGGACGGATCGTTTCGGTGCGTGACGCCGTCCAGGGCGGTTCAGATCCTGAAGAAATCGAGATCGCCCGTCCGCAGGCGCTGCTGCTTGCACCCGGCAAGTCGATCGGTGGCTACACAGCCTTGCCGATAGCCGACCTCAAGGGGGTTCGAGCCGATGGCGGCGTCTCCGTGGACGAGGCCTTCCTGCCGCCGACACTGATCACCGGTGCGGTGGCCTGGTATCGGCAATTGCTTCTGGAGGTTGTCACGGGCCTCGACCAGATCGCCGAGGCGCATGGCAAGATGGTCATGGGTGGGCCTGGGCGTAGCGTCGAAGATCTGCTGATGCTCAATCTCGCCAATGCCGCGCGTCCGCGGCTGGCCCACATGCTGGCGCAGGATGTCTTCCATCCGGCCGAGCTCTATCTGGAACTTGCCGGGCTCGCCGGTTCGATGGCGACCTACGGATCGAGCGCGCGGCGGCTGGGCGAATTGCCCGCCTACGATCACATGGCGCCCGGCCCCGCCTACATGGCGCTGGCGGATGCGCTGCGCTCGCTCATCCTCAGCCTGCGTTACATCGAGCCTAAATCGCGTGCGCTGCCTGTCATGCGGCATTCGACCAATGTCTGGAAAATCCGCATCGACAACCCGAAGCTGCTGGTGGCCAGCCGGATCGTCATCCGGGTCGGTTCGGAGCTGTCGGAGGACGCGCTGCGCAAGATCTTCGTCAATCAGGCGACTGTCGGCTCGGCCGACCAGTTCGAGGGCCTGTGGAAATCGCGTTTGCCCGGCATTCCGCTGAAACCGCTTCATTCCCAGCCGCGCGAGATCCCCTACGATGGCGATCGGCTGTGCCTTGAGCTGGACCAGAAAAGCGAACACTGGGCGTCGCTGCTCGATGCTCCCGGCTTCGTCATCGGCGTTTCGGGTGTGTTGCCGAGCGAGCCGCAGGTGGACTGCTATTCGGTGAACAGGTGAGATCATGAGCCGCGATGATCCGTTCGGACTGTCGGATGATCGCGAACGCACCCGCATACGATTGACCGGCGCGCCGACGCCGCGACCGATGGCGCCGCTCTTGCCGGGCGCGGTGGTAAAGCGCTCTCGCACCCACCCGAACGCGCTTGTCAACGCATTCGCGCCCTTGCTCGAATTCGCTCCCGAGCTTGAAAGCGCGCTGCCGCCGGAGAATCCGGAAACGTTGCGCACCCGATTGCTCGAAGAACTGGTTCGGGCACGCGACTTGGCAATGTCGACGGGGTCCCCGATGGAGAGGGCCGACCAGGCAGCCTGGGCGGTGGCTGCATTGCTCGACGATCTGGCGCTCAACACGCCATGGGGCGGGGCCAGCGCATGGCCGCGGCAGCCGCTGGTGGTCATGCTGCGCGGCGATGTCGATGCCGGCACGCAGTTCTTCACGCGTCTCGACGAACTGGAACGCCATCCCAACCGCGATCGCGAATTGCTGGAACTGCAGTATGATTGCATGGCGCTCGGCTTCCGCGGCAAATATCGCGTGCCGGGCCGGTCAGGCGACCGATCGCTCAACGCCGTACGCGTGGCGGCGGCACGCTTCCTGCGCGATGCCGACGCCGAAGGCGCGCCGCTGTCGCCAAACTGGAAGGGCGTGATCGCGTCCGACGAACCACAGCGCTTCATCGTTCCGATCTGGGTCATGGCGCTCGGTGCGGCGGTTGTTGCCACGGCAATCCATATCGGGCTCTCGATGGGGCTGAGCAGCCAGGCGGTCGAGCTTTCCGCCCTTGTGCGCGCCTTGCCGCCGCCTGCACGCGGCGACATCAGCCGTACGTCGCCCAAGGTCGAGGCCCCGCCGCCGGAGAAAGTGGATTTTGCGCTGTTGCCGGAATTTCAGGCCGGAGCGCCGGCCGGCCTCAGCTCCGCGCTCAGCGGCACCGAGAGCGTATCGCTGGCCAAGCTGATCATCCAGGCCTCCGACCCCGAACTGTTCCAGTCGTCGCGGCCACAACTGACCGAAGGCTTCGAGCCCCTGATCGGTTCGATCGCCAAGGTGATCCTCGCCAATCAGGAGCTGATCGGGAACATCACGGTGATCGGTCATACGGACGGCGTTCCTCTGCAGAAGACCAATCCGCTGTCGACCAACCAGCGACTGTCCGAGGCTCGCGCCCAGACGATTGCCGACATGCTGGTCCAGAACGGAGTGCCACGGGACCGCGTCCATTCCGAGGGCCGCGCCGCCACCGATCCAGTGGCCAGCGACAGCACGCGCCAGGGGCGAGCCTTGAACCGCCGCGTCGAGGTGCTTGTCGAAAAGAGGCTGTGAGATGTTCATCCTGCGCTTCCTCTGGGCGGTTCTGACATCGCGCTGGCTGTGGACGCTGATCGGCATCACGCTGCTTTCCCTGGTCATCTGGGTGTTCGGTCCGATCGTCAGGGTCGGTCCCTATGAACCGTTCGCCTCCGAAAATGTGCGCATCGTCATCATCGCGCTGCTGGTCATCTTCTGGCTGATCTGGCTGATCGTCGCCCAGCGCCGGGCAATCCGCGCCAACCGCATGTTCGTCGCGGAAATTGCCGCGCCCGCGGTGGAAAAGCAGCTGAGCCCCGGCGAAGAGAACGTCGCGGCTGTGGGCGCCAAGTTCGCCGAGGTGATGGCCGAACTGAAGCGCCGCAAGCTCGGCGGACGCAAGTTTCTGCGCGAGATGCCCTGGTATGTGATCGTCGGCCCGCCGGCCACCGGCAAGACCACGGCCCTGCGCCAGTCCGGATTGAATTTTCCGATCGACCTCACCGACGACCTGCAAGGGGTGGGCGGCACGCGCAACTGCGACTGGTTCTTTTCCGAAAACGCGGTTCTGATCGATACCGCCGGCCGCTATGTCCAGCAGGAGAGCCAGCCCGATGTCGACGCGGCGGAATGGCTGGGCTTCCTCGACCTTTTGAAGAAGCATCGCGGCCGCCGCGCGCTCAACGGCGTGATCGTTGCGCTTTCGATCGATGTGCTTTCGGAGGGCGACGAAGCGATCAAGACGCACGGCCGCAAGATCCGCCGCCGGTTGGCCGAGCTCAACGACCGGCTCGAAATACGCCTTCCGGTCTATCTGATGCTGACCAAGGCCGATCTGATCAAGGGCTTCGAGGCCTTCTTCGGCGGTCTGTCCACCGCCTCGCGCGAGCAGGTATGGGGAACGACCTTCGCGCTGGATGCGCGCGTGGACGCCAAGACCATCGAACGCGAAATTTCGACGCTGGCGACGGAACTCGAGCGGCGGCTGGTGCCGCGCCTGGAGGATGAGGAAAAACTCGCCGCCCGTGCAGAGATCTTCCGGTTTCCTGCCCAACTCGCAAGCCTGTCCGAACCGATCCAGGTGCTGGTCGAGGCGATGTTCGGCGAAAGCCGGTATGAGGAGGCTGCGTGGCTGCGCGGCCTCTATCTGACATCGGCGACCCAGGAAGGCGCACCCATCGACCGGCTGACCGCGGCGCTGTCATCGTCCTTCGGTCTTCCGCCACGGCGGGCCCTGCCCGCACCAAGGGTCGAGAAACGCAGCTTCTTCCTGAAGAACCTGCTCACCGAAGTCATCTTCAAGGAAGCAGGCCTCGGTACGTTCGACCCGCTGGCGCAACGCCGCCGGGCCTGGATCTGGCGCGGGGCGGCAGCGGCCTGTGCCGCGGCGGGCTTGTTGGCCGGCGGGCTGTTCACCTGGTCCTATTTTGACAACCGCAACGCGATCACGGCCCAGGCAGGCCAATTCGAGGCGCTGCAGACACCGCTGACCTCCGTTGCCGCAAATTCGGCGTCGGTGCAGCAGCCCGCCATCGACGGCGCGCTCGAGGCGATGGACGCGGTCGCAAGCGCCCGGACAGTCCCGCCGGGGGCGCCCCAGGATCTGCTGGGTCCATCGGCCTCGGCGGAACTGGTGCGGGCCCAGACCGACACGTACGATCACGCCCTGCGCAACGTGCTTGAGCCCCACATGGTGGCCCTTCTCGAGGCCACCATGTGGCGGCAGATCCGCGATCCGGATTTCATGCTTGGCGCTCTCAAGACCTATCGCATGATGACAGGTCTGTCGCAGATGGACCCTGACTTCGCCCAGAACTGGTGGGTGAACAGCCTGCCCGAATTCGCAGCCGCGGCGCCATTTCCGACCGCCGATGCCGAAGAGCATCAGCTTGCCGCCATCCGCCGGATGACGGTCGACGAAAGCTATATCGAGCCCGACCAGGCCCTGGTTGCCGAAGCGCTGAAAACGGTGTGCACGATTTCGCTGCCGGCGCGCGCCTACAAGCAGTTGCTGGCCGATCCGGAGGTGGCCGGTCTCAAGGACTGGATCCCGGCCAATTTTGCCGGCCCCAACGGAGGCAAGGTGTTTGCGCGGCGTTCCGACAAGACACTTCGGGTGGGCATTTCCGGAGCATTCACCTATTCCGGCTTCCACGACGCCATTCTCGACCGCATCGACGATGTCGCCGCACAGGCTGCGCTCGATCGTGCGGTTTTCGCCGGCGGCTGCTCGGAAAATTCCGAAACCTCGGTCTCGGCGCTGTCCGAGGATATTCTGAAGCTCTACTATGACGACTACATCGCGCAATGGGACGGCTTCCTGCGCGACATACGGCTCGCGCCACTGACCGATCTCAATGTCGCCAGCGAAAATCTGAAGGATCTCTCGAGTGCCGATTCAGCCCTGAAGCGGCTGCTGACGGCGGTCGTTCAGGAGACCGAACTGACGCGTTCCGATGAGGCGCCCGCCGACGACAAGGCGGCGGCCAAGGGCGCCTCCAAACTGCTTGGCAAGCTTGGCAAGCTCGGCAAGCTGGCGACGAGCGGTGCCAAACTGCTGCCCCGCGCCGGATCAGCCAGCGAGGTGGACCTGACTGGCAATCTGGTGGCCGAACATTTCAAACCGCTCAAGAGCACCATTGCCGAGGTCGATGGCCAGCCGCCGGCACTCGATGCCGCCGTTGTCGCGCTGACCGCGCTTTCGAACGTTCTGCAGACGGTCACCGCGAACCCCAATCCGCAGGATGCCATCAAGAAGCAGGGCGGCCTTGCCGAACTGACGGGTGCGGTCGCCAGGCAGGCACAGATCCTGCCCGACCCTATCAACAACTGGTTGGGCGGGATTGCCGGCGACACCAGCAATTTGACCCAGAAAGCGGTCACTTCGGAGCTCAACGCCATTTGGCGAGCCGACATACTGCCTTTCTGCCAGGCAGCGCTGAACGAGCGCTATCCATTCAGTCCCGACAGCGCGGTGGACGTCAATGTGCGTGATTTCGCCAGGCTGTTCGGACCGGCCGGGCTGATCGACGGTTTCATCAATGACCACCTGATCAACTATGTCGACACGACCAGCCAGCCATGGAAATGGCGCGCCGATTTCGGCCTCGATCCTTCGGCGCTGGCGGCGTTCGAGCAGGCCAGGCATATCCGCGACGATCTCTTTCCCGGTGGTACCGGACCGGTGATGAGCTTCACGCTCGAACCGAAGGACCTGTCTCCGAACGTCACGCGCGTGACGCTCAATCTCGATGGCCAGACCCTCGTCTACTTCAACAACGCGACGCGTCCGCAACCGATGACCTGGCCCGGCAAGGACGGCACCGGAGTGATCTCCCTCGCCTTCCAGCCCATCGACGGCTCACCTGAAATCATGCTCAACGAGACCGGCAGCTGGGCGTGGCTGAGGATGCTGCGCAGCGGCCGATTCACCGGGACCTCGCTGTCCGATGTCTACAGCCTGCGCCTGGGGACGAAAGGCATGTACGCCGATTTCGAGCTCAAGGCCGCCAGCGTCGAAAATCCCTACAACCTGCAGATGTTCAAGAAATTCTCATGTCCGCCGCAGATATGAACCTGCCCGGCTTTTACGGAAAAATGCCCGCCACCGGCGATTTCGTGACGCGGCGACTGACGGGCGACTTTGTTCGCGGCTGGGACCGCTGGCTGGCGCAGCATCTCGTCCCGCTGTTCGGCTCGGAATTCTGGCCAGGCACAACCGCGCTGCGCTTCCTGGCTGGCCCGGCTTGCTTCGGTGCATCGGCGGGCATCATTGTGCAAAGCGCCGACAGAGTTGGCAGGCAATTCCCTTTGACCGTCGTCGCGCGGCTTGCTGAAGCCCCGGTTCGGCTGGCCGATGCCGAGGCGTGGTTTGCCGGGATCGAAGGCGCGGCCCTCGCCGCCCAGCACGGCGAACTGACGCCCGACGAATTCGATGCCGCGCTGGCCGAACTGCCGGTGCCGACTGTCGAGCCGGACGACGAGATCATCAGCGGCATGGTGATGTGGACGGCCCGTTCGGATATTTTCGACGTCGATCCGCAATCGCCACAGACGACGCTGGAACAGATTTTCGCCGGCAGTTGGGAGACCGGCTGATGCTGATCTGGAACCAGATGGGCTATCCGCACCAATTCACCATGGGCATGGACAAGGCCGGCCATGAGTGGATTGTCGTGGTCGTCAAAGGCACGTTTGACTTCCCCGCCAAGCCGGGCGGACTGGTGCAAAAATCGGCGGAACAGATGCCGCTTGTGATGGCCGACACACAAACCGGCGTGCCTGGCTACTCGGCCACGCTGTGGGAGACGGACTTCGCCTTCCGCAAGCCACGCTGCGACGTGATCGCCAATGGCTGCGCCTACGCACCGGGCGGGCGTCCGGCGGAGCGCGTGCCGGTTGGCATCAAGGTTGGCAATTGGTCAAAACTGTTCGAGGTTGTCGGCCACCGAGAATGGCGCTCCATCGGTCCGGTTTTTACCGCAACGTCACCGCAACCCTTCCTGAAAATGCCCATTTCCTATGACGTCGCCTGGGGTGGTGTCGACAGGCTGGATCCGGAGGACAAGCTCCCCGCCAGCTATAAATACAACCCGGTCGGAACTGGCTGGTCGCGTGCCAGGAACCAGCGCCTTGTTCCAGGCCTGCGGCTGCCGAACACCCAGGCAGTTGGCGAGGAAGTGCGCTCACCCTTCGGCGACTACAAGCCGATGAGCTTTGGTCCGATGGGCCGTGGCTGGCCGGGCCGGATCGAACATGGCGGCACTTACGACCAGAACTGGATAGACAATGTCTTCCCTTTCCTGCCGCAGGATTTCGACGAGCGCTATTTTCAGATGGCGCCGCCGGACCAGCAGATCGACACTCCGCGCGGCGGCGAAGAGGTGCAACTGGTCAACCTTACGCCCGAGGGCCGGGTAGGTTTCAGGTTGCCGGACACCGCGTTGCCGATGACCTTGTTCAAGGGTCGCGCGAAGGCTTTCGAGGGGCGTATCCACCCAGACACCATCCTGCTCGACCCGGAACACAAAAGGTTCTCATTGGTGTGGCGCGTGTCGCAGCGGATTCATCGAACGATCCTGGATTTCTCCGAATGTTGGGTTGGCCCGCCGACGAGGGGAATGCTACGCGCCAAAGCAACTGGCAAGCGCTACATCCGCACCTTCGACCTACCGGCACGGGACGATCATGGGGAGGCCGAAGCCGCATGAGCGCCAGCCTCGATATTGTCTCGGTCGGAATGGTGACGGCTGTCGGACTGGACGCGCCGTCCAGTTGCGCCGCGATGCGGGCAAGGTTGGACGGATTTCAGGAAACCAGATTTGTCGATGCAAGCGGAGAGTGGCTGGTCGGAGCGCCGGTGCTTCTGCCGCGCAACTGGGTCGGCGAGAACCGCATTGCACATCTGGCGGCAGGGGCCATCTGTGAGGCTTTCGAGGCGGTGCCCGAGGCGCGTGGCGGGACAGCCCTGATCCTGTGTCTTCCCGAAGCGGACCGTCCCGGTTGCCCCTACTGGGATCCCTCCGCGTTGGTGCGCCGAATCGCTGAAATCGGCGAGTTCGAAGCCAACCCGCGGCCGTCTATCATCGCGCACGGCCGCCCCTCCGGCCATGTCGCGCTTGACCGGGCAAGACGGTTGATCGCCGCCGGCGAAGCGCCCTATGTCATGATCGCCGGCGTCGACAGCTATTTGACATCATTGTCGATCGACCATTATCTCAGCCACAATCGGTTGCTCATTTCCAACAATCCGAATGGTTTCATCCCCGGGGAGGCGGCAGCCGCCGTGCTGTGCACGCGCGCCCAGGGTCGCGGCTTGGGCCTGTATGGTCTGGGCCTGTCGCGCGAACCGGCCCCGATCTACGATGGCAATGAGCTGCCGTTTCGCGCGGACGGCATGACGAGCGCGTATCGCACGGCACTCAACGAGGCCGGCATTGAATTGAACCGCCTCGGATACCGGATTTCGGATTTGATAGGCGAGCAGTATTGGTTCAAGCAAACGGCACTGGCCAGCATCCGGCTGCTGCGAGAGCGGCACGAGTTCCAGGATTTGTGGTCGCCTGCGGAATCTGTTGGAAATATTGGCGCGGCCGTGGGGCCGCTGATGCTTGGCATGGCATGGATGGCCGCCAAGAAAGGTTATGAGGCTGGAAACCCGGTTCTTGTGGAAGCATCCAGCGATGCCGGCGCCTGTGGCGCGGCATTGCTGGGGGCGAGGCCTTCCTGATGACGGTGTTCGCGAACGGACTCGAGATTGCTTGCAAGGCGCAGGCGAACCAAGTGATCGCGGCGTTTCCCTATGTCTGCATGACTCCGCCTCAGACGCCGGCTACGCCCCCCGGCGTACCTGTCCCCTATCCGACATTCGGCATGGACGGAGATACCGACAACGGCACCGGTACGGTCAAGATCGGCGGCCAGACCGTGACGCAGAAGAACAAATCCTACTACACCCAATGTACCGGCAACGAAGCCGGCTGTGCGCCGAAGAAGAATCTCATCACATCGGTAAACAAGGGCAAGGAGTATGCCCATGCTTGGTCTGGCAACGTCAAGATGGACGCCGAGCCGATCAGTCGGTTCTCAGACCTTTCAAGCAATGACCATGCATCTCCGACGGCAGGTGGTGCGCCTAGCGTAAAGATCGGAAAGCCAGGTGCGCCGGGTGCGCCAAACCAGATGAAATGCATCGTCGGCGAGTATGCCGAGAAGCAGGCCGAATGTGCCGCCCAGAACCCACCAGGGCAGTTCCACCATGTCATTCCCGATCGCTGCTTCCGCTCCGGACGTGTGAAAGTCCGTGGACAGAAGACGCCGCGCAACATCCGAATGGACCAGGACAGTGGTTTCCCATCGCACGGAGAGGGTATCTGTATCTGTCTTCCACCGCAGAACCATTGCGGGACGAAGGCTGGCAAAGCGGCGGGCGAATTTGCGGTTCACGCTGACTTGGACGACAAGCTCACCAAGCTTGGAACCAGCCGCAACAGAGGGTCCAGAAATCGCGGGCTCGCCAAACTCAAGAAAGTTCGACGGCAATCTTTTGCGTCCCTGGCAAAGCTTGTGAAGAAGGGCGTGCTGGATGAGGACTGCTACAAATTGGCGGTCGAGGAAGTGAAGAAAGCAACGAAAGACATCGAGAACGCCGACATCAGAGCGGAAAAGAGCCTGTCGAATGTAAGCAGCAGTGCTGCCGGAAGGATGAACAATCAATGACCGACAAAGCTCCCCTTGTTGGCGGTGTCCTGCATGACAGCGGCACGTTCTATCTCCTGGTTGAAACAGACGATGCCGATGACGACGAATCCGTGGTTGCCGTCGGACGCGCAGAGGGCGACCGGATCGTGCTGAATGAGCTCACGGGCCTTGAGGAGATCGCGTCCATGATCTGCCTGTCCGCCGACTGGGCAGCACTGGGTCAAGCTGCATGCCTTACCGCGGAAGGACTCGTCTATTTCCTGACGCCATCCGGCGCCCAGCCCGAGATTGTTCCGGGGTCCGGATATTCGCGAGACGACTCCCGCGGTCTCGGCCGTATGACCACTCTGGGGGAGGCGAGCGGATGGCTTTTTGCAATGGGATTCGGCGGCCAGGTCTACCGTCGGCGCGTCGATTCGGGATGGGAGGACATTGGCGTGCGTCCGTTGTCCGGCATGCCGCCTAGCCCACCCTCACTCCTCACGGTGGCTCCTGGCCCTGCCCCAGAAAGCTTTGTCTTCGGAGGTTTGAATGTTTCCGAATACGAAGACACCGACGAGATCGAAGCTGCTGACGAAGAAGACGATTCTGACCGCTTGGCCGAGCTCATTTTGGCTGCGGTCGGCGACGACACCCTGACCATTCGCATGTTCAACGGAACATGGACAGAGAACGAGTTTGACGTCGAAGGCATAGCGGCGCCCATTCTTGTCGAGGGTGCATCAAGCTGGCTGATCTTCGTCTCCACCGGCACCATCTGGCGCACGAGCGAGTTTCGGTCGTTCGAGGAGGTCTTTGCGACGGAGCAACCTCAGGACGGATGGGGTGACGTCAAACAGTGGAACGGGCGTCCGCTGGTGCTGAACGATGACTCTCTTTTCGTCTTGCAAGGCAACACGCTCGTCGATTTTCCCGATCCGCTTCCGACGCAGGATACGTCTTGCCTCAGTGTCTCGCCTTCGGCGGCGG
Organism: Mesorhizobium loti; assembly: GCA_014189435.1. Taxonomy (NCBI): domain Bacteria; kingdom Pseudomonadati; phylum Pseudomonadota; class Alphaproteobacteria; order Hyphomicrobiales; family Phyllobacteriaceae; genus Mesorhizobium; species Mesorhizobium loti. Next base: position 4,325,523 of record CP050293.1, read on the forward strand.
GGCTGGCCGCCGTGCACAGGAACGTCGTTCAACTCTATGACGGCACCTCATGGAGCCTTCTGACGCCTGTCCTTGGCTAGGACTGTTGCGGCAGGGTAGCGGCCAGGTATGCTCGAACCCGTTGCAGATCGAGGGTCACGACCTTGAGCGGCTGGCTTGAACTCAGCATCCTCAGCACGAAAAGTTCCCCCGCCTCGGGAAACTCGGCGTAGAGCGCTTGTGCGATCTCGCGCCCTGCTTCTTCCGCAGTGCGAAGCCCATCAAGGTGGGCCTCCAGACGCTCGACCAGCCGCGACAGGCGCTCCTCGTCCATGTCCGGGTTATCGTCCGGGTGAAGTAGGTGATGATCGTAAATATTCCAAAGGTGCGCCGCCATTTCCGCGTGCTGGCGTACGATGTTCTTGAGAACAGGAGCCTTCATCATCAGTTCAAATTCACCGAACCGCCTCTGATGCGATTGGCCGCGCTTGCATGGCTAACGAGATAGGTTCCGCGAATGGTCAGGCGGCCGTCCTTTTCCATAATGATCACCGACTTGCCACAACGCAGTTCCAGCCGCTCGCTCGCTGTAATCTTCACGGTCTCGCCGTCGCGGACGACATTGGTTTCCGCTTGTTTCTTCGCCGGCTCCACAATTCTGCCGACAATCAGCGGTCTGCGTGGGTCGCCGTTCTCGAACAGCAGCGCGACTTCCGAGCCAATCATGTCGAAATGCAGTTCTGCCAAGCTGCGCGCGGGCAATGCCGCCTCTTCCGGATTGCCGTGAAATACAACCAGCGGTCCGCTTTCTCCAAAGCCAAGGAAAACGCCAATAACCACGCCGTCGATCCGTTCTATAACAGTGCTCATGCCTAGCCTCAGTTCTGGAGGATTTTCGAGCCCTTCATGGTGATATTGCCCGACGCTTTCGCATCGACCTTGCCCGAAGCGGTGACGGAAATATCCTTGCCCTTTATCGCGATATCACCGTTCTTCTTCATGGTGATCGTCGCGCTGCCGCACTTGAGGGTGATGCTATCCTTCACCTCGATCGTCATGTTCTTGCCGACGGCAATCGTCATGTCGTCGGCGACCTGAGTCAGACTCTTTTTGCCAACCTTCAGCAAATAGGCTCCGCCGACCTCGCCTGTTTGGTCGTCGCCGACCTTGGTCGTGCGTGTCTTTCCGATCTCGGTGTTGTGCGCTCCACCAATTTTAATCCCTTGGTCAGCGGCGATCTGGACGCTCTGGCTAGCACCGATATTCCAACCATCCGACGCACCGATATCGTGACTCTGCCCTGCGCCCACTGTGACGCTCCGCGACGCGCCGATCGTATTCGACTGTACCGCACCGACGCTTCGTGTCTCGGATGCCCCGACCGAATCGACCCGCGCCGCTCCGACACTCACCGTCTGAACGATCGCGACGGTCTGGGTGTGATTGGCGCCGATTGTCTCGGTGGAGTTCGACCCGATGTTGATCGTCTCGTTCGACCCCACCGTCAGCGAGCGATTGACGCCCACCGTCTCGGTGTCGTTGTTGCCGATATTGGTGGTCTGGTCGACGCCGACCTTGACCGTCTTGTTGTTGCCGACGTCCTCATCGAGGTTGTGGCCGACGGAATGCTTGGCGTCGTGGTCGATGCGGTCCGACTGATCGTGCTGCACCAGCTTGGTGCGGTCATGCTTGATCAGAAGGTGGTGATCCTTCTGCGCCTGGAAATTGACCAGTTCGGAGCCGGCCTTGTCTTCGAACATCAGCTCATTGTAGCCGCCGCCGCCGAGCGAGGAGTTCGATTTCCAGCCGGATTGCGTGGCATTCGCCGGCAACCCGTAGGGCGGCATCTGCGAGGCATTGTAGACCCGGCCGGTGATGATCGGCAGGTCAGGGTCGCCTTCGATGAAGTCGACGATCACCTCCTGGCCGATGCGCGGTATCTGGATGAAGCCCCAGCCGCTGCCGGCCCAGGTCTGTGAGACCCGCACGAAACAGGAGCTGTTCTCGTCCTTCTTGCCCAGGCGGTCCCAGTGGAACTGCACCTTCACCCGTGCGTATTTGTCGGTGAATATTTCCTGGCCTGACGGACCGACCACCGTTGCCGTCTGCGGCCCGCGCATGATCGGCCGTGGCGTGATGCGCGGCGGACGATAGGGCAAGGCGGTCGGCGCCACGCCGAGGATCACCTTGAAGTTCTCGCTGTCGACGTCGGTATGGCTTCTGTATCCCGGATCGAACAGCCTGTATTCGGCACTGACCACCAGATACTCCTGGTTCTGGTCTTCGCGCGGAAAGCCATCCAGCTTGAACGTGCAGCCCGAAAAAAGGCCGCGCACGGTGCCGACCGCGGCGATGCGCTGGTGGACGGCCTGGATTTCCTCACGCCGGATCGCGGCCAGGTTGTCGCCCCGACCGACTTCGAGATGCGCGCCTGGCTGGCGATAGTTTTCGCCGGCGGCCAGTTTGTGACCGAACGGCTGGGCCGACTTGGCCATAAGGTCGGCGCCCGGCTTCTTGAAATCATAATCGGTGTGGGCATAGGCGCCCGGGCGCACAGAACTGCCCGGTATCCATTCGGTGATGTATTCGACATCGCGCCGGGAGCCCTGCCCTTCAAAATGGTAGGGTACTTTCTCGTAGCCCGGCGCCGGCTTCAGCTTGCTCATCGCATCGGTCAGGACAAGCGTGTGTTTGCCCTCGTCATGCTCGAAGAAATACAGGATGCCTTCATGCTCGAGCAGTCGCTGGACGAAATCCAGATCGGTCTCGTCATATTGCACGCAGTATTCGCGCGGAGGGTAGGATCCCTGCAGACGCAGATCGAACTCCGCCGTGCTGTATTTCTTGAAGACGTCCTTGACGATGTCGACGACGCTCTTGTTCTGGAAAATACGGCAATCGGTGGTGTTGCCGAGAAACCAGAGCCATGGCCTGATGACCGCTTCGTAGTAGGCCAGTCGGTCCTCAATGCGGGTCAGGCGAAACTCGGAGACAAGGCCGCTGAACCAACGTTTCGGATCGGATTCACCTTCGACCGAAACCACGCCGCCCAGCATTTTCAACGGATCGATATCGGGGCTGGGACTGACGAACCCGACCGTATAGGCCAAACAACGGCTGATCTCATCGCGACCGACAAGATGCGTGAAGGTCAACAGCTCGGCGCCAACCGGTGTCTGCACAACCGTGGCACGTTCGTTCGGCATGGGTCGTGCCCCTCCTGGACGCGGCCGCCGGCGCGGTGGATTTGAAGTTCCCGCGTCTGTCCAGGAACTTTTTAGGCCCGCCGCACCAGGCTATGTTGAGCCTACCACATGTTGTCCGGCCGACCAAAGAGGATGCACAGCGGAAAAACCTTGCGCTGTCGATGCATCGGCTCGAAACGCCCCTGTCCTGTGGGATGTGCAAACTGCTAGAATGTGGAGTATCGATCAGCGTTCGACGGCGATCCTGGATGTATATCAGCCTGCAAATCAACAATGTCGACGCCTTGCCTGCGGGCATCTCGACCGGTTACGCGGCGCGGGATCGCAGCTTCGAAATCGGCCGCGAGGCTTGCGACTGGACCTTGCCGGACCCTGACAAGTTCATCTCGGGGCGGCATTGCGAGGTCCGCTACGAGGCAGGCGCGTTCTGGCTGCACGATGTCTCGCGCAACGGAACCTACATCAACGGATCGAGCCAGCGCATGACCGGCCCGCATCGGATGGCCAACGGCGACCGGATGCTGATCGGCCGTTATGTTATCTTCGTATCGATCGACGACGAGCGCGCCTCGACAGGTCATCCCAGCCACAGTTCGACACAACGAGAAATGCCGGCCGCGACAGGCCGGCCACTGGAATTCGCGGCCGAGCCGTTCTTCATTCCATCGGAGCAACGGTCCGGGCAGCGGGTTCCGGCTCCGGCGTTCTCGTCGCAACCGCCTCTCCCCTCGACAAGAGACGAAGTGCTGCGGGAAATCGCGATCGCGGCCGGCATCTCGCCGGAATTGCTTCAATCGCGCGACCCGCATGAAGTCGCCGCCGAAATCGGCACGGTGCTGCGGACAGTGGTCGAGGAACTGACCATGCTTTTGAAAGCGCGCGCGGCCGCGAAAATGCTGGCCAAGAGCACACAACGAACGATGATCAGCGCCGCTGACAACAATCCCCTGAAGTTCGTCCCGGGAACCGACGACATTCTCGAAATCATGTTCGCCCGCCGCAGGGCCGGCTATCTTGATGCCAGGCGCAGTATCGAAGATGCATTCCGCGATCTCAAGACGCACGAATTCGCCACCTATGCCGCCATGCAAGCTGCGCTGTCGCGGCTGCTTGACGACCTGTCGCCCGAGGCGATCGGAAGGAAACTCCCCCTACATCGTTCTCGTCGAAGAAAGGCCTGGCCTGGGACGCTTTTGTCGCGACATGGCGAACCATGGAGGAAGCCCACGAGAACGGCATGCTGGACATATTCCTGGCCTATTTCAGCGAAGCCTATGCCAAGGCCGATAAGCAGAAATAGGTCCATCAAAAGACGATGCGAGACTGAAGTCGGCGAAGAAAACCTTTTCGGTGCGCGGCATCCGGTTTCAATCGAGAGTTTGTGAGATTACGATCGCACACGACAATTCGCTAAGCGGGTAAGGCTGATCGACCTGGGGGTCTGCGGCAAATGTCATCTTTCGGCGGGATAGTAAGTAGTAGCCGACCTTCCTGCGGACACTGCCAGGGTCGGCAGGGCTCGTCTTTGCTTTACCTGACCAAGAGCCGCTTTGCGCCTGTCGGGCAAGAATGCAGGCGCCGGGCATCTGCGGATGATCGGCGATGAGTTCGAAAGACGATCCCTTCGGCCCGGCGGGCAAGACCGTCATTCGCGCCCCTCCACGGCGTGAGCGAAAACCGGCGCCTGTCCCTCAGGAGCCCATCGCGGATGGCGGGCAGGCCTCGCAGATCAAGGATTCGACCGTGTTCGATCCCGGCGTCGGCCGGCATACCCCGCCGGGCTGGACATCTGGGACCGTGATTTATCAGGGAGCTCCTGCCGCCGTGGCGAGCGGCGGCGCTTCCGCGGCGGCGCCGACGTCAGCCCTGCGGCAGGAGACCCTGCTCAATGCCACGGACAGTGTCAGATATTCCGCGGCAAACCCGATCCTTGCCGCGGCCGCACCGTTGCTGATGCTGTTGGGCCAACTCAGGCTTATCCCCGTCGAGAAACAAGCCGAGCCGTTGGCCGAACATGTCTCCGAGGCGATCGATAGGTTCGAGAGGACAGTCGAGAAATCAGGTGTTGCCGAAGAGGATGCGCGGATTGCGAAATTTGTCCTCTGCGAAACCGCCGACGATCTCATCGACAACCTGCCTTGGCCACGGAAAGACGCTTGGGCGCAGCACAGCATGCTGTCGCAGTTCTTTCACGTCGAGCCTAGCGGCACAGGCTTCTTCGAAGCGCTGAACAAGGTCCTGGCCAGTCCCGAGGCACATTACGATCTGCTCGAACTGATGCATGTCTGCCTGTCGCTGGGGTTCGAGGGCCAGTACCGGGGCCTGACGCGCGAAGACAGCAATCTCGAACGCGTTCGGCGCGACGTCTACGAAACGCTTCGCTTTTTCAGGGCACGCGCGGACGTGGACATCTCGCCCCGCTGGCAGGGCCTGGCGTCGACCATGACGCAGTCGTCGACACGCCTGCCGCTCTGGGTCGTCGCGGCAGCTGCGTCAGCGCTGCTGACTGCTGCATTCTTCGCACTGCGGGTCTTCATCACCAACGAAGGCGACGCTGCCGCCGATGAATTGCTGGCGCTCACCCCATCGACGCCGATCGCCATCGAACGGGCCAGCGTGGCGCCGTTGGCGGGGCCGGCGAAAGTCGTCCCACCCGCCGCCACGACCACGCAGATCGATCGCATCCGCTCGGCACTGGCCAAGGAAGTCGAAGGCGGCGGACTGACCATCGGCACGAAGGGCGATTTCATCGTGGTCGAAATCAACAATCTCCTGCTGTTCCAGTCCGGCAGGGCCGAGGCGAAGCCGGAGTTCCAGCCCATTGCCGCCGATATCGCAGCCGCCCTGGAACCCGAGCGCGGACCAATCAGGATCGTCGGTCATACGGACAATGTGAAGCCGCGAAAATCGAGCCCGTTCAAGTCCAACTTCGATCTTTCCGTCGCCAGGGCGAAGGCTGTCGAAACAATGATGGCACCGAAGTTCAGCGATCCTTCGCGGCTAACGGTGGATGGCAAGGGCGAGGACGAGCCCATCGCCGACAATGCGACGCCGGAAGGCCGCAGCAGGAACCGCCGTGTCGATGTGATGATCGCCAAGGAGGAAACATTGTGAGCACGGCCGGTTGGAAGCGCCGATGACGCGTTGGCTGCTGCGGATATTCAGCATGATCGCGCTGGCCGGTTTTTCGGCGGCAGTGTGGTTTGCCGGACCCTTGATCCGCTTCGCCGATACCCGTCCTCTCGGACCTGCCTGGCTGCGCGCCACTATCATTGGTGTGATCGTGGCAGCGCTCGCGCTTTTCTACGGCCTGCGTTTCTGGCAAGCGAGAAAAGCGCAGAAAGAGCTAGAAACCGTGGTCGCATACAATGACGACCGCGATGACGACTCGCGGGTGCTCGAAGCCCGCATGAATGAGGCCGTGGCGGCGCTTAAGCGGTCGAGCGGCAAGCGCAACTTCCTCTATGAGATCCCCTGGTACGTCGTCATCGGCCCGCCCGGCGCCGGCAAGACAACGGCGCTGGTCAATTCGGGTCTGAATTTTCCGCTGGCCGGTTCGGGTGATGCCCAGCCAGTTGCGGGCGTCGGCGGAACACGCTCCTGCGACTGGTGGTTTACCGACCAGGCCGTCCTGATCGACACCGCCGGACGCTACACGACGCAGGATTCCAATGCCGAGAGCGACAAGACGAGCTGGCTCGCCTTCTTGTCGCTGCTCAAGAGAGCCCGCGCACGGCAACCGATAAACGGCGTCATCCTGGCCATCAGCCTTGCCGATCTCGTCAGCCTCGACGATCGGCAGCTTGCCGCTCATGTCGTTGAGATACGCAGTCGTCTGCGGGAAATCCACGAGACGCTGAAAATCCAGTTTCCGGTCTACCTGCTGTTCACCAAGGCCGACCTGGTTTCCGGGTTCATGGATTACTTCGGCGGCTTCGACGAGCCACGCCGGCGCAAGGTCTGGGGCGCGACATTCCAGACCACGGACCGCAACAGGAATATGGCCGCCGAGGCCCCGGCCGAATTCGATGCACTGGCAAGACGCCTGGCAGAGGAGATGCCCGACCGCCTTCAGGAAGAGACTGATCCGGTCGCGCGCATATCCGTCTTTGGCTTTCCGGCGCAGTTTGGCGCGCTGAAGGAGCGAATTACGGATTTCATCGCCAGCCTGTTCGATCCGACCCGCAGCCAGGTGAATGTCAGCCTGCGCGGACTCTATTTCTCTTCAGGCACGCAAGAGGGAACGCCAATCGATCAGGTGTTGGGCGCGATCGGCCGCAATTTCGGCAGCAACCCCCGCGCGCATCTTTCCGGAACCGGTAAAAGCTTCTTTTTGCACGACCTGCTGACGGGCGTCATTTTTGCCGAATCCGGATGGGTTTCGTATGACAAATCAGCCGTAAGACGTGCGGCGATCGCCAGATTCGCCGGCCTTGGCGCCATCGCGTTGATCGCGGCGGCGGTCCTCGGAACCCTGGCCCTGAGCTTCACAACCAACAGGTCGCTGATCGCCTCCACCACGCAGGCCATGAGCCAGTATCGCCAGACGGCGGACGCGCTGCTCAAAAGCACCGAGGTCACCGATGTAGACCTCGAAAACGTCATTGGCCCGCTCGACCAGCTGCGCGATCTGCCGGCTGGATACGAGACCGGTGACGTATCGGCACCCATCGAGGAGACGTTCGGCCTCAGCCAGAGGGAGAGACTTCTTTCGGCATCCAAGACCGCTTACCGGCAAGCGCTGGAACGAATGTTCCGATCGCGCCTGCTGATCCAGGCAGAGCGGACGATCCAGGCCAGGATGGCTGATCCCGCCGCGCTCTACGAGCCGTTGAAGATCTACCTGATGCTTGGCGGCAAGGCGCCGAAGGTCGACGACGCGTTGATCGTTTCCTGGATGAAGCAGGACTGGGAACAGAACCGGTATCCAGGCGAAAACAACCGCGAAGGACGCGAGCAGCTCGAAAAGCACCTGCGCGCCATGCTCGCATTGGATGATGCCTATGATCCGGTTTTCCAACTCAACCAGCCGCTCGTCGAAGCCGCTCAACGCTCGCTCGGGCGCATGAGCCTTGCCGACCGTGCCTCGGCATTGGTCAAATCCGCGGTGTACGCGGCAGCGCTGGATGATTTTTCTGTTTCCCTGAAAGGCGGGCCGGAGGCGCAGCTGCTGTTCGAGCGTGTCGATGGCGGCGATCTGTCGGGCCTTCGTGTTCCCGGCCTCTATACCCATGCCGGCTTCAACACCTTCTATCTCGGGCAACTCTCCCGCATTGCCCAGACGCTCGTCGACGACCAGTGGGTCCTCGGTGGCGGCGGTGAGCAAGGCGGCATCGACCAGGAGTTGCCCAGGCTCGGCCCCGAACTTCTCGATCGCTATGGGAAGGAGTTCGCAACGGCCTGGAACAGCGTTCTCGACAGCTTGAAGTTCAAAGCGATGCTGAAGGACAAGCCGCACTATATCGCGCTTTCCGCCGTCGCCTCGCCAACCTCGCCGATCGAACAGCTGTTTACGGCGATCGCCGACGAAACAGCTCTGACGCGGGACGCTGCTTCCGGCAAAGGCACCGGCACCGGGGTTGAAGGCGGCACGGTTCAAGGCCAGCCACAGGACGCCGCGAACATGGCCAAGGGTCTGGCTCGCATCGGCATTCAAATCGCCACCGGAAAATCGCAAAGCCGTGCCGGCACAGGATCCGCAAACGCGGAAAACCAGAATCCAGGCGCCAATATCGAAGCACAATTCAGGTCGTTCCAGGCCCTGGTGAGCGGTCCTGCCGGACACCGCCCGATCGATGCTTTGACCCAGAATTTCCGCGATATCTACCAGAGCCTGCAACTGGCGACCGACGTTCCCTCCCAGACTGAACGCGTCAACGCAAACCTGCAGCTCCAGATCGCCACCCTTCGCGCCAATGTCTCGCGACTGCCCAAGCAACTCGGCCGGATGGTCAATGCGACGGCGGACGAGTTTGAAGGCAACGTCACCGAGACCTCGGTGGCGAATTTGAACCAGATGCTCGACCAGACGGTCACACAGCCCTGCGAGACGGCGGTCAATGGCCGTTATCCTTTCTCCGGCAACGGCACCGAGGACATTGCGATGGCGGATTTCGCCAAACTGTTCGCTCCGGGTGGGCTGATGGACCGGTTCTTCGCACAGAACCTCGCATCGCTGATCGACATGACCGGTCAGGACTGGAGCTGGAAACAGGATGCGCGCTTCGGGCGAGACCTGTCGAAGTCGACGCTGAAAAACTTCCAGCTGGCGGCCGAAATCCGCAGTGCCTTTTTTCCCCAGGGCGGCTCGGTGCCCTCGGTCAGCGTGACCTTCACGCCGTTCTCTCTGCATGGCGATGCCGATGCGGCGGTGCTCGATGTCGACGGCCAGACCGTCCAGAGCAACCAGGCGGGCAACACACCAAGCACCGTGACCTGGCCGAACGGCACGGCCTCCGGGTCCGCCAGCCTGAGCCTGACGCCGGAAATGCCGGGCCGCGAATCCGCCATCAAGTTCGAGGGGCCGTGGGCGCTGAAGCGGCTGCTGGACAAGGCGACCGTCACCGGCAGCGACAGCAATGTCGAAGCGCGCTTCGTGATCGGCGGCCGCGACGTCACCTATACGATCCAGACTGGTTCCGGCCCCAACCCCTTCTTGCTTCCCGCACTTTCGGGCTTCAGCTGTCCGAAGGCGTTTTGAGATGGGCTTCGCGCTTTTCAATACGGTGACACCCTGCATAAGCCTCAGGCATCCAGACCTTAATTTCGATACTCTAATGTTCGAGCCTGTGGCAAAGTGGCTCGAGCGGGCGCCTGGCGGTGCGCCGTGGAGGGCGCTTGAGAAGCGCTTGGTGGCAAATTGAACGATGTCGCCCTTCCCTTTGAAAGTTTCGGCGTGAGCCACAAGGGCTGTGTGCGCGAGCACAATGAAGACAGCTATCTGCTCGAGCCACGAACCGGCCTTTGGGCGGTGGCCGACGGAATGGGCGGGCATGAGGCCGGAGAGGTCGCATCGGCCAGCATTGTCGACCATCTGGCCACGATCGGCATCGCAAGCTCCGCGCCGGATTTGCGGGCGCGCTTCGAGGACAGGCTGAGCCGGGCCAATGCAGAGATCCGCGGCATATCGGAATCTCGCGGCATAACAATCGGTTCCACGGTCGCCGCCCTGTTGGCGATGGACGGACGGTTTGCCTGCCTGTGGGCGGGCGACAGCCGGATCTATCTGATCCGCAACGCCTCGATCTCGCAGATTTCGAAAGACCACACCGAAGTGCAGGAACTCCTCGATCGAGGCATGATCAGTGCAGCCGAAGCGCTCACCTGGCCACGCCGCAATGTCATCACGCATGCGGTCGGCGTCAGCGACGAATTCGTCATCGATTTCCAGCAAGGCGAACTGATGCCGGGGGACATTTTTGTGTTGAGCACCGACGGGCTGACGGCGCATGTCACCGACGCGGAGATCGAGGCCGCCGTCGTGTCGGCGACGCCTCAGGCGGCGTGCGAAAATCTGCTGGAGACGGTGCTGACGCGGGGCGGAACGGACAATGTCACCATCGTGCTGGTGAAGATCAAAAAAGGGCGCAACGGACAATCGCTCCACCCTGATTGGTCCGGAGCGGAGGGCGAAGGCCGATGAGCGCCGACGACAAGACGCGAATATCGCCGCAGGTGGCCAATACCGCCGTAGGCACGCAGCTCAGCGGCATCTATGAACTTGACGAGCGGATCGCGTTCGGCGGCATGGGCGAGGTCTACCGCGGCCACAACATCCAGACCGGAGACCACGTCGCTATCAAGATCGTCCTGCCCGAATTTGCCCGCGACCAGACGATCCTGTCCTTGTTCCGCAAGGAGGCCTCGATCCTCAACCATTTGTCGCATGATGCAGTCGTGCGGTACCACGTCTTCACCATCGATCCCGGGATCGGCCGTCCCTACCTTGCCATGGAATTCGTCGACGGCGAGTCGCTGTACGACATCATGCGACGTGGCCCGATGCCGACGGAAGAGGTGCGCAAGCTCTGCCATCGCCTCGCATCCGGCCTGAGCGCCGTGCATCAAGCGGGAGCAATCCATCGCGACCTGTCGCCGGACAACATCATCCTGCCAGGGGGCCGGGTCGACCGCGCGAAGATTATCGATTTCGGTATCGCGCGATCAGCGACCGTAGGCGGGGAGACGCTGATCGGCGGGAAGTTCGCGGGGAAGTACAACTACGTTTCGCCAGAGCAGCTCGGGCTTTACAGCGGCGACGTCAGTGAGCAGTCCGACATCTACAGCCTTGGGCTGGTGCTGGCTGCCGCTCTGCGCGGGAAACCGATCGACATGAGCGGATCGCAGTTCGAGATCATCGAAAAGCGCCGCGCCGTGCCTGATCTCTCCGACATCGACGACGATTTTCGTGACATTGTTGAAGCCATGCTGCAACCGGATCCGCGAGACCGGCCGGTCAGCATGGCTGATATCGCCAGGCTGACGCGTGGCGAAGACGAAGGAACAACGCCGCCGACGTCCATCACACCCCGCAACCGGCCGGCTTTGCCACCAGCGGGGCAAACCCTTGCTCCTGATCCCAAGGGCCAGCCCCAGCCATCCAATGTCGCGGGACACAACGCGCCGACTGCAACGGGCCCGGGCGAGCAGCGCTTCGTCCCGCATGTCCGGCCCGCGCATTTGTCCGAACCACAGCCTTCGCCGGTCGCCGGCCCGCCACGCGCGGTCATGGCGGAGATGCCCAAGAAACCCACAAGGACCCGAACCATCGCGATCGCTGCCTTGGCGACATTGGCGGTTGCCTCAAGCGCGGGCCTGTATGTGAGCGGCTTCATGACGCCGGCGACGCCGACTGCCGGCAAGACATCGCTTTCCGCACCCGAACCATCAAAGCCTGCACCGGAAACGCCAAAGCCGACCTCCACGGACAAAGTCGCGAACGCTCCTGAGCCAGCAAAGCCAGTTCCGCCTGCGCAGCCGGAGGCCAGCATACCGCCGGCTGAGAACCAGCCGGATGCGGCTGCGGCTCAAAAGCCGCAGCCGGCCAAGCCGGCCGAACTCCCTTCGCAGACCGAGGAACCCGCGAAGCCGCCGGAAGCGCAACCGCAAACAGAAGCTAGCCTGCCGCCGGCTGGAAGCCAGGCAGATGCCAAGGCCGTGCAAACGCCGGAGCCGGCGAAGCCCACCGTCCCCACGCAAGCCGAGGAACCTCCGAAATCATCGGCAACAGACGCGCAGCAGCCGTCCGAAAAGACATCGCCGGCCCAGCCAGCGGTCGTGGAGAGCCCAAAGCCGGAACAGCAGATCGGCCAGCCGGTCGCGCCGAAGGCGTCCGCCCCGGCGCCCAAACCCACTGCAAGCCAGACGGATGTCGCGAACGCCGAGAGCCAACAGGCGGTGTCACCCGCAACCAAGCAGCCGGACCAACCTGTCGTCGCGTTGAACGTGCCCAAACCAGCGGTTCCCCCGGCCGTCGACGACATCGCGCAGCGCGTCTCCTGGGTTCGCGACTTCGGCGGCGGCGACTGTTTCTATGCGACCATGAATTCGTCAACCGACACGGCCGCCGCGATCGAAGGCTTTGGAACGGCGGTCCAGCCATTCGAACGGATGCTTGGCGATTTCCAGGCAAAATTCCATGTCGAGCCTGACATCAGCGTCCGTCTTATTGAGCCGAGCCAATGCGAAGTCACCAATTTTCTGCGCTTTCTGGGGCAGACTGGCGCCGACAAGCCGCAGCTTGTTCTCGACCGGACATCGGTACCGAACGGCACGCCGATCAGCGGCACGCTGGTGACGCGTGGCGGGCTCATTTCCAGCGTGCTGCTGATCGATCACAAAGGCATGGTGTTCAATCTCGACGACCGCATCGTCGCGCAATCGGACAAGGCTACCTTCAGCATCCCGATTGGCCTCGGCGCCGCCGACAAGGCTGCCGGAAAGGCTGTGCCTCAAATCATATTGGTGATCACGGGACCCCAGGATATTCAAGCGGCTGCGTTCTCCGCGCCGACGCCAGCCTCGGTGCTGCTGCCCAAGATTCTCGAGGAAATCGAGACCGACGGATCTCAGTTCTCAGCCACTGCCAAGTATTTCCGGCTCGGCGGATAGCATGGGCGCCCGATGGAACGCTGCTCGTGTTTGCCCCACCCGTCTGCCGACCTGCCCATAAAGCGGCGTGATCCGGTTCGAGCCCTGCTTGCCCTGACGGCCCGCATGAAGCTTGCGGTCATCTCGGGCGCCGCGTTGCTGGCCGTGCTGTCCTCGGGCGAAGCGCGAGCCGAATTCACGGTCTGCAACCAGACACTCGACGTCGTCAATCTCGCAGTCGGCCAGAAGATCGACAATGCGGACCAGACCGACGGCTGGTGGACCATCGGCGCAAATCAATGCGTGAACGTCATCCGCGAGGAACTGACGAACCGCTACATCTACATCTATGCCACGGACGTGTTTGGCCATGCGATCCTCACCGGATCGACCGAAATGTGTATCGAGCGGCGGCGTTTCTCGATCCGTGGCATCGACGAATGCTGGCAGCGCGGCCATATCGCGGCGCAATTTCTCGAAGTCGATACGCTTGAACAGGTGCGGTGGACGTTCTTCCTGACCGGAAGCAGCCCGTGACGCACAGCATCGACACGAGCTTCAAGCAGAAGAAGCAGGCGCGCCTTGCGCTTCGCAGACGCAAGCTCTGGCGCCGGCTGCTTGCCGGTCTTGCCGCGATTGTCGTGGTGTCGATCGCCGTGGGCTTCTACCTCACCGCGGACTATTGGTCGTTCGGCGACGAAGACGAAGAACTCCACGCGGTCGAAGGGGTGGACGACGTGCCGGCCGATGCATCGGTCTATGTGCCTGCCATCATCGACCTTGCCGGCGATCCGATGTGGATCACCCTTGCACCTGACGCCGACACCACCTCGAAAGGCCATGCGATCGCGAGGCCGGCGGATCTCGATCAGGCCGGCGTTTCTCCGCAGATCGAAATCCTGTCGGATGTGATGCTCAGCGCCAGCGAAAAATTCATGACGACGATACCGTCGACACAGGAAGACTTCGCATTCTTCCAGGCGCAACGGCAGACCGCTCCGCCGCCGTCCAACGATCTGCAGGACGATCTTCAGCCACCGGCGGGGGACCTGCAGAACGATCTTCAGCCCTCGCCTGCCTCCAACGAGGCTCCGGCGGCCGCGGGACAGCCGATGGGCACCGACGATCCCGAAGCCGGCTGGGGTGAAACAATCGATGCCGGCGAGGCAGCCCTGCCTGCATTCCAGAAGACGCAGATCGAAAACAACACGAGTGTCGCAACCGTCACGAACGAGTATCGGCGGTTCGAGGCGACCGAAGACACGTTCGTGAAAATCCTCAACGACCGCAGTTTGGACAGTGTTGCGCTCGACGCGCATTTCTCCGCCGAGGACGCCAAGCTGGCGGGCGAAGCCCTGAAGGCGCTTTTCAACCGGGAAGGCCTGGAACCCGGTTATGTCGTCGCCATGCGTGGTTTCAGGCCGACGCGTGAGACCACGACAATGTCGCTCATGCAGGTGTCGATTTACGCCAAGAACGTCTTTGTCGGCACGCTGACGCGCAACGCCGCGGGCGCCTTCGTGTCGGGTGTCGATCCCTGGGTCCGCGAAGATCTGTTCAACTATTCGGGCGCACCGGAGGAAGGCACGCACAAGCGGCAGTATCGGCTGCTCGACGCAATCTATTCGACGGCGGCGCGCAACAAAGTTCCGACCGGGGTGATCGGCGAAGCGATCATGTACCTGTCGAGAGGACAGGATCTGGACGCCTTCGCCAGCGAGGACCAGCGCCTTGTCCTGATCTATTCGCAAACGCCGCGCGGCAAGAGCGAGACCGACGGACGCGTGCTGTATGTCGGTGTGCAGGGTACTGAAAAGAGCCTCGAATGCTTCGTCTTCCAGCAAAGTGACGGTCAGTTTGCATGCGTTACCGGCGACGATCAGGTTCGCTCGCTGACGGTCACCAATGGCATGGTCACGCCGGTCAACGGGGTCATGACGTCCACCTTCGGCCCACGCAAGCACCCAATTCTGGGCGTGGTTCGCATCCACAAGGGCGTCGATTGGGCGGCCCCCGTGGGTACGCCGATCGCAGCCGCCTTCGACGGCGAGATCACCTTCCAGGGCGACGGCGGCGGTTACGGCAATTTGGTGAAGATTACGCATCCCAACGGACGCGAGACGCGCTACGCGCATATGCAGAAATTCGCAATCGCAAGCGGTGTCGGCACCAAGGTGAAGGCCGGTGACATCATTGGCTATATCGGCACCACCGGCCTGTCGACCGGACCGCATCTGCATTTCGAACTCTATCAGAATGGCGAGGCGATCGATCCGCTGGGGACGGTCACCACGGTCGCCGCCTATGATACTGGCAATTCTGGCAATTCCGGCGATGTCGCTGTCGAAACGCTGACCGAGCGCATCGTTCATGTCGAAAGTGGTGGCAGCGCCCGCGCCAAGAACCCGAATTCTTCAGCGACAGGCGCCGGCCAGTTCATCACAAAGACCTGGATCCGGATGATGAATACCTACCGCCCAGAGCTTGCACGAACACTCTCAACCGCCGACCTGCTCGCTCTGCGCTACGACGCCACGATCTCGCGCGAGATGGTGCGAAATCTGGCGCGGGAAGGCGAAGCCTATCTTCGCGCACGCGGCCATCAAATCACAGCCGGCCGGCTCTATCTCTGCCATTTCCTGGGCATGGAAGGCGCGCATCAGGTGCTGTCGGCGTCGGGCTCGGCGCAATTGAGCGCCGTGCTCGGGTCCGCCGTCATTCAAGCCAACCCCTTTCTCACGGGCAAGACCGCCGCCTACGTCGTGGATTGGGCAGAAAGGAAAATGGGCCAGAAGGTTGCTCGCGTCGCCACTGACGCCAGCCAGCAGACAACCAGCACAACGGAAATCCGCCAGACATCGCCGGAGTTCGAAAAATACAAACAAGCCGTCACGGCCGTCATAAGCTCGATTCAGAATACGCTTTGAACCTGCCTGTCACGGCATTGGTCGCTCAGACTATTGGCGCCACGATAGCCACCTTTTTCAGGCCCTTTGTGAACCAAAACCGTGGTCGAGACCACATACGCTCGAGAGCCATCATTTGGCACAAGCGACCCAGTCGCTGACGAAATTGAGCATGCGCAGACATCAACAGTGCACCCTGATGGGTAGAGGGCTGGTCCATGAAAGCGTTCACAGTCTTTCTGAGCGGGATTATCCTGGTTTTCCTTGCCGGTCTCGGCGCCCAGGCTGCCACGCCTGACGCCAAGCGTGTCGCGCTGGTGATCGGCAACAGCAACTATGTCCATGCGGTTACCTTGCCCAACCCCGCCAACGATGCCCACCTCATCGCATCGACGCTGCGCAATGCCGGCTTCGAGGTGATCGAAGGGGTCGACCAGGACAATGCAGGCATGCACAGCCTCATCAGCCGGTTTACCGAGCAAGCCTACGACGCGGACGTCGCGGTCATTTTCTATGCCGGTCACGGCATGCAGGTCGACGGCAAGAACTACCTGATACCGGTCGACGCCGAATTGACGTCGCCGGCCTATCTCAAGACCCGCACCATTCAGATCGACGACTTCATGGCTGCGCTGCCGCCCGACCCGGCGATTGGCGTCATCATCCTCGATGCCTGCCGCGACAATCCGCTGGCAAGGACACTGGCGGCCTCGCTGCCGAAAAGCCGCTCGACCTCGCTGGGCACAGGTCTGGCGCCGGTCGAAGCAATATCGGACGGCGTCGGCACCGGCGGCCTCCTGATTGCCTATGCAACGGATCCCGGCGCCATCGCCTTCGACGGCAGCGGGGTCGACAGTCCCTACTCAACAGCGCTGGCCAGGTACCTGACCGAACCCGGCGTCGAAATCCAGAGCGCACTGACGCGCGTGCGCGGCGAAGTGACCGAAACCACGCAAGGTCGCCAGAGGCCCTGGCACAACGCATCGCTGGGACGCGAGGTTTTCCTGGGAAAACCAGCTGCGGCAGTGGCGCCTGCTGCAAATCCCCTGGCCGACGCATCGAGCACCGCAGCGACATCCTCTCCTGCCCCCGTTGCCAGTGATCCACCTTCGTGGGAAGTCGAGCAACGTCTTTGGGACGAGGCTTCGAAGCACAATTCTGTTCCGTTCTACCAAGCCTATCTCGACCAGTTTCCGAACGGTCGCTTCGCCACGGTGGCGCGGCTGAACGTCGACGAATTGAACGACCCGAAAGCTCAAAACCGGCAGGTCGTGGCACTCGATACGGACCAGGCGAACGCCAGTTCCGGCTCCGCCGTGCGCACCTCGGTCGGCGTCCCGGACGAGGTGAAGCAAACACCGGGCACCGAGTTGACGGAAAGTGCCATCGGCCTCGACCGTCAGGGTCGCATCGACCTGCAATTGCGCATCGAAGCGTTGGGCAACGAGCTTGGCCACGTCGACGGAAACTTAGGCCCACAGACCCGCCAGGCGATCGGCATCTGGCAAGTGAAGAACGGCCTGCCGCAGACCAGCTATCTAACGCGCCAGCAACTGGCGTTCCTCGTGATCCAGACAGATCCGATGATGGAGGCCGTACGTGCCAGACATGCTGCCGATCAGGCCAGTGCGACACAGCCGAAAAAGCAGGTGGTACAGAAGGTCCGCATGCAGAGACCGGTGGCACGGAAACCCCGCAAACAACATGAGGCCGTTCAGAAGTGGCGCAACCGCGAGATCATGGTGCGGCAGGATGATCTTCCGCCACGCCGATACAACAACGACTTCCTCGCCAAAGCACTGATCTTCGGCGCCGGTGTGGCCGTGGGCGGCGTGCTCAAGAACTGACTGCCGGCGTTCCTGGAGCAGTGGCGTGCAGCAGCGCGCTATTGCGTCTTTATCCGCATTTCGACGCGGCGGTTGACGGGATCGTACGGGTTGGGGCTGCGCGGGTTTTTTTCGCCCATGCCGATTGCATTGATGCGGGCAGCCTCGACACCGCTGGCCGTCAGGAAGGCAGCCACCGATTGCGCTCGCCGTTGCGACAGGCCTTCGTTGTAGTGCACGGTGCCGGTGGCGTCGGTGAACCCTTCGACGACGAAGTTGAACGTGCTCAGCCGGTTGTCCTTCAGCGCCTTGGCGAACTCGCCGAGTTCAGCGCGCGCAGTGGTGTCGAGCTCGGCCGAATCCAACCCGAAATTGATCAACATATCGAGGCTGGATTTTTCTCCCGGCGCGTCTTTCGCCTTGCTCTTGCTTTTGCACTCCTCCTCGGTGCCGACACAAATTCCTCGCGACTTGCCGAGGTCGGCCGCTCCGGCAAAAAACTTCACGATGTCTTCTGATTTCTGCACAGGGTCGGCGGAAGCGTGGGTCGAGAAAAACACGACCGCCAACACAAAGGCTGAACTGCCCCACTGCATAGCGGTTACTCCTGCTTGAGCATCCGATTTCGATGGTGGTGATCATACCAAACTCCGGGCCAATTGTCTGTCGATAAACGCCAGGGATACGGTGGTGCCGGCAGTTGTTGCAGCGTCACCGGTTGAGGCTTGACCCGCGCCGCGCCTGGGGCTTGAGTGGCCAAGGCTCCTCGATGAAAGCGTGGCGGTCATGGCCAACGGGCTTCGATTCAAAACGGCACGGGATCTCTTCATGGTTTGTCCCGCTATTGCCCGGGACATGAGAACCCTTCCAACCGAACAGCAGTCGATCGAGTTTTGCCGCGACCTCCTCGCCGGGCGCGTTCCCGAGGAGGCGATCACGTTCTGTGCCTACCTGCTTTCCGATCGGGCCGCGGTCTGGTGGGCGCATGAATGCCTGAGCCATCTGAGCGAGCTGCTCGATGGAACCGATCACGAGTTGCTCGCCTGTGTTCGCGACTGGATCGGTGATCCGGACAGCCCCCACCATCGCGCCGCGGTGAGCCAGGCGCAGGCGACGCCGCCGACGACGCCGGGCGCCTGGATTGCCCTGGCGGCGGGATGGCCTGACAATGGTTCCGTTGCTGGCGGAGGCGTTGTCGGCGCAGAAGCAGCATCGGCCTTGCAGCCGTTTCCTGCCGCCCATGCAGTCAATGCCGGGATCCTGGCCGGGCTGGCGCGTGTCGCACTCGCGGACCGCTTTGCCGTTCTTTCCGCGTTTGTCGAAATGGGCATCCAGATGGCCGAGATCGAGGCGCTGCCCCAATCGGCGGATGCATATTAGAGCTTCCATCCCGACAGAGACTGGATGGAGGTTGCCTTACTTGCAGCCACCTTGAGCCCATTTGGCAAGCGCCACCTTGAAGCGGGTTCCCAGCGGATGTTGCAGGCGCAAAACGGAGACATCGTTTGTGGCGAAATTTTTCGCCTGTTCGCACAGCCGTGCCTCGTCCCATTCATGGCAGCCGTCGCAGTGCTTGCCCTCCCATACCGATTTGTCCAATCCCTCCACCGGACTGAACAGGGGCTTGCCCTTGATCAGCTGGGCGATGCTCTTGCCGTCGATTGCCGGATCACCGAAATAGATCGGATGGTCGAAAAAGATCGGATCGTCCGAAGCCAGCCTGGGGATCTTCTGACGCAGCGCATCGAGCGCAAGCTGATCGGCACTTTGGCCCGATGCGCTTGCAGCGCCGGTGTTGCGCGCTTCGGAGCCGCCTTCAGTCTGAGGTGCGCTCGCCTCGCCCACGATCAATGGCGCATTGAGATCGACCTTGTGCAGAACGACCTCCGTGGTCAGCGAAACGTTGATCCAGGGGCGCTGCTTGCCGGCGGTTGCCTTGAAGACGTCGATGGTGACCCTGTTCATGGCCTCGGTGATGGAGACGTTGGATTCACCGATATGCTGGAGGAGCGCCGAGGTAAAAGGCGAATGTTCGCCCGACCCGTCATAGGCGAGTTGATTGGGGCTGGCGGCGAAAGCGACGAGCGTGCCGGCGCCACCATTCTCTATCGGAATCTCGGCAAGGCCGCTGCTTGCGCCGTTGACGCCTGCGGTCTTGGCCAGCACCTCGGCGAGGGGATTGTCACGGCAAGCGTCGAGAAACACCAGCCTTATACTGGTCTCTCGCGACATCTGGCGTAGAACGAAATCAACCGGCACGGCCTCGAAGTCGAGGGAGGTTTCGTCCTCCAGCGCGGCGTCGACTGGAAGCAGGTAGTTCTTGCCCGCAACCTGCAAGCCGTGGCCGGCGTAGAAAAACAGCGCGATGTCGGCACCGCGCACCTGTTTTGCGAACTGGGCGATCGTTGCTTGCGTCTGCGGCTTGGTCAGATCGAAGCCGGAAACCACCTCGAAGTCGAGCTTCTTCAAGCGCTCCGCCATGGCCTGGGCGTCGCGCACCGGATTGGCCAGCGGCGCCGCGTGCTGGTACTGGGAGTTGCCGAGGACAAGTGCTACGCGGCGCTCGGCACTGGCGACCGTCAACGTCAAAAGCAAGGCGAGCGCCGCAAACCCAGCGGCGCGAAAGAGGCCACCGCAACGGGCAATCAGATCGCACCCCACCGGAACCTCAGAGCTTGGTGGCGGAAAACTCGATCCGCCGATTGAGCGCCTTGTTCTTGGGCGTATCGTTGGCGGCAACCGGCCGCTCCTCGCCGTAGCCGGTCGCTGTGATCTGCGCGCGAGGAATGCCCGCGGCAACAATGGCGTCGGCAACCGCCTGGGCCCGCCGCTCCGACAACTGCTTGTTTGCGTCCGGCGATCCATCGGAATCGGTATAGCCGGAGACCTCGACCTTCAGGCTTGGGCATTTGCCGACGACACCTTCGACCTCTTCAAGCAGCGGCCGGCTCTTCGCATCGAGCCGGGCGCTGGCCGGCCGGAAGTAGATGGCGCCGGTGCGTGAGAGCACGGCAAACCTGTTCAGGCATTCCTCATCGCTGAAGTTCGCCTTGGCGGCGTCGGTGGCAACAGGCCCCACATCGGCCGCACCCGCCGCGGCGCTCTGGGTGGTGGCCGGCTTGCTGCCGTCGGCGGTGAAGACGAAGTCGAACGACACCGACGCGGTGGGCACGATGTTGGTCACGTTGGCCGCCTGCTGGAGTTTGTCGACGTTCGGCAGCAAGCCGAAATCCTCCACATGGACAGCGACCGGAGCCTCCGAAGCGACCGACACCATGGTGTCGCTGATCATGGTGACAACGATGCTGGCCTCGAGGTCCTTGTCGACGCCATGCAGATTGAGACGGAAAGGCAGCGTCGACTTCACCCTGCGCTTTGTCGCGAGATCGGCGAATGCGGCGGGATCGACCTTGGCCGTCAGCTCGGCCGTCGGGTATTTGAATGTCTCGAAAAACAGGAAGCGCATGCGGACATTGCGCAGGTCGACGCCGGTATCGACCGAATTGAGGTCGAAGGTGACCTTGGCATCACCCGCCGAGCTGAGCGTGCCGGTGATGTTCCTGATCTTGTTTGTCTCGACGATCGTGTTCTTCTTCACCGACTGGTAGGTGATCACCGAAGCTGCGGGATCAAGCGTCCAGTTCGGCGCTGCGTTGGCGGCTTGCGATCCGAGCAGCAGCCAGCCGGAGAGCGCGACGATCAGGCCAAGACCCGGTATGGCGGGGCCTTTCAGCCTTGCCATCCACCAGAATGCGACGACTTCGAACATGGAACGCCCCTGCCCAGGACCACCGTATCGATACGACACCTGGCGGAAGCATAGAGCACTTGCGACTGGTTGGCGAGCAGCTGCGGCCGGTGGTCCCGAGGTGGTGCTCTGCTCTCAACCGGAGGGAGCCCAAGCCGTTGTGAAAACAGTGCAAAGCCCGCTCTGCTACGACCAGAACGCAGCCGTAGCTACTGCCGACCTTCTCGATGCTTGGTCAACCTCCCCAGCCGCCGCCGCCGCTGCTGCCTCCGCCGCTCCCACCGCTTCCGCTACCGCCTCCATTTGTGGCAGGGACAACCGGCAGGGGAACAGTGGTTTCCTCAACCGGCTTGACCACCTTCTTGGCGATAACCTTCTTCTGTTTGGTGATCCTTGGCGTGGTCGTCGTGCGAATGAGCTTCGGCCTGTGCTTGGTCGTCGTCACCGTCGGTTCGACCTTGGGCGCAACGGACATGCAGCCCGTTACTGCCACCAGAGCGCCGGATAGAACTGTGGCGATCAATGCCTGCTTCACTGCCCTGCCCACGATTGCCTCCTCATTGATCAAAACAAGTCCCGACGCGGATTGGCTTGCTCCCAGACCGCTCTGGCCGCGTCGACCAGTTGGTCGTCAAGCGAGCCCTTCGCCGGGATCTTCGACTTGAGTTCGCCGCGCAATTGCTTGAGCGCCACCGTTTTCGTCTTCACTGCGAATTTCGTCAGCGTTGTCTGGGCGCCCGGCAATTCCTTGCGAAGATCAAGCGCGACGGTGAAGGCCAGATAGCGCACCGCTATCGTCTGGTCGGCATTGGCGCCCTTCTGCATTTCGAGCGCTGCGCGATCATATGCGCCGGACTGATCGCCGCGCGCCGTGGCCAGCTCGAACAGTCTTTGCGCTTCGTCGAGGTTTT
Organism: Mesorhizobium loti; assembly: GCA_014189435.1. Lineage (NCBI taxonomy): Bacteria > Pseudomonadati > Pseudomonadota > Alphaproteobacteria > Hyphomicrobiales > Phyllobacteriaceae > Mesorhizobium > Mesorhizobium loti. Next base: position 4,348,188 of record CP050293.1, read on the forward strand.
GCCCCACACCAACGCCGTCCCGGTACATGCGCGCTAGGCTGGCCGGAGCGTAGGGCTGGCCTAGATCCATAGCCTTCTGGAATAGCCCTTGCGCCTGCCCGGGATCCTTCTCGACGCCCACACCGGTCAGGTAATTGCGACCGAGCAGGTTCATCGAATACATGTCCTGCCGTTCAACACCTGCCTTCAAAAACGCAACGGCGCGGGCCGGATCGGCGGGCACGCCGTTGCGGCCTTCCGTGAAGATCGCGGCGAGATCGTTCATGGCATAGGTATGCCCCATCGCCGCCCCCTTGAGCAGCAGGTCCAGGCCTTTGCCGGTGTCGCGTTCGACCCCGTAACCATTGAAAAGGGCACGACCCCATGACGTCATCCCGTAGGGATCGCCCTTGCCGGATGCCGCCGCGTAGAAGCCGTTGGCCTGCTTGCGGTCGACGGGCATTCCCGTTCCCGTCGCGTTGAGGTAGCCGAGCTCGAACACGGCGCGGACGTGGCCCCTGTCGGCCGCCTCCTGAATGGCTTTCTTCGCCTGATCGACCTTGCCGGCGGCCAGCAGCGCTCGGCCCAGTTCGTAGCGGAAGCGGGCGACATCGGGATAGGCCTTCACCGCCGCCTCGCAGGCCTTCACGGCCGCCGCGCCGATTTCATTGGGCAGCAGGCCGGGGACAACGCCTTGCAGATCGAGAGGCTCGCCTGCAGCCTGGTCGCAAGGATCTACGCTTGGCGACAGCCTCATGGTGGCCGGCTTGGAAGAACTGCTGTCGGCCCGGATTTCGAAGCCGACCTCGACCGGCTCGGCTGCGCCGATCTGGGGTTCATAGCGCAAATTGTCGACCTCATCCGCCATCAGGCTCGACTCTGGCGACAGGGCACGATCCGGCAAGGACAGCGTTCCCGTTGCCGGATAGCTCGCGAGTCTCAGGCTGACCGCGGGATCATTTGTCGGGAAGTCCAGCTTCAGCGGAACCGGGCCGACACCGACCGGGACGCTGATCTGCCGGTTTTCGATCGCCTCGGCGGCGCCGGTGATATGGATGCCTCGCTCCAGCACCTGCTGTTTCTGCTCGGTCTCGAGCGAGGCCACAATCTGTTCGCCCTCGGCGCCCTGGCCGCTTTTGACACGAAACACCATGATGCCCTGAGCCCCGCCACCCCAATTGTCGTGCGTGGCGTAGGCCAGCATGTCCACCTCTTCCGTCGCGCCGGCCCCCTTGGGCACATCCAGCTTCAGGCGCGGCAGGTCCTTGCCCTGGATCTGTTCGCCCACCGCGACAGCCTTGCCGTCCAGCAGCAGGCGTCCGAGCGCAGGCGGCCTTTCGATGCTGACGGTGATCGATCCGCCATCGACGTCGACCGGTTCCGGCAGGTCCAGGGCAACAGGCCCGACACCCGACGGCACGACCTTCTCCAGAACCGGCGGCAACGAGGGCCGGCTGGTGCGACGCATCAGGACAACCTCGTCGATGAGCGAGGAGTTTTCCCATGGAACCTGCTTGCCGTCAGTGGCCTCGACCACATCGCGGCGCACCGCGGCCATGACCGTGCGTATCTCCTGGTTCGGCGCCAGCGCGCGACGAGAGAATGCGGATGAAAACGGGCTGAGGTCCCCCGCCCCATCATAGGCGACCGCCCCTGGCTCGGTGGCAAAGGCAATCAGCGTGTTCAACGAGCTTTTAACCTGCGCAAGGCCGGTGTTGCCCGCCGTGATCAGCTGGTCCCTCAGCCAATAATCCTTGCGCGGAAACGGATTGTTGCGACAGGCATCGAGGATGATCACCTGGATCTTCGATTTCGCGCGCAATTGCTGCAGGACATCGTCCAGCTTGACCGCCTGGACCTCTATGTCGGCTGCATTCTTCAGCGAGGCATCGACGGGGATCAGGAAATTCTCGCCACCGATCTGGAAGCCGTGACCTGAATAGTAGACGACGGACAGATCGGCGCCGTCCGCCGCCGCAAGGTAGTTGCGGAACTGTTCCTCGAACTGCAGCTTTGTGAGATCCTTGGCGACGAAGACTTCGAAGCCGGCCAACCGAAACGTCTTGGATACGTCCTCGGCATCCTTGTCGGGATTCTTGAGAGCGGGGATGTCGCGGTACTGAGAATTGCCGATCACCAGGGCGACCCGTCGATCGGCCGACGCACCGAAGGTCGTAAGGGCCGCTACGAGAAAGACCGCGATGAATCCGCAAAGTCGGAGCATGGCTGTTTCAACCGTCGCTACCTGATGACCACAAGCCCCCAGGTTGCGGTATCAAGGCTGTTAAAGAGCTCACAATCCGCCGAGACAGGAACAGAAACAAAAAACCGTCGCGACAGCAGGCACTTTCCCCATCCGATCAGCGTCTAAATTACCTCAGAGCCGAGCCATCCGCAATGAGTGTCGAACGGCGCCGGCGTGGCTGTCTGGGTCCGACGCACCCGCCAGGCCTCGATCCAGCGACGGGTCTCGCCGAAGCATGAAACGCGTATCCAGAGGCGACCTCAGTGGTGTCCGCTCGATCCCGTGTAGCAGCCAGTTGCTACCATCGGTTCAAATCTTAGTGCTATCTGATGTGAATGGCGAACTTCGCAGGGACGGTGTAGGGTTCGCGCCAAGAAGAACTGAGCCGAACTCACGGCGCCAAGCGAATCTGGGAGGATTCATGGTCGAAATCATCTCCAAGCGGGATGGCCCGCGACGCGAGGATGTTCAGGTCAAGAGACTGATCGAGCAGAACCGATCGACCATCGTTCGCCTTGCCGACCAGATCAGCGGTGGCGGCTATTCGGCTTCCAGGAAGCCGCGCCAACAACCCAAGGCCGAAGGCCTGATCATCCATGTAGGCGGCAGCGTGGCGAGCGTGGCCGAGGCGAGCCCGTCCATCCGCGTCACCATGAACGGCCGTGTGATCTCCAAGGATCAGAACACCGGCCGCCAGCTTCATCATATCGGCGATGTCCGCGACCGGAATGGGGAACAGATTTTCGTCCTGGCAACGAAGCAGAACGGCTTTTTCTCACCAGTCGACGAAACCATCGCCGAGGCGCTTGCCGAACTGGACGGAGCCCACCTGACGGCGATCTATGGCGAAGAACAGCTTGCCGCCGACATCGGCGCGAAACTCGGCATCGACTGACCACCGGCACTCGGGCGTCGCTGAGCGCGCCCAATCCGCGACAGCATACAGAAATGGCATACCTCAAAGGTACTGTGATGACTGAATGAGACACGCGAACGGCCCCGATCAGATGAAGACCAATGCTCTTCCGGCGCGTGCGTCGATGGCCGCCGGGCAGTTGGTTCTGGACAACATCGACTATGACGAGCGCGCCACCATGCGCGCTTGGGAAAGTTTTCTGGCCGACGAACCGACATCCGCCCGCGATCCGGTCCATGTCCGCTCGTTGATCCACGATTCCTGGTTTCGCAGCGCCACTGGCGGCATCAACGCTCAAGGCATCGAAGCGCCGCTGAGCAGCGATCGCGACGAGATCGAATATCTGACCCGTGCCAACGCCGAGCTGCTTTCGGCGGCGCGGCGATCGTTTGCGTCCCTTGGCCAGTTGCTGGAAGGGACGGGAGCGATGCTGGTGCTCGCCGACAGCGATGGCGTGCTGATCGACGCGATCGGCGACAAGAAGACCTTGCATGACGGCATGGACATTCATCTGGGTATCGGCGGCAAATGGAACGAGGACGCCGTCGGAACCAACGGCATCGGCACGGCGCTGTGGACCGGCGAACCGATTTTCGTCCACGCCGCCGAACATTTCTGCGCCGGCATCAAATCCTGGACCTGCGCCGGTGCGCCGATCCGCGATCCCCTGGACGGCAAGATCATCGGCGTTGTCGACCTGTCAGGCTATTCGCCGATCTTCCGGCCGCACAACACGGCGCTTGTCGCCGCCACCGCCCGGCAGATTGAAAAGGCGCTCGCCGAGCAGCAGCAGGAGCAGCGCACGCGCCTGCTCGAAGCCTTCATTTCCTCGGCACCCAGCTACCGCCGGAAAGACGGGTTGGTGATCGTCGATCATCGTGGCCGCGCGATCTTCTGCAACAACGTGCCCAATGGCGACACCACGGAGATGATGGACGGCCCGATGGAGCCAGGGCGTGGTCGTTGGCTGATGAACCTGCCGGCCTCCGGCTCCGATGCCGATCTCGCCAACGCGCTGCCGGCGCATCTGCGATCCTGCCATGTCACGCCGCTGAAGCTTGATGGCGATCTTCGTGGCGCGGCTCTGGTGTTTCCCTCGGTGCCGGCCGTCTTGAGCATGACGGTGATCCGCCGGGAGGAGAACAAGCACCTGCGGACAGCCGCGGCGATGATCGTCGGCGAAAGCGAAAAATTGCTGGCCGCCATCGATGTCGCCTCCCGGGTGGCCGGGTCGAAGGGCGTCACCTCGTTGCTGATCGAAGGCGAAACGGGCGTCGGAAAAGAGTTGTTTGCGCGGCTTGTCCATGCCGGCAGCCGGCGCACCGAAAACGATCCGTTCATCGCCATGAACTGCGGTGCAATCACCAAGGAGCTGTTCGGCAGCGAATTGTTCGGCCATGTCTCCGGCGCCTTCACCGGCGCTTCTCGTGACGGCAAGCCGGGCATCTTCGAACTCGCCAATGGCGGCGTGCTCAGCCTTGACGAAATCGGCGAGTTGCCGCTCGAAATCCAGCCCTTCCTGTTGCGTGTCCTCGAAGAGCGCGTGGTCCACCGCATCGGCGACTCCAGAGGCCGGCCGGTGGACGTGCGACTGGTCGCCTCGACCAATCGCGACCTCAAGCAGGAAGTCGCGGCCGGGCGCTTCCGCAGCGATCTCTATTACCGCATCGGTGCGGTCTCGATCCATGTCCCGGCTTTGCGCGACCGCGGCGACGACGTGCTGTTGCTGCTTGAGCATTTCAATCGTCAGATCGCAAAACTGGCTGGCAATGATCCCTTGGAGTTTTCGAACGACGCGCTCGATGCACTGCTTGCCTATCGCTGGCCGGGAAATGTGCGTGAACTGAAGAACCTGGTCGAGCGCCTGCACATACTGACGCGCGGCAGCACGATCGACCTGCAAGATCTTCCCGGCGAAATCAGCGCGGGCAACCGCAACACCGTGGCCATGCACGGCGACCATCCCACAGCCATGCTCGAAGCGCCCGTATGTACATTCGAGGATGCGGAACGCCAGGCGATCAAGAATGCGCTCGCCGCGGAGAGCGGCAATCTCAGCAAGGTTGCGCTCAGGCTCGGCATTTCACGGCCGACGCTCTATCGCAAGCTCGGCCAATACGGCATCCGGCGCGGCTTCCTCTAGACCCAATCATCGGCACAAAAAAAACGCGGCATTCGCGCCGCGGGGTTGGGGAAATTCGTTCGACCGAATTTGCCTTCAGGCAGCGGTCGCGGGAATGATCAGCTCTTTACGACCGCACCGGTACCTTTCTCCGAGATGTAGCCGAGGACGTTGCCGATGATCAGGGAAACAACCACGGCGGCCGCGACCTTGATGATGCCGCCGGCGCCTTCGCCATAAGCGGCGGCACCAAGCAGAAAAAGTGCCGCGGTCGTTGCGTAGCCATAGACCGCTGACGGAATCGCGCTCAGCAATGGCAGCTTGGCAGCGAGGATCAGGACGATGATTGAAATACCGACGCAAATGCCGGCCATGATCGCCGTAACGCCAATGGACGTCAGCGCTATCAATGCGCCGGCCGCGCAAATCGCACCCCACAGATTTGCAACCGCCGAACTCTTGAACCCAGCTTCCTTGCCACCACAGTGATAGAAGCTCCCCCAGCCGACGAATACCGCCCATATCAGCAGATAAGGACTGCCGATCGTGATGGCCGCCCATGTTGCAATGCCACCCATAATGCCGATGACGACGGCCAGTCCTGTAACAAGATCCATGTTGTCCTCCCGTTTTTCCACACCGCGAAGCAACGAAATTCGTATGGGGATCGCGCTTCGCTGACGTCCCGATACGGAAATGCCATGGCATCAGCCACGGAGCTCACGAGGAAGGCTGCCGTTCAGGCACGCCGTCAGATCGAACCGGACGCGGCACCCGTTCGGCGCCGCATCCGGTCCGGATGCTTCAGGGCACGATGACGCCACGGCCGGTGAACCGGCGGTTCTTGAAGTCGTCGAGGGCGGTGTTGATGCTGGCGAGATTGTATTCGGTGTAGTGCATCTTCACCTTGCCGTCGGCGTTGAGTTCCATCAGTTCGACGAGCTCGGTGAAATTGCCGACCAGGCTGCCGCCGATGTTGATCTCCTCGATGACGAGATGCGCGGTCGGCACGTTGATGTTGCCGCCATAGCCAACGACGAACAGTTGCCCGCCCTTGCGCACCATCTTCCAGCAGATGTTCTCGACACCGAGTTCGCCGACGAAGTCGATCACCACATGCGCACCGCCACCAGTGATCTGGGCAACCTCCTCGACGACGTTCGGCCCGCCATCGAGGACGAAGTCGGCGCCCAGATCCCTGGCCAGCACTTGCGCCGCCGGCTCTCGGTCGACAGCGATGATGCGGCAGCCCGAGATCGCATGCAGCGATTGCAGAGCGATATGGCCAAGCCCGCCTATGCCGAGCAGCACGCAATAGCTGCCTGGCCGCAACAGCTTGGCGGCGCGTTTGGCGGCACGGTAGGCGGTGATGCCGGCATCGGCCAGCGGAGCCACCTCGATCGGCGTGATGTTGGCGTTCAGCTTGATCAGCGAGCGCTCACTGGTGATGAAGTATTCGGCGAAGCCGCCATTCATGCCGAGGCCGGGGAATTGGCCGTTGTCGCAATACATGTCCTCGCCATGGCGGCAGTTGAGGCAGATGCCGCATGAGCGGAAGGGATGGCAGATCACGGCGTCGCCGCGCTTGACCGATTTGACGCCGCTGCCGACTTCCTCGACCCAACCGGCATTTTCGTGGCCCATGATGTAAGGCAACAGCGTGCCTTCGGGATCCATGGTCGGCTTCCACACGCCCTCGATGATGTGCAGGTCGGTGCGGCAGAGGCCGGCGGCACCCACCCGCACGATCACCTCGTCAGGTGCGGTGATCGTCGGCGCCTTGACCTCCTCGATCTTGAGCTGGACGTTCATCTTCGGGTCGTATTCGTACAGTCTGGCAGCTTTCATCGTCGTATCCCTTCAACGTCGAGATTGTCTGGATTGCTTCAGGCGCGGCCGAGTTTTTCGGAGCCGCCGCCACGCGCCGGGCCGGCCGTCGGATCCTCGTCCTCGGCAAGATCGCCAATCAGCGTTTCGGTGGTCAGGATCAGGGTCGCCACCGAAGCTGCGTTGGCGAGCGCTGTGTAGGTGACGCGGACCGGGTCGATGATGCCTGCCTCGAACATGTTCTGGTATGCGCCGGTCGATGCGTTGTAGCCGTAGCCGCCATTGATGCGGGTGACCTCGGTCACCACCGCTTCGGGATCGGCGCCGGCATTGGCGGCGATGCGCCACAGCGGCCGCGACAGGACCGAGCGCACCAGTCGCACCCCCTCGGCGACATCGCCCTCGACGTCGGCCGCCACCTTGTCGAGCAGCGGCGCGATCTGGGCGAGCGCCGAGCCGCCGCCGGCGACCACGCCCTCTTCAGACGCGGCGCGCACCGCATTGAGCGAATCCTCGATCAGCTGGATGGTCCGCTTCTGCTCGACCGGGGTGACGCCGCCGGCATAGAGGATCGCGGTGCCGCCGGAGAGCTTGGCCAGGCGTTCGCGCAGCTTGTCCTGGTCGATGTTCGGCGGCGAGGCTTCATACTGCCGTTGCACCTGGGCGCGGCGCGAGGCAATTGACGCATGGTCGCCGCCGCCACGAATGATCGAGGTGTAGGACGAGCTGGTCTTCACCCGGTCGGCCGTGCCGAGATCTTCTGCGGTGATATCCTCCAGGCGGCCGCCGAGATCGCGGGCGATCACCTTGCCGCCGGTGATGATGGCCAGATCCTCCATCATCGCCTTGCGCCAATGGCCATATTCCGGCGGGTGGACGACGAGATACCGTCCCGGCCCCTGCTTGCCGAGCAGGGTCACCACCACTTCCGGCGACATTTCCTCGGACACGATCAGCAGCGGCCGGCCATCCTCATCGGCGATGCGGCGAACCGCATCGAGCTGTCCGGGTTCCTTGATCTTGAGGTCGGTCATCAGAATGTAGGGTCGTTCGAGAACAGCCTCCATCTTCTCCTGATCGGTCACCATGTGGTGAGAGAGGTAGCCGCGTTCGAAGGACATGCCCTCGACGACATCGAGCGTGGTCTCGGTGGTGACGCTGAAGTCGGTGGTGATGACGCCTTCGGCGCCTACCCGCTGATGGGCTTCCGCCACCAGCGCGCCAAGTTTGGTGTTGGTCGCCGCTATGTTGGCGACCGACGCCAGAATGCCGTTGCCCTTGGCTGGCTTGGCCGAGGCCTTGAGTGCCGCCACCACCGCCGCCACGGCAAGGTCGATGCCTTTGCAGAGATCGACGGACTTCACGCCGCGCTCATTCGCCTCGACGCCGCCCTGGATGAGCGCGTTGGCGAGCACGATGGCCGTCGTGGTGCCGTCGCCGGCAATCTCGTTGGTCTGCATCGACACTTCGCGGACGACTTGCGCGCCCATGTTTTCGAAACGGTCGTGCAGTTCGATCTCGGAGGCGATGCTGACACCGTCGCGGGTCACCATTGGCGTGCCGATCGGCCGGTCGATCATGGCGTTCATGCCTTTGGGGCCGAGCGTCGGCTCGACAGCGGCTGCAAGCCGGAAGACACCACGGGCGAGAGCCCGGCGGGCCTGCGAATTATGAAGCATTATCTTGGGCATGATTCCTCCTTCCGCCTTACGGGCGGGTTGTTGATTAGGGGCCTCGTGCGAGGGAGGCCGTTGCTGTCGGCTCTGCTTCAGGCGGTCGGCGCGGTTCGTGCCGGCACGCGATCCATGATGAAATCGACCAGCGTCGGTTCGCCGTCGACCACATCCAGTTCCTTGTATCGGGTCTGCTTGAGCCCCCGGCACAGCGCGCCGTTGAACTCCATGTTGATGCGCACACCGCGCAGCTCGGCGAGGTGGGCACTGAGTGCACCAGGCGGGATTTTCTGCCCTTCCCATGTCACGAACACAGGATCGTCGGCCCGGCGGTCGGGAAAACGCTCGAGCAGAGCCGCCCGGTACCGCGGCTGCTGTTTGGCCGCCTCGCCCGGTTCGAACCGCGCGACGTCGTATGCCGGCAGGTCCATGCCGAGGATTTCGCGATCGGTCAGGCCGTGCTGCCGCAGGCCGCGCAGGACTGCCTCCTGGCGCCGCTTGAATGCCTTCACCCTGAAGGTTTCGCGCAAGCCGCCGAGATCCTGATCCTCGGCAAGCACGGCGAAGATATCGCCGAAGCTTTTGCCCTCTGCCATGCCGCGATTGACCTCTTCGGCGAACATGTGGTCGTGCAACTTGACGCGATAGGCAGGCTTCCAAGTGAGCTGGTCGAGCGCCTTGCGGACGCCGTCCAGCATCAGGAACGCGAAGTTGGGCGAGCACCAGTAAGTCGGCAGGCGGAAGTCGATCTCCACGCTGCCATCGCTCGTCACCTGCGCCCGCTCGACGAAGCCCATCTCGGTGACGGGTTCGTCGAGTTCCGGGTCGTTGACCTCACCAAGGCGCCGCCAGAGTTCCTTCTGGCAGTCGCCGGAAACGCTGGCGGTTGCCATGGCTCCTACTCCGCCGCGATGCTGAAGGGCGAGCTGGCAAGCGCCTTCTTCTTGGCTTCGACGTCGATGTTGTAGAGACGCGCGGCGTTGAGGCCGAGGATCTTCTCCTTGATCTCGTCGGTCAGCTGCACACCCCGTTCAGCGGCGATGTCCTCGGGGATCTGGTAGGCCCAGAATTTCTCGACCAGCCAGCGCGGCGTCCAGATCGCGTAGTCGGAGCCGAACAGGATCTTCTCCGGCCCGAGCCAGAATAGCAGCTCGGCGATGACCTCGCCGAAATAGCGCGGGCGCGCATGGATGAACGGCAGCGCCACCGCCAGCCCGCCATAGACATTGGTTTCCTGCGTCGCGATCCAGCAGAAATCGTCGAGACGCGGCAGGCCGCAATGCTCGATGATCCAGTTGAGGCCCTGGAAATCCGTCGCCGCGTGATCGACGTCATGGACGTCGAACGCATCCTTCGAGAGCGGCAGGATGGTCGGGCCCTTGTGGACGTGGATGTTCCTGATGCCGAGCTTGTCGCAGAGTTCGAAGCACTTGTAGGCATCGGGATCGGTGAGCTTCCAGCCCTTGGAAGCGCCGTTCCATTCAGCCGTATACATCTTCACGCCCTTGACGTCGTAGGTCTCCTTGAGGAAGTGGATGTATTCCAGCGCCTTCTCGCCGTCGCGCGGGTCGAAGGCGCCGTTGACGATGAACCGCTCCGGATAGCGCTTGGCCACCTCGGCGTTGCGCTCGATCGTGTTGAAGCCGTTCTTGTAGAAGTCCTTGAGATAGGTCGACTGGACGATCGCCACATCATCGGGCCCGTCGATGAACAGGTCGCGGTAGAGGTCGTCGGCGCTGTATTTCTCGAACTTGCTCTTCTCCCACAGCTGGTCCTTCGGGCTCAAGCCCGTGTGATAGGCATAGAAGCACTCGATGAACTGCTTGCCGTGGATGTTCTTCTGGTTTTCCGGGCTGCCGTCCCAGAAATGGGTGTGGCCGTCGACCACGAAAATGTCTTTGCCTTCCGGTGTTCTGTACATGGTTGCCTCCGCAGCAATCGCGTTGATCGGTTCGGCGCGCCGCACCCAGCGGCGCGCCGGATTTTTTCGACGGCTATTCGATGTATTCGAACATCTCGTCCATGTTGCCGAACAGGATCACGGTGTTGTCGTCGATGCGCACCATCCGCCCGTAGTGGGTGGAGCTGTTGACCTCAAAGGTTTCCGCCGTCATCTCGCGGCCGAGATATTCGCTGATCTCGTCCATCTTGAAGATCAGCTTGCCGGTACCATCGATGCGGATCATCGCCGGTTGGTAGGTGACGGTTACGTTCGGCTTGAGGCCCATGAATTCGGCGATGGCCCTCGCCTCGACCGAGTCGTTCATGGTGACGCCGCACTGATGCGAAATCGTCTGCTCGAAGGTGATGTCCTTCATCGCCTTGAAGATGTTGGAATGCGTTGCGTCGCGTGCTGATAGTGACATGACGATTTCTCCTGTTTCAGCGCTTGAGGCCGAGTTCGCCGAGGATCTGGCCAATCCGCTCTTCGGATTTGGCGCGGACGTCGGTGAACGCGACCGGCTTGGAATGCGGCATCGACCAGATCGGCTGCAGGCCGGCGGCTGCCTTGTCGGCGAGCGCGCCGTGTTTCTTGACCCAGCCCTGGAAGAGCTTCTTGTTGGCGGCGCCATGCTTCTCGTCATTGGCCAGCAGGTGCATGAGGTCGATCGTGTTGGCGAGGTTGCGCTCGTAGTCGGCCTCGGCCGCCGAAATCACCGCCGGGGTGATGAAGTCATGGTTGGCGGCGGCGATCTGCATCAGGAAGCCGGAGCGGAACACTTCGCCCACCAGCGGCTCGAAGACGATGTTGATGGCGAAATACTGCTCGAGATAGTCGGTCGCGCCCATGATTGTTTCGACCGCTTCGCGCGTGCCTTGCCAGTTCTTGTCCTCGAGCCAGGCCTTCTTGCCGAGTTCGTCGTCCCAGTCAGGCAAATCCATGCCGATCTCGGCGAGGTAGAGGGTGATATCCTGGGCAAGCCTGAGCTTGTAGGACGAGTTGGTCAGCGTCGCATTGTTGATCATCTGGGTGTAGCCGTAACGCTGCGCTTGCATCAGCGACGTGCCGAGCCCGAATTCGGCATGTTTCCACGCGCCGAGCTGCGTCTGCAGGATCTTGACCCAGGCCTTGTCGAAGGTCTTCGGGGTGCCCGACTTGCGCGCGTTGTTGATGACGCTCTGCACCATCGTCTCGATCTTCGACTGGCGCTGGTAGTGCGTACGCTCCCACTCCTGGTCGGGAGCGCGGAAGGCATGCCAGTTGGAGCTCTGGGCGGCGGTGTTCTGCTTGACATAGGCGCCCTTGCCGTCGGCAAAGGAGATGATCCAGTCCTGGATCAGGTAGCGTTCCGGGTCGGGCTGGACGTCGACCGTCATGTCCTCGTAGTGGGTGGCGCGCTGGCCTTTCGGGTCGAAATACCGGTATTTCCGGCTGTCGGAGTCGGCGAAGATTGCCGCGCCGGCGGCTCCGGATCCGACTGAACTCGAGGTTGCAGGCATAGTCTCTCTCCCTTGTTGCAGTTGTGGTTGGCTGTGCACGGCCGCCCTCAATGGGCCGGCGTTGCACCTGCCGATGTGGTGAACTTGTCGAAGAAGATCCGCTCCGTTTCGAAGCCGTTCATGAACAGCACCGGCTGCAGCGCATCGATCATCGGCGGCGGGCCACAGGCATGGACATCGCCCTGCCCGTCGACCGCCAGTTGCTTGAGCACGGCGTCGACACTCTGGTGCACGAAGCCACGTTCGCCTTGCCATTCGGCGTCGTCGTTCGCGTGCGACAGCACGGGAATGAAGGTGACGTCGGAATGATTGCCGACCAACTCGGCGATCCTGTCGAGATAGAACAGGTCGTTGCGGGTGCGGGCGCCGTAGAAGAAATAGACCGGACGTTTCTCGCCGCTCTTCAGGTGATCGTTGAGGATCGACCAGATCGGCGACATGCCTGAGCCGGCGCCGACCAGGATCAGGGGTCCTTGCCGTTCGTCGCGGCGGAAGCAGGTTCCGTAGGGTCCGACGACGGTGACTTCGGCTCCGGCCCTGATGCCTCCGGAATCGAGCTCGCCTGAGAACTTTCCCTCAGGGTATTTTTTGATGATGAAGGAGAGTTTTTCGGTTTGGTCCGGCGTATTTGCCATGGAGAACGAGCGCGTAATCGTCTCCCCTTTTTGCGTGGTAACCGTGATGTCGACATATTGCCCCGCCCAGAACTTCATTGGGGAGCCGAGTTCGATCTCGATGCCGCGAATGTCGTGGGTCAGCTGCTCGATGCGAGCAATCCGGCCCTTGTACGTCTTCACGGCGATCGCTTTCGCCAAAATCTCCTCGTCGTAGTTGAGAAGCTCGACTTCCAGGTCGGAGAAGGCGATACAGCGGCACAACAGGACGTGCCCGCTCTCCTTCTCCATGTCGTTCAGCGCGAAGGTCGAGTATTTCAACATGTCGACTTCGCCTTCGAGCAACACGCTTTTGCAGGCCGAGCATTGCCCTTCCTTGCAGCCGTGCGGCAGGGCGATGCCCTGGCGGAACGCGGCGTTAAGCACCGTTTCGCCATGCTCAACGTCGAATTCGACGCCGACCGGGCTGAGCCTGACCGTGTGGGTTTCCGACATACGGACCTCCAGTGAAAGGAAGGGCGGGGCGAACCCGCCCCCCTTTGGCCTGATCAGTTGCAGGGGTTGATGGTGAAGCCCTTGGCGTACTCGGCCAGGTGCTTCTCGCGGTCGGCGGGCGACATGGCACGCAGCGCATTGAGCGGCGATCCGAGCGTGTTGCCGCGCACGTCGTCGAGCGTCCACATCTCCTTGTCGTCGAAGCGCAGATGCGGCTGCGGAACCAGCGTCTTGCCGTCGGAACGGACGAAGTTCAGGTCCTTGATCGCATCGGCCAGATCCCAGCCGTCATAGAGCGTCTCCCACTCGCGCTTGCCGCTGAAGCGGCCCATCGCGGGCGTCGGCCGGCCCTGATACTCGTCGGCGAAGGCGACCGTTGCGGTCCACTTGTCGAGTTCGTGGGCGAAGGTATGGAGCTGGCCGTCGATCTCGCCGACCACCATGTCCTCGCGGATCAGGCAAGGAACGAGGCAGGACCAGCAGCGGTGCGGGTAGACGTAGCCGACGTCGCTGTTGAACAGCAGCACCTTCTCGCCCTTGTGGCTGAGCTTGGCGTACCATTTCCAGAAGTCGCCGAACTCGGCGTACCAGCCCGGATATTTGTGCTCGAACCACTCGAAGTCCTTGTCGGTCTGGGCTTCGATGCGCCAGAAATTGACCGGCCAGCCGACCGCGAAGAACTGCCCGACCTTGTGGACATAATTCTTCTTCGTGATGCGTTCCCAGGCCGCCTGGACGTCGTCGTGATGGACCTTGATGCCGTATTTCTCGAGCGGCAGCATGTAGGTGCGATAGTAATCCTCATAGATCCAGCGGTGCCACATTTCCGCGTAGGACTCCTTGTTCTTGTCGCGGTTGGTGGTGCCGTATTCGATGAAGGTGCCGATGGCGGCATCGACGATGGCGTGGTTCTGCCAGAAGGCGTAGCGCAGGTCGCGCTCGAGCAAGAGGTGGTTTTCCGGCTCCTTGAGCGCCGCCATCAGCAGCGAGTGGCCATTGCCGATATGCCGGCTCTCGTCGGACTGCACCGACAGGAACACCGTCGGCAGCGCGTAGTCGCCGTTGCGGGCGGCCTCCGAAGGCATGGCGACAAACAGCGTGTTTGTGAAGGCGGTCTCGGCAACCACGGTCAGGTACATGCAGGCGGCGGTCATCGTGTCGCCGGTGATGAAGCCCTCAGCGAACTGCCGGCCGATGGTCGTGGCGTAGCATTTTCCGAAGGCTTCCTCGGTGATGTCGAAGCCGGCCGGATCGATGTAGTTCTCCATGTACCATTTCTTCAAATTCATCTGGATCGTCGAGTGACGAAACTCGTCGATCATCTGCATCGTGAAGCCGGTTCTGAGTTCCTCACCAGGCGCGATGCGGGCGACCATCGCCATCGAGCGGGCAGCCGAGATTTCCGGGAAAGGGATGATGGCCAGGAAGAGCTTCATCCACTCGACCCAACGCGGCTCGACGTTGCGGAACATGTCGCCGCGCAGCGCCGCATCGAGCGCACCGTAGACGCGGTTGTCCTTTTCTTCCTGCATCGGGAAATACGACCGCAGAACCTGCTTCATCGGGTCGCGCGGCGTCTTGTTGATCTTGTAGTCGGTCGGAAACGTCATCGCTTCCTGGACGTAGGAAGGATTCCAGCCGAGATCGGCAATCTTCTTGGTTGCCTCGCCGACGGAGATTCCGCGTTGCGAGGTAATCTTGTTGAGCGTCAGAGACGTCATGGTCATAAGCCTCCACCAGGTTTGAGCCGCAGGTCCCTTGACCCCGGCATGAAGCGGCACACAGCACCGCCAGTGAGAGTGCGAGCGGCACGACAAAGGGTTGCGCATCGAGGCGCGACTCATGGTCCGGCCGTTCAAGTGGATCGCGGCAAAGGTTTCGAGGTGTTTTGGCAGAGACCCGCGGCGCCAACCGCATGTGCGATGGGCGTATCGAAGCGGTCTCTGCTTCCTCCGTTCCTTCGTTCTTTTGGCACCGCGTCAAAAGCGCGATGGGCTTCTTGTAGGAATGTACAAAGCAAGCGTCGTGCCAATTTGAAAATAGCGCCCACGGCTGGGGCTCAAAACAAAACCGCCGCTCTTGCAACACATGAGCATACGGCCAACTGTAACGTTCTTTTACATTCGTAACGTACGCCTGTAATATTTATCGTCTATTCGCAACTGCAATATATTTAGTTAGCACGCGCAGCAAATACGAAAACAAATATCATCTATTCAATTCTACGTCTTTCTCTACTATTTGAAGGCGGCGCCCATGGGCGGGCCTCCCGCTGGAGAGAGACAATGCCGAGCGATAGAGACAGTCGGGGACCGCCCGAGCCAATGTCCAGCCAGGCCGACGGTGTCACCGGCGATCTTGTCAGGCTGATGCCCCGCGATCTGGTCTTTGTCATGCGCTTCATGGGCGAGAGCCAACATCGCCTGCAAAGCCACTTCCAGGACTTCATCCGGGCCGAGCTTGCCGCCGGCGGCGTCACCACGGAAACGCATCCGATGATCCATCTGTTCATCGAAAACCACGCGATCCTGTTGCGGGACTTCGTGTTTTCCGGCGTTTCGCTGACGCGCCAGTTCCGCGTCGACGAGATCGAGCGCCTCACCGGCGACACGACGTCGATGATCCGCGTCGACATCTGGGATCAGCTCAAGAGCCACATCGAGACGGCCGAAAAACAGTTCCAGTCACAGGCCGGCACGTTGCCAAAATTGCTGTCGGCCTTCGAAAAACCACCCGGGGCTTTGGGGAGCAAAAAATGACAGGAGTATCCGATATCGCCAGGCGTGACGCGCTGCTCGCCCGCCGGCTCGATCTGGTCGCCAATGTCTCCGCGCTTACCGCCGAGGCGCTGCGGCTCAATCAGAAACGCGCCGGCATCGAGATGGATGTGCTGCGCCTCGAGCTGGAGATCGGCAGAAACGGCGCCAGCGAGCAACTGGTGCGGGACTTGCATGAGGCAGAGCAGAGCGCGGCGGCGGTCATGCAGGCATGCGCGGCGTGCGAGGACCGCATCGTCGCGGCGGAAGGCGATGTCGAGGACGTTGATCGCCAGCTGGCCGCAACGGCGAACGAGGATTGACGGGAGAGACGGCATGAACCAGCAGACGATGCAGAACCTGACCTTGTTCGACCTTCTGGCGCGGAGTTGGCGTCGCCCGTCGGCAATCGCCGATCTGCGCTTCAGCGCCGACGGTTCGGCTGTTGCCTTCACCTGCGTGGATGGAACCATCGCCATTGCCGCGGTCGCCGATCACGAGCCGCCGGAAACGCGGATCAGGGTGAGCAACGATCTCGGGCAGACGACGATCCGCCCAAGGGAAAAGCCACCCGTCCCGCTGATCGCCACGGCGGCATTCGGAGATGGCGATGTCCCGATCGCTGCCTATGCGCATTCCGGCTTTCTGGTCGGCGCGGCCAGCGGCGATGTGCTGCATCTGGCCGCCGACGGTGAAGCAGCGGCCCCCTTGGTCAGGATCGACGGACCGATCGCCGCCATCGACCACAGCGCCAGGACGGACATGACAGCCATCAGCAATGGGCATGATGTCTTCCTGTCGCGCGGCCAAGGCGGCGCAGTGCAACTGAAACATGCCGTGACATCGTCCATGGACGCCCTTGCTTTCTCACCTGGCGGGCGTCGCCTCGCCTGCGGCCTGGATGAGGGACTGTCGATCTGGTCCGTCGAAGGCGACGCCGCATTGATACGCGATGTCTCTTTTCCAGCGCGCCCGGTGTCGATCCGCTGGAGCGGCGACGGCACATGGCTGGCCTGCGGGCTGGAAACAGGAGGCCTTGCCCTGGTCGGCATGGCCGATGGCCGCGCCGACATCGTCACGGGATTTCCGTCGCCTGTGCGGACCGTGTACTGGAGCCGGCCGGCCAATGCGCTGTTTGCCTCGGGCGCCTTCCGGATCGCCGGCTGGTCGATGACCGCGCCGCCGGTTGGCGGCGAAACCTCCGGCGCGCTGGAGACGGGTCGTGCCGGGCTGGTGCTGGTCGAAACGGTGGCGGCGCACCCTGAGAAGAAACTCGTTGCGGCCGGCTACGCCAACGGGCGGATCACCATCGCCCAGATCGGCGCCCGCGACGAACTCCTCGTCAGGCCTTTGGGCAGCGCGGTCACCGCGCTTGCCTGGTCCGGCGACGGACGGCACCTGGCGGTGGGCGCCGTCGACGGCACCGCCGCGATCGTCACCTTTCCAGCGCAGATGTTCAAATAACGGACGCAGTCCACGTCAAACAGGAGGATAGAATGCAGACCGAACTCACCGCAGAGGACGAGAGCAAGGACGAATTTTTCGAGCGGCTAGCCAAGCTGTCGGAAGAGATGGTGGCCAGGCACGGCAAGGATTTCAGCATGGGCGCGCTGGTGCTCGCCGCCCGCTGGATCGCCGAAAACCGCGTCGGCCAGTTGAAGACGAACTGAACCAACGCGATTGTCCGTCCTCGGGCGACGGGACGAAATGAACAGCGTGACGCGCGACCAGGCTATGCGCCGGCTGTTGCATCAGACAATCTTTTGGCGTGCCATCTCAGATGGTCGTCCATGAATGTCGAAATGAAGAAATACGAGTGGTCGTAGCCGTCCTGCATTCGCAGTGTCAGCGGAATGCGGGCCTTGGCGCAGGCCGCATCGAGAAGCCAGGGCCTCAGCCCATCGTTGAGAAATCCGTCCGAGGTGCCTTGATCGATGAAAAATTCGGGAAAACGGTGTCCATCCTCGACGAGCGAGGTGGCGTCGTAGCTGCGCCACGAGGCCTCGTCCTTGCCGAGATATTTTTCGAAGGCCGGCCTCGACCAGCCGGCGGTGGCTGGCTGCACAATCGGCGCAAACGCCGAACAGCTTTTGAAGCGTCCCGGATTCTTCAGGGCAATCGTCAGCGCACCGTGCCCACCCATCGAATGGCCAAAGATTGACTGACGTCTCATGTCGGCCGGAAACTCCTGCGCGATCAGGGCGGGCAGCTCCTCGGTGATGTAGGAATACATGCGATAGTTCTTCGCGTAAGGCTCCTGAGTCGCATCGACGTAGAAGCCGGCGCCACTGCCAAACTGCCAATTGTCCTTCTCGTCAGGAATATCGGTGCCGCGGGGACTGGTGTCGGAACAGACGACGATCAAGCCAAGCTCCGCGGCCATCCGCCTGTACTCGCCCTTGTCCATCACATTCGCATGGGTGCAAGTGAGGCCGGAGAGGTACCACACAACCGGGCAAGGCATTTCACGGGCCTGCGGCGGCACGAAAACGGCAAAATTCATGTCGCAGGCGCAGGCCTCCGAAGCATGGGAATAGACGCCCTGCACGCCGCCATGCGACTTGGCAGCGGAGATGACCTTCATCTGTTCTGACATGTGCTTCTCTCCGCCAATTTCAAACGCCAACCACGGGTGGTGTCTACGGCATCGGTTGGGATCGCGGCAACCCCGGTGAACCTATCGGCGGCGCGACAGCCAAGGCTCACTCTGCCGGCGTCGGACGCACTCGAATTGACTGAGCGTCCCGGCGTCTGGCCATCACAATTTGGGACGCCCTGAAGCCGGCAAAGCGCTGACGCTGACCACCGTCACTTTCCGCTCGGCGGAGTGCAAGGACGAAAGTGCGTCCTGGGAGATACCCTCGTCGGTGATCACCTCGTCGATCTCGGAAATATCCGAAAGCGTGCAGAAACCAGGCGCGGTGAACTTCGAGCTGTCGACGAGCAGGATCGTCTTGCGGGCAGACGAGATCATGGCGCGCTTGAGCGACGCCACCTCCAACGACGTTTCCGTCAGCAGCGTGCCCGTCACAGCCGAAGCACCGGTCATGCAGAGATCGGCATGGAGCGTCTTGATGAAGCTCTCGCCCGGCTCGCCGGCAAGGTGCCGGTAGCCAGGACGGACGGTGCCGCCGGGCAGGATGATGCGCCAGGATTTGATGTCGGCCGCGAAATCGGCGATCTGGAGACTGTTCGTCACCACGGTCAACGGCAAATCCCGCTCGGCGGCGGCGCGCACCACCTCCATGACGGTGGAGGAACTGTCGAAGATAACGCTATCGCGAGCGCTCAGCCGCTGCGCGGCCTCGCGGCCGATCGCAACCTTTTCGGCATGCTGCAGCTCCGCATTGACGGTCATCTCGCGTTCGAAGGTGGCGCGCATCGGCTGCAGCAGGTGCGCCCCGCCATGGGTGCGCTCGAGGTACCCTTTTTCCACCAGATGTTCGAGATCGCGCCTTACCGTCGATTGCGACCCACCTATCGTGTCGGCGAGCTCCTGGATGCTGGCCGCGCCGCTGACGCGCAGGTGCTCCAGGATCAGCGCCTGCCGTTTGGCAGGAACGATATCGACGCGTTTGCTCGGAGACTCCATGCTTCACCTGCTCGATGGCCGACAGATTTCAGGCCAAATCAGTCAATCTCTACCAAATGGTGTAACCGCAATCCACAACCACCACCGCACCGGTCATAGCGCTCGCTGCATCCGAGGCGAGGAAGAGGATGGGGGCAGCAATCTCGTCGGCGCGCGCGACGCGCTTCATCGGCGTCATATCCATCCATACCGGCATCAGTCTGTCGTCGGTGAAGCCGCCGCGCGACATGACGGTATCGACATAGGTCGGCGCGACGCAGTTTACCCTGACGCCGCGTTCGGCCCATTCTCCGGCAAGGGAACGTGTCATGTGGTGGACCGCTGCCTTGGCCGAATTGTAGTGCACCTGACGTTGCGGCTTGTTTGAGACCAGTCCGGACATGGAACCGAGCGTGACGATCGAGCCACGGCCACGTTCGAGCATGGGTCTTGCGAACTCCCGGCAGGACCAATAGGCGCCGTTCAGGTCGACGTCGACCACCTTCAGCCATACCTCGTCGCTCATCTCCTCCCCGCCGGTGTCGGGCCAGGCGATCCCGGCATTGGCGATCAGGATATCGACCGCGCCGTGACGTTCGTTGGCGGATCGCGCAGCTGCGGCAACCGCCCTGGAATCGGTTACGTCGAGCTGCACCGCCTCGACATCGTGGCCCTTGCGCTTCAGCTCGTCGCGCCCTGTCTCCAGCACCTGCGGATCCATGTCCGATATGATGACCCGTGCGCCGGCCTCGGCGAGTGCTTCGGCCGTCGACAGGCCAATGCCGCGGCCACCGCCGGTGATAAAGGCAGTCTTGCCATCAAGGCGGAACCGTTCGAGAAACATGAGGATTGTCCTTCAGGCGTGTTGGAGGGTGGCATCGGCGTGGCGGTTGCGTCCGAGGATGAGCAGGCAGCCGGCGGTGAAGCTGTCGCCCAGGCCGAGCGTCGTCGCAGGCTTCTCCACATAGGGAGAAGCACAGGCAACGAAGGTCCAGCGTCCCTTGCGGACCGGCGTTTCGAAGGGAAGCGGATGGAACTCGGCCGTCGGCGCGATCGCGATGGTTCGTGCCGGTTCTCCATTCGCCGCCCTGGCGCTGGCTATTGCGCAGCCTGCCATCAGCGCACGTTCCTCTTCCTTCGGATCGTTCAGGGTCACAGCGGCGGCCCAGGTATCGGCATGCACGCAGACTCGCTCGAGATCGAACCGCTCGCCCAGCGCTACAAGAGCCTCCATGGGATGATGAGCAGACGGGTTCATGGCAAGCAGTTCGGAATGGCTCATTCCAAGCGAGGTGATTGCGCCGTGGGTGTGTGAAAGGAGCTCCTCGACTGCCTGCTGCGTCGCATAGCCCGCCAGCTCGAAATGGATCGTCCGGAGCCCGGCTGCCTTCCAGTCGCGGCTGAGCGCGAAGACGTGGCGGCTGGCCGCGCCGACATTCTCCACCGCCTCGTCGTTCAGTCCGGAAAGGAGCCCCGCGGCGGCCGACGCCGCCAACCGGCGCGACATGGCTTCGAAGTCCTTGTCGCGCTGAATGCCGCGGTCGCAGAAGCGAATGATGACCCGTGAGGAACGAGGCGGCACGACAGCGCCGATCGCGCGGCCGGCCGTGAATTCGAAGATGAAGATTTCGGGGATGTGCGGACCAGCGGTCGATACCGCATCCGACGTCTTGAGCGCCCCCCTTTCCGCCAGCAGAACGCCTGCCGGTATCTGCCGCAGCATTGCCGCGTGGCGATCCTCGAGGGCGACCACAGAGCGAACGCCAAGTTGTCCGAGCACCCAGGCCGCCTGAGGCCCGGTTCCGCCCAGGGCATAGCGCGGCCGCAGCCGCTCGCGCAGCCATGCCGGGCCTTCCGGCCAGTCGAACCGTACCTCGCCGCCCACCCCGCGCGCCGCACGGGACAGAAGGAGATTGGCAAGTTGCGCCGCCGGCGTATCGGCCGGCGCGTCCAGAAGCGGCTGGATGTCGTGCATCTCGACCCGCGCATCGACGCATGCGCTGATGCCGCACAAGAAAAGGCCCGCCGACGAAAGGGCGTCCCTGCCGAGCGGACCGGACCGTGGATCGATCAGGGCGGAATAGCTTTCTGCGCACGACGTGGCGAAACCATCACTCAAGGCCGCGATCCTCCTCACCCGACGCTGCCAATTGCTATCATTATCTTCCAAATCGTCAATGCGATTTTTGCCGCTTCGCGCCTGAATTGCCCGGATATACCATTGCGAGCCCTGCTTTTGCGCAGCGCAGCAAGAAATTTTTGCTGCAAATGCTCAAATTGCTCCATATGTCGGGCAGAAGAAACTTTTCTGTTTATAAACAATAATATAATACAAACTACCGCTTCGGCGAGCAGGGCGTACCCGCAGCGAAACGCCGGAAAATGATCTGCGTTGGCGCAAAATTAGAAAGATTTAGATAGCTATTGACAGATTATGAGAAATATCCGCATATGATGCCGAGCCTGGAGCGGCCAAGGAAGAGCGCCGACAGCAGGGCCTTACAACATTTCTACCGAGGAACACCTATGCTCACGAGACTCGACAGGAAGCTGGCGAACATCCGCGCAGGCCGCTACAAACCGACCGATTTCGTCATTGCCGATGCCAAGGACAGCGACGTCGGCGCCGGCGTGACCGCCACGGGCTTCGACTATTCGGTCAAGCCGCCGCGCCGCCGCAGCCGCCAGGAATTCATCGCCCAGATCGAGGAGATCATCAAACAGGACATCGTCGACCTCATGCTGGTGTCGCAGTCCAACCTTGATCTTCTCGACGAGCGCGGCGCCTTCTTCGGCAGCGAGATGAAGCCTGCGATCCGCGGCAATCTGGAAACAATGTGCTGGGGCGCCGTGCGCCACGGCACCTATACGCAGCAGCCGTCAGTGCCCTTCCGCGACACCAATCTCTCGCGCGCCATTGCCAGCTATCCGAAACGCGGTACGGACCTTGCCCTCTATTCGGTTTCCTTCAGCAACGATGTCGAACTCGACATCCGCACGCTGAATGAATTTGCCGCCTTCCGCGCCGAGGCGGCCCGGACCAACTTCAAATATTTCTACGAGGTCTTCAATCCGAGCGTCGACATCGGGCTCAACCGCGAGCAGATCGGCGAATTCGTCAACGACCACATCATCAAGTCGCTGGCGAGCGTGCCGCAGGCCGAACGTCCGCTTTTCCTGAAGACGCCCTATAACGGGCCGAAAGCGCTGGAGGAACTCGCCAGTTTCGACTCCGAGCTGATCGTCGGCGTGCTTGGCGGCGGTGCCGGCACCACGCGCGACACGTTCGAGCTCGTCGCCCAGTCGGAACGCTATGGCGCTCGTCTGGCGCTGTTCGGCCGCAAGATCAACCTCGCCGAGGCGCCACTTCACCTTATCGTTTTGATGCGGGCGGTTGCCGACGGCACGGTCGGCCCGGAGGAAGCGGTGCGCGCCTATCATGGTGACTTGCAGAAGCTTGGGCTGACGCCGAACCGTTCGCTCGCTGACGATCGGGTGATCACGGAAGACGTGTTGACGGTCGCGGCCGCCAAGGCCGCCTGACACCGGAACTGATGAGCGGCGCGTGAACCGCCGCTCCATTTGGACGTGACCCTCCAACGGGTCACTGCGCCCGCGGGTAGGAGGCTCGCGACGCGCATTACGTGGGAGAAAAAGGGAGGAATAAAATGAGGAAGCTGCTGTTTCTTGCGACGACGATCCTCGGCGCCGCTCTTTCTGCTGCTTCGGCGAATGCCGAACAGAAAGAGGTGACGGTCTGGTCCTGGTTCATCCAGAGCACGATGGACAAGTCGATCGCCGCCTTCGAGAAGGTCCATCCGGACGTCAAAGTCAAGTACACGTACTACAACTACTCGCCCGAATACATCACCGCCCTGAAGGCGGCGGCGGCGTCCGGGAGCCTGCCTGACGTGATCGGCCTGCAGCCGGGTTCGCTCACCCAGCAGTATCGCGAAAATCTCGAAGCGGTGAACGAACGCGCCACCAAGCAGTGGGGCGACAAGTGGGCCGAAAAAGTATTCCCCGTCAATCGCAAGCAGATGCTGATGGGCAATCCGAAGGGCGACGAGAACTATTACATCATTCCGCAGGAGTCCCAGGTTCTGTGCATCTGGTACAACCGCAAGATCTTCGAAAAGCTCAATCTTTCGGCTCCCAAGACCTATGCCGATCTGAAGGCGGCGGCCAAGGCCCTGACCGACGGCGGCTACATCCCGATGTTCCAGGGCGCGGCCGATGGCTGGCAGAACGAGAACGTCTTCCTCATGCTCGCCAACCAGTTCTCGGCAGGCATCGTCGACAAGGCCCAGGCCGGCGAAACGCCCTGGACAGCGCCGGAACTCGTCGCGGCCATGAAAGCCTGGAAGGGTCTTTTCGACGACGGCATCTTCCAGCAAGGAGCGCTCGGCGCGCATGCCTATCCGACCGGCGCTCAGCTCTTTGCCCAAGGCAAGGTCGGCATGATGGCGCTCGGTTCCTGGTGGATGCAGGAAAGCAAGTTCCCGCCGCCGCTTTCGGAGTATGTCCAGAACATGGACGGCTTCGATTTCTTCTACATGCCGCCCGTCAAGGACGGCAATTCCGCCAGCCCGCCCGTCGGCGGCATCGACATCGGCTACGGCCTGACCAAGAACGGTGGCAAGAACCCCGAAGCCTGGACCTTCCTTGCCGAACTCACCAACGGCGTCGGCTTGCAGGAGGCGTTGAACGACCTCAACGACCTTCCCGCCTTCGAGGGCAATTCGCCGAAGGGCGACATCACCGATCATGTGAAGGAGATTTCGGCCCGCTTCATGGCTGATCTGCCCAAGGCGGAAAACCAGCGCTTTGCCTCGCCGGCAGTCGCAGAGGCGCTCGACAATGCGCTTGCCGGTGTCGCAGCCGGCAGCATCGAGCCGGAAGCAGCGCTCGCCACCGTTCAGGCGGCGACCGACAAGGCACTTGCTGCAAAGTAACCTGAGACGAACGACCGGGCGCCGAAGCGCGCCCGGTCCCTTTCAGCCTGAAGTGGCGAGCATCATGAGCACAGAAGCCATGCGAGCCGGGTCCGCCGTCGCGGCGGTCAAACGGCGATCGGCATCCAGAGCTTCGAAGCTCTATCTTTTCGTGCTTCCGGCGACGCTTCTGTTCGTCGTCTTCATCGCCTATCCGATCCTCTGGGTTGCCGGGCAGAGCCTTTATGTCGGCACAACTGGCGGAGCGGTCTTTGCCGGGCTTGCCAACTACATGACGGTTCTCGGCGACCCGACCTTCTGGACCGTGGTGCGCAACATGTTCCTGTGGGGCGTCATCACCATACCGGTGCAGATGCTGATCGGCGGACTGCTTGCCTATTTCATCGAGCGGCATACGCATGCCCTTCGCGGCTTCTTTCGCACCATGTTCTTCCTGCCGGTGGTGACTTCGGTTTCAGTCATCAGCCTGGTGTGGGTGCAAATCTATGCGCCCTATTACGGCATTGCCCAGGAGTATCTGAAGGATGTCGGCATCGTCATGGTGACGTCGCCGATCGGCGACCCGAAGACCGCGATCTACGCGCTGATCATCGTCAACATCTGGCAGTGGACCGGCTTTTCGATGCTCATGTACATCGCCGGCATCGCCAACCTGCCCAGCGAGGTGCTCGATGCCGCCCGCATCGACGGCGCGAAGGGCTGGCGGCTGGCCGTGCACGTCATCGTGCCAATGCTGGCACCTGCAACGAAATCCCTGCTGCTCTTGGGTGTCATCGGCACGTTGCAGACCTTTCCCATCGTCCACCTGATGACCGGCGGCGGTCCGAACCGGGCCAGCGAGGTCTTCGGCACGTTCATCTTCAAGCAGAGCTTCGTGCTGGGCGACACTGGCAGCGGCGCCGCGCTCTCCGTCATCGTGCTGGTCATCGCACTCGCCCTCTCGCTGATCCAGATCGCGGCGCTGGGTGCCCGCTTGTCGCCCGCAGGGAGGCAGAGCCCGTGATGACGCCGCTCGCCCGCACCCGAATCCGCAGCATGGTCATCCATGCGGTTCTCTTCATCGTGCTCGGCTTCTGGATGGTCCCGCAGATCTACATGCTGTCGATCGGGCTGCGCACGCCGGCGCAGGCCTTCGACGCGGAGCTGTTCACCTGGCCGGTGACCTTCGACAACTTCGTCACCGTGATCCGCGACAATCCGCTGGGCGCCATCTTCCTGAACAGCCTGATCATCACCGTCGCCACCGTGGCGATCGTGGTCGCAGTCTCCTCGCTCTTTGCCTTCGCCTGCGCGATCCTGAGGCTGAAGGGCTCGATCTTCCTGTACACGACGCTGCTGACGACCTTGATGGTTCCGCTCGCTTCCATGGTCCTGCCGCTCGCCATCCTGCTGCAGAACTTCGGCTGGGTGAACACCTATATCGGCCTCATCCTGCCCTATGCGGCGCTCGGCGTGCCGTTTGCCATGGTCATCCTGAAATCCTTCATGGAAGATGCCCCGCACGAACTCTTCGAAGCGGCGCGGGTGGATGGCTGCAATGCCTGGCAGACTTATTGGCACGTGGCCTTGCCGCTGGTGCGGCCGGCCCTGGTTTTCGTCACGATCTGGCAATTCATCGTGACGTGGAACGAGTTCTTCCTCGCTCTCATCGTCCTCACCAAAAGCGAGATGAAGACACTCACCATCGTGCCGATGCAGTATTCCGGCCTCTACATGGCCAACCCCGGTGCCCTCTTCGCAATCCTGACGCTGATCGCGCTTCCCCTCATCCTTCTCTATGTGCTGGTGCAGCGCGCCTTCGTGCGTGGCCTGCTCGCCGGTGCCGTAAAAGGTTAGATCCATGGCGACGCTTTCGATCGACAAAGTCACCAAGGCCTACGGCAACACCACGGTCATTCCGGAACTGTCGCTGACAATCGAGGACGGCGAGTTCTGCGTGCTGGTTGGGCCGTCGGGCTGCGGCAAGTCCACACTGCTGCGGATCATCGCCGGTCTGGAACCCATCAGCTCCGGCCGGATCCTGGTCGACGGCATGGACATGAGCGGCGCCGAGCCGCCGGAACGCGGCGTGGCCATGGTGTTCCAGTCCTACGCGCTCTATCCGCATATGAATGTCGACCGCAACATCGGCTTCGGCCTGAAAATCGCACGGACGCCTGCCGCCGAGATCCTCGAACGTGTCAGCCGCGCTGCCGAAAAACTGCGGCTCGGCTCTTACCTGAAGCGTAAGCCGCGAGAGCTTTCCGGCGGGCAGCGCCAGCGCGTCGCGATCGGCCGGGCCATGACGCGCAAGCCTAAGCTTTTCCTGCTCGACGAGCCCCTTTCCAATCTGGATGCGGCGCTGCGTGTCGGCATGCGCCTGGAGATCGCGCGGCTGAAGGCCGAACTGGCGTCCACCATGGTCTACGTCACGCATGACCAGGTGGAGGCGATGACGCTCGCCGACCGCATCGTGGTCATGAATGGCGGGCGCATCGAACAGGTCGGCACACCGCTCGACCTCTATCATCGGCCAGACAACCTGTTCGTTGCTGGTTTCATCGGTTCGCCGGCGATGAATTTCCTGAAAGGCTGTGTCGATAAAGTTGAAGGCAACCAGGTGACGGTCAGCCTGGAGCTCGGGCTTTCGCTGACGATGCAGGTTTCGAAGGCACCGCGGGCGGGCGCCGAAGTGACAGTCGGCATTCGGCCTGAACACATCGTGCTGTCCGCCGAGGGGCAGGCCGATGCTTTCATCGTCAAGGCGAGCGTGGTCGAACTGTTGGGCAGCGACACCTTCATTCATGTTCGCGAAGGCGAGGAGAGCCTAGTCATCCGCGACAGCGGCGGCCGCATGGCGCGCGCGGGGGATCGCATCGCGATCTCCTTGCCGCCCCGCGCCTGCCATCTCTTCGACAAGGTCGGCCAACGAATTTTCGATGCGGCGGCAGCCACCGAGCCCGCCTGACAGCAACTTGAAGAACACCACGAAGAGGGAACCATGACGGATTTTCACGGACGAAATATTCTGGTGACGGGCGGCAGCGGCGGCATTGGCGGCACCACTGTGCGGCATCTGGTGCGGGCCAACGCCAATGTGATCGCAGCCGGGCGCTCGCAAGAGGCGCTCGATGCGATCGCCAGGGAGACGGGCTGCCGTACCGTGACCTTCGACCTCGCCTCGGAAGACGAGATCCGCGACGCGCTCGAAGGCCTCGACCTCTGGGGCGTCGTCAATTGCGGCGGTTTCGGCGGCGAGATCGCGACGCCGATGGACACCGACATCGCCATCTTCGATAAGGTGATCACCATCAATGCGCGCGGCGCGCTGCTGGTCACCAAATACGCGACGCGGCAGATGGTGGCGATCGGCAAGGGCGGCGCGATCGTCAACGTCTCCAGCCAGGCAGCACTCGTCGCGCTCGACGGCCACATTTCCTATGGCTCCTCCAAGGCGGCACTCGAAAACATCACGCGCTGTTCGGCGCTGGAGCTCGGCAAGTACAATATCCGCGTCAACAGCGTGAACCCGACCGTGGTCATGACGCCGATCTCATCGGGCCATTGGAGCCAGCCGCATGTCGCCGAACCATTCCTGAAACAGATGCCGCTCGGCCGCTGGGCGACGGAGGATGAAGTCGCCGGGCCGATCGTGTTCCTGCTCAGCGACGCCGCCTCGATGATAACAGGCATTCACCTTCCTATCGACGGTGGCTACACCTGCCGATGAGGCCTGTGGCCGGGGGCCGCTGCTTGTAGCGGCCCATTTCCTCGCGCCGGTATTGAAGTCCGGACGACCTGCTAACCGGCTTGAAGTCCTGCCGGTTCTTCGAACTTCGCCGCGCCGGTCATGATGGCGACGACGTCGGCCATGGTGTGGGTTTTCGGACTGACCACGGCCGCACGTTTGCCCAGGCGCATGATGTGGATGCGGTCGGCGATTTCGAAGACGTTCGGCATGTTGTGGCTGATCAGGACCACCGGCAGCCCGCGCTGCCGGATGGCCCGGATCAGGTCGAGAACCTGGCCCGTTTCCCGCACGCCGAGCGCTGCCGTCGGCTCATCCATGATCGCGAGCTTCTTGGCGAACAATGCCGCTCTGGCGACCGCGACGCCCTGACGCTGTCCGCCTGACAGCGATTCGACCGCGCTGCCGATCGACGGCAGGTGGAATTTCAGCTCCGCCATGCTGCGCTCCGCCTCCGCGCGCATACCCTTCTTGTCGAGCATGCGCAGGACATTGCCGAGGAAGCCGGGGCGGCGGCGTTCCCGGCCCAGAAACAGATTGCTGGCGATATCAAGCGCCGCGGCGACGGCGAGATCCTGGTAGACCGTCTCGATGCCCAGCTTGCGGGCGTCCAACGGACCCTTGAAATGGACGGGTTGGCCGTCCAGCAGGATGTCGCCACTGTCAGGGATGAGCGCGCCGGTCAGCGCTTTGATCAGCGAACTCTTTCCAGCACCGTTGTCGCCGACCACCGCCAGGATTTCGCCGGAGCGCAGTTCGAAATCGACACCATCGAGGGCAGTGACGTGCCCGTAACGTTTAACCAAATTGCGCGCTTCGAGGATAACAGGCGCCATCACCGCCTCCCCCTGGTCAGCTGATCGAGCGCGACCGCCACGATCACCAGAATGCCTGTGATCAGATCCTGCCAGAGTGGATCAATACCGGCGAGCGTCAGCCCGTTGCGCAGGACGCCGACGATCAGCGCGCCTATCAGTGTGCCGATCAATCCGCCCCGGCCACCGAACAGGCTGGTGCCGCCGATGACGACGGCGGTGATGGAATCGAGATTGGCGGTCTGCAAGGCGTTGGGGTCGGCATTGGGGATTCGGCCGAGCGCCAGCCAGGCCGCGATCCCATAGATGAACGCGGCAAGGACGTAGACCGAGAGGAGAAGCCGGCCTACCGGTATGCCGACAAGCCGGGCAGCTTCCGGATTGTTGCCAACCGCGTAGACATGCCGTCCCCATTGGGTCTGGTTGAGAAGGAACCAGACCATTCCATAGAGGAGGAGCATGATGATGACGCCATAGGTCACGATGAAACCGTTCAGGCGGATGGTGTTTCCCGTCCAGCCGAGAAATTCGTCGGTGACCGAAAATGCCCCGCCCGCCGAAATCAGCCTGAGCGCGGCGGTGATTATGCCCAATATACCGAGGGTGACGATGAAGGGCGGCAGGCGCAGGCCGCTGATCAGGCTTCCAGCCGCGACACCGGCCGCCGAGCAGGCCAGAACGGCCAGGGCCATTGCCGCGATCGGATCATAGCCGCTGTTGGCCAGTTTCCCGGCAAGGATGGTGCCCAGAACGCATATCGCCCCCACCGCGAGATCGATACCGGCCGTCAGGATGATCAAGGTCTGGCCAATGGCCAAGGTGCCGATGATCACCGTCTGCTGGAGAATGATCGAGAGGTTTTGCGTGGCGAGAAAACGCGGATTGGTTAGCGAAAAGATCACGCCGAAAACGAGCAGTACCAGCAATGGGCCCACCGATGGCGTGCCGATGACCTTCTTGGCAATGCTGGACGTCCTGCCGAAAGAGAGTGCCGATGGCGAATTCATAAGTGCCCTCTGGAACAGTCGCCGCGTTCCCAGCCTCAAGGGTCGGGCCGAAAACGAACGGGACCATGCCGATACAGATATACCGTCTTGCCGACGGCCTGTCCGGCATGGTCCCGCCGGGAGGATCTAGAGCAATTCCAGGAAAAGCGTGAAACGGTTTTCCCGGGAAAAGCGCATCAGCGCTTTCCCTTTGGAATTGCGTCAAAACAAAGAGTTAATCAGTCGCCCCAGCAGTTCTTGAGGCCCCATTCGGTGTCCTTGGAGTCGATCCCTTCAACCGGCTTGTCGGTGATCAGGAACGAACCCGTATTGACGAACCCGCTCGGCTTCTTGCCGCTGGCCGCATAGTCGACGACCGCGTCGACACCCATCGCCGCCATCTTGTAGGGGAACTGCATGACCGTCGCGGCGATCTTGCCGGCCTTGACGTCGCGAACGCCGGCGCAACCGCCGTCGATCGAGGTCAGCATGACATCGGCTTCCTTGCCGAAAGATTTCAATGCCGCGTAGCCGCCGGCGGCGGCTGGTTCGTTGATGGTGTAGACCGCATTGATCTCGCTGTTCTTGGAGAGCAGGTTTTCCATGCCGACCTGGCCCTTGTCCTGCGCGCCATTGGTGATGGCCGAGCCGGCAATGGCCGGATCGCCTTCGGCAAGTCCGAAGCCCTTCAGATATCCATTGTGCCGGAACGTATCGACCGTACCGCCAGGCGTTCCATCGAGCATCGCCAGCACCGGCTTCTTGTCACCGAGCGCCTTGCGGGCATAGGCGCCCTGCTGCACGCCGGCCTCGAAATTGTCCGTGGCAAAGGTGGCGTCGACCGCATCGGCGGGATCGGTCGCCGTATCGAGCGCGATCACGAGGACCCCTGCATCGCGCGCCTTCTTGATGATACCCAGCATGCCGGTCGAGTTGTTCGGCGTCACCAGTATGCCTTTGGCGCCGGCGCTGATCAGATCCTCGATCGCTGTGACCTGGCCTTCATTGTCGCCGTCGAACTTGCCGGCACGGGCGATCAACTTGACGCCCTTGGCCTTGGCCTCCGCTTCGGCAGCCTGACGCATTTTCACAAAGAACGGGTTGACCTCCGTCTTGGTGACGAGGCCGACAATGACTTCCTCAGCCGAGGCATGGCCGGTCACTGCAAAAGCGGTCCCGAAGAACACAAGGCCCGCAACGGCTGATTTCACGATGGTTCCGGATTTGGTGCCGGTCGACATAGGCAAAGTGGACATGAACTCCTCCCAAGTTGTTGAACCTTTCTCCTCAAAGGCTCGCCGAGTTACGCATACGTTTTGCATATAGTCAAACATTATATCTACGATTATGTATGTTTTTATACATAATCGTAGATATAAGTCGCGCCTCAGTCGTGCTCTGCATGACAAGGATAGCGGTTCCGCAAAAGAGATCGACGAGGTTGGCAATCGCCCTTGTTCAGGCCACCGATTTCGTTTCTTCCTCCGGCCGGTCGAGCGACGCCGCCCTGTTGAGATCGTGCATGGCGTTGCGCACGGCCTGGTTGTCGCTGAGCTGCCGATAATTCTTGTAAAGGGACCGGTAGGCGGCCGCGTTTTCGTGGCGGGGGTGATAGGGGGTGAAGGTGCGCGCGCCGAACCGGGCCGTGCCTTCGGCGAAGCCGCTCACCAGTTCGGCCGCGACCGCGCCATGAACAGCCGCGCCGACGGCCGTTGCATGGGCAATGCTTGGAACCTCCACGACGCGCCCCAGCACGTCGGCCATGATCTGCACCAGCAATGGATTGTTCTGGGCCAGCCCGCTCGTCAGGATGACGCGGTTGATGGCAAAATCGCCGGCCTCGAAGAGGTCGACCACCGTGCGAGCGCCAAAACACAGCGACTCGATCAGTGCGCGGTAGATGCCGACGCCGGTGGTTTCGGTGGTGAGACCGAGAAGCAGGCCGCTGAGGTTTGAATCCGCGAGTGGCACCCGGTTGCCGTTCCACCAGTCGAGCGCCACGAGATGGTTGGCGCCGGGTTCGAGCCCGGCTGCCTCGCGGTTGTAGACACGGAAACTTTCCGCCTCGTCCGCGCCACGCGGAAAGGCCTTCACGAACCAGGCAAGCGTGTCGCCAAACCCGGCCTGCCCGGCCTCGTAGCACCAGAGATCGCGAACCGATCCATCCTTGGCCACACCTTCGATGCCGGGCGGCAGTGGACGGAACTGTTCGTTCAAAAAGAGATAGACCGCCGACGTTCCGAGCGCGCCGACGAGACAGCCGGACGACACGGCCCCAACCGCCGGCAGCACGACGTGTGAATCGATGACCGCCACCGCTACGATGGCGCGGCCGCTGATCCCGGTGCGCGTCCGCCATGCCTCAGACAGGCCTCCAGCGGGGGTGCCGATACGGTGCGGCACCGACAGCCTTTCGGAAAGACCGGGCACGATCCCCGGCGGATAGCCTTCGGCCTCGGAATACTGGGCCTTGTAGGCCGCGAAACCCAGGCTGCGCATTTCGCGGCCGGTCAACTGCCAGACAAGCCAATCGCCGGACTCGATGAACCTGCCGGCGGCGCTCCAGATGTGCGGTGCTTCGTCCGCGATCTGGGCGGCTTTCGGAAGCAACCATTCCCCCGAAAGCTTGCCGCCGAAATTGCGCAGAAAAGTTCCGCCACGACGGTTGATCGCGTCCGCATAGGGCTGCGCGGCGCGATGTTTCCACAGCTTGACATAGGCATGGGGCTCGCCGGGGTGAAGTTGGGAAAGGGCCGTGCCATCGGTGGTGGTCGGCATCGGCGAGCTTGCCGAGAAGCCAAGCCCGATCGACTCGATGACCCGTCCGCGCCCCAGCACACCGAGGATTTCTTCCGCGGCATCGAGATAGTCGGCGGCGTTTTGCAACGCCCATGACCGTGGCAAGGGCGTGCCGTCAGGAAGGTTTTGCGTCATGACGTCATGGCGATAGGCATGCGTGTGGCTGCCGATCTGCTCGCCGGTTGCGGCGTCGAGCAGGACGCCGCGAGCTGACCCGGTGCCGTAATCCAGTCCGATGACGTAGGTTGCGGTCATCTCGCCTGCTGCTTTCCCAATTCCGGCGACACAGCGCGGCGGTGTTTCTCGAGCGCCCTATGAACCGCCTTCTCGACCGCCTCGACGGTCAGGTGGAAATGCTCATAGAGCATCTCGGCCGGGGCCGATTCCCCAAACTGGTCGATGCCGACGCATTCGCCTTCGAGGCCTACATATTTGCGCCAATAATCGGTGACGCCGGCTTCGACGGAGACGCGGGGAACGCCCCATGGCAGCACCTCGGCCTTGTAGCCGTCATCCTGCCGGTCGAAAGCACTGGTGCACGGCATCGACACCACGCGAACCTGAACCCCTCGCTTTGCAAGTTGCTCGCGGGCACCGACAGCGAGCGACACTTCGGAACCGGTCGCGATGATGACCGCGTCCAGCCAGCCGTCTTCACCGCGCAGCACATATCCGCCCCTGCGCACCGCTTGAACCTGGGCTTGGTCGCGCGGCTGAAACGGCAGGTTCTGGCGGCTAAGCGCAAGACTTGTCGGCGTCGCCACCTGCTCCAGCGCAACCTGCCAGGCAACCGCCGTTTCAACGGTGTCGCATGGTCGCCATACGTCCATGTTGGGCATCAGCCGGAGCGTAGCCAACTGCTCGACCGGCTGATGCGTCGGACCGTCCTGTCCGAGCGCGATGGAATCGTGGGTAAAGACATAGATGGCGCCGAGCTTCATCAGCGCCGCCATCCGCAGCGCGTTGCGCGCGTATTCCGAAAACATCAGGAACGTGCCGCCGAAGGGACGAAACCCGCCATGGGCCATCAGGCCGTTCATGATCGCGGCCATTCCGAATTCGCGCACGCCGTAATAGATGTAGTTGCCGCCCGAGACGGAGGTGATCGGTTCGGCCCCCTTCCAAAGCGTGAGGTTCGAACTGGCGAGATCCGCCGAACCGCCGATCAGTTCGGGAAGGAAGCCGGAAAGGGCCTGGATGGCGTTCTGACTTGCCTTGCGTGTCGCCAGCGTTTCGGCCTTTTCGACGGTTTGCGCAACGAACGCATCCGCCTTGGCGGCGAAGGCCGCGGGAAGGTCGTGCGAGGATCGCCGCTCGAACTCCGCCGCTTCATTGGGATAGGCCTCGCGGTACGTCTCGAAGCGGCGGCGCCAGGCCGCCTCCGACCCAGCCCCCTTGAACGAGGCGTTCCACGCCTCGCCAATCTCTCTTGGGACGTCAAACGGCGCATGCGGCCAATCGAGCGCCAGTCGAGCCCCGCCGACCTCGTCGGCGCCCAGCGGAGATCCATGGCAATCGTGACTGCCCGCCTTCGTCGGTGCTCCCTTGCCGATCGTGGTCTTGCAGCAGATCAGCGTCGGGCGGGTTGCATGCGCCTTTGCCGCTGATATCGCCTTGTCGACTGCCTCGACATCGTGCCCGTCCACATCGGCAATGACCTGCCAGCCATAGGCCTCGAACCGCTTCGGCGTATCGTCCGAAAACCAGCCCTCGACATGGCCGTCGATGGAAATGCCGTTGTCGTCGTAGAGCACGATCAGCTTGCCCAGCCCTAGCGTTCCGGCAAGCGAGCACGCCTCATGCGAAATGCCTTCCATCAGGCAGCCGTCGCCTGCCAGGACAAAGGTATGGTGGTCGACAATGTCGTGTCCGGGTCGGTTGAACGCGGCGGCCAGCGTCTTTTCGGCGATTGCCATGCCGACAGCATTTGCGAGGCCTTGCCCGAGCGGCCCGGTCGTAACTTCAACTCCCGGCGTATAGCCGAATTCGGGATGGCCCGGCGTCCTGCTGCCAAGCTGCCTAAACTGCCGCAGATCGTCGATCGAAACATCGTATCCTGTGAGATGGAGCACGCTGTAGAGCAGCATCGAGCCGTGGCCATTGCTGAGCACAACGCGGTCGCGATCGGTCCAGGCTGGATTGGATGGGTTGTGACGAAGATGCCGGTGCCAGAGCGCGACTGCGATCTCGGCCATGCCCATCGGCATGCCTGGGTGGCCGGACTTGGCGTTCTCGACCGCGTCCATTGACAGCGCGCGAATGGCATTCGCCAGGAGTTCCGGGCGGGCGAAATCCTTTTGCGCTGACAACATGTGAGATTCCGTCGATCGAGTGACGGAGAAACATCTGAAACAGCGCGGATCGATCCACGCTGGTTCATCCGTTCCTCCCGGACGACATCCTCTTAGTCATCGATATATCTTTAAGTCAACGTATTATTGCATATTTTTGTACAAAAGTTATGTCGCTTTCTTGCGGACACGCCTTTATCTCCCCAGGGTTTATGGCTAAATCTCAGGGCGAACGGGGACGTGCGGAATGGTCAGGACAAATGGTACGGCGGAGCATCCCGCCCTTGCTAACAGCGGTGAAATTCTCTCGCTGATCGCCACCGGCGCCGCCACGTCCCGGTCGGCGTTGCTCGACGCGTCGGGATTGTCACGCGTGACGGTCACGCAGCGCCTGAACGCGCTGATCGACTCAGGCCTGATCCGCGAGACGGCGCGCACCATGCCGAGCGGCGGGAGGCCGACGCGCGTGCTTGGGATCAATGAACGGGCGGGTTTCTTTCTCGTCGCCAATATCGGCGAAACCTACATCCATCTTGCCGCCATGGACCTCGAACCCGCTATCATCTCGCAAAGCACAATACCGTTCAACGCGTCGGACGGACCGGCGGCTTCCCTCGAGCAGATTGCCGACGGGTTCGACATCCTCGCGGCGAAGGCCCGGACCAGCCATGGCTCGCTCTTTGGGGTCAGCCTCAGCATGCCCACGCCGGTCGATTTCAAGCGCGGCCGCGTCGTCGGTCCTTCGGTGCTTCACGGGTGGGACGAATTCGACATCATCAGCTGGCTGCGCCGTCGCTTCGACGTGCCGATCTATGTCGAAAATGACGTGAACCTCATGGCGATCCATGAGCATCGCCAGAACTTCCCGCATGTGGATGATATGTTCTTCATCAAGGCGGGAACGGGTATCGGCAGCGGCATCATCGCAGGCGGCAAGATCTTTCGTGGCGCTCAGGGCGCGGCCGGCGACATCGGCCATATCCAGTTCAACTCCGAGAACGCGCCCTTGTGCCGCTGTGGCAAACTCGGTTGTGTCGAAGCCCGCGCCGGCGGCTGGGCGATTGCCCGGGATCTCTCGAGCAAAGGCTTCAAGGCGGAGAACGCGCGCGATGTCATTTCCCTCGTCGAAATGCAGAAGCCGGAAGCCCTGATGCTGCTGCGCAGCGCTGGGCGGGTGATCGGCGAAGTCGCCTCCGATGTCGTCAGTATTCTCAACCCAAACCTGATCGTGGTGGGCGGCACCCTCGCCAAGGGTGGAGAGTTTCTGTTGTCGGGTATCCGCGAACTCGTCTACCAGCGATGCCTTCCACTTGCCACGCGCGAGTTGCAGATCGTGCTTGCCAACCCGCAGAAGGACAGTGCCCTTTTTGGCGCTGCCTACCTGGCGCTTGAGGATATCTTCAGCCTCGGGAAAGTGGAGGAACTCATAGATCGGCTTGCCATCGACCGCGCCAATCCGCTTTCACAAAGCAGCACGATTTCCGGATGACGCTGTTTCAGGTGACGCCCATGATCATAGCGACAAGATCTTTCTGAACGCCCTGGCGAACAGTCATCTCGCCGACACTTCGGCCTTGCCGCATGACGACAGCACGATCCGCCACGCGCACGACGTGGTCCATGTTGTGGCTTACGATGATGACGGACAGGCCCCGTTCCGGCAGACGTCTTACCATCGTCAATATCTCGTCGGATTCGCGCACACCAAGTGCCGCCGTAGGTTCATCCAGAATGACCACCCGGCGGGCGAACGCCACCGCCCGTGCAACCGCCACAGCCTGACGCTGGCCGCCCGACATCAGTCCGATCTCCTGGGAAGGTGAGACATGGCTGACGCTCAGCGCGCTGGCATGCTGCCGCCACTGTCGCTGCTCTTGTCCGGCGGAAAGGAAGCCCAGCGGACCGAGCCAGCGTGGCCACGTCTGCTCGCGTCCGATCAGGAAGTTGTCGGATACGGTCAGATTGTCGAAAACAGCAAGATCCTGAAATACAGTCTCGATGCCCGATGCACGCGCGTCGGCGGGCGAACGCAGCCGCAGTGGGCGTCCGTCAAGCTCGATGTCACCGGAATCCAGCGTTACGATGCCGGTGATCGCCTTGATGAGTGTCGACTTTCCGGCGCCGTTGTCGCCGAGCAAGGCAACAATCTCGCCCTCATGGAGGTCAAGCGACGCGCCAGCCAGCGCTGTCACGAAGCCGTAGGCCTTGCGCGCGTCCCGCACCGAAAGAACCAGACGCGCATCGGAGGCCGCGTTGGAAATGCTGTCTGGCGAGGCGACACTCATTGGCTCACCTGTCTCGCGCGCAGCGTTCGAATGCGGGTCTCGATGTGTTTGCGCAAGACATCGAGCTCAAGTGCCAGCAGGATGCCGATGCCGATTGCCACCGACGACCAGAACGGAGAGACGTCGAGTTGCTGGAGGCCGCTGCGGATGGTGGCGATGATGAGCGCGCCGAACAGCACATTGGTGATGCTGCCGCGACCACCGAAGAGACTCGCCCCGCCGACAACCACCGCCGTGATAGCGTCCAGTTCGTAGCCGATGCCGGAAAGAGGCGACGCCGACCCGGTCCGACCGTGATACAGCATGCCTGCGATGCCCGCAGTGGTACCACAGATGGCATAGGCGCTCATGATCAGCCTGTCGCGCGGAAGACCAACCCATTGTGCGACATCTGGATTGCCGCCCACTGCATAGAGCCAGCGGCCCCATTGCGTACGCCGCAAAATGAGCCAGAACAGCCCGGCAAGAACCAGGACCATCAACGCGCCGGCAGGTATGCCCAGCACCTTGCCGTTTGCCAGCCAATGCACGGCAGGCGAGACACCCACGAGCGTGTTGCCGCCACTGATGAGCAAGGCGACACCGGCAACAATGCCAAGCATGGCCACGGTGACCACAAGAGGCTGCGGAATGCCGCCCTTGACGATGAGGAAGCCGTTGATCAGTCCTACAATCAGGCCAACAAGCGGATAGATGACCAGCGCAACCGAGCTGGGCTGATCGACACCGGTCAACGTGGCCACCGTTACGACACTCAGCGCTATGACGCTGCCGACGGAAACATCGACGCCGCGAACCAGGATCACGAGGAATTGCCCCAGGCCCAAGGCGCAGACAATCGCGCTTTGGGCCAGGAGATTCTGAAGATTGCGCACCGATATGAAATGCGGGGCAAGCAGGCCGAATGCCACGACCAGGGTTACGAGAATTATGATCGGCCCGGCCTGCAGAAGCCATAGCAGGACGGAGAGGTGGTCGCGGCGTCCTGCCGCCGTGTCGGACGACTTCCCCGCATTGTCGACATGCGCTTCCATCGGTGGCGCTATTTCACGACGTCATCAACATTGCCGGCCACCACGTCAGAGACCGTCTTCAGCATGCCACCGGCATTCTCCGAGGTCTGGACAGGCTGCGCCGGCACCACCACGAGCTTTTCAACGCTTTTACCGCGCACCAGGTCAGCGGTGGTGTCCGTGGCTGTTCTGGCGATCACCTCGAACGGGTAAGGCACCGTGAACTTCCAGTTCTTGCTGCCGCGGCGATCGCCTTGAGCGCGTACTCCTGACCGCCGACTGAACCTACGATGACATTGGAGCCGGCGGCCTCGAGCGCCTGCAGCGTTCCCTGTGCCGAGACGTCAAAGATGTCGTAAATGCCGACCAGATTTGGATGCGCGTTCAACATGCCTTCGGCGATCGTACGCGATTTCTCGGGATCGCAACGGGCGTCGCCCTCGGCAACTATGCTGAACTTCGTACCCTTCAACGCGTCCTTGAAAGCATTGATGAACGCATCGGTATCCGCCAGGCCGGCAATACAGCGGATGACGCCAATCTCGCCTCCCGCAGGGAGCTGTTTGGCAAATTCCTGCACCACTGCCTTCTCGGCCCCGACCGGATCATAATTCACCTGCGCGGTCAGGTCATCGATCGGCGGTGGCGCGCCGTCGAAGGACAGCACCTTGATGCCTTGCTTGGTGGCATCGTTGAGCGCGCTTACCAGTTCCTTGGAGGTGGCGCCGGTGTTGACGCCGATAACCTTGTAGCCTTCAGCGGGAGCGTTGACGATTTCCTGAATGAAGAAATTGACGTCGCCGCGCGAGGTGCCCGATTTGACGTCGATCTGGACATCTTCAATCCTGTCCGCCCGGCCTTTGGCAACGTTGTACTGGCGAACATAGGCTTGATCGCCGAGGTACGAAAAGAGCATCAGCCCCTTGGGCTTGTCCCCTGCAAAAGCGCTAAAGGCGACGCAGCAGCCTGCTGCCGCAAGCAAGGTCGCGACGGAAGCGCGCAAAACCAGCTTCGATTTCATTTTTATATCTCCTCCCTGAGTGTCGAGGCCTCTTCCCGATGTCAGCCTCCATCTGACGATAGGTCATCTCACTCAATATGTCTATCTTCATCTAAATTTCAGGGTTATTTTGTTTATTTTTAAACATAACATGACACCGGCGGGCCGAGGCATGGCCGGCCACGGGCGCCCGTCCAACAGAAGGAGAGGCAGACCTGCCCTGGTTTCCCGATTGGACCGGTGGTGCGGTAAAGCAGGACGACTTCCGACTGGGAGTAGGAGCTTTAGCGCATGTGTTGGATGCACTTGGACGCAATCATCCGACCAATGGGAATGGCCGAAGTCGCCGCCGGTGACGGAGCGTTTCCAACGTGCAGGCTGCGCGGCGTCTGTGCGAACAGGAAATCGTGCACGGCCTCGCCAGATGCCGTAACCGCTTGCGCACGGATGCCGGCCGGGTAAGGCGTCAGGTCCGCGAGTTCAAGCGTCGGACAGTATTTCCTGCACTCTTCCAGATAACCACGCTTCGAAAGCGAATTGGCAAGCTCGTGCGCCGCATGGCGCCGATGCCGCATCACAAGCTTCCAGAATCCCGGAAAACCGATCATGTCGGCCGCGTCGCGGGCATTGATGGAAAATTTCGGATAGCCCTCCCGGGACAGGCCGAGCACCGCATTGGGACCGAGCGTCACCGATCCGTCGATCATGCGCGTGAGATGGATTCCGAGGAACGGCAGGTCGGGGTCCGGCACCGGATAGATGAGATGGCTGACAATCCGGTTGAGCCTTGGCGGCAGGCGGAAATATTCGCCCCGGAACGGCACGATCCTGTAGGAAATATCCGCGCCTGCCATGCGCGCCAGCCGGTCGGACTGGAGCCCAGCGCAGCAGACGAGTTGTCGCGCCTGCCAGCTCCCGCCTCTGGAGCCGATCTCGACGACCGAGCCGGTCTCCTTGATCCGGGTGACCGTTTCGCCGAAATGGATGGTCGCGCCGGCGGCCTGCAGGAGCGACAGCATTTTCCGGCAGATTTCCCGGTAGTCGACGATCGCCGTCTCCGGGCTGAGCAAGGCACCAACGCCGGCAATTTGCGGCTCCAGTTCCCTCAGCTCGGATTCTCCCACCCGCCGCAAATTGAGTCCGTTCGACGTCGCCCGTTCATGCAGCGCGTCGGCGCGGGTCATTTCAAGCGCGTTGGTCGCGACGATCAGCTTGCCGCAGGTGTCGTAGCGTATCGCATGCTCGTCGCAGAACTCCTTGGTCGCGCGTGCCCCCTCGATGCAAAGCCGCGCCTTGAGACTGCCCGGCACATAGTAGATTCCGGCGTGGATGACACCGCTATTATGCCCCGTCTGATGCTTGCCGACTGTATCCTCCTTCTCGAGCAGAAGCAGGCTGGCCTGGGGGCGAAGCGCCAGCAATTCCCTGGCCGTGGCAAGTCCGACGATACCGCCACCGATCACGCAGAAGTCGTAGATCAATCAAGCCTCCTGACCGATTCAGCTTCCCGCGGGCTGCGGTCCGAAGAGATTGGTGACGATCAGCAGCCCTTCCGCCAGCCGCACGACGGTCGCATTGCATACTCCACGGAACCTCTCCATCACAATCTGTCGCCGAGTTAACCTTTGATCGCCCCAGCGGTCATGGATCCCGATATCTGCCGATACATCACAAGACCCAGCAATGCCGGCGGCAAGGCGCCCAGTATCATGACCGCGGAAGCGGTTCCCCATTTTACGCCACCGCCACTCGCGGCGAAAAAGAAGGACGCGCCGACCGTCATCGGGACGGCACGACTGGTTGTCAGCATGAGGCCGAAGAGGAATTCGTTCCAGGCGGTGATGAAGCCGAAGATGAAGGTTGTGACTAGCGCCGGGCGGATGACCGGCCGGACGATCATCATCATCACCTGCAAGGAGCTTGCGCCATCGACTTTCGCGGCCTCGTCGAGTTCGACCGGCACATCGGAAATCGCGTTCACCAGGATGACGAGCGCAAGCGGCGCGTTGACGATCGTCAGGATGAGCCCGAGCCCGATCCGTGTATCGAGCAGGCCCAGCCACTGGTACATCATGTAAAGCGGGATCGCGAAGATGATCAGCGGCACGGCGCGAAGGTTGATGACGATCGGCAGGACCAAGCGCTTTCCCGCCTCGCTGCGCGCGATCGCATAGGCAGCCGGGAACGCGAGCACGATCGCAAGGCCGGTTCCGATCAGCGCCGCCACGGTGCTGTTCAGCAGATAGGCATAGATGTTGAAGCGGCTGGTCTGCGTCAGGACCTCCAGATAGTTGTCGAGCGTCGGCTGGCTGATCCACAAACCGGGGTTCGTCGAAAGCTCGCGCTGGCTTTTGAGCGATGTGATCAGCGTCACGACAATGGGGAAATTCATCGCCAGCACGGCGATGGCAAGAACGACCCAGCGCAGAGCCCTGACCATCGTCAACCCTTCCTGCGGCCGGCAAGCCGGTTAAGGCCGTGGAGAATGATGAACGAAGCTAGAAACAGGACAACCGAGGCGGCGACCGCCTTGCCGATGGCGCCTTCCTTGAAGAAGGCCTGGTAGATGTAGATCGACAAGGAGGTCGTCGAGCCGCCAGCGCCACTGCCGGTCAGCGCATAGACATTATCGAACACCCGGAAACCGTCGATGAAACGGATGAAAAACGCGATGACCAGCGTCGGCTTCATCAACGGCAGGTCGATCCACCGGACGATCTCAAGCGGTGATGCGCCGTCGAGCGAGGAGGCTTCGCGCACGTCGAGCGGTATGGCCGAATAGGCCATGTAGAAGAGCAGGAAGGCGAAAGGCGTCCATTGCAGCGTTTCCACGACGACAAGAGTGCGGAAGGCATTGTTGATGTCGAGGAAGGCCGGGCTGTCGCCGAACCATTCGAAGAGATAGTAGGGGACGGGACCTGCGAATTCATGCAGCACCAGCCGGTACATGAGACCGACCATGGCCGGAGCGACCATCAGCGGCAGCATCAACGGCGCCATCAGGACTGGACGCTTGCTCAGAAGCGGCGCCAGGAAGATGGCAAGGAAAAGACCGATCAGACATTCGGCCAACGCGGTCAAAAGACCGAAGCGCAGAGAGAACCAGGCCGAGCTCCAGAATTCCCGGTCGTTCAACACCGCGACGTAGTTGCCAAAACCGCTCAACACCGGACTGCGCAGCGTCTCGAATGTAACGGTCGAAACGGAATAGATCAGATTGACGATCGCCGGAAAGCCGAGGAACAGAAGCAGGAAGCCGACCAGCGGCGTCAGATACATCCTGCCTTCGGCACGTGTCACAAGGGCCATATCGATCCGCCAAACGCGCCGGACGCCGGGCCTCGACCCGGCGTCCGGCCAATGATCATTTCTTGAGGAGGTCCTGCATGCCCGCCTTGGTGTGGGCGAGTGCATCCTCGAGGCTCTGCTGGCCGGACCAGTAGCCGGTGAACTCCTTTGCCTGCAGCTCATAGACCGGGAGCGCACTCGCGGACGTCGCCCCGGTCATGACATAGCCGTACTTGCTGGCGAATTCGCCGAGCTTGACGAGGTCGGGACGTTCCTTCGCAACCTTGGCGACGACATCGGGAGACAATGCCGGCGAACCGCCGCTGCGCGCATAGAGCAAGGCCGCATCCTCGGTGGCGAGCCACTTCAGGAACTTGACGG
This sequence comes from Mesorhizobium loti, assembly GCA_014189435.1. NCBI lineage: Bacteria > Pseudomonadati > Pseudomonadota > Alphaproteobacteria > Hyphomicrobiales > Phyllobacteriaceae > Mesorhizobium > Mesorhizobium loti. Next base: position 4,391,367 of record CP050293.1, read on the forward strand.
CGCCTTCCTTGTTCTTGGCGTTCTTGTTGAGGCCCAAACCAAGGCCGTGGATATGATCGGCGCGTCCGTCGGGACCTGCCGGCGGCGCGACGATCCCGGTCACCTCGGCGACGGCCGGGGATTTTTCGGTGCTGGTCAGATCCGCCGCCGCGGCGTTCCACTGCAGCGCTGTCGCGGCCTGGCCGGATGCGAAGGCCGCGTTGGTTTCCGCGTATTCGTAGCTCAGCGAATCCTTGGGCGACGAACCGGCATCATAGAGCTTCTTGTAGAGCTCGAGGCCGGTCCGGTAGGCATCGGAATCCACCGTGACATTGCCGTCCTTGTCCATCCAGTCGCCGCTGTAGGAGCGCGGCAGCGACTGGAAGACCATCATGTTGAACAGCAGGTTCTTCATCTGCAGGACCGTGCCGTAACGCACCGGGCTGTCGGGGTTCACCTGCTTGGTAAAATAGAGGGCGGTGGCTGCCCAGTCGTCCCAGGTCCAGCTGTCCGGGTCTTTCGGCTGCAGCGGCTTGCCGAGATATTTCTGGGCGATTTCACCATAGGTCTTCTTGGCGGCGTCATCCTTCATCAGAGCGTCGATGAGATCCTTGCGGTAGTACATGAAGTGCAGCGAAAGGTCGGTCGGCACGCCGTATTGCTTGCCGTCGAACTGCATCGTCTTGAGAACGGATTCGCCGAAAACCTTGGCCGCGTCCGCGCCAAGATCGACCGGCTCCATATAGGGCGCGTAGCGACCGAGCGAGTAGGTGGCGACGAGGTTCACGTCGAAGGCACTGGATCCGGCCGCCATGTCGGCCTGCAGCTTGTCGTAAAAGCCTTCGCGGTTGAAGAACAGCAGCTCCACCTTGTCGGCATCGCCTGCCTGCTTGTTGTAGGTTTCCACGGTTGCCCGCAGTGCGGTTTCCTCGGAGCCGCCGGGCCAGCCGAGCACGGTCACGGTTGCGTTGGCAAAGGTCGGCAAAGCCGTCCCCGTAAGGAGGGTGGCTATAACCGCGAAAGACGTCCTGTTCAGTCTCATGATCGTTCCCTTCTTTTTTGATGATTTTTGCATGGCATGACTGCGTGGCGCCGTTACCTTGCCCATTCGGCAAGGTCGGCAACGCCGATGACGCCGGCGTGGCCTGCAAGCTTCGCCGCCACAAGATCGGAGGAAAGGCGCGGCGGAACCTCGCCCAGATGCGCGCGCACCCGGTCGAGATAGCCCTCGGCAAGACCGATACTGCCGCCGATGACGATCGATTTCGGATCGAACATCATCTGAATGTCCCGGCACAGCGTCGCGACCCGCGAGGCGCTCCGCGAGACGATGGCGTCGGCCCAGGCCTCGCCCTTCAGCGCACGCCCGAACACATCGGCGGCATCGGCCTTGAAGCCGGCCTTGAGCGCCTGCGAAGCGATCCAGCGGCCGGAGGTGCTGTCTTCGAGCGGGGCCCGGTCTTCCGACAAACCACGGATCAGACCGAAGTGACCGGCAAGACCGGACAGCAATCGGCCATTGCAAACGATGCCGCCGCCAATTCCGGTCGAGATGGTCAGAAAGACGATGTCGCGCCCCTGCCCGGCGCCGAATTTGTATTCGCCCCAGGCGGCCGCCTGGGCATCGTTGAACGCACAGACCGGCTTGCCGAAAACAGCGGATGCCCTTTCGACCAGCGGGTAGCCATCGGGAATGCCAAGGGTTGCCGGATTCAATGCCGACCAGCGTCCATCCTCTACCAGTCCGGTCACGGCGATGCCGATGCGACGGAAGCGGCCGGACCAGGCCGACGTGCTTTGCGCCAGGGATGCCAGCCAGGCGTCGGGTCCAGCCTCTCGCGCGGTCGGCACGATCATGTCCTCGATCACCGTGCCGCCGCTGACCAGCGCGGCCATGGTCTTGGTTCCCCCGATGTCGATGCCCAGCACGGTTGGGCCCAGGACGGTTAGGCCCAAGACGGTTGAGCCAAGCACGGTTTGCGTGCCTCTCGCCGCATAGGCATCGGAAATCGCCTGGTGGAACCATGAGGTGACATGCTCGGTACGGGTAATCGCCGAGCCGACAACCACGGCACAGGCGCCGGCGCGCGCGGCGGCAGCCGCCTGCTCCGGCGACCGGATACGGCCTTCGGCGATGACGTAGGGGGTCAAGGTTCGCATTTGAGCGATGAGGGCGATATCCGGATCCTCCGGCTCTGGCCCGCCGACATAGCCGGAAAGCGTCGTGCCGACGAAATCGACACCCGCGGCAAGGGCCCGGCGCGCATCGTCAAGGCAAGAGCAATCGGCCATGGTCAGCTTGTTCCTGGCCTTGACGGCTTTAACAAGCGCTTCGACCGGAACGGGACGGACGCGGTCCGTCGCATCGAAAGCGATGATATCGGCGCCCGCCTCGGCCAAGGCCTCGACATCGGCCAGATAGGGTGTGATGCGCACGGGGCTGTCGGTGAGATCGCGTTTGACGATACCGATGATCGGCGCGCGTACGGCCAGGCGGGCGGCCGCCACATAGGGTACGGATTCGATGCGCAACGCCTTGGCTCCGGCTTCAAGAGCGGCCTTGGCAAAGCCTGTCACGAATTGCGCACTGTCCATCGGGCCGCCGGGAACCGGCTGGCAGGACACGATGAGACTGTTGGCGATATCTTCTCGCTGCACGTCAGGCACTCCCCTGTCGCCATCACGATAAATGGAAAATACCAGATTACAACCAGTTCATAACTGGTATTATCTCTGCAGCTCGAAGACGAAATCGTAGACGTCGCCCTTGTAGCGTGTTTCGCAGTATTCCACGATCTGTCCGTCGGCGAGAAAGCAGCGGCGCTCGGTCATCAGCAGCGGTGCGCCCGCCTCGCATTGAAGGTGTCTTGCATCCTCCAGCGACGCGCCGCGCGAGCGCATGCGCTGGATTGCCCTCTGAGGCAGGAAGCCGCGTGCATCAAGCGCTTCGTAAAGGGAATCCTGAACCATCTCGGGCGAAGGAAGGAAGCGAACCGGCACGGCCGAAACCTCGACGGCGATTGGCGCGCCATCGGCTGTCCGCACACGACGCATGCGAACCACATTGGTATTGCCCGCAATACCCAGGGCCATCATTTCGGCAGGGGATGGACGGCTTATCTGCTTGGAAAGCCATAGACATCCAGGCTTCAGGCCGCGCGCCAGAATATCCTCCGAAAAGCTCGTCAGCGTCGAAAGCGATTTTTCGACCCGCGACCCGATCTCGGTCTTGGAACCATGCCGGCGATTGAGCTGCCCTTCGGCTTCGAGCAACGCCAGGGCTTTTCTCACGGTGACACGCGAGATCGACAGGGCTTCCGCCAGAACCCGCTCGCCCGGAAGAACCGCGCCGGCTTTCAAAGCATTGGAACGGATCGCTGCCTCGATCGCCGATTTCAACCGTCTGTAAAGCGGCACATCGGACGCCGTCGCTTCCATTTCCCGACTGACAAGCCCGATCAGGTTGTCGGTTGCCATTGCCCTTCCTCCCGCGCGATAAGCACCCAGGATCAAAATATTCCCGACTGGACCTATACTGGTATTATCATTCCGGTGCAAACGGCCCGCGGACGGTGCTTCGCGCGCACCCTCAGCGCACCACGATCCCTCAGCGAACCCGTGGTGACAGCTTCATGGAGATGCGATCGCAGGCAGCGCGCAGGACCTCCAGAGTATAGGCATGGCGGCTTTCACGCGTATGGCGATTGATATAGGCGACGATAATGGAGGCAACGGCGCTGCCGTCCGGTCCGATGACCGGACAGCAGATATCGGTGATCCCGACGAAGTCACGGCTCTCGCGCATCCAGTAGCCGTCCGCGCGGATGATACGAAGCTGCTTTTCCAGCGCGTCACGATCCAGCGGCACCGGGGAATTCGCCGCACTTTCATCGATCATCCGCGCCGCGACCTTTGGCGGCTGGAAGGCAAGAATCACATGGCCGGAGGTCGCGTCGGTGGCCAGGCGGCCGTATCCCAGGCGCAGCGTGAACGCCATGTCCTCACCGCCGGGGACGGCCGCGGTCACGACGGTCAAGCCATGATTGAAGACGACCAGGTGCGGCGACTGATTTGAGTCCCCGGCAATCCGCGTCAGCTCGGGCATGGCGGCGGACATGAGATCCTGGGCGCTCGGCGTGTGCAGCCCCAGCTTGAAAAGCTTGTCGGTCAACGAATAGGCGTCGGTCTCGGCGTTGCGCTCGATATATTGACGCTCCTGCAGCGCGATCAGCATCCGGAATATCTCATTTTTCGAACGGCCGAGGCCTTCCGCGATCTCCTTCATCGTCAAGGGCGCCCTCGCCTCCGCCAGCAACTCCAGGACATCGAGGCCCTTGGTCAGCGCCGGGGCCGAATAGGTCGGTTTGCCACTCTCTTTTGCGTCATCTGCCATTCGAAGAATCCCCGGTGGTCCACACACGATAGAGGCAAGAAATCGGAATTGCCATTGGTTTTATATCCAAACTTGACACCATATATAAAACTGACATGATGCCCGAGATGATGAATTTCGAGGCCGAACCGATGACCGTACCGAGACCTGCCAACACAGCGCGCCGGACGATAAGCCCTCGGCCCAACAGCGTTTACACGTCGGTCGATTTCGAGCGCGAGGGCAAGCAGATCGGCTTCTTTCATGTGCCTCAATCGCCGCATGACGATGCCTGGGGCACAGTCCGCGTTCCGCTCGCCGTCATCAAGAACGGCGACGGTCCGACGGTCCTGATCGAGGGGGGCAACCACGGCGATGAATATGAGGGTCCGATCGCGCTCGGCGAGCTTCTGCGCGAGATCGATCCGCGCGATATTGCCGGACGCATCATCGCGATCCCGGCCATCAACATTCGGGCTGTCGAGGCCGGCACCCGCACCTCCCCGGTCGACGGGTTGAATTTCAACCGCAGTTTTCCGGGCGATTTCAACGGCACGCTGACAAGCCAGATCGCGGCCTATGTGCATGACATCCTGTTTCCGATGGCCGACTACTTCCTGGATCTCCATTCCGGCGGTTCGTCCCTGATGATCCTGCCGAGCGCGATCATCGAACCGTCCCCGACCGCGCAGGGACATCGCAAGAACATCAAGGCGACGCTCGCCTTCGGGGCGCCGACCGTTGTCATGGTCGACAATCTCGGTGAAACCCGCACCTCGACCGCGTCCGCCAACCAACAGGGGCTGATCGTCATCGGCAGTGAGATGGCCGGCGGCGGCCTTGTCAGTCAGGATGCGCTGGCCATCTGCCGCAGGGGCATCCGCAATGTGCTGAAACATGCAGGCGTCCTGAAAGGCGCGCCTGACATTGCCCCTGGCGCCAACGCACGCGTGCTCAAGGTGCCCGGAAGCGAAGGCTATCTGCTTTCCGAGGAGGACGGTGTCTTCGAGCCCTTGAGCCCGCTCGGCAGTGCCGTCAGCAAGGGTGACCTTGCCGGACGCATTCACTTTCTCCACACGCCGTCACGCGCGCCCATCGATCTCCTTCACCCTATCGACGGCATCGTTTTCGCCAAGCGTCAGCCCGGCCGCGTGCGTCCGGGGAATTGCTGCTTCGTGCTTGCCAACGAATACCCTGAGGCACTGACCGATGGGCCATGAGGACATCGAAGCGGCTGCCCGACGCATTGCCCCCTTCATACGGCGCACCCCGGTCGTCAAGCTCGACCATGCCACGGGCGCAAACCTTCAAAATGATGTCTATTTGAAACTCGAATGCCTCCAGGTGAGCGGCTCCTTCAAGATCCGGGGCGCCACGAACCGGGTGAAAACGCTCGAGCCGAGCCGGATCGAAAACGGACTGGTCGCCGCATCCGGCGGCAATCACGGCCTGGCGACCGCCTATGTGGCTGCCCAGGCCGGCGTTCCCGCCACCATCTACCTGCCGAACAATGCAAGCCCGCTGAAGGCGGAAAAGTTGCGCAAATGGGGCGCTGACGTTCGCTTCGCAGGCAAGGTCTGGGATGAAGCGCATGAGGCGGCATTGGCCGAGGCAAAGGCGTGCGGCGCCTTCTACATGCATCCCTTCGCCGATGCGCAGATCGTGTCCGGTCAGGGAACCGTGGCGCTGGAGATGGTCGATCAGATTCCCGATGCGGACATCTACATCGTCGCGATCGGCGGGGGCGGCCTCATCAGCGGCATGTCCGAAGTCCTGAAGCACGTCAAACCTGAAGCCAGGATCATTGGTGTCGAGCCGACCGGTTCACCGACCCTTCACGCCTCCCTGGCTGCCGGCCGTGTCGTTCGCTTGCCCGAGATAACGACGAAGGTGGCGACCATGGCCTGCGGCCGCACGGACGAAAGCATCTACGCGATCGTCGCCAAGCACGTCGACGACATCGTCCTCGTCGAGGATGCCGACATGCAGAAGGCCGCTGAATTGCTCTGGTTCGAATTCGGCATTGCCGCCGACCTCAGCGGCGCGGCGTCGCTGGCCGCGTTGATGAGCGGAGCTTTCAAGCCACCGCGCGGCGCCCGCATCGCCGGGCTTGTCTGCGGCGCCGGTGTCGAAGGCCTGAACGGCTGAGGTTGAGAAAGGCCGGTCCACGCAGGACGCGGCCGTGACATGGATACGGCACGAGTGCCGCGGAATACCGCCGGAATGGCTGTCGCTGGGACGGTCGTCGTGCGGGACATGAAAAAGAGGCGAAGAATCGCCCTGTCGCAACAAGAGGAGAACTGAAACATGCGCATTTCCTTGAAAGCATCTGTTGCTCTGCTCGCACTCGCCATCGCGACGCCCTCGCTTGCCGCGGAAAAGGTTCTGGGGCTCGCGGCAATCGACCTGCAAAACTCCTTCTTCGTCCGCATGAAGGAAGCGGGCGACGTGGCTGCTGCCGACTATGGGGTGAAATCCACCTGGCAGAGCGCCGAGGGCAGTCTGGAAAAACAGGTCAGCATCATCGAGAATTTCATCAATCAGGGTGTCAGCGCGATCCTGATCGATCCGATCGACAAGAATGCGGTCATTCCGGTCATCCAGAAAGCCACTGCTGCCGGCATTCCGGTGATCACCATGGGCAACAAGGTCGAGGCCGGCTCGAACTACTCGACGCTCTATCCGGACTACGACAACATGTCGATGGTTGCCCGCGCACTCGGCAAGTCGCTTGGCGGCAAGGGCGAAGTCGCTCTGCTCGTCGGTTCGCGCGGCAACTTCGTGTCCGACACGCGCGAAAAGGGCTTTGTCGAAACCCTGAAAAAGGAGTTTCCGGACATCAAGGTCGTCGGTATCGAGCCGACCGGCTGGGACGCAGCCAAGGCAACGAATGCCGCCCAGACATGGCTCACCACCTATCCGGATCTGAAGGCCATCGGCTGCATCTCCGACAGCCTTTGCCTGGCAGCCGATTCCGTTGCCAGCTCGATGGGAACCCAGCTGCTCTACGGCGGCTATGACGGCGACGCCGAGATGAAGCCGCTGATCGACGACGGCAAGATGGTGATGGACGTGCTGACCGGCGCCTATCGTGTCGGCTACTGGAACATCGCCGTTGCCGCTCGCCTGGCCAAGGGAGAAAAGCTGCCGCAGGATCTCTTCATGCCGACCTATTTCGTGACCTCGGATGCGACGGCGGCGAAGCTCAAGGCGGATGGCCTCACCTTCGAATACATCAACACCGACAAAGAGGCGGTGGAAGCCAAGAACTATACCGAACAACTCGGTCCCAAGGTTCCGGCGACCGCCATGACCCTGGCAAAGTAACAGCCTAAAGCGGCTCAAGCGCCGGATGACGTATCATCCGGCGTCCCCTTTTCCTGACGATCGCCGTCGCCGCTTCCGCGGTGACCGCGCATGATGCTCGATAAGAGGACCGACCCATGTTCCAGTCCTGGACCTCTCCGTTTCCGCGGCGCAACGAACCGGTTCTCATCGCGGTGCTGCTGGTCGCCATCGCCGTCTTCGGCTGGATCGATCCGCGCTTTCTGTCGACCGGCAATCTTGTCAGCATCGCGCAGCAGAGTGCGGTCATCGCCCTCATCTCTTTTGCCATGACGGCCGTGATCATCGCGCGCGGCATCGACATTTCCGTTGGCAGCAACCTTGCCTGTTCCGGCATCGCCGCGGGCCTTGCCTACACGGCAACCGGCTCGGCGAGCCTGAGCCTTCTCGCCGCGATCGGTGGCGGTGCCGCGATCGGTCTGCTCAATGGAGCGCTGATCGGCTTTGCCGGCATCTCCCCCTTCATCGCGACGCTCGCCACCATGGCGTTTGCGCGCGGCCTGGCGCTCAGTCTCTCCGGCGCATCCAGCATCGCGGTCGCCGATCCGGTCCTGCTTTTCGCGGGACGCGAGACAATCGGCCTCCTGCCGGTCTCCGTCATCATCGCCGCCATCTGCCTGGGCCTCTGGTGGTTCGTGCTCAATCGCACGGTGTACGGGCGCTGGATCTATGCGATCGGCGGCAATGCGGGAGCGGCGCGAGCCTCCCTGGTTCCCGTCGACCTCGTGCGCATCTCCGTCTACCTGATTGCCGGTGCGACAGCCGGGCTCGGCGCGATCCTCACCATCGGCCGCCTTGGTTCGGCACAGCCGCTTGCCGGCACCGGCCTTGAATTTACAGCCATCACAGCCGCGATCATCGGCGGCACGAAACTGTCCGGCGGCCAGGGCTCCATCTGGGGAACGGCAATCGGGGCGCTGCTGCTGGGCGTCATCAACACCGGCCTGTCCTTCCTGCAGGTGCCGCAGATCCTGATCTATTTCGTGACCGCCAGCCTCATTCTGGTGGCTGTTCTCACCAGCCAGCCGGAGAGTGTTGCCGCCCTGTTCAAGACAAGTGGCCGCAAGTCCATCCCCTCACCTCGCAACAGTGCCGCGACACCGGTCGGCAAACACAGCATCGCGTTGCGCGGCGTCGGCAAGTCTTTTCCGGGCGTCAAGGCACTCGACGGTGTCAGCTTTGCCATCTCGGCTGGCGAGGTGGTGGGACTTGCAGGCGAGAACGGGGCGGGGAAATCAACGCTGGTGAAGTGCATCTCCGGTCTGCATCGCCCGGACGAGGGAGAGATCGTCATCGACGGCGATGCCGTCCAGTTCCACTCCCCCAGCGACGCCAAGGGTATCAGCGTCATCCATCAGCATTTCAGCCTTTCGCCGGACCTGACGGTGGCGGAGAATCTTTTCATCGGCCGCGAACCGCACACCCGTCTGGGATTTCTCGACCGGGCCCGGATGCGGCGCGATGCGAAAGCCATCATGGACGAGCTGTCGCTCGATATCGACATTGCCGCGGAGCTGCGAACGCTTTCCGTCGGGCGCCAGCAGATGGTGGAAATTGCCCGTGCCGTTTTGTCCGATGCCTGGTTCTTCATCATGGACGAGCCCACCAGCGCGCTCTCCAATCGCGAACGCGACCAACTCTACGACCTGATCGACAGACTGAGAGCCCGCGGCGCCGGCATCCTCTACATCTCCCACAAGATGGAAGAGATCTTCAGCCAGTGCGACCGCGTGGTCGTTCTGCGTGACGGGCGCTTCATCGGCGAGCGGCAGACCCGCCAGACCAACGAGGCCGAGATCGTCTCGATGATGGTCGGGCGCGATGTCGGCGACATCTTCCCCTATCTCGAAACAAAGATCGGCGAAACCGCCATCGAAATCAGCAACATCTCCAACGGCAAGCTCTTGAAGTCGGCCACGCTCAGCGTGCGCAGGGGCGAGATCGTCGCGCTCGCCGGCCTGATGGGCAGCGGCCGCTCCGAGGTGCTCAGGCTGATTGCCGGCCTCGAGACAATGCATGGCGGCACGATCACAATTTTCGGCGCGCAGCAGGCCGGCGGGGATACCAAGGCCGCCAATCGCGCCGGCATCGTCTACATACCGGAAGACCGGCACCTGGAAGGCTTCGTCGGCACGATGTCGATCAGAGACAACCTGTCTCTCGCCTGGATCCGCGACAACAGTTACTTCGGCCTGCTGAGACCTCGCCGCATCCTGGCACTCGCCAGCGATCTCATCGGCTCACTCGGCGTGCGGCCGGCCCAGCCCGACAAGATGACCATCGAGCTTTCGGGCGGCAATCAGCAGAAGGTCGTCATCGGCAAATGGCTTGCCACCAGGCCGAAGATCATCCTGCTCGACGAGCCGACGCGCGGCGTCGACGTTGGAGCAAAGTCCGAACTCCATCACCTGATCGCGAAATTGAAGGCCGAGGGCGCGGCGATCCTCATGGTGTCGAGCGAGTTGCCCGAGGTTCTCGGCGTTGCCGACCGCATCGTCGTCATGCGCGAAGGCCATTCTGTCTGCACGCTGGCGCGAGGGGCGACGGAAGAAGATGTGATGACGCACGCCTTCGGTGATCGCAAGATCGCGCCACCCGCCAGCACGGCCCCGGCCAACATCCAGCCTTGCACCATGCCTGTAGGGAGAGCCCTTTGAGCAAACTGAGGATCGCAATTGTCGGCGCCGGCTACATGGGCCTCCTGCATGCGCAGGTGGTTGCCGCCAGCCCTGTCGCGGAACTGTCGGCATTCGTTGATCCAAATGCCGCCACGGGAAGCAAGGCCGCGTCCGATTTCGGTGCCCGGCACTTCCGCGATGCCGCCGCCGCGCTGACTGCCAATGCAGCCGACGCCTATATCGTGGCCGCGCCCGACACGCTGCATGAAGACGTCTGCCGCACGCTGCTCGATGCCGGAAAGCCGGTGCTGCTCGAAAAACCGATGGCTCATGATCTTTCCGCTGCCAAGGCGATTGCGAAGGCGGCGGAGAGGAACGGCGCACGCCTGTTGGTCGGCCACATCCTGCGGTTCGACCCGCGCTATTGCGAAGCCGCGGCAGCGGTAAAATCCGGGCGGATCGGCGAGCCGATCCACGGCAGCAGCGGCCGTTTCACCAATCGCGAAGTCGGTCTTCGCATGAAAGGAAAGTCGAGCGTCTGCTTCTACCTCGGCGTGCACGACGTGGATGCGCTGCAATGGATCTCGGGTTCGGACATCATCGCCGTCTACTCCCGCCCGGTCGCCAAGCTCATGCCTTCGCTCGGGGTTCGATCCGAAGATGCGATCTTCTCCACCGTCGAGCTGTCGAACGGAATGAGCGGACAGCTCTACTTCGGCTGGACGCTGCCACCGACCGTTCCGACCGGCATCTGGGCGCGCACGGAAATCATCGGCACCGAGGGCATGATCGACCTCGACGTGCGCGACCACGGTCTGCGCATCCTGTCGCGGGGACAGTGGTCGCAACCCGACGCCCTGCACTGGCCAACCGTCAATGGCCGTATCACCGGGGATCTCTTCGAGGAGGTCCACCATTTCATTTCGGCGGTTCGCGACGACACCCCCTTCGTGATGCCGGTCGACGATGCCCTGCGCGCCGTCGCCGTCAACGATGCAATCCTGCGCAGCGTCAGATCAGGCCTGCGCGAACCGGTCGAAGACTGGCACATCCGATGAGAGAACCGTCATGACCCGCCAACAGAACATCTGGTGCAGGCACTTTCTCGATCTCTCGCCGTTGATCCTGCTGGTCACCCTGCTGGCGATCTTCGCGCTTATCGACGCCCGCATCGTTTCGACTGCCAGCCTCATCAACATCGTCGCACAGGCGACCCCGATCGCCATCCTGGCGCTGGGTGCCCTGATCGTTCTGCTGACGGCGGGCATCGATCTGTCCGCCGGCGTCGGCGTCGCCTTCTGTGCCGTCTTCATCGCCAGCCTGATCGATGGTGGCGCCGGCCTGCCGCTTGCCCTTCTTGTCGGCCTTGCCGTGATGGTGGTGATCGGCCTCGCAAACGGCGCCGTTATCGCACTGTTGAAAATACCACCCTTCGTGACGACGCTGGCCACAATGGTCGCGCTGCAGGGCGCAACGCTTGCCGTTGCCTCCAAAGGCGTCCTGATGCTGAAGGATCCGACGCTTCGCGCCGTCGGCATCGAGCGCAGCTTCGGCATCCCCAACGTCATCTTCGCAACGCTGCTGATCATCGCCGTCGCAGCAATCCTGATGCGGCATAGCCGTTTCGGGCTGCGTACCTATGCGCTCGGGTCGGATGCCGGAGCCGCGGAACTTGCCGGCATCCCGGTGAGGAAACACACGATCCTCGTCTATTGTGCCTCCAGCATCTTCGTCTTCCTGACGGCTGTGATCATGATCAGCCGGGTGCCGGTCGTGACGCCCAATATCGGCGGCACCTCGCTGCTTCTGGATGCGATCGCCGCGGCCGTGCTTGGCGGCACCAGTATTTTCGGCGGCAGGGGAACGGTGTGGGGGGCGGTCGTCGGCGCTCTGATCGTCAGCCTGCTGACGACGGCGCTTCGGGTGTTCGGCACGGACCCTTCCAGCCTCGAACTCTACAAGGGTGCAATCATCATGGTCGCTCTTCTGGCCGATTCCGGCATGACCTACGCCAAGGCCCGGCTTGTCGAGGCCGCACGATGAGCGAGCCAGTTCCGGCCTTGCCGATCCCGCCCGGGTCCAGCTTTGCGTTGATGACCTCGCCGGATACGGAAAGACAGGCGACGGCTGGCGTGAACAAACCTGTCGTCATCCTGCCGCTCGGCGCTGTGGAACAACATGGCCCGCATCTGCCGCTCGGCGTCGATTGCTGGCTTGCGGAAGCGGTTGCGCTCGCCGCGGCGGAAGGGCAAGCCTCCATCCGTGTCGCCGAACCTTTCGCCTATGGTTCGTCCGAGCATCATCGTTCCTTCTCCGGCACGATGAGCCTCAGCCCGCAGACCTTCATCGCCGTGCTCGTCGATCTCTGCACCTGCCTTGCCGAAGACGGCTTCCTGCCGGTCATGCTGAACGGCCACGGCGGAAACCGCGCCGCCATCCAGGTGGCGATCACCACCCTTGGCCAGCGCGGCATCGTCACGGCGGGTTTCTCGTATTTCGATCTCATCGCCGACGTGGCCGCAGAGGCTCTACCCGACATCGCCACGGGCACAGGTCACGCTTGCGCGCTTGAAACGTCCTTGATGATGCATGTGCTTGGCGACAGCGTTCGCCGCGATCTCATCCCGCCAGGCGGCACCCCGCCATCCTGGCCGGATCCTCACCTTTACGCCGCGCCGGCCGTCACCGTTTGGCGCCGTTTCGAAGCCATCCGCGACAACGGCGTCATCGGCACGCCATCGCAGGCGAGCGCGGAGGCCGGCGGCAAACTTTTCATCGCAGCCGTGGAGCGCAGCCGCGCCGCCATTTTGAACATCCAATCCGAATTCGGCCAAAGGAACGCATGATGACAGTCCATTTCAAATCTTCTCTCGAAGGCCCCAACCTGCGCGGCATGGCGATCGTCTCGGAGCCGGAAGCAGCCGCCCGCATCGGCATCAACCGCATCGGCGGTGAGTGGATTGCCGGCAGCTCCGGCAAATTCCTGAAAATCGATAGCCCTTCGACGGGCGAGCATCTCGGCTACCTCTCGCTTTCCACCCGCGCCGATGTCGGTCGTGCGGTGAAAGCCGCCGAAGGCGCACGCGAGGCCATGCGCAAGATGGGAACTTTTGCGCGCGCGCAATTGTGCTTGCGCATTGCCGATGCGATCGACAAGCGCGCGGAAGAATTGGCACGCCTGCTTTGCCTGGAGCAGGGAAAGCCGTTCCACAGCGAAGCGAAGGGCGAGGCCGCCGCGGCAGCTCTCGGTTTCCGCAATGCGGCAGAGCAGATGAAGTGGCTGGAGACGGCGGCGTTTCCGTTGGCCGATGTCAACAAGCGCGCCTTCAGCTTCCTGCAGCCGAAGGGAGTCTTTGCCATCATCACGCCCTGGAATTTCCCGCTCGCCCTGCCCTGCCTCTATTATCTCGGACCGGCCGTCGCAACAGGCAACACCGTCGTCTGGGTGCCGGCGCCGACGACGTCGCTGATTGCGACGGCGCTTGTCGAATGCTTCATCGAGGCGGGCCTGCCGGATGGCGTCATCAATCTCGTTCTGGGTGACGGTGCCGAGGTGGGCGACGAGGCGGTCGTTCATCCGGGCACCCATGCCATCGGCTTCACCGGCAGTTCCGCCACCGGCGCGACGATCGCCCGGCGTGGCGCGGGCAAGCCGCTTCTGCTCGAAATGGGCGGCAACGGTCCGACCATCGTCCTGGCCGACGCCGATATCGACATGGCCGCCGCTCAGGTGGGAGCCGGCTGCTTTGCCAATGCCGGGCAGATCTGCACGGCCACCGAACGCGTGCTGGTGCACAAATCCATCCATGACCGTTTCATCGAAGGTCTCGTGAAGGCGGCGTCGAAGGTAAAAATGGGCGACCCTTTCGATCCCGCGACCACGATGGGTCCGATCAACAATGCGGTGGCCGTCGACAAGGTGCTCAGCCACATCGCGGACGCGCGCGCGCGTGGCGCCGATATCGTCACCGGCGGCAATGTGGCGCCGGGTTTTGCCACCAATCTCTATTTCGAGCCGTCGATCGTCACAGGACTGACCCGGGAAAGCCTGCTCAATGTCGAGGAGTCCTTCGGGCCGATCGCACCTGTGCTGACCTTCGAGACCGACGAGGAGGCGATGGAACTTGCGGCGTCCAGCCCTTACGGCCTGTCGGCCGCGGTCTTCACCAGCACCATCAAGAATGCTTTTGCCTATGCTGAAAGCCTGAAGGTCGGCATCGTCAACATCAACGAGATGAGCTGCTATTGGGAGCCGCACATCCCTGCCGGCGGCGCCGCTGGGACGCAGAGCGGCCTCGGTCGCACCGGGGGTCGGCACACGCTGATGGAAATGTGCGACCTGAAGACGATTACTGTGGATATCACCCGCTGATGTCCACGGCCCGCGCCTAGAGCCGGATGATTTCAGGTCGAATCGACCTGAAATCTGAATCCGCCTCTAACTCAAAGAGATAGAGCATGATGTCGTCCGAAAACCGCTTCGCACTTTTCGGCATCATGCTCTTGTGCGCGGGCCTGTCCTCGCGACCGTATGCCGTTCGGCAGCGAGATGTCAGATGGACCGGCGCAGGCTGTCGGCCATTTTCTCACCAATCATGATCGAGGTGAGATTGGTGTTTGCCTGGCAATCGAGCGGCATGATCGACGCGTCGATCACCCGCAGCCCTTCAAAACCGTAGACCCGACATTCCGGATCGACCACGGCCTCGCCGGGTCGTCCCATGCAACAGCCGCCGATCCCATGCTGTGCATCGGAAGACTGCGCCAGCAGGAAATTGTCGACCTCTTCGTCGCTTGCCGTTTCGAGCCATGACAAAGGCAGATCGGAATCCCCCAGCAGGATACGCTCGGCGATCGCCTGGATCGGCGCCTGCCGGGCAATCTCGCCAAGATGGCGATAGGCGATACGCATGCGCTGAAGATCCATTGGATCGTCCAGCATGTTCTCTTCCACGATCGGCTGGTCGAAGGGATTGGCGGAGCGCAACTGCACGGTGCCGCGGCTCTTGGCTTCCATCAGGATCAAATTGACCATGGCCTCGCCGAACTGGGCGCTGTCGGATTCCACGCCGATACCGCCATGGTTCATGGCGACGTAGAGAATGTCGTCACGCTCGGCACCCGGCACGCCGGAACTCATCCGCACACAGCAGTTGGTATGCCGCGCGTCGACATCGGTCGCCTTGAATTCGGGCTTCAGCTTCAGTTCGATGCGGCAATAGGGATGGTCGAAGAACCCTTCGCCGACCGGCAGGTCGGCAAGCACCTCGATGTCCTTTCGGTTCAAGAGAGCCGCCGGACCGATGCCGGAGCGTTGCAGGATGACCGGAGAGTGGATGGCGCCGGCCGAGAGGATGACCAGCGGCGCCTCGAATTTGCGAACCTGACCGTCCACGATGGCCAAAACGCCGATCGCCGTCTTGCCATCGAAAAGCACCTTGTCCACCGTCGCCTGGCCGATGATGGTGAGGTTCGGCCGGTCACGGGCAGCTTCCAGATAGCCGTCATTGACCGACACGCGCTTGCTGTCTCGACTGTTGATCGGGTAGGTGCAAGCCCCTTCGGCATCCGGAGCATTGAGATCGTCATGCCAGGGATGGCCGAGAGCCATCGCGCTTTGGCGCATGGCCTTGTCGACATTTCCCCAGCTTTCGACGGGCGCGCGGTAGATCGGAATCGGGCCATTGCTGCCGTGAAAATTGGCCGCGATCGGGTCATCCTCCAGGCGGCAGAAGAAGGGCAGCACGTCGGCTCCCGACCAGCCCTTGCATCCGATTTCCTCCCAGCGGTCGAAGGCATGGAGCACGCCGCGAATGGCAATTTGCCCATTGACGGAAGTCGAGCCACCAAGCCCCTTGCCGCGCCAGTAGACCCGATGCTCCTGCCGCTTCGTGCGGCGAGCCATCAGGTCGGAATACATGTATTGTTGCTGAAAACGATCGGGAAGCAGCAGGTTGAAGGGATTTGGACTCGCCATCTCAGAAGGTTGCTCGCCGCTCCGGTAGTCCGGCCCCGCTTCCAGCAAAAGCACGGTCGTGGCCGCATCTTCGGTTAGCCGGGCGGCAAGAACAGCCCCGGCTGCGCCGGCTCCGACAACGATGACATCAAACGGCATGCCGCACTCCCCGGATTCGACCAATGCACGGCTGGCTCGACCGCGACATCATGTTGATGTCACCATTATCTGCCGGCATTCAGGGTCAGCGACGGACGCCGGAACCGACTACCTTAGCCGCCATTGCACGACGGCAAGATCACCATGATTTGTTTTATATGTAAATATGATTTCGTATATGAACCTTTCGGAAATGCTCCTTTTCTGTGTCCATCCTTGGGGAGATCGACGCACCGCCGAACCCATGGAACCCTCGCATCAAAATTCGTTCCAAGCGGGTTCTACCGGTCAACTCATGACCGCCGGATCGAACCTGAACCAGGAAGCCGACTACGGCTGGGCCAAACGCGCCGGCGAAAGATCCCTCTCGGATAGTCCATTCGCGAGCAGGTCTGCAGGCAGGCGTCCCGAAACAATCAGGTCGGCTGCGGCACGGCCAAGGGCCGGGGCCATCATGATTCCATAACCGCCCTGGCCTGCAAGCCAGAAGAAGTCGGGCGCTGCGGCGTCGTAGCCCAGCACGGGCGCCTGGTCGGCTACGAAGGAGCGCAGACCCGCCCAGCGCTTTGCAATATGGCTGACGGTTGCCAGCGTCTCGCGCTGCAGCCAATCGACCAGCACTGCCACGTCCCATTCGTCAGGCTGGATATCCTGCGGTTCGATCGGCGTCTGGTCCCCCGGTGATGCCATGATCCTGCCGGCGTCCGGCTTGATGTAGGCATCGGCGGCAACGTAGTCGACGGCAGGCATTTTGGCGATGTCCAGCCCCGGAGGTCCGTCGACGATGATTGCGGTGCGCCGCTTCGCCACCAGCCCGATCGGGCCAGCGCCGGCCATGTCGCCGATCTCTCCAGCCCAGGCACCTGCCGCGTTGACGACAATTCGCCCTTTCACCGAGAAATCTCCAGCTGAGGCTTTCCAGAGGCCGTCGCGGCGATCCAGTTTCGTGATGCGCTTGCCGCAAAGGACGAGCCCGCCGCGCTGCCTGATGCCGCGCAGGAAACCCTGGTGGAGGGAGGCGACATCGATGTCCATGACGTCGCGTTCAAAGGCCGACGCCGCGACGCGTTCGCGGCGAAGCAACGGTGCCAAGGAGAGAGTGCCAGCCGCATCCAGTTTCCGGATTTCGTATCCGTCCGTCGACAGATCGAGGATCGGCGCCAGCAGGTCTTCCTCGCCGTGAGCTGCCACCGTCAACATGCCGCGTTGGGTCAGAAGCGGCCCGTCACAGAATTCAGCTGGCGGGTTCAGGAAGAAAGCCTGGCTTGTCTTGTTGATGCGTCGGACCGTGGCGACGCCATAGTTGGGTGTGAAGAGCGCGGCCGACCTTCCGGTACTGTGATAGCCGGGCGTCGATTCGGCCTCGATGAGCGCGACTGTCCCCAAGGCTGCGAGTTCATAGGCGGCGGCTGAGCCCGAGATGCCCGCGCCGATGACAAGATAGTCGTAGTCCATGACGGCCTGGCCTTTGGCTTGCGTCTCTATCCAGGTGCCGCAGCACGCTGGACGGACGATCCTCCACTATCCGCGTTTGTTCTGGCGGTTCGATCCGGCGCTCTGTCGCCGCCGGCGCACAAGAGTGCAGTTCCAGTAGAAATGCAAGAAAACAAAAATATGTTGACACCATGTAAGATTTATAACTTTGTAGTCGGCGGAGGAGAATTGCGCATGATCGGTTCGGTTCGCCAAAGGCTGTCGGATTGCCTGGGCAGCGCGTCCAAGGCAGACAAGGCGATTGCGAGTTTCATGCTCGCCCAGCTGAACAGTCTGGCCTTTGAGACCGCCGGCAGCATTGCGAGCAAGGTGGAGGTCAGCGAACCGACCGTCGGACGGTTCTGCCGCTCCATCGGCTACACCAGCTTCAAGGATCTGAAGGATCATCTCAAACAGGATCTGGGCGACCGGCCGTGGCTGATCAGCGATCGGCTGCGCGATTTGCAGCGCCGAACGCTTGCCGGAGAAGACCAGCTGGCACGCGGGCTGCAGCTCGAAATAGCAGGCCTGGTTGCCGTCTATGAACTTGCCCACACGCCGGAATGGAAGCGTGTCGTCAAGCGCCTTGCCACGACACCCGCCATCTTCGTCTCCGGTTTCCAGACCGAGCGCGGCGTTGCACAGACCTTCGTCAATCAGTTGCAGTATCTGCGCGACCGCGTCCATCTTCTCGATCTGGCCGGCGGCAATTTCAGCGAACTTCTGGCCTCCGACACCAAGCAGTCCTGCCTCGTTCTCTTCGAGGCCAAGCGCTACTCGCGCATGGCACGCCTGCTGGCGCAGGAGGCGCGAGGGCTCGGCATACCGACCACCCTGATCACCGACGCCTTCTGTGACTGGGGTCGCGAACTGGTCGACGAGATGTTCGTGGTCCCGACGGAATTCAATCTGTTCTGGGAATCGACCGCCCAGATGGCGAGCCTGACAAACCTGCTCGTCAACGGCGTGTTCATCGAGCTTGGCCCCGAGGTGGAGCAGCGCATGAATGAGGTATCGCGCCTCTACAGCCGCTTCACTGGATATGTCGGCGACCCGACCGGGCCCTCGATGGGGGACTAATCCGAGACCTACCGCGGCCCAACAACCAAAACAAAAGGGAACAATGACATGCGTACCATGACCAAGGCATTTCTCTCAGGCTCGGCGCTTCTGTCCGCCGGACTTTTCATGACGAGCCTGCCGTCGACGGCGATGGCCCAGGAAGCGACATTCGCGCTTCCTGCCGGTGAACTCGGCGCGACCTCGTACAATCCGGTCACCTCCAGCAACCTCAATTCGGCGACGTCGCTCATCTACGACCGGCTGATCGAGCAGGATGCCGACCAGTCGTTCCACCCGCATCTGGCCACGTCATGGCAGGAAAGCCCTGACGGCATGACCTGGGAGTTCAAGCTGCATCCCGACGTCAAATTCCATGACGGCGAGCCATTCAACGCCGAGACGATCGCAGCCTGGATCCCGACTTTTGCCGGCACGGAAAATGCCTTCATGGTCGAGGCAATCGACAAGGTCGTGGTCGTCGATCCGTTGACCGTCAAATTCGTCATGAAGCGGCCGGAGCCGAACATGCTGTACAACCTCGCCAGCTCCTTCATGGGCGTGCCCAGCCCCAAATCCTACAAGGCGCTGGGTAAGGACTACGGCGTGACCACCGCTGTCGGCACGGGACCATTCAAGCTGGAAAGCTTCTCGATAGGGCTTGAGACAGTCTTGGTCCGCAATGACGATTACGCTTGGGATTCGGACTTGTCGGTCAACCAGGGCGCGGCGAAGATCGCCAAGATCACCTTCCGTGAGATTCCCGATCAGTCGACCGCATTCCTCGAATTGAAGACAGGCGGCGTCGACGTGCTGCTTGGCGTGCCCACCGATTTCCTGTCTATCATCAAGAGCGAAAAGGCCGCCACCATCATCACCATGCCTGGAACCGGCATCAATTACATGCCGATCAATACGTCCGTGGCACCATTCACCGACATCAAGGTCCGCCAGGCCACAGCCTTGGCGATCAACCAGAAGGCCATCCTCGACAGCGTCTATGCCGGCGTCGGCCAGGAAGCACACAACTTCCTGATCAGCTCGCTTCCTGAATCCCAGGTCAAGCCCGGCCTCGACGTCAGTTTCGACCTGGCCAAGGCCAATGCGCTGCTCGACGAAGCCGGATGGAAAAGGGCCGACGACGGCGTGCGCGCCAAGGACGGCCAACCGCTGAAGGTCAAGCTCTTCACGCAAAACGATACGGAGTTCAAGCGGCTTACCCAGGTCGTGCAGGCGCAGCTCAAGGATATCGGCATGGATGCCGAGATCACCGTGCTCGATTCCAGCACGATCCGCGACGAGTACAAGAAGAACAACCATCAGCTCGCCGTGCGCGGCTACGACTGGAACAACGCCGACATCCTCGACTGGTTCTTCAGCGGCGCGCGGCTCGGCTACCCGAACATCTCGATGTGGAAAGACGCCAAATCCGACGAACTGAACAAGACCGCCATGACCAACTCGAAGACTTCGGCCGAGCGGATCGCGAATTTCAGGACCTATCACGAATATCTTCTGTCCCAGTTCCTGTTCGTGCCGATCTACCAGCCGGCAACCAATATCGCCTTCAACCCCAAGACGGTGAGCGTTCCAGAAAAGGTGCGCGGCCCGCGTTTCCGGTCGCAGACCATCATGGACATGCAGGTCCTGCAGTAACCAGCGCTACCGGCGCTTGACCAACAGTGAAGCACCGGAGGAGCCGGGATGATCATCAAATACACGCTGCAACGTCTGCTGATGCTCATTCCGGTGTCCCTGTCGATTTCGGTCGTAATCTTCCTGGTCGTTCATCTCCTGCCCGGTGATCCGATCGACAACCTCATGCGCGTCGGCTCGTCTCCGGAGGACCGGCTCGCAATGACCGTGAAATACGGGCTCGACCGGACGCTGGTCGAGCAATACCTGCTGTGGATCAGGAGCATCCTGAGCGGAGATTTCGGCGAGGCAATCGTACTGCGCCGCCCGGTTTCGGCCCTGATCCGGCAGAACCTGCCCTACAGCCTGACACTTGGCGCCCTGGCCTTCGCCTTCTCTTCGATCGTCGGCATGATCGCCGGCACCGTCTCCGCGGTTGCCAAGAACCCGATCGTGGAACAGGTGGTCAAGGCTTTCATCCTGCTCGGTTCGACGGTGCCCAGCTTCTGGCTGGCGCTGCTGATGATCCTGCTGTTTTCGGTGACGCTCGGCTGG
Source organism: Mesorhizobium loti (assembly GCA_014189435.1). NCBI lineage: Bacteria > Pseudomonadati > Pseudomonadota > Alphaproteobacteria > Hyphomicrobiales > Phyllobacteriaceae > Mesorhizobium > Mesorhizobium loti. The sequence continues at coordinate 4,412,518 of CP050293.1, forward strand.
TTTCCGGTCTCCGGCGCCAAGACCTGGACGGCTCTTGTCCTTCCGGTCCTCACGATCGGTTTCGGCGGCGTCGCGCTGGTGGCCCGTGTCACCCGCGTGGCGCTGGTCGAGATCGCACGCCAGGATTTTGTCACGCTTTTGCACGCGAAGGGGCTGTCCCGCTCGACCATCCTGTTTCGCCATCTGCTGCCGCACGCCTTTCTGCCGGTCGTCACGATCCTGGCCCTGCGCATTGGCTGGATCCTCGGCGGCGCGGTCACCGTCGAATTCGTTTTCGGCCGGCCCGGCCTCGGCAGCCTGCTTATCCGTGCGCTCGGTCAGCGCGATTATCCCGTCGTGCAGGGATGCCTGCTCATGCTGGCACTTGCCGTGATGCTCGGAACGCTGATCGGCGACGTCGCCCAGGCCGCACTGGACCCCCGTGTCAGGGAAGCCACCACATGAACGCATTGGCTCAATCCGGCGTCGGTCGCGCCTTCACCACGCCGCTCGGCCTGTTTTCGGGCGGCTATATCCTGATCCTCCTGGTGGTCGCGCTGACCGCGCCATGGATCACGCCCTTCGATGTCACCATCCAGGATCTGGCCAACAGCAACGCCGCGCCGGGTTGGCCGCATCTGATGGGCACCGATGAATTCGGCCGCGATGTCCTCTCGCGCGTCATGTACGGCGCACGCACCTCGCTGTCGGTCAGCGCAACAGCCATCGGTTTCTCGATGATCGTGGGGATGGCGCTCGGCGCCGCCGCCGGCTATTTCGGTGGCCTCTTCGAACGCGCCGTGATGACGGTCGTCGATCTGACATGGTCGTTTCCCGACATCCTGATCGCGCTCATGCTGGTGGCGATCATCGGCCCCGGCCTGTCCAGCACGATGTTCGCCATAGCCGTCGCCTACCTGGCGCAATTCACCCGGCTGACCCGGGCGCAAATCGTCCAGCTGAAGCGCGAGACGTTCATTGAGGCAACCATCAACCTGGGTGCCACGCCCGCCCACATCCTGTCGCGCCACCTGCTGCCTAACGCCGTTGCGCCAGTCATCGTGGTCGGCATGCTCGCCATCGGCGACGGCATCATCCTGGAGGCGACGCTCGGCTTCTTCGGCCTTGGCGCGCAGCCACCCACGCCAAGCTGGGGTGCCATGATGAGCAGCGGCACCGCGCAGCTTTTCCTGGCACCTTGGGTCATCATCTTTCCCGGCCTCGTCGTTGCCGCAACCGTGATTGCCATCAACCTGTTCGGTGATGCGTTGATCCGGGCACTCGACATCCGCGAACGGCTGCGCGGAACATGAGCACGATCCTGAAAGTAGAAGCTCTGCGCGTTGCGATCGGCGCACTCACGCCATTGTCCAGCGTATCTTTTTCGCTCAAAAAAGGTGAGACGCTGGGACTGGTTGGCGAATCCGGATCGGGAAAATCGTTGACCGCCATGGCCATCATGGGGCTGCTGCCGCTGATCGGCGGGCGCATCACCGGCGGCTCGGTGGTCTTTGACGGCGGCGATTTGACCACTTTGCCTGAACCGGCCTACCGGAAACTGCGTGGTGGCCGCATTGGCCTGATCACGCAGAATCCGATGACGTCGCTCGACCCTCTGAAAAAGGTCGGACCGCAGATCGATGTCGTGGCACGGCTGCATCTTGGCCTGGACAAATCCGCCGCACGCAACCGCACCGTCGAACTGCTTGGCGAACTGCGGATTCCGGAACCGGCTTCCATCTATCACCTTTACCCCCACCAATTGTCCGGCGGCATGAAGCAGCGCATCGTCATCGCCATGGCGCTTGCCGCCGACCCTGACCTGCTGATCGCCGATGAACCGACCACAGCGCTGGACGTCACCGTCCAGGCGCAGATCATCCGATTGTTGAGCGACCTGATCCGCGACCGGGGTCTAAGCATGGTGCTGATTACCCACGATATGAGCGTTGTTGCCCAAGCCTGCGACAAGGTCGTTGTGATGTATGCCGGGACCGCGGTCGAATACGGAACGGTCGCGGCGATTTTCGATGATCCGCGCCATCCCTATACAAAGGCACTGATCGGCTGCATCCCGCGCGGATTGGCGGGTGCACAGCGCTTGAAGGGTATCGAGGGTACCGTCCCAAGCGTCGCCCACTATCCGCAGGGTTGCCGCTTTCATCCGCGTTGCCCGCGTGCCGAGGCAATCTGCGCTGCCGTGTCGCCACCTTTCATAGCCAGCCGTGATGGCGCTGCCGCATGCCATTTTGCAGGAGCGGTCGGATGAGTGCGTTCCTGGAAGTCAGCAGCCTGTCCAAACGATACAGCAGCAAGCGCGGCCTGTTCGGCGCGGCCCGCTCGATGTACGCGGTCAACGACGTGTCGTTCCGGATGACGAAGGGCCGGGTTGTCGGCGTCGTCGGTGAATCTGGCTGTGGAAAATCCACGCTCGCACGCCTCATCCTGCGCCTGATCGAGCCATCGAGCGGTGCGGTCCGTTTCGATGGGCTGGATTTGCTGAAGCAGCGCCCGCGCGAGATGCGCCGTCTGCGCGCCCGCATGCAGATGGTGTTCCAGGACCCCTATTCGGCGATCGACCCTCGCTACACCGTTGCCGACGCGGTGATGGAGCCGTTCCAGATCCAGGGGGTACGCCTTTCGTCAGCCGCGAGATCCGACATGATCAGCGGCTTGCTGACCATGGTCGGGCTCAACCCTCAGACAGCATCGAGCTACCCGCATCAGCTGTCGGGCGGCCAGAAGCAGCGCATCGGCATCGCCCGTGCGCTTGCGCTGAAGCCCGCGCTTCTGGTGCTGGACGAACCGACGGCCTCGCTGGACGTCTCGATCCAGGCCCAGATCGTTGGCCTGCTCGAACGGCTGCAGGAAGAGATGAGCCTGACCTACCTGTTCATTTCCCATGACCTCGCGCTGGTAAAGTATTTCTGCGACGAAGTGCTGGTGATGTATCTCGGCCGCGTCGTCGAGGCATTGCCCGATACCGACGCGCCGGCGCGCCATCCCTATACCAGAACGCTGCTCGACAGCACGTTCCAGCCCGATCCGAAGCTGCGCCGCCGGATCGAGCCCCTGGTCGGAGAGGTGCCGAGCCCCTTCGATCTTGGGCCGGGCTGCACCTTCGCGGCGCGCTGCCCAAGGGCGAGCGAACGTTGCCGGGTGGAGACGCCGCTCCTGGCCGCTTCCGGAGGAGGCCACGCCGTAGCCTGCCACCATCCGGACTGATCCACGCGCCGAATTGCCGCCCCTTTGCGGTTGCCGCGCCCGAACCCATGCATCCCTGGAGCAACTTATGACCTTCAAAGTCCTGACCGCGGAAATCTACCACGAGACCAACACGTTCAGCCGTCATCCGACCGACGAGCAGGCGTTTCGCGACCGCTATTTTCTGGCGGGAGCGGAAGCCATCGCCCAGCGGCGCGACGCCAACACCGAGCTTGCCGGTTTCCTCGATGTGGGACGTGCTCATGGCTGGCAGGTCGAGCATGTGCTGAGTTCCGCCGCGGGTCCAAGCGGCAGGGTCACACGCGCTGCGTTCGACTGGTTATGCGAACCATTGATCGCTTCCGCTAAAGTTGGAGATTTCGACGGGATCCTGCTTGGACTGCACGGCGCCATGGTCCCCGACGTTTGCGAGGACGGCGAAGGCGAACTGCTTCAACGCCTGCGTGCCGTGGTCGGCCAGGCCGTGCCGATTGCCATTACGCTTGACCCGCACGCCAATGTCAGCCGGCGGATGTGCGAGCTCGCCGATATCATCGTCGCCTTCAAGACCTATCCTCACGTCGACATGCGTGAGATCGGCCGGCAGGCCGGCGAAATCCTGCAGCGCACGATGGCCGGCGAGATCAAGCCGCGCACGATCAGCGCCAGGCGACCCATGCTCGAGGAGGTCAATGGCGGGCGCACCGACATCGGTCCGATGCTCGAACGGCTCGCATCCGCGCGGACCTACGAAGCACAAGCCGACGTGTTTGCCGTCAGCATCAATGGCGGCTTCGCCAGCGCCGATATCGCCGAGATCGGGCCGACCGTTCTGGTCACCGGCCAAGGCGATTTCGATGCGCACCAGGCGTTCGCCGAAACGATCGCCGACGATATCTGGGAGAGACGCCACGAGGTGCTGAACGCGTATATCAGCGTCGAAACGGCGGCAGCCGTCGCTGTGGCACACAAGTCAGACGATGGCCCACTTGTCATCGCCGATTATGCCGACAATCCCGGCGGTGGCGGCTATGGCGACGCGACCAGTCTGCTGAAGGCCCTGCTCGAAGCAGGCGTGACCGACGCCTGCTTCGGTCCGATGGTCGATGGCGAGGCTGCGGCGGCCTTGCATGGGTCGGCCGTTGGCGAACGCGTCGAGATCGCGCTCGGCGGCAAGACCGACGCCCGCTTCGGCGGCGGTCCGCTTAAGCTCAATGCCGAAATCGTGGCGCTGAGCGATGGCCACTTCGTCGGCGACGGGCCGATGATCGGCGGACTCCCCGGTAATTTCGGGAGGAGCGCGGTGCTGCGCGTCGACGGCATCGAAATCCTGGTCGTGACCATCGCCCAGCAGATGCTCGATCTCCAACAGTTCAGGGCATTCGGCATCGACCCGGCGGCAAAGCGGGTGGTCGCATTGAAATCCATGCAGCACTTCCGTGCCGCATTCGCGCCGATTGCCGGCAAGATCATCGTCTGCGACAGTGGCGCGCTTTGCACGCCTCACTACGAACGGATGCCGTACCGGAATGTACCGCGGCCGATCTTTCCACTCGATCGGGAATGACGGCACCAACAGGAGGCTGAGCTTACCTGATCAAGGAAGCGCTTTCCCGCGCGCAAACGCCAGCCAACTTGGAGCCATGCATTCTTTTCGCACACTCATTCAGGATAAGTTGTCGGTTTCCAGATGTGGGTGGAAATGATGTCCCGCAGTTCCGTGCGCACCGCACGGAAGAGTGGGCGAAAGTTCGAGGACATGGGTCGCTGCGACGAGGTCGCGAGGATCAGCTGTCGGGTAATCGGCGGGTCGAATGGCCAGACCTCGATGCGGCCAGCCTCAACAAGGAGATGGACGGAAGCATAGGGCAGAACCGTATAGCCAGTGCCCTCCTCGACCAGAAGCAAGGTTGAAGGCATTGCCTCCAGCTCCATCTCGACACGGGGATAGATGCCATGCTCCGCCAGGGTGTTGTCGATAAGCCGCCGCAGCCCGTGCGGGCGGCTGGGCAGGATCATCGGCAGCTCGGCGAAGATGTTGAGGCCGACCGGCCCGCGCGGCAGCACGCGCTCGGACAAGACCGGTCCGATCAGAAACAGCTCGTCATCGGCCAGCGGTTCGGTCAGCACGGACGGATGGTTCGGCGAATTGTAGAGCACGGCGGCATCGATGCGGCCGGCAATCAGCCATTCCAGGATATGGCCGCTGAAGCCTTCGATCACCTGCAACGCGACATTGGGAAACTCGTTCTTGATCTTCTTGACCAGCGGCACCGTCAGAACGGTGCCGACCGAAGGCGGCACGGCCAGAACCAACCTCCCCTTCGGCGAGGATTTGAGGTTCGAGACCGCATTCTGCGCCAGCCGCATCCGCTCGACGATCTCGTCGGCATGGGCCTTCAGAAGCACGCCCGCCTCGGTCAGCACGACACCGCGGCCGTTGCGATAGAACAGCTCGACGCCAAGCTCCTCCTCCAGCCCGCGAATATGGCGCGTGACCATCGGCTGGGTGACGTTGAGGTCCAGCGCGGCCTTCGAGAAGCTGCCGGCCGCACCGACGGCGATGAATACCTGTAGCTGCTTCGTGTCCAACTCTCACCCCAACCGTCCGCTGCTGCAGAGCTTCCAGCCTGACCCAGTGGTGTCCGTGTCACATGCCGAACGGGTACTTCTGGCCTCGGACATTCAGGAACACGGCATAGACCGACGTTGTCGCCGTGATGAACAGCCGATTGTTGCGCGGCCCACCAAAGGCCAGGTTCGCAACCATTTCCGGCACCTGAATTTTCCCGATGAGCTCACCTTCGGGCGTATGGCACTGTACGCCATCCCATGCGCTGATCCAGAGATTGCCCGTAACATCAACGCGAAAACCATCCGGAATGCCAGGCGATATGTCGGCGAAGATGCGGGAATTTACCAACCTGTCGCCATCAACGTCAAACTGCCTGACGTGATGCGGGGCGCTGCGGTCGGTGAGGAAGCCGGAGTCCGAAATATAAAGGCGCTTCTCGTCGGGCGAGAAGGCGAGCCCGTTCGGCATGGAGAAATCATCGGCAACGACGGTGATTGCTCCCGAGCCGGGATCGATCCTGTAGACGCGGCAGCCCGGTTGCTCCTGCAGGCCCTTGCGCCCGACATAGTCCGAAATGATCCCGTAATTTGGGTCGGTGAACCAGATGCTGCCGTCGGACTTCACGACCACATCGTTCGGCGAGTTCAACGGCTTGCCATCGAAAGAGGAGGCCAGCACGGTGATCGCGCCGTCCCATTCGGTGCGCACGACGCGACGCTCCCCCTGCATGCAGGTGACCAGCCTTCCATTGCGGTCGCGTGTATTGCCGTTGGGGTTGGAGACATGGCCGCGGAAAAGCGAAACCGCCCCTGTCTCCTCGTCCCAGCGCAGCATCCGGTCGTTGGGAATATCGCTCCAGATCAGCGAGCGGAGGTCGGCGAAATAGACCGGCCCCTCCGCCCAGCGATTTCCCGTATGGATGGTTTCGAGGAATGCGACCGGATCGATCAGATCCCCGAACCGCGCGTCGATCGTCTCGTAGCAGGACATCGACCGTCTCACCTATGGCAGCCGGATCGCGACGGTCTTGGTCTCGGTGTAGAGCTGGAGCGCCTGCTCGCCAAGTTCGCGCCCCCAGCCCGATTGCTTGAAACCGCCGAACGGCATGGTGACGTCATTGAAGTTGTGGCAGTTCACCCAGACCGTGCCGGATTTGATCTTCGCGGCCAGCCGATGCGCGGCGCCCAGATTGTTGGTCCAGATCGATGCGGCGAGGCCATATTCCGTGTCGTTGGCATCCTTGGCGAGTTTGTCCAGGTCCTCGTCGTCGAAGGGCATCGCGCAAGCCACCGGCCCGAATATCTCTTCGCGGATCACCGACATGTCCGGCCGCGTCCTGGAAATGACCGTCGGCTTGACGAAATAGCCAACGTCGCCGGCGCGCGCGCCACCGGTGACGATTTCAGCACCGTCGTTCCTGCCTTCCGAGATCAGCCTGGTGATGCGTTCCATCTGCTGCTGAGAGACGACAGGTCCGAGCTCGGTCGCAGGATCAAGCCCGGCGCCTAGCTTCAGCGCCTCGGCGCGCCCGGCAATGCCGGACATGACCTTGTCGTAGATTGTCTTGTGAACGAAGAAACGCGTTCCCGCGCCGCAGCTCTGGCCGGCATTGAAGAATGCCGCGCTCGAGGCGCCGGCCACCGCCATGTCGATATCGGCATCGCCCAGCACGATGGTTGGCGCCTTGCCGCCAAGCTCGAGGCTGACCTTCTTGAGATTGCCGGTCGCGGCGCGCGCGATCAACCGGCCGACTTCGGTCGAACCGGTGAACGCCACCTTGTCGATATCGGGATGGGCCGCCATCGCCGCGCCAACCGTTTCGCCAAAGCCGGTCAGGATGTTGACCACACCTTCCGGAAAGCCGGCGTCCTGGACCAGCTTGCCGAAGTAGAGTGCTCCGAGGGGCGTCTGCTCGGCCGGCTTGAGCACGATGGTGCAGCCGGCCGCCAGTGCCGGCGCCACCTTCCAGGCGAGCATGCTGAGCGGGAAATTCCAAGGGATGATCTGGCCGACGACGCCGACCGGCTCGCGGCGGGTGTAGGCGTGCCAGTCACCCGGCGCGTTGACGGTCATCGTCTCGCCATTGATCTTGGTGGCCCACCCCGCATAGTAGCGGAACGTCTCGGCCGTGAACGGCACCTCGCCGTTGCGGGAATCGCCGATCGGCTTGCCGCTCTCATAGGAATTGAGCGTTGCCAGCATATCGACATTGGCGTCGATCAGATCGGCGAGTTTCCAGATCAGCCTGGCGCGCTCGGCTGGCACCATTTTCGACCAAGGACCATCGATCGCCGTTCGCGCGGCCCTGACCGCCAGATCGACATCGGCGCCATCGCCGGCTGGCACCCGCGCGATGACCCGGCCGTTCGAGGGATCGATGACGTCGAGCGACTGTCCGGAGGCCGCCGGCAGCCATGCGCCGCCGATCAGCATCGCATGCTTGCCGCCGACGAACGCCGCCACCTTGGGATCGAGTGGCGGCACGGCATCGAAACGTATGTTCATGATTTCCTCCGAACGGTCTCTTCGATCAGCGCTGGACGAACGGCGCGGGAATGGAATTCCCGGCATCGATCCAGATGCTCTTTTCCTGAAGATATTCGTAGATGGCGGTCTGGCCGTTCTCCCGGCCGATGCCCGACTGCTTGTAGCCGCCGAAAGGCGAGAGATAGCTGGTGGCGCGGTACATGTTGACCCACACGCTGCCGGCCTCGAGCCGCTCGGGCAGGCGGATTGCGCGGCCGAGGTCCTGCGTCCACATCCCGGCCGCGAGCCCGTAGATGGTGTCGTTGGCGATGGCCACCGCCTCGTCCTCATCCTCGAAGGGAATGACCGACAGCACCGGTCCGAAGACCTCTTCCTGGGCGATGCGCATGGACTGCTTCACGTTACCGAAGATCGTCGGTTCCACGAACCAGCCGTCGGCAATCGATTTGTCCTCGGGTATCTTGCCGCCGAGCAGTTGCGCGGCGCCCTCACCGTTGGCGATACTGATGTAGTCGAGCACTTTCGCGCGCTGCGGCAAAGTGGTGATCGGACCAACCTGGGTCTCGGGATCGAGCGGATCGCCAATCCTCGCGGTCTTTGCGAAGGCGACCAGCTTCTCCGTCACCTGGTCGTAGACGGAGCGCTGCACAAGCGCGCGCGAGCCAGCGATGCAGGTCTGCCCGGTCGCGGCGAAGATACCGGAAACGAGGCCGGGGATGGCGGCATCCATCTTGGCGTCGGCGAAAACGATGTTGGCGGATTTACCGCCGAGTTCGAGCGTGACCTTCTTGAGCCCGCCGGCGGCAGCCTGATAGACGCGACGGCCGGTTGCATCACCACCGGTGAACGCCACTTTCGCGACATCGGGATGCGTGACGAGGCGGTCGCCGATTTCATGGCCGAAGCCGGTGACGATGTTGACGACGCCCTTGGGAAAGCCCGCCTTCTCGAAAAGCCGGCCGAAGAACAATGCCGACACCGAGGAGAATTCCGACGGCTTCCAGACGATCGTGTTGCCGGCCGCGAGCGCCGGGGCAAGCTTCCACGTCGCCAGCATCAAGGGCGAGTTCCACGGCGTGATCGCGGCCACGACCCCGAGCGGCTCGCGGCGCGTGTAGTTGAACACGCCCGGCTTGTCGATCGGGATCACACGCCCCTCGATCTTGTCGGCAAGGCCGCCAAAGAAGCGGAACCATTGCGGAATGTATTTGCACTGCATCCGCATTTCATTGATCAGCTTGCCGTTGTCGCGGGTTTCGAGAACGGCCAGGTTTTCTGCCTCCTCCGCCACGAGATCGGCAAAGCGCGTCATGATCTGCCCACGCGCGCTTGGGGTCATCGTCCGCCACTCGCCGCGGAACGCGGCGGCGGCTGCCTGAACGGCCGCATCGACATCGGCTACGCCGGCGCGCGGAACGAGCGCCCAGGCCTTGCCGGTGAAGGGATCGAAGGATTCGAAATAGTCCCCCGACTGCGCGGCCGCCGAGCGGCCGCCGATCAGCATCGAGAGCTTTTCCGTGGCCAGCGGCGGACGGGTTGTCATGCTCCGACTTCCTGCATGGCTTCGCGCGCCACTCGGAAGGAATCGACACCTGCGGGCACGCCGGCATAGATCACGACCTGTAGAAGAACTTCGCGGATTTCGTCTTTGGTCACACCGTTGGTCAGCGCGCCCTTCACATGCATCTTCAGCTCGTGCGGACGATTGAGCGCGGAAAGCATGGCGAGGTTCAGCATGCTGCGGGTCTTCTTGTCGAGCGTGTCACGGCCCCAGACAGCGCCCCAGCAATATTCCGTCACGAGCTCCTGCAGCGGACGATTGAAATCGTCGGCGCTGGCGAAGGATTTCTCGACGAATTCGGCGCCCAGAACCGATTTGCGGATTTCAAAACCCTTGTCGAACACGTCTTTGCTCATCGGATGGTCCTTTCCAGTTGATTGGGAGATCAAAGGCCGGGTGTCGGCCGATATTTGCGGCCGCGCGCGACCACCTGGCCGAGCGAGCCGTCGGTCAGGTAGATCTGCGTCGCCTTGGAATCGTAGGGGACGTTCTCCTGGCCGGGATAGCCGATCAGCTCGCGCACGCGCGGGCTCATATAGTAGGTGGCGATGGCAATCGTTGTGATCGCCGAGAAGGCTTCGCCATCCTCCTTGTTGAGGCTTTCCAGCCGAGCTTCGGCGCCGGTGGCCGGATCGACCGCGATGCCGCGCGCAAAGCCCGGCTTCAGATCAACACGAAAATCCAGGGACTTCTCGACATCGGCGTAGCCGCAGACGTCGCTGAACTTCGGCATCTTGCCGTGCGCGGGGATCAGGAAGTCCGCGAGTGCAAGGAAGGCGCTCTCGTTCGGCATGTCAGGCCACCTTCTGGTTGCGGCGCTCGGCGATCATGCGGCGCGTGTTGCGCAGCGCCACGGCCATGATGGTCGCCGTCGGGTTGGTGGCGCCCGAGGTCGGGAAGGTCGAGGCATCCATGACGTAGAGGTTCGGCACGTCGTGGCAGGCGCCCCATTGATCGACGACCGAGCGCTTGGGGTCGTCGCCCATGACGGTGGTGCCGATGAGATGCCAGCCCGATTCACGCACCGGTGTCGAAACCAGCGTCTCGATGGCGCCGGCGGCGCGCACCGATTCCAGGCAGCGGTCGATGTTGAACTTGAGCAGCCGGTTGGAGTTCTCGTTGACCTTGTAGACGATCTGCGGCGCCGGCAGGCCATCGGAATCGACCAGATCCTTCGACAGCACCACCTGATTGCTTTCCTCCGGAAGATCTTCCCCGACGATGCCCCAGATCAGCGAGTGGCCGAAGCGGCGGGCTACATTTTCATGCAGGTTGGCGCCCCAGAAATCCTGGAACCGGCCGCTTTCGGCGACATAGACCTTGGACCCGGTCGCGCCGGATACGCCGACCGGTCCGCCCGACGGCATGCAGTTCCATTTCGATCCGCGTACAAAGCCGCGACTTTCGTCGGTCTCGTAGAACTCCAGCGAATAGACCTGCTGGCCGAAGGGGCCGCGCCAGGAATCGAGCGGATCCTGGTAGGAGGCAAGGACGCTTGCGAAGGGATGCATCATCAGCCGCTTGCCGACCATGCCGGACGAGTTGGCGAGGCCGTCTGGAGTTCTGGACCCTCCCGACATCAGCAGCAGCCGGGGCGTGCCGACGCCGTTGGCGCACAGGATGACCACCTTGGCGCGCTGGCGCCGGTCGCGCCCGTTCGCGTCGACATAGACGACACCGGTCGCCAGCCCCTGCTCGTTGGTCTCGATTTCCTTCACGCGAGCACGGGTGACGAGCCGCGCGCCGGCTTTCAGGGCCAGCGGCCAATGCGACCGGTCGGTCGTGGATTTCGCGCCCTCCGGACAGCCGGTAAGACAGGTTCCACGCCGTACGCATGGATTGAGTTCGCCGAACTTCTCCGACGGAATGGCGTTGCTGCCGGGCCACCAGTGCCAGCCCATCTTCTCCATGCCCAGCGCACCGCGCTGACCAACGGAGCCCATCGGCAGCGCCGGAAAGGGATAGGCCCCGCGCGGCGGATAGGCCGGATCGCCAGCGAGACCGGAGACGCCTACCTCGCGTTCGATCTCGAGTTGGTAAGGCAGCAGGTCCTCATATGTGAACGGCCAATCCTCGGCCACGCCATCCATCGATCGCACACGGAAGTCGGACGGCAGGAAATGCATCCACTGCGCGCCGTAGAGCGTCGCGCTGCCACCGACGCCGGCAAACATCAGCGGGTTGATGTCCGTCGTCGACGTATCGACGGGATAGTCGTTGGGATTGTCGCGAACGTTGGGATTGGGATGCCAGAGCTTGGTGCTGACAAGCTCGTGCTCCGGACGCGCGCCGGTATAGTCGGCATAGTCCGGCCATTCGCCCTGCTCGAGCACGACGACGGAAATGCCGGCGCGCGCCAGATGAAGTGCGGCGACCGAGCCGGATGGACCGGCCCCGACGATCACGACATCCACTTCCTCGTCGCGCCTTGCCCGTGCACCGCGATCCGCCAGAACTTCAACGGTCATTCTCTTCCTCCCTTGGGGTCCAACGGCAGCATCGGGTCAGGCGAGGCGCGTCCGATAAAACGCCGCCGCGCCGATGATGATGACACCCTTGATGATGAGCTGCATCTCGATCGGAAATCCGAGCAGCAGCACGAGATTGTTGATCACCACCAGAACGGCCACGCCAAGCAGCGCCGCAAAGATGTTGCCGCGCCCACCGGTAAGCGCGACCCCGCCCATCACGGCGGCAACGATGGAGTCCAGTTCGTAGCCTTGGCCGACCCAGTTCGAAACGGTGCCGACATAGCCGAGCAGGAACAGTCCGCCTATTCCCGCGCAGACCGAGCAGATGACGTAGCAGAGGATGACCACGCGATCGGGCGCGACACCGTTGAGGAACGCCGCCTTCGGATTGCTTCCGACCATGAATATCTCACGGCCGAAGCGTGACCGGTGCAGCACGATGCCGAACGCGATGGCCAGAAATGCCAGGGTGATCAGATTGACGGGCACGCCAAAAATCCGGCCGGAGGCCAGAAAGCCCATGCCCGGCGGCAAGGTGCTGATCGGCGCCCCGCCAGTATAGGCGAAACGAATGCCCTGCAGGATGATCATCATCGCCAGTGTTGCGAGAAACGGGCTGACATTGCGCTTGGCGACGAGCCAGCCATTCACCAGGCCCACCACGGCCGACAGGGCGATCGCGGCGATGAAGATCATCGGAATCGCCTCATTGGTCGTGGCTTTGAAAGCGGTCGCCAGCACGGCCACCGTCGCCATCAGCGAGGCCACGGACAGGTCCAATCCGCGCACCAAGATGACAAAGGTCTGGCCGACGACGACCATGCCGAGCGGTGCCGCGATCGTCAGCACATTGACCAGATTGGCCGGCCGCAGAAAGGTCGGTGAAGCGAGAGCCGCAACGGTCATCAGCGCGACCAGGAAGACCAGCAGCCCGTAGCGCTCGAAGACAGACGCCATGGACATGCTTTGCGATCGCGGCATCGGGGTATCGAGAGGCGCCATCGTTATCTCCGCCTCGTGGTGTGGATGCCGACCGCGATGATGATGATGAGACCCTGGATGACCCACTGGTAGTAGGATGAGACATTGACGAAGTTGAGCAGGCTGTTGAGCATGGTGACGAGCAGCACGCCGAGGAAGGTACCAAGCACGCCACCTCTTCCGCCGGCCAGAATAGTGCCTCCGACCACGACTGGCGTCACCGATTGCAGCGTCAGCGCGGCGCCGATGCGCGGGTCGCCAACGCCGGTGCGCGCGGTCAGGAAAATCGCCGCGATACCGGCGCACAGGCCCGACAGCGCGTAGGCAAGCACCACGATACGATCGACCGGCAACCCATTCAGCCGCGCCGCTTCCCGATCGCCGCCAACGAAGTAGATGCTGCGGCCCGTGCGCGTGCGCTGCAGCCAAAGCCCGGCGAACGCGAAAATCACGACGAGCACGATGGCGCTGAACGGAATGCCGCCGACCTTTGCATAGGCAATATCCGCGAAGGCGCGCGGCACGGAGCCGCCGGGCTCCTTACGATACATCAGCGTTGCGCCGAAGACGATCGAAGACATGCCGAGCGTGACGATCAGGGGATGGACGCGCAGCACGACCGTCAGCAAGCCGTTGAGCGCGCCGACAGCGGTCGCGGCGACCAAGGCCAGCGGCAGTGCAAGCCAGACCAGATCAGGGCGCCATTCGAGGAAGTTCGCCAGAAAGACGGTGAGCGCACCGACCAGCGAACCGATCGCCAGATCGATGCCGCCCATCAGCACGACGAACGTCTGGCCCAGGCTGACCATGCCCAGCACGATGAGCTGCTGGAACAGATTGCCGATGTTGCGCCAAGTGAGGAACCGATCGGACAACAAGCCGCCGGCGACGGCAAGCACAACCAGCAGCACTGCCACGATCAGATAGGAGAGCATCAACCGGTTGCGGCGAAGATCCACCGTGATCGCGCTCATCCGACCGGCTCCGCACGCTGATCCATTTTCGCCTCGCGGTGCCGGACAGATCGCACGGCGAGATCCATGATCGCCTCCTCGCCGAGTGCATCGCCTTTGATTTCGCCGACGACGTAGCCTTGCGCCATGACGAAGACCCTGTCGGAGAGACCGACGATTTCGGGCAGTTCTGAACTGATCATCAGCACGCCGACGCCAGAATCCGCCAACCGGCGCACGATACGGTAAATCTCCACCTTGGCTCCGATATCAACCCCGCGCGTCGGTTCGTCGAGGATAAGCAGCCTGCTGGCGATCCGCGACCAGCGGCTGAACAGCACCTTCTGCTGGTTTCCGCCGGAGAGATTGCCGATCTTCGCGTCAGGCGACGGCGTCGCAACCGAAAAGTCCTGGATCTGCTGCATCGCCACAGCACGTTCCTGCTTCCGGTCGATCAGGCCATGTTTCGTTATGCCGTCCAGATCGGGCGCCACGATATTGGCGGAAATCGGCAGGCCGAGAAACAGGCCGTCGTCCTTGCGGCTCTCGGTCAGGAAACCGAGCCCATGGCCGATCGAACCCTTCGGAAGCTTTGTCTCGAATGGCTTGCCATCGAATTCGATCACCCCGCTCTCGACGGCACGCGTGCCGAAGATAGCCTCGGCGACCTCAGTGCGCCCCGAACCAACCATGCCGGCCACGCCGACGATTTCGCCAACCTTGACGTTGAGGCTGACGTCGCGGACGCGAGGACCAGCCTTGAGATTGCGGACGGTGAGCACATCCGGGCCGCCCGCCGGCGCCGTACGCCGCGGCGGATAGATCTGGCTGAGCCGGCGACCAACCATGCGGGTAATCATCTCTTCACGCGTGAGCGCGCTTACCGGGCTCGTGCCGACGAGCTGGCCATCCTTGAGGATCGTCACCGTGTCGGCGATCTCGAAGATCTCCTCGAGCCGATGGGAGACGTAGACGATGCCGACGCCTTCGTTGCGCAGCCTGCGCATGTTCTCGAACAAGAGATCGACCTCGCGGCCAGCGATGACCGCTGTCGGTTCGTCCAGGATGAGAAGCCGCACCCTGCCGACCAGGGCTTTCGCGATTTCGACCATTTGCTGATCGGCAAGCGGCAATTCATCGATCTTGGCGTGGGTTGGAATATCGACGCCGAGTTGTGCGAGGATTTCAGCGGCGCGGACGTGGCGGGCGCGGTTCGAAATGAGACCAAACATGCCGCGGGGCTGCGTATCGACCAGAATGTTCTCGGCAACGGAAAGCTCGGGAAAGAGCGCAAGCTCTTGATGGATCACGTGGATGCCGGCAGCGCGTGCTTCCTTCGGCGACTGCCAGGAAACCGGCTTGCCGAGATAGGTCATGGTCCCGGAATTCGGTTTGGTCACGCCGCCCATGACGCGGATCAGCGTCGACTTGCCTGCGCCATTTTCGCCGAGAAGGGCGTGAATCTCGCCCGGCTGCACGGCGAAATCGACCTTGTCCAGGGGTTTGACTCCAGGATAGTCCTTCTCGATCTGGCTGAGTTCAATAACAGACGCTGACATATCCCGGTGCTCGAACTGTTCAATGCACGTCCGGTGCGCGCCCAGGATGGGCGCACACCGGGTCGCTTGGGAAGCTTACTTCGGATAGTCGGGATTGAACGTGCTCGGATTGTAGCCGGCGGGCAGCCCGTTGCTTGGCGACAGATCGCCCGGATCGCTCATGCTGACATGGTCGAGCAGATGCCTGTCGCCCTTGACCGAGATCGTATCCGCACCCGGCGAGGTGACGACCTGGAAGCTCACCTCCACCTTGTCCGGGACCGAGATGCCCTTGAGCACGTCGAGCGCGGTCTCGATGCCGGTGATGCCCATCGACGTCGGATAGTCGATGCCGACCATCTTGATGTTGTGCTGGTTGGCCAGCTGATACATCCGGGCAACGTCGCCGCCGGTCATCGGTGGAAATTCGCCGTCCTTGTAGCCGGCGTCAAGAAACGCTTCGATCGCGCCATAGCCCTGAAGCGCACTGTCGGCCAGGACGCCGTTGATGGCCTTGCCGTGCTTCTGGATCAGCGCGGCCATCACCGACTTGCCGGTTGCCGGGTTCCAGTCGCAATACTGCTTCTCCAGCACCTTGATGTCGGGAAATTTCGAGAACACTTCCTCGTTCGCCTTGATGCGGATTTCAGCGACGCTCGACCCGGCGATGCCGGGCAGCATCACGATGTTGCCCTTGCCGCCCAGCGTCTCGCACAACCACTGCGCCTCGAGACGGCCCAGTGCCCAGTCGGATGCCGTGACGTAGGTGATGTAGTTGGCCGGCGTCTTCACCTTGCGATCGACCATGACAACGGGAATGCCTTGTTCGGTTGCGCGGCCGACGACGGGATCGAGCGCGTCCTCGGTCGAGGCCGCGATGAGCAGGATGTCGACGCCCTGGCTGATCAGATCCTGGATGTCCGCGATCTGCTTGGAAGGGTCGTCATTGGCGTCGGTGACGAGAAGATGGGCGATCTCGTCGCGATGCTGGCCGGCGGACCAGAGGACGCCATGCTGGAAGGCGACACGCCAGGCATTGGAAATCGAAGCATTGGAGAACCCGATTGTATACGGACCCGCCTTCTTCCATTTCGAGGTGTCGACCATGGTGTTGGCATTGGGGTTCCACATCCAGGTGCGCGGCGCGCCATAGTAGCCGGGCTTCGTTTCCGGCTCTGAAGCAACGGCTGCGCTGGTCTGGGCAAGTTGGATGGCCGGTGCAGCGGCCATGGCTGCCGCCACGGCCGGCATGCCGCGGATGAAGCTCTTACGCGAGATCTTGTGGTCTAGTATGCTCTTTATTGACATTGGTTCCTCCTCCTGAACGCTCGACAGAGCGCCTAAAATTCTCCTCAGATATTCGCGCACACGAGACAGTATAAACAAACAATAGATGTTTATATCCCGGGCAAATCGCACGACTATTTTCCTGACAACCTCCAATTCAGGAAAATTCGATTGAAAGCGATTTGACGCAAATTAGCAGTCGATTACCCACGATCGTCAATCTGCCGTCTTGTAATAGCTGCTATTACCTTTTTCGCCATTGGGGGCGGCGAAGAATACGACTTATCTAGCAGCCGGTGCCGGGCGCTTGAGGTGCGTTCCGTCGGAGGAGAGGCCGTGAATATTCTTGTTGTCTTGCGCATGATCCCGGATTCCGCGGGCGAGCTGCAGCTCGCCGAGGACGGGCGCAGCATCGATAGGGAATGGCTGGATTTCCAGCTCAACGATTTCGACGATCATGCCCTCGAGGAAGCAATCCTGCTCAAGGAAGCCGGCGGCGCGAAGGTGACGGCGGTGGCCGTTGGTGAAGGCGCCAACCGTGTCCTGCAGATGGCTGCCGCGCGCGGCGCCGACGAAGTCGTGGCGCTTCAGTCCGAGGAGGACGCCATGATCTCCTCACGTGAGATCGCCGCCTCCATCGCGGCAATGGCGCGAGCAAAGTCGGCCGACCTGGTTCTGTGCGGCGTTCAATCGAGCGAGGATGTCTTTGGCCAGCTCGCGCCCTATGTCGGCGCGCTGCTCGACTGGCCGCATGTGTCGGGAACCAACCGTATCGTTGCGAACGGCGCCGTACTTCGGGTCACGCAAGAGCGCGGCGCGGGTGTTGCCGTCACCTATGAGTTGGCCACGCCGGCGGTGCTGGGCGTTCAGACAGCGTCGAAGGCGCCACGCTATGTTTCCGGCAGCAAGCTTCGCGAAGCATCCAAGACGCCCATCGGCCGCGCCACGCCCGAATCGTCAGGCTTCGAGCGTTCCGCCGAGATCATCACACTGCGACTGCCAGTCCAGGGCGGCTCCGGCGAGAACCTCGGCGGCAATGCCGAGACAGTCGCGGATCGGCTGGTCAGCATCCTGGCAGCCAAGGGCCTGGCGAGGAACTAAGTCATGAAATTGATTGCCTGTACCGAAGGCCACTCCAGCAAGATCGAAGCCTTCTCCCTCGAAATGATCGCCGCGGCGCGTTCGCTCGCCCAGGCCGGCGACGAGGTCGTCGCCTTTTTCGCCGGTCGTGACACGGAAGGCGCGTCCGCTTCCTTCGGAGCCGCCGATCGCCTGATCGTGGCCCGCGCCACAAAATCAGATGTCATTCCCGCCGAGACCTATGCGTTGCTTCTGCGCGATGTCATCACCGCCGAGAGCCCCGGCCTGGTCCTGGTTCCCTATTCGGCAAACGGACTGGATGTGGCAGCCGACATCGCGGCGCGAACCGGCTGGCCACTCGTCTCCTATGTCAATGAAATCAAGCGGCATGGTGAAAGCCTGACGATCGTCGCGCAGATGTATGGCGGCAAGATACTCGCCGAATGCGAAGTGCAGCTGCCCGCCATTCTGATGATCAACCCGGGGGCCTTCGCGGAGGCACCGCCAGGCGCGATCACCGCCGTGAGCGTGCAGACGATCGATGCCGACCCCGCGCTGACCAGCGGCAAGGTGAAGATGGTGGCCATCGACGTGCCGGACTATGCCGACGTCGATCTGACGACAGCCGAGAGGATCGTATGCGTGGGCCGCGGCATCGGCGACGAGGCAAGCATCGACCTTGCCCGCAATCTGGCGACGATGCTGGGGGCGGAGATCGCCGGCAGCCGTCCTGTGGTCGACAATGGCTGGCTGCCCAAGCTGCGCCAGGTCGGCAAATCCGGCCAGAAGGTGAAGCCGAAACTCTATCTGGCGCTCGGCGTGTCCGGTGCGCCCGAACATCTCGAGGGCATGTCGCAGGCCGACCTCATCATTGCCGTCAACACCGATCCGAAGGCCCCCATCTTCAATGTCGCGCATTACGGCGCGACCTGTGACCTGTTCGATCTCGTCGCCAATTTGAGCGACAGGCTGCGGGCCGGCTCTGGCCGTTGAGATGGCATCGACCCTGCCACTCTGGATCCTGGTCATCACAGCACTCGCGTTGACGGCCTGGCGCTCGCACCGTTACGCGGTTGCTCTTGCCAATGCACCGGCAGCGGCCCGCTTCGACCGCCCGATGCTGCGTCTCCAGGGCGTGATGGTCGCCATCGGCATGCACCGGAAAATGCTCCGCAAGCCGCTTTCCGGCGTGCTCCACGCAATCATCTTCATTTCGTTCTTCGTGCTGTTCACCGCCACGATCGATGCCTTCGGCTCGCGGCTGTTTCCCGGGTTCTCACTTGCGCCCATCGGTGGCGAAACCTGGATTGCCGCTCTGCAGGATATCTTTTCGGTGCTGATGCTGGTCGGCGTCGGACTTGCACTCTATCAGCGCTACGTGCTGCGGCCTGCCCGTTTCGACGGCTCGAGCGGCAGTGATGCGGCAATCATCTATGTGCTGATCGTTCTGATCGTGGCGTCCCTGCTGCTTGAGGCGGCGGCGCGCATAGCCGGTGGCGCCGATGGCTCGTGGCGGCCGGTCGCATCGGCGCTGGCGGGACTGCTCGATCGTGCCGGCATGTCGGCATATGCGGGCGAAGAGCTGTTCTACTGGGTTCACATCGGCTCCATTCTGGCGTTCCTTGTCTATATTCCCGGTTCGAAGCACCGGCACATGTTCCTTGCCGCGCCCAACATCTACTTCCGCAGCCTGGAACCGCGTGGCCTGGCGCCCGCGGTCCCCGAAGCGCGTGAGGCTCCAGGCATCGACAGCCTGGGACAGTTCGACTGGAAACAGCAGCTCGACCTTCTGTCCTGCACCGAATGCGGCCGTTGCCAGGCGGTCTGTCCAGCCTATGCGGCCGGTCTGCCGCTCAGCCCGAAATTGCTGATCACCGACATGCGCGATGCGCTTGCCGCGGGGTCATCGGCGGCCCCGCTGGTCGGCGGCGTGATTTCCGAGGAGACGCTGTGGGCCTGCACCACCTGCCGTGCCTGCATGGAAGCATGCCCGGTCGAGATCGAGCATCTGCCCAAGATCATCGACATGCGCCGCCATCTGGTCGACGAAGGCCGTGTCAGCCCCGGCCTCCAGGAGGCGCTGTCGAACCTGACCCGTCTCGGCAATTCCATGGGCAAGCCTTCCAAGATGCGGGCCCGCTGGACGAGGGAGCTCGGCTTTCCGGTCAAGGACGCGCGCGAGGAACCCGTCGACGTCCTGTGGTTCGTCGGAGACTACGCGTCCTACGATCCGCGCGTTCAGGAAATCACCCGCAAGGTTGCCGAACTGCTGACCGCGGCCGGTGTCGACTTCGGCATCCTCTTCGATGCCGAGCGCAACAGCGGCAATGATGTGCGGCGTGCTGGCGAAGAAGGTCTGTTCGAGACGCTCGCTCAGTCCAACATCGATGAGATCAAGGCGTGCAGCTTTAACCGGATCATGACCACCGATCCGCATAGTCTCAATGCGCTGAAGAACGACTATCAGCATTTCGGCGCGGCGTTCGAGGTGCTGCACTATACGGCGCTGCTGGCGGAACTTATCACGGTGGGAAAACTCGACCTGCATGTCGCCGACGGCGCCAGGGTCACCTATCACGATCCCTGCTATCTTGGACGCTACAATGGCGGCTTCGACGCCCCGCGCGAGCTGATCCGCGCCGCCGGCTATACGCTTCATGACATGCCGCGCTGCCGCGAGAATTCCTTTTGCTGCGGCGCCGGTGGCGGCCGCATCTGGCAAGGCGACGACGGCGTGACCGAGCGACCGAGCGAGAACCGCATCCGTGAAGCGCTGGGCCTGGGCGACGTCGCTTATTTCGTCGTCGCCTGCCCGAAGGACAAGGTGATGTACACCGCCGCGATCGATGCGCTCGGCGTGGCCGACAGGTTGAAGGCCGTGGACATAGCGGAACTTCTGGTGCCGCGCACACGCCAGGCGCTCGAAATGCCCCCAGTGGAAACGAGCTGACGGAATGCGATCCAGGAGATCGAGACCAAGCACCATGGGCAATAGGCCCCGACGAAGGAGAGAGCGATCATGTCGACCCTGAAAATCGGCTTTGTTGGCATCGGAAAAATGGGCACGCCGATGGCGACCCGTCTCATCAAGGCCGGCTACGAAGTGACTGTCTACGACGTCGACAGCAAAGCCGTTGCGGAGTTGACCGACGCGGGCGCGAAAGCCGCCGCCGGTGCGCGCGATGTTGCCGATGTTGCGGAGATCGTCTTTGCCAGCCTGCCCAGCCCGCAGATCCTGGAAAAGGTCGTGCTCGGCGAAGGCGGCATCGCCGAGGGCAAGGCGGTTCGCATCTTCGTCGACATCTCGACGACGGGTCCGCGAATGGCCGCCAAGGTTGCCGAAGGCCTTTCAGCCAGGAACATCGCCATGATCGACGCGCCCGTCAGCGGAGGCTTGAAGGGCGCGCGCAACGGCACGCTCGCCGTCATGGTGTCGGGGCCGAAGGCTGCCTTCGAAACGGCAAGGCCGGTGATCGAGAATTTCGGCCGGATATTCTTCATGGGCGAGGTTCAGGGCTCCGCCCAAACCATGAAGCTTGCCAACAACCTGCTTGCAGCGGCAGCACTTGCGATATCCTCCGAAGCGGTCGTGATGGGCGTCAAGGCGGGCCTCGATCCCAAGGTGATGATCGACGTCATCAACGCCTCGAGCGGCCGCAACAGCGCCACCGAGGACAAGTTCCCAAAATCCGTCCTGCCGCGCACCTTCGATTTCGGTTTCGCGACAGGCCTGTCCTTCAAGGATGTACGGTTGTGCGTGGATGAGGCGGAGGCGATGGGCGTGCCAATGGTGGTGGGCAGTGCCGTGCGCCAGTTGCTGAGCGTGACGAACCAGCTCTACGGGCCGGAATCCGATTTTACCTGTATGGTCAAGACGGTTGAGACATGGGCGCATGTGGAGGTCGGTTCAGCCCAGACCCCAGATGTCGCCAAAGCGAGTTGATCATGGGTGATTCCGAACGTTATGAAGTCCATGCCGTTCGCTACGGCCATTTCGAACGCCGCTCGGGTGAGAATTTCCTCGGCGGCGACACGCATGATGTTGCGATGCCGCTCGACTACTTCGTCTGGGCGATCGTTGGGCAGAAACGCACCTTCATCGTCGACACCGGTTTCGACAAACCGACCGGCGACAAGCGCGGACGCAGTGTCGTCAGGCCAGTCGATGACGGCCTGGCGGCAATCGGCATCAACCACGCCGATGTCAGCGACGTCATCATCTCGCACATGCATTACGACCATTGCGGAAACCATCACCTGTTCCCGAACGCGACCTTTCATCTGCAGGATGCGGAGATGGAGTTCGCGACCGGCCGCTGCATGTGCCACCATGCCATGCGCCATCCCTTCGAGGCCGAAGACGTCACCACCATGGTGCGGCGCGTCTTTGCCGGAAAGGTTTGCTTCCACGACCCCGAGTCGCAGATCGCGCCCGGCATCACGCTCCACAAGGTTGGCGGCCACTCACGCGGATTGCAGGTGGTGCGGGTGGAAACCGGCAACGGCGCGGTCGTGATCGCGTCCGACGCAGCCCATTTCTACGCCAATATGGAACGCCAGAAGCCGTTTCCCGTCTTCGATCGGCTTAGCGATGTCATCTTCGGGGTCGAGCGTATGAAACAACTCGCCAGTTCCCCGGCTCACATCGTGCCAGGCCATGACCCGCTGGTTCTCAAGCGCTTCGCGCGCACCCACCAGGACGTCGAAGACATCGTAAGTCTTGCTCATCCTTTGCCCTGAGCGCGGGTTCTGAAGGACTGCGTGCTTGGTGGCTTTCAGATGACGACGATGACTCGAAGGAAACGAACTAGCCACGAACGCATCGACATTTGGGCCCAAGGCGCAACTTTGGGCGCAGAAGTCAGAGCGATGACCGGTGCCCGAAAACTGATACGGGAGGTTGAACGACCTCCGCTATGAGGCGCAGCCGCGCCGCGCAGATCACCTACCCAGCAAGTTCTTCTCGACCGTCTTGAGGTGACCAAGCATCGCCGTCTTCGCGCCCTCCGGATCACGGTGGAACAACGCTTCCAAGATCGCCTGATGTTCCCGGCAATACACCTGACGTCGCTCTTCCGAAAATGAGCGCCTCTTCATTTCAAACCAGGGTGACTGGTTGCGAATGGCACGCATGAGATTGTGGATCTCTTTCAGGAAGTCATTGCGGCAGCAGGCAAACACCCGGTGATGGAATTCGGCATCCCAATGCTCGAACTCGGGCATCTCCATGGCATCGCATGCGGTCTGGTGTGCTTCGCGAACGGCATTCAGTTCGGTTGCGCTGGCATTGGTCGCGGCAAAGGCAGCCGCTGCTGGTTCGAGTAGCTGCCTGATCTCCATCATGTCGGCGGGGCTGGTGCCTTCCATCCGTGCGACCATCGATGCGATCGATGTCGGGTTGGTCGCCGTCAGAAAGGTGCCGCGCCCGACATGCCGCACGACCGTTCCGTCGTCCTCCAGGAAGCCGACGGCACGGCGCACGGTGTTGCGCGCGACGCCGAATTCGGCTGCGAGGTCGCGCTCGGGCGGCATGCGGCCGTCCTCGAGCCATTCGCCGGAGGAAATCCGCTTCTTCAGCATTGTGGCAATGTCGTTGGCGACGAGCTTCGGCATTCGTTGAGAGTCTTTTATCTGATCCAATGTTGAACCAATCTTATCAAGCGATTGCCATTCGGTCCAGTGTCCAGACGAAATGCAAGTGCGATATGCCCAAATTTTGTTGAATTGTGAATCCGAACCCTCTTGCAGCATGAACCAATCGGCGGTAGCGTGTAGCGAAAGAGCCAGTTTTGGTTCAAAAAAGGTTCAGGGAGGAATCGAATGCGGGTCGCGACTTTTTCGATCGCCGGCGAACGTCGCGTAGGCCTTGTCGATCTTGATGCCCAAACCGTCGCGCCCTTCGATTTCACCGTCGAACAGGCGAGGAGCGGCATCCTGGCCTTGATCGAACGCAATGGCGCCGGCGTGCCGCGCACCCTGTCGCCTATCCCGTTGGCGCAGGTCGAGATCGAAGCGCCGATCCCGCAACCGCGCCGCAACATCTTCTGCGTCGGCAAGAACTATCACGAGCATGCGCATGAGTTCGCCCGCAGCGGTTTCGATTCCAGCGCCGGCGCCGGGGCGATCCCGAAACATCCGATCATCTTTTCAAAAGTGCCGGAATCGGTGGTCGCCAACCATGCCAATGTGCTGATCGATTCCTCCGTCTCGACGGCCATTGACTACGAGGCGGAACTCGCCGTCATCATCGGCAAGGGCGGGCGCGGCATCTCCAGGGAAAACGCACTCGACCATGTCTGGGGCTACACGATCGTCAACGACGTCACCGCCCGCGACCTGCAAGGCAAATACAGCCAGTGGCTGATCGGCAAGTCGCAGGACACGTTCTGTCCGATGGGGCCATGGGCGGTGACCAGGGATGAACTCGACCTGGCCACCGCCGGCATCCGCTGCTTCGTCAATGAGGACCTGCGCCAGGATTCCCGGATTTCGCTGCTCATCTTCGACATCCCGACCATCATCGCGACGCTGTCGCAAGGCATCACGCTGAAGCCCGGAGACATCATCGCAACCGGCACGCCGGTCGGCGTCGGCATCGGCTTTGATCCGCCGAAATATCTCAAGGCCGGTGACGTCGTGCGCATCGAGATCGACGGCATCGGCACGCTGGAAAACCGCTTTGCGGAGCACGTGCAATGACGACCGTGACGGTTGGCCAAGTCGTCGCGGAGGTTGTCGGCGAAGGCACGGCCGTGGTGATGATCCACGGTCTCGGCGGCACGTCGAACATGTTCCAGCCGCAGATGGCAGCACTGTCCGGCTATCGCGTCATCCGGCTCGACCTGCCGGGCTCCGGCCGCTCGCCGCGCCCGATCGAGCAGCTCACCATCGAAGGGATGAGTGAGGCAGTCATCCGCGCCATGGTCGGCATGGGGGTCGCATCCGCGCATTTCGTCGGTCATTCGATGGGCACCATCGTCTGTCAGCAGATTGCGGCAACGCAGCCCGCGCAGGTCACCTCGCTGACGCTGTTTGGCGCGCTGGCGGAACCGGCCGAGGCGACGAGACAAGGCCTCGCCAACCGGGCACGGCTGGCGCGCTCGGGCGGCATTGCCGATATCGCCGACCAGATCGTCGCCAACGCGATCTCGGCGCACACCAGGGAGACTTCGCCAGCCGCCGTCGCCTTCGTGCGGGAATCGATCACCCGCCAGGACCCGGAATCCTATGCCCGCACCTGCGAGGCGCTGGCCAAGGCGACCTCGGTCGATGCGCGGCGGATCTCGGCGCCGACATTGCTCGTCACCGGCGATGCCGACACGGTCAATCCGGCGGGTGTCGGCCAGGCGCTTGCCGACAGGATCAAGGGCGCCGTATTCTCCTCACTGGATCGGTGCGGGCACTGGGCCACGGTGGAAAGCCCGCGCGAGAGCAGCCAGAAGCTCGCCGATTTTTTGAGACGGGTTGATAGGTGAGGATTTCAGATCGGGCGTAGAACTACGCGCTCGGCAGGTTGGGAGGCTTGTGATGGCAGACGACAGCTGGAACGGCAACGGTTCGAGCAGCACACTGTTCACCAATGTGCGCGTGCTCGACGCGACCGGTGAATATCCGTACACCGGTGAGGTGCTGGTGCAGGGCAACCGCATCAAGCAGATCACCAAGGGCTCCTCGCGCTTCGGCTCGTCTTCGTCCTCCGCCTACAGCGGTGGCGTAACAGGGGGTGTCACGACCATCGACGGCATGGGCGCGACGCTGATGCCAGGCATGATCGACGCGCATCTGCATCTGTCCTGGAACAACGCCCCCGGTATCGACCCCATCCAGATGATGGAAATCGAAGAACACATGCTGGTCACCATGGAGATGGCCAAGCTGGTGCTCGACGCCGGCTTCACCGCCGGCCGTGGTGCTGCCGCCGCCAAGCCGCGTCTCGACGTCGTCGCGAAAAAATTCATCAACCAGGGCCGCTTCCCGGGGCCGCGCTATCTTGCGGCGGGGCCGGAAATCACCACGGTCGGCGGGCTTGGCGATTCCTCGCCCTCCCATATCCCCCATGAAGGCCTCAATCTCGGCATCGTCGTCTCCGGCCCCGAGGAAATCCGCCGCACCGTGCGCCAGCTGATCAAGTACGGCGTCGATTCCATCAAGCTCAATTTGTCCGGCGAGAGCATCACCGGCATGGGCGCCGAGGAAACGCCGATGTCGGAAGAGGAGGTCGCCATGGCGGCTTCCGAGGCGCGCTGCCGCAACAAGGTGCTGTCGGCGCATGCGCGCTCGTCCGGCTCGGTCAAGCAGTGCGTTCGCCACGGCATCCAGAACATCTACCACGCGTCCTTCGCCGACGAAGAAGCACTCGACATGCTTGAGGCGGTCAAGGACAAGCATTTCGTCGCGCCCGGCATCGCCTGGCTGATCAACACCGCGCGCCACGCCGAGCAATGGGGCATCAAGCCCGGCTCGCCGCTTTCGCTCGAATATGAGCGCGAGCTCGAAATGTGCATCGAGACGATGAAGAAGATGCACAGGCGCGGCATCCGCGTCTGCATCGGCGGCGACTACGGCTTTGCGTGGACGCCGCAAGGCACCAACGCCAAGGACATCCAGACCTTCGTCGAGATGCTCGGCTTCTCGCCGATGGAGGCCATCCAGGCCGGCACCAAATATGGCGGCCAGATCATGAACATGGGCGACGAGCTCGGCATGATCAAGGAAGGTTACCTCGCCGACCTCCTGCTGATCGACGGCGATCCGATTTCCGACGTGCGCATCCTGCAGGACAAGAACCGCATCCTCGCCATCATGAAGGACGGCAAGTTCCACAAGGCGCCGCGCATGAACGAGCAGCGCCGGCGGCTGACTGCATGAGCCTGCTCGACCAGCCATCCTCGTCATCGCTCTCGGGTGGCGGCACGACACGCGGGCAGGCCTGGGGCCTCGTCGGCCTGCTTGCCGCCGCTGTCATGGCGTGGCTGGTCTTCGCCGTCTGGCCGGATTGGCTGAACGCGATCCTGATCTCGAAGAAGGCCTTCGTCAGCGCCATCCTCAACGGCATCACGCTGGCCGGCCTGTACTTCCTCGTCGCCAGCGGCTTCACCCTGATCTTCGGCCTGATGCGCAACGTCAATCTGGCGCATGGCTCGCTCTATCTGCTCGGCGCCTATATCGGCTACGAGGTCACCAACCGCACCGGCTACTGGCTGCTCGGTGTCGCCGCCGGCTTCGCCGTGCTGGCGATCGTCGGCGTCGTCATGCAGGTTTTCGTATTCCGCCGCCTCGAAGGCGACGACCTGCGCCAGACGCTGGTCAGCATCGGCATCTCGATCGTCGCCGCCGACCTGATGCTGGCGGTGTGGGCCGGCGGCACCTACCAGATCACCACGCCGGAATGGCTCGACGGCGCCTTGACCTTGCCAATCATCACCGCAGTGCGCTCAAACGGTGTATCGGTCTTCCTCACCTATCCGCTCTACCGCGTCGTCGTGTTGGCGGCGGCGATCATCATCGGCGTCGGCCTGTGGCTGATGCTGCACAAGACACGCGTCGGCATGATGATCCGCGCCGGCGTCGACGACCGCGCCATGCTGCAGGCTTCCGGCGTCAACGTGCATGCGGTGTTCGCCATCGTCTTTGCGGTCGGCGCCGGCCTTGCCGGCTTCGCCGGTGTCGTCGGCGGTTCGGCGCTGTCCGTCGCTCCAGGCGAGGATGTCCGTTATCTCCTGGCCTCGCTGGTCGTGGTCATCGTCGGCGGCATGGGTTCGATCACGGGTGCCGCCATCGGCGCGCTGCTGATCGGCCTCGCCGAGCAGATTGGCCTCGTCTACTTCCCGACCTACGGCATCGTGCTGACCTTCGTCATCATGGTGGTGACGCTGGCGGTGCGGCCACAAGGCATCATGGGGAAGGCCCGATGAGCCTTGCCATTACCACCAATTTGACGCCGCAGCAGAACTGGCTGGAGAGGCTGGGGGCCGGTCACATCATCCTGGCCGTCGCGTTGGTGCTCTATCCGCTCGTGGCCTCGGATTTCTTCCTGACGCAGATCGGCGGCTATTCCTTGATCTTCGGCATGTTGGGTCTGTCATTGATGCTGCTCGCCGGCTATGGCGGCATGGTCAGCCTGGCGCAGATCACGGTCGCCGGCATATCAGCCTATGCCATCGCCATCCTCGGCAACAACAATTCGAATATACTGGGTTTCGGCTGGCCGTGGTGGCTCGCCGTGCCGTTCGCCGTTCTTGCGGCGGCACTGGCCTCGGCGCTGATCGGCTGGATCTCGGTGCGCACCGAGGGCATCTACACAATCATGATCACACTGGCGATCGCCACCGCGACCTATTATTTCGCACAGCAGAACTACGCCATCTTCAATGGCCATTCCGGCTATGCCGGCATTCGCGCTCCGGCATTCTGGGGCATCGGCTGGCGTGACGCCCGGCCTTTCTACTACCTTTGCCTCGGTCTGGCGGTGTTGTCCTACGCAGCCGTACTCTACGGCTCGCGCTCGACCTTCGGCATGACCTTGCAGGCGATCCGCGACAACCCGCGCCGCATGCGCGCGCTCGGCTATCACGTCACCGCGCACAAGGTCTTCGCCTGGCTGCTGGCCGGGGTCATCGCCGGGCTGGCAGGCGTGCTGCTGGTCTGGTTCAACGGCCGCGTCTCGCCCGGCACCATCGGCGTCGATGCCGCGATCGACGTGCTGATCATTGCCGTCATCGGCGGCCTTCGCCATCCGATCGGGCCATTCCTCGGCGCGGTCGTCGTCGTCCTGATGCAGACCTTCGCCATCGATATCGTCGGCGCCGAGCGTTTCAACACGCTGATCGGTATGGTGTTCCTGGTGATCGTCTTCGTCTCACCTGATGGAATTCTTGGGTTGTGGGGGAGGATCAAGCCACATCTTGCCCAGGAGTCCTTGCGTCCCGGCCAATAGGCAACCGGGGCGGAATGAACCACTGCAAAATGAAATCAACGGGAGGAAAATCATGAGGATGCATAGACGCACATTGCTGGCCCTGGCGGTGTTCACCGGGCTGACCGCGCCTTCGATGGCGCTGGCTGCCGACGACACCATCAAGATCGGCCTGCTCGCCACCTTCGAGGGGCCGTTCACGGTGCTCGGCGAGGACGGCGAACGCGGCGCGATGACGGCGGTTGCCGAGATGAACGGCACCGTCGCCGGCAAGAAGGTCAAGATCGTCAAGGGCTCGTCCGATGCCTCGCCCGACAGCGCCGTGCGCGCGGCGCGCAAGCTGGTCGAGCAGGACGGCGTCAAGGTGCTGGTCGGCCCGCTTTCGGGCGATGAAGGCATCGCCGTGAAGGACTACGCCAAGACGCAGCCGAACGTGACCTTCATCAACGGCACCTCGGCCGCGCAGGACACCACGTTGCGCGATCCGGCGGAAAACTTCTTCCGCTTCTCGACCGATGGCGCGCAATGGATGGCCGGCCTCGGCACCTATGCCTTCAACGACAAGGGCTACAAGAAGGTCGCCACCGTCGCCGAGGATTATTCCTTCCCCTACACGCAGGTGTTCGGCTTCATGGCCGAGTTCTGCAAGGCCGGCGGACATGTGCCGTCGAAGTCCTGGGTACCGATCGGCAACAAGGACTTTTCTTCGGTCATCGCGGCCATTCCCGAGGATGTCGACGCGATCTACGTCGCGCTCGGCGGAGCTGACGCCGTCAACTTCCTGACCCAGTACCAGCAGGGTGGCGGCTCCGCACCGTTGATCGGCGGCTCGATCACCGTCGACCAGACGGTGCTGACCTCGAAGGGCAAGCTGCGCGATGTGCTGAAAGGCACGCCGTCGGCCGGGCCGACCGCGGACACCAATGACGCGCCGGCATGGAAGACGTTTGTCGAGGCCTACAAAAAGCAGCCGGGCGCCTTTCCCTCGCCCTCGCTCTTCGCGCATGGCTACTATGTCGACATGAAGGCGACGCTGCTCGGTCTCGACCAGGTCGGTGGCGATGTCTCCGACGGCGGCAAGAAGCTGCGCGATGCGCTGTCGAAGCTGTCCTTCGACACGCCGACCGGCAAGGTGTCGCTCGACAAGAACCGCAATGCGATCGCCGACATCTTCCTGACCGAGGTCACCGAAGGCGCCGACGGCAATCTCATGAACAAGCTGGTCAAGGTGGTGCCGCAGGTCAACCAGACACTCGGCATTCCCGAAGACGAGTTCATGAAGCTCGGCGCGGTCAACCGCGACAATCCGAGCTGCCCGTAACACCTGATATCGAGTGTAGCCGCCAGTGACCGAAAGCTTCGCAGCAAACCGTCTCCAGAGTTCCGGCGCCTATGCGCTGGAACTCGATGGCGTGGCACGGCATTTCGGGGCACTGGTAGCGCTCTCGGGCATCAATATGAGGATCGCGGCCGGTGAACGCCGCGCGGTCCTCGGCTCCAATGGCGCCGGCAAGACGACGCTGTTCAACGCCGTGACCGGCGATTTCCTGCCGACGGCAGGACGCATCCGCTTCTTCGGCGAGGACATCACCGACCTGCCGCCGCATGAACGCATCCGGCGCGGGCTGCGGCGCACCTATCAGATTTCGCAATTGTTCAAGGGTCTGTCGGTCCTCGATTCCATCTTTCTTGCTTGTCGCGGCGTCTCGCGCCGCCGGTTTTCGCTGCTGCGTCCGGCCACATCAGACGTCAACATGGTGCAGGCGGAATCGATCCTCAACGCCGTGCATCTCGAAGCGTATCGCGACACGCTGGTGGCGACGCTGAGCCACGGCCAGCAACGCCAACTGGAAATCGCACTCGCATTGGCTGGAGCGCCGCGCTTCATCCTGTTCGACGAGCCGGCGGCCGGGCTTTCGCCGACCGAACGCCGCGACCTTGTCGCCATCCTCAACGCATTGCCGAAGCACATCGGCTACATCATCATCGAGCATGATCTCGATGTCGCGCTGCGTGTCTCGGAATATGTCTCGATGATGCACAATGGCCGCCTGTTCAAGGAAGGCACGCCGCAAGAGATCGAGGCCGATCCCGAGGTCCAGGAAATCTATCTCGGGGGCAAGCATGGCTGAGCGCCCAACGTCTTCCCGCGAAAATTCTGGTTCGTCCCGCGCAAGTTCTGGCAAAATTGCCAAGGCAATCCTGCGGATAGAAGACCTGCAGGTCTTCTACGGCGAAAGCCATGCGCTGCAGGGTGTTTCGCTGACGCTGGAAAGCGGCGTGCTGTCGGTGGTCGGCCGCAACGGCATGGGCAAGTCAACGCTTTGCAACACCATCGTTGGCCTCAAGCGGGCGAAGTCTGGTTCCATTCGCGTCGATGGCCGCGAGATATCGGCGCTCGAACCGCACGAGATCCATCGCCTCGGCGTTGGCTATGTGCCGCAGGGCCGCCGCGTCTGGCCGAGCCTGACAGTCGACGAGCATCTGCGGCTTGCCGCCGGCAGCAGGCGCGATGCCAGCTGGACCGTCGAGCGTGTCTATCAGACCTTTCCGCGCCTGGCCGAGCGCCGCGGCAATGGCGGCTCGCAGCTGTCGGGTGGCGAACAGCAGATGCTGGCGATCTCGCGCGCGCTGCTCAGCGACCCGAAGCTGCTGGTCATGGACGAGCCGACCGAAGGCCTGGCGCCGATCATCGTCGACCAGGTCGAGCAGATGCTGATCGACCTCGCCGCCGAAGGCGAGATGGCGGTGCTGGTCATCGAGCAGAATATCGGCGTGGCGACCGCAGTGTCGAACCAGGTCGCCATCATGGTCAACGGCCGCATCAACCGGCTGATGGACGCAAAGGCGCTCGCCGCCGACCGCGAGTTGCAGCAGCGGCTGCTTGGCGTCGGCCGCCATGCCGAGGAAGCGCCGGTCACGCCGGCGGACGCAGCGCAGGCCAGGGAACAACTGGCGGAAGTCTATCGCGTTGATCGCACTGGAGCCGGCTCGGCCGAGCCAATGCCGCAGAACGGCATCTATCGCCCGGTCACCGACTTGCCCAACCGCTGGAACGTGCCGGTCACCGAATTGCGGCAGGCGGCGGTCGACAAGACAGCACCTCAGGACGACCTGAAGAAGGTCTTCACCATCCCCTTTGCCGAGCGCATCGGCAGGACAGTTCTGGTCGTCGGCACCTTCGACACCAAGGGCAAGGAACTGCGCTTCGTCGCTGATCGGCTGAAGTCGCTGGGCGTCCCGGTGCGCACCGTTGATCTCTCGACATCGGGCAAACCGACGAGCGCCGATGTGCCCGCCATGCAGGTGGCCGGCATGCACGCGCGCGGTTCGTCCTCGGTCTTCACCAATGATCGCGGCGGCTCGGTCAGCGCCATGGCGGAGGCCTTCGCGCGCTGGATCGAACGCGAGCCGCGCATCGGCGGCGTCATCTCGGCCGGCGGCTCCGGCGGCACGACGCTGGCGACTGCAGGCATGCGCGTGCTGCCGGTTGGCATCCCCAAGCTCATGGTGTCGACAGTGGCGGCCGGCGATGTCGCCAAATATGTCGGCGGCGCCGACATCATGATGTTCCATTCGGTCGCCGATGTGCAGGGGCTGAACTCGATCACGGAACAGGTGCTGTCCAATGCCGCGCACGCCATGGCCGGCATGGTCGCGCAACTGCCCAATGCCGAGGCGTGGGAAGCAAAACGCAAACTGGCGCGGCCAGCTGTCGGCATCACCATGTTCGGCGTCACCACGCCAGCCGTGCAAGCGGTGACCAAACGGCTTGAGGCCGACTATGATTGCCTCGTCTTCCACGCCACCGGTATCGGCGGGCGCGCTATGGAGACCCTTGGCGATTCCCGGCTGCTGTCGGCGTTCCTCGACCTGACCACCACGGAAGTGGCCGACATGATCGTCGGCGGCGTGTTCCCGGCGACGGAGGACCGCTTCGGTGCGGCGATCCGCACCCGACTGCCCTATGTCGGCTCGACCGGCGCGCTCGACATGGTCAATTTCGGCCCGCGCGACAGCGTGCCGGAGAAATTCCGCAGCCGCAAATTCGTCATCCACAATCCGAATGTCACGCTGATGCGCACCACGCGCGACGAGAACCGTGCCTTTGGCGAATGGATCGGCGCGCGGCTCAACGCCATGAACGGCCCGGTGCGGTTCCTGCTGCCGGAAGGCGGCGTCTCGATGCTCGACGCGCCCGATCAGCCCTTTCATGACCCGGAAGCCGATAACGCCTTGTTCGAAGCGATCGAGAAGACCGTTCGCCGCACACCGCTGCGCCATGTCGAGCGGGTGCGGGGAAATATCAACGATACGCCTTTCGTCGACGCTGTGATCTCTGCGTTCCACGCAATCACGCCGAAACTGCAGAGGCGGGCATGAAGAATTGGACTTCGCCACCGTGCGGGTGGATGTTTGAAAACACTGCCGGTCGCCCCGTGCCGACCGTATTGTCTTGGGGAGGATAGATCATGGACGCGCAAGCCTTTGGCGCTTTCCTGTTGTGGCTGATCATTGCCGCGGTCGTCGTGGTGATCGCCGTCTACATCTTGCGCTGGCTCTATCGCCGCTCGACCAAGGAGACGGCATTCGTCCGCACCGGTTTCATGGGCGAGAAGGTGGTGGTGAATGGCGGCGCCTTCGTCATTCCGGTGCTGCACGAGATCACCCCGGTCAACATGAACGTGCTGCGCATCGAGGTGCGGCGCGAGGATGGTTTTGCGCTGATCACCAAAAACCGCATGCGCGTCGATCTGATCGCCGAGTTCTTCGTCCGCGTCGGCGCCAGCCGCGAGCTGGTCGCCGCTGCCGCGCAGACGCTTGGCCGCCGCACGCTGCAGCCCGACAGCCTGCGCGAACTGCTGGAAGGCAAGTTTGCCGGCGCCCTGCGGACCGTCGCCGCACAGATGACGCTGGAAGAGATGCACGAACTGCGCGGCGACTATGCCGCCAAGGTGCGCAGGCTCGCCGAGGAATCGCTTGCCGCCAACGGGCTTGAGTTGGAGAGCGTCGCCATCGTCGATCTCGACCAGACAAGCCTCGAATATTTCGACCCGTCCAACGCCTTCGATGCCGAAGGCCTGACGCAACTGACGGAATCGATCGAGACCCGTCGCCGGATGCGCAACGAGATCGAGCAGCGCACGCTGGTCGACATCCGCAACCAGAATCTCGACACCCAGCGCAAGGTGCTGGAGATCGACCGCGACAGCGAATACGCCCGCTTGGAGCAGGAGCGCGAGGTCGAGATCCGCCGTGCCGCCCAACGCTCCGAACTCGCCATCGATCGCGCGCTGCGCGACCAGGAATCGGAACAGGCGCAGCTGTCATCGCGCGAAGCCGTCGAGAAGTCGCGCCTCAACCAGGAGCGCAACATCACCGAGGAGCGCATCAAGAGCGAGGAGGACACGCAGCGTCGGGAGATCGCTCGCCGCCGGTCGCTCGACGAGACCGAGATGAAGATGCGCGAGCTGACCGAGCGCGAGCAGATCGCGCTTGAACTGTCGCTGGAAAGGGCCCGCATCGAACGCGAGGGCACGCAGAGCCAGCTCGAGATCGATCGCAGGAAACTGCTCGAGGTTGCCGAACTGGAGCGCCAGATAGCCCTGGCCGAAAAGGCGCTGGAAGTGACCAGGGCCGAGGCGGAAAAGCGCCGTGCCGAGATCGTCGAGAACCAGGCGACCGAGACGGCGCGGATCGCGCAGGATCGCGCCATCGACGAGGTCAGGATCGCAAGGGAGCGTCATCTCGAAGCACTGCAGATCGCCAAACGTCAGGCTTTCGAGGAAGCCGAGATTTCGGCTGACGAAGAGGTCGAACGCGCCCGCATCACCACCGAACGCGGCATCGAGGAAGCGCGCCTGATCAAGGATCGCGATATCAGGCAGCTTGGCGTCGATCGCGACCAGAAGATCGAAATTGCCGAGATCCAGAAGGCGATCGATATCGCCAAGAAGACGCAGGAACGGTCTTCGGCGATCGCGGCTTCCGAAGCCGTGCGTGCCAAGGCCATCCAGGCCGAGGAGCAGGCCTTCACCGCCCGCGAGCGCGAGATCGCCGAACGCCGCAAGCTGACCGACCTGATCGGAGCGCAGCGCGAGGCCGAGCGTGACGCCTTGCGCATCGTCTCAGCCGCCGATGCCGAGATGAAGGCGGCGAAGAGCCTCGCAGAAGCACAGAAGATCGCCGCAGTCGCCTCGGCGGAATCGGAGAAGATCCACGCCCTTGCCGCGGCCCAGCGCTACGAGGTCGACGCCGCCGGCCATCGCCAACTCAACGAGGCCGAGAACATTCTTTCCGAGGGCGCGAGGGCCGGTCGCTTGCGCGGCAAATTGCTCGATCACATGGAGGGCATCATCCGCGAAAGCGTCAAGCCGATGGAGAAGATCGAGGGCATCAAGATCCTGCATGTCGACGGCATCAATGGTGGCAATGGCGGCAACCGCAATGTCACTGACGAAGTCATTGACTCGGCGCTGCGCTACCGGGTGCAGGCGCCGATGATCGACAATCTGATGAAGGAGATCGGCATTGAGGGCGGCTCGCTCGGTCGCATGACCGACGTGCTGCGCGACGCCAAGGATATAGCCAGCCTGACCCGTGACAAGAAGAGCAAGGGCAAACCCGTCAAGGACGACGATGACGATCGCGATCACTGAGGTGAAGGCGGTGTTTCGTTGCGCTTCGTTGGGCCGTGCGAGACGATGTCTTGCGCCTGATTGCCGTGCTGCGTCGGTTCGCGATGATTGCCAAGTGGTTCCCCCACTCCGTCGCTGCTTCGCAGCGCCACCTCTCCCCCTCCGGAGGGAGAGGAAGGGAGCCTGCCGTGGACGGTTCGTACCCTTCCTCTCCCCCGTCGATCGGGGAGAGGTGTCGAGCGAAGCTCGACGGAGTGGGGGTCGATCTGGCACGGCGCGAGACAATGCATGCGCGGACTGCCACGCCCATATCCGGCTTCCAAGCATGACCAAGGTCTATGTATCCTCGGTCATTCCCGCGCCAGCGGCGGAAGTCTGGAAGCTCGTCCGCAACTTCAATGGCTTGCCGGGCTGGGCGCCGTTCGCTGTCGAAAGCCGCATCGAGCAGAATGCGCAAGCCGACCAGATCGGCTGCATCAGAAGTTTCACGCTGAAGGACGGCGGACGCATCCGCGAAAGGCTGTTGGCGCTTTCCGACTACGACCTATCCTGCAGCTACGCGATCCTGGAAAGCCCGATGGCGGTGGAGAACTATGTCGCAACCCTGTCGCTGACGCCAATCACCGACGGCAATCTGACGCTCGCCGAATGGCAAGCGGAGTTCGACTGCGCGCCCGATCGCGAGGCGGCGTTGATACAGCAGATCGGCACCGGCGTGTTCCAGACCGCCTTGACCGCACTGAAAAACCGGTTCGGGCGCTGACATCGGCCGATGGTGCAGGTTCGCCAGAGCACGATCATCGATGCACCGATCGACGAGGTCTGGGCGATCCTGCGCGATTTCAACGGCCATGACCGCTGGCACCCTGCTATTGCCTTCAGCGAGATCGAGGGCGGCGATCCGGTCGATGCGGTCGGGTCGGTGCGCCATTTCCGGCTGGCCGACGGCGGCGAGTTGCGTGAGCAATTGCTGGCGCTGTCCGACAAGGACCGGCGGCTCAGCTATTGCCTGCTCGAAGCGCCGCTTCCCTTGATGGGCTATGTCGCCTCGGTGCGGCTGAAACCGGTGACCGACGGTAACGCGACCTTCTGGGAATGGCGCTCGGAGTTCAATCCGCCGGCGCATCGGCGCGACGAACTGGTCAAGCTGGTCGCCGAAGGCATCTATCAGGCCGGCTTCGCGGCCGTGCGTAATCTTCTACGAGGCCGAAGCGTGGGCTCGCCGGTCGATGCGAGACCTTCCCGGGCGGTTGCCGCTCCTGCCTCATCGGCAAGCGTGCCGCGCGTCGTGCCAACGGTCACTCCAGGTCAGCCCGCAACAACCAGGGCGATCGTTGTCGAGCGCTATGGCGGACCGGAAGAGCTGCAGCTCAGGGAAATTGGACTGCCACAGCCGGCACCGAACGAAGTGCAGATTCGCCATACGGTGATCGGCGTCAATTTCATCGACGTCTATTGCCGCGCCGGCTATTTCGACCTTCTGCAGCCGCCTGGCGTGCCGGGTATGGAGGCGGCCGGCGTCATCGAGGCCGTTGGGTCGGCGGTGTCGGGCTTCTCTGTCGGCGACCGTGTCGCCTATGCGTGTCCGCCGGTCGGCGCCTATTGCGAGCGGCGCAACATGGTGCCTGATCTTTTGGTCCAGCTCTCTGATGATATCTCCGATGACATTGCCGCCGCCGGGCTGCTCAAAGGCATCGCCGCGAGTTTCCTGCTGCACGACGTCCATGTTGTCCGTCCGGGCGAGATCGTCCTCATCCATGCCGCCGCCGGCGGCATCGGGCAGTTGCTGGTGCAATGGGCCCGCCATCTCGGAGCAACGGTCATTGCGACGGTGTCGAGCGACGACAAGGCGCGGATCGTCGAACGGCTCGGTGCTCATCACGTCATCGTCTATTCGCGAGAGAATTTCGCCGAAGCCGTCATGCGATTGACCGGCGGCGCCGGCGCGGATGTCGCCTACGACGCTGTCGGCAAAGATACCTTCGGTGGGTCACTGGCGGCGCTCGCGGTACGAGGCCATCTCGTCAGTTTCGGCCAGGCTTCCGGCCCAGTCGGCAACTGGGACATCGGTCGGTTCTCTTCGAAGTCCGTCACGATTTCCCGGCCGAACTACGCCCACTATACGGACACACCGCAGAAGCTTGCTCCGCAATTGAACCGGTTCTTTGCCGCGCTGCGACAGGGGGTTATCAAGGTCGAACCTCCGAGGCACTACAATCTGGCAGCGGCGTCGGAGGCCCATCGCGATCTGGAGTCTCGACAAACGACCGGCGCGCTGGTGCTAAAGGTGTGAGACGAGTTGCCACAATCTGAGCCGCCGATGTTCTCAGTCGCGGCCCAGAAGCTTGCCGCTGGCCAGCCAGAAGGGCGGCAGGCAGAGCGGGATGGCGGACAGCAGCAGGATATCCTCCTTCACCGCGATGCCGATCCGTTCGGCGACAAAGCGACGGCGCGCCTCGAACCGCTGCGAAAGTGCTGGATGACGGTGCGCGATTTCGGCACGCAAGCCGGCATCGGCGAATGTCACCGCATCCTCGGAATTGAGCGTCCATCCATCGGGCATCGGCACGGGTATGATATCGACCTGGAACGGCATGCCGGAGACGATGCGCTCGGTCGACCCGGGACGGATCGGCGAGTTCATCCACTCGTCGAGGCCGACGAGATGGCCTGGATTGAGGGCTGGGCGCAGCTTGCCGTTCGCCAGGGTCGAAATCACGGCCTCATGGATCGCACCACCCTCGGCGCCGATGCCGGCAGCCTCGTACCAGGCGATCAGGCCGCGGAAATAGGCTTCGGCCACCTCCAGAAACGTGTCGTCATGCTCGGCGATCAGGCCGGCTCGGGCGGTCAGCCCGCCCCAGTAGCCGACCGCCGTGGTGGCGCCGTCGCCGCGCTTCGGCACGCGAGCCGTAGGACTGCGCAGGCCTATCACCGGGCCGGACGCATCATTGGTCGCGAACATCGGATGGCAGTTCATCGGCTCGCCGGCATACCCCATGCGCGAGGCTGCCATCAGTTCGGTGTCGCCGAGCGTGAAGCCGCTCAGGATGCGCCACACGGCCATTGAAGAGCGGGCCGCACCCCATTCGGCCTCGGCGATCTGATCGGCATCGACGACGGCGCGCAGCCCGCCCGTCTGGTGCATGAGCACCGGCGTCGCATCGATGATCGACGACGCGGACACGATCGCAGCGATTGCATCGACGATAAAGGCCGGCACCAGGAAGGTCGGACGCGCCGCGGACCATTCTTCTTTCTCGAGATATTTCCAGCCCACCAGGCCGACACTGTCGCCCGACGCGATGCCAGCCTCGCGCAGTACGGCCACGAGGTCCGGCTTCTGCATGCGATCCTGCGCCATCAGGCTCAGGGATTGCGCCAGCATGGTGATGATATCGGGCAGTCCGGCGATAGGCGTGTAGCCGAGATTCTCGTTGCCGGTGACGACGATGCGCTGGCCCGATTTGCCGAGCAGCAGGATTGCCTCCTCGAAACGCGGCTCGAAGCCAGTCAGGAAGGCGATGTTGGCGGCATGCTCGCGATCGGCATAGACGGCGAGCCAGTCCGTGCCGGCGCGCTCAAGCGCCCTGGCGCAACGTGCCTCGTAGGTCGTGGCCGGAATGGCCGGACGCTCGACAGGAATGCCGAAATCGGGAATGTCGACGGTGCGAAGGCTGATGGTCATCATGTCTCTCAATCTGTCAGGAAGGGCGGGCTGTCAGGAAAGGCGGGCTGTCAGGAAAGCCGGATTTCGGCCGAGGCCGATCGTCAGTCGGATGCGCCGGCGATGGATGCGATCCTGCTCGTCGGCGAATTATTCATCGGCAAGAAAGCCGATGCTCGAGGGCAACACGCTGCAGGTGACCTTGCTGCCGGCAGCGATGCCGCGCGCCATTGCCGAGGCGGCCAGGACCAGGATTTCCTGGCCGTCAGGGGTGGATACGGTCACGCGCTCGGACGAGCCGACGAAGGAGACGTCTGCGACAACAGCGGGAAAGGCGATGGCCCCAGGCTGCGGCTCGCCGATGGCGATGTCCTCCGGCCGCATCCAGACCGTGAGCACCGATCGGCCATGCCGTGACGCATCGTAGCCCCCGGGCATCGGCGCCCGGCTACCGAACAGCTCGATCCCGCCATCGACGGCACGCGCCGAAACGATGTTGTTGCCGCCGAGGAAGCCCGCGACGAAGCGCGAGGCGGGAGCGCGGTATATGTCGCGTGGGGTGCCAACCTGGACGATTGCGCCATTGTGAAAGACGGCTATGCGGTCCGACATGGCGTAGGCCTCTTCCTGGTCATGGGTAACATAGACAAAGGTCACGCCGGTCTGCCGATGCAACCGCTTGAGTTCGCGTTGCATGGTGTCGCGTAAGGTGCGGTCGAGCGCCGACAGCGGTTCGTCGAGCAGCAGTATCTTCGGCCCGAAGGCCAGCGCGCGACCGATCGCGACGCGCTGCTGCTGACCGCCCGAAAGTTCGCGCGGCTTGCGTGCGGCCAGCCTGTCGAGACCGACAAGGTTCAGGACTTCTTCCACCCTCGCGGCGATCCTGGCCTTGTCCCATTTGCGGACCCGCAAGGGGAAGGCGATGTTGTCGGCGACGTTCAGGTGGGGAAACAGCGCATAGCCCTGAAAGACCAGTCCGAAATTCCTGTCCTCCGGGTCGACGCGCGTGATGTCGACGCCATCCAGCAGGATGGCGCCTTGGTCTGGCTTGGTGAACCCGGCGACCGACATCAGCAGCGTGGTCTTGCCCGACCCCGAAGGGCCGAGCAAGGTCACGAACTCCCCCGCCTCGATCGACAGGTCGATCCCGTCGAGCGCGACGGCGGAGCCGTAGGTCTTGCGGAGGTTTCGGACGTCGAGAAAGGACATTCAGATCGGATCCCGGGCGAGCGGACCCGTCGAGCAGTGAATGCCGCCGCCGTTCAGTTCGATGCATTCATAGTCCAGCGTCAGGATCTCGATGCCGGCGGCGTCGAGCCGGTCGGCCAGACGCGGCGTGCGGGTGGCGTGCATGACGACCCGGCCGGGCGCGATCGCCAGGCAGTTGAGCGAGAAGGCGTTGTCTTCCGGCGGCAGCTCGATCAGCTTCATGCCGCGCTTGTTCAGATACTCGATGAAGACATAGGGCAGCTCGTTGATGTTGATGATCGCCGTCTCCTTGTCGATCATCATGAAGGAGCCGTCGATGTGGATGCGATAGCCGGGCATCGGCACCTTGATCAGCTCGACGCCCAGGCTGTTGAGGATCATCTCGACCTGCCGCACGCCCTCGGCATTGCAAGCGACGGAGACGGAGCAGACGGCGGTCTTGTCGTCGAGCAGCGCGAAGCCGCCGCCTTCGAACACCGCCTCGCCATGCAGCGTGCCGAGGATCGGGCAGCCGGCCCGGGCAAGCGCCTGGGTGACCATCAGTTCCTCGCCACGGCGCGCGCGGCGGGCAAGCCGGGTGACGATCGCGCCGCCCTTCACGCCGATGACGCTGTCGCGGCAGAAGGTCGACTTAAGCGCGCCGGGTGCGGCCTTTTCGGTGAGGATGACGTCGACGCCCTGCGACCGCAACAGCTTGGTGAAGGCGTCATGGGCGGTCTGCATGGCGGCGAGATCGGGCGGCGTCTTGCCCATGAAGTACCAGCCCTTTTCCGGATCGCCGAAGCCGCCGATCTCGGGCATCGGCTTGTTCTTGTCGACGACATTGATCTCCTCGCCCGGCCGGTGCATCAGCACGGCGCGCAGCTTGCCGACATCGTTGGTGCAACCCCAGGGCCGCCCCCAGACGCGGGTCTGCTCTTCCGGGTCGTGGAAAGCCGGTGCTGGGACAGAGCCGAAGGTCTGGAAGAACTTG
Organism: Mesorhizobium loti; assembly: GCA_014189435.1. Taxonomy (NCBI): domain Bacteria; kingdom Pseudomonadati; phylum Pseudomonadota; class Alphaproteobacteria; order Hyphomicrobiales; family Phyllobacteriaceae; genus Mesorhizobium; species Mesorhizobium loti. The sequence continues at coordinate 4,454,036 of CP050293.1, forward strand.
GCCTCGCGGTATTCGTGCTCGCTCATTGCGGCGCTGTGGGCAGTCATGTCTTCGATTTCCTTTCTGAAACAAGCGAAGCTGGTGAAGGTCGTGTCATGACCGGCGCTGGGCAATACGGTCCCAGACGGTCATGCGCAGGATGAGGCCGACGATGGTGACCGCCAGCATGACGGTTGCGATCGCGGCCAGCGCGGGGTCGACGGCATCGGCGATGCTCGTCCAGATCTTGCGCGGCAGGGTGACGATGCCTCGGCTGGTGATGAACAGCGTCACGGTGATCTCGTCCCAGGAGACGATGAAGGCAAGGATCGCCCCGGCTGCCGTGCCCGGCACGATGTTGGGCAGGATGACGCGGCCGAAGATCGTCGCTGGGCGCGCGCCGAGCGAGCGGGCCGCCTGCACCAGCCTCGGATCGAGGTTCGACAGCGAAGCGCCGATCGCCAGAACGGCGAGCGGCATCGCCAGGATCACATGGACGATAGTGACACCAAGCCACGTGTCGAGGAGACCCAGCTTCGACCACAGGCGCACCATGCCGACCGCATAGATGATCGGCGGTACGATCAGCGGCGAAAGCAGGATGACGCGCAGGATCGACGGCCAGCGTCCGACATAGACCCACGCGCCTATGGCGAAAGCCGCCGAAACGGCCGTCGCCACGACGCTTGAGGCCAGGGCGATGCCGAGGCTCGTGAGTATGCTCGCCATCCAGCCCGCGCGCCAATTGGCCAGGGCCGCGAAATGGTCGAATGAAATGCCGTTGTTGGGCAGGGACAGGTAGTCCCGATCGGTCAACGCCACCGGAATGACGACGAGCACGGGAACGAACAGGAAGGCGAGCAGCAGCCAGGCGAAGAGCTTCGGCAGAGCGCGCTCGAGCAGGCGGCGGATGCGCGGCGTCATTTGCGGCCACCTTCGAAGGCAGCGCGCAATGCCGGGCTGCGCATGGCCAGCGCAACAAGGATGGCGACAACGAGCAGGAGCATCGTCGACAGGGCCGTTGCCACGCCCCAGCGCAGCGTCGAGGATATCTGCACGGAAATATATTCGGCGACCATCAGCACCCTGCCGGCGCCCAGGATCGCCGGCGTGACGAGGAAGCCGAGCGAGAAGATGACGATGAACAGGCCGGCGATTGCCAGGCCCGGCATGCTGAGCGGCACCCAGACGCGAAAGAAGATGGTGACCGGGCGCGCGCCAAGCGATCGTGCGGCCTGGATGATCCTGAGGTCGATCTCCGACAGGTTCGCGTAGAGCAGCATGATGGCGAAGGGCATCATGTAATGCACCATGCCGACGATGACGCCGAACTGGTTGTAGACCAGTTCGAGAGGCTCGCTGACGGCTCCGCTGCCGACCAGGGCCGAGTTGAGCACGCCATTGCGACGCAGGATGGTGATCCAGGCGAAGGCGCGCACCAGCACCGATATCCAGAACGGCACCATGACCATGAACAGCGCAACGCGGCGCGTCGCCGGCGGCATATGAACCAGCGCGAAGGCAACCGCGTAGCTCATGACGATCGTAAGCACGGTCGTGACCGCCGAGACGAAGACGGTCGTGCGCACGACGCGGCCGATGGCGGCGTTCTGAAACAGAGCCACATAATTGCCGAAGCCGAGGGTCGGCTCGGTGAAACTGAGGGCCAGCACCTGAAGGATGGGCAGCACGTAGAGACACAGTGTCAAAAGCGCTGCCGGCACCGTCAGGCAGAAGGCCCAACGCTGGAATGACGTCATGATCTTTCGAACCACCACCGGCCAGTGGCCGGTGGTGGTCTCCGATGGTTAGCGCGAGATGAAGTCGAGGAACTTGTTCTGCAGTTCGGCCTCGTTGTCGGCATAGTATTGCGCCGAGATAGCCAGACCTGTCTTGGCGTTCTCGGGGGCCAGCGAATAGACCGCCTTGTCCTCGTCGGTCATCAGCGCCAGCGCCTTCGGGTTCGACGGACCGTTGCCCATAATGCGCAACAGCGTCACCTGGCCTTCCGGGTCCATCGACGAATTGATGAAGTCGAAGACCTTCTTGCCGGCGGGATTGCCCTTCGGTACCGACCAGGCGCTGGCGAACATCAGGTTCTGGTTCCAGGTCCAGGTGTAGTTCGGGTTTTCCTTGCGCAGCAGGTTGGCGCGCGTATGCCAGATATTGCCCATGACCACCTCTCCGTCGCGGAAGAGCTGCTGGCTCTGCGCGCCCGAATCCCAGAAAATCAGATTGGGCAGCAGCGGCTCGAGCTTCTTGAAGGCGCGGTCGACGTCGAGCGGGTAGATCTCTTCGGGCTTGACGCCGTCGGCGAGCAGCACGGCTTCGAGCTGCCCCTGGATCCACTTGCACATGGTGCGCTTGCCGGGAAACTTCTCGAGGTCGAAGAAGTCGTTCCAGCTTGAAGGGGCGGTGGCGCCGACCTTCTTGGCGTCATAAGCCAACACGTTGGAGTAGGTGTAGTTGCAGATGCCGAACTCGGCCGCGAGGCCCTCGCCGACAAGGGACTTGTCGACGATGGAATAGTCGATCGGCACGACATAGCCGCCCTTGCCGAGCACGACGGCGTCCGTCATGCCGCCATCCGTGGCATCCCAGGTGACATTCTTGGAATCGACCATGGCGCGTATCGCACCGGTCGCCGGGCCAGCGCCGTCGATGACGACCTCGATGCCGGATTTGGCCTTGAACGGCTCGCCATAGGCCTTCTGAAAGGCTTCGAGGGCAGCCCCACCCCAGTTGCAGACGACGATTTCCGACGCCGCGGCGGAGGCCCGCCCAGGCTTGAACGCAACTGCGATGCCAAGCCCGGCCATGGCGGTCATGAAGCCTCGGCGATCGATCTTCCCAGTTCTGAATTTATCAAGCGCAATCAACGCTGCGTCTTGACCAAAGCGATTGATGGACATGTGTGTTCCCCTTTCACGTCCGCGGAAGCGGCTAACTCTGTTGCTCTTCCTCCCTGGCCGACACCGGGAGCCCATCGGGGCTTCCTGTGCCGGTATGCGCTATCGAACGTCCTGACGGACGGCCGTGTGGCGGCGCCACCGAATTGCGTATGACGAGTTCGACGCCGACCCGTTCGGTCGCCGTTTCGGATTTCCGACCGGCGATGAAATCGAGCAGCATGTTGACGCCGCGCGTGCCGAACTCGGCCGCCGACTGACGCACCGTGGTCAGCGCCGGCGCGAGCAGATCCGCATTGTGGATATCGTCGAAGCTGACGAGCGAAACATCGTCTGGAATGCGGATGCCAGCCTGCCGTGCGGCCCGCATGGCGCCGGTGGCCAGCATGTCGCCGAAGGTGAAGATCGCGGTGGGCGGCTCGTTCTGTTCCAGAAGGTCGAGAAACGCGATCGAGGCCGGCGCCTCCTCGTACTCGCAGAACCTCAGCAGTGCGGGATCGGCATGAAGACCGACCTCGCCAAGCGCCTGCGTGAAGCCGTCGAGACGTTCGGTGGTGCTGAGAAGTCCCCTCGGCCCTCCGATAGCGGCAATGCAGGTGTGGCCGCGCGCTATCAGATGGCGTGTCGCCAGGAGACCGCCATGGACGTTGTCGGCGAACAGTCGCGGCGCCTTCGCGCCGGGCACGTCCTCATCGAGAAGCACGATTTTTCCGGTCTCGTTGATCCGCCGCAAAAGCCGCCCGTCATCATGATGGTTGGTGAGAAGCAGGATGCCGTCGACCTGCCGGTCTTCGATCCGCGACAGGAAGGAGACTTCCTTCTCCACCAGATTCCGGCTGTTGAACATCAGGAGATTGTAGCCATGCCTGGCGGCCTCGGCCTCCGACGCGCTGGCGATCTCGGCAAACAGCGGATAGGCGATGTCGGCGGTGATGAGGCCGAGTGTCTCGCTCTTGCCGCTGCTGAGCCTGCGGGCGATCGCGTTGGGACGGTAGCCTAGGCGCTCGGCCGCCTGCCGGATGCGGCTCGCCGTCGGCTCCGGCAGGTTGATCTGCCCGTTGAGATGACGGGAAACGGACGTGACAGACACGCCGGCTGCCCGGGCAACATCGCGAATGGTGATTTTCAATCTTCCCGACAAGCGGCCCAACTCCCGCGAGACATGTGCAGACAGCCGGCTCAGTAAACCGGTTTCATAAACGGCCCAAAAAAATCACGCGCGCCTTCCGCGACCGAGCAGGAGCGCATGACGGCGGCGCTCACGGGAGGTCTCCGGTTCGGAAGAATTCCTGATGCTCGCGCTTCAAGCTCAACTGATCGAAATCGGCATTTCGGATGTGCGCCGCCATGAGTTGTGCGGCCTCGGCCATATTGCCGGCCCGGACCTCGTCGAAAATGGCACGGTGCTCGGCGATGATCGAGCGGATGTGATCCGGCTTCATGCCGATCAGGAACTGGACGCGCATCATGTCGGCCGAAACGTGCTGGCAGGCAGTCCACGCCCGAGGATGCGCGAAAGCGCCAAGCAGGCCTGCATGGAAGGCCATGTCGGCGCGGTGCAGGGCACCCATGTCATCGCCGTGGACGAGGCGCTCCTGCGCTCGAAGCAAGAACTCGACCTCGTCCAGCAAGGCTGGATCGGGCCTGACGCCGCTGCTGGCAATGACGGCGCTTTCAAGCGTGGAGCGGATGAACACCGCCTCGCGGACGCGCGCCATGTCGATCAGCGAGACACGGGTGCCGGTCTGGGGCGAGATCTCGATCAGGCCCTCGTCGAAAAGCCGAGTGAACGCCTCATGCACAGGGGTGCGGCTGATGCCAAGCGACTGAGCGACATCTGTTTCCGAAAAATTGGCACCGGGCGCGACACGCGCGGTGATGATGGCCTCGCGCAACTCGACATAGGCCTTTGACGAGATCGTGTTTCGACGCTCGTTCTGATCCGCCAAGAGAGGGGTGCTTAACTTCAGCATGGCGGTATGCTGGCATGCAGGCATATTTCGAGTCAAGCGCATTCGCTGTGCAGTTGCGCGATCAGCTCAATTTTCAGTCAGCTTCCCCAGACCGCACCAAACCCGGAAGCCTGCGACCCCGTTCGAGTGCGGCAACGACGGCGGCAATGGACGCCGCAGCGCCCTGCGGCGTCGGCAGGCCGGCGCGATGAGGCGTCAGCCGGATCCGTTCGTGCCGCCAGAACCAGTGCTCGGGCGGCAGAGGCTCGACGGAAAAGACGTCCAGCCACGCAGCGCCGAGCCAACCCCGATCGAGCGCGGCGCGTAGCGCCTCCTCATCGAGGTGATCGCCACGGCCGAGATTGACGACATAGGCGCCGGGCGAGAGACGGGAAAACAGCCGGTCCGACAATATGCCTTTTGTTTCGGGCCTGGAGGGCAGGAGATTGACCACGACGTCAGCGCCGTCGATGCAGGGGCCGAGCCCGTCGTCGCCATGCAGACAAGCGACGCCTTCGATCCGACGGGGGTTTCTCGACCAGGCGGACACCTGGAAGCCGGCGGCCGAAAGCCCTTGCGCGACATGCAGACCGAGCGGACCCAGTCCAAGGACAGCCGTCCGCAGCGACCCGCGTGTCCGGTTCTGACGATCGGGCGGGCGCCACAGGCGGGCATGCTGGTCCGCTTTGGTGGCGACGTCGTCATGCAGGCGCGCGAAGACCGCATGCATCGCATAGTCCAGCAACTGCTCGGCCTGGCCTTGATCCTGCAGGCGCGCGATCGGGAGATCGGCCGGAATGCGGGTATCCTCGAGAAGCTGGTCCGTTCCCGCGCCGAAACAGAAGATGGCACGCAGCGACCGCGGCAGCGCAATCATCTCCTTCGGCAGATGCCAGGCAACCAAAAGATCGTATTCGGCGCCGTCCGCCAGGTCTGGCCAGCGGACGAAGTCCGCCGACGGAAGGGCCGCGCGCAGGGCGCGCTCGAAGGTGTCGCTGTAGGCTAGCGGATCGGCAATGACGATCCGCATGGCTCAATGCCCGTCGATGGGCATTCCGGCAAGCCGGCGCAGCGCCAGCCATTCCAGTTCCGCGGCGCCGTCCGGATCGGCCTCATACTGCCTGGCGGTGCGCTCGCACACTTCCTTGCTCGGCAGGTGGATGGGACGCCCGCTGCCCAAGGCGGAAAGCTGGATGCGACACGCCTGCTCGAGGTTGTACATCAGGGAAAATGCCTCCCCGATGGAGCGCCCGACGGTCAGCAGCCCGTGGTTTCTCAGGATCATGGCACGATTGGCGCCGAGATCGGCGACCAGACGCTCCTGCTCGCCGGGATCGAGCGCGATGCCCTCGAACTCGTGATAGCCGACTTGTCCGTAGAAGAGCAGCGATGTCTGGTTGAGCGGCAGAAGTCCTTCCTCGAGGCAGCTGACCGCAACGCCGGCGGCGGTATGCGTATGCATGACGCAGACCGCATCCGGGCGCGCTGCGTGGACCGCGGTGTGAATGACGATACCCGCCGTGTTGATCGGCACCTGCCCGCCACGCATCTGCTGGCCATGGTGATCGATCACCGCCAGCGATTGTGGCGTCACCTCTCGAAAAAGATCGCCGTAACGATTGATCAGCAGGAGTTCCGGCTCTTCCGGCAGACGCGCGGATATGTGCGTGTGGATGATGTCGTCCATTCCGAACCGGGCGATCAGCCGATAAGCCGCCGCCAAATCCTCGCGCATAGCCATTTCAGCAGTCGACATCGTACCGGTCCGTCCTTCCTGTTGATGACTGTCGCATACTTGAATACCTGCATGCAGTCAACAAACCGGGCGGGCCGGCAGCCGGAACAAGGGAAAAACGGGCGGGAAGCGGCTTTTCGTTCCGGTACCCCCCATGCCCGCCGAGATCCGCGACGCGGCGACCGGCACCGAGACGATGACCAGATCGGCATCGCGGACGGCCTCTTTCACATCCGTGGTGTATGAGGAGCCGAGGCCGAGCTCCCTCGCCCGTGCCAGCGTTGCGGCACTGCGCGCCGAGATGGCGACGTGACGGGCCGAACCCTCGCGGCGAATGACGCGGGCCAGCGACGAGCCGATCAGGCCGACGCCAACCAGCGCGATCTTTTCGAACGGGGACATGGACTTCAGCATTCGAGCAATTCGACGCGCGCGGCAGCAACCCCGCTTGCCCTGATCCGCGCGTACGGTCATGCCTTGGGAAAGCACTGATATGCCGCTGGCCCAGACGCCGCCGACACCGATCTTCGAACAGGTCCAACTCTCGACCGCTCCCGGCAACAACTATCAGCGATGCGGCGATCCGCGTGGAATCGCACCGACCTCGGGCACCCCCTACCCCTCGTTCTCCTGAAGATAACTTTCGAACAGCGGGACGCCGGGGTGCGTGCCCTCCTTTGGGGTAAAGCGTCTGTCTGACGGGCCGGCGGCTAGCCGCCGCCGCCCATGGTCACGGACATAAAGGCGCGGAAGGCGGCAGCCGCCGGGTCGATTGGTCTGTCACGCGACCAGGCCAGGCCGACATCCATACTGGGGATCGGCTCGACAAGCCTGCGCACTTCGATACGCTGCCCCTCCAAGGACCAGGGTCGGTAAACCATGTCGGACAAGACAGTGACTCCCATGCCGGCAGCCACGAGCGAGCGCACGGCCTCGACCGAACTGGTGGTAAGGACTGGGCGGAGCGTAAGCCCCGCGGCATCCCAGTAACGGGCGGCCGTCGTGCGCGCCTCGTCCACCGTCAGCATGACATAGTCTTCCGCCGCCACGTCGGCGAGGCTGATTTCCTGCCGCGCGAGCAGATGATGGTCAGCTGAAAGCCAGAGCCGGCGGTTCGACCGCATCAAGACCTCTTGCGCCAATTCCTCGGTGTGCGCCAGGTTGGACACCAGCATCACAGCCATGTCGATCTCCCCGCACATCAAGCCGCTTTCGAGAGCGTCTCGGGGCAATTCCAGCACCTCGACCTCGATCTGGGGATAGGTCTTTCGGAACCGCGCGTAGTGACGGGACATGTAGTAGCCGACGACGGTGTAGGTCATGCCTAGCCGCAGCTTGCCCGCCAGGCCCTTCCTGTCGCGCAATGGGCTTCGGACAGCGGCTGCGACGGCCCCGGTGATAACACGCGCATGCTCAAGAAACCGCGCGCCCTCCATCGTCAATCTTACGCCAGCGTGGTTACGCTCCAAAAGCCGTACGCCCAGATCAGCCTCCAGCGTCTTTATCGCCGCGGTGACCGCCGATTGTGAGATGTTGAGTTCCACCGCGGCATGACTGACCTGTCCGCTCTCGGCGGTCGCGATGAAATAATCGAGCTGTTTCAAGGTGATGGTCATGGTGCACTCCGGCCCAGGCCCATTATCTGTTTTTTTGATATCACAATCAATAAACTACTATTTCACAAATGCCCGCGCATGCGCAAAAAATGCTGCAACGCCGCAAAGACGGCAGCTTCGAGGGGTAACAATGCGATGGCGGTGACGCTAAACTGCGACATGGGCGAAAGCTTTGGCCTTTACAAGGTTGGCGACGATGTGGGCATGATGCCGATCATCGACGTTGCCAATGTCGCCTGTGGTTTTCACGCCTCCGATCCGGATCACATGCACACCGCCGTCCGCAGTGCCAAGGCGAATGGCGTAAAGATCGGCGCCCATCCGGGCTTGCCGGATATTCAGGGTTTCGGCCGGCGCGAGATGCGGATGACCCGCGACGAAGTCAGGAACACCATCATTTACCAGGTGGGAGCGCTTGCCGGCTTCCTCAAGGCCGAGGGTGTGGAACTCCACCATATCAAGCCGCATGGCAGCCTTTACTTCATGGCCATGCAGCAGGAGGCAGTCGCCCATGGCGTGTGCGACGCGGCAGAGATCTTCGGCGTCCCCCTCTTCGGCATGACGGGCACCCTGCACGAGAAGATCTATCAAGAGCGCGGCATCCCATTCGTCGCCGAGTTCTACGCCGATCTCGACTACGACGCCTCCGGCAAGCTGATCCTGACACGCGTTCATGACGCCAAGGACCCCGCGGAGATGGCCGAGCGTTGCGTGCGCGCCATCAGCAAGCGCGAGGGCACGGCAGAGGACGGCAGTTTCTTCCCTGTACGATGCGAAACCATTTGCGTGCATTCCGATACGCCGAACGCCATCGAAATCGCCAGGGCTGTGCGCACCGCAATCGCCCCTTGGCACTGAAGCCGACCGAACCACCCGCGCGGGCGGTTCCAAATTAGCTTGTCTGCAGTTTTCCGGAGCTCTTTTATGGCCCAGATTCTTTCGCCTCTTCCCGGCACTTTTTATCGCAGCGCTTCGCCAGACCAGCCGCCCTACAAGGTGGATGGCGACGCAGTCTCCGCCGGAGACGTAATCGGCCTCATCGAAGTGATGAAGTCGTTCCACGAAGTGAGAGCCGAGACGGCCGGTACGAACATCCGCTTCATTGCCGACAATGAGGAACCCATCATGGCCGGCGCACCTCTTGCGGATCTCGACTGATGCTGAAAAAGCTTCTGGTTGCCAACCGGGGCGAGATAGCGGTCAGGATCATCCGGGCCGCACAAGATCTGGGCATCGCCACCGTGGCCGTGTACTCAGCCGCGGACGCAGGGTCGCTCCACGTCCAGCTTGCGGACGAAGCGGTCAACATCGGCCCACCAGCAGCAAAGAAGTCCTATCTCAACATCGAAGCAATTCTGAAGGCTGCCCGCGACACCGGCTGTGACAGCGTTCATCCTGGCTATGGTTTCCTTGCCGAGAATGCCGCGTTTTCGGACGCGGTCACAGGCGCCGGATTGGTCTTCGTCGGCCCGTCGGGAGATGCGATCCGGATGATGGGAGACAAGGTCTCGGCGCGATCGGCCGCTGCCGCTGCGGGTGTCCCTGTGGTGCCAGGCTCGGCTGGCCGGGTCGAGGGCCTCGAGGCTGGTCGCGAGGTGCTGACCGAAACCGGTTTTCCGGTGATGATCAAGGCTGCGGCAGGCGGCGGCGGGCGGGGCATTCGCATTGCGAACTCGCTCACCGAATTCGAACAGGCCTTTCCTCAGGCCGAAGCAGAAGCTCTCGCCGCCTTTGGCGACGGTGGTCTCTATATGGAAAAGGTGATCGGCAAGGCCCGCCATATCGAGGTGCAGGTGCTGGCGGACGGAAGCGACGCCATCCACTGCTACGAGCGGGAGTGCTCGCTGCAGCGGCGACGTCAGAAGGTTTGGGAGGAGGCGCCGTCGCGCGCACTTTCCGACGGGCTGCGCGAGGAGCTCTGCGCTTCGGCGGTCGCTTTGGCCAAGGCGGTCAAATACTCTGGTGCCGGCACGGTAGAGTATCTTTATGATGATGAAGCCGACCGCTTTTACTTCATCGAGATGAATACCCGCATTCAGGTTGAGCACCCGGTCACCGAGGCGATCACCGGCATCGACCTCGTTGCGGAGATGCTTCGCATCGCCGGTGGCGAGAAGCTGCGGTTCAGGCAGGGCGATGTCTCCGTCAAGGGGCATGCGATCGAAGTACGGCTCAATGCCGAAGACCCGGCGAAAGAGTTCGCTCCATTTCCCGGGCAGGTGGCCGAGCTTCGCATTCCCGGCGGTCCGGGCGTACGCTTCGATTCCATGCTCTACCAAGGCTATCAAGTGCCGCCCTTCTATGACTCTCTGCTTGCCAAGCTGATCGTGCATGCAGAGACGCGCGAGGCGGCGATAGTCCGCCTGGTCCGCGCGCTCAACGAGTTGAAGATCGGCGGGCTCAAGACCACCAAGCCGCTGTTTCTTGCGCTCGCCGCCGATCCTGCGGTGCGGGCGGGAGACGTGCATACCCGCTGGCTGGAAGGCTGGCTCATCGAAAACGCCGCAGCATTGGCGGGCTAAGGAGGACCGATGTCGATACGATTCAACTTCGGCGGTGACGAACATATCTTCGGCGAGGTGTCCGAGGACATGTCGCTCACCTCCTTCTTTACCGGCCTTTCGATGACCAACGCGGTGCGTACGGCAGGCATCCGAGGCGTCACCGAGATCTGCCCGGCCAACGCCAGCTTCCAGATTCGCTTCAACCCCGACATCATCAAGCCGCAGGATCTGCTCAGCGAACTGAAGTCGATGGAAGAGGCGGCCTCAAAGGCAGACCCGGTTTTGAAGACCCGGATCATCGAGCTGCCGGTTTATTTCCAGGATCCATGGACGCGTGAAACCTGCTTGCGCTTCCGCGAGCGCCACCAGGACCCGTCCTCCACCGATCTTGAATATTCGGCACGCATCAATGGCTACGCCACGGTGGAAGAGTTTATCGCGGCCTATTCCGGCCAGCCCTGGTTCGTATCCATGGTCGGCTTCGTCGCCGGACTGCCCTTCCTGTACCAGATGGTTGAGCGCAAGAAACAGATTCAGGCGCCAAAATACTTGCGTCCACGCACCGACACTCCCAAGCTCACCATCGGCCACGGCGGCTGCTTTGCAGCGATCTATTCGGTGCGCGGCGCTGGCGGCTACCAGATGTATGGCATAACCCCGGTCCCAATCTACGACCCGACCAGGAAGGTGCGCTACCTCTCCGACGATATGTGCCTGTTCAAGCCAGGCGACATCGTGAAGTTCAAGGCCATTGGCCGCGATGATTACGACGCCACGCTGGAGGAAATCGAAGCCAATCGGTGGCAGCCGACGGTTCGCCAGTGCACCTTCAGCCTGACGGATTTCAACGGCGATATTTACGGCACCAATGCGAAGCTGATGGAGCTTATCAATGGCCGTTAAGGTAATCTCTCCCGGCCTCTCCACTTCCGTGCAGGACCTTGGCCGACCGGGCCACTATCATGTCGGCATTCCCGAAGGCGGCGGCATGGACCGCTTTGCCACACGCATCGCAAACCTGCTTGTCGGCAACGATCCGGGTGCCGCGGTGCTCGAAGCCACCTTCATGGGCCCCGAACTCGAATTCACCCAATCCGCGGTCGTCGCCGTCACGGGTGGAGAGCTCCCACCCAAACTCAATGGCGAGGAACGGCCGACCTGGGAGAGCTTTCCGGTGAAGGCTGGTGACCGGCTTTCCTTCGGCTTCCTCAAGGGCGGCGCGCGCGGTTATCTGGCTGTCTCCGGCGGCATCGACGTACCCGTGGTTCTCGGCTCCCGCTCGACTTACATTCTGGGCGCACTCGGCGGCCATCAGGGCCGCACGCTGAAGGCGGGCGATGAGCTTCCCGTCGGCGAAGGCTCCGGCAAAACCGGTCTTTCGCTGCCTGCAAATCTGCGCCGCGCGTGGAATAATCCGGCGGAACTCAGAATGCTCCCCGGCATGTACTGGCATCGGATCACTGAAGCTGCCGGCAATCGGTTCTTTGAGGAAACCTGGAAGGTCGCGCCCGAAGCTGACCGCATCGGCTATCGCTTCCGTGGCGGAACGCCGCTGGAGTTCGTTGGGCGCGAGCAGCCTTTCGGCGCAGGCTCCGACCCCTCGAACATCGTCGATGCCTGCTATCCTTATGGATCCGTCCAGGTGCCGAGCGGCACAGAGCCGATCGTTCTGCACCGGGACGCGGTTTCGGGTGGCGGCTACATGATGCTGGGGGTGGTGATTTCGGCCGACATGGACCTGATCGCCCAGCTCCAGCCGCACACGCCGGCGCGCTTCGTTTCGGTCACGCTGGAAGGCGCGCTTGCCGCGCGAGCCGAACAGCGCGCCGCGCTGGCGCGTGCTGAAGGGCATCTGGCCGGCTGACGTCAGCCGGGGAAATGCCGGCGGAGGAGCCGGAGGTGAGGAGATCGGTCGGCCAAAACCGACCGCGCGTGGCGGAAGACAAAATCCGGTGCGCGAAACGACAAGACGACGCCGGGCAACGGCGTGAATTTGGCATCCGAGCAGTCCGCTAGAGACCGCCGGAACCGACAGGGGAAGACATTTGCAACGTGACTGGCCGCAAGGCCGGATGCTTCGCGCCTTTCCGTCGGTAAAAAGAAGGAAAGGGACATGAGTCATCTGAGCGCGGAGAACGTCTCGGTGTCGTTTGCGGGGCTAAAGGCCCTGTCATCGGTAGACCTCCAAATTACGCCCGGCCGCATCAGTGGCCTTATCGGCCCGAATGGCGCTGGCAAGACCACGCTCGTCAACGTGCTGACGGGCTTCCAAGCTCCTACGGAAGGCACCATCAAGCTCGACGGGGCAGCACTCACCGGTCTCAAGCCGCATCAGGTCCGGCGGCGCGGCATCGCCCGCACCTTCCAGGGTGGGCGGCTCTTCCGCGACCTGCCTGTGCTGGACAATCTGGAGGTAACCGGCGTTGGCCTGGGAATGAGCCGGCGCGCTGCCATCGCCGAAGCGGAAGCGATGCTCGACTGGATAGGCATCGGCGCGTTGGGCTCACGCATCGCCGGAACCTTGCCTTATACGGATGAGCGCCGTGTCGCCATTGGCCGTGCCCTGATGGGACGGCCCGCATACATCCTGCTCGACGAGCCAGCGGCTGGCATGAGCGCGCCGGAGGCTCGGGAGCTTTCGACCCTGATAAGACACATCGCCGGCGATCTCGGCTGTGGTGTCCTGCTGATCGAGCACAATGTCGGGCTGGTGCTCGGCCTTTGCGAGCATATCGTCGTGCTCGATTCCGGAGCGATCATCGAAGAAGGCCCGCCCGCAGCCATCCGCGACAGCGAGAAGGTGCGCCACGCCTATATGGGAACGGCTTCGAACACCGACCTGCCTGTGCTGGAGGTGATGGAATGAGCCTGCTCGCCCTTTCCGATATCACCATCCGCTATAGCCGTCTCACGGCGGTCCGCGACGTCTCCTTCTCCATGGACGAAGGAGAAATCCTGTTCATCACCGGCCCGAACGGTGCCGGGAAGTCTTCGCTGTTGCGCGCGATCGCCGGTGTCACGCCGGTGGCGGGCGGCCGGATCGACTTTGCCGGCCGAGAGGTCACCGGCCAGGCGCCGGAGAACATCGCCCGGCTCGGATTCTCCATGGTGCCGGAGGGGCGCGATGTCTTCGGCTCGCTGACGACCGAAGAGAACCTTCTGGTCGGCACCGGCATGCATGCCCGCGACCGCGGCTGGCGCAGCCGGGCGGCCAGTGAACTCGAAGCCGTCTACGCAACCTTCCCGATGCTGAAAGAGAGGCGGCACGGGCAGGCGGGATTGCTGTCCGGCGGGCAGCAACAAATGCTGGTCATCGGACGCGCGCTGATGACCAATCCGCGGCTTGTAGCCATCGACGAGCCTTCGCTGGGCCTCGCCCCCAACATCAACGACCAGGTCTACGAGCGGCTGATCGCGCTGCGTGCGCAGCGCCAGCTCACGCTCCTGATCGTGGAGCAGAGCTCGGCCCGGGCGATGATGGTGGGCGGGCGGATGATCCTGATGCGTGGCGGACAGATCGTGCTCGATGGCGACGCCCGGACGCTCGGCAACGGCGAGGCGATCCAGGCTGCTTATTTCGGTTACGAGGACCACTGAGATGCTCCAGATCCTGTTTGACGCACTCTCGCTTGGTTCGCTCTATGCGCTCGGGGCGCTTGGCATTGCCCTCATCTTCGGCGTCATGCGGCTCGTGAACTTCGCGCATGGCGACGTCATCGCCTTCTGCGTCTTCGCGCTGCTGTGGCCGTCAACAGACGCCATGGCCATCGTCTTCGCTGGCCAATTGCCGTGGTACCTGCTGGTGCCCTTCGTGCTCCTCTGCGGGGCCGGGCTGTCGGTGCTGTGCGAAATCGTCGTCTTCAGGCGGTTCCGCAAGGCGAATCCGGCAACGATGATGATCGCCTCCTTCGCGCTCGGTTTCGTCATTCGCTACTTCCTGCTGATGCTTTTCTCCAGTCGGCCGAAATCGATCAATCTCCTCCCCGAACTCTCCCAGCCCGTCGAGATTTTCGGCGCCCGGCTGCCGCTTCTCCAGCTCATCACCATCGTCGCGACCATGTTGATCCTGTTGGGCCTGACCGCCTTTCTGCGCCGGACCCGGTTCGGACTGGAAATGCGGGCGGCGGCGGAGAATTTCTCCATGGCGCGCATGCTCGGCGTCCGCGCCAACCGGGTCATCATGGGAGCTTTCGCGCTGTCCGGCGCGCTGGCAGGTGCCATCGCCTTGATCTTCGTGGCCCAGACCGGCACCGCCGATATCCAGATGGGGGCGGCGATCATGCTGATGGCGTTCATCGCAACGGTTATCGGCGGCCTAGGCAGTCTGGCTGGCGCCGTGCTGGCGGGCTTCCTGCTCGGTGCCGCATCAGTGGTCATGCAGGTCATGCTGCCCATCGATGCCCGGCCCTTCCGCGATGCCTTTGTCTATGGAGCGGTCATCCTCGTCCTCCTCTTCCGTCCGCAAGGCCTGATTTCGGCCCGTGGCACAAAGGAAAGGGTCTGATCCATGTCCGCAGCGTCCCCGGCCATCGAGCCGCAACTGACCACCGGCGCCATCGTTGCCAAAACCCCTCGGCCCTTCGTGCTGGCGCGCCGTACCATCATCACGCCGATCCTGCTGGCGCTGTTGATGATCGCCATCGCGCTGCTGACGATGATGACCGGATCGAGACCATTCAATCAGGTGATCATTGATGTCTTCCTCCGCGTCATCCTCGTCGTCGGCCTTTATGTATTTATTGGCAATTCCGGCGTGCTGAGCTTCGGCCATATCGGCTTCACCTGCCTCGGCGCCTATGTGGCGGCGTGGCTGACGATCAATCCCATCATGAAGAAGATGGCCTTTTCCGGTCTTCCCGGCTGGCTGATAAAAACCCAAATGCCCTATTGGGAGGCGGCCATCATCGCCGCGATCTTTGCAGGTCTGGCGGCGCTGATCTTCGGGCGAATCCTGATGCGGCTATCGGGCATCGCCGCCTCCATCGCGACCTTCGCCATGCTGGCGATGATCAACACGATCTACTCCAACTGGGAAACCGTCACCGGCGGGACATCGTCGGTCGTCGGCATCCCGATCATCCGCTCGATCTGGCCCTATCTGATCGCCGCCATCATCTCGATCTTCATTGCCTGGGCACATGCAATATCGCGTTCCGGTCTGGCACTGCGTGCCGCCCGCGACGAACCGACGGCAGCAGCAGCCTCCGGCGTCGATATTCCAAGGGAGCGGCTTGTCGCCTTTGTGATCTCCGGTGCCATAATGGGTCTCGGCGGCGCCTTAATGGCCCACTCCATCGGGGTTGTAACGCCGGATACCTTCTATCTCGGTCTCACCTTCATCACCATCGCCATGCTTGTCGTTGGCGGCATGGGCAGCCTTTCGGGCGGCGTGATCGGTGTCGTGTTCCTCTCGGCCCTCATTCAGACCCTGCGCTGGCTGGAAGCCGGGGTTTCCATTGGCGACGTCGCCTTCGCCATACCGAAAGGCCTTCAGGAGATCGCCCTGGGTATCATCATGATCATCATTCTGGCGCTTCGTCCGGCAGGCGTTTTCGGCAATCGCGAGATCTCTTTAACCCGCAACCGCGGTGACTGACCGGCGGATTGTGAGCCGCCGTAACCTTGAAAGGAGAAGTCTATGATAAACAAACTAAAAATAGCGACAGCAACGATGCTCTTCACCGCAACGGCTGCCTTTCCAGCCTTGGCGGACGACAGCAAGATCGTGGTCGGTTTCGCCACGGCGGAATCGGGCTTCATGGAGGCTTACGACAAGCCTGCCACCGATGCCGCGCTGATCCGCATCGACGAAATAAACGCCGCCGGCGGTCTTCTGGGGAAGAAGATTGAAGTCGTGAAAGCCGACACCAAGTCCGACCGTGCCGAAGGCGCAAAGGCAGGTCTTTCCGTTCTCGACCAGGGCGCTGACCTCGTCGTCGTCTCCTGCGACTACGACTTCGGCTCGCCAGCGGCACTCGCCGCCGAGGCGGCTGGCAAGGTTTCCTTCTTCCTCTGCGCTGAATCGGTCAAGGCGGGCATCCAGGGCGTAGGTCCGCACAGCTTCTCCGCGTCGGTGCTGGCGGCCGTGCAGGGAGCGACGATGGCCGAATGGGCATACAACAAGAAGGAGGCCAAGACCTTCTACCGCCTGCTCGACACCTGGACGGAATACAACAAGGGCATCTGCGACGGCTTCGACTGGATGATGCCGAAGCTGGAGACCAAGGGCGCCAAACTTGTGGGTCAAGATACCTTCAAGAACGACGACCCCTCAATCGCTGCCCAGATCAGCCGTATCAAGGCCCTGCCAAAGGAGCCCGATGCGATCATGCTTTGCACCATGATGCCGGGCGGTGTTTCGGCGGTAAAACAGATCCGTGCCGCCGGCATCAATTCGATGATTCTCAACGGCTCCGGCATGGACGGCAGCTACTGGCTGTCGGCTGTACCTGACCTTTCCAATTTCTACGTTCCGGTCCAGGGTTCCATCTACGGTGACGACCCGAACCCGGAAGTCAACAAGTTCAACGCAGCCTACAAGGCCAAGACCGGCGCCGACCCGTCGTCCATGTATGTCTATCCAGGTTATGTCATGATCGACGTCTGGGCAAAGGCCGTCGAACGCGCCAAGAGCATCGATGCGGATGCCGTTGTCGCAGAACTCGAAAAAATGAAGAACGAGCCGACCCTTTTCGGTCCCCGCACCTTCACATCCGAACTGCACCACCAGAACCAGACCAAATACCTGATCGCTGACACCGAGAAAGGCAAGCCATCGATCATCGACAGCTGGACGATCTCCGAACCGATCCCGCTTGACGCGCTCTTGAAGTAGTCGTGGCGACCGGCTCGGTCCGGCCGTTCTTTCCATCCCGCAATGCAAAAACCGGCCCGCATGATGCGGGCCGGTTCAATTCATCAGTCCATGACATCCAAAACTTTACGTCCGGGCCTTGCGGTAGGAATCCTTGAGCGCAATCCGCGCGCCTGAAAAAACGAAGATGTCGCAGCCGTCGACCTCTATCTTGTCGCCCGCTGCCGTTGTTCCCGTGAAGCGCCAGGAAGACAGTCCGGTAGCTCCGCTGACCACATGGCTGTCATTTGACCAGGCAGCATCCGGAAAGGTTGAAAAGATAGCGGCATAGGCAGCCCGTACGGCTTCCCGTCCAATGTGACGGCGACCGCTCGGTTCGGGTCCAGCCGAGCCATGGAAGGCGCAATCCTCCGCCATGCAGGCCATCAAGCCGTCAAGGTCGTGGGCGTTCCACGCCGCCATAAACCGACCAAGAAGCGCAGACCGCTGTACCGGAAGATCGCCTCCGGTCATGACTGTCTGGTCCGCATGTTCGCCGATCATTCAAGTCCCTCCTTGGCAACCGCACCGGTCAGGCGCTCAAGCGTCCGGCTCATGCGCGTCATGATTTCCTTCACATCGTCTTCTGTCGAGATCATCGGCGGACAAAGCGCGAGCTGGTCGCCGATGGCGCGGAAGATGAGGCCTTCCTCCTGGCCGATCCCTGCTGCGATCGTCCCTGCGCGCCCAACCTTGGCGAAGGGGCGTTTCGTCGCCTTGTCTGCCACCAGCTCAACGGCGCCGATAAGACCGGTGCCCCGCGCTTCGCCGACGAGCGGATGATCGGCAAACGAGCGAATGCCGGCCTGGAACGACGTCTCGAGGCGGGCCGCGTTTCCGATCAGGTCCCGCTCCTCGAAGATGGCGAGGTTTTCGAGACCCACCGCCGTGGCTACCGGATGACCCGACGCCGTGAAGCCGTGGCCGAAATTGCCGATCGTTGCGGTGTTGTCGGCGATCGCCTGATAGATCGCCTCCGAGAACATCACCGCGGCCAGCGGCATGTAGGAGGAGGTGATCTGCTTGGAAAGCGTCATGATATCAGGCGTGAAGCTGAATTTCTGACAGCCAAAGGGCGTGCCGAGCCGCCCGAAACCACAGATCACCTCATCTGCTATCAGAGTGATATCATTTGCCCGGCAGATTTTCTCCACACCTTCCCAGTATCCGACCGGCGGCGGCAGAACGCCGCCAGCTGCCATCAGCGGCTCTCCTATGAAGGCTGCGATTGTGTCGGCCCCTTCTTCCGCGATCACCGCTTCCAGCTCGGCGAGCAGACGCGCCGTGAAGGCCGCTTCGTCTTCGCCTTCCATGCCGAAACGATAGAAGTGCGGGCAGGTCAGGTGGCGAACGGGTATCGCCGGCAGGTCGAAGTCGCGATGGTTGATCGGCAGGCCCGTCAGGCTGCCGGAGGCGACGGTGATGCCGTGATAGCCTTTGGTCCGTGCCAGGAATTTCTTCTTTTTGGGCCGGCCCAGCGCGTTGTTCATGAACCACATCATCTTCACGATGGTGTCGTTGGCTTCCGAGCCCGACGACGTGAAGAAGACACGCGTCAGGTTTTCCGGCGTCATCTCCACGAGTTTCTCCGCGAGCCGGATAGACGGCTCATGCGCCTTGGAGGAGAAGGTGTGGTAGTAGGGCAGCTTCAGCATTTGCTGATAGGCAGCGTCGGCCAACCGCTTTTCCGAAAAGCCGACGCCCACAGACCACAGCCCCGCGAGCCCTTCGATGTATTCCTTGCCGCGCTCGTCAAACACACGGATGCCGTCGCCGCGGCTGATGATCAGCGGCCCGGTTTTTTCGTGCTGACGCAGGTTTGTGTAGGGGTGCATGGTTGTGGCGATGTCGGCGGCGGCGAGAGAGTTGGAAAGCGCGTCCATGGAAGTCCTCAGCGGCTTGGGGAAATGGTTCGGGCAGTGAGTTCGAGATGGTCCTCGATCGCGGGCGTGGAGCCTTCACGATTCGGGAAAACCAATCATGAGAGGCCGTCGGAATGGGTGTCGATGATCCGTCGCATCAGCGCGGCGACGTCGCGCGCATTCGGCGGATCGGAGTGGATGCAGACGGTGGCGAAGTCGACCGGGCGGACCGTGCCGTCTGTCGTGACCAGTTCGTGTCGGGTAAGCGCCCCCACCATGCGATGCTCGGCAAGCGTCAGGTCGATGGCCGACTGTACCCTTGGAATGATCAGGCCACCGCCGGGAGCGTAGGCAAGATCGGGAAAGAACTCGCCCACGAAGGCAACGCCGAGTTCATCTGCCGCCGTCTCGTGACAGGTTCCCGCCATGCCGAAGAGCGGGACGCCGAACGGCTTGACCGCCGTGGCAATTGCCCGGGCAGTGTCGATGTCGTTCGCGGCCATGCCGTAAATGATGCCGTGCGGCTTGACATGGCTGAGCTGCCCGCCCTCGGCGGCCAGCATCCCTGTCAGCGCACCGATTTGGTAGAGGAAGGCGGCTGTCAGTTCCTCCGGCTGAAGTTTCATTTCGCGCCGGCCGAACCCCTCGCGATCGGGAAGGGAGGGATGCGCCCCAACCTGCTTTCCATGCGAAAGCGCGAGCCGCACGGTCTTCAGCATGGTCCATGGATCGGAGGCGTGGAAGCCGCAGGCGATGTTGGCGCAATCGATATGAGGCATGATGCCGGCATCGTCGCCGAAGCGCCAGTTGCCGTAACTTTCCCCCATGTCGCAATTCAGGGTGACCATGGTTTGCTTGCCTCAGCCCAGAGTGTTTGCTGCCCAGCCGGGGGCTATGTGCGGGAATTCCGGTGGCGGTTCGCGCTCGTGCAGCAGCCGAAGCACGCGCGGCGGCGTCAGTGGCAGCTGCTGCACCGGCTTGCCGATGGCGCGCGCCACCGCGCAGCCGATCGCCGCGCCCACGGCCAGGATTGGGACCTCACCGGCGCCCTTGGTGCCGAGAGGCCCCATCGACGGTGCGCCCTCATAGAGGTCGGCGGCGACCGGAATCACGTCCTGCGCCAACGGCAGGCGATAGGTCTCGAAATCGTCCTGCGCGATGCGTCCGTCGACGGTGAGCGTCACCTCCTCATGCAAGGCATAGCCCAGCCCCTGCACCACACCGCCCTGTATCTGGCCCAGGATGGCGCGCGGGTTGAGCGCGCGGCCGACATCTTGAACCACGCGATAGGCCAGCACCTCGACATGACCGGTGTCCGGATCGACCGCCACCTCGGCCTCGTGAACAACAAAGACGGGAATGTCGAGTGCATCGATGAAATGCCCCATCGCGCAGCCGGACATTGCCGGAGTGTTCCTGGCGGTAAAGGCTCCGCTTCCTGTAATCGGGCCGGTGGTGGCCTGCGCATGGGCGACGACAGCGGGGATCGACATGCCGGAACCGGGACGACCCGTGATCTCGACACGACCATCCCGCAGCACCAGGTCTTCCGGTCGGGTCTGGAGCATCTCGCCGGCGGTCCGCAGCAGCTTCTCCCGCACCTCTGCACAGGCGGCGATGCTCGCAGCACCAATGGACACGGTGGTGCGCCCACCGCCAACGCCGACATCGAGACCGGCGGCATCTGTATCGGCTTCGCGCACGATCACCTGGTCGGGAGCGAGGCCGAGCTGCCCAGCCACGATCTGCGGCAGGGATTGCACCATCGTGCCCGATCCGATCTCCACACCCGACGTGACCAGCGTTGCGCTGCCGTCGGCGTTCAAATTCACCGTCGCCGCCGAGGGTCCGACGAAAACGAACCATGTGCCGACCGTGGTCGCGATTCCATAGAGCCTGCCGTCGGCCTTCGCTTCCGATGTGCCGGTACTGGCACGCAACGCTTCCATACGATCGAGCATCGGACCCAGCACGTCGGCCTCGAAAACCTGGCCCGTGGCGCCGAGATCGCCATCTCCAAGGACATTTTGCTTCCGGAACTCCATTGGGTCGAAGCCCAGCGCATCGCAGATTTCGTCGGTGTGCCGCTCCAACGCGAATGTGTTGTAGACGCCGTTGCAAGCCCGGAAAGCGCCGTTGGGCGGTGTGTTGGTGTATACGGCGCGGCTGACGAGCCGCATTGCGCCAACCTTGTAATTGCCGCCCAGCGTGTGCGCCGTCATCGTCGTCAGGAAGACCTGTTCACCGCCATACGCACCGCAGTCCATCAGCACGACCGCCTCGCGCCCGGCAATGTATCCTTCTGGGGTGACCGCGGAGCGAATGCGGATTTCCGCGTTCTCGCGACAGAGGCAGGTTGCCATCTCTTCCTGCCGGGTGTTTTCCAGGACCACCGTGCGCCCGGTCATCCGCGCCAGAAGTGCCGTGATCGGCTCGATGGACGCATCGAATTTCAGGCCGAACCCGCCACCGACAGGGGGTACGGTGACCCGCACACGCCCGGGCGGAAGCTGCATGACCCTTCCGGTGACGTTGCGCACTGTCCAAGGCACCTGCGTCGAGGTCTGGATGTGAGCACGGCCGTCCTCCCAGGAGCCGATGGCAACGCGCGGTTCGAAGGGTACATGGCTCTGCCGGCCAACGGTGAAGCTGCTCTCGACGATGCGTATGTCGGGACGGGCGAAAGCAGCATCGACATCGCCGCGACTGGATTTTGCCTCCCATGCAATGTTGCCGGCGCGTGCACCGCCTTCCGTGATCACCTCATAGCCGCGCCAGCCTTCGTGGACGAGACGGGCGGCGGGCTGGAGCGCTTCGGCCATGGTGAACACCGGCGCCAGCGGCTCAACCTCGAGCACGATGGCGGCAAGTGCCGCTCGCGCCTGCTTCTCCGTCTCGGCGGCGATGACGGCGATTGGCTCGCCGTGATAGCGGATGGTGTCGATGGCCAAGAGCGGATGGTCGGCAATGCCGATGCCGTAGAGCCCTGGCGCATCGGCGCCGGTCGCCACCGCGCGCACGCCTGGACAGCGAAGTGCCGCCGAAACGTCGAGCTTGCGGATACGCCCCGCGGGAACGGTCGACCGCAGCAACACGGCATGCAACATGTCGGGGCGAATCCGGTCGTTGGTGTATTTCGTGCGCCCGCGGAGCTTGTCCTGCGCATCGCGGCGGGGAAGATTCATCACGGTGGCGGACAGCTCAGACATGGACGCCTCCCACCAACTGGCCAGCCTTCCGCGCTTGGTCGAGGCAGTCGGCCACGGTGTCGACGATCCGCTCATATCCCGTGCAGCGGCAGATGTTGCCGACCATCGCGGCTTTGATTTCGGGACGGCTCGCATGCGGATTGTCACGCACGAAGGCCGAAAGGCTCATGACCATTCCCGGAAAACACATGCCGCATTGCACGGCATCGGCCGCCTCGAAAGCCGCCTGGAGCGGGTGCAACGGGTGGTTTCCGGAACTCAATCCCTCGATGGTCGTCACCGCGCATCCCTGGACGAGTGCAATCGGCTTCAGGCAGGACGGCACCGCTTCGTCGTCGACATGCACCGTGCACGCGCCGCAAAAGCCTTCGCGGCAGACGGCTTTGGTCCCCGTCAGGAATCGTTCCTGCCGCAAGATGTCGACGAGCGGCGTCATCGGATCGCCATGAAAGCGGCAGTCCTCGCCATTCAGCTGGAATGTCACGGTCATGCCAGGCCCCCGGTCTTGAGAAGTGCCGCAACACCGCGCTTGACCAGCGGCGGAAGAACCTGGCGCCGGTACCAACCCTCCGCTTCCTTGCCGTCGCGGCCCTGAAAATCATTGTGCTCCAGTGCAAGCTCGGCGGCACGTTCCGGATCGAGGGCGGAGGCCGGGCCTGCCCTCATGGCCTGTTCGAGCGCCGTCCAGCGCCGCGCTACCGGCTCCACCGAGCCGACGGCAATGCGACATCGTTTGTCTTTGTCCATCGCGAGGGAGACGATGGCGACCGGATAGTCGCCGGCTTTCCTAAGCGGCAGGCGGATATGAGCACTTGCGACAAGGTCGCGGCGCAGATGAATTCTCGTTACGATCCCGTCGGTCAGCAGCGTATGCCTGTCTTTGAGGAAATCCGAAATACCGAGGAGTTTTGGGCCTTCGACCGTCTCCAGCTCCACCGTCGCCTCACAGACGAGAAGCGCAGGGACCAGATCGGCGGCGGCAAAATCGAGGGCACAAAGGTTGCCACCCACGGTGGCGACCCTTCGGATGCCGGGATTGGCCGCACCCTCCGCAGCGGCAACCACCCCTTCGAAGCCCGCTGCGCCGTACAACGCGCGGCCAAGGACTGCGTGGGTAACGGCTGCGCCGATCACGACATGGTCCGGTTCGATTTCGACCTTGGACAAGGCCGGTATTCGATGGAGTGCGACCACCGCCTCGGGAAGGTCGATCCCGCGTCGTGGATCACGCATCATCCAGGTGCCGCCGGCAAGCACCGCCGCACCTTGCCGGCGTGCGGCCATTGCCTCGTCAAGTGTGCTGGCTGCGGTGAACGATCGTTCCACGCTTGATGCCATCTGTCATACCCCTCGGAAGTAGCCGTCTTTTGCGGCGCTGCAGCATTGTTGCTCCAGCTTTAGGCTCCTGTGAAATAGTAATTCTTTGAATATCGTATCGAGAAAACAGATAACTCCATGCTAGCGCCCGCAAGGTTTGCGGCGCGCTCGTTGGTGCTCAAGCCCAGTGAGCGACCGTCCGCTTCTCAAAGCTCTCACGGAACTGGGCGGTGGTTTTGGGAAGGAGCTCACCAGTCTCCCAGTCGAGGATCACGGCATAGTGCCGAACCGCATCGAGCGTATCGATCTCGCCGGAGCGGTATTTGCGCGCGACCTCTTCAGGATCCATACGCGCCCAGTCCTTCCGTTTCGCCCGGATGTCGGCACGGCAGGCCTCGGTTGCCGCCTCGTCGATTTCGTACTGGCACAGGTCGCGGTCGATTTCGCGGATCACCACGCCGTAGTCAGTCTTGGCGCGCTCCAGAGAAACGTAGTCGTCGATCACGTCCTCCATCACCTTGCGGGGCTCGCGTTCCAGTGGATCGCCGAAACCCCCGCCGCCGGCCGTCGGACGAGCGAACTGGTCGCCTGTGTGGACGGAGTAATCGGAGAACACGGAGCCGAGCCAGATCTCGGTTTCTTCTCCGGCGCGCTTCATGGTCAAGCCGTGGGGCATCGACGGCAGGCCTCCTTCGACACCCCAGACGACAGCGCGCTCGCGGTCGCAAATATAGGACATGACGGCATTTTCGGCCTCAAGCAACAACGAGGTCTTCTGCACGCCGACGCCGCCCCGCCATTTGCCGGGACCGGCTGAATCCTGCTTGATCTGGAACTCGATCGTCCGAGTGGGATTCACCCGCTCGTTGCCTTCGTTGGGTTGCGACATCAAGCCCGTTCCGAAACAGGCGGTGGTGACATCGGCACCATCCTTGCCGTTGCGCCCGCCCCAGCCGCCGGGCAGCCATTCGTAGAACATGAAGATCGGCTTTTCGGGTTTGCGCGCGTCCCGTCCCCCGGCCAGCAGATATTCGAGGTTGAAAGCACAAGCGATAGCGCGTTCGGGCATGATCTTCGACCACATCTCGAAGATCGCGTTCATGATCTTTTCGAACGGCATCAGGAACCCGGTCACCGCCACCGGCCATTCCGCGCTGACGATGCTGTTCTTTGGCGCGGTCACCTCGATCATCCGGTAAAACCCGCTGTTGAGTGGAAGGTCCGGGAAGAAGGTCTTCATGCCGGCGACCACGGCCGAGAAGGTTGCCCCCGGCGCGGAATTGTACATCGAGGCAATGGTCGAATGGCTTCCCGTAAAATCGTAGTGGATCGTGTCGCCCTTGATCGTCATCTTGATGCGGATCGGGATCATGCCTTCGCCGGCACCGAGATCCCGATCGATGTAGTCGACCGTCTCCCAGGTGCCGTCGGGCAGGTCCGCGAGACGCTTTCGCACCGCACGTTCGACGTAGTCCTGGACCTCCTCCATACCGCGCATGACCTGGCCGCGGCCGTACTTCTTGACCAGCCGCAGCAGTTCGCGCTCGGCAGCCTGCGTCGCCTGCGCCTGGGAATGGATGTCACCGATGATCGATGCCGGATCGCGCGTGTTGGCCGCGATCATGTTGGCGACGTCGGAGCAGAAGCGGCCGCGCTGGAAAAGGCGCAGCGGCGTGATCCGCAGGCCTTCGCGGAACATGTCGCGGGCGGTGACGTCGAAGGAACCCGGCACCGAGCCGCCGAGATCCGACCAGTGTCCGTTCGACTGGGAGAAGCCGATCAGTTTGTCTTCGTCGAAAATCGGCCGGACGAGCCGAACATCGCTGAAATGCGTTCCGCCGGCATAAGGATCGTTGATTGCGTAGACGTCGCCGGGCGCCATATCGCCTTCGAAGACCCGGATCACCTCCTTGCAGGTGTTGTGAAGTGTACCGACATGGACCGCGATATCATAATTGCCCTGGGCGACGGAGTTGCCATCGGCGTCGTGCAGGGCGTTCGAAAAGTCTCGGTTGTAGATGACGAAGGAATAGCAGGTGCGAAGCATCTGTTCGGCCATCTGGTCGACGGTGGTGATGAAGGAGTTCTTCAGCACCTCGAACGTTACAGGATCGAGGCCAGGGCTCGTTTCAATCAGCTTTGTCATGTCTCAGCCTTTCGTAACGATGATAATGTTCAGGAAGCCATCGACGGTCGCGCTCATTCCCGGCGGAACCACGGTGGTGGAATCGAACTGTTCGACAATGGCAGGCCCCGTGAAGGCGGCGCCGGCGCTGAATTGGTCACGCTCGTACACGGCTGCATCATGAGATACGCCGTCGAACCAGACACTGCGGCGGCCGGCCGGCCGTGGCTCATGCGGCGAGACTTCGTGCCGCGGTATCTCGGCTTTCGGGACGATGCCGATCGCCTTGACTGCGATGCGGAAGATCGACACCGGCGCCTCTTCGCGGCGGTAGTTGAACTCGCGTTCGTGCTCGTTGTGGAACGCCTCGATCAGCGAGCAGATGCTCTCGATCTGCGCCGGCGCCGACACCGCAAGCGAGCGCCACTGGCCCTGGTACATCATCTCGACCGTACGCTGCAGCGCCATGTCTTCCTGCGCCACGCCCTCATGGGCCAGGCGCTCAACGGCCTGTTTTTCCATTTGAACAAAGGCTGTCTGCATCTCGGCAGGCGAGACAGTCGAAGCATCGGCCATGAAGCTTTCTGAGAAATCGTGCTGCACGTCGACGAGAAGGCAGCCGAGCGCGGAGGTGACGCCGGGATTGGGCGGCACAATCACGGTTGGAATCGAAAGCTCCTTCGCCACGGCCGCTCCGTGCAATGCGCCTGCACCGCCGAATGCGACGAGTGCAAAATCGCGTGGATCATAGCCTCGGCTGATGGAGAGAAGCCGGACGGCATTGCCCATATTGGCGTTGGCGACGGCGATGATCGCCTCGGCCGCCTGGTGGAGTTCCATGCCGAAGGGTGCCGCCACCGTCTCCTGCACCGCCTGGGCGGCCAAAGCGGGGTCGAGCGTGATCTTGCCGCCCGCAAGGCTGGTGCCGAGACGACCGAGCACGACATTGGCATCGGTGTTGGTGGCGGTGCGATTGCCATTCTTGTAGCAGGCCGGGCCTGGAAAGGCGCCGGCGGACTGCGGTCCGTTGCGCAAGCTGCCGCCTTCGTCCTGCCATGCCAACGACCCGCCGCCCGCACCGATGGTCAGCACCTCGATGGAGGGGAAGCGGATCGGATATCCAAATTCGATGTACCAGTCTTTCGTGATGCGCGACTCCCCGTTCCATGCGAGCGAGACGTCGGTGCTGGTGCCGCCCATGTCGAAGCCGATCGAGTTCAGGAAGCCGCAGAGATTTCCAATGAAGCGGCTTGCGATCGCGCCGGCTGCGATGCCCGATCCTGCGAGCCGGGCTGAAAAATCCTTGACGCTCGCGGGTGTCATGACCCCGCCACCGCTGTGCAGCAACAGGAGATCTCGCTTGTATCCGGCGGCGGCCAGCTTTTCTCCGAGACGCGACACGTAGTCGACGACGACCGGCGCGCAGACGGCGTTCGCCATGGTGGTGGAAAAACGTTCGTGCTCGAAGATTTCCGGCATGACCTCCGAGGAGATCGAGACCGGCAGATCCGGCATGGCCTCCTTCAGGATCTCACGCATGCGGCGCTCGTTGGCGCCGTTGACATAGGAGTTCATGAAGCAGACGGCGATGGACTTGACCTGCCGTTTCTTGAGAATGTCCGCGACGCGGCGCGCGGCCTCTTCGTCCAGCGCTTCCAGGATCGTGCCCTCGGCACTGACCCGTTCGCGGACGGTCAGCCGGTCGCGGCGTGGGATATAGGGCTTGGCGACATCCTTGTAGGTGTCCCAGAGGTCTTCCTTGTTGGCGCGACGGATCTCGACAACGTCGCGGAAACCCTCGGTGCAGACCATTGCGGTGCGTGGCAGGCGGCGGGTGATCAACGCATTGGTGGCGACCGTCGTGCCGTGAGAGAACATCGTCACCTGGGAAAGATCGATGCGGCCCTGCTCCACGCCGTTCATGATGGCCCGCATGGGATCGTCAGGCGTGGAGGCGGTCTTTTCGATGCGGATCGCACCGCTGTCTTCGTCCATGATGCAGATGTCGGTGAAGGTCCCTCCGACATCGACGGCAACTCTAATTCGGCTCATGACAGTTCCTTCGCGGGTCTTTGCGGGCAAGGCTCGGCTTTCGCCGCCCCTTGCCGGGGCGACGTCGCAATAGATTGTGGACTTGGCTCGGATTTCGTCGGGTCTAACTCTTTGTTTTGGCGCAATTCCGGACGGAAAACCGCTTCACACTTTTCCTGGAATTGCTCTAGTGCCGCTCTCTTGAGGTTGAAGCGCGGCCTGCCCGGTTCGCTGCTTCGCGACGTGTATCGGTCGGTGCGCAGCCGAATCGCGTCCGGTAGTGCTTGCAGAACTGAGACTGGTCAGCAAAGCCCCAGCGGTAAGCGATCTCGGCAACGCTGCTGATGTTGGTCACCGACATCAGCTCCTCGGCGCAAAGTTCCAGCCGGGCGTCGCGGATGAAGCCGTTGATCGACTTGTTGCTGTCCTGAAAAAGAACCTGCAGGTAACGCAGGGAGATGCCGCAGGCATCGGCCACCGCCTGCGGGCCGAGGCCGGAACTCTTCAGATTGTCGCGAATATACTGCTCGGCGCGATGCAAATGGCCGGCTCGGATCGACGAGATGCTGCTGTCCAACACGCGATCGTCGCTCACGATCGACAGGCACAGCATTTCCAGTATGTGCCTGCCCATCATCTCACGAGCGACTTCAGTGATCTCATCGAGATGGCCGATCGTGGTTCGCACCGTGTCGAGGAAGAGCGCGGCGATGCCTTGGGTCGCGTCGAAACTGAGCGCGCTGAGCCGTTCGGCGGATCCGATCCGCGCCCGAACGCTCGCTGACGGCACCTTCAGGACCCACAGCGCGTTTGGCTTGCCGTGCCAGAATTCGTAGGGTGCATCTCCCCTCTCAACGAGGAAGCCCCCGGACTGCAATTGACGGTTCTCGACCCTTGCGAGAAATTCACCTCCGACATCTCCGGGATGGTGATGAGCAGGCTGGCGTCACGCTCGTTGAGGAAGTGGCGGCGATGGCGGCGATAGCTCACGGCATCGCAGCGCATTTTGGACACGCTGACGAGCCCGAGAGAGAAGGTTTCCAACGTGCCTGAAAATTCACGACGGTTCCGATACTCGGTGTCGAGCGGAAAATAGGCTTCGGTAACAGCGGCTTGCCAGGCATCACCGCCGGCGGGACCGCCGATCGAATCGACGACGTATTTCATTCCCCGACCTTTCTGGTTGGCCCCCGGTTAGCCCGGTGTTTTTCTGAAGATTACAGGAATCCGCCCCCGCGTATTGGTCAAAAACGAATAAACTTATGTGGTCGTTGGCAGCTGGCTCGCTTTCCCATGCCGGAACGGGGTTCGATTTCCCTCAGAGCAGTTCACCGTTTCGTGGAAACTATGAACTGCTCTAACTCTTTGTTTTGACGCAATTCCCAAGGGAAAGCGCTATGCGCTTTTCCCGGGAAAACCGTTCACACTTTTCCTGGAATTGCTCTAGCCTGTCGCTGTTCGATCGGACAGCCGCTAGTACTTGCTTGCAAGCGCGCAGTTTCGCGGGCGTGCGCGCAATTTATCGAAGCGGCATCGCCACCGGCCGCATCGGCGTTCCCGTGGCGCCGCGCAGCTTGATGCAGGCACCAAAAAAGGCAAACTCATAGACCTTTTCCGCCGCCAGTTCCTCCAGCTGGGCCATTTCCAAGATGGGAACGCCGGCTTCGGCCAGGAGATAGGTGTGAACGGGGAAGAAATTCTCCTGATGTGCCGAAGGTGTTTGTTCCAGTGTCAGATTGTCGGCGCCGATCATGATCACGCCGTGCTTGGCGAGATACTCGGCGCCTTCGCGATTGAGCCCCGGCGTGTTGCTGGCGAACACCTTGTCGGGCCATAGCAGCATCTGGCCCGTGCGCAGCAGAACGACATCACCAGGCTTGATCGACAGGCCCTGTTTCTTCAGGCAACCCTCGATATCGGCCTTGCCGATCGGATGGCTCGGCGGCAACGTATCGACGCCGTGGAGAGCCGCGACATCCAGCAGAATGCCACGCGCAAAAATCGGCGGATATTTTTCCGGTCCGCATTTTTGCCAGGCGCGGCTGCCGAGATGGTCGCGCGCGGTAAACCCGTTGAATATCTCGCCATTGTAGCCGAAATGGTTGAAGGTATCGATGTGGGTCCCACAATGGGTGTACATCGATATCGCATCGCCGGAATAGCCGACGAGCTTGTTGGCTTCGGGGGTGACACCCATGGCGTTGGCAACGATCTCACCCTGCGGCGTGTGCGTCATCCAGATCTGATATGGCTGATCGCCGGCACCGAACCAGCCGGGCATGCCGATGAAATGATCCACTGACAGATCGAACACCTTGGATGGATCGGTGCGGCTCATGATGGCCGAGCGGGACTTGGCATCGATAAGGTTCAGCATGCCGATCTCGTCGTCGCTGCCGTAGGGACTCTTGGTGACCTTATGGAATTCGGCATTGTAGGCAATGATCTTGCTTTTCATCGCCTCGTCGACATAACACGCCATGCACATTGCTGTTCTCCTTGTTTTTCAGTTGGGAAACCCGACCAAGGGCTTCCATATTCATCTGGACGGCAGCGCTATTCGCCGCGAATGACCGCTTCGGCACAAAGCGCCACCGACAGCAGCTGCTCGTCGCGCGCGGGCAGCGCCGACAGCAGGAAGCCGACAGGCATGCCGGCCTCGCCCGTGCCGCAAGGTATGGAAACCCCGCACCAGTCCAGGAAATTGCCGAGCAGCGTGTTGCGGAGCGTGCGCATGTTGGTTTTGACGAAGAGGTCGTCATCGGTTTTCAGCGGCTCGATCGGCGGCGCCACGTGGACGACGGTCGGAAAGGCGATCAGCGCCCCGGCATCGACAAGCCGAGCGACCTCCCCGATCAGGCGGGTGCGCGCATTGATGATCTGGAGATAGTCGACAAGCGTGATCTTGGCGCCGAGCCGCGTTCGTGTCACCACGCGCGGATCCATGTCGGCGGCCTCCGGGCCGGAAAGCCGGCTCTGATGCAAGGCATAGGCTTCCGCCGTCACCAGCGCGCCATGCTTGGCCGTCAGATCCAGAATCTCATTGAAGGCGGGAATGGCAAACCGCACGATCTTGACGCCTGCCTTGGCAAGGCGGGTGATTGCCGCCTCGAACGCATCCGAAACACCGGACTGGACATCGTCGAACACCACATTCTGCGGGATCACGATGGTCAGGCCCTGGAGGGAACCGTGGGTTATCGAGGGCGCTGACAGGCCGCGCATGGCGGCATCGATCCAGACGGCATCCCGCACCGTCCGGCAGAGCGGCCCCAGCGCGTCGAGGCTCCGCGCCAGCGGAAAGACGCCGCGCATCGAGTAGCGCCCGCGGGTGGCCTTGTATCCGACAATGCCGTTGAAGGCGGCAGGGATGCGCACCGAGCCGCCGGTGTCGGTTCCGATCGAGACCGGAACCAGACCGGCTGCGACAGCAACGCCAGAGCCCGACGAAGAGCCACCCGGAATACGCGGCACATCCGTACTTCTGGGGTTCTTCGGTGTGCCGTAGTGGGGATTGATACCGAGCCCCGAAAACGCAAACTCACTCATATTGACGCGGCCGGTGGCAACCATGCCGGCCGCCTTCAAATGCGAGACCACGTCGGCATCGTCGAGTGCCGGCGCGTCATGGGCAAGAACCTTGGAGCCCGCCGTCGTTGCCAGGCCGGCGATGTCGAACAAGTCCTTCCAGGCAACCGGAATGCCGTCGAGAAGGCCAAGTGAGCGACCATCCCTGATCCGGCGCGAGGCAGCGCCCGCCTCGCTCATTGCCCGGTCGCGCAACAGGCTGATGAAAACGGCCGTATCGGCATGGGCGGCAATTGCGTCGAACGTCGCTTCGGCCACCTCGATCGGGTCAACCGAACCGGACTGGATCATCACCGAGAGTTGGGCAACAGACAGGGAGTTCAGTTTTTTTGTGATGGCTATGCTTCCTTTTCTGGGGGTGTTCTCAGGCCGCGACAAATTGCATCCAGCGGCGCACGAGATAATTGTGTTCGTCCATGGTGGTGTTCCAGACTGCAATGGAATTGGCACGTTGCCAGTAAGAGCCGCCGCTTCTGACCGCTCCCGCCTTGACCCGAAGCAATCCATCCGGCCCCGGAAGGTCGTTCGCCGCCGGCAATCCCTGGTACCAGTAGTCCCATTCGGCAGGCGTCATGTGCGCCCGGGACCGTTCGGGCGTCGACATGTAGTAGCCCTGGCGCGCAACCACGGCGCCTGGCCATCCCGACAGCCACCAGTTCAGATATTCGTAAGCCGCGTCCAGCATGCGTCCGTTCAGCCGCTTGGACAGGCATAGCCCGCCGTGCCACGCGCGGTAGCCCTCCACCGGATTTGCCAGCTCCACGGGAACGCCGCGCAGGTCCAGCTTGCTGATGCCGAGCGACCACATGCTTTCGATGACGGCGTCACCGCAGGTCATCAGATCGGCGGCATCTTCGGCGGATCTCCAGAACCCCTTGAAGAATCCGGATTTCTTGCGCGCCTCCAGAATATCCATCAGTCTGTCGATTTCCTCGACCGACATGTTGCCGAGATTTTTGAAGGTCATCAGGCCCGCCGCCTGGGCTGCGAGCGCCGCGTCGAAAATGCCGATCGCCGGCTCGTTGACCAGCGCCGCATGGCCGTGAAATCCCTCGTCCAGCAGCGCTGCCCACGAGGTCATCCGCGCAGAGTTTTTGTTTATAACCTCGGGACTGTAGGCAAAGCTGTCGAAATTGTGGGTCGTCGGCAGCATGGAAATCCAGCGCGACGGCTTTTCGTCCAGGGCAAGGTTCGGTTGTACGAAAAGCTTGGTGACCGGGGCATCGCCCTGGCCGATCCGCGCGTTCGGACCGATGCGCCCCGTTTTGGTCAGATCGGTGATTTCATCCCAGAGGCCGATCCGATCGATATCGATCGGCTGCACCGCCCGCCAGTACCAGACGATATCGAGATTGTGAAAACATTGGTCGTAGATATCATAGGTGTCCGGTTCCAGCGCCGCCTTGTGCTGCGCCGTCATGAAATCCTGATTGTCGAATTCGATATCCATGCCGAGATCGCGCTCGGCGCCGAGCCGCAGTTCCTCCAGCAGGGAAATTGCCGTGCCGAGAATGCGAAGCTTCGGCCGGCCCTGCGTGTGAACCGCGGGCGACGACAGTGCCGATGGCTTGTTGTGCTTGTTCATGTCCTCTACGCGGTCTCGATGATCTTCACTGCGGGCTGTGGCAGCCCGAGCCGGTTGAAGGCAGAAAAAGAGCGTCGGATCAAATCGGCATCCAGTCCGTCAACAATGAAAACGATGCGGGAACGGCGATCATCCGATGGCCATCCCGTCATGTGAACAGGGGTATGGACGAGATGCTGGACGCCGTGAATGGCGACGGGGTTGTCCTCTCCCTCGATATTGAGGATGCCCTTGACCCGCAGGACCTTGTCGCCGTGCCGATTGAGCAGCATGGTCAACCACAGTCCGAAGGCGGTCCAGTCGATACGAGCGTCGATGGTCATGACGAAGGAATGCACCGGCTTTTGATGGGCGCTGCCCGCTTCGCCGATGACGGACACCGGCTCCTCGCAATAAAAGCCGCCCTTTGAAGGCGCGCCCTCACCCGAACCCGATGCTGCGTTTAGCAGACGATCGACATCGAAGTGATCGCCTTGCGCGTCGACAAAGGGGGCATCCGGATTGATCCGGCGCACGCGCTGCATCAGCCGGGCGATCGCCGGCTCATCGGTCAGATCGGTCTTGGTCAACACGATCGCATCGGCGATTGCCGCTTGCCGCACCGATTCGCCATGGGTTTCGAGCTGGACCAGGCCATTCACCGCATCGAGGGTGGTGATCACATTTGCCGCCTTGAAATGATGGCGCAGCACAGGATCGGATTTGAGAGTGGACAGAACCGGGAACGGATCGGCAAGCCCGGTGCTTTCCATGATCAGCCGCCGGAAGGGCGGGACGATGCCGCGTTCGCGCTTTGACTGCAGGTCGCGCATCGCCTGCGCCAGTTCGCCCCGGATGGTGCAGCACACGCAGCCCGATTGCAGCAGCACCATGGTGTCATCGATCCGCTCCAGCAGATGATGGTCGAGGCCGACTTCACCGAACTCGTTGATCAGCACCGCCGTATCGGAGAGCGCCGGATCTTGCAGCAGACGGCGCAGAAGCGTGGTCTTGCCGGAGCCCAGAAATCCGGTCAGCAGGTTGACCGGCGTGAAGTCGGGGAAAGCATCAGGCATCGCCGCCGCCCTCCAGTCTCTCGATCAGCGAATGGGACAGCGGATCGCAGACGCGGCCGGAGATCTTTTCCGCCAGCGGCCACAGATGTCCAAGATCCTCGACCATCTCCGTCTTGCCCGTGCGGGTCGACAGAAGGAACGAACTGCCCTGCCAGTCCGACAGGGACATGCCGAACTCGGTGAGAATACGGCCGGCGATACGGACGCGCTTCGCCCGCTCCCGGCGGCGGTCGACACGCTCGGTGTTGCGTGTAAACACGCCCGGACGCGCCACCGCATCGGCCCAGTGCTCATTGCTTCCCAGAATTCCGCACAGCGAACACATGACTACGACCTCATGACGGACAAAGCGCCGGCATTATCGACCTTATTTCCGGCGCGGAAAGCGCTTGGCGAAATCATCGGCGATCTCGTTCATCGTAACGAATTTGACGCCGGGATGACTGCTGATATGGGCGTAGAGCCGTTCCAGCATCATCAGGACCTGTGGCCTGCCGGCGACATCGGGATGGATGGTGATCGGGAAGACCGCGTAGTCCATCTCGCGATAGACCCAGTCGAACTGAGCCTTCCACATGTCCTCGATATCGCGCGGGTTGACGAAGCCGTGACTGTTGGGTGACTTCTTGATGAACATCATCGGCGGCAGATCGTCCAGATACCAGGATGCCGGGATTTCGATCAGGTCCGTTTCGTGGCCGCGCTTCAGCGGCACCATCCAGTCGGCGGGCTTTTTGGAATAGTCGATCTTAGTCCAGCTGTCGCCGACACGCACGTAGTACGGTGTGAAATCATTGTGCATCAGCGAGTGGTCGTACTTGATGCCGCGTTCCAGCAGCAATTCGTTGGTGACTGTCGAAAACTCCCACCATGGCGCGACATAGCCGGTCGGGCGCTTGCCGGACAGTTTCGTCACCAGTTCGATGCACTTGTCGAGGACCTCGATCTCCTGTTCGCGTGTCATCGCGATCGGGTTTTCGTGGGTGTAGCCGTGAATACCGATTTCATGGCCTGCGTCCGCCACGGCCTGCATCTGCTCCGGGAACGTCTCGATGGAGTGACCGGGAATGAACCATGTGGTCTTGATGCCGAACCGTTCGAACAATTTCAGAAGGCGCATGCTGCCGACTTCACCGGCAAACAGACCGCGCGAAATATCGTCCGGTGAATCCTCGCCGCCATAAGACCCGAGCCACCCGGCCACGGCATCGACATCGACGCCAAAGCTGCACAGAATTTCCTTTGCCATGTCATTTTCTCCTTGGGGTTTTCCGGTCCATTTTATGGGCTCGATGGTTTCAGTTCGCCGGGATGACCGTTGCCTGGCCAGGGTTCCAGGCAAGCAGGATAGGCGATCCCACGGGAAAGACGCCCGGCGGATATTTGTCGATATGCGCCTCGAGCGCGATCTCCCGCCCATCCGGCAACTCGACCGAAAGGTGGGAAATGTGGCCCACGACATCGAAGCGGCGGATCTTGGCGTCTATGACATTGCCGCCGGACTGCCTGGAGATCGCCGCGCGCGTGGCGCTGCTCAGCGTATGAACCTGCATGGCTTCGGCCGGAATGACGACATTGACGTCGGCACCGGCGTTCATGTCGCCATTGGCGCCGCCGGCAAGCGTTCCAAGCGGCGTGTCGACGATGATACGCCCGTCTTCAATGCCCTTGACCGCGCCAGTGAAGATCGTGTTGCGGCCGATAAACCGGGCAACAAACGGGGTGTTGGGGCGTGTATAAAGCTGATGGGGCGGGCTGATCTGTTCGACCCGGCCCTGGTTCATCACCACGACGCGATCGGAGAGCGCCAATGCTTCCGACTGCGCATGCGTCACGAACACGAAGGTGATGCCAAGCGTCCTTTGCAGCAGCTTCAATTCGTTCTGGATGGCTTTGCGCAGATTGGCATCGAGCGCGCCCAGCGGTTCGTCCAGAAGGAGAATATCCGGCTCGACCACCAGGCCGCGGGCAAGTGCGATGCGCTGGCGCTGGCCCCCGGAAAGCCTGTCGGGTTTTTTCTCGGCCACATCGTCCAGACCAAGCGTCGAAAGCATGCGATCGACCTTGGCGTCACGCTCGGCCTTCGCCATCCCCTTGACCTCGAGGCCATAGCCGACATTGCGGCGGACCGTCATGTGCGGAAACAGGGCGTAGTTCTGAAAGATCATCGATGTCGGGCGGTCAGCGGGTCGCATATCGTTGATGCGAACGCCCTTGACCATCATGTTGCCGGAGGAAATGCTTTCGAACCCGGCGATCATTCGCAGGGTCGTTGTCTTGCCGCAGCCCGACGGGCCGAGGAATGCGATGAACTCGCCCTTGCTGACGGACAGGTTGAAGTCGATCACGGCTGGCGTGCCGTTGTCGTAAACCTTGCCGATCTTGTACAGTTCGAGATCGTAAATCATCGCACTCACTTCGCAAAAGGGTATGGGGCGGGCAAGCAAGGCTGATCGCCCGCCCCGTCAGACATCAGGCGCTCAAGAATTCATCCCACTTCTGCACCAGGTGATCATATTCTTCCGGCCATTGGTGCCAGTAGGCGACGTTGGCGGCGCGTGTTTCGAGTGAACCGCCATCACGCAGATCGCCTTCCTTGATGCCGCGCTCTTCAGCGCCGATCCAGGGCTTGCCTTCATACCAGAAGGCATATTTTTCAGGCGACATGACCTCCTTGATGTTGGTCGTCGGCGAATAGTAGCCCTGCTCGGAAACAGTGATGCCCGGTTTGCCCGACAGCCAGTAATCGGCGTAGGCTTCGACGGCGGCCTTGTTGGGCGTGCCCTTCAGCATGGTGTTGCCGATCGACCAGCCGCGATAGCCTTCCTTGGGGATGGCGTATTTACATGCTTTGCCTTGAGCCTTGACGGCCATGACGGCCGGCTGCCAGGCGTCGCACACGACGATTTCACCGGAGGCGAGGAAGTTGACCAGTTCACCGAAATCGCCCCATAGGGCACGGAACTGGCCGTCCTTCTTCTTGGAAATCAGGAATTTCGCGGCTTCGTCGATCTCGGCTGCCGATGCATTGCCCGGGTTCTTCACATCCGAGAGGCCAAGCGTGTTCATCGCCATCACGGCTTGGCCGAAAGCGGTCAACGGGTCGGTGTTGAGGCCGGACTTGCCCTTCCACTTGGAATCGAAAATCGCCGTCCAGCTGTTTGCTTCTTCTTCGGAAACGATCTCCGGATTGTAGCCAACGGAATCGAAGTTGAAGACCGAAGGCACCATCCACAACGCCGTCTGTGTTTCGTCCGTCCAGATCTGGCCGACGATCTGCGCCGAGGCAGGCCACTTCGGATCGGGCTTCTTGAAGATGTCGCGGATGTTCGACCAGTTCTTCAGCGCCGAGGTCGCGATCGGATCGGCATTGTCGGTCATGACGACGGATGGCAGGCGCTCGCCAATGGTTTCCCACACGTCATAGTCCTTGGAACCGGACAGGATCTTGGTCTGCGCATCCGGAAAGGTTGCCGCCGTGCCCGAGGTCGTGCCGACGCCGCTTGCCGTCTTGAAGTCGGCCAGGATGCGTTCCTGAACGGTCACCGAAAGGCCGATGGTGCGCAGTTGCTCGGATGTAAGCGCGGTGCTTTGCGCGTAAGCGGCGCTGGAAGACAGGAAATGCGTGCCGCCTCCCATCGCAAGCGCCATGGCGCCCGCGGAACGCTTCAACAGTGAACGACGATTGATTTCTGACGAAACTGACATTGCTTTGTCTCCAGTTGTTCTTGTGGTCCCCGGAGCATCCCCTTGTGGACACCCTAATTCATTGTTCTGGCGTAATAATTCCGAAAACCCTCTCGGGATTTTCGGAGGAAGTCGTGTGCTAGTACCGGCCCACAAGGAGGCCTCCATCCACGACCAGCGTCTGACCGGTCATGTATCTGGCGCCGCGTGATGCGAGGAATGTGATCACGTCGGCGATTTCTTCGGGCTCGCCGATGCGCCCCATTGGAATGAAGACGCCCGCGGCTTCGGCGCCCGCCGCCCCCAGCGAATTTTCCTCCGACAGAAGCTGGGCGGTGCGGATATAGCCAGGCGCCATGCCGTTGACGCGGATGCCGTCACGGGCGAGTTCCACGGCAAGGCCGCGCACCAGGCCGACGACGCCAGCCTTGGCGGCGGAATAGTGCACATGTTCGTCCCAGCCATAGGACGTCCCCATGATCGAGGAGAGCGCGACGATGGCGCCGGATTTGCGCGCCTTCATTCCGGGAACCGCGGCACGCGCAACGCGGAAAATGCCCTTCAGATCGATATCGAACGTCAGGTCCCACTTGTCGTCGTCTAGCGTCTCGAGCGGCGCCTTGTGGGCGATGCCGGCATTGGCAACGATCACATCGATCCGGCCCAAACGCGCCTCCACGTCGGCGACCAGCGCATCGACAGCGGACGTCGAGCGCACGTCCAGAAAATGGAACTCAGCTGCTCCGCCAGCCATCCGGATGGCCTCGACCGTGTCGTTGCCCTCGCGCTCCAGCACATCGGTGACGACGACATGGTCGCCGAGCGCTGCGAAGGCCTTGGCCGTCGCATGGCCGATGCCGATGCCGGCACCGGTGATGAGAACGACACGGGAAGAAAGCGGCGTGTCAGTCATGATCGTCATTTCCTCGCTCACAGCATCACATCGCCGGAATTAGGACCGAGCGTCTGTCCGACAAACAGGCTGGCCTGCGGCGAAGCGAGAAAGGCGACGGTTGCCGCCACTTCCTCAGGCTCGCCGAAACGGCCAAGCGGCAGCTCGGATGCCTTGCGGGTGCGCCATTCCTGCGACAGTTCCCGAACAAGCGGTGTGTTGATAGGCCCAGGCGCAACCGCATTGACGCGCACGCCGCGGCTCGACACCTCTCGGGCCAGCGACTTGGTCATGCCGATGATCGCCGATTTGGCGGCCGCGTAATGCGAAAGCTCGACGCCGCCGATCTGGCCAAGCTGCGACGCGACATTGATGACGGCGCCCTTGCCAGCCCTCAGCATCGCCGGCAG
The DNA here is from genome assembly GCA_014189435.1 of Mesorhizobium loti. Lineage (NCBI taxonomy): Bacteria > Pseudomonadati > Pseudomonadota > Alphaproteobacteria > Hyphomicrobiales > Phyllobacteriaceae > Mesorhizobium > Mesorhizobium loti. Next base: position 4,493,345 of record CP050293.1, read on the forward strand.
AACCATCTTCGTCATCAGGAAGGTTCCGCGCACATGAACCGCAAACATCCGGTCGAAATCCTCTATCTCGAGATTTTCAAACAGCGACTGATGCACGATGCCGGCATTGTTGATCAGTAGATCCGTGTCGCCGAAGGCCGCGACGGCCGCCGCATGGATGGCCTTTGCGTCCTCTTGGGACGAGACATCGCCGGCGGCCGCGGCTGCTTTTGCGCCAGAGGCGGCAATTTCCGCGACCACGGCCTGCGCGCGTTCGAGATTGAAGTCGTTCACCAGGACGGCATAACCATCGGCGGCGAGCCGAACGGCTATCGCCCTGCCTATCCCGGAACCGGCGCCGGTTACGATTGCGCTCGCTGTTTCGCCGGGCATCATGCCTCCTCCTGAATGGCGACCCGGCGGGCGCGGCGGATCGACAGCATCATCAGCGCCGCATAGGTCCCGAGCAGTGCGAAGGAAAACAGCGTCGTCAGCACGCCGAAGGCAAAGACGTTCGGATGGACCTCCACCGAGAACGTTCCGTAGATTGCAAGCGGCAGCGTCAGGTCACGGCCCGATGCAAACAGGGTGCGCGAAAACTCATCGTAGGACAGCGTGAAGGCGAACAGCATCGCCGAGAGGACGCCAGGAAAAATCAGCGGAAACGTCACCTTGCGGAACGTTTTGACCGGCGACACGCCAAGCGACCACGAGGCCTCCTCGACGCTCTGGTCGAAGCGGTTGAGAATTGCCAGCATTACGAGGAACGCGAAGGGATAGGTGTAGACGACATGAAGGACGAAGGTCGTTCCCCACCAGTGCCGGTCGATACCCAATGCATTGGCGATCAGCGCCATGCCAAGCCCGACAAGCACACCGGGGACCATCATGCCGAGCACGATCAGATAGAAAGCAAAACCGGAGCCGGTGAATTTCTTGCGGAATGCCTGTGCCGAGGTAACCCCGAGAACGGTCGAGACGATCATCGTCATCACCGCCAGGATGAGCGAGCGGACGAGCGCCTCCTCAATCGGCAGCGGTGCGATGCGCGTCGGCGGCGTCATGCCGAAAAGATGCTTGTACCAGTAGATCGACCATTCGATGATCGGGAACTGCGGGCCGCCTTCCGGCCCCGTCTGGAAGGACAGGATGGCGAGAACCACCATCGGGCCATAGAGAAACACGAGAAACAGTGCCGTATAGATGCCAAGAGCCAGCTTTGTTCCGTTTGCCTGCATGATCAGAGCTCCTTCCTGAGATCGACCACACGCAGCAGCGCAGCGACGACGATGCCCATCAGGATGGTCAGGATCACGCCCGCGACCGCGGCAAATGCCCATTTCAGCGATCCGACCTGCGTCACGATGATATTGCCCAGAAGATTGACCTTGCGGCCGGACAGGGCCGCCGACGTTGCGAATTCGCCGAGCACCATCACCGACACGAAGATCGCGCCGACCACGACGCCCGGCATCGACAACGGCAGGATGATGGTGCGGAAAATCCGCCAGAAGCCGGCACCGAGATCCTGTGCGGCTTCAATGACGCTCTGGTCGATGCGGCCCATCATGAAGGCGATCGGCCCGACCATGAACACGCAATAAATCTGCGTCATGCCAATGATGACGGATAGCTCGGAAAACAGCAGCACCTCTATCGGCCTGTTTATCAGGCCGACGCCCTGAAGAATGAGATTGATCGCGCCCTCCTTGCCGAGCATGGGACGCCAGGCGAGAACGCGGATCAGAAACGATGTCCAGAACGGAATGACGCAGAGCACCAAGAGCACCGTCTGCAGGGTCTTGTTGCGCACGAACAGCCCGACAAAAAGAGCAGCCGGATATCCGACGATCAGGGTTGCCGCCAGGACGATGAGCCAGATGCGAATTGTCGTCCAAAGCGCGCTGAGATAGGTGTCGCTGGAGAAGAACGTCATCCAGCTCTTAGTCGTCAGCGTCGGCGTTATCGCAAATGTGGTCTGCGTCCAGAACGAGACGTAGACCATCATCAGGATCGGCACGACGAGAAAAAGAACCATCCAGATCACGCCAGGCGCGAGCAGCCAAAACGTCCTGTCGGGCATTTTCTTCGCGGACCGGTCGGCGGACGCGGCTTCAGCCGTGGCGGCAGTCATCGCCATCGTTCAATTCTCCATTCCGCTGGCAAAAACAGAGCCCAAGCGCAATTCATGCATAGACAAGTGCATTCTGGCGTTTCCAGACGAGGGCGTAGCGGCCGTGCGGCACGCAGGCCTCTGGCGCTGCCTGGCTGAGATGGGACTCGACCTCGATCACACGCCCGTCATCGAGCGAGAAAAAGGAGTTGATGGCCGCACCTGAATATTCATCGGCAATGAACGTACCCTCGATGCGGACTTCCTCTGCTGTAACGGGGGCAACGAGCGGCCTGATGGAGATTCGATCGTAACGGATGGCATAGGCTGGCTGACCGCGCGCATCAGTCTGCTGACCCTGCAACGGAAATTTTCCTACCGGACTGACGAAATCATCCTTCGCGAGCTGCCCCTCGAAGAGATTGTAGCAATTGAGAAATCTTGCCACGGCCGCCGACCGCGGCCGGTTGTAGACGGTGTCGGCGTCGTCTGCCTGCGCGATGCGCCCACGATTCAGCACGAGAACGGTGTCACCCATTGCCAGTGCTTCGGTCTCGCTGCCGGTCACATGCAGAAACGTTACGCCGCAGCGCTCGCGGATCGCCCGCAGCTCGGCGCGCATGCGCGTGCGCAAATTGGCATCGAGCGCGCCAAGCGGCTCATCCAGCAGGACCAGCGACGGCTCGGTTATCAATGTTCGGGCCAGCGCCACGCGCTGACGCTGGCCGCCTGAAATCTGCGCGACGCCGCGGTCTTCAAGACCGGTCAGACCGACGAGAGCGACGATATCCCTAACCTTGGCGCGAACGACGGCCGAATCCGTGATTGGATTCAATTCCCGGTTCTCCAGGCCGAAAGCTATGTTGCCTGCGACGGACAGATGCGGGAACAGAGCGAAATTCTGGAACACGAAGCCGATGTTGCGGCGATGCGGCGGAACCGCTTCGACGCGTTCGCCCTTGAAAAGGATGCTGCCGCTATCGGGAGCCTCGAAGCCGGCGATCACGCGCAACAGGATCGTCTTGCCCGATCCACTCGGACCGAGAAGCGAGATGTAGGCGTTGTCCGGCAGCGAGATATCGATGCCGTCGAGCGCCCGCAACGCGCCGTAAGCCTTTGTCACCTGAGAGAGCTGCAAAACTGCCGCCACGATTTCCCTGCCGGTTTCTCGCAAGTAAACTGTCGCTTACGTCACCGCGCGGTGCGGAAACGTTTCCGCGAACGGGCAAGCCGATAGCGGTTGCGCGCACGATCTGCGCGCATTGAAGCAATCCGTTTCTTGTGGTTGTGGTCATCCACCTCGGGATGCTTCTTCCGGCATCCGCTTCAAAATTTATGGCATAAATGATTTTTGTATTCAATAGGCTTTTTAGCATTTCGCTATTTTGAGCGCACCGCGTGAAATAGCTGATCGGCGCCAGCGCCTGCATCGACATTTCACAAAACGCTTTCGCCCTATCGAAATGAGCAACGCGCTTGTAACAAAGTAACAATTTATGCCTAGACAATGCGAAAACGCTGCCTGTTTGGAGCAAACAGAGCCTAAATTTACGGCACAAATCCACTCTCTAGCGCAGATTCCCTGGCCGCCATGGGTTCGAAGCAAGCGTCATGCCAACTATACGCGCTTCGAAAATTCCGGCGTTGCCGGTCCGATTTTTCAGATTTTGTATGCAAAAGTCATTATTTGTCGATGTGAAACGTTCGCAAAATAGCGTACACACAGACATCCAGTTTCCTGTTCTCATCAGGGTCAAAGACGGAGAATGCCTCTCGCCATGACACGCAGCAATGCAGGCCAGAACACGCAGCGGCGCTACGAAATTGCCGAAGATGTGCTGCGCAACAATATCAAAGACGGGTTGCTTCCTCACGGACTGGTTCTTCTCGAAGGACCGATCGCAGAGATCCTGCAGACCTCCCGAGCTCCCGTTCAGCGCGCGCTTCTGCGTCTCGAAGCCGAAGGCCTTGTCCACCGCTTCAAGGGCAGAGGGTTTCTCGTCGGCCCGCAAGGTCGCGATATCGTGCCCAACCGCACCGACATAAAGTCGCTCGGCCTTGTCGTCCTGCAACATGCCGATGAAGCGCTTCAAAGCCGCTCGTCCTGGGAGCGTATCTACAACACGGTCGAAGCCGACGTTGCCGGCTGCGTGGTGTTCGGCAAGTACCGGATCATCGAGATAGAAATCGCCAATCACTTCAATGTCAGCCGCACCGTGGTGCGAGACGTCCTCAGCCGCCTGCAGGAACGTGGCCTTGTGCGCAAGAACCAGAGTTCCCATTGGATGGCCGGCCCCCTGACCGCCCAGACGATCAAGGATCACTTTGCGCTCCGCCGCATGCTGGAGCCGTCGTCGCTGCTGGCGGGTGCACCGCTCATTGACCGCGACAGGCTGACGAAACTTTTTAGCCAGCTTGTGACCCTTGAGGAACTGGATACCACCGATCACCTCAAGAATATCGAGGAGCTTCAAACGCGACTGATCGAAACCTGCATACTGACCACGGAGAACGAGCAACTGCGCGAGCTCATCCGCAACAATCTGCTTCCCGTTGGCGCTTCCGAGCGGCTGCTGCGCAAGCTCGGGCTTCCCGGCGATCCGACGGTCATCACCGAACTGCGCCTGATTGTGGAGCTTCTCATCCGCGGTGCCGTGACAGCCGCGGCCGCGATGCTGGAAACACATCTCGACGCCGCAATGAAACGTATGATTGCCCAGATGAAAATCGTCGCGATCATTCCAGGCCCGAGTGTGACCGCCGGTTACCTGACGCGGGTCGAGTAGCCGGACCATAAATATCGTCCCGTGCGCTCAAGCAACCACGCTGATGCGATCCCGCAATGCCAGACCGAGGCGGTTCATGGCCGGGCATTGTCGTCACAGAGATCGCCAGCAGCGCCGATAATCAACGAGATCGTGTCTCCAGCCTGCCAAAAGGATCGTCAGCGATGGTGACGTCCGTCGCCGCCAGCAGCCCTCGCGCCGGTTACGATACGGCGCAACATACGCGGATTGAACGACGCCGCTTCAAGCGATCGCAGCTCGGCTTCCGACCGGATTGCGGCAAGCACCGCCGGCGACCTGCCGGGCGTCAGTCGCGCGATATGGACAGCCCCGCGAGAAGCGGGGCGTATCCGGCGAGCCTGCGGGATACGAACTCGGTGAAGAGCCGCACGCGCTTCGTCTTGCGTGTCTCCCCCTGTGTGAGAAGCCAGAGCGTTCCGTACATGTGCAGGTCGGTGCCCGGCACCCTCACCAGTAGGGGGTCGGCATCTCCGACGAAGCACGGCAGTGTCGTGATCCCGAGCCCTTGCCGTACAGCAACGATCTGCGCCTCGCCGTCCGTGGTCCTGAATGGAACCCCCGTGGTGCGAACCTCACCCTCGCTGGCCCAATCCGGAATTCCATGAATGCTTATGACGATCCACCGGATGGGATCAGGCGCGCCCGCACGCCATGCGGCCAGTCGATCGCGAGACATATAGACGCCGCCGAACAGCTCCGGTCCCTTCAGGCCGTGAAGATTGAGCGGCAGGGTTTTGCGGTCGTAGACGACGCGGATCGCCACGTCGGCCTCTCGGTTGGTCAGATTTGCCAGCTCGCCGGACGACAGGATTTCCATCTCGATGTCGCGATGCAGGCGCGCGAAATCGGCGAAGTCCGGCATGAGCAGGTGTGCCGCGAGGGGCGGAGCCAACGTCACCCGCAGAAGCCCGCGCACGCTCTGGTCGCGCCCGAAGACGCGCGTCTCCAGCTGGTGCGACGACGCTTCCATCTGGTTCGCGAGCTCGAGGACCTCCTCGCCCGCAGCCGTCAGGCGGTAGCCCGAAGGCAGCTTTTCGAACATGTGCGCCCCGAGGCGTTCCTCGAGCTGTGCGATGCGTCGCAGCACGGTGGAGTGATTCACACCGAGGCGCCCGGCGGCAGCCCGCACCGAGCCTCCGCGCGCGACGGCAAGAAAGTAACGAACGTCATCCCAGTCGATCATGGTGCAATCCCGCACCGCGCGGTGCGCCTTCCAAAGCCCGTGTCCAACACATCAAAAAGCATCTCATATGTGGGTGGCGCGGGGCGGTCATCATAGCTCGTGCCGACAGGCACGGTCCAATTCCAAACGGCGGACACCGATCGTCGCGGCTAGCGTCGATCGTCCAGCCGGATCGATTTTGCACCACCGATGTGCGCGTTTCCGCACTCAAAGCCTGACCCCGGCAGACTTATTTCCAGGCTCTCGGGGTTCTTCCCGAACGACCAAAGGCAGAGCCTGAAAGGAAAAGTCATGGGAAAGCTAGACGGTAAGGTTGCAGTCATCACGGGTGGATCGAGCGGCATGGCGTTGGCGAGCGCCAAGCGATTCGTTGAAGAAGGCGCCTATGTTTTCATCACGGGCCGGAGACAGGAGGCGCTGGACGAGGCCGTCAAGCTGATCGGCCGGAACGTGACCGGCGTTCGCGGCGACGCGTCCAATCTCGACGACCTCGACCGCCTGTTCGATACAGTCAAGCGGGAAAAGGGCAAGATCGACGTCCTGTACGCGAGCGCCGGCACGGGCGAAGCCGTCCCACTGGGCGAGGTTACCGAGCAGCACTTCGATGCGGCCTTCAACCTGAATGCGCGCGGCACGCTGTTTACGGTACAGAAGGCGTTGCCGCTGTTCAACAATGGCGGATCGATCTTCATGACCGGGTCCGTTGCTTCGATCAAAGGTTTTCCTGGTTACAGCGTATATGCGGCGAGCAAGGCGACGTTGCTCGCATTCGCACGCGGGTGGCTCAACGAACTCAAGGGCAGGAATATCCGGGTGAACGTGCTGCACCCAGGGCCGATCGCCACACCGATGCAGGACCAAGTTCTCACCGAGGAGGCGAAGCAGATGTTCGAATCCCTGATCCCGCGGGGAAAGATGGGGCGTCCTGAGGAAATTGCGGCGGTCGCGCTGTTTCTTGCTTCAGACGATTCGAGCTTCGTGAATGGGGTGGAGTTGTCTGTCGACGGCGGCTTCTCGGCCATCTGAATTTGCGCCGGATCGCCGGAAGTGGCTGACCGTCCGGCCGCGCGGAAGTCGTTCACCGCAGGACGTATACGCAAAGGTCGCCACACGGCGGAACGGATAACCCAGCGCCGTTGAAGGCTCGGGAAACAATACCAACACGGATCGGAGAAGCATTATGAGCTACGCAATCGTAGGATTCGGCAAGATAGGCCAGGCCCTCGCCCACGCCTTCGCCCGTAAAAACATCGATGTGACCGTCGCGGGCCGCCGGCCGCCCGAGGCGTTGGCGCCGCAGGCTCGGGCGATTGGACCCACGGTCGTCGCCAAGTCGCTGCGGGAAGCACTCGAGGCCGACACGATCATCCTGGCGGTCCCGTTCGGGGAGCATCGCGAGGTTGCGAAATCCCTGCCGAGTTGGGAGGGCAAGACAATCATCGACGCGATGAACGCGTTTCCTGTCCCTGAAGAGCTGGGCGGGCTCCCGTCCTCCGCGTTCGTTGCGAAGTCGTTCACCGGCGCCAGGTTCGTGAAAGGATTCAATCACTTGATTGCAACCACCCTGGCTGCCGACCCGGTCGTCGAGGGCGGCCACCGGGTGGTCTTTCTGTCGAGCGACGACGAGGACGCGATCGCTCCCGTGGCGGCCTTGGCCAAACAACTCGGGTTCGCACCCGTCAAGCTGGGAAGGCTCAACGAGGGTGGCGCGCTGGTGCACGCACGCGGCCGCGTTTGGGGCCAGCTCATCTTCCAGGATTTGTTCAAGAAGGAGCAGTAATCGATCTACGACCGTGCGATCGACGCCGAGAACTGGTCGCGCGCGCTAACGTCTTCGAACAGCGCGCGCGACCGCGTATTCCGCCTATCGGTGCCCCTGCCTTAGACATCGATGCGCTGCTCATCATCGGGATCGAACAGGCTGACGCTCGCCGGATCGACGGCAAGGAAAAGCGGTTCTTTTCGCCGGCCGGCAAACCTCGTCCCTGCCGCGGTCGGCCCGCGTTGATGTTGGACGCGGGCCACCTTGGGAGAAATTCGGCGGGCGACGATCTATTCCGCCCGCCGTCAGGTTTCAAGCGTGGCGGATTTCCGTTCCCAGGACCTTGAGGCATTCGCGGATGAAGGCCGCAAGCGCCGTCCAGCCTTTTGCGGAAACCATCGTCCCATCCACATAGGCTTCGGTAGGCGACAGGTCGATGTAGGTGCCGCCAGCCAGCGTCACCTCAGGCTCGCAGGCTCCGAGCGCAGCAACCTTCTTACCACGCACCACACCGTCGACCGCGATCAGGATCTGCACGCCGTGGCAGATCGTGAAGATCGGCTTCTTGGCCTCGTGGAAATGGCGCACGATCGCCTGCACGCGCTTGTCGGTGCGGATGTATTCCGGGCCGCGGCCGCCCGCGCAGTAGACGGCATGATATTGATCGAGCTGCCTCTCTGCTTCGGAGAAGGTCTTGTTGATCAGTGCATAGTGGCCGAGCTTTTCGGTGTAGGTCTGGTCGCCCTCGAAGTCGTGCAGCGAGGTCTTGATCAGATCTCCGGCGTTCTTGTCTGGGCACACCACGTGAATGGTGTGACCGACGGCTTCCATCGCCTGCTGATAGACAAAGATCTCGTATTCTTCGGTGAACTCACCGGTCAGCATCAGTATCTTTTTGCCTGGCATGGCTCTTCCTCTCAGTGTTTTGAGCTAGGCAAGGCGCAGACCGCGCCCTGCCTTTCGGTGAAATCGGATAGGGTCAGAATGGCGAGTCCGGGAAATAGTATTCCTTGGCGTTGGCCTGGGTGATCAGCGGCGCGTCGAGCTTGACGGTGCCACGGACGGGTGCCTGGCCGATCAGGTTGGCGACCGTCATGTAGATGGCAGTTTTGATCATCGACGGCGGGTACGGAGTCTCGACCGGCGTCATCGCGTCGCCGTCGATCACCTTCTTGACGATGTCCTTCATGCCGTTGCCACCGAGCGCCAGCTTGATGTCGGTCCGGCCCGATTGCTTCACGGCCTCGAGCACGCCAAGCAGCATGTCGTCGTCATTGGCCCAGACCGCATCGATATGCGGGTACTTGGCCAGGTAGTCCTGCATCAGCTTGAAGGCTTCGTCGCTGTTCCAATGCGCGTACTGGATGTCGAGGACTTTCAGGTTCGTGCCCTTGATCGTGTCTTGAAAGCCCTTGATGCGCTCGTCGTCGATGACGGTCGGAATGCCGCGCAGCACAACCACGTCGCCCTTGCCGCCGAGCTTGTCGATCATGAACTTGGCGGTGTTGGTGCCGACCGCGATATTGTCACCGGCGAGGTAAAGATCCTGGATCGACGCGTCGGTCAGACCGCGATCGACGACGGTGATGAACGTGCCCATGTCCTTGATCGCCTTGACCGGCTGGGTCAGTTCTTCCGAGCTGTAAGGCAGGATCACCAAAGCATCCGGCTTGCGGCTGGCAGACAGGTCCTCAAGCGCGCTGACCTGCTCCGCCGCCGACGGTGACGTCTTCACGACGACTTCGACGTTCGGGAATGCGGCATTGATTTCCTTGGCCGCGGCCTGCGCGTGATAGACGATGCCGGCGGTCCAGCCGTGATCGGCCGCCGGTATCGACACGGCGATGACTTTCTTGTCCTGCGCCATGGCCTGGCCGGCCAGCAGCAGCGAGCCAAGTGCCGCCGCCGCAATCCATTTTCTACTGAACATTGTCTTCTCCCATTGGACCTACAAGAACGTTAATCCGCGTGGTCCGGACGCGGCGCTATTTCGAATTCGAAAACCGCTGGATGAGCATGGCGATGATGATGATGACGCCCTGAACAGCGGCAACGAGGTATTCGGAGACGAAGTCCGACAGCACCATGAGGTTGGCGATGAGTTCCAGGATGACGGCGCCGGCGACCGTCCCCCACACATGGCCCTTGCCGCCGCGCAGCGCGGTGCCGCCAATCACCACGGCTGTGATGACCTGCAATTCCCAAAGCTGCCCGGTGGTCGGCGTCGCGGCGCCCAGGCGCGGCACGTAGCAAATCGCGGCGATGGCCACGCAGACACCCTGGACGATGTAGGCGACGGTCCGCGTCTTGATCACCGAGATGCCGGAATAGCGGGCGACATCCTCATTGGCGCCGACCGCCGCACATTTGCGCCCATATTTCATCTTGTAGAGGATGAAGGATGCGACCGCGGCGACGGCGACGGATATCAGGATGGGGATCGGGATCCCGCCGACCGTGCCGAAATAGACCGGCCGGTAGGCGTCGCGCAGCGACCGGTCGATCGGTATCGTGCCGCCGTCTGTCAGATAGGTTATCAGCGCCCGGAAAATCCCCATCGTGCCCAGCGTGGCGATGAACGGTTCGATCTTGCCAACCGTGACGATGAGCCCGTTGGCAAGCCCGCACAGCAGGCCGACCAGGATCGCCACCACCATGCCCGCGGGAATTGCCCAGATGCCGGCATGCGGCGCCACCGCGTTCATGAACATGATGGTGATGCCGGTGATGAAGGCGGCCATCGAGCCGACAGAAAGATCAAGCCCCCGGACGAGATCACAAAAGTCGCGCCGACCGCGATAATGGCGATGAAGGCGCTGCGGGTGATGACGTTGGCGAGGTTGGTGGCGGACAGGAAATCGGGGTTGATGAGATAACCGACCACCAGCAGAGCCGCCAGCGCAAGGAGGGGCCCGATGTCGGTCCAACCGATGTTGAGATCGAGGGGACGACCCCTGGATGCAGATTCGGTCATGACAGCCATTCAGTGCCTCCCTTGGCTTTCGGCCTTGGCTTGGGGCCACTGGTCGCCAGTACCGCCACATTGCTTTCGGTCATTTCGGCGCCGGAAACCTCGCCGGTGATGCGGCCTTCCCGCATCACCAGGATGCGGTCGCAAATGCCGATCAGTTCCTGCATCTCCGAAGAGATGACGATGCAGGCCTTTCCCTTGGCCACCAGGCCCTGGATGAAGGCGTAGATCTGCGCCTTGTTGGCGATGTCGATGCCGCGTGTCGGCTCGTCGATGATGACCACGGACGGGTCGGTCAGCAGCACTTTGGCCAGCAGAAGCTTCTGCTGGTTTCCGCCTGAAAGCTGAACTGCCTTGGCACTGAAGCTCTTCGGCCTGATGTCATAGGTGTCGACGGCCTGTTCCAGGGCCTCCGCTTCGCGGCGCCGACCCATCGAGAGGCCGGGGTGGAACAGGCCGAGCGCTGAGAGCGTAAGGTTGGGCGCCAGGCGCTCCTGAAGTAGCAGTCCCTTGCCCTTACGATCCTCGGTCAGGTAGCCGACACCGGCGTCGATCGCGGCGCGTTGCGACTGGAAATGGACCGGCTTGCTCTTGAGTTCGACGGTGGCGGTCGCCGGGCGCAGGCCGACAATGCCCTCGAAGAGTTCGGTGCGGCCCGCCCCGACCATGCCGGCAAACCCAAGGATCTCGCCCTTGTGGACCGTGAACGACACACCCTCGGCATAGCCGGGAACGGAGGCGTTGCTGACACTCAGCATCGGCACATCCGAGGGCGCCACGGTTTTTTCGGGATAGAGTGCCGCCAGTTCGCGGCCGACCATCAACCGCGCCATGTCCATCTGGCTTAGCGTCTTGCCGGGATAGGTGCCGACCATCTTGCCGTCGCGCAGAACGGTCACCTTGTCGGCGACCCGCTGCACCTCGTCCAGCCGATGGCTGATATAGAGCACGGCGGTGCCATGGACCTTCAGTTGCAGGACGATCTCCAGAAGCCGTTCAACCTCGCCGCCGGTCAGCACGGCGGTCGGCTCGTCGAAGATCACCACCTTGTGGTCGTCAAGCAGGGCGCGGGCGATCTGCACCATCTGCCGGTCGGCCAGCGAGACGTCGCGCACCAGTGCGGTCGGCGAGACGGCGCAACCGATCTGCGCCAGTTTCTCGGCAGCCAGCCGCCGCATGGTGCGGTCATCCACGACATGGCCACGTGAAAGCTCACGCCCCAGAAACAGATTGTCGGTTACGGTGAGCCCCTCGGCGAGCAGTATCTCCTGATGGACCAAGGCGATGCCGGCATCCTGCGCCTGGGCAGGCTTGGCGAACTTCACCGGCCGCCCGGCCATCGACAGTGTGCCGCGCGTCGGTTCGACATAGCCGGACAGCAGCCGCATCAGTGTCGACTTGCCGGCGCCGTTCTCGCCGATAATGGCGTGGACCTCACCGGGCAGGACCTCGATCGTGACATCCGACAACACCGTCACCGGGCCATACTGCTTGGACAAGCCCTGGGCGCGCAGCACCGGTTCGAGCGAACCCGGCGCATCGCTGGACAACGTGCTTCCGCCCTCCCCGGCGATATTCGCGGCAATGGACATGGGTTTCGACCTCAATCGAATGCCGGCAGCAGGCGATCGCGCGAGTGCTCTATGTGGATGCGCATCGCCTTTTCGGCGGCATCGGGATCGGCCGCGCCGAACGCGGCGAGGATCGCCTCGTGTTCGTCGAGCGCCTCCTCGGTCACGCGGGCATGGTACATCAGGCGGAAGATATGGAAGTGCGTATGCTGGTGGCTCAACGTCTCGCGGATAAGTTCGTTTTGGGAGAACTCCATGATCTTGTCGTGGAAGATCGCGTCCTGCCTGGCGAAGTTCGAATAGCGTACGCGGTCGTCCTTGCCTTCGCGGCGCGACATCACGCCGGCGGCTTCGAGCAACAGATTGAGCTTGGCCTCGTCCATGGCTGCGGCGGCCTTTGCCGCGCCATGCGGTTCGAGCAGCAGACGCATCTCGTACAATTCGTCGAAACGGCGCCGGGTGATCTGGGGCGCGGCACGATAACCGATCAGATGCGTCTTGAGCACCAGGCCTTCGCCTTCGAGTCGGCCCAACGCCTCGCGGATCGGCGTGTGCGATACGTTGAATTCCTTGACCAGGCTGTCGACTGTAATGCGTGAGCCTGGCGCGATCTTCAACGCCATCAACTGCGCGAAGATGGCTTCATAGACATCCTCGACAAGGCTGTTGGCGCGCTGGATGCGACCAGCGCCAAGGGTGACATCACTCGTATCGGGTAAGTTTGCGGTCTGCATCTTTTGCCTCTTGACAGTGAGGACTGCTAACACGATGGTTCCGTCGATGCAATCCTATATCCTATACGATTTTAAAGCGGATACGTTTTAGAGCAAAAGATACCCTTCGTTTCCAGTTCAGCCGCCGTCAAAGGACCCGAACATCATGACCCTCTTCGCCGCCCTGCGGTTGCCGCGTGAAATCCTTTTCGGGAAGGGGCAGCGTCACGTGCTGCCGACGGTGGCCGACCGATTCGGTCGGCGCGCTCTGGTTTGCACCGATGAGCGTTTCGCCGGCACCGCGGTGTTCGCGGAGATCATCAAGTCCCTTCAGTCAGCCTCGATCGAGGTGCTGGTGCATGACCGCGTCCTGCCCGACGTGCCGCGTGACACGGTCGGCATCTGCGTCGAGGAAGCGAAGGGGTTCAAGCCGGACATGGTAATCGGCATCGGCGGTGGCAGCTGTCTTGATTTCGCCAAATGCGCCACCTTGCTGCTCAGCCATGGCGGCAAGCTCCAGGACTATTACGGGGAGTTCAAGGTGCCGGGCCCGACGCTGCCGCTGATCGCCGTGCCCACCACGGCCGGCACCGGTTCCGAGGTGACGCCGGTCGCGGTTATTTCCGATCCAGACCGGACGCTTAAAGTCGGCATATCGAGCCCTTACCTCATCGCCGCTGTCGCTGTCTGCGATCCCGAACTGACGATGACCTGTCCGCCCGGCTTGACCGCGATCGCCGGCGCCGACGCCTTGACGCATGCCATCGAGGCTTTCACCGCCATGCGGCGCGGAGAAGACCCGAACCTGCCGCAACAACACGTCTTCATTGGAAAGACTGCGCTCACCGACCATTTTGCGTTGCTGGCGATAAAGCTGCTTGGTCGGAGCCTGGAGAAAGCCTGCACCGACGGCACCGACGCCGATGCGCGTGCCGATGTCATGATGGGCGCGCTGGCAGCGGGCTGCGCCTTTGGGACGGCCGGAACGGCCGCGGCGCATGCCGTGCAATATCCGGCCGGCGCCCTTACCCACACGGCCCATGGTTTGGGCGTGGCGACAATGATGCCTTACGTCATGACCTATAACAGTCGCGTGGCCGCCGCCGAAATGGGCGAGATCGGTATGGCACTTGGCCTTGCGACCAAGGGGCAAAGCGCCAACGAGATGGCAGCCGCCACCATCGAAGAGATCAGGCGGCTGTTCGCGGCGATCGGCATCACGCCAACGCTGGCGGATCTCGGCCTCCCCGCCGACAAGCTTGACTGGACCGCCGAGCAAGCGCTCGGCATCGACCGCCTCATCAAGAACAACCCGCGCCCCTTCGATCTCGCCACCATGCGACGCCTTGTCCAGGCAGCCCATGACGGCGACCTCGCCGCATGCGTTATGTGAAAAACGGAACAAAGCGATGAATTTGAACGCTCAGCAACTCGACCAGGACGGCTATGACGTGCGCGGCTTTTCACACGGGCTCTATATCGACGGCATCTGGCGACCGTCCTCGGATGGCCGGCTCATCGATGTCGTCGATCCCTCCTCAGGGTCGGTGATCGCCGCGGTTCCCGATGCGACGCTCGAGGACGCCATCGCTGCCGTCGAGGCCGCGGCCAAGGCGGCCAAAGGATGGCGGGAGACGGCGCCGCGCAAACGCTCGGAAATCCTTCGGCGCTGTTTTGAGCTGATGGTCGAACGGTCCGAAACGCTCGCCATGCTGATCTCGCTGGAGAATGGCAAGGCGCTGCGCGACGCGCGTGGCGAGGTGGCTTATGCGGCTGAGTTCTTCCGCTGGAATGCCGAAGAGGCGGTCCGGATCACCGGAGAATTCGGCACAGCGCCATCCGGCACCAACAGGATCGTGGTCGACTATGAGCCAATCGGCATTTGCGTGCTGATCACGCCTTGGAACTTTCCCGCCGCGATGGCGACCCGGAAAATCGCGCCGGCGTTGGCGGCGGGCTGTACGGTCATCCTGAAACCGGCCAGCGAAACGCCGCTGACTGCCTTCGCGCTGGCGGCGCTCTACAGCGACGCCGGCGTGCCGGCCGGCGTCGTCAATGTGATCACCACGACCAATCCCGGCCCGTTGACCTCGGCCATGCTGGCCGATCCGCGTGTCAGGAAGCTCTCCTTCACCGGCTCAACTGGAGTCGGCCGAACCTTGCTCGGCGAGGCCGCCAGGCATGTAATCTCCTGTTCGATGGAGCTCGGCGGCAATGCGCCGTTCGTCGTCTTCGACGATGCCGATCTCGATGCCGCGCTCGATGGCGCCATGATCGCCAAGATGCGCAATGCCGGCGAAGCGTGCACCGCCGCCAACCGCCTCTATGTGCAGTCAGGCATCCACGATGCCTTCGCTGAAGGGCTCAGCAAGCGTATGGCGGCGCTCAAGGTGGGAGCCGGCACGAATGCCGACACAGAGTGCGGACCGATGATCACCAAAAAGGCTGTCGACAAGATCGACCGCCTCGTCAAAGACGCGGTGTCGCGGGGAGCCAAGGTACTTTGCGGCGGCTCGACTTCTGACAGCGAAGGCTTTTTCTATCCGCCGACGGTGCTTTCGGAGGTATCGCCCCAAGCCGACATGGCGCATGAGGAGATCTTCGGGCCGGTGGCGCCCATCACCAGGTTCGAAACCGAGGAGGAGGCCATCGAATATGCCAATGACACGGAATATGGCCTTGCCGCCTATATCTATACGCGCGACGTGGGGCGGGGCATGCGTGTGGCATCGGGAATCGAGGCCGGTATGATAGGCCTCAACCGGGGACTCATGTCTGATCCAGCGGCGCCCTTCGGCGGCGTCAAGCAAAGCGGCCTTGGCCGCGAAGGCGGCCAGCATCACGGCATCGCCGAGTTCATGGAGGCGAAATATATCGCCGTCACCTTCTGATCGGGCACCCATGTCGAAAGACCCCTTCCGCACCCGCGACCATGTTGCCGACTTCGATGACATCGTGGCCGATATCGTGGCGCGCAGTGCCACGACCCGGGCAACGCTGCCCATGGTTGCTGATATTCCCTACGGTCAAGGCAAAGCCGAGAGGCTCGACCTGTTCTTTCCGCAGGGAAGACGTAGCGGCCTTCCAGTGCACATCTTTGTCCATGGCGGCTACTGGCGCATGTTTTCAAGAAGCGACTATTCCTATATCGCGGACACCATCACCAGAGCCGGCGCGATTGCGGTCATCGTCGATTATGCACTGATGCCTGAAGTCAGGATGGCGGAGATCATCGAGCAGGTCCGGCGCGCCAAACAATGGGTGGTGGACAACATCGCCGGCCATGGCGGCGATCCCGGCCGGCTGAGCGTCAGTGGCCATTCGGCCGGCGCGCACCTTGCCACATTCCTGTTCGAGCAGACACCAGCACCGTCACGCATCCAGGCCGCGCTGCTGCTGGGTGGGCTCTACGACCTGAAGCCGCTGCAGGGATCCTTCCTTGAGCCGCTGATCGGCATCACCGACGAGGAGGCTGACGCCTTCACCCCGATGACGCGGCGGCATGAACCTGAGACGACAGTGACCATTCTCGTCGGGGAGCAGGAAACGCCACCTTTTCACCACCAGGCCGCCGAGTTCTCGGCGAGACTGCGTGCGCGGGGGCTCGCGGTCAGCGAGGTGTCTCTGAGCGATCGGAACCATATGGATAGCGTGCGCGATTTAGGTATCGCCGGTACCCAAGCAGGCGATTGCTTGGCGGGAGTCATCGAAAGCACCCGCATTTGACGCGAGGCAAAAAATACCGTCACGAGCCTCACTGGCTCTGACGGTATTTGGAAAAATTCGAGTGGGCAATATGCGCAAGGTCCGTCAGGCGGACCGTCAAAGCCAATCTCTGCGCACCGATTGTCCCTGGGCGGATTTATTTTTGTCTCCAGTACGTTACGCCGCAGACCGGCGTGTTTTCGGCGGCGTTTGGATGGGTCTGAATCACTCCCACTCGATTGTTCAAACATCTTATAAATCATTGAAATCATTCTCAAATATTTCTCGGCGTAGCGCAAATTCCGACATCGAGACCGTCAAAATGTTACACTTTTGATTTTAAAGGGAAAATCGCCGTAAGAAGTATCTTGAGGTTTCGCCGACTATTGGGACCAATCGGCCGATTTTTGCACCTCGCGACGTTCGATGGCGCGCTCAGGCCGTCTCAAAAAGTACCGTTACCGCCCCAGCCAAGGCATTAGCCAGAGGCCATAGCGATCGACAAGCGACCGGTGTTGCACATACCCTGCCGCAAGCGGTGTGTTGTCAGCGCGGGCCCACTCGATTCCTGCCGAATTTCCGGCTAGCTTGGGTGATAGATGGCTGAGTTCTGGTGGGTGAATCATAGTCAGACCGCTCGTCAAGAGATTGACGGGCAGCACCTTTGGTCCTCCAAGACCGAGAGCAATGGCGCCCGAAATGGTTTCTACAACAATAAGCGCGGTGCGAAGCCCGACGACCTTGTCCTTTATGCCGATCAAGCAATTTGGTATATTGGCAGGATAGCGGAATTCGCCCTCACCGCTCTGAAACCAATGGAGTTCGGAGAGACAGGAGTTAATTGGAATCAAGGGGGATGGCTTCCGCCGATCTTTTGGACACCGCTTTGCCCTTCGATCCATCCCAAAGCAATAATAGGGAGTCTCGGCCCGCTCCTGCAGAGGCGATATTCGCCATTCCATCCAGTTTCGGGCTCAGGTAATCAGAAAGCTTATCTGACAGGCATTCCACAGGATACCTTCGAATTGGTGATAGCTGGCGCCACTTTCAGCCACGAGGCGTTGGCACGCGGCGGCTCGGATTGCCCGACCTTTGGAGTGATTAATAAGCTTTGGACGACATCGTCGAACGTCGTATAGCGGACGACGATCAGCCTGAAGGCACGATCAAGAAGTGCGTCATCCTTGGACCCCTTGGGTAATACAAATTGAAAATTGCGCCATCATGTTTCAAAACAGGTCGGTAGACCGATGATGGTTTCGAAGCCTGCGGGTCGCTCACGGTCCTCAATGCGAGAATTCTAAGAGACGTTCAACAATGACACAGCACGTACAAAACGCTCGAATTCTCATGTACAGCCACGACACGTTCGGGCTCGGCCACTTGCAGCGCTGCCGGACGATCGCGCATTCGCTGGTCGAGGATTTTCGCGGACTTCAGGTGCTTATCATCTCGGGTGCGCCTATTGCTGGCGCCTTTGACTACCGCGCCCGTGTCGACTTCGTGAAGATCCCCAGCGTCATCAAGTTGCGCAACGGCGAATACACCTCGCTGGAAAAGGATATCGATCTGCATGAGACGCTAAGGATGCGCCAGTCGATCATCCGCCACACAGCCGAGACCTTCAGGCCGGATATCTTCATCGTCGACAAGGAGCCGCTCGGCCTGCGCGGTGAGATCGAGGACACGCTGTCCTACCTCAAGACGCGGGGCACCACGCTCGTGCTTGGCCTGCGCGAGGTGATGGACGCGCCGCATCTGCTCGAAGCAGAGTGGGCACGCAGGGATGTGATGCGCAAGATAGGCCTGTTCTACGACAAGGTCTGGGCCTATGGTCCGCCGGATTTCTACGATCCGTTGACCGGCCTGGATGTGCCGCCGGCTGTCAGGGCAAAGATGAAGTTTGTCGGTTTCCTGCAACGGAGCCTGCAGAAGAACGAGTTGCCCGGCCACCGGCCCGAGGGCGACTATATCCTCGTTACCACCGGTGGCGGTGGTGACGGCGCCGAACTGATCCACGACGTCATCGATGCCTATCAGCAGGATCCGCAGTTGCAGCATAGGGCGCTGATCGTGCTTGGGCCTTACATGCCAGCGCGCAAGCGCAACAAACTGCTCAAGAAGGGGTCCAAGATTCCCTATATCAAGATCATCGAGTTCGACAACCGCATGGAAGAGCTGATTGCCGGCGCCAAGGCGGTTGTGGCGATGGGCGGTTACAACACCTATTGCGAGATACTGTCTTTCGACAAGCCGGCGCTGATCGTGCCGCGCGTCGAACCCCGCGAGGAACAACTGATCCGCGCACGGCGCGCAGCCGAGCTCGGCCTCATCGAGATGCTTTTGCCGGAAGAAGCCAAGGATTCCCAGCGGTTTGCCGATGCACTGGTGGCGCTGCCGGACCGGCCCCGCCCATCACAGAGCAATCCGCACCTGACGCTGGAAGGGCTGCCTCATATTTCCGAAATCGTCGCGGAACTGCTCGACCGGCGGGCCGGCCATCACCTTTCGGTCATTGAGGGAATGAACTGAGTTGCAACGTCGCAAGATCGTCGTGGTTCTGAAGGGCTATCCGCGGCTGTCGGAAACCTTCATCGCGCAGGAACTGCTCGGTCTGGAGCGTGCGGGGTTCGATCTGATACTCTTCGCGCTCAGGCGGCCGACCGACGCAAAACGCCACCCCGTGCATGACGAGATCAAAGCGCCCGTCCATTATCTGCCGGAATATCTGCATGAAGAGCCGCTGCGCGTGGTTCGCTCGCTGTTTGCTTGTCTGCCGCGGCCGGGCTTCTGGCGCGCGCTCGGATCGCTGGCGGCCGATATCCCCCGCGACTTTACGCGCAATCGCGTGCGCCGCTTCGGGCAAGCGCTCGTGCTGGCGGCCGAATGGCCGGAAGATGCGGGCTGGCTGCATGCACATTTCGCGCACACGCCGGCATCGGTGACGCGCTATGCCAGCCAGCTTCGTGGCCTGCCCTGGAGCTGCTCGGCCCATGCCAAGGACATCTGGACTTCGGCGGACTGGGATCTGGCTGGCAAGCTTGCCTCGGCGCGCTGGACGGTCACTTGCACGAAAACCGGCTTCGACCGTCTGAAAAAACTCGCTAACGGCAACTCGTCTGTGCATCTGAGCTATCATGGGCTCGACCTTGATCGCTTCGGCATTTCCGGCGAGGCACGAAAACAGCATGACGGCTCGGCGCCGGACGAACCGGTCATCGTTCTGAGTGTCGGGCGCGCCGTTGCAAAGAAAGGTTACGATACCTTGCTGGAGGCCCTTGCCCTCTTGCCAGGTGATTTGGCGTGGCGTTTCGAGCATATTGGCGGCGGCGAGGAACTGGAACGGCTCAAGGCGCTGGCGCAAAAGCTCGGACTGGATGGTCGCGTCTCTTGGAAAGGCGCTCTCGCGCAGGAGGAGGTGCTCGAGCACTACCGCCGTGCCGACATCTTCGCCCTGGCCTGCAGGATCACCGCAAATGGCGACCGGGACGGTCTTCCGAATGTTCTGGTGGAGGCGGCCAGCCAGCGGCTTGCCTGCGTGTCGACCGATATTTCCGGCGTGCCGGAGCTTTTATCGCCGGATGAAACCGGGCTGCTGGTTCCGACGGAAAACCCAATCGCCCTGGCACGGGCGCTGGAGCGCCTGATCCGTGATCCCCTGCTGCGTGCCCGCCTCGGCGACGCCGCAGAGGCGCGCGTGCGCGGCAATTTCGATCATATGGCAAGCATTGGACAGCTCAAGGAGCTGTTCGAACGGGAGTGGCGGGCCGCCGAATGAAGCGGCTGCGCGCTTTCTTCTATGTCCAGCACCTGCTCGGCATCGGCCATCTCGCGCGCTCCAGCCGCGTCGCGGCAGCTCTGGTCGATGACGGGTTTGACGTAACCGTCGTCACTGGCGGAGCGCCGGTCGCGGGGTTTCCGGGATTGGGGGCAATATCCGTAACCCTGCCACCTGTCACCTCCAGTGATGAAGGATTTTCCGGACTTGTCGACCTGCAGGGCAAGCCCATCGACGATGATTTCAAGAAACGGCGTTCAGAGATGCTGCTGCAGGCATTCCGGGATCGCAGGCCTGATATCGTCATTGTCGAGGCGTTTCCATTTGGACGCCGGCAGATGCGTTTCGAACTCTTGCCGCTGATCGAGGCCATCGACGCGGCGTCGCCCAGACCGCTGCTGGTGACGTCCGTCCGTGATATCCTTCAGGAGCGCGTCAAGCCGGGCCGAAACGAGGAAACGGTCGATCTCGTCAACAGGCATTTTGACCTTGTCATGGTCCATGGCGATCCGGCTTTCGCAACCATCGACAAGACATTTCCACTGGCGGGAGCGATCAGGGCCGAGGTTGCGTACACAGGGCTCGTTGCCGCGCCACCAGCGCCTGCGGCCTCCGAGCGTTTCGACGTTGTGGTGTCGGTTGGCGGCGGGGCCGCCGGAAAGAACCTTGTCCGGTCCACCGTCGCAGCAGCGCGGAATGCCGACAACGCCTGGAAATGGTGTCTGATCACCGGCCCAAACCTGCCGAAGGACGAGTTTGACGCGATTTCAGGCGATGCCACGCCGGGCCTGTCCATCTTCCGGTTTCGCGAGGATTTCGCCAGCTTGCTGGCCGGCGCCCGCCTGTCGGTCTCGCAGGCGGGTTACAACACGGTCTGCGATGTCCTGCGCGCGCGCTGTCGCTCGCTGCTCGTTCCCTTTGCAGCCGGCGGGGAAACGGAACAGACGGTTCGCGCCCTGATGCTCGAAGAGCTCGGTCTTGCAACGGTGCGGATGGAAAAGGACCTGACGCCTGAAGGTCTGGCGCAAGCGATCGAACAGGCGCTTGCGGGACCGACGCCAGCCGCGCATCGTCTCGATCTGGAAGGCGCCCGTCACTCGGCGCAAATCCTGCGCGAGCGCCATCGAACCTGGTCCTCGAAATCCTAAAGCGCGTCGCGTTTGAACGGATTCAGGCGACGCGCTTTAGGTCTTTGTCTTTATGCATGTCGATCTCCCAAAACCGGGGCCACTTTTGGGCGACATGCATTAGCGCAGGTCGCATCTCGGTTGGATTCGCGCAACGCGCTTCAGACAGTTCCAATCAGCATGAAGCGCGTATATTTTTTTGTCGGCAGTTCGCCGGAGAACCTGATCTCCCGTAGCGCCGCCATCGCTTCGAAGGCTGCAAGCGAAGCCACGCAGTTGATGTGCGTCGGCTCGCTGAAGTAATCGTTCGATTGCAGTAGCACATTCGTGCCCCGCGGAAGCAGGGCAAGCCAGGCACCCAGGTCGGCTATGTGTTCGCAGCTCGTATTGACCACTAGGTCGGGCCGCCCGGCCGCATAGTCGAGTGCGTACATATCTTCCGTCAGCGCCCGGAAGCGGTCGCCTGCTTCCCGGTTGAGGGTCCGGGCGACCGGCCCGACTTCAGGATCGATGTCGATGCTGTCGATCGCCGCGATGTCGAAACGGGCGTCGTTGAAAAGCATTGCCGGCAATACGCCGTACCATCCGCCCAGAACCCATATGCGCCCGAACCGGCCGCCGTTGCTTTCGAACAGCTTGTCGAGCGCCCACATCTTGCAGGCGACCTGCTTGTGGTTGAAGGCGTTGGCGATATCGGCCTGCGGATGCTTGGCGATGACGCGCGCCAGCCCGGCCACGAGAGGGTGGTTGACATAGGCAGCAATTCCCCGCGTGAGGTCCAGGGCTTGCTCGTGCCCGTCCATGCCGGCATTGCGTGGTTGCGTGACATCCATCATATTCGTCTTGTATGGTGGGATTTCGGGCGACACAACGCAATCTTGCCCCAGCAAGGCTGTTGATCCACGGACATGAATATGCTGCTAGCCGCTTCTCCATTGCCCGGTGCCGGAGAGTGCCGGTTGCATCTGTCCGGACCGTCGGCGTCCTCCATGCACTGCAGCTTCGAGCTTGTCGCCGGCGACGAAGAAATCGCCGATACACCATTCGCCAGCAGGTGCCTCTCCATCCTGCATCCTTCCAGCTGAAGGGTCCACAGTCGCATATGGAACCCAGCCTAGCCCACTATATCTGGAAGCACACTAGGAAGCAGCAGATCTGGATATTGATGATCGTCCTGCTTTCGATGATCCCGTATTTCATGTCCTTCGACCTGCCGAAGCTGATCGTCAACGGCCCGATCCAGGGCAAGGGGTTCGAGCAACCCGGCGCGACCCTGCCCTTCATGAGGCTGCACTATAACCTGCCGTTCATTGGCGAGGTCCAGTTCTTCTCCGGCTTTCAGCTCGACCGCACGGCGACGCTGCTTGCCCTGAGCCTCGTGTTCCTGCTGCTGGTCGTCATCAACGGCCTGTTCAAACTCTACATCAACACCTACAAGGGCCGCCTCGGCGAACGCATGCTGCGGCGTATCCGCTTCGATCTGATCGATCGTGTGCTGCGTTTTCCGCCGATTTACTTCAAGCGGGTGAAATCCGCCGAAGTGGCGACCATGGTGAAGGACGAGGTGGAGCCGCTGGGCGGCTTCATCGGCGATGCATTTCTGCAGCCGGTGCTGCTCGGCGGCCAGGCGCTGACAGCCATGCTGTTCATCATGGTCCAGAACGTCTGGCTTGGAATGATAGCGGTCGTGATCGTGGTGATCCAGATCGTGCTCATCCCGCGAATGCGGCGGCGGCTGCTCGTGCTCGGGCGCCAACGGCAATTGACGGCGCGCGCGCTTTCGGGCCGGGTTGGCGAAATCGTCGACGGCATCGGCGCGGTTCACGTCCACGACACGTCAAACTACGAGCGCGCCGACATAGCTGCCCGGCTCGGGCTCATCTTCAAGATCCGCTTCGATCTTTACCAATGGAAATTCATGGTAAAGTTCCTCAACAATTTTCTCGCGCAGCTCACACCCTTTCTGTTCTACATGATCGGCGGGTATCTGGTCATCGGGGGCCGGCTGGACGTCGGCCAGCTCGTGGCCGTGATCGGCGCCTACAAGGACCTGCCCGGACCGATGAAGGAACTGATCGACTGGGATCAGGATCGGCAGGATGTCCAGGTCAAATATCAGCAGGTCGTTGAACAGTTCACCGTCGAGGATATCATTGCGCCGGGGATCGGAGCACTAACGATCGACGATCCCGGTCCGATGACAAACCCGCTGTCGGCGGTCGGTCTGTCCATCGCAGACGATGGTGGTGCAATGCTCCTCAACCGTATCTCCATGCAGGTCAAGCCGGCTGAGACGGTGGCGCTGGTCAGCACCCCAACAGGTGGAGCGGAGGCGCTAGCAGAAGCCTTCGCGCGGCTGAACTGGCCGGAAAGCGGAAAGGTCGCTTCGGGCGCCGATGACCTGCTTGAACTCCCCGAAGCAGTGACCGGCCGGCGCATGTCCTACGCCTCGTCGGATGTTTTCCTGTTCCACGCAAGCCTGCGCGATAACCTGCTCTACGGGTTGAAGCATGCACCGCTGACATCGGTGACTTATGACGGCGCCGCGGCAGACCAGCAGCGCTGGAACATCGACGAGGCGCGCCGGTCGGGCAATCCGGATTTCGATATCCACAGCGACTGGATCGACTATGCTTCCGCCGGTGCTACCGGCCCGCACGACCTCTTTGAAGCGGTGCGCCGGGTGCTCGACGCGGTTCTTCTGTCGCGCGACATTCTGGATCTTGGCTTGCGCTCTTCGGCCGACCTCACACGTCACACGAAGCTTGCCGGGCGGATCGTCGAACTGCGTGCGGCGCTGCGAACCAGGCTGGAACAGGAAGGGCTGCGCGAACTGGTGGTTCCTTTCGAGCCGGGCGCTTACAACACGGAAGCGACGATCGGTCAGAACCTGCTTTTCGGTGCTGCCGCCGGCCCCGAACTGGCCGACAAGGCTCTGGCGGCCAATCCCTATTTTGCTTCCGTGCTGAAGCAAGCCGGCCTTGACCGCACGCTCTACGAAATGGGCATGGAGATCGCCGAACAGGCGATCGAGCTGTTTGCCGACCTGCCGCCCGATCACCAGTTCTTCCAGCAGCTCGCCTTCATGAGCGCCGAGGAGATCCCCGCCTACGAGACCTTACTGCAGCGGCTCAAGAACCGTCCCTACGAGGCGGTTTCGGAGGCCGACCGCGCCATGATCATCACCTTGAGCTTTGCCTATATCGAGCCCCGGCACCGCTTCGGCCTGCTGACCGACGAGTTGATGAGCAAGATCGTCGCCGCACGCAACCAGTTCTATGAAAACCTGCCGCCCGAGCTGCAAAACGCGATCGAACGGTATGATCCTGCCAAATACATCGCCGCGGCCACCGTCATGGACAATGTCCTGTTCGGGCGTGTTGGCAACAACCATCCCGACGCGCCGGACCGGATACGCTCCATCGTCTATGAAATTCTTGACGAACTGGGGCTTTATGCCGAGCTTCTGGATGTCGGCCTGGACTTCAACGTCGGCGCCGGCGGCAGGCGGCTGACCGGTGGACAGCGACAAAAGCTCGATGTTGCCCGGGCCCTGCTCAAGCGTCCCGATTTTCTCATTCTCAACCGGCCGCTGTCGGCGCTCGACCAGCGCATTCAGGACAAGGTGCTGCGAAACGTGCTCGAGGAAGCCAGACGCGACGGCCATTCGCCGGCGATTGTGTGGGTCGTGACGAGTCCGGCAATGGCGATGATGTTCGATCGCGTTATCGTCTTTGACTCGGGTCAACTGGTGGAAGACGGTACACACGAGACACTTTTGGCAGAGAACGGTATCTTCAAGGAACTTCTGTCATAGTCTGGCAGACGCGAATTTAGGAAGGTTTGCGACAATGCTGCTCAAGGATGAAGTTGGAATGCTGCAACGCGTTCCCTTGTTCTCTGGCATCGAGCCGGCAAAGCTCAAGCTGCTTGCGTTCACATCCGATCGCGTGAACTACAGCGCCGGCCAGATTCTTTTCCGGCAGGGCGACGAGGCAGACGCCGCCTATGTCATCCTTTCGGGCAGGGCGGATATTTTGGTCGATTCCGACAGCGGGCAGATAAAAGTTGCCGAACTGCTGCCAAATTCGATCGTTGGCGAGATCGCCATATTGTGCAACAGCTCCCGCACTGCCACCGTCAGAGCGGCAAGTGATCTGGAGGTCTTGAGAATCCGCAAGGATCATTTCCTAAGGCTTATGAAGGAGTTCCCGGAAATGACCATCGAGATATTGCGGGTTCTTGCCGATCGGCTAAGCCATACGACCGCGGATCTGATCGACGCACGAACCGCCTAGAGCTACGATGGGCGAAAAGTAGTATGGACGACGATTTTTTCCTGGTCAGATTTTGGGGCGTGCGCGGCAGCATCGCGGTATCCGGGCCAGAATTCGCTCGCTATGGCGGCAACACAATCTGCATCGAGATGCGATGCGGCAAGCATACGCTTCTGTTCGACGCGGGCTCTGGCCTACGGCCTGCCGGCAGGGCGCTTCAGGCGTCGGATGTGACCGATTTCGACCTGCTTTTCACCCATTGTCATTACGATCACATCATCGGGCTGCCGGCTTTTGCGCCGATCTTTGACCCAAGCGTCAAGTTTACGCTTTGGTCCGGGCATCTTGCAGGACGCATGACGACCCGGCAGATGATCGATGAGTTCATACGGCCGCCCTGGTTTCCGGTGAAAATGGACGTCTGCAAGGCCAAGCTCGACTGCCGCGATTTCGTGTCCGGAGACGTGCTTCGGCCGCGCGAAGGCGTGGTGGTTCGGACCGGCAGTCTCACCCATCCGGGTGGTTGCATAGGCTACCGGGTCGAATGGGGCGGCCGCGTCGTGGCGGTGATCACGGACACCGAGCACGAGCCGGACAAACTCGATCAGTCGGTGCTCGGCCTGATCGAAGATGCCGACCTCGTCATCTACGATTGCACCTACACCGAGAAGGAAATGGAACGGCGCCGCGGTAACGGCCACTCGACATGGCAACAGGGCGTCAAGCTTTGTGAGGCGGCCGGTGCGCGGGGGCTCGCGCTGTTTCACCACGATCCGACACGCACCGACGAGCAACTGGACGAGATGGAGAAACTGGCCAAGGACAGGTTTGCCGGCGCTTTTGCCGCGTGGGATGGCCAGACGCTCAAATTTCCGGTCTCATTGCACAAAAAGCGCTGAGCTATTTTTCCATTCCCCAGGGAAAGCGCTACGTGCTTCCTGGAATTGCTCTAGCGGCGCTGCGCACGATCAATGAATGTCCTGATCGGAAGCCATGCGCAGGCTTCAATCTGTGCGGTGACTGTGAACAGCCGTTCGAGGAAAAGCCAGGCCGATTCATCATGTACGAGATGGTGGGTGAGCAGGCCGACCGGCTCGCCCCCGTCGAATGCGTGCTGCAAATGCGCGATGATAGCCTGAACCAACAGGCCATGATCGCGGCAACCGCGCGTGCCGTGCCAATCCATGATGTCGACATTGCTGTTGATGACCGCCAGGGACGCCGGCTTCGGCGGCCCATAGACCGACAATGCCGCAAATCCTATCGATCCAAGGTCGGATACCAAGCCGGCGTCGATCCTGTTCCAGGGTGGCACCAGCATAGGAACGGCACGTGCGCCATGCAGGCCGGTTACGTGCGACAGCCCGCGAGCCAGATCATCGAGCACGGCCTCGCGTGGCCGATGCGCGCCGAGCTCCTGCTTTTTCTGGTCCTCGGGCGCATGATTTCGGTGCGCCCAGCCATGGATGGCGACCGTGGCATGCGGCGCCTCGTCAAGCCGTGCGACAAGCTTCCCGTCGGTACGGGCCGGAATGACGGCCAGAGTGACCGGCACCGCGAATTCACCGGTGAGGTCGAGCAGCCGATCAAGCGCAGGCGTCGGATCCACGGCGTCATCGTCACGCAGCCAGAACTCTGCCTTGCGGCCCGCCCGTTGGCGGCGCGCCAGTTCTTCCACCAAGGGCTGCCAGATGAGATCGGATGTCATGAGACTCGAATCTTCGCAAAAAGTGCGGCCAGACG
The DNA here is from genome assembly GCA_014189435.1 of Mesorhizobium loti. NCBI lineage: Bacteria > Pseudomonadati > Pseudomonadota > Alphaproteobacteria > Hyphomicrobiales > Phyllobacteriaceae > Mesorhizobium > Mesorhizobium loti. The sequence goes on from CP050293.1 coordinate 4,521,074, forward strand.
CGCCGCTGCGCCACCGAGGGAACGTTCGTCGAGGACGAAACGTCTGGCTTCCACGGCCATTATGGTTCTTTCGTCGTTACGGGCCAGAAGCCTTTCAATGGCGGAAGCAAACGCCGCCACATCGCCCGGCGGGGTGAGAAACCCGGTCTGGCCATCGCGCACGACCTCCGGCACGCCGGCGATGTCCTGAGCCACCACCGGAAGGCCGGCGGCCTGTGCTTCAAGATAGGCAACGCCATAGGCCTCGCCGTAACCCGGCCAGACGTAAATTCCGCCGGTGTAGAGGACGTCCGGCACGGCGGCTGGCTCAATCGCGCCGAGCCATTCGATACGGTCGGCGGGCAAGCCGGCGAATTGCGCCTTGACCTCGTCATGGGCAGGCCCGTCGCCGACGACCGACATGGTCCAGGGCAGATGGCAGATCGAACCGAGCGCTTGCGCCAGCATGCGATAGCTTTCGACTTTGTCGCCCGGGCGCATCATGGCGACGGTAACGAGGCGCGTCGGACAACCTCGTGCCGGCATTTCCTTGAATGCCGATGTGTCGATGAAGGGCGAAAGCATACCGAAAGCTGCGTCGGGAGCAGCGTCCGTCAGTCCCTGGCGATCCCTTTGCGTGAAGCAGATGTTCAGCGCTGCCTGTTCGATGGCTCGCACCACCAACGCTTGGCTATCGGCCCACAAACCGACGTTGCGCCGCCTCGAATAGGAGGCTTCCGCTGTCACATAGGGGACACCAAAGGCCGACGCCAGCTCGGGCCCGATCAGGTCGGGCGCCTTGTAATAGGGATGATAGGAGAACCAGAGATCGGGCTTGCCGTCACGATGCCAAAGCTCTGTCAGCCGCGCGGCTTCCTCTTGGGCCTCGATCTTGAGCGCATCGAAACTTTTCGGCTCCGGTTGGCGTAGATAGAAGCGCAATTCAGATGCCAGTTCGACGCTATGCCCGCCATGCTCCAGCGCTCTGACCAGCATCCGCGCCATCTGGCGATCGCCGGAGACAACGGGATGATTGGGTGACTTTAGCGGCGCATAGAAGGCAATTCGCATTGCCGGACCCTATCATCGGAAAGCCTGCGCAAGTCAATTTCCAAGCGTGATCGACTTCACCTTCAAGCCGTGGAATGTGCTATCTGATGGTCATGGAAACAGCTGCCGCGCCCGACCCGTTTGTCGCTTCTTTGCCGGTCTTCGCAAAGTTCGAAAGCGTTGCCGACATCGATAACTATCGGCCCCTCCCCGATGGCTGGGCGCTGGCCACCGCCGACATCGTCGGCTCGACCAAGGCGATCGAGGCAGGGCGCTATAAAACCGTCAACATGGCCGGCGCCAGCGTTATTTCGGCGCTGCTCAACGCGCTGGGTCGGCAAGATTTTCCCTTTGTCTTCGGCGGCGACGGCGCGCTCGTGGCGTTTCCCGGCTCGGCGCTGGAGATCGCCCGCAACGCGCTGGCGGCTGTCCAGAGATGGGTGGCGGACGAACTGGACCTGACCTTGCGTGCCGCGATCGTGCCGATAAAGGACATAAGGGCGCATGGCCTCGACGTTCGCGTGGCGAGGTTCCAAGCCTCCGAAGCGGCCTTCTATGCCATGTTCGCCGGCGGTGGCGGCAGTTGGGCGGAAGCTGAGATGAAAGCGGGGCGCTACCGCATCGATCCTGCGCCGGCCGGCGCGCGGCCGGATCTGACCGGCCTTTCCTGCCGCTGGAACCCTATCGAAGCCCGGCATGGCGAAATCGTCTCGGTCATAGCCATAGCGGGGGCGTCGCGCGACTTGCGCGGCTTTCAATCTCTGGCTTCCGATATCATCGCCCTTGCCGGCAGGCAGGAGCGCGATGGCCACCCGGTGCCGGTGAACGGGCCGGACTACAGTTTTCTGCCGGCCGGCCTCGATGTCGAGGCTCGGGCCATGGCCCCGCCAGGATGGCGGTGGCGGTCGAAGCTGTGGATCGTGTTCCTGATGACGCTTACGGCTGTCACCGATAGATTTGGCTGGACGATCGGCGGCTTCGATCCGAAGATCTACAAACGCGACGTGGCCAGCAATTCGGATTTCCGGAAGTTCGACGACGGCTTGAAGATGACTATCGACGTCGACGCGGATGTGCTGCACCGGATCGAGGACCGGCTGAAGCAGGCGGAAGAGGCGGGCATCTGCAAGTATGGCCTCCACCGCCAGAAGTCGGCCTTGATGACATGCCTCGTCATCTCGCCGCTACAGCGCGATCACGTTCATTTCATCGATGGCGCCGCCGGCGGCTATGCGATGGCTGCCGCAAGCCTGAAGGCGAAGGCGCCGGTCTGATGACGGCTTGCGGAAATCGATTTTCCGCAATATGCCCTCGCCCATGGTTGTTGGCACCCGGTGAGCCTCGCCATGGGAGCGGATAGCCTGTCCGAATTGACGGGAAAGCAGATTTTTGGACGCCTCACGATCGACATATGACCGTCTTCTGAACCGGATTTCGACGCGCGCCGCGCAAGTCGGCGTGATCGGACTGGGCTATGTCGGGTTGCCGCTGTCGGTTGCGATCGCACGCGCCGGCTTTCCGGTTTCCGGCTTCGACATCGAAGCGCGGAAGGTCGAGAGCCTGAACAACGGCCAATCCTACATTGAGGCAGTGACGTCGACAGCCCTTGCCGGCCATGTGGCGAGCGGGCGGTTCCGCGCCACTGCGGATTTTGCCGAACTGGCCGTCTGCGATGTCATCATCATCTGCGTTCCGACACCGCTGACGAAACATCGCGAGCCGGACCTCTCCTTTGTCAGGAACACGGCAAGCACGATCGCCAAGCATCTGCGCCTTGGCCAGCTGATCGTGCTGGAATCGACCACCTATCCCGGCACCACCGACGACGTGATCAAGCCGATACTGGAAGAAACCGGCTTGCAGTCGAAGATAGACTTCTTCCTCGGCTTCTCGCCCGAACGCGAGGATCCCGGCAACCGCAGCTTTGAGGTCTCGACGATCCCCAAGGTCGTGGCAGGCGACGGCATTGAAGCGGCGACGCTCGTGAAGGCTTTCTACCAAAGCGTGGTCAAGACCGTCGTTCCGGTTTCCAGCACGGCGACCGCCGAGGCGGTCAAGCTGACCGAGAACATCTTCCGCTCGGTCAACATAGCCCTCGTCAACGAGTTGAAGGTCGTGCTCGGTGCGATGGGCATCGACATCTGGGAGGTGATCGAGGCGGCAAAGAGCAAGCCCTTCGGCTACATGCCTTTCTATCCCGGCCCCGGACTTGGGGGGCACTGCGTTCCGATCGATCCCTTCTACCTGACGTGGAAGGCGCGCGAGTACGAACTGCCGACCCGCTTCATCGAGCTGGCGGCAGAGATCAACACGGCCATGCCGCGTCATGTGGTCGATGAACTGGCGAAGGCGCTGGACCGGCGCTGCGGCAAGGCGCTCAGCCGCTCGCGCATTCTCATCATCGGGCTCGCCTATAAGAAGAACGTGCCCGACATCCGCGAAAGCCCCTCATTGCGGCTCATCGAACTCATCGAGGAGTGGGGCGGCAAGGCGGAATTCCACGATCCGCATGTTACAGAGATCCCGACCACACGCGAGCATATGGCGATCAAGGGGCGTCGCTCGGTCGAATTGACCGAGGCGGCCTTGAAGGATTTCGATGCTGTCGTCGTGGCAACCGACCACGACGCGATCGACTATCAGGCGATCGCTGATCACGCGCCGCTGATCGTCGACACACGCAATGTTTTTGGCCGCCTCGGGCTGGCCCGAGAGACGGTGGTGAAGGCCTGACGGTGACTGAGACGGCGAATTCTTTGCCCGATGTCAGGATCGGGATTGCACTCCGCCGGCAGCCTCGCCACATGATGCTGCAGGTGATAGATGCAGTTTACGCCTGCTCCTTGCCTGCAAGGACAGTCATTCGGGAAATTCTTCGCCGGCTTTTGCCGCCGAAGCCGGTTTCATTGACTTCGATTGTGTGGCGGATCAAAGGAGATGGCTCGTCTTCGACGGGTTTCGAGATAGATAGTATGAGCACAGTGCAAGCAGAAATTTCCACCATTCTTATGGATAAGGTTGCCGATTGGCTGACGCAATCGGCGCTGGCGGGCAACGACCTGGAAACATTGGTAAAGGGCTTTTGTGAACGGCTGGCTGCCGCCGGCCTGCCACTGAAGCGGGTGCATTTGAGCTTTTCGATGCTTCATCCGCTTTATGACGCGCTTGGCTTCACCTGGCTTCGCGGCCAGGGCATGGAAATGGAAGGCTTCCGCAAGGAGGGCGGCGTGCAGTCCGATAGATTCCTGACCAGCCCATACTACCATCTGCTCAGCAACAAGCTCGACCATCTGCGGCGCCGGTTCAACACGTCGGTGCCGTCGGAGTTTCCTGTTTTCGATGAACTCAAGCTTATGGGCGTCACCGACTACATGGCTTTCGTCCATCCCTTCAACGGCAACACCAGTCAGGGCATGTTGGGGTCCTGGTCCACCGACAGTGCTGCAGGCTTCAGCGACAGCATGATTTCGGCGCTGCTGCGCATCCAGAACCATCTCGCTATCGCAACCAAGATGGCGGTACTCACCAAGCTCGCCGACAACATGATGACCACTTATCTCGGCGGCGACGCCGGCAAGCGCGTGCTCGACGGCCAGATCAAGCGCGGCGAGGGTGATACGATCCGGGCCGCACTGGTCATGGGCGATATGCGCGGGTCGTCAAGACTTGCCGAAACCTCCGGCCGCGAAGTCTATATCGATACGCTGAACCAGTTTTTCGATGCCATTGCCGCACCTTTCAATCGCAAAGGCGGGCAGATCATGAGTTTCCTGGGTGATGGCTTCATTGCCGTCTACCCCTGCGAAAGGCACCGCTCGCAGTCCGAGATCGCCTGCCAGGCTGCTCTTGCGGCAGCGCACAAGGCCAGCGCGCGCATGATGGATCTCAATCAGCGCAGAAAGAAGCAGGGATTGGGCGACATAAAATTTGGTATCGGCCTGCATGTCGGCAATGTGATGTTCGGCAATGTCGGGCTTACCGACCGGCTCACATTCTCTGTCTTCGGCTCGGCTGTAAACGAGGTCCAGCGCCTCCAGACCCTGACCAAGAAATATCCGCACAGCGTTCTCGCCAGCAAAGACTTCGCCGGCTATTGCGGCGCCAACAGCTGGCTGACGCTCGGCGAGGAGGAACTGGTGGGCATCAAGCAGAAGCTGACGGTGCTTTCACCCGATCTGTCGGGTGCTCTCGCACTCGAGGAAGACGGTGCGCTGCAGCCGATCTACGACCGAAGATCGGACGCCGAGCAGCTCATGCTGCTTCATCGCGATGCCTCGCGGCTGTCGGCGGGCGACCCGAGGAAGCTCCAGTAACCGCCACGATTATCCGAACGCCTTGGTAAGTCCGGTCGGCGGTTCCGCCGGGGAATTCGTTTAGAATCCAAGTTGCTCTGGGCTGGCAATGCGCTAGTCTCGCTTTTTGGGTCTGCCGCCCGGCAGACTGCCAGAGTGGGGCTGGTGTGAGAATGAATTCGGGCGTTGATCTGCTGCGGATCGAGGATCTTGGCATCTCTTTTGCCATTGTCGGGGGACCGTTGCATGCCGTCAGGCGTGCAAATCTTCGCGTCCTGCCCGGCAAGGTTACCGCGCTTGTGGGCGAGTCCGGTTCCGGGAAATCGGTTCTCAGCCAGGCAGTGATGGGCATTTTGCCGAGGACAGCCCATGTCCGCGGCCGTATCCTGTTTTCCGATCCTGAAAAGCCCGGCACGACGCAGGATATCCTGCAGATGCCGCGTGACGGGCCCGAAATCCGGGCGTTGAGAGGCAGCCGCATCGGCAAGATCTTTCAGGAGCCGATGACATCGCTGTCGCCGCTGCACACGATCGGCAACCAGGTCAGCGAATCCCTGCAGATTCACATGCCCATGGCTCGGGCGGAGCGCAAGGCGCGGACCGAGGAAATGCTCGGCCTTGTCGGCTTTCCCAATCCCAAGCGCGCCTATGACATGTATCCGTTTGAACTTTCGGGAGGATTGCGCCAACGCGCCATGATCGCCATGGCGCTTATCTGCCGGCCCGCGCTGTTGATCGCCGACGAGCCGACGACGGCGTTGGACGTCACCATCCAGGCGCAAATCCTGCAATTGCTGCGCGGGCTTCAGACCAAGCTGAACATGGCGATGCTGCTGATCACACACGACCTCGGCGTTGTCGCCAATGTCGCCGACGAGGTGGTGGTCATGTACCATGGCGAGATCATGGAAGCGGGACCTGTGGAGGCGATATTCCGCCGGCCAGGGCACCCTTACCTGAAGGGTCTGATGGCAGCCGTTCCGCATTTCGACCTGAAGCCTGGCGAAAGGCTGAAGGCGCTCCGCGAGGTGCCGGTTAATGTCGAGAACCTGCTGGGCAAGCAGACGGCGCCGGCATCGAAGGGGGCGGACGACGTCCTGCTGTCGGTCAGGGATCTGAAAAAGGTCTACACCACCCGCAAGTCCGGATGGTTCGGCGGGAGCCATCAAACCTCTGTTCGCGCCGTGGACGGCGTGAGCTTCGACATCAGGCGGGGTGAGTGCCTGGGTCTGGTCGGGGAAAGCGGCTGCGGCAAAACCACCGTCAGCAAGATCCTCATGCGGGCCGTCACCCCTAGCGGCGGCTCCGTGGTCTTCAACGGCCGCGAAGGACCGATCAACGTCCTGGCAGCCGAGGGAGAAGCCCTGCGGTTGCTGCGCGCGAAAATCCAGATGGTCTTCCAGGATCCGGTATCGTCGCTCTCACCTCGCATGACCGTGGAGGACATCTTGAGCGAGCCGCTGGAAATCCATCAGCGTGGCAATGCCGCGTCCCGGCTCGCCACGGTCAAGAGTCTGATGCAGGCAATCGGGCTCGATCCGCGCTTCATCAAGCGTTATCCGCACAGTTTCTCCGGTGGGCAGCGTCAGCGTATCGGCATCGCGCGCGCGTTGGCGCTGGGGCCTGAACTCCTGATCTGTGACGAGCCGGTTTCGGCGCTCGATGTCTCTGTCCAGGCGCAGATCCTGAACCTTCTGAAGGACCTGCAAAAGGAACTGGGCCTGACCTACCTGTTCATATCCCACAATTTGGCGGTGGTGGACTACATGGCGGATCGCATCGCGGTGATGTGCGGCGGGCGTATCGTCGAGCTTGCGCCGCGCGAAATTCTGCTCAGGAAACCGATCCACCCCTACACGCGCTCACTGCTCGCCGCGGTACCCTTCCCCGATCTCGACCGGCCGATGGATTTCAAGACGCTGAAGCTCGGCGGCGCTTCCGACACCAGCGCATGGGGACCGCAATTCCGCGAAGAAGGCGACGAGGATATGCTGTCGCCGCTCGATCTTGGCGGCGGGCACCTCGTGCTGGCCCGACGTTCGGCCGATGTCAGCGAGTTACGTCATTGATCAGCCGTCGCACCGTCCTTGGCCTGATGGCTTCGGCACTCCTGCCGGGCACGTCGCGCGCTGGCGATCTGGAGCCGGAATTTCTTCGGCCGCAGCTGACGGCCAGGGCGCTGCCGGCACTCGCCGAGCGCCTGCCCAAGAGCCCGCGCGCATTGAATCTCGCCGCGATGGGCCGGCAGCCCGGCCAATATGGCGGCACGCTGCGTACGATCATCGGCAGCCAGAAAGATATCCGGATGATGACGATCTACGGATATTCTCGCCTGGTCGGCTACGACGAAAAGCTTAGCTTGCAGGCCGACATTCTCGAAAGTTTCGACGTCGCGGATGATCGCATCTTCACGTTCAAGATACGGGAAGGGCATAAATGGTCCGACGGCAGCCTGCTGACGCCGGAGGATTTTCGCTATTGTTGGGAAGATGTCTGGCTGAACGATGAGCTTTCGCAAGGCGGGCTCGCTCCGGCCCTGATGGCGGATGGCAAGCCGCCACGCTTCGAGATCATCGATCCGTTGACGGTGCGCTACAGTTGGGATGCGCCCAATCCCGACTTCCTGCCCAAGCTCGCTGCCGCTGCGCCGCTATCGCTCGTTCTGCCGGCCGCCTATCTCAAGCAGTTCCACAAGAAATACCAGGATCCATTCCGGCTCGCCGGCCTGATGAAGGAGAACCGGGCGCAGAAATGGACGCTCCTGCATATCCGCATGTCGCGGCAGTATCGCCCGGAGAACCCGGATCTGCCGACGCTCGATCCCTGGCAGAACCGGACAAAGCCGCCGGCCGAGCAGTTCATCTTCGAGCGCAACCCGTTCTTTCATCGAACAGACGAGAATGGCCGGCAACTGCCCTATGTCGACCGGATCATCATGAATGTCAGCTCGTCGGCGATCATCTCCGCCAAAACCGGTGCGGGCGAGAGCGACCTGCAATGCATGGGAATTGACTTCAGCGATTACTCCTTCCTGAAGGACGCGGAGAAGCGCTACCCGGTGAAGATGCATTTGTGGAAACGCACACAGGGTTCGCGGCTGGCGTTGCTGCCCAATCTGAATTGTGCCGACCCGGTGTGGCGTGGCCTTTTGCGTGACGTGCGCGTGCGCCGCGCCCTTTCGCTCGCTGTGGACAGGCGCGAGATCAATATGGCCGTGTTCTACGGATTGGCGCAGGAAAGTGCCGATACGGTCTTGCCGGAGAGCCCGCTCTATCGGCCGGAATTCGCGAAAGCCTGGGTAGCCCATGATCCCGACCAGGCCAATGCCCTGCTCGACCAAGCCGGGCTTCAGGCGCGTGGCGATGACGGCCTGCGGATGCTTCCCGATGGACGCCCGGCACAAATCATCGTGGAAACGGCCGGCGAAAGCACGCTGGAAACCGACGCGCTCGAACTCATCACCGATCACTGGCGCCAGATCGGCATCGCCCTGTTCATCCGGACTTCGCAGCGCGACATCTTCCGCAGCCGCGCGCTTGGCGGCCAGATCATGATGTCGATGTGGTCGGGCATCGACAATGGCGTGCCGACCGCCGACATGAACCCGTACCAGCTGGCCCCCACCATCGATGACCAGCTGCAATGGCCGCTCTGGGGCGCTCACTATCTGTCCCATGGCAAGATGGGTGAGGCGCCCGATCTTCCTGAAGTGGTCGAGTTGATGGCTTTGCTCAAGCGCTGGAACGGATCGACCGAAACCACGGAGCGCGCCGAAATCTGGAATTCGATGCTGTCGATCTACACCGACCAGGTGTTTTCAATCGGCACGGTGAACGGAACGCATCAGCCGATTCTGGTGTCCTCACGGCTGCGCAATCTGCCTGACAAGGCGCTCTACGGCTACGACCCGACCGCCTATTTCGGTGTCTACATGATGGATGCATTCTGGCTTGGAGGCTCCTGAGCGTGCTTCGATATCTTGTCTGGCGCATCGCCGTGATGGTTCCAACGCTGCTGGTTATATCGGCGCTGGTGTTCACCATCATCGAACTTCCACCGGGTGACTATTTCGACAGCTATGTCGCCGAGCTTCGGGCCCAGGGCGAAGCGGTGGATTCCGATCGCATCGAGATGATGCGCAAGGAATACGGTTTCGACCAGCCGCCGGTCATTCGCTACTTCTACTGGGTCGGCGGGATGCTGCATGGCGATTTCGGCTATTCCTTCGAATATGAGCTGCCGGTTCGCGACGTCGTCGGGGACCGAATGTGGCTGACCGTGCTGGTTTCCTTCGTCACGATCATCTTCACCTGGCTCATCGCCTTTCCGATCGGCATGTACTCCGCTACGCATCAATACAGCTGGGGCGACTACGGCCTGACTTTCTTCGGCCTTCTCGGCCTTGCCATTCCGAATTTCATGCTGGCGCTGATCCTGATGTATTTCGCCAACATCTGGTTCGGCACGTCCATCGGCCATCTCATGGACCAGCAATATCTCGGCGAGGCGATGAGCTGGGCCAAGGCGAAGTCGATCCTCGCCCATCTCTGGATCCCGGTCTTGATCATCGGCACCGGGGGCACGGCAAGCATGATCCGGCGGCTGCGCGCCAATCTGCTCGATGAGCTGCACAAGCAGTATGTCGTGACCGCGCGCGCCAAAGGCCTCCATCCCTTCAAGGCGCTGGTCAAATATCCGCTGCGCATGGCGCTCAATTTCTTCATTTCCGACATTGGCTCCATCCTGCCGGCCATCATCTCCGGCGCCGAAATCACGGCGATCGTGCTGTCTTTGGAAACGACCGGGCCGATGCTGATCAAGGCGCTGCAAAGCCAGGATATGTATCTGGCAGGGTCATTCCTGATGTTCCTCGCCTTCCTGACGGTCATCGGTGTCCTGATTTCCGACCTGGCGCTGGCGCTGCTTGATCCACGAATTCGTTTGCAGGGCGGCAGCACCAAATGAAGACGGATTCGCCGCTGCCCGCTCCGGGTGCTCCACTGCAACACTACGTTTCCAGCGCGCCTTTTGACCTGCAGTCGGTCGAGGCGATGACGCCGGAGCAGTCGAAGGCCTTTCAGGCGTCGCAGTTGCGGCTGATGTGGTGGAAATTCCGGAAACACCGGCTTGCGCTTGTATCCGGCATATTCCTGGCGGTGCTGTATTTCGGGATACTGATCTCCGAGTTCCTGGCGCCCTACAATCTACACACGCGCAACATGGACTACATCTATTCGCCGCCGCAGCAGGTGCACCTGTTCCACAATGGCGAGTTCGTCGGGCCGTTCGTCTATGGCCGCCAGATGACGCTGGATATGGACACGCTCAAGCGGAACTACATCGAGAACCAGGACGATGTTCAGCGGCTCAGTTTCTTCTGCAAGGGCGACAGTTACCAGTTCTGGGGCCTGATCGAAGGTGACAGGCATTTTGTCTGCCCTGCCGAAAACGGCCAGCTCTTTCTGGCCGGCACCGACAGGCTTGGGCGCGACGTGCTCTCGCGCATGATCTATGGCGCACGCATTTCACTGACAATCGGCCTCGTCGGCATCAGTTTCAGCTTCCTGCTCGGCATCGTCATCGGCGGACTGGCCGGCTATCACGGTGGTATCTTCGACCTGATCGTTCAACGAATAATCGAAGTTCTGCAATCGATTCCCAGCATCCCGCTATGGCTGGCCCTGGCGGCGATCATGCCGATAACCTGGAGTCCGATCCTGATCTATTTCGGCATCACCGTCATCCTCGGGTTGCTCGACTGGACCGGACTGGCGCGGGCCGTGCGTTCAAAGCTTCTGGCCTTGCGCGAGGAGGATTACGTTCTGGCCGCGCAGTTGATGGGCGCCGGGAGCAGCCGCATCATCAGGCGGCATCTCATTCCCGGCTTCATGTCGCATCTGATCGCGACGGCGACGCTCTCCATTCCCGGCATGATCCTGGGCGAGACGGCGCTGAGCTTCCTCGGGCTGGGCCTGAGAGCGCCGATAACCAGCTGGGGCATCCTGCTCACCGAGGCGCGCAGCGTCAGCGTGATCGCGTTCTATCCGTGGCTGCTTTTGCCGATGCTCCCCGTCATTCTCGTCATCATGGCGTTCAACTTCCTCGGCGACGGCTTGCGGGACGCCGCTGACCCCTACAAGTGAGATCGCTGTTCCCGCCGCGCCCGTGCCGCCGACTCACCCTGGATGATCCTTGCCGGCCGCCGGTTCGATCATTGCAGTGTTCATTGTTCGCCTCTATACGCGGCGAAACCCGATCGGGGTCTGACACGGGTATCAGCCCGAAAAACGCTCTGGTCGGGGCATCGCCGACTGCTTCAGGACGTACAATCGCATATGAGCCGCCTCGATAGCTTCATCCGCAGGATGACCGCACAGCGCGACATTCTCGATCTTGTCTGCGCCGAGGTGGCGAAGATGGAGGGGCCCGTGGTCGAGCTCGGCCTCGGCAATGGCCGGACGTTCCACCATCTGCGCGAGCGCCTGCCCGGACGCCGGATCGTAGCGTTCGACCGCGCACTTGCCGCACACGCCAGCTCAATTCCCGAAGCTGAAAACCTCGTGCTCGGCGAAATTCGCGAGACGGCGGAGAGGTTCATTGGCATCGACGCCGCTCTTGTTCATGCCGACATCGGCACCGGCTATGAAGATCGTGATGCAGTGACCTCTACCTGGCTTCCCGATCTGATTGCGCGTCTGCTTCGCGTCGACGGCATCGCGGTCAGCGGCACGCCGCTCGACCACCCGCTGTTGCAACGCCTCCCGCCACCGCCTTCGGTATCAGCCGATCGTTATTTTATCTGCAGACGCGTGTGAAAGCCGAGACGACCCAAGTCTTCAGGGGATCGTATAGACTGCTATCTCCCGCTCAATGCCGCGCAGCGAGACCTCGTGGGGCACGGGCGTCAGCGCGTTCCTGCGCAACAGGTCGGCGGTCAGATTGTCGTCGACCACCGCATTCGTGGCGAAGATCGCCTGTGCGTCGGCGAGGTTCTGGACCCGTGAAGCAATGTTGACCGTCTGGCCGAAATAGTCCTGTCGCTCGTTCATGGACACGGCGATGCAGGGGCCGGCATGGACTCCGATCTTGAGCACCAGATCCTCGCGCCCGCTCTTGTCGTTGAGCGCACGCATGGCATCGCGCATCCTGAGGGCCGCGGCAATCGCACGATCAGGGGTCGCGAAGGTCGCCATCACCGCATCACCGATCGTCTTCACCACCGCGCCCGCCTCCGCCGCGACGATCTCGTGCAGAACCTGGAAATGCGCGCGTACAAGATCGAAGGCCGAAAGGTCGCCCACCCGCTCGTAAAGCGCGGTCGATCCGCGCAGGTCGGTGAACAGGAAGGTCAGGCTGGTGATCTTCAGGCGCTGGTTGATGTCGAGCGTGTCCGTGCGGTAGAGATCGCGGAATGTATGGTTTGTGAGCAGGCGCTTGGCGGTGAGGAAGGGCCGGCGTTTGCCCAGGAAATCATGCAATGCATGGCCGGCAATGAAGACCGTCGGCAGCACGCGGGTTTCGGTCCTGTTTTCCAGCGAAATGCGCAGCGGGCCAGGTTGCATCTCCAGCGTCTGGTTCTGGACATGGTCGCGGTCGAAGACCAAAGAGAGGCTTCGGCGCTCCTTTGTGGGTTCGCCCTTCCCGTCGATGAACTGCACTGAATGGGTGACCGGCTCGAAGACGATGACGAATTCGGATGGAAGCTGTATGGGCAGAACCGCCTTTTCACCGGGCGCGAGCTCGATATCTTCCAGCGTGAACGCTTCCAACGTTTTTGCGAAATCCTCGCCCGGCAGATCGACGCCGGACGCCCAGTAGATCTGGCGGAAATATTCCATCAACGGCAGTTCGTGTGGATTGTGGGCGGCAATCCTGCGTATTCGGGGACTGATGGTGAATGTCACCTCGACCATCTCGTCGAGGGTCGGCGAATAATCCTCGGAGCATAGCGCGCAGGTATATTCGTCCTTCTGCAGGGTTTTCAGCGTGGCGTTGGTGTCGAGCACGCCGCCGCAGCCGGGGCACAGCACATTCCAGGAAATGTCGAAGATGCCCACCCGCGCCGCATGGAGGAAGGCGCCTATGGCGCGCTCCTCGTCGAGACCATGCTTGCTGGCGAAGGCTGGCACATTGATGCGGCAAAGTTCGCGGTCCTTGCCCTCCGCGATGGTTTGCCGGATCGCGTCGATTGCCTGCGGATCGACATCGGTCGATTGCCGCAGAAGCGAGAACAGATCCTGAGCTTCGTTCATCGTGCAGGCTCCGGAAAATGCGCCCCGAGGCGTGTTGGCTGGACCGGTCCTCGGCCCCAGCGCTCCATCCTACGTCGAAACGGATCGAACGGCCATTCGAATGGACAAGCCTGGTGACAGGTCAATTTCCATTCGGCGGATTTTCACCGGCCGCAAGCGACACTATGGTAGGCCCATGGGGAATTCATCTTTGGGGCTTTCGCCCGTGCCGACACCCGACAACCCGCCATTTCCCGCGGCCCTGCGGCTTTTCTCGGCGGGGGTCATCATCGTCCTGATCGTCGGCGCCGGCCTGTTTTTCGCGCCGGCGCTGGTCAAGCCGCGCTGGCCCTGGCCCGTCACGCCATTCAGTGCCCGCTTCCTCGGCGGCTTTTACGCCGCCGAAATGGCGGTGATGGCGGCGCTCTTGTTCTGGAATCGCTGGTCGCCCGGCAGGCTGGTGCTGGTCATGGCCTTCATCTTCACCGTCATCGTGTCGGTGGTTTCGTTGATCAATCTCGGCTATTTCAACTTCGAACGAAAAGCTACCTGGCTCTGGTTCCTGGTCTATCTTGCCTCGGCTGCGGTATCCGGGCTGTTCCTGTGGCGGGCCAGGGCCGGTCCTTCAGCAAAAGGCGTGACCCTAAACCCCGCATGGCGCGGCTACATGTTGGTGGAAACGGCGATCCTCGGGCTCTATGGCGTCGGCCTGTTGCTGTTTCCCCTGATGGTCAGCAGCACCTGGCCATGGCCGGTCGATCCCTTCCACGCCCAGGTCTACAGCGCCATCTTCCTTGCCGGCGCGGGCGGCACATATCTCGTCTGGAATAGCGCGCCGCGCGAGGAGTTGCTGGTGCTAGGCCTGGCGCAGTTTCTGGTCGGCCTGCTTTCCATCCTAGGCCTCGTCATCACCGACGCCGCGGTGCACAAGATCGGCTGGACGGCGACCGGGACATTGTGCTGGCTCGCCCTTTTCGGCTGGATCGGCATCAGCGGCGCCTTCAAACTCTACGCCGCCTCCCGACATTTTGGTGCGCAACCGGGATCATAGGGTGCAGGGCTGGATTTTCAGGTGACGTCCGGTGCATCGTGCCGGACCGATTGCCTTCGCCGGAAAAGCCATGACCAGTACGCCATCCTCCGAAAAGATCCAGCCGCAACTCCGAGCCGTCCGGCCAAGCGATGCGGAGGCGCTTTGCGCCATCTTCAACATGCCGGGTTTCCGCTGGGGCACGCTCAGGATGCCGTTCGAAATGGTGGAGCAGGTGGAGCGGCGCATCGCCAAGTCCGGCCAGGAAACCACCTGGATCGTTGCCGAACTGGACGGCAAGGTCGTCGGCCATGGCAGCCTGGTCGTGCAAAGTTCGCCGCGCCGTTCGCATATAGGCGAGATCAATATCGGCCTTGACGATGGCTTTGTCGGCAAAGGTATCGGCTCTGCGATCCTTGGCGCGCTGCTTGACGTGGCCGACAACTGGCGCGCCCTGAAGCGGGTCGAATTGAGCGTCTATGCCGACAACGAACCGGCCATCCGTCTCTACACCAGCCACGGCTTCGAGGTCGAAGGCCGGCATGTGAAGGCCGGTTTTACCGACGGGCAGTATCACGACCTCCTGAGCATGGCCCGGCTACGGTTCTGATGACCACGGTCTTTGGTCCAACCCCTAAGCCTCCGGTGGAAGTTCTGGCTGTGCTGTCGCTGCTCTGCCCGGAAGTCGTGCGTGACATCGAGCAGAACTGGAATGCACCGGTTTCCGAATATGCCCGCCATCTGTGGCGGCCGGTGGCAAGGCCGGCATCGGGCCCGTCGATCGCTGCCCGCTCGATCCTGCGCGACATCCTGCATCAGCGCCTTGGTTTGATCATGCAGCCTGAAGAGGTCGGCAAGGCCCTCGAAGAATTCGAGCACAGACCGGTGATCCAGTCCGGCCTGCACTGCCTGCTGCTGATGGACCGGATCACCTTCGATGCTCTCCTGCTTGCCTGGCTCGGTGCGGTCGAAAACGGGCTGTCGGCCTTCTTCGGCTTCATGGGAGCGACGATGACCATGGAGACCGTTGGCCGGGAGGGGCCGGGATGGCTCGATGTCGGCGACGACAAGGTCAACCTGTTTGGCATGGGGCGCCACAAACTGTGCCGCAAAAGCGTCTGCGCGGCCGGTCCCGTCACCCTCAACAGGCGCGCGCTCGAAGCTGTGGGCAATGAGACGGACGCCGGCCGCTGGCTGGACACACTGCTCGCCAGCCAGGACAAGGTGTTTGCAACCGCCGCCGATGCGCTGACAGAACTCAACGAAGACCTGGTCGCCGATTGGGATCGTTCCGGCATGGCCCTGCCGGTCTTCATCGACGATCGGCTCGCCGCTTCTGCAGTGGCGCGGCATCTGGAACATGACAGCAGCCTTCTTTCCAAGCTGCTCCTTGAGCCCGCAAGGCGCCAGCGTCTCGACCATGCCTTGCAAGAGGCCGCGTCGGGCCCATTTGGGAGGTTCCTGCCCAACGCCACGGCCTATTTCTGGGGCATCCGCGAGGAACGTGTGCGCAAGCTCGTCCTCGAGAACGGGCAGCTGATCGAGCCTGACCGGCCGCAAGGTCTTTCCATCCCGTTCGAGCGGCCGCATCTCAAGCAGGCACTGCTGGAGGGCGTGCTGTTGCCGAACTTGTTCCTGATGGTCCTCGTCCTTGCCATATTGCCGCGCGTGCGGATTGTGGGCGGCCTGAGACAGATTGGCTATGTGGCGCTTTTCCACTCGATCCTGCTGGCCGCGCTGGATGAAACCGCGCCGGAAGAGCGCGATCTGGCTGCGGAGCTGCAGGTTCGGGAAAATGCCTGGGGCATGCGGGTCATCGACGAAAAGATGTCGGTCCGCGAGCAGCTTGCCGGCCTGCCGGAAGGGGCGCTTTTCCCGGACCTGCTCCGGCAATACCGGTTGCGGACATTTGCCGAGACGACCGACGACCTGAAACTGGTTCGCGAAAACGCCCGATGGCGCAAGATAGGCCGCGCCTCCGGCCTCTGATCCGGCCGCCACCGGTCATTGCACCACGCCGGCCTTGCGGAGGCCGTCGACCATGAGTTCGAAATCGGCAGGGTTCTTGTAAGGCAAGACTTTGCGACGGTATTCCAGCGAATAGTCGGGATTGACGCGAAGCACCTCCTGCCATGCCGCTCGGGCCTCCTCCAAACGGCCCAGATGGCCGTAGCTGGCGGCCAGAAGCGCGCGCGAGACGTCGGTGACAGCGTTGCGAGCCAGCCGTTGCAGCAAGAGGTCAACGGCCTCTTCGTACCTTCCCAGTTGAAACAACGCCAAAGCCTGGAAGTGCAGAACCACATCCGGAAAGTATGGGTTCAAGGTCTTTCCCCGGGCGAAACTCTCGAGGGCCTCCTCGGGTCTGCCTGAATAGTACAGCGTTTCGCCGCGGCAGACGTGCGCTTCGGCGAAGTTCGGATTGAGGGCCAGTGCGCGCTCGACCTCGTCGATGGCCTCGTCGTGCCGTCGTGTGTACAGCTTGGCTATCGCTAGCGCCCAGTGCGCCCAGGGATCGCTGTCATCCAGCGCTACCGCTCGCGCCGCGGCTTCTTCCGCTTGCGCCATCGATTCCGGCGGAGACGCACCCCACCTGTTCAGATAATCGATTCCGTGCGTGAGGGCGAGGAAAGCGTAGGCAGAGGCAAAGTTCGGGTCCAGCTCGGTGGCACGCTGCAAGAGCTCGCGGGCGGCGACGTTCGTGTCCTTCGTCAGCCGGTGCCACAGCTCCCGGCCCCGCATGAAACAGTCATACGCCTCAATGTTGCGCGAGTGCTCGGGCGCCCGCCGCTGACGGGCATCCTCAGTCAGGTTGAGCGCCAGCGCACCGACGATCTGCTGCGTCACGTCGTCCTGCACGGCGAATATATCGGTCAGGTCACGATCGAACCGCTCCGCCCAAAGATGGCCGCCCGAAATTGCATCGATGAGCTGCGCAGTGATGCGCACCCTGTTGCCCGACTTGCGGACGCTGCCCTCGAGTACATGCCGCACGCCGAGCTTCGTGCCCACCTCCTGCACATGGACGTTCTGGCCCTTGAAGGTGAACGACGAATTGCGCGCGATGACGAAGAGCTGCGACAGTTTGGACAGCGCCGTGATGATGTCTTCGGAGATGCCGTCGGCGAAGTAGTCCTGCTCGGCGTCACCGCTCATGTTGGCGAATGGCAGGACGGCGATCGACAGCTTCGGCGGCGCTGCCGCAGCCGGCAGGCTCGCCGCGGGTTCCGGGGTCGCGGCCGCCGTGGTCCCGACTTGCAGCGAATACACCCGGATCGGCTCGGCGATGTTCTTGAGCTGCGTGCTGCCGAGATCGCTGACCGAGAGGTCGAGCCTCGCCTTGACCTGGCGATAGGCATCCTCGGACAGGCAGATGGCGCCGGGCGCCGCGACGCCCTCCAGACGCGAGGCGATGTTGACGCCGTCGCCCATCAGGTCGCCATCGCTTTCTTCGACCACATCCCCCAGATGGATGCCGATCCTGAACTCGATGCGGCGGTCCTGCGGCACGCCGGCATTGCGCTCGACCATGCCGTTCTGGATCTCAACGGCGCAGCGCACGGCATCCACCACACTGCGGAACTCAACCAGCGCTCCGTCCCCGGTGCGCTTGATCACCCGCCCGTTGTGCACTGCGATGATCGGATCAATCAGGTCGCTGCGTAGTGCTCGCAACCTCGCCAAGGTGCGATCTTCGTCCGCGCTCGCGAGCCGGCTGTATCCGACCACATCTGCAGCCAGGATTGCGGCCAGCTTGCGGTTCTCACTCATGCGTCCATCTCCTTACCTCCACGATAGCAGGAAGGCAGCGGGTGGAGGGAACTTTCGCAAACGACGGCCGCACGGCCGTCCGAACCGGCAGCGCTCCGCCACCGGACCCCACGGATTGCCCATTTGCGCTGCCGCTTGCCGGTTGACGGCTATCGGTTCATCCTTGTGCATACCCTGGCCGTGAAGAGCGTGGCGAGATCACGCGTCATGGCCCCAAGAGCCGGATGATCTCAGGTCGAATCGACCTGAAATCTGAATCCGTCTCTAGGTCAAAGAGATAGAGCATGATGTCGTCCGAAAACCGCTTCACACTTTTCGGCATCATGCTCGGGTGAGGTGTCCATGGACTGCTCGGGCTGCGGTTTCGAGATTGAGGGCGGTTACGCCTTCTGTCCGAAGTGTGGCAGGCGCCAGCCCGTGCCATGCGCCAGCTGCGGCTACCCCTGCGCACCTGATTTCGAGTTCTGTCCGAAATGTGGGGCAAGCGTCGGTGCGTCCGCAAAAACCGTCGAACGGCCTGCTCCGACGCCAAGCGCGACCATCGTGCCGCCTTCTCGAACGCCGTCGCTGCCTCCGGACATCGAAAGCGATGGGCTGCATCCCGTCTCTGACGCCGATCGCCGGACGGTAACGATCCTGTTCGCCGACCTTTGCGGCTTCACGACACTCAGCGAGCAGCTCGACCCCGAGGTGATGCAAGCGCTGCAGAACGAGCTGTTCAAGGAATTGACGGCGGCCGTGCGAAACTTTGGCGGTTTCGTCGACAAATTCATCGGCGATGCGCTGCTCGCTTTGTTCGGTGCGCCGGTGGCGCATGAAGACGATCCGGAACGTGCGCTTCGCGCCGCTCTCGACATGATCGCCCGGACGGCGCGGCTCGGTGAAAGCACCCGCCACTCCGGCTCGCCTCTGTTACTCCATATCGGCATAAACACCGGTCCGGTCGTCACTGGCGGATTGGGCATCGGCACCGCCAAATCCTATTCGGTGACCGGCGACACCGTGAATACGGCGCAACGCCTGCAATCGCTGGCTGCACCGGGTGAGGTGCTGGTAGGCGAGCTCACTCACAGGCTGACCCGGCATGCCTTCTCTTACGAGTCGCTGGGCGATGTCGTGCTTCGCGGCAAGGCCGGCAGCGTGCTCGTCCATCGACTGGATGCACCGCTTGCGGCCCCGCGTGCAGCGCGTGGGCTCGAGGCGCTCGGCCTCAGCGCGCCGATGGTAGGTCGTGGTGCGGAGCTTCATAGAATGCTGGCGAGCCTTGACCAGGCGTGCGGCGGCTCGGCCCAACTTGTCCGTCTCGTCGGAGAAGCCGGCATCGGGAAATCGCGGCTGGTGAAGGAGTTCGTCGCCCGCGTCGGCGACGAGGATCGTTTTCGCAACGTCGCCGTGCGGCAAGCCATGTGCTCACCGCTGGGCGAACGATCATTTGGCGCCTTGGGCGCAGTGGTGCGCAGCGCCGCCGGGATGATGCAAAACGACAATGGGGACGAAATGCGGGGGAAGCTCGCAGCCCTGCTTGCCGATCTCGGCCTAGAGGGCGAGGAGGCGAAACGGCTGATGCCTTTGCTCTACCATGTGCTTGGCCTTGGCGACCCCGATGCCACCTTGCAGCATGTCGAGCCCGAGCAGCTGCGGCGGCAAATTCTTTACGCCGTCCGCACAATCATCGAACGGCGGCTTGCATTGTCGCCGCTGTTGATTGTCGTGGAAGACCTGCACTGGGCCGACGCCGTGTCGCTCGAGGCACTGCGTTTCGTGATGGACAGGTTGGAACGCACGCGGTTGATGTTGCTGGTCACGCATCGTCCGGCGCCGGACAATGACCAGCTCGATTCAAGTCGGGTCAGTCACACGGCGCTCAGGCTTTCGCCGCTCAACAATGATGACGGACGCAGCCTGCTGGCGGCGCTTTTCGGCGAGAGCTGGGTAAACTCCGCAGGAGGGCTTCTCGGCCAGATCCTCGAGCGCGCGGGCGGCAACCCGCTTTTTTTAGAGGAGATCGTTCGCGGCCTTATCGATCGCGGTGTATTGATGCGCGAGGGCCAGCGATGGCGGACTGTGGCGGGCGAAGTCGCAACCGGCATTCCCGCCACGATCCAGGCAATGTTGCTTGCTCGGGTCGACCGGTTGCCCCAAGAGGTGCGCCGGTTGGCCCAGGAAGCCGCGGTAATCGGCCCGCGCTTCGATGCCACACTTCTGAAAACCGTTACAGCCGACCCCGGCCGGCTAGAAGCCGGCTGCGAACTGCTTTGCGATGCGGAAATCATCGAGGAAGTTGCTGGATCGGGCTCGGTCTCGTCGCAAAGCTACCGCTTTACGCAAACATTGCTGCAGGACGTGATCTACCAGAATCTGCTCCTGCAACGCCGGACCGACATCCACGGGCGGGTCGGTGCTGCCTTGGAGCAACTGTGCGGCGACAAGCCGGAACGGCTCGAGGATTTGGCCGCACTCGGTCATCATTTCGCACAGAGTGCCGAGCGAGAGAGGGGCGCGCATTACCTGCAGGCGGCGGGCGATCGCGCTCGCATGATATACGCCAACGACGACGCCCTTCGTTTCTACGAGAGAGCACTGGCTGCGTTGGGCGCGATCGGGCAAACACCGCTCAAACTGGCAATTGCAGAGCGCATTGCCGATTTGAGCGGCCCGGCAGGCCGCCGCGAGATCGCGCACCACCACTACGAGACGGTGTTGCAGGCATACCGCGAGTCAGCCGATCGTGTCGCTTCGGCACGCGTTTTGCGCAAGATCGGTCGGCTGCTCTGGGACGTCGGCAAGCGGGACAACGCAGAATCCCGCTATGCTGAAGCGGCGGCGCTCCTCGATGGAGCGGATGCTCCGATCGAGCAGGCGCATCTCTGGCAAGAACGTGGCCGACAGGCGTTCCGTAGCGGAGATCACTCCCTCGCGGCAAAATGGGCGGACGCGGCGCTGGATTGCGTACGCAGTCTGACAACGGAGCATGTCTCCGACGTAGGGCGGGATGCCACTCTTGTGACCGCCGAGGCACTTAATACCAAGGCTGTTGCGCTGGCTCGCCTCGGGCGAAACCGTGAAGCCGTGCGTCAGGTCGAGCGTAGCATTGAATTGGCCGAAGCCGCCGGTCTACTGGGCGCGGCCTGCCGCGGCTACACCAATCTCGGCGTGCTTTACACGACCATCGATCCGGCAAAGGCGATGGAGGTCTGTCGGCGCGGTCTTGAAGTGGCGCGCCATATTGGTGATTTGGGTTTCCAGGCCCGCCTCCTCGCCAATCTGGCGGTCGCTTGTTGTACTTTCACGGATCGCTGCCCAACGGAGGGCGTGCCTGCTGCCGAGAAGGCCATCGAGATCGACCGAGCGCTCGACCAGCGCGAGCACCTGCCGGTGCCGTTGATCGTGCTTGGGCAGATCCACCAGTGCAACGGCCGTCCGGAACTGGCGGTTAGCCTGTTCCACGAAGCACTGGACGTAGCCCGCGAAACGGGCGAGCCCCAGCATCTGTTTCCGTGCTATGATGGTCTTGCAACGCTTAATCTCGACCTCGACAATCTGGCCGAGGCCGAACGCTACTTTTCCCTGGCGCAGGGTATATGCGCCCAGCACGGGCTCGACCCGGAAGCGCTTGTGGTGCTGCCTTTTCTCGACTAGCCGGGGTTGGGGGTTGGAAATGTCCTCGCGTATTGACTTGGTACCGCTTCAACCAGGCGACCGTGCGCCGAACCTGATACTCGACGCCATTACCCAGGAAGGCAAGATCGCGCTTGACGACTTTCGCGGACAAAAACCGGTGCTGGTCGGCCTGTTTCGAGGTCTGCATTGTGCGTTTTGCCGACGCCATATCGCAGCCCAGGCGCGGCTTGATCCGGAGCTGCGCGAAAGGGGCGTGGAGAGCCTGACGGTGGTCAACACACCGATCGAACGGGCGCGTCTCTACTTCCGCTACCACCCGATGCCGAACCTGCTTGCGGCCTCCGACCCTGAACGCGCTTCACATCGTGCTTTTGGGCTGCCGAATCTCGAATTCACCGAGAACGAGACGAACTGGCCGTACAAGGTCGCGATGGCAGTGGCACAGGATATGCGGGTCGAGATACCAGGCGAGTTGCCCGGTCCGATGGATCCCATGACGGCCGGCGAAATCCTCAACAAGAAGGACAATTACGAAGTGACCGAAGCCGACGAGCAGATGATGGCAACGGGACACGGACAGCTGATAGGTCAGTTCCTGCTGGACCGTCAGGGAATCGTTCGCTGGAGCTTCACGGAGGTTCCAGAGGGTGGGCGATACATGTTTGGCGCGCCAAACCCGCAGGAGCTGATGTCAGCCGTTTCCCAAGTCGCCCAATAGACTTGTGACGAGGTAAACAGGCGGGCTACTGGGGCCGAGGCAATGGTTGCGGCACGCAGTCGCGTCTATCCGCGCATAATGCGATAGAACAGTTGCATGGCCCTCTACACCTCGAAGAGGCGCATCAAACGCGACGACGCCCCGGTCCGCAAGCAGGTCGCTCACGCCGGGCGCGCAATAGAGCGCCTCTGAGATGCAGACCTGTCCGGCTTCAGCCAGGGACTGCACGCGTGCGGCGACATTTACGGTCTGGCCGAAGTAGTCGAGGTTGTCGTTGAGCGTGACGGCAATCGATGGACCGCAGTGAGCACCCATCTTCAGAACAATCCCTGGCCTGACATTGTCGCCGTTGAAGCGATCGATCTCTTCAAAAATATGCAGGGCGGCCGAGATTGCATCCGATGGCCGCGAGAATACTGCCATCACCGCATCTCCGATCGTCTTCACGACAGCGCCGGAATGCTGGTGGACCGCCGCATTGAGAAGAGCGAAATGCTCGCGAACCAGGGCATAGGCGTTGAGATCGCCAAGGCGCTCATACATGGCGGTGGAGCCCTTGAGATCCGTGAACAGGAAGGTGATCTGCCGGATGCCGAGCCCCTCCTTCTCGTCGACACGCTCGGAACGGAAGAGGTGGCGGAAGGTTTGCCGCGCAAGCAGCGCCCCGCCGGAAACGTATGGGTCGAAATCGGGCGTCGGTTTGGTCGTCAACGCGACAAGCTCGGGCGGCCAGTTGATGAGAAGCAACGCGCCACGACCAGGTCCGGTATTCGCAACCTCAATGACAACCGGACCGGGTGGCACGACTAGCAACGCCGGCAAGAAGCGCTTGCCGTCATAGTTGATCTTAAGAAGCGTCGGCTCCAACACCGGATCCCCTGATATGGGTACAGCGAATGCCGCCTGTGTCTGCACGTTGACGCCCGACAGGGCGCCGGGACCGAGATCAGCGCGCAGCATTGTTGTGGTGCACGGCGGCAGGAACGTCATGCCCCGCACGAAGCCTCGCAGAACATCCAGAAAGCGTATGTCCTGCCCGGGCAGCCGCCCGTCATTGCCGAAGCGCAGCTTCCAGTGAAAATCCTCGACAGAGAGCGTTTGGGGCTCGTGGAACGGAAGGCGTCGCAGATGGGGCGACACGGAGAAGGAGACCTCGATGAAGTCGTCGAGGTCGGTATCGCCCGATACGTCGCACAGGCCACAGACGTAATGCGTCCGCAGCGTGCGCAGGGCGCCGAAACTGTCGAGCACCATCCCGGACTGGGGACAGAGCACGTCCCAGCTCATATCGAACAGGCCTCAACGGGCCGCATAAAGGAAGAGGTCGATCGCTTCAGGCTCGGCGATTGCGCGGTCGCGGGCAAAGGCCAGCGGATTGACTCGATAGAGCGCCTGGTCGTCGCCGCTCCTGACAAGCGTTTCGAATTTTGAGATGACGCGCGGGCTCCATGCTCGCGCTTGCTCGATCTCGGTCATCTTGCCTTCGAGAAGACGATCGTTGACCACCATCACGCCGAAATCCCCAATTTGCCCGCGGCAGCCTACTAAAAAATCCTGCCCGATGCGAATGGATGGAAATCCTTCGCGTGTCTCAGGACTTGGGGCGGCACGCGCCACACCGATGCAGACGCTGTGAATGTCGGTGCCGGGTGGTCATTAGCCGACTTTTGCACGCACCGAGCTGCAGGGTTTCATGTGGAGGCGTTGGGAGTGGTCAGGGATAAGATGTTCATTCGTTCACCCCGAGATGATCTGTTGCTCGCGCCCTTGCGACCAGGCTCCCATTCCAAAGCGGACTGACAAGTACGCCGTTCATTCGAGTACGGCCCCGACAGTGGCAACAAAATCATCTAGCGAGCGGTCCCCGCGAATCTCGATGCGCGGAAGGTCGATGGGATCGCAGTCAAGGCCCGCCGGCCCGTGTTTGCGGCCGAAGCCCACTCGATAGCCGCACTCCCTGGCCAGCCGGCCAAGCCGTCGGTCGGTGACAGAGAAGGGTGCCGCGAACGCCGTGGTTGGCCGACCGGTCCAGCGTTCGATGAACAGACGGGAGCGCAGGAGCTCGGCGGCCAGGTCAGAGCTCGACAAACCATCGATCGCGCGATGCGTAGCCATATGGCTTCCGAAGAACGCACCTTCGCCGGCGAGGCGTCGCACCGTTCCGGCGCCCATAAGCTGCGCCGGCGGACCACTGTAGGCGTCCCATTGTGCAGTTTCACCCACCAGATCCGTCACCAGGAACACTTCCGCCGTCAGGTCGTTGGCGCGCAAGATCGGCCAGGCATGGTCGGCAAAGTTCTGGAAACCGTCATCGAAGGTGATGAGCACCGGGCGGCCAGCGAAAGGCTGCCGGTTGGCGATGAATCCTTCCAGCTGCTCGGACCCGATGGCGTGAAAGCCATTGGCGCGCAGCCATGCCATCTGGCTGGCGAAGGCGGCGGGTGTGAGCCGAAAACGGGCGAGCGCGGCGGGACCTTCATCGGAGACGCCGTGATACATGAGGACGGGGATGCGCTGGCGCCGCTCGCTGCGCGCGACGTCGCGGCGCAAGGCCCGCGCCCCGCCCCAGACGATGTTTCGCGCGACCCCGATTCCGATGGGCGCGCGGATCGGCACATGATCTATCATCGGTTCCGTCACCACATCGTCCGGTGACAGGCGGCGGAAGCGGTCTATGCGATAGAGTTCGGTCTGGATCGATTGCTCGAGGACGAGACCTTCGGTAGCCGCCAGCGTCTCTGCGATCGTTTGTGCACCGAATGTGTTCCAGTCGAAGCCCGTCCTGTCGACATTGTCACGCAGCACGAATGCGTGTGCGCTGATGAAACTGCCGCCAGGCGCCAACGCCTCGGCGAATTTTTTGGCAATGCGCCGCAACTCGGCGAGATCATCCAGGTAGTAGAGCACTTCCGAACAGAAGATCAGATCCATGTCACCCGGCAGCGTGTCGGCGGAGAAATCCAGTACGCCGAATTCAATATTCGGCTGATCGCTGCATCGCGCGCGGGCCCGCTCGACGGCTATGGCGGAGATGTCGGTTGCGGTCAGATGGCCCACTCGCGGCGCCAGCTGCCGCGTGAAGTGGCCCTCCGCGCAGGCCAGCTCGAGCGCCCGTCCGATGGGGCCGGCAGGCAGGATTTCGAGCTGCCGCTCGTATTTTTCCTGCTCATAGGACGAACCGTAGTTCCAGGGATCCTCGGTCGCGAAATAGCCATTCCAGAACGACGTGCGATCCTTGTCGTGCCTGGGCCGTGCGCGGCGCGGCGCCGCAGGAGGCTCCGCTGGTTCGGCGCTCGAGCGAACCAGCTCCCGCGCTTGCGCGGCCAGTCGCGCGAGTTTGCCGAAGTGGCTGTCCGGATCGGGCACGCGTTCGGCTGAGGTCAACAGTGCCTCGGCTGCACGCGTGTTTGACGTGTCGGCACCGGCGTCCTTTTGCGGTGCGATCAGTTCAATCCAATGATCCCTTGTCACGGTCCCGAGTACGCCGAACTGCACGACAGCCTCGATCTGGCCATCCATCATCAGGTAGGCATAGATTTGATCGACACCTTGCGGCAGTTCGGTCGAGGTCGGATTTCGAGCGTCGACGCGAATTCCAAGTGTACTCGCCAGCCTGCGCGGCGCGGCAAGATCGTCGACGTCGAGAAGCATTTGCTCAAGATGATACTGGACGCGGCGAGCCGCTGCGGGATTGTCCCAGACATTGCCCAGTTCGGTAATCAACCCGGTGATGGCGCCGCCGAACCTGTCCCACCTGGCGGCCAATTGCGCCGGCACCGACAGGCTTCCTACCGCAAGGCCATCGACGGCCACCTTGGCGATCTCACGTGCCCATTTGCCTCCTGCCGGAAGCGCACGCAGGGACCGCGGGTCGATCGAGCGCGAGCCGCTGCCGCAATCCGACGCGGCGTTCGACAACGCGAACCACGCGAGTGCCTCGGAGGCGGTGCCGCCGTTCGCCTCGATCGCTCCATTGGCATGAGCCGATGCCGGGTGTTTGACCCTGGGATCAGGAGAAAAGCCTCGGGCGATGACGATTTCCGCATCTGCCAGCATCTGTGTCGAATTGCGGGAGCGCGCGTTGGGGCTGGTACGATAGAAAGCGAGCGGCTCGTCGACCATCACCCAATTTTTGCCCAGACGCGCGAGGCGCTGCCATAGATCCCAGTCCTCGCAGGTGCGCAGCGACACATCGAAACCGCCCAACCCGACAATTGTCTCCCGGTCGACCAGCAGCGCGTGAGTGGCGACGGCACACTGGCGGGCGAATGTTTCGAAGGACTGGGTCGCGATCTCCGTCGAGATGCTCGGCGGGGAGAGTTCGCCATCAGGCATCGCGCGCCGGGAACCGCAATAGGCGGCCACCGCATCTGGAGCGGTTTTCAGCGCGGCCAGCATTTTCGCAAGGAAGCCGGCATCCACCCAATCGTCCGCATCCAGAAACATGAGCCATTGCCCGCGCGCAGTCGAAATCCCGCTGTTGCGCGCGCCGGCGGCGCTGTGCGCGCAGGAGCTCAACATTCGAAAGCGGGCATCGCGCTCCACATAACCGGCGATGATCGCGGGGGTGCGGTCCGTGGAGGCGTCGTCGACGACAATCGCCTCCCAATCCACTATTTCCTGATCGAGCAGGCAATCGAGTGCGCGCGCCAGCGTTGCCTCCGCGTTGTGCGCAGGAACCACGATTGAAACCAAGGGATTATACGCCACGCCGTCTTACCCGCGCCTGGTTCGAAGATAGAGCAAGGGTGCCGAGACATAGCCGGCGATTTCCTGCCAAAGGAAACGGTCCTCGAGGACGCTGCGTCCAAACAGTCTCCTGCGGACTCGTCCGAGCCGTCGCGACGCCGCCATTTGGCTGCAGTGCGAGCTTGCTCCTGTCGTGCTACCGATGTTGGAAGCCTGGCGCAGCATTCGCATCCGTGCCGCCGAGCTTGGGTGCCAGCTGTCGCAGATACACGTCATACCGCATACTCATGTCGATCCCCGAAATCGGCGCCATGACCACAAGCTGCGGTCCCTGGCACCTAGCTATGGCAAACTGACGTCCTTTGCAATCGGGGGCGCAATAAAGCAAGCCCACGGAAGCTTTGGCGTGAATGACTGCAGCTATTGGGACTATTGCTCCCCTCCTATCGACCGAAACGCCTCGACTCCGAGGTGCATTCTAGAACGGCCATTCTTCGTGCAAAAGAAGACCCTCCTTCTACTGTTGAGTCCGCGTCGGAAGCTGATGGTCTCAGTATACAGCCGGGAGCAAGATAGTATGCTTGGCGTCGGATTGGTTATTTTAGACATTTCTAATAAAAGCTGAATTACTTAATTTCTCTCCATTGGCTGTATCCTGACATTGTATTACTCATTTCGATCGTAGATTGCGGCCAATGGTCGACTAGATTAGCTGGCTATGGCTGCTATCATAAAGAGGTGCGAGAGCGACACCGATCGGGCCTCGTGCTTTTGCTGCTAGTCCACGAGATGTAAAAGGGACGAACGAAATCGGCATAGGCCAAAAGTCCGGCTTGCGGGCCGGGTATTTTGCTGACATGTTTGCTCGTTTATGGGTTTCTGCACTGTGGCAGGTGTTCAAATAGAGGGGCATAAGGATGGCTAAGGAATCTTCGAGTACTTCGAGTACCGCTTCTTCCGCAAATAAGGCGGACGCAAATCTGATGGGTAACGCAGAAGGAAACGGGCTGAACTTCATGGCCGCCCAGGCTCGCGAGAACGGGGGGCCGGCGACGCCGTAGGTGTCGACAAGATACGTGATCTGCTGTTCGGCAACCAGATGCAGGATTATGACCGCCGTTTTTCCAAGCTTGAAGAACGGGTGTTGCAGCGCTTCAAGGATGTCGAATCCGAAGCCAAGCGCAATCTTGACATGTACGAGTCAAATGCAAAGAAGCAGGTCGATTCGCTTGCGGCGCAATTGCGGAACGAA
Source organism: Mesorhizobium loti (assembly GCA_014189435.1). Lineage (NCBI taxonomy): Bacteria > Pseudomonadati > Pseudomonadota > Alphaproteobacteria > Hyphomicrobiales > Phyllobacteriaceae > Mesorhizobium > Mesorhizobium loti. The sequence continues at coordinate 4,549,704 of CP050293.1, forward strand.
AAAGATTCACGAGCCGATGCCGACAAGGAGATCGACCGGAATCTTCGCGAGCAAAACCAGGCACTTGAAAAGCAGGTGCGTGCGTTGTCGGATCAATTGAGCGCGCTTGAGCGCGACGTTTCGGACCGGATAAATCGAAACGATCATTTGCTGCGTGAGGAAATCAAGCAGAAGAATGAAGGCGTTCAGATGCTGATAGAGAAAATGTTTGCCGATCTCAGCAACGTCAAGACCGACCGAAATCTTTTGGCCGGCCTGTTTGTCGAGGTTGCAAAATGTCTGAATCAGGATCCCGTCGGCAGCAAGGGCAACTCGGAACGTAGCTGGAAAGTGAGTTGATGGGACCTTGACGTCAACCGTCGACCCAATCAGCCTCCCGCAAAGAACAGCCTCGAACGATACAGAGATTGATCGCGAGGCTCTGGCTCGTCTTTTGATCGAAATTGCCCGGAACGTTGATCCGGACTATCGTGCGCGTTTCGACGGAGTTCCAACCGCCGATCCTCGCATGGAAACGCTGCGCCAGTTGCTGGTCAGCCGCGAAATTTCGGAGCTTTCACGAGTTACGCATCTGCTGGACGAACCCGAGCAGCTTGCGGCAGCCGTGGGCGACATTCTTCCCAGTGCGGCCGCGCGAGCGCCTCATGCGCAGCTCGGCGAGGCGCTTGCGCCAGCTGTCGAAAGGGCTGTGCAACGGTCAATCCAGAAGAGCCCGCGCACACTGACGGATATATTATACCCGGTGTTTCTGCCGGCAATTCGCAAGTCGATCGGGGAAAAGATCGACCAGACCTTTCAGTCGCTGAACGAAACTCTAAGACATATATTTACCTGGCATGGGCTCAAGTGGAGATTTGAATCTTGGAGGACAGGGGCAAGCTTTTCGGAAGTTGTCCTTAAGCACTCTCTTGTCTATCGTATAGAGCACGCCTTTCTCATTCACCGCAATTCCGGTCTTTTGATAGCGCATGTCACCGCCGACAATGCAACGAGCGAAGATCCTCAACTCATCTCTTCGATGCTTAGTGCAATTCAGGATTTCGTGAAGGACTCGTTTAACGAGAAAGAGCAGAGCGGCCTGGACACAATCCGTTTTGGCGACCTTCGTCTCTGGTCGGAAGTTGGACCGTTTGCCACCCTGGTTTCGGTGATCCGGGGAAATCCGCCAGAGGAATTGCATGAAATAGTTCGCGATGTATTGCTTCGCATCCATGAGGAAAGCTCACAGGCTTTAGAGCAGTTTGACGGCGACGGTTCGCAGTTGGCCACCGTAGAGGCGCAGTTGCAGACCTGCGTCGAGCTCAAGCAGGAGGAATCAAACGAGGGATTTCCGTGGCTGGTGGCGGCCGTTGCCGTGCTGCTTTTGAGTCTGGCAGGCGGTTGGTACTTTCTTTCCTGGCAATCAGCGCAGCGCTGGCAAGCCTACGTGTCGCGCTGGCAGGCTTACGTGTCGCGACTGGAGGCCCAGCCGGGCATCATCGTTGCAGAACAACAGGTACGCGATGGCCAATTCTATATTGCCGGCCTGAGAGACCCGCTTGCCGCCGACCCGCAGTCGCTGTTGTCTGGAACGCAGGTCGATCCCGCCCAGGTTCATTCGCAGTGGCAATTCTATCAGAGCCTTGAACCGGAGTTCGTGCTGAAGCGGCTGACTGCGTCGCTGGCTCCGCCGGATTCAGTACGACTATCGATCGACAATGATCGCATCGTTGCCGAGGGTGAGGCTCCCGGCACCTGGATAGATCGGGCGCGCGCAGCGGCCCAGCAGCTTTCGGCAGGCGGGCCGGTCTTCGATATTTCCAAGGTTCGTGACGTAAGCCCCGAAGTACTCGAGGCGGAGCGCTGGCAGGCCTATGTGTCGCGGCTGGGGAACCAGCCGGGCATCATCGTTGCAGAACAAAAGATACGCGACGGCCAATTCTATATTTCCGGCCTGAGAGATCCGCTTGGCGCCGACCCGCAATCGCTGTTGTCTGGAACGCAGGTCGATCCCGCCCGGGTTCATTCACAGTGGCAATCCTATCAAAGCCTTGAGCCGGAGTTCGTGTTGAAGCGGCTGGCGGCGTCGCTGTATCCGCCGGATACAGTACGACTTTCGATCGTCAATGATCGCATCGTTGCCGAGGGCGAGGCTCCCGACACCTGGATAGATCGGGCGCGCGTAGCGGCCCGACAGCTTTCGGCAGGCGGACCGGAATTCGACATCTCCAAGGTTCGTGATGTGAGCCCCGAAGCACGCGCGGCGGAGCACTGGCAGTATTATGTGTCGCGACTTGAGGCCCAACCGGGAATCATCGTCGCCCAACAAACGGCGAGAGGCGGACATTTCTACATTTCCGGCCTGAGAGACCCGCTTGCCGCCGACCCGCAAGCTCTGCTGCCCGGAACGGAGGTTGATCCTGCCCGCGTTCATTCACAGTGGCAATTCTATCAGAGCCTTGATCCGAAGTTCGTGGTGAAGCGGCTGACGGCGTCGCTGACCCCGCCGAAATCGGTCCAGCTTTCGATCATCCAGGGTCGCATCGTTGTCGTGGGTGAGGCTCCTGCCACCTGGATCAACCGGGCGCAGGCCGCCGCCGAACAACTTTCGGCGGACGGAGTGGTTCTGGATGTCTCGCAGCTGCGTGAGCTGGATCTTGCAGAACTCAATCATTTGAGAGAGGCCATCCAGACGACCGATATTTTCTTCTCTTCCGGCAAAGTTGTGCCGGGACCAGAGCAGACTCCGGTTCTCGACAGATTGGCGGATCAAATAAAGGAATTCGCCCAAAGTGCCCGCAAGTCAGGTGTAACAGCGCGGTTCATGTTGACCGGCCATTCGGACACCACGGGCCGTGAGACGGCCAACGCGTCGATCAGCGCCGCCCGCGCCGAGACAGTTCGTGCGCTTCTCAACAAGCGCGGCGTCGCTCCGGAACTGCTGCTGGTTCGGGGCGCGGGCACCTTTGAACCGGCGGTGCCTGAAAATAGTCAAACTGGTAGCTCCACCAATCGCCGGGTTTCGGTTACGGTAAACCTGGACTAGGCGGAGCCCAAGATGTTGCAAAAAAGATCTGTATGTTGGGCGGGTTCTCTGTCGGAAAGACGAGCCTGGTCCGCAGGTTTGTGAAAAGCATCTTTTCAGAAACCTACTTGACCACGGTGGGAGTGAAAATCGACAAGAAGAGTGTCGCACTCCCGGACAAAACAGTGGATCTGATTTTGTGGGATTTGGCTGGCGAAGACGATATCGGCTCATTCCGCGTCAGCCATGTGCGAGGTGCGACCGGGCTGGTGCTTGTCGTCGATGGAACCCGCGCCGCTACTCTTGCCGCCGCGCTCACGCTGCGCGAGCGGGTCGAGGCCGAATTCGGCGCTATGCCGTTTGTATTGCTCTTCAACAAATCCGATCTGGCCGATCGGTGGGTCATACCGGATAGTGAGATCGACGGGCTGAGGCAACGAGGATGGCAAATCTATCTGACAAGCGCGCTTACCGGTGAGCATGTCGATGATGCGTTTCTTCAACTTGCTTCGATGGTCACCAAATAGACCATGTCTAGATTGCCAAGAGAAGTCGGAAACTGGATTTACAACTTCTTCTACAACGAGCACTCTATCGCATACGTGAAAATTGACGCCCAGCTATGTATAGCTGCGAAGGGCGGTAACGTTGAACATTACGGGCTCTCGTCCCTTGGTATCGGTAAGCCCGTTACCGATCAGCTTGAATTCATGGAAGGTTTGCTGCCTTGCCCGGAGCTTCCATATCATATGGCCATGGTCGAACTGCCCAGCGGGCGCGTCGCGGACCTTCATCTTTTTGCTGACGACGACTGCGTGTGGCTGCTCTTTCTTGACGCCACTGCCGAACGCGACAACAAGCAGCGGCTTCAGCAGAAGGCTTACGAAATGACGCTCCTGCAAGAGAGGGAGCGTCAACTCAACGAGAAATTACAATCGACGAACGAGGCGTTGAGGAAGAGCCAGGAGGGATTGGCGCGTGAATATCAGCGCGCCGAAACCCTGCTCCTCAACATTCTTCCGGCGTCGATCGCGGAGCGGTTGAAAGCGCAAAAGAAAATTGCCGACAGCCACGCGGAGGTGAGTGTGCTTTTTGCGGACATCGTCGGTTTTACGGAAAGAGCGCGCAGTGTTGGAGCGGTGACGACGCTCGCTATCTTGAATTACTTCTTCAAGGCGGCGGATCGGCTCTCGGAACGACACGGCTGCGAAAAGATCAAGACAATCGGCGATTGTGTCATGGTGGTCGCTGGCCTGCCCATCGCGCGATCCGATCATGCACGAGCCCTCACGCACTATGCAGTTGAACTGCGCAAGGCGGTCAAGCGCGAACGCTTCGCGGGAGAACCGATAAGGCTGAGAATTGGAATTCACTCGGGACCGATCGTCGCTGGCGTCATAGGCAAAAGGAGGTTCGCCTATGACCTGTGGGGCGAGACGGTTAATCTCGCCTCACGTATTCAAACGTCCGCGGAGCCCGATGAAATCCGTATTTCCGATGCAACTCGCCAACTGCTCGGACCAAAATTTGCTTGCGACCCGCTCGAGGAAACGGAACTGCGTGGGGCAGGTCGTGTGCGAATGTGGCGGCTCCCGGCCTGATGGGTGAGCCCAGCACCTGGTGCAGACGCTCGGAATGTCGGCATAGGGTCGGCCATATCGACTAGCGCTGGAATTTCGCTTAGCAGTCGCGGCCTGGCCGCCATCTCGCCGCATTTGCATAGGGCTGGGCGTCCAGGCTGGACCGGTCGGTGGCCTGGGATCTGGTGCCAGGCGTTCTGCATCACGGATGCCCACTTCATAGAACGGCTGGAAGCCTAGGCCAAGGTCGGAATGCCCTGCCCCCGGCGGCTAAATAAACACCGCCAACGCCAAGTACCCGGCGCAACGGTCTGGCTCGCAATGATGACGCCTTGCACCACAACATCGGTTTCTTCAAGGTAGGGCAACGACGGACATAGAAGTCGTTGCTTGCCGATTTAACCGGAAGGTTACAGCACGATGCCACGCATGATTCGACGATTGGGAGCCAGGACTCCGGCGCGCCCGGCACGACGTCTCGGATATCTGACTGCGATGTTTGTCCTGATTGCCGGACCGCTCGTCTTTGGTATCGCCCTCCTGTTGGCTGGTCCGGCGCAGGCGCAGGCGTCGGCGACCGTCCCACCTGAAAAGGTCAAACAGCTGTTCGAGCTTCTCGACGATCCGTCGGTGAAGGCCTGGGTGGCCGAACAACGAAATCAGGACGCCGGATCAACGCCTGCCGAGGCAGCAGCTCCGCCGACCGACGCATCGTCCGGCGCCGCGGCCGCACCAGGCCAGATGAATACGATGGCCTCCTCGACGCTCGATCGGATCAGACACCATATCGAGAGAATCGTGCGGACTTTGCCCCTGCTGCCAGGCCAGTTCGCCCGCGTTCGCGCAGAGACCATGCAGGATATGTCCAGCAAAGGGCCTGTCAGCGTACTTATTCTGATTGCGATGTTCATCGCTGCCGGCCTGGCGCTCACTTGGGCGACTTACAAAGTCACTCGTCCATTTCGTCTTTGGGTTATCGCGCAACCGAAGGATACGCCCATCGGGCGAGCCAAGAAGATTGGTGGTCGCGCGCTTTATTCCAGCATGCTGATCGTCTCGTTCGCACTGGGCAGCGCCGGCGCGTTCATGTTGTTCGACTGGCCAATGCTTATCCGCGAGATTGTGCTGACATTTCTGATGGCGGCGGTCGTTACATGGGGTGTGCGCCTATACGTCATGGCCACGCTCGTCCCTTCCTTCATGAACGTCGAGAACGCCGTCGAGGTTCGTGCTTTGCCGATCACCAACGACACGGCTGACCATTGGTCCTATTGGCTACCCCGGATCGTCGGCGTCTTCGCCTTCTTCGGCGCCGCGTTCATCCTGTTGCCGGGTCTCGGCATCGATCATGACGGAATGATGGTCCTGGCATTGGGCGCCGATATCGTACTGCTGGTGCTCTTGCTGCTTGCCATCTGGCGTCGGCCAAGAACGCAGCGAGACAGTGCGCACCAAAGCGGTCACACGGGAGCGACATGGTTGTTGACTGCTTATTTCGTCGTTCTGTTCCTGCAGCGCAACGCTGGCCTTTATACATTCTTCTGGTTTACCTTCGCCGCATTCTTCCTGCCTTTGGCAATCGTGCTGACGCAGCGCGGGGTTAATTTCGTCCTGCGGCCGGGTACAGAAGAAGTTGGCCGGCCTACGATCCCGGCGGTGATGATCGCTGTCATCGATCGCGGAATCCGGATGGTTTTGATCCTGGCGGCGGCTTACTTTCTCGCGCGTGTCTGGGGCCTGAACATGCAGTCAATGCAGGAGGGCAATGCGACCGCGACGTTCATATTGCGCGGCTTGATCAATGTCATGGTCATTGCCCTCGCAGCCGATTTCGGCTGGTCGATCATCAAGGCGTTGATCGAACGAAAGCTGGGCATCGAAACACCACACGCGGTGATCAGCGACGAGGACGTCCCGGTCCTCGATCCGCAGCAGGCGCGGCTGCGCACGCTCTTGCCGATCCTCCAGAACATGCTGCTCGCATTGATCATCGTGATGGCGGTGCTGATGATGCTCGCCTCAATGGGTATCCAGATCGGCCCACTGATCGCCGGCGCCGGCGTCGTCGGTGTCGCCGTGGGTTTTGGTGCACAAACCGTCGTCAAGGACGTGATCTCAGGCGTGTTTTTTCTGCTCGATGATGCGTTTCGTGTCGGCGAATATATTTCCTCGGGCAATTACAAGGGTACCGTGGAAAGCTTTTCGCTGCGCTCGGTGAAGCTGCGCCACCATCGTGGTCCGCTGTTCACGATACCGTTCGGTGAACTCGGGGCAGTCCAGAACCAGAGCCGTGACTGGGTTGTCGACAAATTCAACATTACTGTTGGCTATGACACCGATATCGACTTCGCTCGCAAGCTGATCAAGCGGATCGGCCTCGAACTGGCGGAAGATCCCGAATTCAAAAACTGGGTGCTCGACCCGATCAAGATGCAGGGCGTACAGGAATTCGGTGAGTACGGCATCGTACTGAGGGTCAAGGCCATGACCAGACCCGGAGGCGCCTTCGGTATGAAACGCAAATTCTATGTGCGGCTGCGCCAAGTCTTCAAGGAGCAGGGCATCGAACTCCCATTTCCGACCGTCCATGTCCAGGGGCTGCAGAATCCACATTGGGCAGAGAATGCGCCGTTGGAGATCACACCCGAGTTGCAAATGGCCGTCGCGCAGTCGCACACCAATCGGCGCAGAAAAAAGGCGAGTACAACGGAGTAGGAAAGCGGTGACACCCGCCGGTCACAGCGCGACTTTCCGCGCATCGGCTCGTGGCAGGGATACTCTTTTATCTTCAACCGGTTAAGGCGAAAAAGCACCGTCGCGAGCCTCACCGACCCCGACGGTACTTGAAAGATGAGGGCGGCCGAATCTCTGCAGTCGCAGCCAGGTTTTCCCTATTCCCACTCGATTGTTTCTAACCGTAACCGGGGCAGATTACCGGGCGGTGGGGGTTTGCAGGCGCGTGCTTTCGTGATTCACCCTTTGCGTGACGCTACCACCGACTGATTCGCTTGAAGGCCTGTCGCTCGCGGAACTCCGCGGGCTGGTTTCTGCGCTGATCGGCGAAGTGCGCGGTCTTCAAAGCCGGGTCGAGAGCCTTGAGATCGAGAACCAGGCGCTACGCGCCGAGAACCAGACCCTGAAGGATGAGATCGCCCGGCTGAAGGACCTGCCGCCGCGTCCCCCGGTCAAGCCGACCAAGCCATCGGGCATGGAGAAGGCGACGCAGCCGACATCTGGCAAGGGCAAGCGCCGCCGGCGCGGCGCCAAGCGCGACGGCGGTCGCGTGAGCCGCGAGGTGACGGTTGCGGTGAGCGCTCCTGCGGGCTCTCGCTTCAAGGGGTATGAGACGATCCTGGTGCGCGATCTGGCGTTGTCGGCCGAGGTGGTGCGCTATCGCCGCGAGCGCTGGGTGACACCGACCGGCGAAACGATGGTGGCGCCCTTGCCGGCGGGGATCATCGGCGGCTGGGGCGCGAACCTGCGCCGCTTCATTCTGGCCTGTCACATTCAAGGCCAGGTGACGACGGAGCGGTTGACGGCGTTGTTGACCGGGATCGGGGTCGACATTTCGAAGCGCCAGGTGGTGCGGCTGATTTCGGAGGGCCTGGAGGCCTTCGCGGCGGAGGACCGTGACGTGCTGCGCGCCGGGCTGGCTACGGCGCCCTGGATCACCGTCGATGATACGTCGGCGCGCCACGCCCACCAGGACGGCTACACCACCCAGATCGGCGATCGCCGCTTCACCGCGTTCCGCACCGGGCGATCGAAGTCACGGGAGGCGTTCCTGGCGACGCTGCGTGCCGGGCACAGCGATTACTTCATCAATGAAGAGGCCCTGGCCTATATGCGCGGCCGCAACCTCGCCGGTCCGGTGATCGCGCGGCTGGCGGCTGCGCCGCACAAGGCATTTGCCGACAGCGCCGCATGGCAGGCGCATCTGGCCGCACTCGGCCTCGACCAGCTCGCGGTTGAGCCCAACCCAGTCAGGATCGCCACCGAAGGGGCGATGTGGGGAGCGATCCGCCACCACGGCTTTCTTGGCGATACCGTGGTCGTGTCCGATGATGCCGGCCAGTTCCGCATCGGCGACCATGCTCTGTGCTGGGTCCACGCCGAGCGGCTCGTCCACAAATTGATACCCGTGACCCCGGATCAACGTCAGGCCGTCGACATCATGCGCCAGTTGATCTGGTGGTTCTATCGCGACCTCAAGAGCTACCAGCGTGCTCCTTGTCCGCGCCACGCGGCGGCCCTGCGCGCCCGCTTCGAGCGCCTGTTCAAACGACGAACCGGCTACGTCATGCTCGACCGGCTTCTTGCCAGGCTGCATCGCCGCAAGCATGAACTCCTGCGAGTTCTCGATCGTCCCGAGATCCCACTCCACACCAATGGTTCGGAAAACGACATCCGCACCTTCGTCACCAAGCGCAAGATCTCCGGCGGAACCGTCAGCGAGGCAGGCAAGAACGCCCGCGACGTCCTGCTCGGCCTGATGAAGACCTGCATCAAGCTCGACGTCTCATTCTTCCGCTATCTCGGCGACCGCCTCGCCATACCAACACAAGAGTCGATTCCGCCGCTCCCGGATCTCGTTAGGCAAGCCGCTCAAGCCTGACTGCCCGGTAATCTGCCCCGGTTACTTTCTAACCCAGGTAGGTCATTGATCTATCTCGGTTTTTTCCTATTGGTGACGCACAACGCCGACCGATAGGCCGCCAAAAAGTTACGCTTTTGATTTTAAAGCGAAAATCGCCGCAAAAAATATTTTGAGGTTTCACCAACTATCGGGACCAATCGGGCGATTTTTTTGCTCCTGGCGGAGTCCGACGGCGACCCCACAGAGTTTCGAAAAGTACCGTCACCACTCCAACAAAGGTATTTTCGTTGAAAATCAATGATCACGGGCAGGCTTGTAGGCGCGTCTATTCTATTGATTTTATTATCTTTTATGGACAATAATCGGAAACTTTCCCGCTGGCCGGATGCGCGTGACAGTGGCCGGCTTTGGCTGCGGTCGGAGCGCTTCAGTTCGACTTGGTGTCGAATTCGACCTTGCATCGCTGGCCGGCGGGCAAGCGGTTGCCGGCATTGGGCAGCATGATGCGCACGCCGAACGTCCTGCTGGCCGCGTCCAGCACCCGGTCGATCACCTGAACCGTGCCGACATGGACTTCATCGCGCGGCTCGCTGACGGTCACCTTGACGGCAAGGCCGACGCTGAACTTGCTGTATTCGCTGTCGGCGACGAAGGCTTCCACGCTCAACGGGTCGAGCTGTGCGATGGTGGCCAGTTTCCCGTCCTGATCGAGATACTCGCCGGCATAGAGCTTGCGCTCCATGACAATGCCGTCGATCGGACTGACAATAATTTTCTGGCCCAGCACCGTTCTTGCCCGGGCGAGTTCAAGTTCGAGAATGCGCTTGCGCGATTGGGCGAGCGCCAGTTCGCGCTTGGAGACCTCCATTTGCGCGATCGCTTCCTCCACGGCATCCTTGGAGGTGACGTTCAGGCTGGCCAACCGCTGGGAGCGCTCCATGCGGTTCAAGGCCAGTTGGTGTCGTGTCTGCTGGGCCTCGATTTCCGACGTGTTGGCCGCCTGTTCGGACATCAAGTCGACGGTTGACAGCTCGGTGTTCGCGTTCAGTCGGGCCAGGATTTGACCTTTTTTGACGATGTCGCCACGATCGATCAGCACTTCCTCCAGAAGGCCAGGCACTGTGCCGCCGACACCCACCACGATCGAAGGGTTGACGACGCAATCGAACGACGCCGCATGAACTGCGTGGCCCAGAAACAGAGCGGCGATGGATAAGATGGCTCGCAGCATTTGACGTGGCTCCCCTGCCCGCCGCGGCCTGTCCAGCCGCCGGCCTAAGCTATTCGGATTTGCCGGAGAAGGCGAGCAGCACACCCAGCCTCCGGTCCTGGTCGAGCAAGTCCTTGCGCTCCGATGCATGCGCGCGTTCGGCGCGCATCTGCGCCACCCGAAACAGCACGAGCGCGGCGCGACGCCTGAACCAGCTTTGACGTCGGCTTGCCCACTCGACGAGGCGTTGCGGCGCGAGATCGAGGATCGAATCTTCCAGCGAAAGAATATCGCGCGTTGACCCCCGATCCCCTTTGCGCGCCGTCCGCCCCTCCATCTGCCTGTCGATCCGACGGGCATCGTGGCGCTCGCTCAGCACCACATGAAGCCCGCCCATTGCCAGCGCCTCCGGATCGACCTTGATGTCCACGCCGCGCCCGGCCATGTTGGTCGCGACCGTCACCGTTCCGACACGACCCGCGCCCGCAATGACATTCGCCTCGTCCGCGCTCTGTTCGGCATTCAGCACGGCATGCTCGATGCGGGCGCGGTCGAGACACGCGCTGAGTTCCTGCGACGCCGAGACCGAACGCGTGCCGATCAGTACCGGCCGTCCGAGGGTCCGCATCGTCTCGACCTCCTGCACGATGCGGTTCCATTTCTCCTCGCGCGTCGCGCACACGATTGGCGCGAGCTTCGCGCGCCGGGGCGACACATGGGTCGGCACGGCGAGAACCGACAGCCCGTACACCGCGCCCAGTTCGCCTTTGACCTCGTAGGCTGTGCCGGACATGCCGGCGAGGCGCAGATAGCGACGAAAGAAGCGCTGATAGGTGATCCGCGCGGCGGTGCGTTTGCGCGGCGTCACCTTGCAGCCCTCCTTGAATTCGATCAACTGATGAAGGCCATCGCTCCAGGTGCGGTCGGCCATGATGCGTCCGGTGAATTCGTCGACGATCTGGACTGTCTCGTCGGCGACCAGATAGTGTTCGCCGCGCCGAAAAAGCAGCAAGGCGGAGAGTGCCTGCCTGGCCGATTCCTCGCGTCGGATGCGGTTGCGCCAGAATCCGTCGGCCGCCTCAGCGCGCGTCCAGAGCCTGTCCTTGCCTGCTTCCGTCAATTCGATACGGCGCCGGTCCGGCAACAGCAAATAGTCGACATCCTGCTGCAGGTCCTCGACCAGACGAAACGTCTTTTCCGCCCAGTCGCGTTCGTCGACGGAGTTGCTTTCCTGGGAGATGATCAGTGGCGTACGCGCCTCATCGACCAGCGCGCTGTCGGCCTCGTCGACGATCGCCAGGTGCAGACCGCGCATGACCGTTTGCGAATTCTCATTGCCGACCTGGCCGAAGCCGCTGAGCTTGCGGTGCAGCAGCCCGGTCCTTTGGCCAAGAGCCATGCGATCGCGCAGGTAGTCGAACGTAACCTCTTTGTTGCTCGCATAGACAATGTCCGACGCATAGACTTGCGGCCGCCCTGCCCTGTCGCCGCTCTGGATCAGGCCCGTGGTCAGGCCGAGAAAGTCATAGACGGGCTTGAGCGTCGCAAGGTCGCGTTCCGCCAGATAGTCGTTCACGGTTATGACGTGAACCGGCGTGCCAGCCAGCGCCGCTGCCGATGCGGCGAGACCGGCGGTGATCGTCTTTCCTTCGCCGGTCGCCATTTCCGCCACCCGCCCGTCAAGCATTGCGAGGCCGCCCAGAATTTGAACGTTGTGGTGTCGTAGCCCGAGCTTACGCCACGATATTTCGCGCACGATCGCGAAGCATCGTTCGATGTTCGCCTGGGTCAGGCCGCCGCGACGCATCACCCCGCGGAACGCCGCGACCCGCTCGACAAGCTCAACTTCGGTTATGGCCGCATAGTCACGCCCCAGGACCTCGATGCGAGGCAGTGCGCGATACATCCGCCTGAGCCTCGCTCGCTCTCGCAGCGGCGAGGTCACGCCGACCAGCCACTGATCCAGCCAGTCGAGGAATTTCGGCGCCGGGTCTTCCCGCTCGGCGCCGAGATCGAGGGCCGGAAGCAAGACGCCGGCCGGTTGCCCGGCCGCAGTCAAGCTCCTACTCCACTACGCTCGAGTGATATCCCGGTCGTCACCTGGTCAAGCCTGCTGCCCACTATCCTCGGCCTCGGCCTGCAGCCCGGCATCCGCGCTTCGTCCACCGCCTTTGTGCGCCGGCGATTTGCCGTTTTCCCGTTTCGCTTTGGCGGCCTCTGGTGCCGGTTCCGGTTTGTCCTCGACATCCAGGGCCGGGGCAGGCATCCGCTCCAGCATGTTGGCGAAGTGCCGCAAGGAGTGGAGGTGAAGATAGGTGCACTCCAATTCGTCATTTCCGAACAAGGCTTGCAGGTCGGCGACATCGATCGCCTTCAGCTTCTCCCGGTCGACGGTCATGAAGCCGGCCAGAGAATGGCGCTCGCCGCTGTTCAAATTGAACTGCGCCTGCATCGGCTGCAGCAACCCGAGCGACTTCAGACGATCGCAATATTGCTTGGTGCGCTGAAAGCGCGATTGATAATCCTGAAGGAAGCCGAGCACCTCTTTCAGGTAGCGCGTCTGCTGTCCGTCGCTGTCGAACAGGCGCTCGCCGCGGCCCTCCCGGTTGATGCCTTCAAAGCTCTCGTCGATGTTGAGGATGAACGTTCGGCCGCCGGCATCGGAAGAGAAAACAAACGGATAGCGCCGAACGAACGCCGGAACATACTTGCCGCTCCAGTTGCCGGCATCGTCGACATAAAGGTTTTCGGTCTGCTTCACGCCGAGAATGACCGCCGGCATGATCGAGTGTTCGGTGCCCGCGAAAACGATCGGGTACTCCGCCGCTGCCTGCGCGAATTCGACAGCCGTCACCGGTACCGAATTCACGTTTCGGGCGAAGCTGTAGGAGTGACCCGCTTTGATCGAAACATCTCTGTGACGGTCTGAGGTCACCGGCTTTGCGTCTTGGTAGAAAAGAAGCTGAACAGTCATGAGAACTCTCCTCGAGGTGAAAAACGGCCAAGTCGTCGTTTCTACAGTCTACATCGACACCTAATCTAAAGTATTGTCTCTCATTTATTTGTATAAGTAAACAATTTATTGAATTTTCGCGCACTCATCAGGCGATCTAGTTAACTCAATCCAAATATTAACTCCTCCGGTAGCGCAGATCATACCTTGTAGACCCGCAGGAAAACCTGTCTGATCCAGCGATAGGTCCGTTCGTAAAGCGGGACATTGCCGTGAAAAAAGCGGACGTAGATTCGCCCGCCGATGCGGTCGATCTTGCTTGGATTGGCCAGCGCCAGTTCCAGATGCATCAAATTGGCAAGCACCCGCTTCTGCGCATGATCGGTCGGGTCGAGTGAGAACTGGCCACCGCCCACCGTGCTCAATGCGGCGTTCGGCAAAGTCGCGGTCAGCGACGGCACTTCGCGTATGATCTTGGCGGAATGCGAAACCGACGGGTCTTCGACGAAGCGCACGTCGACGAACTCCGTATGGTTGCGAACCAGGTCGGCGTCGCCCTCCGGGATCACGGCGCGCAATGTCGGCTGGTCGAACCGCGTCACATAGGCCAGCGTCTCGCCACGGCGCACGAACTTGCCTTCGAGATCATTTGCCGAAGGAACGATCAGAGTTCCGCTTGCCTGCGCCCGTACCGTCAGCGCTTCGGCACGGTCGCGTGCGATGACAAGGTCGGCGCGTGCCAGCCTGAGTTCTTCGGCCACCACTTTGGCGTTGACCTTGTCCGAGACATCGAGTTTTTCGAGGCGGCGCTCAAGCTCCCCAACCCGCAAATCCAAGAGGACGGTCCGCGCCTCCAGCAAGGGGTCTTCCAGCCGCAGGATCGGGTCGCCTCGCTCGATCCTGGCGCCGGGAGTCGCGACAATTTCCGCCACCACGCCATCGACACCGGCATTGACGACTCCGTCGCCCGGCAGCCATACGACGCCCTGCGCGGCGGTCGCGTAAGGCAGCGGGATGACAAAGAACGGCAAGGCTACCAGTGCGAGGCTGGCTGCAACGACGGCGAAGGCCCTCCCCTCGTTTTTCTCAGGGACGGGCTCGTGAACAGGAACCACAATTGGCGCGCCAGCGGCACGCCAACCATCAGCACCAGCGCCCACCCAGCCATCATCATGCCGACGACAAAGTAACGCTGGCTGACCAATGTGACGATCGCCACCATGACGCCGATCCGGTAGAAGAATGACGTGACGCCGTAGCTGAACAGCCAGAACTCTTCGCCCTGCGCGGTCGCCGGCGTTTCGGCGCTTTCGATGCCGAACAGATAATGCTGCACCAGATAGCCGAGATATTTGGTCGCCCGCTGACCAAGGTTCGGTATCTCGAGAATATCGCTCAGAACGTAGTAGCCGTCGAAGCGCAGCAGTGGATTGCCGTTGAACAGCAAGGTCGAGACGCCGCCGATGAGCATCACGTTGAATGCGAAGGCGCGCACCAGTCCGGCCTCGGCGTTCAGCCAGACGATCAGCGCCAGACAGGCCAACAGCCCCTCGACGATAATGCCTGCCGCACCCACCAGGGCGCGCTGCCATTTGTCCCGGAATGCCAGGCTCTCCGACGCGTCGACATAGGGCACCGGCATGAACACGAGCAGCATCACGCCGATCTCGTGCACCTCGCCGCCCCAACGTTTGACGGCGAAGGCATGCCCCAGCTCATGCAAAGCCTTGATGAAGGGATAGGCGATCAGGATCAGCACGATATTCTCGGCCGACAGAACCCGGTCCGTTACGTCGCCAGTCAGCGCCTGCCAGTTCATCGCGGCAAGGAAAATCGAATAGGCAACCAGCGCGAGGAAGGCGACGCCGCCGAACCAGGACAGGAACGGCCGCACCAGCGGATAGGTCGCGTTCAGGAACTCGTCCGGATCGAACAGCCCGACGCGGATAGCCAGCGGATTGGCGAATTTCGAGAGGAGCTTACGGTTGTGCTGCTTGCTGGCGCGGTCTGCGATTTCCTCGATGTCGGGTGGAATGTCGCCGAACAGCACATCCGCCGCGTGAAGCTGCCCCAAAAGACGGATCACCGCGTCTTGCGTAATGACCTTTTCGTCGAGGTGTTCGCAGGCGTTGTCCCACACGTCTTGCATGGTACGTCGGCCCGTCATCAGGCTGATGATGAAATAGGCCTCCGGCGTGAAGCGATGGAAGCGGCCAGAGGTCCGATCCTGCATCACATACCAGACCTGGTTGCGAAAGATCGTGCGGTGGATGCTCACCTGGCTTCGCAGCCGCGGCTTCAATTGCGCAACGCGATACCAGGACGAACTGAAATAGCTCCCGTCCATGGTCAGCCCGCCCAGCGCCAGAGGGTCAGGCGCAGCCAGTCGATCATCTTCTGGGTGTAGACGAAGAACAGCAGCCGTTCATCCACATGGGTCTTGCTGACGCCCTCCATGCCAGGACGCAGCCGCTCGAGAGACCCGGCGAGCGAGGCCTCGACCCTGAACGAGTTGCGGCCGTTGCCCTGTCGCGAGACAGAGGTGATCTGTTCGATCTTGTAGGGCAGCGGCTCCCTCGGCAACGCGCTGACCCGCAACTGGCCGGTCTGGCCGATCTTGATGTCATCGATGTCGCTTTCGTCGACTTCCAGGACAACGCGGTAAGAATCGAGTGGCGCGATGTGAAACAATTCCTGGCCGCGCTCGACCGCCGCGCCGACCGATTGCGACAGATCGCCGGAGACTATAAATCCGTCAAACGGCGCCACCAGCCGGGTGCGCCGCAGCTGTTCGTCGATCAGCGACAGCTGCGCGTCCGCCTGCTTGATCTGGGCCTCGATGATCTGGCTTTCGGCACGCTCGCCACGCGCCAGAGCGCGGTCGAATTCCGTCTCCTTCTGAGCCTTGGTGGTAACCAGCCGCAGCCGTTCGAAATTCAGATCCTGATCATCGAGCTGCGCCAGCACCTGATCCTTGCGCACCGTTTCGCCTGCCTTGGCGAATTCAGCCAGAACATAGCCGCTGAATGGGGCAACGATGGTTCGCTGCACCGAACCGCGAATGACCGCGGGCGCCGTTACCGCATAGGGTGAGGTGGCGACGCTCAGATAGGCCGCTATCGCCACCGCGGCCAGCGTCGCAATCTTGCGCCCGATGAAGCGCGGGCCAAGCAGCCTCTTGATCTGGATCCAGCCCGCTTCGATCGCCTTGGTGAAGATCGTCCGGTCGTTACGGCGTTTTTCCTCGAGCACCGGTCCGACCACGGCCGCGACTGCATCGCAAAGATAGATCGTCTCCTGGTCAAAGCTCGCGTCGGCGGGCCGCAGGAAGGTGAGCGCGCCCGTCATCGTGCCGTTGCTCTGCAGCGGCACGGTCAGGGCAGCGCCGTTCTTGTACTGGCGTGTCAAGGCTTCGTGCGCGATGCTGACCCGATATTCCTGACCCTGGCGCGGTGGCGCGACGACCACGGCGCGCTGGTCGATTGCCTCGTCCATCGCCGCCGCGATGTCGCGCATGAAGCTGACCTTGCCGTCGAATGCCGCCGAATGCGACACCGCCGCAACGCGCGTCCAGCGCCGGCGCATCACGCCGACGGCGACCGGGTCGCAGTTCAGCCGCATGGCGAGTTCGGTGACGAGGGCGGTGCAAGCGCCCTTGTACCGCTTCTTCTCGATCACCGCCGCCAACATATCGAACGCAAAGCGGCTGCGCTGCGCGGCCTGTTCGCTCTGGTCGCTCATGCCACGGCGCAGATGCACCTCCACCCAGCCGCAAGCCCACTGGATCTTGCGCATGATGTCGGTGAAGGCAGCGTCGTTTCGCTTCACGGCAACGGCACAGGCTCCGAACAGATGCCCGTCGATGAGGATGGGTGACGCGATGATCTGTGTGTTGTCCGCCGGACCCGATACACTGACGCCCTGACGCTTTCCCGTGGCCATCTCGGCGGCGGCGAGAAGTCCACTGACCGGCGACTGTGAGTTCGGCCATGCGGCGGCCAGCACATAAGGCCCGGTATCGGCTTCCCCGAGCACCAGGGCTGCTGCCGAGGCATCGGCAATCTGGCGGCACAGAAGGCCCAGCCATGCACCGATGAACTCATCTGATGTTGCGGCAGTGCGGAAGCGTGTCCACAGCGCCTGGTCAAGAACGCTGTAGCTGACGATGCCGGCATCATCCAGCATCCTGTGGGTATCACCTTCAAGGATGCTATCAGCCATGGACACCCGTTTCGAAGCGGCGCGCGCAGTTCGCGAAATGTGTGAACTGCGCCGCCATCATTGTCTCATCGCACTCCAAACAGACTGGACAGGCGCGACAGCAGACCCTTGCGGTTGCTCCATTCGGCGAGACCATTGAGGTCGTCCGAAGTTGCGTCGCCATCGTCATGATCCGCATTCGGCGCTGCGTCGTGCGGACGGTCTTGCTGCCGGCCCTGTGCGGCAACAAAGGTTCCGCTGGCTTCATCAAACACCCAGTTGAGCTGGCCGCTTGCCTGCAAGCCGGAAGGAGCCCCGGTCAGCACGATATCGTCGGTCTTGGCGCTTGCATCGGCCTCAGACCTGGAATGCGCCGCCGCCGCACCGCCGGAAGCTCTTGCGCTCGGTATCGTCGAGACCTCACCAACCGCTTCGGCCGGCGCGATGCCAGCGCTCTGGAGCAATCCATGCTCCTGCGCGCCGACAAAGACGCCCAGGCCATCATGGAAGAGCTGCGTTTCAGTCAGCGGACCGGCAGATCCGGCCTCCGGCAGCCGGCGCTCGCCGGCGGCCAACTCAGCCGACATCACGCCCGCCTCGCTCTCATCGTGCTCGAAGCCCGCCTGATGACCGATTTCGTGGATCAGCACCGACAGAAGGTCCATCCGTCCATCGGCGGCGCCGCCCGGCAACGCCGTCAGGTGCCCGGAGGCATCGAGCTGGAATTCGCTGCTGTCGAGAGGCGACAGGTCGACGAACCAGCCCTGTCCGGCCGCGTTGCGGTCGATCAGCACCGCGCCGAACACCGATTGTGCCAGCGCCGAGCCAGGCAGATCGATGATCTGCACATCCAGGTTCGACAGCTTTGCGAGCTGTGCCGCGTCGAGTTGGCCGCTGCCCGACCAGATCGCCACCGCCTGCGCCAGCATCGCCTTGGCCTGATCGATGCCGACCGCCGTTGCCGTGTCCGCGGCCTGGCCGAGCGAAGCAAGCGCCAGCTGATTGGAGCTGGTGCTGAACGCCGACGCGTTGGTGCGGACCTGCAGCCGGTCGAAGGACGCCCCTGCATTGCCTGTCACCAGACCGAACTCGCCATCGGCAACGGCTGCATTGAAGCCATAACTGCCGACGAATGCGCCGTTGACGGCGATCGAGAGGGCTGCGCCTCGTATGGTCAACTGGACGTCATAGTCCGTCGTTGAACTGAGCGTGCGCGCGAAGCTCTGATCGATCACCGTGCCGCCCTTCGACGTCACGTGTCCGACCAAAACCTTCTGGCCGACCACATCCAGGGTGACGAACTTGTAGTCGTTGGCGCCGTAGTAGTCGAAGACGATGCCAGCGGTCCCGGCGGTCTTCAACTTCGCCGTCAGTTCCAGATAGGCGTCCGCCCCGATCGCCGGGCCGACATCCAGCAGATTGGTGCCGGCGCCGGCCGCCGCATTCAGCCTGCCGCCCGAGAGCGTCCAGCCTTGAGCCGCGGTCTTCGACATCGGATAGGTCGGCGGCCCGTTGAACTCGGCTGCGTAGTCGAGCGTGATCTGTGGCGGCAAGACCTGGACACGGAAGTTGTCCACCGTACCCTTCGAGCCGCTGTTGCCGACACCGACGAGGCCCTTGTTCAGCGCCACTGGCTGGCCATCGACGATGCGCGGCGCGAAGGTGTAGCTGAACCAATTTACGCCGGCCACGGTCAAACTCACGTTCGTGCCGTTGACTGCGAGCAGAACATCGTAAGCCTGGTTCGCCTTGAGCTGCACCGGCTTGTTGGACTTGACCAACTGATGCCAGCCGCTGGCGTCGCGGTAGCCCATCTCGATCTGGTCGTTCGAGATATTGATGCCGGCATATTTGAAATCGGTCGGCGAATAATAGTCGAAGATTATGTAGGAGTTGGCCTTCCAGCCGCCCGTCGGCTTGTCGGTCGTCAAGGTCGCCGCGAGCTCGTAGTAGATCGGCGTATAGACGTCGAGATAGAGAACCGCGGCTGCCTGATCCCAGGTGCTTGCCGACTGAACGGTCAGCTTGCCGCTGGCGACTGCGAAATTGCCCTCGTCAACCGCCACGACCTTGGCATTGCCGTCGTTGAAGTCAGCGGTGCGCAACACGTCTCGCTTGCCGCCCGGGATGTTGCCAGCCTGGGGATCCGTCGGACCGCCGGTCTGATCCTGCCAGAAGCCATGATCCTTCTGGGTGATCAGGCCGATTTCACCTTCCACGCCGCCCATGAACATATGGACGTGGCTGTACTTGTCGTCTCCGTTGATGCTGCCAGTGTCAGCGGTGCGGGTGATGTCGACGCCGTCGCTGAATGCCTGCGCATAGAGGAAGTCGAACAGTTGCGGCGGCACCTGGCGGCTTACCGTCGCGATACCGAACGGTGCGAACGGCACCAGGTAGCTGTTGTACTCCCCGACCCAATCGATCAGGCGATCGCCACCGGTGTTGCCGATCAGGATGTCGAGCCCGGCCCCACCGAAAACGCGGTCCTCATACATTGGGTGCGTCTCTGGCTGGTCGTTCAGCCAGTTGTTGGTCGAGAGCACATCGTCAGCGTTCATGAGGTCGTTGCCCCAGCCGCCATAGATATGGTCGCGGCCGGTGCCACCAACGATCCAGTCATTGCCCAGGTCACCGAAGACCGCATCGTTGCCATCGGTGTTGCGTTGTGCAAACGCCGTCGGTGTGCCGTTCGGCGCAAAAGCGATCGCACCGTTAACCAGCGGTCCTTCATTGTCGACGAGGTTGAGGAAATACTGGCGCGTGGTAGGTGCCGGGCCGGCCTTCCATACCGAACCATCGGCGTTGAACATGATTGTCCGGCGCGGATCGTACTCGTCATAGAGGAAGAACTCGCCGAGCCGGCTCTGCACAGGCTTGGGTGCGTTCCACGGATCGCTGTCGGGACCGAACCGCAGCACGTCGCCAGGGTTCCATGGCCGCGAGAAGTCGGTGCGCACGATGCCGACAACATTGCCCGCCGCATCGAAGCGCTGCGTGTAGGAATCTGGCAGAGCTTCGCCGCCGCCGACCGCATCGTCGCCGGAACCGCCATGGATGAAGTCGTCACCCAGGCCACCGAAAATGATATCGTCGACGACATTGGCGTCGAACAGCGGATTGTCGCCGCCCTGCGCGTTCGGCGTCAGATTGTAAGGGGTCAGGTCGACCGCCTTCTTCATCTTGCCGCCGACATTGATCGTCTCGGTCTGCACCTGTCCGGGCGTGTAGATGAACTCGTTGAGCACATCGCCCTGGCTGGTGCGCGTATCCGGATCGGTCGCCAGCAATGGCAGCACGCCGAACAGGCTTTCGCCGTAGGTCGCGCTGTTGCGGCTGGTGAAGATGCGGCCGTCGTCACCCAGGATGCCGTCCTCACCGGTACCACCGGAGATCCAGTCATTGCCCCAGCCGCCGATCAGATCGTCGTTCTCGGCATCGCCGAAGATCCGGTCATGGCCGCCGCCGCCATAGGCGGTGTCGTCACCGGTCTCGCCATGGAACTCGTCATGGCCGCCGATATCCTGCTTGGCCCATAGGCCGAACTCGCTGCGATAGGCAGGATCGTTCGGGTTGGTTTTGGAGAACAGGTCCGGACGGAAGTCCGGGCCGCCCGGCGTGTAGTCGAGCAGATGGATGCCGCGCACGACAAGGCGTTCGCCACCAGCGCGCGCCGGGTCGTTCACGTCGTAATTGTACTGGACATAAAGCTGCTGCCCAACCGTGCCGTTCGGATTGATGTCGGTGTGATTGACGCCGACGATCCGCACGATGTTGCCGTTGTCGCCGATCATGGAGTCGGCATCGCGAGCAAAGCGCGAATTGGCCAGCGTGCCGTCATTCGGCAAATTGTCGTCATTGCGGTCGATCTCGATGCCGGCGCCGCCGAAAATGTAATCGTCTCCGTCAGGCCGCATATTCGGATCGATGAGGCTGAAGAAGGACGAGGAACCGCCGATCAGGTCATCCTGGCCGAGACCGCCGAATATCTGGTCGTCGCCGCCACCGCCTTCGATATAGTCCTGGCCGTCGGTCGCCGCCGTGAAGGAAGCGATTACCGTGAGCGGACCGATCGGATCGGTGACGCCGCCGGATGTGCGCGATGCGCCGACATGCGAGGTACCGGCAAAGGCAAGCTCGATGCCGCCGTCGCCCTGCACCACGTCATGGCCGAGCTGACCGAACAGTTCGTCATTGCCTTCGCTGCCGGCGATGTAGTCGTTGCCGAAGCTGCCGACGCCGACCGTGCCCTCGTCGAAGGCGAAGGTGTGCAGTGCCGCGTAATCGACCGAATACTCGCTCCACCACGGAGCGCCGTCCGGATCGCGATACCGCCGCGCGACACCGTCGACCAGCAGCAAGCCGCTGTTGTCGGCATTGACCGTGCCAAGGCCGGCCGGCATCGGCCGGTCGGTACGGCTGTACATCAACGTTCCGGCCAATGTCTGGAAGCGCAGGCTGAACGTATCATCCAACAGATTGCCGTCAGCGCCGCCCTGGCGCGACAGGTAGACGTTGTCGCCGAAGACGCGATCGTCCTGCTGGTCACCATCGAGCAGATCATTCCCGGCGCCGCCGACGATGACGTCGCGGTCGAGGCCGCCGAACACCACGTCGTCGCCGCCATTCTGCAGTTCGGCCGATTTGATGCCGGTGACCAACGCCAGCTCGGTCGTCTGGATGCGCTGCTTCAAGGCTGACGGGAAGTTCGGATCGTCGACGAACATTTCGATCACGCCGTGATCGGCGAAGATGATGTCGTCGAAGTCGCCGAGCAGGCCGGCAGCCGCGACCGAACTCGGCCCATAGCCGAGATGCGAAGCGCCATCACCGAAGATCACGTCGTCGCCCGCATTCATCAGGTCACGAACCGACGACTTGACCGGCTTGATCGTCGTGCCGTTGGTGTCGGCATTCGGATTGGCCGAAGGCAATGGACTGTTGTCGACCGTGTCGATGAACAGCTGGCGCGTGAAGATGTTCACGTTGACGCCGCTATCGCCATAGATGTGGTCGGCGCCGCGATTGCCGATGATCAGGTCGTCGCCGGAACCGCCGGCGAGATGATCGCCGGCCTGGCTGCCGTAGATCGTGTCGTTGCCCGCGCCGCCATAGATCGTCAGGCCGACGCTCGGCAGGTTTGCCGACGACGTGCCGGCGAACAAGGCGCTGGCGTCGATGATGTCGTTGCCGGCGAGCTTGTAGGGATTGGCGAGCGGGAACACCCACTCGTCATCCTCGTTCTCGCCGTCCTGCAGTTCGGGGAACGGATCGAACGGCTTCTCGCCGAATTCCATACCCAAGACATTGTGCGCCTGGCCGGAATACCAGATTCCGTCCTGGCTGGTGTCGCCATAGATGACCAGTGGCGAGTTCGGCCCGGCGCCGCCGGTGACGATAATGTGGTCGCCACCGACACGCGTGCCACCGTCCAGCGTTATATCGACACCGGAGACAGTCATCGAAACACCGGCTTTCGGCGTCAGCGCAACGCTCTGCAGCGTTATCACGCTCGCAGTGAGCGCCTGGATGGTGAACGTGCCGGCAAATCCGCTCAGTTGCACTTTCTGGCCCACATAGAAGCCATCCGCCAGCCAGCTGCCGAGACTGCGTGTCAGGCTGTTGGTAGCGATGCTGACGGTCGCCGTGCCGGTGATGGCGCGCGGCTCCGCGACGTGTAGTGAACGCTCGGCATAGCTGTTGAACGCGTTGGGCGCGAGCACCGTGCCGGCTGGCTGGCCGGCGCGTGTGTTCGGTGCGCTGAGCACCAGCTTGCTGCCGTCACCCCATGTCAGCGCGGAGTTGGCCGGCGCCGGCAGGGTCGCATCGGCGATCGCCAGAATGGTGCGCGTGTAGGTTTCGCCCGCAAGCTGGATCACCTGGCCAACCTGATAGCGGTCCTCCGACCAGTCGCGGCCGTCCTGACGGGTGACGATGATCTGTCCACCGGTTCCGGCGGCGATGTTCATCGGGCCGGTGCTTTCCAGATACATGTTGCCGCCGCCATGAACGAGCGTCAGCCCGCCATGCTGGCCTTGCACGTAGAAGCTCTTCACCGCGCCGTTTTGCGTCGCGAGCGGCGCGCCTTCGAGCGTCAGCGAGAAGCCGTCTTCCGATATCTCGATGATGCGGAAGTCACGCTTGCCGCTGGCATCGACCATCGTCACCAGATGTCCGGCGAGGTAGCCTTCAGCGGCCCATTTGACGTTGTCGTGGCGCGTGACGATGCCGCCGGTATAAGTTGGGTCGACATCGACTTCGGCCACCACGGTCTGCAGCACGGCGTTGGTCACCGGGTTGATGCGATTGATGGTGCGCGGTGCTTCCGAGACCGGCGCGAGTTGTCCGCCGATGACGCGCATGACCGCGCCGGCGATCGCCACGATCTGATACTCGCCCTGCGCAAAGTCCTCATCGATCGAGATGAAGTCCCCGACCGCAAAGCCGGCCCAGTTGCCGCCGTCGGTGCGCGTGAGAATGCCGCCCGCCGTCGTCGTGGCCACATCCACCGACTTGTTCGGGGTGATCACATCCTTGTCGAAGGCGGTGATGGTGTGCGGCCCGTCCGCCACGCTGGCCAGCGTCGGTCCGCTCAGAACCAGGATCGAGTTGTCATTCGGATCCGCGCCTTCGGCCGGATTGGCCGGATTGATCAGCGCATCATTGATGGCGACGATCGTCCAGACGCCCGGCAGGTTGTCGATCTTCACCGTTTGGCCGACGAGGAAGCCCATCGCTTTCCAGTCGAATCCGGTGCGCACGATGGTGCCGCCGTTGACGCCGGATGGCGTTATGTCGAACGTGCTCGTCACCTGCACCGGCGGCGCAGGATTGAGCGTGCCCTCGATGACGAGCTTGTCGTTGCCTTCACCGAGCATCAGATTGACCACCTCGATGGTGCTCTTGGTGCCGTCGGTGCCGAAATCGCCGTTCTGGTCGACGCTGATGCGTCCGAAGCTGATGCCACCCGGGAAGAAGCCGGATTCACCGAAAGTCGGATCGCCGGTCACACCGAGCCCCAGGCTTAGATTGTCAGCCATGTTGAAGCCGGTGAGCGTCGTCGCCGTCATCACGCCGCCGACATCTTCCTTGCTGGTGTCGTTGAAGATGTTCAGCACGTCGATCTGTTGCGATTCCGGCGGCTGCTGGCCGATCGCGATCAGGAAGTCGTCGGCTTCGCCAGGCAGCTTGAGGCCGTTCTCGAGCGAACGGTCGGCGCCGGTGACGCCGCCCTCGACAGCCAAGGGTCCGCGCAGCTTGGACAGGTAATGGCCGGAAACCGGGAAGACCTTGACGCCTTCGCGGGTTATCGGCACTTCGTATTCGGCGTCGGCGCGCAGCTCGACCGTCTGCTGCTGGTAATAGTTGGCCGGCGTGAACACGGCCACGGCCGCGGTGCGAACCACGCGCACGTCGTTCAGCGTGGCGCCGAGATGCGGCAGGATCTGCGCGACATTGGTGCCGGTGATCTGGATCGAGGTGTCCTTGGTGTCGTTGTCGCCGCGGATGATCGCGATCTTGAAGTCGCCGATCAGATTGTCGGCCGTATCGAACACGCGGATCCACTGTCCTTCGAGGAAACCGAATGACAGCCAGCCATCGTCCTTGTCGCCAAGTCCGGCGATGGTGATCCGGTAGGTCGGAACACCGTCTTCCATGACCTGCTCAAAGCGGATGTTGCCGGTGTACTCACCGTCCCGCGCCAGATCGGACAGGATGACGTCGTCCTTCGCGCCTGTCGCTGCCAACAGCCTGTCGACTTTGAAGAACTTTCCATCCGCATCGATCGAGGTGATGAAATAGTCGCCGCTGCCGGCGCCGGCATTGCCGATGCGTATCTGCTGGCCGACGAAGAAGCCTTCATCGACGAAGCTGCCGAGATCGGCACCCGTGCCACGCGTGACCTTACCCAAGCCGCCTTCGTTGGAGAAGACAAGATTGCCGTCGAATATCTGCGTTGGCCTGAGGCCGCCAATGATGCTGTATCCGGAGCCGGGCGTGACCGCGACGCCATTGACACTAACGACATCCGCCAGACCGTCCGTGAGTACCGCGACGCTGACGTTGGTCGACGGCGCCTTGGTCAGCCGGATCGTATAGTCGTCGGTGTCCGACCCGTCGCCGTTGAGCAGCGTATTGCCTTCACTCTCCAGCACAACCGCGCCGGCGCTGTCATTGTCGATCACGTCGATGTCGACATAGCCCGGGCCTGAGCGCAGGTTCGGGAACACGTAGTTGTGGTTGGCGTCGACTGTCAGCGCCTGGTCGAGCTGGAAGAAGATCGCCGCTGTGTGCGGATCCTCACGCGGGATGTCGTCGCGCGCTTCGATGCCGACGCGCACCGCATCGTTCCAGTTACCGCTGTCGAACGTGATGCGCCAGTAGCCGTCGGCACCCTTGAACATGCGGTTGTCGAGACCGTTCGGGTCATCGACGTCGTAGATCATGATGTTTTCGTCGCTGAACTCGTTGACGTACAACTTGACGACGATCGTGTCGCCCGCGTCGGGCGCCTTGGCGAGCTGCACCAGCAGTTCGTCATTCAGCTTGGTCGTGGCATTGCCTTCGATGACCAGCGAGCGGCCATCTTCGGTGTTCGTGCCGGGCGTCACCTCGGTGACATAGATTCCGGGCGTGTCGTTGTCACGCAGGTCGACCTCGACGTTGCGCACGTCCGCCGCGTCGAAGGGATCGCCGTTCGGATAGGCCGCGGCCAGCAGTGCCGGCGCGACACCGCTCGTGTCGGAGATGACGCTGTGCTGGACGACAACCACCCGATCGCCCTCGGCGCGCAAATCGTCGGGCGCATAGAGGTACACGTTCTGCGCCGTGTTCCAGTTGGTGCTGTCGAAGGCCAGTACGATCGAGCGGTCGTTGATGATCGTCGGAACGCCGTTGATGGTGATGACATGCTGGAATTCGCCGTCGGTTCCGACGGCGCCGGGATCCAGCTTCGAAAGCCAGATCGTATCGCCGATGCCATTCGGCAACGGTGCCGGATTGATCAGCGTGCCGTCTTCTTCCTGCTGTGGCGAACGTGCCGCCGAGATCGTCACATAGATGATCTGGCCGGCCAGCGGCGCCACCGCCAGCCTGACGGTATAGCTGTCGACATTGTGCGGTCCGCCTTCCCGAACAGCTGTGAAGCCATTCGTCTCGTCGATGCGGACGATGCCCTCCTGGGGGCCGGCCACGTGATAGTCGAAGCCGTCGACCAGCACGCCATCGTAAAGTGGATCGCCCGAGGTGACGAGGTGGTCGACAGCGCCGGAGGCGCCTTCGAGTTCACGTGTGATGATGTCTTCCGTGACATCGCCAGCGACATTGATCGTGTCGGAACCCAGGCCGCCGATAACGCGATAGGCCACGCCGAAAGCCGTCGATTGGACGAAGAATTCGTCGTCGCCTTCAAGCCCGTCGACCTCGACCACTTCGATCGTGGTGTAGCGAACGTTGAGGCCGGCGCCGAAGATACCCTTGTCGGTGATGGCGAAATCGTCGGCGAATTCCGTGCCGAGGATAACCAGCTTGTCAAAGCCGGTGCCGCCGTCGACCGAGACCGGCGCGTTGACGTTGTATTGCACTTCGTCTTCGCCGCCGCCGGCGCGGATGTCCGGCGCGCGCGCGACCGAGAAGCCGAGCCCGATGATCGGCTTGGCGACACCGAAGTCGTCCAGCACGATGACGTCGTCGGTGTAGTCGTCCGGCGTCGAGTCAGCGTCGGCGAAATTGATCACGCCATCGCCATTGGTGTCGAGCGTAACCGCCGGCAAGTCGTCTTGATCGATCGTGCCGTCACCGTTCCAGTCCTGGTTGGCGACCGCCGCAATGGCGAACGCGCGGACGATGAACAGGTCGTTGTTGTCGTCGCCTTCGAGCCGCAATTCGGCCTGGTTGGCATAGACCCGGAATTCGTCGTTGCCGGTGCCGCCTTGCGCGACCATCGGCGCACTGATGCCGGGGCTCAGCCAGCCGCGTGTCGTGGCCACCATGTCGGGGAACACGTCCTGGTCGAGCAGGTTGCCGCCGAAGAACGGCGTGACGCCGTCTTCCGCATCGCCGGTGCGTTTGGTGCCGAATATCTGGCCGATGTTGAAGGAGTCGTCGCCGGCGCCGCCTTGCAGCGAAACGATCGCCGTGGTGTCGTCGGAGTAGAAATTGTCGTTGCCGCCCTGCCCCTCGATGGTGATCCGGCCATTGAGCGCGGTGTCGTAGTTGATGCGCGCGACTTCGTTCGAAGGCTCATTGTCTTCGATCGTATCGGCATAGGTCTTCGGCTGTCCGTAGACCATAGCGACGTAGCCGGGACGGTCGGCGGCTTCGTGCGGCAGATAGTTGGCGCCGCGCAGCAGGAAGATGTCGTCGATCGGCTTGTTGCCGCCGACCAGACCATTCTGCGCTGAATCGTACCCGAAGATCGTCAGTTCATCGACACCGTCGATGGAGCGCCCACTGTCGAGAATGTTGATGACGTAATTGCGCTGGAAGTCGGTGCCCGCGGTGCCCTGCCCCGGATTGTTGGAGCCAAGCGTGTAGATCTCATAGAGATCGGTGCCCGACACGCCGTCGAGCGTAAGCGTGTGCTCGGCCGCCGTCTGCATGTTCGGAGAGGTTTGCGTCGCGGTATCCTGGAGGTAGTAGACGCGGAAGCGGTCTTCGCCATCGACGTTGTTCACATCGAGGTTCTGGCTGCCATAGGCGCGCGTCTTCGAGCCGAGGAAGATGTAACCGGCGCTGCCCTGGGTGTTGGTGCCACCGGCACCGGACGTGTCGCCGAACTGGATCGTGTCGACATCCGTATTGCCGAAGATTCGGGTCAGCACGGTCGGTCCGGTGACCGGGTTCGCTGTCAGCGTCGGCGTTGCCGAGCCGACCGGCACGCCGATCGTCTTGTTGCCTGGCACCACGGTTGCGTTGGCGATGATGCGGCCACGCAGCACCATCACGGTGCCGAAGGCGAAATCCAGGTTGACGAGCGCATGGATGACCTCGTTGGTCGCCGACACGTCGCCATAGATGTCGATGCTCTTGGCCGCCAGCGTTTCGCTGTTGGAATCGAGCGTTACGTTGTCGCCGACGCGCAGCAGCACGGAACCCTTTTCGGCGAAGATCTGGCCATGTGCGATCGCACGTGACGCATCGGGCTGGAAGGTCGGGAAGGTCGTGCCATCTTCACCGAAGCGGGCACTGCCGCTGTGCAGCAGGTCGAGGTTCTCGCCCTGAACCGAGGTCTCGCGCACCGTGATGCGGATATCGCCATCATAGGTGTGCGCCAGCACCAGCCGCAGATTGCCGGCGGTGCCGCCGGGAACCTCCGGCGCTTCGGCCAGGTAAATGTTGTTGCCGGCTTCGAGCGCGACGTCGTCATCGCTCGAACCGCGTGACGAATCGATCTCGAGGTCGTTGGTAAAGGCGCCGATGGAGCCGTTGCCGTTGGCGTCGAGGTCGATGGTCTGCCCCATCACGTCGGCCAAATCGTCGCCCAAGCCGTTGTTGCGTGAATCCAGGATCGAGCCTGCGACGGTCCTTAGCGACACATCACGGATCGTGTGGACGGTATGAACATGCATGTCGCCGACGACTTCGTCGAGGAAGATGCCCAAGGTCGCATCCGCGCTGATGTCGAAGGCGCGCAGCACGCCAAGACCACCGACGCCATTGCGGTTGTCAACGTTGATCTCGAGGAAATTGCCCGGCTCACCAATGCCGCCCAGGGCCGAATTGATGTCAAGCAGTGTCGGGTTGAGCACCTCGGCAGCCACCTGGAAATGGGTCGGGTTAAACAGCCCCACGCCAGCGGCCATGGTGATGTTGCGGCCCGAGACATCTGCCTCGATCAAGGTCGGGTTGCCGTTGTCATCGCGCGCATCGAGGATGCGCCGGGGCGAATACAGCAGCACATCCGAGGCGTTGGAGCGAATGCGCTCGACGCGCATGTCACCGGTCTTTTCCGTCAGCGCGATGTAGCCATTGGTCAGCACGTCGATGTCGCCAGCGCCGGCGATCTCGGTGATGCCAAGGACGTTGATGGTGGTCGCCGCAGGTGCGGGATTGGCTGCCGCGACGATGATGTCACCGCCCGTGACGACCGAGCCTGCCTGCAGCCCAGGCAACGTGCGCAGGCCGGTTGCCGGGTCAAGGCCCCGGAAATCATAGGTCGACGCGATCTCCGTGTTGCCGGTGGCGAAGACACCACGGCTCAGCGACGGGATAGCGCCCTCATCCGGCCGGAATTTATTGTAGTAGGTCTGTCCGCCCGCGGGCAACGCCGGCGCCTTGACCAGCAGGCCGCCGGACAGACCGTCGCCGAACTGTTCAATGCTGGCTTGCAGCAGCACATCGGCCGTGTTGCCGGCATTGATCCGGTCGATCTCGACGATGTAGAAGCCGCCGGCCGGCGCCTCGCGCAGCAGCGCCTTGAGGTCAAGGTTGATGTTGCCGAGCGCGTCAGCGGTGAAGGTTTCAGCCGAAATCAGGCTGTGCAGATCGGTCAGCGCGCCACCCGGTGCCAGATCGATGGCCGTGCCGGCCAGAGCGTTTGTCAACGTGGTCGCCAACTTGACGCTCTGCCCATCGGGCGAAGCGATGATGTAGTAATAGCCGCCGTCGGTGAGCCCGCCGATGGCCGTGGTCACGGCATCGTAGCGGACCAGTTGGCCGGTATAGAAACGGTTCTCGACCCCAAGGAATACCTGGTTCGTCAAGCCGGCGACGCGGCCGGTGTCGAAGCCTATGCCGAGCGGCAGGCCGGCGCTGTCGACGATGTCGATGTTCACGCGCGCACCGGTCGCGCCGATGTTTTCGTCGGCGCGAATGTTCAGGATGTGCGTACGGATCAGCGACTGGCGGCCATCACTGCCAGTGACGCCGCGATCGTTGGTGGCGAACACCGATCCGTCAGTGTTGACGATCGACGTCGTGCCGATCGGGTTGTCGATCGTGCCGTTGATGTAGATATCGGAATGGCCACCGGTGTCGGTGATCTCGATCAGTGTTGGCGCGACTTCGCGCACCACGTTGAAGGTCAGCGTCACACTCTGCGACGGATTGAGCCATGCCAGCGGCTGCTCGTCGGTGACGACATCGATATTGTTGATAATGATGTCCTTGTCGGACTCGTTGCGGATCGACACGCGCTGCAACGTATCGCGGAACGTCCAGGTGCCGCCTGCGCCGATCATCGAGTTCGAATCGAACACCACGTCGCCGGGACCCGGATTGACGATGTTGTTGACGACAATGTCGTTGCTTTGGATCGTGCTGCCTTCGCCTTCGGCCGCACCGCCGCCGCCCGCGGTGTCGTTGACCGACACTTCGACCGCGACATCGATCTGGCCGTCGAGGCCGATGTTCAGTTGCTTGACGACCAGTTCGGGTGAACGGCCGGAAAGGATCAGCACGTCGGAGCTGAAATTGATCGATTGCGGTCTGTCATCTGGGCTGCTGCCGCTCGATCCGCCGGCGGCGAGCGAGCGCTTGCTGTCATCGGCGTCATCTGTCTGCGAGATCGAGCCGTTCACGGTCGAGGCGAACAAGGCCAGGTGCTCGGCCGAGCTTCCAGGTTCCTGCGGATAATCCGGATGTCCAAGCACGGCATCGCCGTTGTCGCGCGGACCGGCTGTCACCAATGCGCCTGCCGCACCAAAAATCTCGGACGAGACGTCGGTGTCGTTATGCGCGTCGGAATCGACGAAGCCGAACAGGCCCGTCGACCGGGCATAGGATTTCGCATGCGTGTTGACATTGTCGTAGCGGGTGATCAGGTCGACGCCTTCCCAACCCGTCAGGTCGGCGCCCGCATTGATCCGCACCTGCGCGTTCGGCCGTGCCGTGATCGTGCTTTCGGCCTCGCCCTCGCCGTAGAATCCGGCGCCGCGTCCGTCGCTGCCGGAGAAGACGTGGAACTTGTCAACTCGCGCCGCAAGCGAAGTGCGCCGCGCGCTGAGCACGGCATTGGCCGCCAGCGAGACGATCGCGTCGGCCTGGTCGGCGTCCGGATCGGCGTCCGGGGAGCCAATATTGACATGTGTGACGGCGTCGCCGTCACCGCCGAAGCCGATGCCGGAGCCGGTCGACTTGGCCGTCACATCGACGGATGCATTCGCCGTGGCCTTGGCCAGCTGACCGGCCAGAACGATGGCGTTGGAGCCGATTGTCGAAACCGTGTTGTATTCGATGCGGACATCGGTGCTCGGGTCGGCCAGGCCGACCGCACCGCCAGCGCTCGCCTGCGAGGAGGCGCTGGTAATGGCATTGCTTGCCGAGGCAAGCGTGAAGTTCTTGCCCGCCACGATGCGCGTGCCATCACTGATCGTCGCCGTGCTCGTGATGTCCTGGAAGCTGCTCGCGTCGGCATCACCGACGGCGACGAAGCCGCCCGTGCCGTTGACCGCGTAGCTGGACGTATTGGTCGTCGCCGACGCGCTGACAGTCACGTCGCCCACCGTCGTGATCTGCGTCGCGGAGATCGTCGCCGAGACATTCGGACTGCTGAAAACGTCGGCATCATTGCCGTTGACTCCAACGAACCCGCCGCCGGACCCCTTCGAGTAAGCTGACGATACGCCGTCGCCCGATTGCGGTGCGATTTCGCTGAGCGGAACTTCGCCCGGACCGAACAGGAACTGGCCCGGCGCCGCCGATGTGGCGCTGTCATTGATGTCGATGCGCAGTTGCTGCTCGCTGTCGCCGGCTGCCGAGATGTCGACCGCAAGCGCAGTGAGGCTGTGATTGCCGTAGGGGCCAGCAATTGCCGTCGGCGTCAGAACGATCTGACTGCCGCCGCTCGGCGCATTCCACAGTTCGAACGTGTTGTCGCCAGCGCCGCTGACGCCGCGCACATAATAGGTCTTGCCGTCTTCGAGCCCGCCGATCGGCAGATTCTTGGCATTGACCAGCGAATGCGTATCGCTGGCGCCGACATTGAGCGCCGGATTGGCGCTGAGACCCTTGTTCGGGTTCAGCGCGATGATCGGCTGATCGAAGTCCCTCGTCAGCGTACCTGCTGTGACGGTGTTCTTCTCAAGAAGGGTCAGCGTATCACCGGATACGCCGACGATCGTGTACGTGCCGGAATTGACGAGGCCGCCGCTGATGAACAGCGTGCCGTTTCCAAAGCCGTTGTCGGCCCAGTTGAGGCCGTCAGTTCGCTTGATCTGGTCGCCAGCGGCATTGCGAATGAACTGCACCTGTTCGGTGATCGCGTCGTTACGCTTGAGCTGGATCGTCGAGGAGTTGACGACATGCACGCGATAGGTCTGGCCGTCGACCAGGCCGCCGATCGCCAGACCGGTTCCTCCGCTCGCATTCTTGACGTCGTAGACAACGTGCTCGCCCTCGGCGAAACCGTGCGCCAGCGCGTTTCCGTTATCGTCGAAGAAACGGATGTTGTCGGCGTTGGCATCGGCGATCGGCGAGCCGTCGGGATTGAGGCTGCTCGAATTGACGTCGACCTGACGACTGACGAAGGTGCGCGCGTCCGGTGCCTCATAGGTCACCGCCGTGCCGTTGACGAAGCCATGCCCGGCGATGGTTATGCTGTTGCCCGAGACATCGTCCGGCTGGAAATTCTTGAGGTAATTCTGCGGGTTGACCGCCTTGTCGAAGCTGTTCACCAGCTTGATGTGTGACCCGTCGATAACCAGCACATAGTAGAGGTTGCCCTCGGTCAGCCCAAAGCTGTCGACTGTTTCGTCCGGTCCCGGATAGTAGCGGACGGCATCGCCGCTCAGGAAATTGTGGCCACCCGCGAACTCGATGATCTCGGTGTTCGGATCGATGTCGGCGGCGTTAAAGACGGAGCCGAAATAGAGCGTGTTGGGATCTGTCACGCCTGCATTGACGACATTGATCACGCTGTACTGGCGGTTCACCGCCGAATCGGCCGGATCCGGCCACTTGAGGCCCGGAATGACGGCGCCGACGTTTCCGGCATCATATTCGACCGTATCGCCAGTCACCAGTCCATGCCCGTTCAC
This sequence comes from Mesorhizobium loti, assembly GCA_014189435.1. Taxonomy (NCBI): domain Bacteria; kingdom Pseudomonadati; phylum Pseudomonadota; class Alphaproteobacteria; order Hyphomicrobiales; family Phyllobacteriaceae; genus Mesorhizobium; species Mesorhizobium loti. Next base: position 4,583,225 of record CP050293.1, read on the forward strand.
GGTGATCGTGTTGGCGGTGCCATCGACATCGACGATTTCGTAGGTCGGTTGCTCGCCGGGGATCGGCGAGGCGGAGGCTTCGACCAGGATATCGCCGGTCGCGTTGATCACCACGCCGGCGCCGATTGAACTCGCGACCGTCGGGTTAACATGGGTTTCCGCATCGGCGTCCCCAACCGCGGCTATGCCGCCTATTGTGGACCCGACTACTTTCGAGTCGCCCTCCGTCTGGGCCTGGGCCTTGAGCCGCACATTGCGTGCCGATTGGATCGACGTGTTGTTGCCGATCGCGGCGCTTACCGAAGACGGGCTCGCGGTCGCGGTCGCGCGATTGACGGTGATCCCCGCCAGAAGGCCTCCGCCGGCCGTTTCGGCTACGGCAAGCGCACCATTTACGGCAAGCGCTTCGATCATGATGTCGGTAACCGAGACGATGTTGGCGTTCATCGCGGCGTTGCTCTGGCCATTGGCCTCCGCTTCAGCCAACGAAGCACCTACCGCAGCCGCCCCGAACGAATTGGCCTCGGCATTGGCGACGGCATAGTTGCGAATGCGCGACTTGATGTTGATGTCACCGGTGATGGTGAATGCGCCGCCGGCGCCGATCGTGGTGTTGGCAACCGCATTGGACCTCGCGGTCGGCACCGAGCCCTGGCCGCTGAACAAGCCACCGCCGGAGGCTTCCGCAAAGGCCTTCGCCCCGCGGTCGGTCGCCGTCTCGCCCTCGTAATTGTGCGACGACAGCATGACGATGCCGCCGGCGTGAATCGTCGAATTGCCCCCGATCAATGCGGTCACCGTCGGGACGACATTGACTGTCGTCAGGCTGGTGCCCGCCGCCAGTGCGCCGACCGAAAGTGCGAATATGTCGCCGGTCGCATCGTGCAGCGTCCACGCCTCCACCGTGAGGAGGCCCGTCGCGTTGATGTTGGCGCTGCCGCCAACCGATGCCTCTACGTTCGGCTGAACATCGACGAAAGCGAAATTGAAGGTCAGCGCGCCGAGCCCGGCAGCCAGCGCGAAGGTGTCGGAATCCACGTTGATCGTCGAGTCCGCATGGACCGTGATGGCCCCGACAGCGTCGATCTGCCCAATCTGACTGCCCGCGCCGATCGTAGCCAGGACTTCCTTGGTGTTGTCGTCGTCATCGCCGATGGTGACGTCGCTGTAGGACGCACCGACGGCCACCGCGCCGGCTTGTATGCCGGTCGTCAGCACGTCAAACGTCTGGTTGCTGCTCGCCGAGACCGTAAGGCTGGCCGCGCCGTTGACCACTGCGTTGTCGAGCAAGCCGGCCTGAACACGGCTGGTATCGTTGACCACCGCGACCGATGCACCGAGGCCGACGAAACCGGCCTGCAAGGCGACGGTCGTGACATCGATATTCTGGCCGAAATGGCTTTCAACGCGGATGGCATTGCCAGCCTTGAGGTTTCCGCCGGCCTTCGCTCTCACCTGGCCCGAGACATTGACGACGGAAATCGATGCGCCCAGGCCGACAAGACCGGCGCCCAGGCTGCCGACCAGGATGTTGGCTTTCATCTGTTCACGCGCGTTCACGACGATGTCGTGACCAGCCTCGACCGTCGCACCGCCTTCGACGGAGGCGGTAGTGCCGCGCTCGTCGGTGACGGCGGCGGTCAGCTTGTTGGTCAGGGCGCCTGAGGTCAGTGCGTTGGCGCCGACCTTGTCGCGGGCGCCTTCAACACCGGCCTTGACCCGTGAGTCGGCCGTGTTGCTGTTGGCGCCGCTGCCGAAGCGGCCCAATTCCCCAGTGATGCCTGCGACGCCACCGTCGGCCTGTTCGCCGGCCTCGTCGTTGGCGGTCTTGGAGCTTCCGTCGTCCTTCGTCGCGTTGCCGCTGCCACCCTGGTTGTCCTCGTAGGAGTCGGTGAACGCCTCGCCGATCGACCAGACCGATATGGACGCGCCGAGCCCGGCGACGCCGACGCCGCCGCTGAAGGCGAACCCACGCAGAACCTTGATTGCGACCGCATTGACCGAGACGTCACCGCGCGCCCGCACCATGGCGTTGGCGTTGATCGCGGCAACCGTATCGTTCTTGATGCTGCCGAAGTCGATGCCGCCGGCCAGACCGACGAAACCGGCGCCGAGAGCGCCCGCGAAGGACGTGACCCGGACCTCGTTGGCCGCATTGACATAGACGCCTTGTGCACCCGACACCGTGCCTGGGTGGGCGAGGTAATCTGCAGCGCCCTGATTGATGTCGGCGCCGACGCCGATCAGCGCCTTGGTGTCGGAATTGAGCAGCGTCACGGTGACGGAGCCGGCCAGGCCGACGTAAAGGCCGGCGGCACCGGCGACCGTAACGTTGGTGACCTCTTCCGAGGATTCGGCCTGAACGATGACGCCATGCACCTCGGCCGTGCCGAAGCCGCTCGGATTGCTGCCGCCGACGATCGTGCCGGTCAGCACGCCGCCGATGCCGGTGCCGTTGCCGGACGCGTCGATACTGGCATTGTCGCCGATCGTCGCTTCGGTGAGCTTGTCGACATTGACGACCGCGACCGATCCGGCGGCACCGCCGCCCGACAGGCCGATGGCGACCGCACCGGCGACCACCACCACCTCGGAATCGTCCTTGGCCATGACCGCGACGTCGCCGCCGGCGACAATCGTCGCGTTGGCGCCGACGCGAGCATAGGTCTCGGTGTCAAACGACAGCACCGAGACACCGCCCGCCAGGCTGACCGTGCCGCTGAAGGCAAGGCCGGCGGAGACGACGATAACTTTTTCCTTGGACGTGGCGATCACCGCAACGTCATTGTTCGCCTTCATGTCCGCGCCGTCATTGATCGTCGCGAACGTGTCAACCTTGATCACCGACACGTCGACGCCGGGCGCGCCCGCGCCCGCGCCGCCGAAGGCCGCACCGGCCCCGACACCGACATGGCTGAAGTCGCTCGCCGCCGCAACCAGCACGGACTGTCCTGCATTTCCGGGGCCGGCCATGTCCTGGTTGATCTGCGCATCGGCTCCGATGAACGCCTTCGTCTTGGTATCGACGACGTTGACCGCCGCACCGACAGCTACGCCGACCGAACCGCCGCCGCCGACGGAAATCGCAAAAGTCTCGACATCATCCTTCGCCGAGGCGGAGACGGCCACGCCACGGAAGCCGGTATCGACCGACGCGGTCGCAACCCGGTTCTGGGTCAAGCCCGGATCCTGCTGGACGTCGTCGCCACCCTCCTGGTCGAGGTTCTTGAACTGGGTGAGGCCCGACGGCGTACCAGCCTCCAGGCTGCTCGCGGTCGGCTTGTTGCCGCCCTGCGGGTCGAAGCTCGACATCGCCTGGCTGCCTACATAGTCGATTTGGTAGCGGCCGGTTCTCGCCGCTACCGTACCGTGGCCCTCGCCGGTGACGCGTGCGCCTGCGCCGATGAAGGCATCCGTCACCTTGTCGACAACCGCAACGCCGGCCGCGACGCCGACGCCGGCACTGCCGCCAATCGCCACGCCGCCAACAATCAGGTCCATCTCGGTCTCGTCGAGTGCCTGGACAAGCACGCTGCCGCGTGCCCGCACATCCGTCAGGCCGCCGATCGGCGCCAGCGGGTCCGAGCCAATGAAGGCGCGGGTCTTCAGATTCAGCACGAAGACGTCAGCCGTCAGCGTGACGCCAGCGCCGCTCGACGCGCCCGCGGCCACGGAGAACGAACCTATGTCCTCGTTGCCGGTTGCTTCGACCGTCACATTGCCGTCGACGTCGATGTCGGCGCCCGCTTCGATCGATGCAGTCGTCGTCTTTGTCAGCGTCGACACATTGACGCCGGCGCCGACGCCGGCACTGCCGGCGGAAACCGCGAGCGAGCCCGCGATTGTCAGGATATCGGTTTCGTCGCTTGCAAAGACCGAAACGCCGGGATCATTGGCGAGCGTCTGGCCGGAAACCTTGCTGTTTGCGCCGATGCGAGCCGTCGTTGTCTCGGTCAGTACCGTCACCGCGACCGAACCGGCGACCGCCGCCTGCGCGGAAGCAGCGCCGGCGGCTGCGATGATCAGCACGTCATCGGTGGAGATCGCCGATACGGAGAGGCCGTTTGCGCCACCGGTGACCACGTCGGCGTCGCCATAGAGCTCCGCCTTCACATCGTCGAGATGGACAAACACCGTTCCGGAAATACCGATGCCGGCGCTTTGGCCGAACGCCGCCGCGCCAGCCAGCAGGAACACGTCCGCGTCGCCGGTCGCCGTCACGGAGACACCTCCGCCGGCGCCCAGATGCGATTTGTTCAGCGTGCTGCCGGCCTCGACGAAGGCCTGGGTCGATGTGTCGAGGTAAAGCACGCCGACCGACGCAGCGACGCCGGCCGAGCCGCCGGCGCTGCCGCCGAACGTCGCCGCGATCGAAGTGATGTCGTCGAAGGAGTCGGCGTTGATGACGATGTTGCCGGCGGTCGTATCGAGGTCCGCGCCGCCGCCCATCCAGGCGCTGGTGTTGCGCGTGATCACCTGCACGTCCAGGCCGATGCCGACGCCGGCATTGCCGTTCAGCGTCAGGCCGATGCCGCCCGCCCCGCTGACCACGGTCAGCAGGTCCGTCGCCTCGATCTTGATGCCGGTTCCGGCCTCGAGATCGGAGTTGTCGTTCACCGAGGCGTGCGTCTCCATGAAGATCACGTTGACGCTGGACGAACCGCCGACGGCAAAGCCGCCGGACGCACCGGCGATGCCGGCGGCAAAGCTGGTGACGGCCAACGAGCCGATGACCGGCAGGTCTTCCGAGATCGGCAGCAGCTCGGCATGCGAGGTGACGTTGATCGTGCCCTGCGCTTCAGCATCGAGATTGATGCCGGTCTGAGCCTTGGTGTTGAGATCGTTGACGATGTTGACGGTGACCGCGATGCCCACGCCGCCGCCGCCGCTGCCGGTGCTCAAAGCCGCACCGCCGGCCAGGTTCTGCATTTCATTGAGACTGACGGCGCCGATCTCGATATTGCCGGTGTTGGCGTCGAGATCGACATTGTCGCCGACCGATGCCAGCGTGTTGACATCGAGATAGTTGACGCCAACCGAGCCGCCGACCGCGGTGTTCTTGGACACCGCGCCGGAGAGGGCGCGCGCCTGGAACGTGTTCTTCTGTCCATTGCCGGTCGCGGCGCGGACCTCGATCGATCCGGCGGTCAGATCGGCGTTTGAACCGATCATCGCGTTGTTGTCCAGCAGCACGATGTTGAGGCCGATCGCCGCGGCAACGCCGGTGTTGGAACTGGTGTTCGTGGACGTCGCGGTGGCCAATGCCCGCGCGTCGGTCGTGCTGATCGCCTCGACCTTCATCGCGCCTGTGCCGGCGATCGTCACATTGCTGGCGATCTGCGCCTGGTTGTCCGCATCGAGGAAGTTGACGGCGATCGTCGCTGCCACATTGGTGCCACCGGAGCCGTTGCCGCCCTGCGTACCCTTGCCGGTCTGCCCACTGCTGTTGCCATCCGCCTGGCCAAGACTGCTGCCGCCGCTCTGCGAGGGCGTCTTGGTGCCGCCGCTCTGGTTCTTGGCCATCTCGGTCTGGTTGGTCGTCTCCTGATCGGAGCTGGCACTGTCCGTTGTGCCATCGGACTTCTTGGTGGATTGGCCCTTCGAGCTCGCCTTGGACTCTGCCTTGGTGTCGAGTGTCGAGGTCGCGGTGATCGTAACCGTGCCAACGTTCTGGAAATTGCGGCCGAGGAAAGCGTCGTTGGTGACTTCGCCGATATTCAGTGCAATCGACGCGCCAACGCCAACGCTGCTGCCGGCAGCTTCGCCATCGGCAAGCGTGTGAACCGTACCGGTGTGCGAGGCTTGCGCGGCCAAATTGCCCGTCAGCGTGATCGTTGCGCCGCCGCCGGTGCCGATGTGCGCATCCGTATCGTTATCGACATAGGCGACAGCGATCGCGCCGCCGATGCCGGTAGCGCCTTCAGCGCCGGCCTTGGCCGTCGTCGTCAGCGTGTCATTGGATGTCGCGGTGACGGTGAAATTGCCTGTCGTCCCGCTAACCGTCTCGCCGTTCTCGACGCCGGCAAACGTGGTGTTCAAGCCGATGCCGAGCGCGATCGACGCGCCGACGCCGACGCTGCCCGAGCCGCTTCCGGCCCCGGAGGAGGTCGCCGTCGTGGTGGTCACGGTCGTGTTGATCGCCGTGAGCAGAACATTGCCGCCGGTCAATGTAACCGTCGCGGCGCCGCTTGCTGGCTGATCGGCATGGTCGAGACCAATCACGCCAAGCGTGTCGGTATCGGCAAAGCTCAGCGCAAACGAACCGGCCACGCCGATATCGCCGCCGCTGGCGCCGGAGGTCGACTCGGCGCCGAAACGATGCGTCACGTCACCACCGACGTTCTTCATCTTGGCTTCGGCTTTCACCCCGTCGGCCGTGATGATGCTGCCAGCCCCTATCGACGCCTCGTTGCGCATCGTCGCGATATTGATCGCCACGGCGACACCGACAGCGGTGCCGCTGTCGCTCGTCTTTGCGGTGCCATCGGCTTTCGCCGTCGCATCCATATTGTTGGACGACTGTAAATTGAGTTCACCGACGCCAGCGCCCTCACCGGCAACAACCGTGCGCCCGTCATTGATCGACGCCACCGCCAGCGACGACGAGACATTGAGAGCAAGCGCTGCCGCGACGCTAACATCGCCGCCGCCGCTTCCACCTGAACTGTTGGCCGATTTGCTGGCGCTGTCGCCATCATTCGACTTGCTGTTGGCCAGACCGACTTCCTTGTCCCGTTGCTCGTCGGCCTTGGTGTTGCCGTCCTCGTCTTTCTCGGCGCCAGCGGCGCTCGCAATCGACTCCGCCTTGCTGGAACCGTCATTGGCGGCCGACAGACTGATCGATCCGTTCGAACGAAGATTGCGGTTCGATGTCGAGAACGCACGGTTGTCCACGAAGGCAAGCGCGATCGCCGCGCCGATCGCCGTCGAGCCGATGGCATCGCCATCGGCCAGCGTCGTGCTCACGCCATGATTGCTGGCGCTGGCCGACAAATTGCCGGTGATGTCGAGTTCGCTACCGGAACCGATGGACGATTCCGTATTGTTGTCGATGACGTCGATCGCCACCGCACCGCCGATGCCAACATTGCCGCCTTCCGCGCCCGCTTCTGCCTTGGTGGCAGCTGTATGGTTGCCGGTCGCAATCATGGTGATAGCGTCGCCGGCAACGATGGTCGCGTTGTCGCGGATCGATGCCGAGGTGGAATTGTCGACGATGGTCAGGGCGACCGAACCACCGATGCCGAGTTCGCCTGCGGCGCCGCTCGCGTCGTCAGGGACCGCATCGGTCTTGACGTCGGTGGTGGAATGGGCGGTGAGCGACAGATCCGCGCCATTCAGATTGATCGAGGCGTTTGCCGCGACGTCGGCGGAAGCCTCGGTGATGACGATATTGATGGCGAGCGAACCCGCGACCTGCGTCTTGGAGCCTTCGCCGGCACCGGAGGTCGCCTGGGCGATGAAGCTGTCGCCGGCCGCAATCGTGGCGCTCAATGACACCGCACTCGCCGACAGCGACGAGGCGCCGCCGAGATAGCTGCGCGTCGTGACGTCGGCAATGCTCAGCGCCACTGCAACGCCGATGCCGGTTGCGCCGTTGGAGGAAGAGTTCGTGTTGGTGCCGTCCGCCGTCGCCGTCACCTTGTCCGTCGATTGCGCGGTCAGCGTGATCGCGCCACCGGATGTGAGGGTGGAGGCCTGAACGAAGGCTTCGGTGGTCGGCCGATAATCCGACACCGTCACCGCGCCGGCAAAGGTGATATCGCCGCTGCTGGTCGTCGCCTTGTCGGACGTGATGCCGTCCTTATTGGGGTCCTTCAGGCGCTCCTCGGATTCGTTGTCACCGCCTGCACTTTGGTCCGATCCGCCTGCCGTCGACTTGGCGGTCGTCGTGATATTGCTGGTCAGCGTTGCGCCGAGCGCGATCGAATTGGGCGTATCGCCGGCATTCGCGCCAATCGTCGAACCGCCCGAGACATTGGCGCGGGTCGTCGCATTGACTTCTGAAACCGCAACGCTTGCGCCCTTGCCGCCGCTACCGCCATCGGCCTCGGTGGTCATCGTCAAGTTGCTGGTCGCAGTCAGCGACACCGCGCCCGAGACGCTGAGCACGCTGCCCGCGAGCACTTCGGTGATCGCGTCGCTGACCAGAACGGTGACGGAAACCGCCGCATCCTTCTTTTCATCGTTGTCGGAACCGGCGTCGGACTCGTCCTTCGCGGTCAGGGTGACGGTTACGGTGCTCGACGCCGACAGGCTGGCCGCGGTCACATTTGTGCTGCTGAACTTGACCCGCGCTTCGGGCAGGATCGTCGCGATGACACCCGCGAGCGGCCCAACTTCGAAAGTCTCAGCCTCGACATTGGCGGTCGCGGTTGCGGTGAATTGAGCCGCGCCCGTCACGATGATCGTGGCGCCGCTCAGGTCGATGATTGCCTCCGGGGTCGCGAAATACGCGCCACCCGTGATTTTTCCATCGTCCGCCGCCGCTGCTGTCAGGGTCACCGAACTGGCGTTTATGGTGCTGGAAACGCTGATCTTCTCGGCATTGACGGTAACTGCGCCGGCAGTCAGCGTCCCGGAGATCGTCACCTCGTCCTTGCCGTCCTGGCCGTTGATGATGAGTGCGGTTGAACCGAGGTTCACCGCATTGTTGATGGTCAGGGTATCCTTTGAAAAAATAGGAATGCCAGAATCATCGCCGAGATTGATGGTCAAGCTGGAGCTGGGCTTGTTGAAAGTGATCGACTCGAATGAACCTAGGAGACCTGACGACAGCGTCAGTGTCGCGCCATTGTCGATCAGAGTCGCTCCATCGTCGGCATTGCTGGTCGTGATGACCCGGTCCGTAACGACAGTGTTGTCGGTGATCGGTTCGAGACCGTCATAGCGGAACACGACACCGTCACGCGTGATCGTGCCCGACGTCTGCCCAGTGGCTACATATTTCACCGAGGCGAAGGTGCCGCCGTCGAGAACCATGCTGTCGAAGCCGGCGTCGCCGCCAGCCATGACGCCACTCAATTTTCCAGCCGCACCAACAAAAAAGGTGTCCTCGTTGCCAGCGGAACCGATCAGGTTCTCGACCGTAACGAAGGACACCCCAGCAACATCACCAGAACCGTCGCCGGTGAGATGCCAGTCGGTGTCCTGCGGAGGCCCGACCACAGCGTCGCTGCCGGCGCCGCCACTCAACACAACCCTGCCAGCCAGAGCGGGGTCGATCTCGCGCAGCACAAAGCTGTCGTCGCCCGCGCCCGCGTCGACGGTCAACGAGACCGTCGGAGTTGCGAATTTGTAGGTGATCAGATTGTTAAATGCTCCAGCGTCAAGCACCGACAGACCGTCATTGGAATCATCTGAACTGCCGATGCGGATCACCCGCGCTTGCCCGGAAGTGTCGGCGTAAATGCGCTGGCTGGCCGTCGTATTGTCCTCGACCGCGCCGACGTTTGCCAGGCCAATGCTATGGGTCAACGCTCCGGCTTGCGCGGTAATGCTGCCTGACAGGCCGGTGTCGGTCGCCAGCCGCACGGCGTCGAAGCTGCCGCCGGTCATGGCAAGCGTGTCATTGCCGGCACCACCGTCGAAACGCACGTCGAGCGCCGCAAGGAAGTCTTCGCCGAAGTCTATGGTGAGCTTGTCGTCGGCAGCGGTGCCGTGCACCACGATATAGTCGATCTGCTGCACGTTGCGCTGGTCGATCAGCGTGTCCGACTTGTTGTCGTAGATCTGGATCGCCTGGATCAGATTGTCATAGCGCAGCGAATAGTCGGCGCCGGCCAAGTCGTTCATGTCGACTGCGAAAGGCAAGATGTCGGCCGACAGCAGATAACGCGGTTCAAGCGCTTCAAGTGCCAGGTTCGGCAAATCTGATGTCATGCTGGGCCGTCGGGCTCGCCCCGGCGAGCGCCGCAACAGCGAACTTGCCAGCCAACGACCAAATACGCCAGGGACGGGTGTCTGTTCTTTGCTGGCTAATCTCTTCTGAAATGCTTCAAAAAAAGCTGGCCTCGACAAAATGTTCATTTTGCCCCCCTCAAACATCATCTATGGCTAATTGACCGCAAGCTAACGTACATCCGAAAATTCTTGGGCGCAAGGCGATCACGAAACCGCGACGAGTCTATATTTATGTAAAATTTGTGACAATATGAACCATAGGCGTATACCCCGAAAAAGCATATGATTATCTGTGGGTATATTTCCATCGCTATTAGTATAGCTCCCAGCCATCTAATATGTATGTCTGACATTATTTTTTTTAAACATATTTTATGCTGATACTGTAGAAAACAAAATTCTCCCATTTGAAGTATCATGGGTCCTGGCCTTGAAATTTCAGCACATGGTTTCCGCTACGGCAGGCAAGAAACCTGGAGAAGGGGCGAGGCACGAATGTCGCACCAAGCCATCATAGCCGCGGCGGGAAGGTCTGATGCACCAGAAGCGGCTTGTCGCACTTGCCGGATACGCGGTTCTGTATCTCGGTTGCGCGACTGCGGCACATGGACAAACGGCCGATAGTCTTTATGCGCAAGGCGTCAAGGCCCGGCAGGAACAGCATTTCGAAGAAGCCGCCGGGTTGCTGAAGCGTGTCCTTGCTCTTCAGCCCGCAATACCGACGCGCTGGTTCAGCTGGGTTTCACCGAACTGGGTCTCAATGACCTGCCGGCTGCGCGGAGCGCCTTTTCGCAAGCGCTGTCCATAGCGCCTGCTTACACCGACGCAACGTTTGGACTGGCCCAGGTCGAGTTCAGAGCCGGCAATCTGTCCAAACCCGCCTATTTGCACGCCATTGTACGCCAAGGCTCTACACAGCTCAGAGGACGCTCTGCATCCGCGCACAGCCACGTTTCAGTGCCGTCAGATTGTTTTGGAAGGCGATCCAGGCCGGTAAGGGTCATTGGCGTAGGCACAGTAGCGGAGGCGCTACGTGCCGAACTTGCGCTATTGCCACCTGATGCCCTGAATCTCTGCCGTTGCAGTGGAGATAGTTAGCATGTTAACTTCCGTGACGGATGCATCGGGCATTGCCCTTTGCGCCGTAGTCCCGCGACAAGACGGGAGGGTCTGGTTCGAGCATGATCTTTTCCGAACGGTTTCCGCTTTTCGGGATCACGCTCTGGAGGAGGAAACTATGCAAGCTGCCGCCCACCATGTGAGCGTCGCCGACGGCGAGGCTTTCCTGTCCACGTCCCGGATGCTGTTCGGCCCGATCACCCAGCGCTTTTCGCGCGGCGTGGAGCCTTCCCTGCCAAGGCTGGTATCGGTGCATCTCGGCGCTTGCCGGCTGTCCGAGATCAAGGCCAATTCGCATCTGGTCGTCAACGACCGCCTGTTCTGGCGCAGCTTCGACCCGGACGCCATCAAGATCCTGATGCAGCTCAGCGGCCGCAGCCGCTTCGAACAGCAGTCGGTAGCCGTCGATCTCGGTCCCCGCTCGGCCATCATTTACGACCCGGTACGCAGCTACTCGCTGCAGAACCTCTCGGAGGTCGACCAGCTCATCCTGCAGGTGCCGCGCTCGACCTTCGGCGACGAGACGCTCGCCCGCCTATCGGATCCGGTACCGCTGCCCGGCAATGACGACAGCCTGACCCATATCGTCTCCGGCCTGATGCAAATGGCGATCGGCGAGGCCCATAGGCTCGACGAGACCGGCTGTCGGCGGGTCGGCGAAAGCCTGATCCAACTCGTCAACGGGCTGATCCAGGCCAAGCCGATGGCTCCGGAATTCCGCCGGTCGCCGCTGGAGGCGCTGCGCGAGCGCATCGTCGCCTATGTCGACGCCAACCTCGCGCGCAGCAGCCTGTCGGCCGAGGACATAGCCCGCCACATGGGCTGCTCACGCCGCTATTTGCACCGCGCCTTCGAGGGCGAAGGCATGACGCTGGAGCGTTTCGTCTGGGACAGGCGACTGGAGCGCAGCAAGGAAGAATTGCTGTCACCGGCGCGGCGTTCGGTTTCGATCTCCGAGATCGCCTTTGCTTGCGGTTTCAATTCGAGCGCGCATTTCTCGCGCGCCTTTAAGAGCAAGTATGATGTGGCGCCGCGCGAACTGCGCGAGAAGCAGAGGTTACCGCTGCACTGAGTGCGACGGCCCTCAGACCGACTGCGACCTCCCCGCAAAGCTCCGCATCAGCCCCTTCGGCAAAAACAGCATTGCCAGGATGATGGTCAGGCCCGATATGACTGGGTGGTAGTCGGGCACAACGATACGCGCGAGGTCGAACACCGCGTACATGACGAAAGCGCCGAGGATCGGGCCGAGCAGGGTGCCGGTGCCGCCGACCACCGTCATCATCAGCGGCAGCAGCATCCAGTCGAGGTCGAACACCGAGTCCGGACCAACGTGGAAGATGTAGTAGGTGTAGAGGCTGCCGGCGATGCCGGCGATGAAGGCGCTGCCGGCGAAGGCGGCGACCTTGACCCTGAGCGTGTCGATGCCGTTGGCCGATGCCGCCATCTCGTCGTCGCGTACGGCAATCAGCGCCAGCCCGTAGCGCGACCGCATCAGCGTGCGAATGGCAAGCGCAACACCGACCACCAGCCCCAGCCCGACCAGATAGTGCGGACGTAGTGTGTCGAAGGTGCTGGCCGGCGCCACAATGCCGAAAGCGCCGCCGGTGAAGTCACCGCCATTGATGAACATCACCTTGACGATCTCGCCGAAGCCCAGCGTGCCAAGCGCAAAATAGTCGCCGCGCAGTTTGGACAGCAGCGGCAGGCCGACGAGCACCGCGGCAAAGGCCGCGACCAGGCCGCCAAGCACCATGGTCACCGGATCGAAATAGTAGACGTTGGGGTGACTGTCGTAGAGCGAGCCCCAGAGATAGTTGCCGCTCCACAGGATGGCGGTGGTGTAGGCGCCAAGGCCGAAAAAGGCATGGTTGCCGAGGCTGATCTGGCCACCGAAGCCGGCGACCAGGTTCCAGCCTTGCGCCATGATGGCGTAGATGAAGACGAAGAACAGGAAGGAGAAGGCGTAGGAGTCGACCGCGCCGGGCAGAAGCGGCAGCAGTGCCAGCGCTGCAACGACGATGACGGCGATCCATTTCCAGGCGTGCTGCATGGTGCTCAAGCCTTCTTGTAGGGCCGGCTGAACAGGCCTTCCGGCTTGAACATCAGCACAGCCAGGAACACGCCGTAGGCGATGGCGTTGGTCCAGCCGCCTGAGATGAAATACTGCACATAGGCTTCGATCAGGCCGAGCAGGATGCCGCCGGCGAGCGCGCCTGCGACATTGCCGATGCCGCCAAGCGCCAGCGCGACTAGCGCCTTCAGGCTGAAGATGAACCCGGCAAACGGGTTGAACGGAAAGGTGGTTGCCACCGCGACGCCGGCAGCACCTGCGAGCCCGATGCCGATGGCGAAGGCAATGGCGTTGACTCGGTGCGGGCTGATGCCCATCAGCGTGGCCGCTTCCATGTCCTCGGAGGCGGCGCGCACCGCCTTGCCGACCAGCGTCTTGCGCAGGAACAGCACCACCAGCCCGGTGCCGGCGAGCGCGATCAGGAAGCCCATCGAGCGGGTGAAAGAGGTGCGCACGCCGAAGAGTTCGATGCCGCTCGCCGTGTAGGTGGTGACAATGCCTGCGGTGTTGCCACCCCAGATAACCGTCATCAGGTTCTGCACCAGGAACATCAGACCGACGGCGATCAGCAAGGAGACGTTGCGGTCTTCCTCGGCCGCGGCCTTGCGGAACAGGCCCTGGTAGATCAGCCAGCCGACGCAGAGCCCTACGGGCACGACGATCAGCAGCGACAGAAACGGATCGATCCCGAGGCCGTAAAACAGCGCCCGCACGAAATAGGCGGCAAGGATGATCATCGCGCCCTGGGCGAGAAAGATCAGCCGCATGGTGCCAAAGATCAGGCTAAGGCCGACGGCGGCAACGCCATACATGGCGCCACCCAGCGCGCCGTTGAGTGACAATTGCAGCAGGATCTCGGGGGGCGGAATGTTGAACATTTCAGCTACTCCAACACGCCCATATAGGCCTTCTGGATTTCGGGATCGGCGAGCAGTTCAACGCCGGTGCCTTGCATCGCGAGCGCCCCGGTCTTCAGCACGAAGGCGTAGTCGGCGACCTTGAGCGCCTGGTGGATGTTCTGTTCGACCAGCAGGATGGTGACGCCCTGTTTGTGCAAGGCCTGGATCAGCGAAAACATCTGCTGCACCACGATCGGACTGAGGCCAAGCGACGGCTCGTCGAGGATGAGCAGCGACGGCTCCGACATGGTGGCGCGCGCAATGGCCAGCATCTGCTGCTCGCCGCCGGAGAGCGAGCCGGCCCTCTGGCCGATGCGCTCCTTGAGCCGTGGAAACAGCGCGTAGGCCTTGTCGAGCGATTGCTTCATGCGCGCCCGCACCCGCGGCTGAAAAGCGCCGAGCTCGAGATTTTCCAGCACCGTCATCTGGCGGAACAGGCCACGCCCTTCCGGCACATGCGCAATGCCCATGCCAGCGATGTCCTGCGGCGCCTTGCCGACCAGCGAAGCGCCGGCGAGACGGATGTCGCCGGCCTTCGGCTTGAGCAGGCCGGAGATGGTTTTCAGCAACGTCGTCTTGCCGGCACCATTGGCGCCGACGATGGCAACGATGGTGCCGGGATCGACATGCATCGACACGCCCCACAGCGCACGGACGTCGCCATAGGCGACTTCGAGATCGGTGACTTCAAGCAGTCGGTTCGCCAAGATAGGCCTCGATGACTTTGCGGTTGGCGGCGATTTCATGCGGCGTGCCGTCGGCGATCTTCTCGCCATGGTCGAGCACGATCACCCGGCCGCACACCTTCATGATAGCGTCGACCTTGTGCTCGACCCAGAGGATGGAGATGCCTCTTTCGCTGCGCGCGCGGCGGATGACGTCGACCATGCGCTGGATCTCGGTTGGGTTCAGCCCGGCCATCGGCTCGTCGAGCAAGAGCAGCGCCGGGCTGGATGCCACGGCTCTGGCGATCTCCAGCAGCCGCCGGTCGGACAGCGTCATATGCGCGGTGCGCACATCGCGCTTTGCCGTCAAGCCGACCAGTTCGAGCGCCTGCGTGGCCGCCTCGGTCGCATTGCGGACACGCCCCCCTGCCCCATAGACGGCGCCGACCATGACGTTCTCGAACGCGGTCATGGTCAGGAAGGTGCGCACCAGCTGAAAGGTGCGGGCAATGCCGAGGCGACAGATGCGGTGCGGCGCCGTGCCGGTAATGTCGCGGTCGCGAAACCGGATCCGCCCTTCAGTCGGCGTGTAGATGGCGGTGATGATGTTGAACAGCGTCGACTTGCCGGCGCCGTTGGGACCGATCAGGCCGATCAGCTCGTTGGCGCCGACAGCGATGTCAATGTTGTTGAGGACGACGAGCCCGCCGAACCGTTTCTGGACCGCCTCGAGGCGAAGCAAAGTTTCGTCCTGCTGCATCGTGTTTCCGTTCCAGTCGTCAGGTGCTGACTATTGATAGATGGCGCCTGGCTTCACAGTCAGGCGCCCACCTTAGTTCGCTCAACGCTTTCGCGCTTCAGCGCTTGTCCCAGGCCGGCGCCGGTTTGTAGGTCCAGTCGCCATTCGGGAAGATCAGCTGGTGCTTGCCTTGCCACCATTGCGTGGCGACACTGGGGATCAGGGCAAAGCCGGTCTCGTCGAATTTGAGGTCGCCGACCACAGTGTCCTTGAACTCCTGATTGAAGATCGCGTCATGCAAGGCGCTGGCATCGGTCGTGCCCGCCTTCTCGATGGCCTGCGCCAAAACCTGCGCGTTGGCGTAGAAGGCGCCGACCGTCACCGAATCCTTCTTGAACTCGGCCTCGTAGCGGTCGCCGAGCTCCTTGGCGCCGTGATAGGGGTAGCTGGACGACCAGAAGCCATCAGTCATGATGTAGTCCGAATCCGGCCCGAGCGCCTCGTGGAACTCACCCGTCCAGGTGCCCTTCCAGCCATGCAGATAAGGCACGCTGAAGCCAAGCTCCTTCATCTGCCGCAGCAGCGTAATGGTGTCGGCCGGCGAGCCGAACACCAGCATGGCATCGACATTGGCGGCCTTGAGCTTGGTGATCAGCGCCGAATAGTCGGTGGCGCCGATCGCCCACGGATCGTCGACGGCAAAAGTGTAGCCGTATTTCTTGGCCGCCGCCTCGAAGGCGCCTCCAAAACCCTTGCCGTCGGGCGAATCTTCGGAAACCAGCGCCGGGTTCTTCGGCTTCTCGCCGGCCGGCAGCTTGTCCCAGATTTCGAACGGCACCTCGGCGCCAGGCCCCGGATGGAAGAAGAACAGCGCCGAGTACTTGAGCTTCAACGGCTGCCACTCGAACGGGAAGGCCGTCGTGATCATGTAGAACTTCTTGTATTTTTCGGCGACGATGGCACCGGCGATGTTCATCGGCCCGGAGTGTGTCGACAACAGCGCATCGACCTTCTGCACCTTGATCAGGTTTTCGAGCGCCGAGGCGACCTTGCTTTCCGAACTCTCGTCGTCGGCAACCACGAGCCTGACCGGCAGCTTCTTGCCGGCCGACTTGATCATGATGCCGCCGGCCTTGTTGATGTCGGCGACAGCCTGCTCGTAGGCCCATTTCTGTTCCTTGCCGTCGCCGGCCAGCGGCCCGGTCAGCGAGATCGGCGCGCCGATGACGATCTCGTTGTCGCCGGCATTGGCGACGCCCGCGCCACCGACCGCAAGCGCGGTCGACAACACCAAGCCCGCCAGCATTCCTTTCAGACAATAGCCCATTTCATCCTCCCAGGTTTTCCCTCGGGCAGACGCGTCAACGCCAGGCCCGCATGCATGCGCCGGCCTCAACTCATCGCCGCTGCGACCAGTTTGGTGTCGGTAAACTGCTCAAAACGCACGGCCTTGCCGTCTTCCATGTCCCAGACATGGACGACGCGCGCCGACATCGCCTTGCCGGTCTTTTTGTAGATGCCCGAATAGGTGCCGATGCCGACGATGGTGGTGTCGCCGTCGATCAGTCTTTCGAGCTTGAGGGCATAGCCGTCCCAGTCCTCGCCGATGCGCTTGAAGACGCCGGAGATGATGGCGTCGGGGCCGACATAGGTGCCAGCATAGGGAAAGCCCGCCATTTCGATCCAGGCCGTCTTGTCCGTGACCGGCGCCATCATCGCCGCCAAATCCTTGGCGTCGGAGCCGGCATAGTGCGCCTTGATGATCTCGTAGTTCCTGCTCATCATTTTTGCTCCGCGCGCTCAGACCGGCGCCTGGCCGTGGTCGTAGACGGTTGTGGATTTCTTCTCGATGAAGGCGCCGGCCGGCTTGTTCTCGACCTTGCCCTGGCTGGTCACGCCGAGGAATTTTCCGGTCGAGCGCATCGTCTCCCAGTTGTAGAAGAACAGCGAAGCGACCGGGATGATGAACTCGCGGAAGCCGAAGACATAAAGGTTGTCGGCGAACTTCCAGGTGGTCGCCAGATCGACATCGCCATGGCCGCGCTGAATGCCGACGAGATTCTGCCAGGCATAGCGTTCCGAGCTCAGATAGATGTGCTCGTAGACGTGGTTGGAGCTGTATGTGTAGTGCGCGGTGAGACCGATCAGATCGCGCGTCGGCGCTGGCTCGATGCCGGTTGGCGGCACAGAGGGATCGCCGAGCACGCCGGCCGCGTAGATTTGCGCCACGCGCGGCTCGCCGGGCGCTTCGCCGGGATCGCGCACCCGTTCGCGCACCGACAGCACGCGCCGCGTCCTGGTGTTGACGATGAAGGCTTCGTCCTCCGTCAGGTGGGTGGCGAAGGTCATGTTGATAAAGAACACCTGCGGAGCCACTTCCAGCGCCTCGTACCAATCGGCGCCGGCATTGCTTCCCTCGCTCCAGGCCACGGTGTCGGCGGCGGTGAAGGCGAGATCGATGGTGCGGCCGGTGTTCAGCGTGATCTTGAAAGTCTGGCCGCGCAGCGCCGATGTCGTCGCCAGCCTGTTGGTGGCGATGCCGGCGGCGAAGTCGTCGAAATGCTTCCAGTCGGCAGGTCTGTTCTGGTCGTTCATCGCCATCTCCACATCAATCGACAAAGGCCAAGGTCGGCAGGTCGACGACCGTCGCGCCGCCGTCGACCGTCAGGATGGAGCCGTTCATCATCGCCGCTTCGCCCGAGGCGACGAAGCAGATGACGTTGGAAACTTCTTCCGGTGTCGCCGGACGGCCGAGCGGCACATCCTTGGTCACCAGCCGATAGGCTTCGTCGACCGAAGCGAGGCCGTACTTGTCGACGATCACCTGCATCTGCTCATCGGCCATGGCGGTCGCCACCCAGCCGGGGCAGATGATGTTGGTGCGTACGCCCTGGCGGCCATAGTCGCGCGCCAGCGATTTGCCGAAGCCGACACAGGCATGTTTCATGGTGACGTAACCGGCCGCCGCCGGCCCGGCGAACAGGCCGGCGATCGAGGCGACGACGACGATATTGCCCCGACGCTCGATCAGGTCGGGCAGACATTCGCGGGCGCAGACGAAGGCGGTATCGAGATTGGTGCGCGTCGCCAGCGACCAGGTCTCATCGCTCATCGAAATGGTTGGGCCGACGCCGTGGCCACCGGCATTGGCGACCAGTATGTCGACCGGCCCGAATTTTTCATGCACTTCGGCGAGTGCGGCGCGCACCGCTTGCGGATCGGCTGCATCGCCCTGCACCAGCAGCCCGCCAATATCCCTGGTCACGGCCTCAAGCGGCTCGCGCCGCCGGCCCATCAGCACCACCTTGGCGCCGTCGGCCGCCATGCGCCTGGCGACCGCCGCACCGATGCCGGTACCGCCGCCGGTGATGAAGGCCGTCTTTCCCGAAAATCGCATGGTTCCATCCCGATTTGCTGAGCGCGCCGGCTAAGCGCCGATCTTCGCTGGGGATAGTGCGGCATCAGCCATTCCGCGTCTTGTCCGAGCGGGAACTTTGTTTTGACTGAGCGCGCACTTCGCCTGTCCGATGACGTGCCGCGCGACCTTTCGATCGCGCGGCCGCGCCCGTAAGATGCAGGCGGCTTATTTCTTCACCGCTTCGAGATCGATGACGATGTCGACATCCGGGCCGAGGCCGAAGCCGGCGGCGGCCTTGGCCATCGGGAAGTCGGCGGTGCTGACCTTGCCCGTCGCGGTGAACGCCGCCTTGGTCAGCGTCGCATCCCACGGCGCCGGCGCTTCGTTGATGAGCGTGACGTCGAGCGTGATCTCCTTGGCGACACCGCTGATGGTCAAATTGCCGGTCACCTTGCCGGTTGTGTCGCTCACCTTCTCGACCTTGGTGCTCTCGAAGGAGATTTTCGGAAACTCAGCCGCGTTGAAGAAATCGGGGCCTTTCAAATCGCTGTCGCGCTGGTCGTAGGCGGTGTGGACCGAGCCGACGTCAAGCTCCGCCTTGACACTGCTCTTCGACACGTCAGCCTTGTCCATGACGATGGTGCCCGACGCAGCGTCGAACTGGCCATGCGCGATGCCGTAGATGCCGTGCTTGATGGTGAAGGTCACCCAGCTGTGCTGGCCGTCGATCTCGTAAACGTCGGCATGGGCGGCCGACGCCATTGCAGAGGCGCCGATGAAGGCAAGGGCGGCGATCAGTTTTCTTGTCATCACATATCTCTCCCGGTTGTTCGAAGGTTGGTTGTCGCTATTGGCTCAGGAAAAGCCGAGTGCTGCCCCATGCGGCGCCCAGACGATCGCCACGAGCACAGCCAGCATCGCCGGTATGGCGATCAGGAGACCGGCAACCAGCGGCCGCAACGGCCGGCTGCCGGGAAGCAGGATTTGCAGCGGGCCAGGCAGAAACGCTGCCACGAGCAACGGCATAGGCGAAAGCACCAGCGCGACGGGGTTGGCCTTCGGCGCCAGCAGAGCGACCTGAATGAGAGCCGTGCCAGCGGCGAAGAGAACGAGGAATTCGACGCCCTTGCCCCAGCCGGCTGCGTTGCGGCCGCGCAGCAGCGCGATGTATTCGACAAGGCACCAGCCGCCAATCAGCGCAGCGAGCGAGCCGAGCAACTGGCCAACGACGATCGAGGCGCCGAGCACCGAGATGAAAGCGCCGGCGAGCGACAGAGCGAGCGCAGCGGCCGGCACAAGGAACGGCCGCTCGGCTGGCGGCGACGGCTCGGTCCGCATCGCCATCAGCGCCACCGCACCGGCCGCCGTCAGCAGGCCGACGACGATTGCCGCAGCCATTTGCAGATCCAGGGGACCGGCAAGGATGCGCCGCCAGCCGAGCCATGCGACGGCCACGACGATGGCAAAGGCAGCGAACACGCCGGCCCTTGGGCCGTTCAGCAAGCGCCCGAACAGCAGCCCGATGACAATGCCGGCGACCGCGAGATAGACCAGCTTCTGGCTGGCGGCAATTGGTGGAAAGGCCGGCGCGCCGACCGTATCCCAGTACAGGAACAGCACCGCCGCGCCTGCGATCAGCGTGGCAATGACTGATGCTCCCGGGAGGACGAATTTCGCCAACAACACCAACACAATGCCGAGCAGCAAGGGCAGCGCAGCCGTGGTGACCATCGGATTGCCCAGAAACGCGCTCAACCGCTGCAACCCTCCGACGTCGTTCTAGTCGAACCAGCGGTCCGATCTCGTTCTTCATCTTGATTGGAGGAATGCCGGCCGTCTTGTCCGAGCGGGAACTTTGTTTTGACTGAGCGCGCACTCGTGTCGTCAACAGCTTGAACGGTTCCGTCCCGCTCCATATCGCTTCAGACATGTTCATCATCAGTCGAGGAGGATGGCGTGAACGAAAGAACTGTGCCGCCGATCAGTGCTGCTGCCGCCGCTTTCCTGGCCCGCTCACATCGTCCGTTCATCAATGGGCGTTTCGTGGAAGGCCTTGCAGGTGACGGACTCGCCGTTGACGATTCCGCATCCGGCGAGATTGTCGCCCGCGTCCCCGAAAGCGGTCCGGAGCTCGTCGACCAGGCGGTGCGCGCGGCGCGTGCGGCGCTTGAGGGACCGTGGGCGTCGATGCGGCCGGTCGACCGCCAGAACCTGATGCTGAAATTGGCCGACGCGGTCGAGGCCGATGCTGACCTGCTGGCCGAGATCGAAAGCATCGAGAACGGCAAGTCGCTCGGCGTTGCCCGCATGCTGAGCGTCGGCGGCACGGTCGACTGGCTGCGCTACTATGCCGGTTGGGCGACCAAGATCGAGGGCTCGACCTTTCAGGTTTCCATCCCCGTGCCACCGGGTGCAAAACACCATGCGATGACGGTGATGGAGCCGGTCGGCGTCGTCGGCGCCATCGTGCCGTGGAATTTTCCATTGCTGATCGGCATGTGGAAGATCGCGCCTGCGCTGGCCTGCGGCTGCACGGTGGTGCTGAAGCCGCCGCAGGAAACGCCGCTTGGCCTGCTCAGGCTCGCCAAACTCATCGAAGCGGTCGGCTTCCCGCCCGGCGTTGTCAACATCGTCACCGGCAGCGGTGCGGTCACCGGCGAAGCGCTGATCCGCCACCCCGGCATCGACAAGCTGACCTTCACCGGATCGACGGAGGTCGGCAAGCGCGTCGGCCATGCCGCGGTCGACCGCGTAGCGCGCTTTACGCTGGAGCTTGGCTCGAAATCGCCGATGATACTGCTGGCCGACATGGAGGAAGGCGTCGAGCCGCTGATCGCCGGGCTCGGCATGTTCTTCAACCAGGGCCAGGTCTGCACCTCGGCCTCAAGGCTGTTGATAGAAAAGTCGATCTACGACCGCACGCTGGCACGGCTCGCCGAAATCGCCGACGGCATGACGTTGGGCTCCGGCCGCGACGCCGAGGCGCAGATCAACCCGCTGGTCTCGGCCAAGCACAGGAAGAGCGTCGAGGGCTTTGTCGAGCGCAGCCTGGCCGCCGGCGGCGAACGCGTCAGCGGCGCGCGGCCGGTGCCCGGCAAGGGCCATTATGTGGCGCCGACCATCCTGCACAATGTCAGGCCAGACATGGAGATCGTGCGCGAGGAGGTGTTCGGGCCTGTCGTGGCGGCGATGCCGGTCGCTGACCTCGACGAGGCGATCCGCGTCGCCAACGACACGCGCTACGGCCTGTCGGCTTCGATCTGGACCCGCGACATGGGCAAGGCGATGACCGCCGTCCACGGCCTCAAGGCCGGCACGGTATGGGCCAATTCGCACAACACGCTAGACCCAAACGCGCCGTTCGGCGGCTTCAAGCAATCCGGTATCGGCCGCGAGCATGGCCGCGCCGCGATCGACGGTTATCTCGAGATGAAAACCGTCATCATGCGCTACGCCTGAGCCATGACAAAAACCTACGACTACATCATCGCCGGCGCCGGCTCGGCCGGCTGCACGCTGGCCAACCGGCTGGTCAGCGCGGGCAAGCGCGTGCTTCTGGTCGAGGCCGGGCCCGCGGACAATTCCCGCTTCATCGACATGCCCGCCACCTTCGCCAAGGTAATCGGCACGACACGCAGCTGGATCTACCAGTCGGACCCTGAGCCAAGCGTCGGCGGCCGCACCTTGCCGATCCCGCAGGGCCGCACGCTGGGCGGCGGCTCGTCAATCAACGCCATGCTCTATATCAGGGGCCAGCCTGAGGATTATGACGGCTGGCGCGATCTCGGCTGCCCCGGCTGGGGCTGGGACGACGTGCTGCCGGTCTACAGGCGACTGGAGCGCAACGAGCGGCTGGCCGGCGATCGCCACGGCAATGCCGGTCCGCTGCCGGTGTCGGACCCGCGCCACAGGCATCCGCTGTCGCTGGCCTATGTCAAGGCCGCTCAGCAGGCTGGCTACAGATACAACGATGACTTCAACGGCGAGGAGCAGGCAGGCGTCGGCTTCTACCAGACGACGACCGCGAACGGCGAGCGGCAGTCGGCGGCAAAGGTGTTCCTGAAGCCGCTGGCCGGCAACGCCAACCTTACGGTGATCACCGATGCGCTGATCACCGGGCTGACGCTGGAGAATGGCGCGGCGAGCGGGCTTGCCTACACCACAGCGGATGGGCAGAGTTGCACGGTCACCGCCGAGGCCGAAGTGATCCTCGCCGCCGGCGCGCTTGCCACCCCGAAGCTGATGATGCTGTCGGGCCTGGGGCCGGCCGAGCATCTGGCGGAATTGGGCATTCCTGTGATCCGCGACATGCCGGCGGTCGGCCGCGACCTGCAGGACCATGTCGCGGCACCGCTCTATGCGCTGACCCGCAAGCCGATCTCGCTGCTCGGCCAGGATCGCGGCCTGAAGGCGCTGCGCCATGGCATCGAGTATCTGCTGTTTCGCAGCGGCCTGCTCACCTCCAACGTGGTCGAGAGCGGCGGGTTCTTCGACACCGACGGCGACGGCCGGCCCGATGTGCAATTCCATGTGCTGCCGGTGATGATCGAAAGCGCCGAGCATGGCTCGATCGAGCGCCACGGCATGGAGATCAATCCTTGCGTGCTCCGGCCGAAATCACGCGGCACGATCCTGTTGCGGTCACGCGATCCGCAGGCGCCGATTCGTTTCACCACCGGCTTCCTGTCGCACCCTGACGACCTCGCCACGCTGCTCGCCGGCATGAAGATCGCCCGCACCGTCCTGCGCCAGCCGGCGTTGGAGGAAGTGATCGCCGAGGAGCTCGCGCCCAGCAATGCCGACGACCTTCCAGATCAGACCATCGTTGACCACATTATTCGCCACGCCAAGACGGTCTATCACCCCTCGGGAACCTGCCGCATGGGCTCGGACGAAACCGCGGTGGTCGATCCGCAACTTCGGGTGCGCGGCGTGCCGCGCCTGCGCATTGCAGATGCCTCGATCATGCCGCGCCTGATCAGCGGCAACACCAACGCGCCGGCGATCATGATCGGCGACCGCTGCGCCGATTTCATTCTTGGGGCATAGCTGCAAGCGAGACGTCAGCTCAGAGCAACCCAGGCGGTCTTCAGGTCGGTGTATTTGTCGAGCGCGTGCAGCGACTTGTCGCGACCGAAGCCGGATGCCATCGCGCCCGAAAAAGTTACCGATGGCGCTCGATCCGGATCAAGCGCGCGCATAAAGGCGGCAGCGTTCCGAATCCAGTCTGAATCGCTGCTTTTTCTGCGAAAAACTACGCCGATGTACGCCAGACTACGCTAACCCCTACTCCCACTCGATTATTTCCTGGCGCCATAAGCAATTGATTTTCCCCACTAAAAAAATTATGGCAGAACGCCATACCGTCAGGTAGACCGTCAAAAAACCGCGCTCTTGAAAACACTGGTTATTTGGCCCGATTTCGGAAAAGCACTTTCCGCCATCTATCGCCAGGCCCCGGCCAAGAAGCCCACGCGAGCCGTAGTCAAATCAACCCGCCGAATCCCCGCCCAAGCACGACGAGGATCGTTCGTGGCCTATGGACTATACCGTCACGATGGCTCCATCGCCACACGCGGCAGGCCATCTAGATTCAAAGCGCCGATTGCCCGCTCCCCTGCTGAGGTTAGTCGACACTCTGGGCTTTGTGGCCTCCAGTTCAAGCGCCGCGCGTGGGCACCTCAACCATCCCCGCAAAGACGCTTGCAAGCCCTTGTGACGACGAGCGAGCCCTCCTTCTTCATTAGTAAGGAGATCGGCCAGCGCCAGCGCAACCTCCCCTGTTTGCAGCCTTACTGCTGGAGAACCTTCCAGCTTCCCTTGATCGTCGAAGATTACGAGCGCGCGGTCGTAGGCGACGGCTCACATGTCCAGCGGCCGAAGCCCGTCTGCAACGGTGCGAGTAACGCAGCGTCCCCCAACTTCTCGACGACGCTAAACGTCGGCACCGCCATTCGCAACTTGTATCAGACGGCACCATATGATATTCCTCGATAAGAAGGAGTCTTCATATGGCCGACGAATGGATGACGATCGAGGAAACGTCGCGGTACCTGCAGCTCGGCAAAACGGCTCTGTACGACCTCGCGCGCGAAGGGTCCCTTCCATCTAACAAGGTCGGGAGCAAATGGCTCTTCAGCAAAACCGATTTGGATGCGTGGGTTCGCTCAAACATCCCGCTGGAACAGTACTTCCTCAAGACGCCCGCACACATTGACGAGAACCTCCAACTCCGCGAACCGCAAGTCGAAGCTTACCAGGCCCTGTACGAATATTTCAAAGAGGGCGGCAAAACAGCCATCATCCAGATTCCTGTCGGCTGCGGGAAATCAGGCATCGCCGCGATCGCGCCGTTTGGGATCGCAAAGGGTCGCGTGCTGGTAGTTGCGCCCAATCTCACGATCAAGGAGGGTCTGTTCGAGGCGCTTGATGTCACAAACCGGCAGAAGTGCTTCTGGCGTAAGCGGAATATCCTCACTGACGAGGCAATGATTGGCGGGCCCTTCGCGACGACGCTGGACACCGGAAACATATCCGTTTGCGAGAAGTCTCACTTCATCGTGTCGAACGTGCAGCAGCTCGCAACCAACACGGACAAATGGCTCTACAAATTTCCCAAGGATTTCATCGACCTGATCATCGTCGACGAAGCTCACCACTCGCCGGCTGAAAGTTGGAAGAAGGTTCTTGAGCACTTCGACGGTGCGCGCGTCATCAACATGACTGCCACGCCGTTCCGCGGCGACGGGCAGGAAATCGCCGGTGATCTCGTCTATCGATACCCGTTCAAGAAAGCGACATTTAAAGGCTACATCAAGCGCATCACGGCATCCTACGCCGCGCCAACCGAACTTGAATTCACGGCGAAGGGCGAGACCAAGGTCTATTCGCTTGATGACGTGCTGGCGATGAAGGACAAGGACTGGTTTAGCCGAGGGATCGCGCTCTCAGATCCATGCAACCAAACCATCGTGGACAACAGCCTCGAAAAGCTTGAGCTGTTGAGAGAGACCGGCACCGCGCACCAGTTGATCGCCGTCGCTTGCAGCGTGAATCACGCTCGCAGGATCACGGCGATGTACGAAGCGCGGGGTTTTAAGGCGGACCTCATCTACAGCGAAATGGACGAAGAGAAGAAGATCGAGGTTAAGCGGCGGCTGACGAGCGGCGAACTCGACTGCATCGTCCAAGTTCAGATGCTCGGCGAGGGCTTCGACCATCCCAAATTAAGCGTTGCAGCAATCTTCCGACCATTTCGCACCTTGGCGCCGTACATTCAATTTGTCGGTCGGATCCTGCGCGTTATCGTGCAAAACAGTCCCGGCCACCCCGACAACTACGGTCACGTCGTAACGCACGCCGGCATGAACTTGGATGAGCGGCTGCGTGAATTCAAAATGTTTGAAAGCGACGATCAAAAGTTTTGGGAGGAAATCATTGGCGGGAAGGAACCGGAGGCGCCCGAGGAAGTGAAATCTGGCGAAGCGAGGATGAAGTTGTCTGAGCCGGTCGTCGTGAATTACGAGATCGTCGACTCCCTCATTGAAGAACAATTCACGTCCGCAGAACAAGAAGACATTATCAGGGAGTTGCGTGAAAATCTCGAGCGGCTTGGCTTAGACCCGGATCAGGCGGAAGCGATCGTGCTCGCGCGCTCGACCACCCAAGCGACCTCGAAGGCCGCCCAGCCCTATCAGAAGCTTCCCATTCGCGAGTGGGAAATGCGCCGTAAAGGGCTCAACGATGAGGTCAGCCGTGCGGCAAATCTGCTCGTGAACAGGTTAGGCATCAATCGAGCGGGCCGTGAGATTGTCAATAGCGGCATACCTGCCACAAATAATTTTGTCGCTTGCGTCACCCTCATAAATAAGGAACTCAAGAAGAATAACCCGAAAGAACGCAAGGATTGGTCGACAGAAGAATTTGAGGGCGCCATCAAGAGCCTCGAAGAAATCCTCAACAATCTGACTAAAAGATATAAGGGGATTTTGGGTGGCAAAGCCAAAGGGTAAGACCCCGTCGTTGCTCTCCATGTCGACCGGGTCGCCGGTTCTCCATACCTGCGGCAAGGCGACGAACTGCGATCGTTGCGAAGAGAGAATCGCGACTGCGGCAGCCTGCTTCCAGATCCCGAAGCAGAAGAGCGGCTTCACTGCCCGACCCATCTTCTGCATCGCCTGCACGAAGGAAATCGTGGAGAAGACAAAAGCCGACTTGCTTGTGATCGAAGCGGTGGTCCAGGCTCAGGCCTGAGAGGACAGCGCTCGCAGGAGGCGGAACCTCCAGAACTTGCGACCGCCGATCCGCCAGCGTGAGGGAGTGCGAGTTTGCTAGCGGTCGCTAGCGACCCGTTGTCGGCAAATTGAGCTTCTCGAAAAGCACCCGATTTCGTTTCTGCGCGTCGCTGAGCAACTTTGTATATGAGATAACCTCGTAATAGGCGTTGAGGGTCTCGTTGAATCCGTAATAACCGAGGTTGTCCGGGGTGCGTCGCGCGCCCATGTTCTGGATTCGGATTTCCACGGGCGGCGTGAGGTCGCAAATCACATAGCAATAGGCTGGAATATTCTGGTTTGCCGGCCGGATATAGCGGCCCTGCCGATCCTTCTTCTTGCTTTCCCGAATTTCGCGGACCATGCGGTACACCTGCGTTACCGGGTCCTCATCCTGGTAGGCAGTGCGGTCTGGCTTCTTGAACTCAATCACGACCATCGACTGAAGTGGCTCGGCATCCTCACTAAACGCCAAGGGATGATTGAAGATCAACAGATCGGGCCGGCTCGCGGAATCACTTTCGAGCGGCTGCGCTTGGTCAAGCCGTACGTCGGATGACAGGAACGAATGGAAAGTCAGCCGCTCGTCGATGATCCAAAGATTTTGCTGTTCGAATGGCACGTCATCCGACGTCGCGCGCATGGGGAACACCAGGCTATGGACCGTCTTCTCAAGACCGTAGTCTCCCGTGTCAGGGTCTTGCGTCAAGTATTTTTCGAGCAGCTCCAGAATCACGCGCCGATGCACGACGTATTGCGCGAGTGACGTTTTCCCGATCTCGTTCTCGTCTTCGACGAACTTCTGAAGCCGCGCGTAGTATTCCTGCGTGTTGTCGAGGGCCGCCGGCTCCGAAAGGATGCGCGCGCCTTCATGCTTGAGGCGTACCTGTCGCTGATAGAGCTGGCGATGAAGCGCCATTTCCATCTCGGTCTTGCTGGCCTGGGGCGGAATGTCGTCGATGAATTCCCCTTTGTACTTCATCAGCACGCGGTATTGCGGCCCGTCCTCGGCGATGTAGGAAGTGAGGGCGGCTTCCTTCTGCGTGTTGATTGCATCCATGAAGGATTTCAGGTCCTCGGTCACGGCCGCGAGTGCACCGTCGCGAATGGCTTTCAGGCTAATCTCGTCGGCGAAAAGCTCGGACGGCGCGTCTTCTGCGCTGCTGCTGGCGTCGCGATCGGCGGCGGTGACTTCCGTAGGAATCGAGAAATCGGTGCGCTCGCTGTTCACCTTGTCATTGAGAAACTGGCCCTGGACGAACGCGAGATAATAGAAGCTCGCATTGTCGGGATCGGTGAGCTTGTTCTTGAGGTTGGAGAGGAACTTAGCGAGCCGCTCCGTGATGACCTCGCGAAAATGCGCGGCATAGACCAGCTCATGGTGATCGGCGAGCGCGCCGGGCAGCCGGAATCCGCTGAGCGTGAAACTGTGCCCGCCGACGGAAAAGCTGCGCTCCGTCGCGAAAGTCTGAAAATTGTCCCGAAAGAACTCACGAAGGTCAATCGTATCGGCCGAGTCGGCAAATGTGAGGTCTGGGCCGTCCGGGTCCAGGAACAGAGGCAGGAAATGCCCGATGAGGCGCTGCGCGATGATGTCGAGCTGGCGCGGGCATTCGTCCACATAGGGGTGCGGTAGCCGACCAACCGCACCGTGGTCTCGGGTTTCTGGCGATCAGAGGGAAGCGCCGCCCGCGTCAGCTCCTCATCGCTCGCGACAAAGGAAAACTTCCGGCACAACAGTCCGTCCATGCCGACTGCGCGGAAGTGGCTCTCTATTTCGACGCGCGAGAACGCCTTCAGCCACAGGAACCGACCGAGGCCTTTCCCGCCGCGAGTGGTCTTGTAGGGAGAATCGACGGTCTCGAAGCTGTCGAAATTCGCGTCGGTGAAGCCGATGCCGCTGTCGATCACGGTGAAGGCTTCGATCGGCCCTGGCTTACCCTCCAGGCTGCCCTGCCGCTCCGCGACGATCCGAACTACGTGGTCTTTGCCACCGGCCTCCTCGATCGCCTGGAACGCGTTCATGACAGCCTCGAAGAGCGGAAGGAGAGCTTTTGCCTTCGGAAGATTGGTGTTGCGGATGCGGCCGGCAATGCTGGCTTTCATGGCGCCGGCGTCCTCGCGTGATGGCTGTCCCCGTTCATCTTGAGCTCCTAGCCGCCTTGATGCACAGCGATGAGTTGTCGGCGGCCTGAAGCTACGATTTGGTCGCGATGTGGGTGCATTTTGACAAGCCTGGTCGGGCGGCGGGGCTGATCCGTCGGTGATGGGAGGCGGGGTTTGCGGGTTGATGTTGGCGGGTTCGGTTCGGGGCATCTTGGCCCCGTCGCTATGTCACGAGTTGGGGGATGCGATCGAGGACGATGCGCAGAATACGCTGGTCGGGGCAGGATGTCGGCAGGTGCAGGCGGATTTGCGTTTTCATCTCGACCACCCGCGCGGCGATTTTGATGAGGCGCAATCGCAGCGTGTCAAATTGGGCGACGGCAAAGCTCGAGCGCCTCGGCATCGCAGCGCGCAGGCTCCACATCAGCCAGTAGGCGCCGGCATGCAGGAAGAGCCGGAACTGGTTGGCCGTCGCTCTTGTGCAGGATGTGCGGTCGGCGGCAAGATGCGTCTTCCAGGACTTGATGTGGTTCTCGGCCGCGCCGCGCCGGCAGTAGAGGTCCTCGTAGAGCGCCTTGGCCTTGCCACTGGCCAGATTGGTGACGATGAAGCGGGTGTCGGCACCTTGGGCGCCGACCTCGACCCGCGCGATGATGCGCTCGACGCGGCTCCAACTAGCGGCGCCGTCAACGAACTCCTTGAACCTGCGGACCTTGCCTGTCTTGGCCGACGCTTCGAAGCGCGCCGTCGTGCTGGCCTCCAGATCCGCGACATGCTTGCGCAGGGTCGTGGTGGGCGCGAGGCCAAAGATGAAGTCGACGTCGTTGGCGCGGCACCAGTCGATGACCTGCGGGCTGCAATAATGGCTATCGCCGCGGAGCAGGATTCGAATGTTCGGCCAGTTGATCCGGATCGCCCGCACCAGACGGCGCAGGTGGGGGCGGATCTCAGCCCCACTCGGCCGCTTGGCCGGTCGCAGGATCGCGCTGACGAACCGTCCCGCACCATCGAACACTACGATCGGCTGGAAGCCGTACTCGTCATGGTGGGCATTGAACAGGCGAAGCTGTTGGCCTCCGTGCACAGCGTCGAAGGTGTCGTCAATGTCGAGTACGATCCGCTTCGGCACCTGCCGGAACGAGGCGCAATAGAGATCGACCATCGCCCGCCCCATCGCAACCAGCTCCCGCACGCCGGGCAGGTTCTCCAGCCGGCACAGCGTCGATTGCGACGCCAGATCCCGACCCGACGGCAGCGCATCCTGGGCCATCTTGAAGACCGGATCGCGGCGCAGCCGGTTGGCGTCGTTGCCGTCCTCGTAGCCGGCGGCAATCATCTTCATGCGAAAGCCGATCATGTCCGCCAGGCTGTGGACGACCTGGTCCGGGCAGCGCGGATCGTCGATGCAACGCGCCAGACGCTCGGCCACCCGCAACCGCTTTTCCACCTCGGCCAAAGCCAGAACGCCGCTGTTGGACGACAGCATGCCGCCGTCGAAACGGGCGACGACGGACTTGCCGCCGACTGATGACAAACCGCTCAGCGGCAGCGTAAGATCGTTCATGGTGGGTGTGGTCTCCGGGAAATGGTTCGGATCGGCTTAAGCAACCAAATCCTAAGTCATTTCAACGGCTTGCGCCACATCCACCAACCCCCATGAATTTTTCAGGCTAGCTGATTGCTCGAGTGAGCGAAGCCGTCTTTGGGTCGTAGGTGTAGCCGGTGATCGTTCCGTTCCGGATCTTCTCAATGGCCTCGTCGACCACGAAAAGCGGCACAAGGAACCATTCTCGCGGGATGATCGGCATGCCGAAGCGATCCTTAACCTCGATGTCGAGGCGGGCCCCGCCGAATATCCGATGGATCAGATTCTCAAGCCTGGTGCGGTTGATGTTGAATAGCTCGTAGGTCGCGACGACCTCGACGTCGGCCATGAGGAAGGTCGGGTCCAGCTTCGCATTGGCGAGCCGTCGCACGACATCGCCGCCTGTGACGCCGATTTTGTGCAGCACCTCGCGGTGGGCGGCGACGGCAGGATGGTCGGATTTGCTCCGCAGCACATAGACGACGCCGCTTGCCTCGTCCCCGTCCTCGTTCTGATCAGAGAATAACGGACCTGCCGAGGGCTCGACAATCCGCCGGCCAGCAGGGTCCTGTTGCAGAGCCTTCTGAAGGGACCGCATGAGCAAATTGCTCTCGGTCCCGTTGTCGAAGATCACGCGAAGCCGGGCATCGATGTTACCGTGCTCATTGGTGGCAGGCTGCTCCATCGTCGCGACATAGGCTTTCTGGCCACCAAGAATATAGAATCGGCCAGGCGCGATCTCGGACTTGCGCTCGAAGCGGCGGGTTTGCCGCAAGCCGCCGCTCAGTTCTTTCTGCACCTGCTCGAACAGCGGCTTGAAGGTTTCGAAGTCCTCGCAGGGCTGGCGGTTGGCGATTTCCTCGGCCGCGCGCTTCTCCGCAGCCGATCGAACGTGACGCAGTTCGGTGATATCGGCTGGCTCGGCGGTGTCTACCCCGAGCTGCGCCAGAAGCTCGTCATCGTCTAGTTCGATGGGGGCGCGGTCCGGCCCAGATTCAGCGCCCGCCAGAAGCCCTTGATGATCGAAAGGTTCAATCACGGTACGGCAATCGGCCAACTTTCGCAGGCGATCGAGGCGCACGGCATAGAGGCGCTCGAAGATATCACGGTCCTCGCCGTGCTGCGGAGGGCGGCCGTTCTTCTCGACGAAACGCTGAATCTCCTCAAAGCCGGTGATCACGCGCTCTTCGCGCGGCGTCCGGCTCGACTCCTTCTTCGCCTCAATCTCGACGCCAAGCTCTTCGAGAAGCGCATTATCCTCATCGGTGAAGCTCTTAGTCACGCGCGGCCTCCGTCTTCATGCGTTGAAGGAAGGCTACGCCTTCGGCCATGCGCTTCTCCCAGGCGTCGGGCGAGGTGATCGAGGGGAGCCGGCCGCGCTCCTGTTTGAACTTCAAGGCCCGCTTGGCAAGCTCGCGTGCCTCCTCGATCGATAGCGTGGCACGTTTGGCCCCGATCACAGCCGCGACCTGCTTCAGGCTCTCCTCGCTCATCGTCTTGGCGAGGATAGCATAGGCTTCGCCAAAGGGGTTGATGCGGTCGATCAGGTCTATGTCCAGCTCGCGCACGTCCATTGCGAACTTGCGGACGCCCTCGATAAACGCTGTATTCGGACTCTTGTCGCCGTCGCTTTCGATCCCGCCCAAGGCGACCTCCTTTGCCTTCTGCGTGAGGTTCAGGGCGGCGATAGCGTGCTGACGCACGGCCTCCTGATCCTCTTCATCGAGCTCGGGGAACTTGTCCTTGATGATCTTGCCCATGCGAAGCTGGGTCAGCTCTTCTGCCAAGGTCTCGCCACCAGCGTGCTCGCCATCAAACAGACCGCGTGTGAGAGTCATCTTGTCCTGCACGAAGGCGGCGATCACCTCGTTCAAGTCTTGCTGGCAGATGCGCTGAGCCTCCAGGCTCTTTGGAGCGACAAGGCCCTTGATCTCGATCTCGAACTGCCCCGTCTCGTCATTAAAGCCGACATTGGTTTTGTTGGGATCATAGCCGCCTTCGCCATAATCGAAGCCCGGCGTCGCCTCGCTTTGCGGGTTCTTAGGCTTGAACTCGAAACGGGGAGCAAGCACCTGTTCCATAAGCAGACTCGCCGCGATGGCCTTCAGCGTATCGTTCACCGCCTCAGTGACAGCTTCCTCGGAGGCGTCGGGTTCGGCGATCAGGTTGGTGAAGCGCGCGCGGATCTTGCCCGGCGCATCTCGTGTGGCTCGACCGATGATCTGCACGATCTCGGTCAGGCTCGACCGATATCCGACCGTCAGCGCGTGCTCGCACCAAATCCAGTCGAAGCCTTCCTTTGCCATGCCCAGGGCAATGATGATGTCGACATGGTCGCGGTTGTTCTTCTGCGCCGGGTCTTTCAGCGCCGCTGAAACCCGATCCCGCTTAGCAGCGTCGTCATCAACCAGGTCGGCAATGCGAAGGATGCGGCCTTCCGGCGTCTTAACCAGTTGGAAGCCGGTGGCGGGATCGACCCCCCTGCCATTCGCCCAGTTCCTCTATGATGTGGTCCACCTCCCTGATCTTGTCCTTCGTGCTCTCGCGCGAATTGACGCTCGGGATGTGGATGATCGTCTTCTCGGCTGGGTCGAGCACGTTGAGGATGTCGTCGGCATAGGAACCCGAATAGAAGAAATAGCCGATGTCGAGCTGCTTCAAATATTCGTAGCCGTTGAGCTGCTCATAATACGTGTAGGTGACGGTATCGAACTTCGACTCATCCTGCGGGGCGAGCACGGCTTCGGCATCGCCCCGGAAATAGGAACCGGTCATCGCCAGGACATGCATACGGTCGCGGGCGATGAATTGGCCGAGATGCAGGCCGAGCTTGTTGTCCGGGTTAGCGGAGACATGGTGGAACTCGTCCACGGCGATCAGTCGATTGTCGAACACCTCCACTCCGAACCTGTCCACGGCGAAGCGGAAGGTCGCATGGGTGCAGACTAGCACCTTGTCTTCGCTGGTGAGGAATGCGCCAACCGAATTGACCTTGCCGCCATCTTCGCCTGGCGCGTTGCACAGGTTCCATTTCGGCGTGACTGTCCAATCGGCCCAGAAGCCGAACCGCTTCAGCGGCTCATCGTTAAAGCTCGCGCCGATGGATTTTTCCGGCACGACGATGATTGCCTGCCGCAATCCCTGATTGTGGAGCTTATCGAGGGCGATAAACATAAGCGCGCGGCTCTTGCCCGACGCCGGCGGCGACTTAATGAGAAGATATTGCTCGCCCCGCTTCTCATAGGCGCGTTCCTGCATCGGCCGCATGCCGAAGGCGTTGGCCTTAGTTGAGTTGCCGTTGCGGGCATAGGAGACCGAGACGGAGGGGACCATTTTTCTTTCGTCGGTCATGCGCGCGCCTCCGCCTTGCGTTTCTTCGCGGCCGTCGGTGAGGCGGCCATTTTGGTGTACAGCTCGAACAGTTTTTCCAGCCGCTCGGTGTCGTTGCGGAACCGGCGACCGATATAGATGCGCTCGAGCACCTCGTCGTTGCGCTCATGCGCTTCGCGCAGATCCGCGGGCATCTTTTCGGGGTCGTAGAGTTCGGCGATCGTCGCAGGAAAATGCGCTTCACGCGCCAAAAGAATGTCCTCGGCGCAGCGAGTCAGATCGGCCTTGTTCTTCTCCGTAAGGTTAGG
The DNA here is from genome assembly GCA_014189435.1 of Mesorhizobium loti. NCBI lineage: Bacteria > Pseudomonadati > Pseudomonadota > Alphaproteobacteria > Hyphomicrobiales > Phyllobacteriaceae > Mesorhizobium > Mesorhizobium loti. Next base: position 4,617,584 of record CP050293.1, read on the forward strand.
AAGAGGAAAGGTATTCCAACCTAGCGTAGAAGAGTACCGGAGCCTACTTTCCAATCTGCCGCAAACGGTTGATATCCACGATAGATGCAGCTTCGAGAGAACGATCGCAATCTCCCATAGGTGTGGGTCATACAGAGCAAAAGCCAGGTCTGATATTACAGTGTCACTCTTAAATATATCAGAGGGTATGTATTCTCTGTTTTCTGAAGAGGTTTTTGCCACGGCGATAGATATAGTTTCTTTATGAGCACGCTGCGCGAATTTGTGGGGGATCGCAGCATACGCATTGGTTGTCTTTGCAGAGGAATTCTTCCTAAAGGTCCGCACACTCTCAATTCTGTCGGCAACAGCAGGGACTTTCATGGCCAGAGACAGAAGATCATCCTCTATCCACAGGCATCTACGGTTTCTGTGATGCACCAACTCCTGAGAGCCCACTAATCCGCGCAAAAACGCTCGTGCCGAGGGATTATGGGTAACGAACTCATTTGCTTCGTCGTAGGTAAGGATAAGGTTTCCGCCATCCCGCGCCATACTGCCCGAAACCATTGGGTCTAGCTCGACAGACAGCGGTTTACTTCGCGCTTCCACACAAACTTCTGGCCCGGAGATGAGATACGGGGAAATCGATTCCACTTCCCTCTTTAGCTCCCCCTCATACAACGCGCATCGACCTTCCTTGTACAAGCCCACGCCGATGATAACGCATTGCACAACGGCGTTGTTCGAAGCGTTGTTTCTCCACTTGAAGCCTCGGTGCGCAAAAATGATATGACAACCAGCATCATAGAGTCGGGACCATAAATGGGCGACTTGCTCGCCTTCACTAATCGAACTGGTTGATACAAACGCGAACGTCGCATCGCAATACTTTACGAATTCCGACGCCTTCAAATACCAAGCCGTGACATAATCACAGTCCTTGAAGTCGTTTCCACCTCCGAAGACGAAAGCCATATCTTCTTTTTGTGCCGTATTCTGCTTTCTGGCACCCTTAAACTGGGGGTTGCCGCAGATATACGTTTCGCCGCCCTCGTTCTCAAAATCGATCTGAGCCTGATCAAGCGGTAAATGAAACAGGTCTTCCGCGTGATGCTTCACCCCGGTCCCGGTGGGTGGGCAAATGCTCAACCAGTCGAGACGCAGGGCGTTGCCGCAAGTAATCCAGTTTTCAGCGTCCAGCGGCAAGAAATCTCGTAGGGCCTCTTGCTGGCCGCGATAGAGTACGTCGCCCTGATATTCGGCGATGATGAGGGCGAGACGCGCGATCTCAGCTGGAAAGTCACGCAGTTCGATTCCACGGAAGTTGGTCAACGGGATTTCGCTACGTCGATCCAGCTCACCGCGCCGCCGGTTGATCTCGGCTTCTATCTCTCGCATCTGCTTGTAGGCGATGACCAGAAAGTTGCCGGAGCCGCAGGCCGGATCGAAAACCCGGATCCGCGACATTCGCTTGCGCAGGTTCAGCAGCATCCGAGGATTATCGTCGGCCTCATCGAGCCGTGCGCGCAGGTCGTCGAGGAATAGAGGATTGAGGACCTTTAAGATGTTCGGGACGCTCGTGTAGTGCATCCCAAGCGCACCGCGTTCCTCGTCCTCCGCCACGGCCTGAATCATCGACCCGAAGATGTCGGGGTTGATCTTGGTCCAATCGAGATTTCCGATATGAAGAAGGTAGGCGCGCGCGATGCGGCTGAAGCGCGGCACCTCCATGCTGCCGGAGAAGAGACCACCGTTCACATAGGGGAACTGGTCGGCCCACCGGGGGATCGCTGCCGCCGCGCGATCTCGACCCTTTCATGTTCATGGCGACGAATATGGTACCAATCACCTCGTGGGTGTTGGACGAGTCCTTGGCGCTCATCCGCTCGACGGTGGTGGTGAAGCGACGGGTACCGCCGAAGATGTCGGTGTCTTCGGCGAAGAAACAGAAGATCAGCCGCGCCATGAAGTGATTCATGTCGGGGCGGCGCTCGGCCGTCCCCCCATTCGGGATTGTCCTTCAGAAGCTCGACGTAGAGTCGGTTTAAGCGGCTGGTGGCCCGGATGTCGAAAGAGCTGTCGCGGAGCTGCTGGACGGTAGTGATGCCGGCAAGCGGCAGGAAAAAGCCAAAATGGTCGGGGAAGTCGGCGTAGGCGCAAGCTACCGTCTCACCCGATGCCAAGTCCTCGGCTTCGAACGTGTCCCCATCGGTCGCCAGAACGAATTTCGCCTTAGCCCTCGCCGTCGCCGGGCTAGCCTTCAGCGCGGCAAGCATCTTCGTGACCTCGCCAGGGGCAGCAACGGCGATGTGGATGTTGTTAGTCTGAAGAATGCCGCCCAGATCGGATTTGTTCGACTCGCCCGTGCGTAGCCGTTTGAGGGTTGTTTCTTTGTTCCCAAAGGCTTGCAGGAAGGCGAGCGGAAATTCCTCGACGTCGAAGGGCTGCTCGGCGAGCTGGGATATTGCCTCTTCAATCTCGACGGCGTTCATGCACGCTCCCGTATCTGGTTAGCGCGCAACGCGATTTCAGCACATCGACTCATGAGTGCATCGAAGGGTTCGGCATCTTCCAGCAGTAGTCCGTCCTCGACCATGCTGGCATAATCCTGCTGCAGTGCAGCTAACCCATCGCCGTCAGGCACCAGCCTCAAGCCGCCGTTCACAGCGGCAGCGTAGTCGATCGGCGTTTGATCCCCTGCTTTCTCGGCGAAGAACATGGTCTTGTGGCGCGCCACCGCATTGGCAAGTTCGCGATCAGCGAAGGCGGACGTCGCAAAGTTGGCCTCGTCCAACCGCGCGATATCGTGCCAGTGACGAGCAAAGCGATCGCCACGCAGCCGCTCCTGCAGACAGAAGACATGGATGGCCGTCGCCTTCTCCCAGAAGGTTCGCTCCGCATGCATCACGCGTGGACGAGCCGTGGGAAAGGTCACGCCCTCGATCAGGCCGGACGCGTCGCAAGCGATGTCGCGCAAGCTCGCTGGCTCGCCCGTCGATCGCGCTCCGAATTCGAGCATCACGCTCGGCGCCACATAGCCGGAGCCGGCCGTGGCGGCCTCGTAGTCGATGAACAGCTTCTCGCCTTCGACGCGGATGGTGGCCGTCAATGCTTCAGCAACAACCGCCTTTGCGATGATCGGCTGAACGCTTCCTTCAACCCACTCGGGCAGGCGCTTGCGAACCTCGCTGGACCAGCGTTTTTCCTCGCTACGGGTCTTCGGCAACGCTTCGCCGTTTTCGCCCACCAGGTCGGGTGCAATCGTCCGGATGTCGTAGGTCAGGTCGACATCCTCAGAAAACCGCCGGATGACCTTGTAGGCCTTGGACAGCGACGTGCCGCCCTTGAACACCAGATGTTCGCCGAGCGCCGAGCCGTAAAGGGTGGCGAGCGCCCAGACCACCCACACGTCCTTCTCCAGAAGGTGCGCCGGCCGGCCAGACCGATCGGCCGCGACGCCGAGCGCCTCGCGCCGATCCTCGACCGGGAGGTGGAGAAAAGAATCAGCCATGTGCGACCTTGCCCACGCTGCGCGCCAGCCAGGTCGGAAGCTGCGGCGCTACCGCGACCAGCTCGCTGAAGGCGCCCGGCGGGAGTTTCCGCTTCAATGTCTGGAGGGCGGCCTCCGCCTTCTCCGGCCCAAGCCAAGCGAGCGCGCGCACCGCCTCGCCAGCCGGTCGATGCGCCATGGCGAGTTGCCAGCGCGGCGCGTGGCGAAGCTCGACGACCTGCTTGCCGAGGTTCATTTTCCTGGTGCGGCCAGAGGTCAGATAGACCGACCGGACCGGCACCTGGGTCGTAAGGCCCAAGGTGTTGGCCGCAGCGGCGCCACTCCGGACGATGGTCTCTCCCCGCTGGCTGGCCAGCGCCTCGACCGCCTGTTCCACAGAGGGAGCCCGGGTGCCGAACCGGCTCGTGACCGGGAGGAGATAAACGCCGCGACCCGCCCGGATCAATTGCGCCCGCTCGGCTAGACGCGACAATGCCTGATCCACCGCGGGGCGGTTGCCGAGGTGGAGCAAGCTTTTAGCCGCGATGGGCGTGCCCTCTGGCAGCCCTTTCGCGTGCGTCAGAATCTGTTCGGTCAAGCGTTGCATGGCCGTTCTCCTGTCAGAAATATATGCGGTTTTCTGACAGTTTGCAATCGCCGGTCTGAAGCGCCTTTCGAGCCTCGAATTCTGAAACCCTGAAAGCCGCTTTTCCGGCCTCTCACCTTTGTGGGGAAAGCCTCCCCTGCGGCCGAGCCCGAGGTCTCGCCCGACCCCTTCTGCGGGGAGACCCCGCAACGCCCCCTGAGAGTGAGAGTGCGGACCGGTTTCCGTGACGGGTGAAAGGTGGGAGAGAGGCTCCCGCGCCCGTCCTGGAGATTGGTCCCATGAACATACAAGTCTTCGATGCGCGCCGTGACACGACCGGCGGTTACAAGGTAGATGTCAGCCGCGGCGAGCGGGTCGGCCGCGTCTCGTCGGAGTGGTTCGCGCGTCCGGCCGACGAACGCTACCTCTCGCTCTCCGAACTGGCGCAATCGGTGCGCGATCGGGCCGATCGCAGCCGGATCCGCGTCGTGGAAAGCGCCCTGATCCATGTCGAGGCGAACCGCAGCGACCCGGAACGGCTGGCTTTGATCCTGCCAGGCACGGATACGCCCATCACCCCGACCCATTGGAGCTTCGGCCAACTCGCCAGCCTGGTCGGCGCACCCGCTGCCTATCTACGACAGCTTCCGGCCGCGCTCGCCGGGATCAACCTGCAATATGGCCTGACATCCAATCGCGCCGAGCAGATCAAGACGCTGGAAACCGACGACGGCCGCACGGAACTGCGCGCCGTCACCGGCCCGGATTATGGGAGGATATTCGACGCAGAACTGGTGGAAGCCGTGCAGCGCATCGCCGGTAACGGCACGGGCGACACCCGCTGGAAGGTGCCGGGCGTGCTCGACTGGTCGACCGGCGTCTACAATCCGCGCGTCGACATCACCAAGGACACGACGACGCTCTATGCCTCCGATCGGGACGTCTTCCTGTTCCTGGTCGACGACCTGAATCCGATCGAGGCCGGCCGACTGCCGGACGGATCGCCCGACCTCTATTTCCGGGGTTTCTATTGCTGGAATTCCGAGGTCGGCGCCAAGACCCTCGGCATGGCGAGCTTCTATCTCCGTGCGGTCTGCCAGAATCGGAATCTTTGGGGCGTGGAAGATTTCGAGGAGATCACCATCCGCCACAGCAAATACGCCGCAAACCGGTTCGCCCATGAGGCTGCCCCGGCGTTGTTGAACTTCGCGAACTCCTCGCCCCTGCCCTTCGTCTGCGGCATCAAGGCGGCGCGCGAGCGGATCGTGGCAAGAACCAACGAAGACCGCACCGACTTCTTGCGCCGGCGCGGCTTCTCCAAGGCCGAGACCGGCAAGATCATCGACACGGTGCTGGCCGAGGAAGGCCGCCCGCCGGAGAGCATCTTCGATTTCGTGCAGGGCATCACGGCCGTCGCCCGCGACAAGCCGCATCAGGACGCCCGCCTCGACATGGAGGCCAAGGCCAAGAAGCTGCTCGACCGAGTGGCCTGACTTCCGTGAAGCCGGGGATGCGGTTTTCCGCGTCTCCGGCTTTGCGCTTCCGTGTCTTTCCGGTTGCCGGTTCGTGGTGCTGCCCCTTTAGAGGAAGAGGGCGGCGCTTCGCTTCGTGACGGGTTTAGGGCTGAGAGAGAGTCTCTCGGCGCCCGTCGCGGAGTACATTCCCATGGCTACTGCAGCGAAGAAGATCACCCTGTCGTCATCGCGCGACATCGCCTTCAACCAGCTCGTCATCTCCCAGGCGAACGTCCGGCGGATCAAGGCCGGCGTGTCGATCGAGGAGCTGGCGGAGGACATCGCCCGGCGAACTCTCCTCCAAAGCATCACCGTGCGGCCCGTGCGCGATGCGGACGGCAACGAGACCGGCATGTTCGAGATCCCGGCCGGCGGGCGCCGCTATCGGGCGCTTGAACTGCTGGTGAAGCAGAAGCGCCTCGCCAAGAACGCGCCAGTCCCCTGCGTCGTCCGCGAGGGCGGCATGGCCGAGGAGGATTCGCTGGCCGAAAACATTCAGCGGGCGCCGCTGCATCCGCTGGACCAGTTCCGCGCCTTCCTGACCTTCCGCGAGAAGGGCATGTCCGAGGAGGAGATCGCCGCCAACCAGTTCGTCTCGGTATCGGTCGTGAAGCAGCGCCTGCGTCTGGCGTCGGTCTCGCCCAAGCTCTTCGACGTCTATGCCGCCGACGGCATGACCCTCGATCAGCTGATGGCGTTCACGGTCAACGGTGATCATGAGCGACAGGAGCAGGTCTTCGAGCGCCTTGCGCAGGGCTACAGCAAGGAACCGCATCTCATCCGCCGGATGCTCACCGAGGGCGCGGTCCGCGCAGCCGATAAGCGTGCACAGTTTGTCGGGCTGGAAGCCTACTCCGAAGCTGGCGGCGTCATCATGCACGACCTGTTTCAGGGTGACGACGGCGGCTGGCTGCAGGATGTCGGCCTTCTCGACATGTTGGTGGCCGAGAAACTGCGTGAGCAGTCCGAGGCGATCTCCGCCGAAGGCTGGAGGTGGATCGATGTCGCGCCGGACTTCCCCTACGGCCACACCTACGGCCTGCGTCACCTCCGTGGCGAGCAAGTCCCTCTCACCGAGGAGGAACAGGCCACGCGCGACGCCCTTCAGGCTGAGTTGGACGGACTGGAGGAAACCTATGCCGATGCCGAGGAATTGCCCGAAGAGGTGGACGAGCGGCTCGGGGAGATCGAGACTGCGATCAGCGCGCTCGACGATCGGCCGATGGTCTTCGATCCCGAGGAGATCGGGCGGGCCGGCGCTTTCGTTAGCATCGACGGATCGGGCAACCTGCGGGTCGAGCGCGGCTATGTCCGCCCAGAAGACGAACGGCCGATTGAGCCGGCAGTCGATCCCGAGATCGAGGACGGCGTGAGCGCCGTCGCGGCACGCGCGGAGCATGAGGACGATCACCTGACCGCGGACATCGAGACGACAGCGGACCCCGAGGAAGACGACGGCCTGAAGCCGATCCCGGACCGCTTGATGACCGAACTGACCGCCCATCGCACGCTGGCTCTGCGCCACGCGCTCGGCGAGCGGCCCGATGTCGCCTTCCTCGCCGCGCTCCATGCGCTCACCCTTCGGGCCTTTTATCACTATGGCTCGGACACCTGCCTGGAGTTCGACCTGAAGAGCGTCAGTTTCGGCGCGCAGGCGCCGAGTCTGAATGACAGCAGCTTGGCCTCGGCAGTCGACGGCCGCCATCAAGCGTGGGTGGCGGCGCTTCCCAAGGAGCCCGGCGAGCTGTGGGAGGCGCTGCAGGCGTTCGACGGCGACAGCCGCCACGCTCTGTTTGCCCATTGCGTGTCGCTGTCGGTCAACGCGATCTACGAGGCTTATAACCGTCGGCCTCGTGCGCTCGCCCACGCCGACCAGCTCGCCCAGGCAGTCGATCTCGACATGGTGGCGGCCGGTTGGGAGCCCACGATCGACACCTATCTCGGCCGTGTCACCAAGGCCCGCATCCTCGCGTCGGTGCGCGAGGCGAAGGGTACGCGCGCCGGTGATCGCATCGAGCACCTGAAGAAGGGCGACATGGCCGAGAAGGCGCAGGAACTGCTCGCCGGGTCCGGTTGGTTGCCGGAGCCGTTGCGCACGCCCGGCCAGCCGGTCACCGCGGTCGATGACACATCAGCCTTCGAGACTGGCCAGTCCGGCGATCGTGAGGTCGAAGATACGGCGGAAGACGGCGGCGAAACGGCCATGGCGGAATCCGAGCCACAGATCGAAGATGAGCCGGCCGAGATCGACATGCATGTGATCGCGGCTGAATAGCCGAAGGAGCAACACGTCCCCCGAGGGCCCGCCGGCAACGGCGGGCCCATTTTTCGTCTCGGAGTCCGCGATGCAACCTGCCACAGATCTTGCGCGACGGCTGGCTGCTCAGGCCGAGGCCGTTTGTCGCCACTACCTCTCCAACGGCCACCGCGAAGGCCGCTACTGGCTCGTTGGCGATGCACGCAACACGCCGGGCCGATCGATGTTCGTGCGGCTGAAAGGCGGCGACAGCTGCAAAGGCGCCGCCGGCAAATGGACCGATGCCGCTACCGGAGAACATGGCGACCTACTCGACGTCATCCGCGAGAGCTGCGGCCTGATCAACTTCAAGGCCGTCGCCTATGAAGCCAGGAACTTCCTCAGCATGCCACCACCCGAGCCGGAGCCGCGATTTAATGGGCGCCGACGCCCTGTACCGAGCGGCTCGCCGGAAGCAGCGCGGCGTCTGATCGGCATGTCGCAGCCGATAACGGGCACAATCGTGCAAGCGTATTTACGGCAACGCGGCATCACTGATTTACGCGGAACCGGAAACCTTCGCTTCCATCCACGCTGCTATTATCGACCCGACGAGCACGCGCCCACCGAGACCTGGCCGGCCATGATCGCCGCTGTCACCGATCTCGACGGCAAAATCACAGGCGCGCATAGAACCTGGCTCGATCCCCGATCGCGTGATAAGGCGCCGCTCGACACGCCGAGGCGAGCCATGGGCGACCTGCTCGGCAACGCGGTGCGCTTCGGCATCGGCGGCGAGGTCATGGCGGCCGGCGAAGGCATCGAGACCGTCCTGTCGCTCCGACAGGTGCTTCCCGACATGCCGATGCTGGCGGCGCTCTCTGCAGCGCATCTCGCCGCCATCCTGTTCCCCGCTACGCTGCGACGGCTCTACATCGTGTGCGACAATGATCCGGCCGGTGACGGTGCGCGTGACAGCCTGATCGAACGGGCCACCGCCGTCGGGATCGAGGCGATTGTCATCTCGCCGGCGCTCGGCGACTTAAACGAGGATCTCCGTACCCTTGGCATCGAGCATCTCCGGCAGCAGTCGCGGATGCAGATTGCACCCCAGGATGTCGCAAGGTTCATGGCGCTGGCGGCATAGCCCGGCACGGGAGACCGACAATGGCGGTGCGTCGTCGTGCTCGCAGATGCACCAACCGTCGGTGGGGGACCGCGCCTCGGCCTTCGAGAGGGCGATCGGCCAGCAAACGGGCCTGCCCAACAATGGCTGCGGCCGACGATTTTCCGGCGGCGCGTGCCGCGCCTTTCCATCGCGAGGCAAAATCGCCGGCCTCCGCCATCCTCCGCTGACGCTCCGGCCCTGCGCCTTGCTCCGGGTGCAGGGCCGGCCCGCCCGCCGGCATTCGTCGCCATGAAGGCCGCGACGGTCGCGGTCCAACCGACGGAGCATCCCATGAGCGAGCACGACGACTTCGAACCGCATCACGCCTCATCACCGACCGACCATGTCCTCACCGAGCTTCAGCTCCACGGCTACCGTCCCTCCGAGGATGAACCCGACCAGCGACTCCTCCCGGACGGCAATGCGGTCGCAGGCGCCATCGCCGACATCTTCGACGCCCTGATCGGAACGCTGGAGGACACTCGCCTCGAACCCGACCTCGACGATCTCCTCTGGTCGACGGTCAACGTCTTTCACCGCGCCACCGACCGTATCGCGCGCGAACTCGACGACAACGAGCAGGCGCAACGCCGCGGGCAACGTGAACAGGACGGCAGCGAGGTAAAGGCCGTCGAACTCGAGCGTCACATCGCCGAAGGCCAAACTCTGATGGAACGTCAGAACGCCTTCGAACTGATGCGCGACCAGGCGGCCGAACATTACGAACGCCACGTCGGCAAAACCTGGTTTCCGCGCAGCGGGTCAAGGGTCAACCACCGCAACCTCACCTCGGCGATGATCGACAGCCGCGACTTCCTGGCAGCGAAGCGGCGCGCCGAGCAGACGATCCTTCTTCCCGCTGGGCCGAAAATCCTCGTCACCGGCGGGCTCGACTTCAATGATCACCGCCTGATCTGGGCCAAGCTCGACCAGGTGCACGAAAAGCACCCAGACATGGTGCTGATGCACGGCAAGTCGCCGAAGGGCGCCGAGAAGATCGCATCCCTTTGGGCGACGAACCGGAACGTGCCCCAGATCGGTTTCGCTCCCGACTGGACGAAGCACGGCCGCGCAGCGCCCTTCAAGCGCAACGACGAGATGCTGGAAATCCTGCCCAAGGGCGTGATGCACTTCCCCGGCACCGGCATAAACGACAACCTCGCCGACAAGGCAAAGAAGCTCGGCATCCCGGTTTGGAAGTTCGGCGGCGCGTGAGCGCCGCCTATCCCAGATCGACTTTCCAGAACTTCAGCACATCCTCGACCTCAGTCTTCGGATAGTGAAGAAAATCGGCGTTGGCGAGATTGGACCGGATTTTCGACTTCCGCTTTGCGATTTCGCGTTCGATGCGTGGCGTGAATGGCGCTGTCCCCGGCGGCAGGACGCCAGGCCGATCCGCTTTGGGCCAACTGTTCGGATAGTCGGGCGGTGTCCAACCCGATCGCACCTGCTCAGCCTGTGCGGCGACTGCCTCGTGCTCACATGCCCATCCGTACAGATGGAAAGAGCATACCCGCAGCATGGCTTTGATCTCTGGGAGGGTGTCGGTGAAACCCTTCAACGACGTGGGGAGCCACACCATGTTCGCGACACAGGAGAAATAGCGCGGATCCTGCACCACGCTGCTGCCCTGCGCGAACGATGGATCGTCGTAACCCCAGATGTGACAGACGGTCCAGTTCTTCGGCTTGGGGGACGCTACGTCGAGCGCAGCGACAAGGGCGTTGAGCGCAGCCACATTTCCTTCGAACTTCTCCGCCGTTACGCCGGTCAGCTTTCGCGTGTTCGTGTAACGGCGCGTCCACCCCGCATCAAAGAGGGCCCGACCGCGCGCTGTATGTGGTGCCCAGACCGGCAGCGCGCGAAACGTGTCGGGGTGTACCCACCGTGCCGTCCGCTCGATAAGTTCGACGATGGCAGGAATATCCGACCGCAGGGCCTCGTTGCCATCCGGCACATGGAATCCGCTTGCCATGGTCCTCCCAGACAAAGTTGTCGCCTCGTATGCGCGAGACGTCCGGCTGAGGTCTTAGCGGCAAGGCTGTTGAGAACATCACGACTACCATTTCGGACCGCCCGACACACCCCCGCTTATCTGCGCTGATCCTTGGTCAGACTGATCGCCTGACGCCATCAACCCGTAAAGGGTCGGCTATGCGAGCATGCCGCCGCTTCGGCTGCGCCTGCGCGGTGATTGCGGCGCTCAGCCCGACGCTTCGGGCGCCTGTCAGCGGGGGATGGTCCTCCGCTCAAACAGGAGCCGGATCGATGTCCCTCAACGACGCGCACGCCTTCGCCTTCAGCCTCGCCACCACCCTGATGGCCGCGATCATCATCTTCCAGGCCGGCGACGGCACCCTCTCGGTCACGCCCGCCAGCGAATACGACGGCGACATGGCCGCGATCGTCCATGAGATCGATCCCTTCGCCCCATAACCGGGGCGAACCGGCGTCGCCGCGCGGAGGTCGCACGCGATTTCCGCTCCCGGCTCAGCCACTTTTCAGCTATAGTTCGAGCGCGCCGTGGTGGTGGTGGAGGCGCGACCGTCAGACCGTTTCTCACGGAGGACGCCACCATGATCATCCTCGCAATATTTGCATCCCTCGCAGCCATCGGCCTGCTTTGCTGGCTGCTGTTCACGCTGGCCATCTTCGCGCTGCCGGCGTTCGTCGGCGTGACCGCGGGCGCGTGGGCGCACGGCACCGGCGCTGGCATTCCCGGCGCGGTTCTGGTCGGGGCCGGCGCCGCGGCCCTGACCCTGGCGGCTGGTCATCTGCTGATCACCTTTGTCCGGCCGATGTGGCTGAAGCTGCTCGTGGCCATCGCCTTCGTCGCGCCGGCCGCCATCGCCGGTTTCCACGCGACGCATGGCATTGTGAAGCACCTTATGCCTTCCGAAGGATGGCAGATCGCCTTCTCCGTTATTGGCGCGATCGCGGTGGGCATAACCGCCTTCGTGCGGCTCGCAGGAATGGCGGCGTCCCCAGGCCCGTCCAGCCGGGACCTCGCGCGAGCCTGATCGTCGATATCGGCGTTGCGAGGGCGAGATCAGCTATCGGCGACGACCGCCCACCTCTTCTTAGCTAGGCATTGGGATTGAGCGTGGGGTGCGGATCGACGCTGGGTCCAGCAGGCGCCTTAGTTAGAGCGCTGCCGTGGCACGACCATGTCTGAGCGGCACACCGAATATCCGTCGCGGCGATATCTCGGTTGGCGGTGGAGGGTCAGGATGCAGAGCCAATGCCTTGCCGCGAAGAAACGATGCCCGTGAGCATTGCCGTGACGCCGGTTTGCTGGCGCGAGACGGCCGCCATTTTCTCCGTTCTCTGACCGTGCCTCAACCGCTCCACACGGCCTCTTCAATGGCCTGATCTGGCCGAACGCCGGCTTCGCCTCGATCGCCTATGACGCAACAGCCGCGTCAAACTTTCTTCCCCTGCCGGCTGCGCCGCCATTCCTCGCGAGACAAGAAAGCCCTCCTTGGCTGTCAGGCCCCTGCGGGGTGCGCCGTCGATCGCCTCCGGCCTGCCGATCGCCATCGAGGCCGCAATGGTGCGGGCTCGGGAACGGAAAACGGAGACTTACAATGGCGACCATCGGCACCTTCAAGAAGACCGGCTCGAACGAATTCACCGGCGAAATCGTCACCCTCAGTGTCCAGGCCAAGAACGTGCGCATCGTCCCCGACCAGCGCGCGACCGGCGAGAACGCCCCCAGTCACCGGGTCCTGGTCGGCCGCGCCGAGATCGGCGCCGCCTGGTCCAAGCGCTCTAACGAGGGCCGCGACTATCTGGGCCTCAAGCTGGACGATCCGAGCTTCAACGCCCCGATCTACGCCAACCTCTTCGACGACGAGGAAGGCGAGACCTTCTCGCTGATCTGGTCCCGCCCCAACGGGCGGCGGGGCGACTGAGGCCCCGCGCGAGGCCCCGGCCGGAAGGCCGGGGCCTTCGGCTTTGCGGCGACCGAATCAGTTGCGGCCCAATCGACCGTAGAGAGCCCAAACAGCCATTTCCGGCTGGAAGATCCTGCCAAGAACGACTATTATAGTCGTAGTCTTGGCGTACGCGTATGTCCGTGTGGGAGGTGATCATGCATGATCACCGCCCGACAATTTCGGGCCGCACGCGCGTTGCTGGGTTGGACACAGGAGACGCTCGCTGACAAGGCCCGGGTCTCATTGACCGCGCTTAAGCGCCTCGAATCCACCAGTGGCCTCGAGGTCTTTGAGAGTACGCGCGACGAGGTGCGAAGGGCTTTCGAGCGCGCGGGCATCGTCTTCCTGAACTCCGATCAGGGCAAGGGAGTGCTGCTCGTTGATGCAAAGAAGGAAACCTGACGTTCGACAGGTCGTGGCGTTGCCACATCTTCCCGCATCAGGGCCTTGCGTCATTTTTCCGATGAAATCATCGTTAACAATCTCCTCCAGTTTGGATACATCTCGCGATCGGGGGATGTTGTGACTAAAGACGATTTTCTCGACCAGCCGCCGGCCGGCGCGGCTTTGACCGCTTATGACGAGGCGCATCTGAAGCTCTATGTCCGGCTGCTCGATGCCGACGCGGAAAGCGCCGATTGGCGTGAGGTGGTCGAAGTCCTCTTCGGGCTCGACGCCAAGGCCGAACCGGAGCGCGCTCGGCGCATCTACACCAGCCATCTCGACCGCGCGAAATGGATGACCACCAGCGGCTTCTGTCAATTGCTGCAAGGCCGCCTGCACTGAGGTGATGCACAAACCGCATCACGTTGCGCCCACTTCGTTCTTCCCGCGCTTTGTTCAACCGGGAATCGTATCCGCTGCACAACTCGCGTTGTAAAACGTTGCGGAGGCGGTGGAGGATGAAGGATGAAAGTTGGCGGTCTGAAGCCGCCTATGACTATATCGACAAGTTGACGCCGGGCGATCTTGCCTGGGAGTTCCTGCGTCGTAATCCCGACTACAGAAAATCATATCAGGAACTGGTTGCGATCGGACGGCTGACCGGGGACATCGCCCGGGAATTCGCCGAACAATGGGGGTTGCGATTTCGTCGCCGACCCTCGCAACTCCGCGCTCATCCAGCCGGTCTTCTGGACCCCGCAAACCGATCCCGCGACACTCCCGTTCACCAGCGGACCGAGTCCGGCGGGAGATTTCCGCCTCGGCGTTGAGGATCTGCTCGCCCATGCCATCATCGAGCATGATCCTGGTCTGATCCGGCTCACGCTGCGGGGCGAGCCCCACGACGTGGCCTTGGTCGACGTCGATGATGCCCGCCCCCTCGGCGCATTCGTCCTGTTCGATGAACTGACGCCCGACCGATTGACCGCGGTCGAACGCCTCTGGCACGCAATGTTCGGCAAGCGTGTGCCGCCCGATCCGCGCATGACGCTGCAGAGACGTCAGCGCGCGCGCCAGATGCTGCGCGCTGTCGACGCGCGCGAGAGCGGCGCCATCTACCGCACCGTCGCAGAGCATCTCTTCCCTCAGCACAAGATCGACGCAGCGTCCTGGGTCGGCGACCCAATCCGGGAGATCACCATCCGTCTCGCCCGCGACGGCATGAAGCTCGTTCGCGGCGGCTACCGGACATTGCTGCGCCGCCCACGCCGGGATCGCTGACGCCCGCTCGGGTGTCGATTTTAGCGCCTTACTTCGACATCGTCCGAGGCGCCGTCTTCGCGCCACCGTGCTCGCAACCCGCCGCTTGTTCGCAGCGGCCACCGCGAGACCACGAAGGTGCGACCATGGCCGACAGAGCCGCCAATCTACCGCCACGCTACCTGAGGACGCAGGAAGCCGCCCGCTTCCTCGGCCTCTCCGAACGCACCCTCGAGAAGCACCGGACCTACGGCACCGGTCCGGTCTACCGCAAGCTCGGCGGCCGCGTCGTCTATTCCGTCGAGGACCTGCAGAGCTGGGCCGACCGGGGCCTGGTCACCTCGACCTCCGATCCGCGCGGCGGCACCGTGCTCCCAGCCAAGCGCCAGGTCACCGCATCCCCCGCCACCGCCGGCGGCCGCTTCGCGCGCTGAGGCGGCCGGCCGTGTCGTCCCGCCACACCCATCACGATGAGCGCGCGCAGCTCGATCTGTTCCGGGCGCTGCCCGGCGATCTCGCACCCCGCGATGCCCAGGACCTCATGGCTTATCCGTTCTTCTCGCTCGCCAAGTCGAAGCGCCTGGCGCCGATCGACTTCAAGGCGGGTTCGGTGAAGATCCGCGTGGAAGCCGTCCCCGAACATGGCATGGCCACGATTTGGGACGCCGATGTCCTCATCTGGGCAGCCTCCCAGATTGTCGAAGCGCGCGATGTCGGCTTGCGTCCGTCGCGCCTGATGGCGACCACCCCCTATGAAATTCTGAACTTCATCGGCCGCGGCGTGTCGCTACGCGACTACGACCGCCTGAAGGCCGCGCTCGACCGGCTGCAGTCGACCACGGTCGCGACCTCGATCCGCCAGCCGACCGAGCGGCGGATGCACCGCTTCTCTTGGATCAACGAATGGAAGGAGCGCGCCGATCACCGCGGCCGTCCGCTCGGCCTCGAGCTGATCGTTCCCGACTGGTTTTACGGCGCCGTCCTTGACGATGCGCTCGTGCTGACGATCGACCGCAGATACTTCGATCTCACAGGCGGGCTGGAGCGCTGGCTTTATCGCCTGGTGCGCAAGCACGGCGGCAAGCAGGAACACGGCTGGAGCTTCGATTTCCCGCACCTCCACGCGAAATCCGGCAGCCTCTCGCCGCTCAAACACTTCGCCTACGACCTGCGCGAGATCGTCCGCCGCCAGCCGCTGCCCGGCTATCGCCTGACCATCGAGCAATGCTTCGGCGGTCCCGAAATCCTGTCTTTCGTACCCACCGATCACGACGCGCTCGGCATTCCGCGCCGCCGTCGCCGCTCGACAACTCGACCTGGGGATAAGCTGTGAATCATCTCGTGCTATCAGGGACCGGGGCTATCGTGCCATTGGGGACCGGACCCTCGTGCTATCGGGGACCGAAATCGCCGATTCATCGCGCTGAATCAGCAGCTTGCGAGCCCCGTAACTTATCTAACCTAGATTCCTACGGAATCTTTCTAACGCAACCCGTTTTTTCGTGCTGTGTGGACGAGTCCCCGATCGTCGGGAGACCGTCATGATCGTCGCGCTCCTCAACCAGAAGGGCGGCGTCGGCAAGACGACGCTCGCCCTCCATCTCGCCGGTGAACGGGCTCGGGGCGGTAAGCGCGTCACGCTCATCGACGCCGATCCTCAAGGGTCTGCGCTGGATTGGTCGCAGCAACGCAGCCGGGAGGGATTGCAGCGGCTGTTCGGTGTTGTCGGCCTGGCCCGGGACACGCTCCACCGTGAAGCGCCGGAGCTGGCGCGTGACGCTGACCATGTCGTCATCGACGGACCGCCGCGCGTCGCCAGTTTGATGCGCTCGGCGCTGCTCGCCGCCGACCTCGTGCTGATCCCAGTGCAGCCGTCGCCGCTCGACGGCTGGGCGTCGGCCGAGATGCTCGCGCTGCTCAATGAAGCACGTATCTACCGCCCAGAGCTTGCCGCTCGCTTCGTGCTGAACCGCTGCGCGGCGCGCACCGTGCTCGCCCGCGAAACCGTCGAGACGCTCGCCGACCACGACCCGCCATTGCTCGCGACGACCATCGGTCAGCGCATCGTCTTCGCCGATGTCGTGCAGACCGGCCGGATCGCCGCGGAGCAGGACCAGGATTGTCCGGGCGCGCGCGAGATCACCGCGCTCGCGGCCGAAATCTTGAGGATCGGCGCATGAGCGAACGATCTCCCAGGCGTGGGTTCGCATCTCGGCCAGGCGATCCAGAAAACTGGATCAAGGCGCCCGATCGCCAGACACAGCGACCGCAATCCGCCGACGACTTCTCGGCTCGGCTGACCATCGACGTCACCGCCGACATGCGCGGCCGCATCAAGATTGCGGCCTTCCAGCGCGGCCAGACTGTCGCCGACATGCTCCGCACGCTGCTCGAACGCGAATTCCCACAATCCCAAGGAGACGACTGATGTCCGGCCTTGCTGCCGTATCCGCGCGCGCCGGCCGCGCACCTCCCACGCCGCCTGCGGATCTCACCAAAGTCGAACTCGTCTGGATCGAGAAGCAGATCGAGCACTGGATTCGTTTCGGCCGCGAGGTCCGCGAACAGGTCCTCGACCGTCGCCGCCGTATCCTCTTCTTCCCTTCCGGCGCGGTCTTCGCGCTGGTGCGCTGGGCCGCGAACGAGCACGGCACCATGCTCTCCCGCCTCGACATTCTGCGCGCGGTGGGTCCTGGCGAACGCTGCCAGACAATCCCGACCGTGACGCCCGGCGGCGACATTCTGCTCCGCGTCGACGGCTGGCCGAGGGTGGAGCGCATGCTCCAGCTCATCGACGCGATCGAGGCCATCGGCATCGATCCGGCCGAGGTCGCGCCCGATTACTGGCGGCACGTTCACAATCGCCTGGCCGTCGGCGAGACGCCGCGCGCCTACACGACGCAGCGCCATCGCGCCTTCCTCCTGGCGCGGAGGATCGGCGCATGACCCGGCTCGGCTACGCCGTCACCACGACGGGCGCCGTGTCGTTGCTCGGCATCCTATCGATCGTTTCCTTCGCGCCGAAGCTGATCTGGAATGCGTCGGCCAGCACGCCGATCGGCCTCTATGCCATCGCGCCAGACCCGTCCCCCGAGGTCACCGATCTGGTCGCCGTGCGTGCGCCCGAGCCGTTCGCGAGCTTCCTCGCCGAGGGCGGTTATCTGCCGCGCGGCGTGCCGCTGATGAAGCGCGTCGTAGCGCTTCCCGGTCAACGCGTTTGCAGGACAGGCCTCGCCATCACCGTCGACGCCGTGCCGATGGGCGACGCGCTTGATCGCGATCGTCGCGGCAATCTGCTGCCCGTCTGGCAAGGCTGCCGCGTCGTCGCCGAGGGCGAGCTGTTCCTGATGAACTGGCAGGTCAGCGACAGCCTCGACGGCCGCTACTTCGGCGCGCTTCCCGCCGCCGCCGTGATCGGCCGGGCCATCCCTCTCTACACCGACGAGGACGGCGATGGCCGCTTCGTCTGGCGCGCGCCGACGCGGTGACGACGTGCCCATTCCTAATCTCACCGCACATCAATGGAGACAATCATGTCCCTAATCGGTCAATTCAGCCGCACCAAATCGGGCTATGCCGGGCGCGTCAGAACGCTCACGCTCGACGCCGAGTTGGTGCTCGTGCCGGTAGAGCAATCCGACACGGAGAACGCGCCCGACTACCGCGTCCATCTCGGATCGGATGAGGACGGTCCCGAAGTTGGAGCGGGCTGGAAGCGCACCGGTGAGAAGGCCGGCGAGTACGTTTCGTTGCAGATAGACGATCCGACCTTCAGCCAACCGGTCCGCGCTAACCTGTTCCAGTCGGCCGACGACAAGTCCGACTGGGGTCTGCACTGGAACCGCCCGCCTCGGCGCAGCGAGCGGGACTGAGCGATGTCGGCCCGCCGCCATCCCGCTGTCGCCGGCCGGCATTCCACCGTCCGGCGCACAGCCTTCCTTCTCCTTTCCGGCCTGCTGACCGCCGCGCCGCTTTGCGCCGACGCGAATGCACAGACCGTGTCGGGCGAACGCCTCTCTCGCGTCGATCCCTACGCCGCCTTGATCGCCGAGGCTGCGCGACGATTTGGCGTTCCCGAACATTGGATTCGTGCGGTCATGCGCGTCGAAAGCGCCGGCGACATGCGCGCCATCTCATCGGCCGGCGCGATGGGCCTGATGCAGATCATGCCCGCGACCTGGGCGAATTTGCGCGCTCGACATGGTCTCGGCGACCCCTACAACCCGCGCGATAACATCATGGCGGGCGCGGCGTATCTGCGCGAGATGCACGATCGCTACGGCTCGCCCGGCTTTCTGGCGGCCTACAACGCTGGTCCCGGCCGCTACGAGGAATATCGGGCGACCGGCCGCCCGTTGCCGGCCGAAACACGCGCCTATGTCGCCGCCCTCGCACCGATCATCGGCGGCGGCGATCTCGCTGCCCCCGTCACGGTGGCGACCGCCGATCCGCTCGCCTGGACCCGTGCGCCACTCTTCATCGTGCAGGTCGACAGCAGCGCGGGTGCAGTCCAGCGGCAGCGGGACGGCGATCCGGCCGCACCCTCTGCGCGGGAGTCCGCTCGCCATCCGGACCTGCCTGCACCGCGATCGGACGGCCTATTCGTGGCGCGGACTGATACTGCGGGGCCGCGATGAGTGGCTTCGCACTCCATGCGGCATTGTCGGGTTCTGGCGTGGAGTTGGCGTCAGAGGCGGGAAAAGCAGGCAGCACAACCGAACGATGGCGAGATAAAAGCGCGCGATGTGCGGCCTGGCGCGGCCGTGTGTTTTCAGAGACTTATGGAGCATTCGCGCGAGGTGCGCCTGATCGGCGCAGCCTGCGCCATCGAGATTCCTGCAAGTGTTTCCTCGGCTTTGCGCGATGTGCGGGGCCTCGACCATGAGCGGCGAGGACGATTTCCGCATCCGGCCTGGCCGCATCCGCTCGACCCGCGCACAGCAGGCGCGGCCCTTCATCGCCCAGGCGCTCGCCGCCGCCCAGCGCGCCGGCGGTAGCGTCTCGCGCTCCGGCAAGATCAGCTCGGGCAACCACTCGCGTTTCGGGCGCGGTCAGCGCGCGACCGTACAGGCCAATCGTTTGCTCACCAGCCGCTCGCGCAACACGGTGATCAAGACGCGCGTCGTCCGGCACAGCGCTCGGGCCGCGCCGCTCAGCGCCCACCTCAGCTATCTGCGGCGCGAGGGTGTCACCCGGGATGGAGAGAAAGCCCGGCTGTTCGGGCCGGAGACCGAGGACGCCGATCCCAAGGCCTTCGCGGAGCGGACCCAGGACGACCGCCATCATTTCCGCTTCATCGTCTCGCCCGAGGACGCGACGGAGATGTCCGACCTCAAGACCTTCGCCCGCGACCTGATGGGCCAGATGGAAAAGGACCTCGGCACGAAGCTCGATTGGGTCGGCGTCGATCACTGGAACACGGACAATCCGCACGTCCATATCATCCTGCGCGGGCGCAACGATGACGGCCAGGACCTCGTGATCTCGCGCGACTACATCAAGGAAGGCATGCGTGCCCGCGCGCAGGATCTCGTCACCCAGGAGTTGGGACCGCGCACCGATCACGAGATCCGCCGCAATCTCCAACGGCAGACCGAGGCGGAACGCTGGACCAATCTCGATCGCCAGCTTGCCCGTGACAGCTACCGCACCGGCGTTGTCGATCTTGCCCCGCACCCCGATCGCCGGCCCGACGAATTCCATGCGATGAAGGTCGGTCGGCTGCGGAAGCTGGAGACGCTCGGCCTCGCCGACCAGATCGGCCCCGGCCAATGGGCCGTGTCCGAGAATGCCGAGGCGACCCTGCGCGAGCTGGGCGAGCGTGGCGACATCATCAAGCGCGTTCATCGCGGCCTAACCGAACGCGGCATCGAACGGGGCGCGGCGAGCTATGTGCTCGCCGGCGAGAGCCTCAGCGATCCTGTCGTCGGCCGGCTGGTCGATCGGGGTCTCGACGATGAGCTGAAAGGCACGGCCTATGCCGTGGTCGACGGCACGGACGGGCGAACCCATCACATCAAGCTGCCCGACCTCGACGCCGCCGGCGACAGCGCGCCGGGCTCGATCGTCGAGCTGCGCAAATTCGACGACGCGCAGGGACGCAGGCGGGTCGCACTCGCCGTCCGCTCCGATCTCGACATCTCCGCCCAAGTCCATGCGACCGGCGCAACCTGGCTCGACCGGCAGGCGATCGCCCGCGAGCCCGTCGCACTCGGCGGTGGCGGCTTCGGTGCGGAGGTTCGCCAGGCGATGGACCGGCGCGCCGAGCATCTCGTCAGCCAGGGTCTCGCCGAGCGACAAACGCGCGGCATCAGCTTTTCGCCGGGGCTGATCGACACGCTCCGGCAGCGCGAGGTGGAGGCCCTTGGCGAGAAGCTCGCGGCCGAAACCGGGCGCCAGTTCATCAGGGCCGCAACGGGCGAGTATGTGGCGGGCACCTATCGCCAGCGCTTCGCGCTCGCTTCCGGCCGCTTCGCCATGATCGACGACGGCCTCGGCTTCCAGCTCGTGCCCTGGTCGCCGTCCCTCGAACGCCAGGTCGGTCAGCACGTCTCCGGTGTGTCGCGCGGCGCCGGCGGCGTCGACTGGAGCTTCAGCCGCAACCGCGGCCTCGGCATGTAGCCCAATCAAGAAAGGAGTGCCCGCCATGTCGGCGACCAAGATCCTCTGGGGCCAGATTCTCACCGTCTTCCTGATCGTGCTCATGACGACCTGGGCGGCGACGCAGTGGACGGCCTATCGGCTCGGCTTCCAGCCGCAGCTCGGACTCCCGTGGTTCGAATTGGTCGGCTGGCCGATCTACTATCCGCCCGCCTTCTTCTGGTGGTGGTATTTCTACGATGCCTATGCGCCGCCGATCTTCATCGAGAGCGCTTATATCGCGGCGTCTGGCGGCTTCATCTCAATCGCCGTCGCGATCGGCATGTCCGTCTGGCGGGCGCGTGAGGCGAAGAACGCCGAGACGTTCGGCTCCGCCCGGTGGGCCGATGCGCGCGAAGTGAGCGCCGCCGGCCTCACGGGCGCGGATGGCGTCATCCTGGGGAAGTTCGAGCGCGACTATCTCCGCCACGATGGTCCCGAGCATGTGCTGTGCTTTGCGCCCACGCGATCCGGCAAGGGCGTCGGCCTGGTCGTGCCGTCGCTACTCACCTGGCCCGGCTCGGCGATTGTCCATGACATCAAGGGCGAGAACTGGACGCTGACGGCCGGCTTCCGGTCCCGGCACGGCCGCGTCCTGCTATTTGATCCGACCAACGCGAAGTCGGCCGCCTACAATCCGCTGCTCGAGGTGCGCCGCGGTGAATGGGAGGTCCGCGACGTCCAGAACATCGCCGACATCCTGGTCGACCCGGAAGGCTCGCTCGAGAAACGGAATCATTGGGAGAAGACTAGCCACGCGTTGCTGGTCGGCGCCATTCTGCACGTCCTCTACGCCGAGGCCGACAAGACCCTCGCGAGCGTCGCCGCCTTCCTCTCCGATCCAAAGCGGCCGATCGATTCGACCCTCGCCGCCATGATGAAGACGGCGCATCTCGGCGAGGCCGGACCGCATCCGGTGATCGCCAGCGCCGCACGCGAGCTGCTGAACAAATCAGACAATGAGCGGTCGGGCGTGCTGTCCACCGCGATGTCGTTCCTCGGCCTATACCGCGATCCCGTAGTGGCAGAGGTCACACGCCGCTGCGACTGGCGCATCGTCGATATCGTCGGCGGCAAGCATCCAACGACGCTCTACCTCGTCGTGCCACCATCGGACATCAATCGGACCAAGCCGCTGATCCGCCTGATCCTCAATCAGATCGGCCGGCGGCTCACGGAGGATCTGAAGGCGAACGGCAACCGCCATCGTCTTCTCCTGATGCTCGACGAATTTCCGGCCCTCGGCCGCCTCGACTTTTTCGAGAGTGCGCTCGCCTTCATGGCGGGATACGGCCTCAAAGCCTTCCTCATCGCCCAGTCGCTGAACCAGATCGAGAAGGCCTACGGGCCGAACAACTCGATCCTCGACAACTGCCATGTGCGCGTCAGCTTCGCGACCAACGATGAGCGGACCGCCAAACGTGTGTCGGATGCGCTTGGCACCGCGACCGAGATGCGCGCGATGAAGAACTATGCCGGTCATCGCCTGTCGCCCTGGCTCGGCCACTTGATGGTCTCGCGCTCGGAAACGGCCCGGCAACTGATGACGCCCGGCGAAATCATGCAGCTTCCGCCATCCGACGAAATCGTCATGGTCGCCGGCACCCCGCCGATCCGCGCGAAGAAGGCGCGATATTATGAGGATCGCCGGTTTCAGGAGCGCATCTTGCCGCCGCCAAACCTTTTGAAGCCAACAGCCGC
Organism: Mesorhizobium loti; assembly: GCA_014189435.1. Lineage (NCBI taxonomy): Bacteria > Pseudomonadati > Pseudomonadota > Alphaproteobacteria > Hyphomicrobiales > Phyllobacteriaceae > Mesorhizobium > Mesorhizobium loti. The sequence continues at coordinate 4,640,482 of CP050293.1, forward strand.
CCGACCGGACGACTGGAGCACGCTGCCCCTTCCGGTGAAGCCGGCGGTGGCGACGGCTACCGGCGGCGGCGGATCGGAAGATGAGGACACGACCGACTCCGAGCGCCGGCACCAGCCGGAACTGAGCCGCTCAAAACCCGTCGAGACTAAGCAACCCATCGAAAACGAATTCGAGATCGACCCCCGCGACGACGCCGACGAGGATGCCGCACGTCTCTCGCGCATGAGCCAGACCATGCGCCAGGTGGCACGCCAAGCCTCGCTCGATCCCAACGACGGCATCGAGCTTTAGGAGGCACCATGGTAAAGCCTCCCAAAAAGCAGCGGCTATCCGTGTATCTCGAACCGGACGTCATGAAAGCGCTCGCCGCGCACGCCGCCCGGCGCGATCAATCCCTCTCCCTGATCGCGGAAGCCGGCATCGCCTCTTTCCTCTCGCCTGACGCCTCCGAACGGCAGGAGGCGGCGACGACGAAGCGGCTCGATCAGCTCGACCGGCGAATGGCACGCATGGAGCGCGACCTTGGCATCGCCGTCGAAACGCTGGCCGTCTTCATCCGCTTCTGGCTGACGACGAACCCGCCGCTACCGGAGCCTGCCCAGACTGCGGCGCGCGCCAAAGCCGGCGAGCGCTACGAGGCGTTCGTCACCGCGCTCGGCCGCCGACTCGCTCACGGGCCGAAGCTTCGGCAAGAGATTTCGGAGGACATCGCGCCCGCGCATGACGCGGAATAATCACGGCTGCGTCTGCCGCAAGTATTCCGCCATTCCGCCGTTTCCCTGTCTTTGTACGCCACAGTACGACGACCACATTATGGTTGTTGTCAGGCCATGATTTCTGCCTCTCCTACTCATCCCCGATCCAGGGCCGCGCTTCGCGGACCCGCAAAAGGACGGGGACGACGTGGCGGCCAATCACCAGAAATCGCAGGCGATCCTTCGCGGCGCGCGCATGCTGCGCACCGCCCTCGGGCCGGCGATCGCCCGGTTTCTGGAAGACCCTGCGATCGTCGAGGTGATGCTCAACCCCGATGGGCGGCTCTGGGTCGACCGTCTTTCCGAAGGGCTTTCCGACACAGGTGAAGTGCTGTCGCCTTCGGACGGCGAGCGGATCATCCGGCTCGTCGCCCACCATGTCGGCGCGGAGGTTCATCCCGGCGCCCCGCGTGTCTCGGCCGAGCTGCCCGAAACGGGGGAGCGGTTCGAGGGATTGTTGCCGCCGGTGGTATCCGCGCCGGCCTTCGCGATCCGTAAGCCTGCCGTCGCCGTGTTTACGCTCGACGATTATGTCGCCGCCGGGATCATGGTGGCGGATCAGGCCGAGACGCTGCGCCAAGCCGTCGCCGGACGGCGCAACATCCTCGTCGCCGGAGGCACATCCACCGGCAAAACGACCCTCACCAACGCACTGCTCGCCGAGGTCTCGAAGACCTCGGACCGGGTCGTCCTGATCGAGGACATTCGCGAGCTGCAATGCGCCGCGCCCAATCTGGTCGCGATGCGGACAAAGGACGGCGTCGCCTCGCTCTCCGATCTCGTCCGCTCCTCGCTTCGCCTGCGCCCCGATCGCATCCCGATTGGAGAGGTGCGCGGCGCTGAGGCACTCGATCTGCTGAAGGCCTGGGGCACCGGACATCCCGGCGGCGTCGGAACGATCCACGCCGGCACGGCCATCGGGGCGCTGCGCCGCATGGAGCAGCTGATCCAGGAAGCCGTGGTCACCGTCCCGCGCGCTCTGATCGCCGAGACGATTGACCTGGTCGCCGTGCTGTCCGGTCGCGGCGCGTCGCGCCGCCTCACCGAACTCGCCCGTATCGAGGGCCTTGGCCCCGACGGCGACTACCGCGTCACCCCCGCAAGCCAGCCCCTCACAGGAGACCCGTCATGATCCAGCATACCCTGCGCATCCGCCGCCACATCGCCACGGCGGTGTCAGTCACCTTTCTCACGCTGGCGCTCGCCCCCGCCGCCCACGCCACGGGATCCTCAATGCCGTGGGAAGCACCACTGCAGAAAATTCTCGATTCGATCGAGGGTCCGGTCTCCAAGATCATCGCGGTCATGATCATTATCATCACCGGCCTGACACTCGCTTTTGGCGACACGTCGGGCGGCGCACGCAAACTGATCCAGATCGTCTTCGGTCTGTCGATTGCCTTCGCCGCGTCCAGTTTCTTCCTGTCGTTCTTCTCGTTCGGCGGCGGGGCGCTCGTCTGATGGCCGACGGCGCCGACAATGGCGGTGAGCTGCCGGGCCTCTCGGTCCCGGTCCATCGGGCGCTGACCGAGCATATCCTGCTCGGCGGCGCTCCGCGCTCGATCGCCATCCTCAACGGTACGCTCGCCGCCGCGCTTGGCCTCGGCCTTCGCCTCTGGCTGGTCGGTCTCGGGCTCTGGGCTCTCGGCCACTTCGCGGCTGTCTGGGCCGCCAAGCGCGATCCGCAATTCGTCGACGTCGTGCGCAAGCATCTGCGCATCCCCGGCCACCTGTCGCTCTGAGCAGGAACGACGATGATGAACCTCGCCGAATATCGCAACCGCAACACCCGACTCGCGGACTTCCTGCCCTGGGTCGCTCTGGTCGGCAAAGGCATCGTGCTGAACAAGGACGGCAGCCTGCAGCGCACCGCGCGCTTCCGCGGCCCCGACCTTGACAGTGCGGTGCCGGCCGAGCTGGTCGCGGTCGCAGGCCGTCTCAACAACGCCTTCCGTCGCCTGGGTTCCGGCTGGGCGATCTTCGTCGAGGCGCAGCGCCATGGCGCCGCGACCTATCCCGCCAGCATGTTCGCCGACAGCGCCTCCGCCTTGGTCGATGCCGAACGCAAGGCCGATTTCGAGGAAGCCGGCGCGCATTTCGAGTCCAGCTACTTCCTGACTTTCCTCTATCTGCCGCCGGTCGAGGACGCGGCGCGGGCCGAAACCTGGCTCTACGAGGGCCGCGATCACGCCGGCGTCGACGCGCACGAGATCCTGCGCGGCTTCGCCGACCGCACCGATCGCATCCTCCAGCTCATCGACGCCTTCATGCCGGAATGCGCCTGGCTCGATGACGGCGAGACGCTGACCTATTTGCATTCGACGGTCTCGACGAAGCGGCATCGCGTCCGCGTCCCCGAAACGCCGATGTATCTCGATGCACTGCTCGCCGATCAACCACTCACCGGCGGGCTGGAGCCGCGCCTGGGCGATGCGCATGTCCGCATCCTCACCATTGTCGGCTTCCCGACCGCGACCACGCCCGGCATCCTCGACGAGCTGAACCAGCTGGCCTTTCCCTATCGCTGGTCGACGCGCGCCATTCTGCTCGACAAGACCGACGCGACCAAGCTGCTGACCAAGATCCGGCGGCAATGGTTCGCCAAGCGCAAATCGATCGCCGCCATCTTGAAAGAGGTGATGACGAACGAGGCCTCCGCCCTCGTGGACACCGATGCTTCTAACAAGGCGGCCGATGCCGACATGGCGTTGCAGGAGCTGGGCGCGGACTACGCCGGCCAAGCCTATGTGACCGCGACGATCACGGTCTGGGACGATGATCCGCGCATCGCCGCCGAGAAGTTGCGGATGGTCGAGAAAGTCATCCAGGGCCGCGACTTCACCGCAATGCCCGAGACGATCAACGCTGTGGAAGCCTGGCTCGGCTCGCTGCCCGGCCATGTCTACGCCAATGTCCGCCAACCCCCGATCAACACATTGAATCTCGCCCACATGATCCCGCTGTCGGCGGTGTGGGCGGGACCGGAACGGGACGAGCACTTCGCAGCACCCCCACTGCTGTTCGGCAAGACCGAAGGCTCGACCCCATTCCGGCTTTCCATCCATGTGGGCGACGTCGGCCATACTCTGATCGTTGGTCCGACCGGCGCCGGCAAGTCGGTGCTGCTGGCGCTGATGGCGCTGCAATTCCGACGCTATCCCCAAAGCCAAGTCTTCGCCTTCGACTTCGGCGGATCAATCCGCGCCGCGGCGCTCGCCATGCGTGGCGACTGGCACGATCTCGGCGGTGGCCTCACCGAAGGCTCAGACGACAGCGTGTCGCTTCAACCGCTCGCACGCATCGAGGATGTCGCCGAGCGCGCCTGGGCCTCCGATTGGCTAGTCGCGATCCTGATACGCGAGAGTGTGCCCGTCACGCCCGAGGTGAAGGAACATCTTTGGTCGGCGCTCTCCTCGCTGGCCTCCGCACCAATCGCCGAGCGGACGTTGACGGGTCTGTCTGTCCTGCTTCAGTCGAACGACCTGAAGCAGGCGTTGCGGCCCTATTGCGTTGGCGGTCCCTATGGACGGCTGCTCGACGCGGAGGCCGAGCATCTGGGTGAGGCCAATGTTCAGGTCTTCGAGACCGAAGGACTTATCGGCACTGGCGCGGCTGCCGCTGTGCTCGCCTATCTCTTTCACCGTATCGAGGATCGCCTAGACGGTCGCCCGACACTGCTGATCGTCGACGAAGGCTGGCTCGCGCTGGACGACGAGGGTTTCGCCGGGCAACTCCGCGAATGGCTGAAGACGCTCCGCAAGAAGAACGCCAGCGTCATCTTCGCCACCCAGTCGCTCTCGGATATTGACGGCTCGGCGATCGCGCCGGCCATCATCGAAAGCTGCCAGACCCGCGTCTTGCTCCCGAACGAGCGCGCGATCGAGCCGCAGATCACGGCTATCTATCGCCGCTTCGGGCTCAACGATCGCCAGATCGAGATCCTCGCGCGGGCGATGCCCAAGCGCGACTATTACTGCCAATCCCGGCGCGGCAACCGGCTGTTCGAGCTGGGCCTGTCGGACGTGGCGCTCGCGCTTTGCGCCGCATCATCGAAGCAGCATCAGGCGCTGATTGCGGAGGTTCACGCCCGCAGCGGCACGGACGGGTTCCTCGCGGAGTGGCTCGCCGAAAACCGGCTTGCCTGGGCCGCCGACCTCATCGCCGACCTCACCAACGTCACTCCTCAAACCGATCCGGAGGCACGCCCATGACCCGTTCCGTTCGTTCCCACTCGCGTGCCGCTCGGCTCGCCTTCTCCATTCTGGCCGCACCTTTGGCGCTGTCACCGCTGCTCACCGCGCCGGCCCAAGCCATCATCGTCTACGATCCCACCAATTACGCGCAGAACGTTCTTCAGGCTGCCCGCGCGCTCGAGCAGATCAACAACCAGATCACCTCGCTGCAGAACCAGGCGCAGTCACTGATCAATCAGGCGCGCAACCTCGCGAGCTTGCCATACTCGTCACTGCAGCGGCTTCAGCAGTCCGTGCAGCGGACGCAACAGCTCCTCACTCAAGCGCAGAACATCGCCTACAATGTGCAGAACATCGACCAGGCGTTCCGCACAACCTATGGCAACGCGTCGATGACCGCGTCTGACCAGCAGCTCGTCGCCGGCGCGCGGGAGCGCTGGCAGAACACGGTCGGTGGCTTGCAGGATGCGATGCGCGTCCAGGCCGGCGTCGTCGGCAACATCGACACGAACCGAACCCAAATGTCGGCGCTGGTCGGGCAGAGCCAGGGCGCTACCGGCGCGCTGCAGGCGACACAGGCGGGCAATCAGCTTCTCGCCCTGCAAGCGCAGCAGCTCGCCGACCTAACGGCTGTGGTGGCCGCAAACGGTCGCGCGCAGAGCCTGTCCGAAGCGGAGCGCTCAGCCGCTGCCGAGCAAGGTCGCGAGCAGCGCCGTCGCTTCCTGACGCCGGGCAGCGGCTACCAGCCGGGCAATGCCCGCATGTTCCCGAACGCCAACTGAGGGGCGCGGCCATGGACGGCAAGATGCTCGCCCGACTCGGCACCGTCGTGTTTGTCGCAATCGCAGTGACTGCGAGCGCGATCCAGATGAGCCGGAAAGAAGAAGCGCCCGAGGCGTGGCCGTCCGGCCGCGCCGCCGTGACCGCGGCCGACCCGTTGCGCGACGAGCTGATCCGCTGCCAGGCGCTCGGCGAAGCCGGTCCCCGCGACCTCGCATGCCTGCGGGCTTGGGCTGAAAACCGCAACCGCTTCCTTGCGCCCGGCGCGCGACCTGCCGAGCGACTGCCGGACATGCCGCCAGCGCCGCGAAACGACACCACTCCCCAACCGGGCCGCACCGATCAGCCAGCCGTGGAGCCCGCCGCGCCGATCGCGCCGCCGCAGCTCGACGAAGCGAGATAACATCATGGGCGGCACCGGCGTCATCGACCATTTCCTCGAGGTCTTCACCCGCTACATCGATAGCGGTTTCGGGTTGCTTAGCGGCGAAGTCGCCTTCATCGCCACCACCCTGATCGTCATCGACGTGACGCTGGCTGCACTCTTCTGGAGCTGGGGCGCCGGCGACGACATCATGGCTCGCCTGGTGAAGAAGACGCTGTTCGTCGGCGTCTTCGCCTACATCATCGGCAACTGGAACAACCTGGCACGCATCGTCTTCGAAAGCTTCGCCGGCCTGGGCTTAAAGGCCAGCGGCACCAGCTTCACCACGGCCGATCTCTTGCGCCCTGGCAGGGTCGCGCAAACCGGTCTCGACGCCGGCCGGCCGCTCTTGGAGTCGATCTCTGGTCTGATGGGCTACTGGTCGTTCTTCGAGAACTTCATCCAGATCGCCTGCATGTTCCTTGCCTGGGCGCTGGTGCTTCTCGCCTTCTTCATCCTCGCCATCCAGCTCTTCGTCACCCTCATCGAATTCAAGCTGACGACGCTCGCGGGCTTCGTGCTGATCCCCTTCGGCTTGTTCGGCAAATCGGCCTTCATGGCCGAACGCGTACTCGGCAACGTCATCTCCTCCGGCATCAAGGTTTTGGTGCTTGCCGTCATCATCGGCATCGGTTCGACCCTCTTCTCAGAGTTCACATCCGGCTTCGACGGGGCAACCCCCACCATCGACGAAGCGATGGCGATCGTGCTTGCCGCGCTGTCGCTGCTTGGCCTCGGCATCTTCGGTCCTGGCATCGCCAGTGGTCTCGTTTCCGGCGGCCCGCAGCTCAGCGCCGGCGCGGCGGTCGGCACGGGCATGGCCGCGGGCGGCATGGTCGCGCTCGGCGCTGGCGCCGTCGGCGCCGCCGCCTCCGGTGGTGCTGCGCTGGCCGGTGGCGCCGCCGCCGCCGCTCGCGGCGGTGCTGCGATCGCTGGCGGCGCATCCACCGCCTACAGCCTTGGCGCAGCGGGCCAGTCCGGTGCGTCCGGTGTCGCGTCCGGCCTCGGCGGGGTCGCGCGTGCGGGCGGTAGCGCCGCGGTCTCACCACTGCGCCGCGCCGCCTCGCGGGCCGCGGAAAGCATGCGCTCCAGCTTCAATGCTGGCGGCAAGGCCGCCTTCGAGGCGACGGGCGGCACTTCCACCGCGGGCTCGATCGGCGGTGACGCGGCCGGTGACGCCGCTGCCGGTTTTCCAACCGCCGGCGCTCCGCCGGCCTGGGCCCAGCGGATGCGGCGCTCGCAGCACATGACCCATGCCGTGCAGGCCACGGCCCATGCCGTCCGCTCAGGCGACGCCCACGGCGGCGGCTCCTCCGTCAACCTCTCCGAAGGCGATCGCTGATGTTCAAACGACCAACCACTCATTATGGAAAAGCCTCCGAGCCGGAGACGCCCTATCAGCGCGCCGCCCAGGCCTGGGATGAGCGTATCGGCGCCTCGCGTGTCCAGGCGAAGAACTGGCGGCTGATGGCGTTCGGCTCGCTGATCCTGTCGGCCGGGTTCGCCACCGCGCTCGTTGTGCAGTCAGCGCGGGGAACGATCGTGCCGTGGGTGGTGCAGGTCGATCGGCTCGGCCAGGCGCAGGCCGTCGCGCCTGCCGTCACCGACTACCGGCCGACCGATCCGCAAATCGCTTTCCACCTCGCGCGGTTCATCGAACAGGTCCGCTCTATTCCGGCCGACGCCATCATCGTGCGCCAGAATTGGCTGCGCGCTTATGACTTCACGACCGATCGCGGCGCCATGGCCCTGAATGATTACGCTCGGTCGAACGACCCGTTTGCGAAGGTCGGCCGCCAGCAGATCGCGGTCGACGTCTCCAGTGTCATTCGCGCCTCACCCGACAGCTTCCGCGTCGCCTGGGTCGAGCGCTGCTATGAGAATGGCCAGCTCGCCGAGACCACGCGCTGGACAGCGATCCTGACGATCGTGGTGCAGATCCCGCGCAACGCCGATCGGCTCAGGGCAAATCCGCTCGGCATCTACGTCAACGCAATCAACTGGTCACGGGAGCTTGGGCAATGAAGCCGTATTTCCGTAAAGCCGGAAACCCGGCTTCATACACATCCGTAGTCTCGGCTTTCCGCAGAGCCGCATTTCCCATGGCCCTGCTGGCGACGACCGCGCTCGCAGGCTGCGCCACCACCAATCCGCCGCCGGAGATCTCTTATGACAACGCCGCTCCGGCCGTGCAGACCGTCGATCCGCCTGCACCCGTAACGGTAGTCGAACTGCCTCGGCCGCTGCCGCTGCCTGGCCAACTGCAGCGCGTCGAGCCATCCCGGCGCATACCGGAGCCGACCGATCCAACGGCGCGGGTGAACCAGGCCAATGCAGCCGCCCGCATCCAGCCGGTGCGCGACGGCTTCATCAACTCGATGCAAGTCTATCCGTTTACGCAAGGAGCGCTCTATCAGGTCTATACCGCCGTCGGACAGATCACGGACATCGCGTTGCAACCCGGCGAGCAGCTCGTCGGCTCAGGCCCCGTCGCCGCCGGCGACACGGTGCGCTGGATCATCGGTGATACCGAGAGCGGCTCGGGCGCGACCCGGCAGATCCATATACTCGTGAAGCCCACCCGCACCGATCTGATGACGAACCTCGTCATCAATACCAATCTGCGCACCTATCATATGGAACTGCGCTCGACCGAGCGGACGTATATGGCGTCTGTGTCCTGGCATTACCCACAGGACCAGCTCATCGCGCTGCGCCGGCAAAACGCCGAAGCGCAGGCCGCCCAGCCGGTGGCGAGCGGCGTCGATCTTGCCAACGTCAACTTCCGCTACGCCATCGACGGCGACCGCGCGCCGTGGCGGCCGCTGCGCGCCTTTGACGATGGCCGCCAGGTCTTCATCGAATTCCCGCGCGGGATCAGTCAGGGCGAAATGCCGCCGCTGTTCGTCGTCGGACCGGAGGGCAATACCTCAGAGCTTGTGAACTACCGTGTTCGCGGCAATCACATGATCGTCGATCGGCTCTTCGCCGCGGCCGAACTGCGCTTCGGCTCCGGCGATCACCAGAAGCGCGTGCGCATTACCCGCACTGACGGGAGGCCCGCATCGTGAGCGAGAATCCGCGCCGGAACGAGGAAGTGCCGGACGACGATACGCAGCCCCTGACCGGCGAGCCGATCGGGCCCGCGCCAATGCGTCTGCGCGCGGAACCGCCGCGCGTCACGCGGCTGTCGCGTAAGTTCCTCGCGGGTATCGGCCTCGTCGCCAGCGTCGGGCTCGGCGGCGCTCTCGTCTACGCGCTTCAGACCCGCGATGGCGGACGCCCGAACGAGGAACTCTATTCAACGGAGAACCGCTCGACCGCCGACGGGCTCGCCGGCCTGCCGCGTGACTACAGCGGTGTACCTCGCCTTGGTCCGCCGCTCCCGGGAGACCTCGGCCGCGCGATCGTCGGCGCGCAGGAGCGCGGCCAACCCGTTCTGACGCCTGGCATCGCCACTCCCAATCCGGGCATCAGTCCCGAAGAACAGCGCAGGCTGCAGGAGATCGAGACCGCCAGGACCAGCCGGCTATTTTCCGGCACCGAGATGCGCACTGGAGCGTCCGTTGCGGCGCCCGCTATCGCTCCGCCGCCAGCGCCCGACCTCGCGGGCCTTGGCCTCGCGCCTCCGCCCGCGACACCATCGGCGCAGGACCGCCAGACTGCCTTCCTCAACGCGGCCCCGGACCGCCGTACAGTCGCGGCCGATCGTGTCGTTGCGCCCGCATCTCCGAACATCCTGCAAGCAGGCGCGGTCATATCGGCCGCGCTGATCACCGGCATCAGGTCCGATCTGCCGGGCCAGATCACCGCGCAGGTGACCGAAAATATCTACGACAGTCCGACCGGCCATATCCTGCTCGTGCCGCAGGGCACGCGCATCATCGGCCAGTACGACAACAACGTCCAGTTCGGCCAAAGCCGCGTGCTACTCGTTTGGAATCGACTGATCTTCCCGAACGGCCGGTCGATCGTGCTCGAGCGCCAGCCCGGCGCGGATGCCGAGGGGTTTGCCGGCCTTCAGGACGGTGTCGACTATCACTGGTGGGATCTCGTCAAGGCGGCGGGGCTTTCCACGCTGCTTGGCGTTGGAGCAGAACTCGCCACGAACGATGACGATCGACTTATCCAGGCGATCCGAAGTGGCGGCCAGGATACCATCAATGACGCCGGCCAGCAGATCGTCCGCCGTCAGCTTAATATTGCGCCGACGTTGACAATCCGTCCGGGCTTCCCTGTGCGCGTGATTGTCACCCGCGATCTAGTGCTCGAACCTTACGGAGGGTGAGATGACCAAGCTTAAGCTCGGCACGATAGCCGACGACAAGCCGATCAAGGTGACGGTCGAGCTGCCCGGGCCGCTGCACCGGGACCTCATTGCCTATGCCGAGATCCTTGCCCGCGAAACGGGGCAGCCGGTTGCCGAACCAGTTAAGCTGATCGCTCCTATGGTGCAGCGCTTCATCGCCACGGATCGCGGCTTCGCCAAGGCTCGAAGAAAATCCTTTTAATGCAAACCCAACATTCGACCGCGGCCGCTTTTTACTGCCTTCAGCGCCATTGGCAGGCCTTGCGGTAACGGTTGGTCGGCGCGCGGGTCGCGGACCGGCTCGCAGTGAGGTCGGGCCTCGCAGCGTCATCACCCCCCGCGGAGCTACGCCGCCTACTCTGTTCCGAACTTCGTTTTTCGCAGTCGAGCTTCATGCTCGTGAGATCGAGTCAGTCCGAGCAGAAGCTTGAGAGCAGGATTCTGATTTGACACAGACCATACCATGCTCGATGATACCGTTTCTTCGCGACCAACGACAGGGAGGAAGCAAACTCCCGAATACGTGATACCGAGCGTCGAGTTTGTGGTCAGTGTGATTCCAAAACCCTTCGCAACCATATTGATCAAGTTCTCGCGGCCGACGCGCTGAACGGAGATCGTTGGGCGAAATCCCGGCTCGGATAACTGGCGCACGATATGGTCTTCGATCTCCGATCCTGCTGCATCAACGCTCACGAGGAAGGTTTGGTGCCTTAGATCATCCCAACTGACCGCGTCGAGAGTACAAAGCGCGTGAGCATCAGGGATCGCAGCATAAATTCTTTCCTGCCACAAAATTTCAGCCCGGCAACCGGGTAGTCTTGGATCGCCAGGCATGAAGGCGGCATCCAGTCGGCCGTTGAGCACAGCGCCGGAATTAACCTGCGCGGAAGCCTCGTCGAGCCTTATCTCGATCGCCGGAAACCGGCGATGGTAGCTACAAAGCAAATCCCCAAGATAGCCACTCGCCAGAGAAGCCATCAATCCAATCCGTAACTCGCCAGAATGACCACGTCGCGCAAGCGCGAGTGCATCGACAGCTTCCCTTAAATATTCCGCTCCGATTGTGGCCTCTCGCAGGAAACGTTCCCCTTCGGAAGTAGGGCGAGCGCCAGATCCAGTTCGGTCGAACAATGAGATTCCGATGCGGCGCTCTAATAGTTGGATGCGCCGGCTTACGGTAGACTGCGGGATATTGAGGACATCTGCGGTTCTTCGAAAGCTGCCATATTCCGCGACGAGAATCGCATATCGCAGATAGCGCAGGTCCAGTGAGAGGTCGGGCACGGTCGTTGCTTCCAAAACACGTTTTCGATCAGGGGGCGATCGCCCGCATCGCGAGTTACTGTGGGACTCGGTCGCCTCTAACCATTCCCGACCTAACTTCTCTCCCTGGGATTCATCGTTGGCGCGGTACGTCCGGCCTCGCACTCCGCAGCGCGTCCACTGGGCTATTTCACATGACTACCGAAACAACCGATGCCAGCCGGCGTCCTTGCGTCGTCCGATGCCCCCATACGTTCCAGGTCCCGATGCTTTGAAAAGCGCGGCCGCCAAGCCGCGGCTTTCCCATGTTGACTGCAGGCTGACACCGCAAGCGGGATCGGCGGCACCCACTTCGACCAAGGCACCCGCGCCACGGCACAGACGACGAGCTGTTGGCGTGCGAGCGGCAATGGTCCCACCCCGGCCGCCGGCTCGACCATGCGACAAAGGTCATTGACGTAGACCAAGACCGGCCCCTATTGGCGTCCGATGACTCGACTTCCTGGTAGTTTCTAAGGCGCCCGCAAAAGGTACCTTAGTGGAGGCGACCGGAACGGAAGGTCTAGCCGTAGCGGGTGCGGCTGCTCGACGTCGTTAGCTTACTGTCCGTCAGTTAAGTGTCGGGGGTCAGCGGCGAGGTTATCCGCGGAGGTCCCGGAAATCGCTTGCAAGCTGCCCGCGAGGATGGAGAGAGATCAGCCGGGGTTAGATGCAGCCCATCTGCCATTCTGTGTTCGACCGCCATAGCCATAGGCATCGCCGTCCACGGCGTGGACGAGAACATAGCTCTCCTCATGCAGTTGCCCGAGTAGGTCCTGCATGCGTTTGAACGCCGCGTTCACGAAGGCCGTGGTGTCTGCTTTAACATTTGTGCCCGCAGTGATTTTGATGTCGAGCCAAAAGGCCGACAAGCCCGCGTCGGTGGGGTGCTCGCCCGCAACGAACCAGCTTTCTGGCTCGGCCGCCTCGACGAGCACGGCAGTGACCTTAGGATCTTTGCCAAGTAGCTGCGCGCCTAGTTCGGCTGCGAGGGTCGCAACGCGCCCACGGAGCTCAGGTTGGGACTTTGGCGTGACATAACGGACTGTGATCATTGGCATCGGAGGCCTCCTTCAATGTGAATGAGTGACTTCTGCCACTTGATCATCCCATCGTAAACGCTATGATTGGCTATAACAATCATAGTGAATCACAATGATGCTTGATCTTGAATCGGTTCGACTTTTTGTCCTTGTGGTCGACTTAGGCAGCCTCACCCGCGCTGCGGAAGCGGCCGGCACGGTGCAGCCTGTAGTGAGCCAAAGGCTGAAGGCCCTTGAGGCGGCACTCGGACGAAAGGTACTCGAACGCACTCCTCGTTTCGTGCGCCTGACACAGGACGGAGCCATCTTTTTACCCCGCGCCAGGGACTTACTGTCGGCGCATGATGAAGCCACGCGATTTAGCGATGAACCCGCGTTCCGCTTCGCGATCGGGCTTAGTGACCATGCTTTGGGTCTCGGCGCGGGACAGGTTCTACGAAAGATCCGAGCCACACTTCCTCTTAACGCTTCGATTGAGGTCCGGGTTGGGATCTCGCAGTCTGTACTGCAGCTGTTTGATGATGGTGAAGTGGATGTGGCCGTCTTGCGGCGTGAGCGTGGCGGCGTCGGGGGTGAGGTTCTGGGAACCGATCCGTTAGGATGGCGCGCCGCGGATGGCTGGACACTCTCGCCGGGTCAGTCAGTGCCACTTGCGCTTCTTGGTGCACCTTGTGGCGTCCGCGCCACCGCGATCAAGCAACTGGAAAGCGCGCAGATTTCGTGGCGCGAATCCTTCACCGGCGGGAGTTGCGCAGCCCTGCTCGCGGGTGTGCAGGCCGGCATCGGCGTGGCGCCGATGGGACGGATAGCGTCGGGAGGCCTTCCAGATATCGGTCCCGCCTGCGGGCTCCCGACGATGCCCGCCTCAGAGATTGTTCTGTACGCACGGGCGAGTTCGCCCAAGGCTACACCGGCGATCCGAGGGCTCGCCGGCGCGGTTCAATCCAGCTTGAAATGAAACCTTCGAGTGACAATTGGACCGCTCCTTTGCCTAGTCGGGCGCCGTCGATCCACGAGCCATCTTTTCTAGACAGTCCCGGTCGTCCCTGTCGACGACGGCCCGCTCCCTCGGAGGGTCGGTGACATCGTCAGTCGAATTGGCTGCTTCTATATTCTTTGGGGGAACAACCGAACAGTCGACCAAAGTCCCGGGCGAGATGGGCCTGGTCAAAATAGCCTAAGTCGGAGGCGAGTTCGGCCAGTCGGAGAGGACTGCTTTCCGCCAAGAGCCGCGCAGCTTCCTGCAATCGGTATCGACGCAGTAGCCAAGTTGGCGAAACGCCAACATACTCATGAAAAAGGCGCTGCATGGACCGAAGGGTCATGCCCGCCTCTTTTGCTAGCGCATCCGCTCGCCTGGGGCCTCCCTGCCGCCGAACCCTGGCGACAATTGAGCATACCTCGTCAATAAGAGGATCTGGCATGGGAAGCCGCGGCATAAGCGTAGCTTCCGCCGCTTGCATCATATCTTCAAACGAAGCTTGGCATAACACCGCTTCCTCAACGCAGTGGTCAGGCTTACCAGTTAATGATTCAAGAGGCGCGGTCTTTCCCGTCATTTCTGCAACCGGGCCGTGAAGGAATGGGCGCAGCCCTCCCATCCGAAAGCGCAATCCTAGCGCCAGCCCATTTCCTCTAAGCAGTCGCCCGTGTTTCCCGCGCACAACGCCATAGAGAGCCGTTTCACCTGGGCAAATCAGCAAATGAGCGTTTGGGGACGGGAGAACATACTGTTCTTCAGGGGGCCGGTCCTCCAATCTCCATTCTATGATCCAGCAGTGATCGAAAAATGCGGCCAGCGTTGATGGGGGCGCCCGCCGCCGCACGTGTATGCGCCCCAAAGATCCTCGCGGGTCGATCACCCCCCGTGGCATCGCATGTTCGATGCGAGCGCTGTCGCGTTTTTCCAAGCCCATCATTTCCGCGTCATTTACGATCACCGTGACCAGTTGCCGACACAGCTGGAGTCGGTATTCAAACGATGAAATGGCTTTGTTCGATGGGGAAATTATGGCGTGGAATCTCAGTTGCGGCTTTGCTCTTCGGGTCGGCTGTATTTTTCAACAATACGACGATGTTCTCACCTCGCTCTGAGGGGGAAACCGACGCTGCTTGCGCACCGGGGGATGTCACAGCAATTCGATCGAACAAACCTGCGCAACGACACTTGCACAGCCTCTCGTATGTTGCCCCCGACACACGGGTATTTGGAGAACACAATCCCATCGATGCGGGCTAGCTTTGAGGCAGGGGCAGACATCGTCGAACTGGATGTGCACCCAACAACCGACGGGAAGTTCGCTGTCTTTCATGACTGGACGCTGGACTGCCGCACGAACGGCCACGGGGTTACCAGAGAGCACTCAATGGCGGAAATGAGGGAATTGGACGTCGGATACGGATACACGGCAGACGCAGGCAAGACCTTTCCCTTTCGAGGGAAAGGAGTTGGCATGATGCCGTCGCTGGACGAAGTGCTTGCAACGTTTCCTCGCAAGAGATTCCTGATAAACATCAAGAGCAATGATGCATCCGAGGGCGATCTGCTCTCTCAGGAACTTTCGCGCATTGCATCGGGCGATCTGGCAAGGCTTATGGTGTACGGTGGGGACAAGCCCATCGCCGCGCTGAGGCGCGCGCTCCCGGACATCAAAACGATGTCGCTTAGTTCACTAAAGGGATGCCTCATCCCCTATATTGCATATGGTTGGACTGGGGTTGTTCCTGCAGCTTGCAATAACATGGTCATCTTTGTACCCACAAATTTTGCAGGATGGCTGTGGGGTTGGCCTAACGTTTTTCTAAACAGGATGGCTTCGGCCAACAGCCTGGCCTTCTTGGTGGGACCTTATCACGGCGGAGAGTTTTCGACAGGCATTGATACTCGAGATCAGGTTCTCGCCTTGCCTGGGCATTACTCTGGTGGGGTGCTTACAAACGAACTAGAAGTTGTCGGTCCGGAGCTGAGGACAAGGCTCCAGTCGGCGCGTTGAGCAGCTTCTCATAAGGGCTCCATTCGTAGCAAAAGGTCGATTGAGTCCAATTGGATCTCTGATTGCTCTCCGCCGACGGCATTGGCATTGGTGAGATCCATGCGAATCTTTCTGACTGGCGCAAGCGGCTATATCGGTCTGCACGTATTGTGCGAACTCCTTACGGCCGGCCATGAGGTCACCGCTCTGGTGCGGTCGCCTTTGAAGCTGGGATCTTACGCGCACGCCCCTAACCTGCGAATTGTGACGGCTGACCTCGCGCGACAACATCAGGTCCTACGGGCGCTGGCTGGGCACCATGTTTGCGTGCATGTTGCGCTCGTCTGGGGCCAGCCGGACGAAGAGCTTGAGCTCAGGGACACGGTGTTTTCCGCGAAGCTTTTCGACGCAGCGGGAAAAGCCGGCATAGCCCGTTGCATTTTCATGTCTTCGGTAGCAGTGCATCGCCCATTCGCGGAAGAGATGTCCGACGATGAGCGGCTCTCGGCGACTGACTACTACGGTGCCACAAAGGCAGCCGGCGAGCTTTTCCTCCGCGCGGCATGCACGGAACATCAGATGACTGGGATCGTCATCCGTCCGGGGCCGGTCGTCGGTCTGCCCGCATTTTCAGGAGGCTCCTTTCGCAGCGACCACCGCCTTGCTGGGATGGTAGCCTCCGCGATGGAAGCACGTCCACTCGAGGTCCTGGCGGGAGACGGACGCCAACTGTCGGATGTGGCGACAGTCGCCAAGGTCACACGCATGCTCGCCAGCGCTGATAATCCGCATCCGGTCTACATCTGCGTTGACCGTGCGATTTTCACTTGGGAGTGGATTGCGCAAAAGATAGTGGCGTGCGTGGGTTCGTCAAGCGAGGTGCGGGTCCTTCCACCAATCGGCGAACGTCCAATCCCTCGTTTTTGCCCCGCGCGAATCGAGGAACTTCTTGGTGGGCCGAGCGACGCGAGCGGTGCTCTGACGGAGCACATACTCCACCTGATGCAATCTTCGGCTGGCTAGTCCGAGGGACAATATCGGCGAGCCCAGTCAAGCGGAAGACTACAACTACCTAGGGCAAGTCGGCAGTGCAGCGAGCTACATTTCGGTACCAGTTATTTTTCACATCTTCTTTCAAGACACCTGTTACACGCGAATTTGGCTTACTTGGCTTATGGCTTCTTCGCATGTCTGGACTCTTGGCATAACTCAGCCGCACAGAGACATCTTCTAGGACTACTAACGACGGGATGGGTTAGGTCATGACGGATATCGCGATCCTCGGAGTAGGAGCAATCGGGGGAACAGTCGCGGCATATCTGAGCGAAAAGCCCCCTCATAGGATCACTTTATGCGCGCGCTCCATATTTTCGGAGCTGATTGTCGAAACCGCTGAAGGGCGTAAGTCTATCGCACCTCGGATACTGAACTCGCCCGGTCGCGGTGAGGTGATGGATTGGGTGATAGTTGCGACCAAGGCCTATGATGTGACAAGCACGGAGCCTTGGCTCTTGGGTCTCGTTGGCCCGAAAACGCGTGTTGCCATATTACAGAATGGTGTTGAGCACGTCGCGCTGCAACGCGACAATTACGGTGTCCGTCTATCGACAATTAAACTGGCATATTTGGACAGTCGCCGAGTAGCGACAAGACGTCTATCTTTCTAATTGTCGTTTGACAAGGGGAGTCTTAGCGACAATCATTTTAATTGTCGCTGGCTGTTTATGATAGTGGCGTGAGTAATTGTCGCTAGCTATTGTCCCAGCGACGATTACAGCCCATGCGATGATGTGTTGCTGTTAAAGCCTAAGCCAAGATGGGAGTTTCCTCGTTGGTGGCTCGCCGGGCGGCGGAGCGCTCTCGATAACTTTCGCCATTCATTTCTATGATCGTGGCGTGATGGACCAATCTGTCCACCGCCGCCGCGGTCATGGCGGCGTCCGGGAAAACGGTGCTCCATGCTGAAAATGCATGATTGGCGGTGATGGCGATGCTGTGCCGTTCGTATCGATGCGCGATGAGTTCGAACAGGACGCTGGTCTCGGCTTGATCCTTCCTGACATAGGAAAGGTCGTCGAGTACGATGAGGTCGAACTTATCGAGCTTCTCAAGGGCGCCGATCAGGGAAAGGTCGCGACGCGCAGTCTGCAGCCTTTGAACGATGTCGATGGTACGCGTGAACAAGGCCCGCTTTCCAGCATCGATAAGAGCATGGCAGATGGCCGCGATAGCGTGACTTTTGCCTGTGCCGCTTTTGCCGAACAACAGGAGGTTGTCGCCGTTCTTGATCCAGTCTCCGCCGGCGCCGAGGGACAGAAGTTGCTGTTTGCGCACGCCTGGTGCGGCGTCGAAATCGAAGCTGGCGAAGGTTTTGCCAGCCGGCGCTTCGGATTGATCGCGATGACGCTGGATGCGGCGTGAGGTGCGCTCGGCGACCTCGATCTCCATCAGCGCAGCGATGGTTTTTTGGGCTGGCCAGCCGTCGCGGTCGGCAGTGTCGGCGATGCGCCGCCAATTGCGCACGATGCTGGGCAGGCGCAGTTCGGTCAGCAAGGAGGAGAGGAGGGCTGCGTCGGTCATGGCCGTACCTCGCAAGCCGAGGGCAGAAGCCGATCGTAGGCTTCAAGATTTGGCTCTGGGATGGCGACCTCGCTCGACGAGTTCGGTTTGCTCGCGAACTCGATCTCAAGTTTGGCGAGGTCAGGCAGCCGGCCGGCGTCCAGGATTGCGTCGAGACGATCGGCCAAGGTGATCTCAATGGCTTCGCAGGTCGAGGCCATTGCCAGCAAAGCGACCATTGACCGGCAGGCGTCTCTGGGCGGCAGGGCTTCGTCCAGAGCGGTCCAGGCGCGAGCGTAGGCTGCGCGCGGGAAGAGTGCTTCGCGGTAGACGAGGTATCGGAGGGCTTGCGGCTTGCGCCGCAGTGTACCGATCAGATGATGATAATCGATCGAGTGGCCGCGTGCTCGGTCGGTCCGTGCGCGGGTCATGCGCATGACCGGGTCGGGGCCGAGGAAGCATTCCAGCCGGTCATCGAAGAGACGCACTTCGATCTTGTTGCCGATGAGCCGGGACGGAACGGAATAGAGGATCCGATCGACATTGATGGTGCTGTTGCGTGTCACCTTCGCCGTCACCATCGCGAAGTCGGTGGTTCGGCGCTTGGGCAGAGTTTTGAGCGTCTCGCGCTCGGCCGCGACGGCCTTGGCGCGGCGGGCGTTGTGACGATCGCAGACGCCACTGACGAAGGCTCGATAGGCTTCAAGGCTGTCGAAATCTCGGCTTCGGCGGCGCCGGAGCCTCTGGTCGAGGCGGATCTTGATGTGGCCGTTGGCGGCTTCGATGCTACCGTTCTCATTGGCGACGCCGGGATTGTTGCGGGTGGGCTCCATGCCGTAGTGTCGGCACAGGTCGCCATAACGCTTGGTAAAATCGCGTTCGGCGTCGCGGTCGAGGTTTTTGAAAGCAGCCGACAGCGAGTCAGTCCGGTGTTCGCGCGGGACGCCGCCCAGCTTCCAAAGCGCATCCTGCAGGCCTTCGGCGACAGCTGAAAAGCTTTCGCCGCCGAGAATGACTCGCGCATGTTCCCAGCCGCTACAGGCCAGCCGGAAATGATAGAGGCGGTGCGGGAAAGGCTCGCCGGCAATGGTGACGCCGAGGCTGTCCGTGACGGTGAAATCGGACAGCGCCTGGCGGCCGGGATCATGGCGCTGAGGGAAGAAGACCTCCTTGTCTTCGCCGTGAAGGGCGCGCCATTTGGCGATGCGACGCTCCAGCGTGCGGCGGACGCTGTCGGGAAGAGCGTCAAGGCCGAGTTCATCCTGGAGGTCCTCGAAGATCGTCACGGCCATGACACCTGGTATCCCCAGCATCTCCAATACCCGGGGCCAGACGTCCGTCAGTGGGTCGGTGCGAGTTCGCCAGGTTCGCGGCTGCTTCTTTTGAGACGGCAAACGCGGGTCTTTGTCTATGCGGCGTGCGGTGCGCGCGCTAAAGCCGGCGCTGGCTGCGGCGGCATCCTTGCTTTGGTGTCGGGAACGGGAGGTCATGTAGAGCATCACCTGGCAGTCGGTCACATGAAGGTTTGGCATCGAGCTCAAATCGTTGGTTGATTGAGCTGCGATACCACCCTCGACGCCGAACGGCTGGCCCACCCTGAAGGGGGGGCTTGAAATCGCCGCCGTCCGCCAGTGCCGCTTTCCGGTCGGGGCTCCGCCCCTCCCTTCAAACGGCGCTGGCGGACGCCCTAACCGGCCAAGATAATTGTCGTCGAACTGGCCAACTTAATTGTCGCCGCGCATCGCGCGTTTTGCTCCCTACCTGGCGGAGTCGATGATTGTACCCGTCGTGGTCGACATGCCAGTTGAGCGATTGGGCCCGGGACATTTCCGCCAAGGCCGGACCGGTCGACTCGTGGTCGCTACCAGCACGCACGGCGAGGAGTTCTCTTCCTTGTTCCGGGGTACCAATATTCATGTCGAGACGACGACAGACTTTATTTCAGAAGCGTGGAGAAAGCTTGCTCACAATTGCGCGGGAGCTGTACCGGCTTTGCTCATGAAGCCCGCGTCCATCGTTCGCAGCGCCCCCATTGCCGCCATAATGCGCGAACTTGTTGAGGAGTGTGTCGCTGTCGGACGTGCTGAGGGCGCGTCTTTCGACGCCGACTTTGCCGACCGGGTTCTGAACCGTTATCGCGACGGTCCGCCAGGAGCGATCAACTCACTTCATGCTGATCGGATCGCCGGCAAACCATTGGAGATTGATGCACGGAACGGCGCCGTCGTGCGGTTTGGACAAAAGCATGGCATTTCGACCCCCGCAAACCGGATCTTCGTTGGCCTGCTCCTGGGGAGCACCGTGTGAACCGCAACGCTTTCCAACGCGCGAAGGGCCCCCTACTCCTTCATCTTAGTGGCTCCGAGCACAAGAATGGGTGGCCGCCGCAATTCTTTAGCTAACTCGGGTCGCTTCGCCAACGCTTCCTCAACCGGCCGGGGTTCCCCGAGGTGGTCTAGTCGAAACCCGGCGGCCAATAAAGTCGACACATAGGTTTCGATTGTTCTGTGGAATTTTGTGACACCTTCTACAAACCAGTTGGTTTCTCGCTTCCCCTCGTCCTGGTAGCGGTCCACAGGCCAATGCTGCGCGTCGCCGGCACTTCCATTGACCCAGCCCACTGGATTAGCCGTGCAGATCGGATGCTCCACCGAGAAAACAAAGGCGCCTTCGGGCTCTAAAGCTCGAAAGATGCGCCGGACGGCCGCCTCATAGTCAGAAACATAATGCAACGCCATCGATGAGACTATGAGGTCGAACGAGCGTGATGCGAACGTAGCGTCTTCGATCCCGTTCACCAGGTAAGTTATCCCTGGGTCGTTCGTCAATTGAGCTGCTTCGGCAATCATGCTTTTCGAAGCGTCGATGGCAACAACAGAAACTGCACCAGCGCCGCGAGCAAAGCGCGCAAAATCGCCAAAACCGCATCCGAGATCCAGCACCCGGAGGCCCCCGAGTTCAGGCAGAACGGCACGCAGAGCTGGGACTTCCAAAGCCCCATTTAAACCGGTGTCGTTTCGCCTAAGAGCTTTGTAGCCTGCGAAAAAAACGGGATTATCATAAATGTTCTGCTGCATATCTTGCCTCGTACGGTATTTACATCAACCGCTTGCTATTTGCGCGGACGGTCCGCGAATGGTTTCTTTGAGAAAGATGTCCGCGCCCACATCATCCACATGTCAGGCGCACGTCGGCTACGGCTATGCACCAGCTGCAAATGATTTCGAAACCACTTTCATAGCTAGGGCGAGATCCTCCGAGCATGGAGCCCCGGACGGATCCAGCACGTTTTTGGCGATCTGCTGGATGCGAGTCATCACCTCAACCGGTCGTACCGGTAGATCTGCCCTCGAAAGCGCCCATTCGCGGGATAATGTCGGCCTCCACCTTGTTAGACGCCAGCGAGGCGCTTCCGGTTTCTCACTGAGACAGCATGGCCGACGTTCTGGTGTCCAGTCTCATCATTTCAATGAACGCCACCAGTGCAGCCGGGGGCTGCCGTCTACCTGAATAATAAAGAAAGAAGCCTTGATACGTGGGGCACCAAGGTTGAAGTGTGCGGACCAGAAGTCCCGAAGCCGCCGCTTCACGAATGTCATGCTCATTCGTGTAGGCGATGCCGACACCATCAAGCGCCGCTGCAAGCATTAGGTCAGGATCGTCGAGCACGACCGGTCCGTTGACGGCAACGCTAAACACTCGACCCTCTTGCTCGAACTCCCACCGATAAAGTTCGCCACTCGCGATCTGGCGATAGCCAATGCATTGGTGCTCAAGCAGATCTCGGGGGGTTTGGGGTGGTGAAAAGCGGGCAAAGTAATCAGGAGATGCGACGACGGCCGTTCGCAGATCGGTCGTGATCCGCACCGCGATCATATCCCTGTCGAGGCTTTCGCCTAACATTACAGTTGCGGTTTAGATTTCAGATGAGCTCGTCGAGCGGCCGCCTGATGGGCGCGCCTCCAGCATGACCATGCGATGACGTAGGCGGGTTTTATGCGACGCTGGGCGAGTCTGATGGCGATGCGCCGGACTTCCTGGATAGACCAGCGGATCAAATCCTGATGGTCGGCATCCGCGGTCTTTTTTGGGGCGTCACGTCATTGGCGCGGTATCGGATCACCGCCATCATGGCGAAGGCCAGCATGACGAGGGAGACGTGGCGATGCCAGCCATGCCATGACCGGGTTTCGTTGTGATCGAGTCCGAGCTCGTTCTTGGCGGTCTCGAAGCTGTCTTCGATCGCCCAGCGATGGCCTTCAACGGAAACGAGCGTCTGGATGCCCGTCCCGGCCGGGCACCATGTGGTGAAGAATGCGAGATCACCGTCGCTGATATTGCGCCGGATTAGGAGGCCACGGGTCCAAAGCCCCGATTTCGTCTCGTTATATTCGTCGGCATCGAGATCGGCGAGTTCGCAGTAGGCCCAGTCATGAAGCCGCGCGCCTTTGGTGCCCTCACCGGCGGAAAGACGCTGCCATGCAGTTGGATCAAGATCACGGGCGATCTCCTGAGCTGTGCCGGCGACCGGAGGCTTACCCGACCAGGAGCCGAAATGGTGGTCCGATTTGACCCCAAGAACGTAGCCTTTGCAGGCTCGGCGCAGGGTTCCTTCGACGTCCCCGACGCCATACACCGCATCTGCGGCCACCCATGAAAACGGCACATCGGCTGCCAGCGCACGCCGTATCATATCGACAGCCAAGCCTGGCTTGGTAGCGAAGGCTATAGCCTCAGGAACATGGGTTGCTGCAAGCCTTGCCCGATCTCCGGTCCAGCTTTTGGGCAAGTACAAGGCCCGGTCGATAAAGGCATGACCGCGAGCGGACACATAGGCGGCGAACACACCGATCTGGCAGTTCGTTATCTTGCCTGCCGAACCTGTATATTGACGCGCAACACCGCACGACGTCTTGCCCTGCTTGAGGAAGCCCGTCTCGTCGATGACCAGGACCGCATCATCCGTGGCGAGGTTTTCTACAACATACTCTCGCACGATGTCGCGAAGTGCGTCCGCGTCCCAACGCCCGCGACCCAGAACGGCTTGTTGCCGCCACGGGCCGGGGTCACCGGCCGCCTCAGCGCGCATCCAACCTGTCTTACGCCGCTCGTCACCCAGCAGGCCGTCCAGGAAGAGGTTCGCAGAGGCTGCAACTCGCTCCTGCGTAAACAGTCCGCGCATGCGAGCCTTCACGTCACGCAGCGATGATGCCCAAAGCTCAAGCGTCGTCTCGATTGATGCACCTGTCATCCATGACCTCCGAATCATGGAGACCCATAGATTCAGACCGTAGATAAATATGCAACTGTAATGCTAACCTAATACCGGCGTCGAAACCATCCCGGATGATGTCTACGAAGTTGTTCGACGCGGCAATTTCTAAAACGACATCGGGATATCTGTCCGCGAAAGCCCGGAATCTCGGAGCAATAATGCTGGCGATAACGGTGCGCGGAACGCTTAGACGAATCCTCCCGACCGGATGTTCCCGGAAAGCATTTATCGACTCGACGGCCGTCTCGATACTGGCGAACGCTGGCGCGATTTGCCGCAGCAATGTTTGACCTGCCTCCGTCAAAGAGACTGTACGCGTCGTGCGATGTATCAGCCTCACCCCCAGTCTTCCTTCGATGGCCCGAAGAGAATGAGAGAGCGTCGAAGGCTTTAGGTTAAGCCGGGCGGCTGCGCGACGGAAGCTGCCTTCCTCGGCGATCGCCACGAAAGCCGCCAGTTCTCCGAAATCACCGCTTTTCATGATTGATGAATTTAAGCCATCACCACGTGCGATGCAAGCTCGCTTATGCCCATCAATGGAAGACTGTAGATCATGTACGGCTGCGAGCCAGTGAACCGCCGAAATCACGGCGTACAGACAAGGGAGAATAAAATGACCACCCAACAGCCAAAATCGACGCCACTGCAGCTAAGCAATCGCGTCGCCATTATTTCTGGTGGAGGCACCGGCATCGGCCGAGCCGCAGCACTAGCGTTCACGCAGCAGGGAGCTAAGGTCACGCTAGCCGGTCGCCGATCCAAAGAAATTCAGGAAGTTGCCGACGAAATAACGGCAGCAGGCGGAGAAGCGCTGCCACTCGTCACCGACGTTACAAAGGAACCCGATATCCAACGCCTCGTAAACGAGACGATGGCGCATTACGGGCGCCTGGACATCGCCTTCAACAACGCCGGCATCCTCGGGAGTTTCCGGCCGATCACGGAGCAAACAAGCGCCGACTTTGACGCCGTGATCGCCACGAATCTGCGCGGCGTCTGGCTCTCAATGAAATACCAGATTGAAGCTTTTCTGGCGCAGGGCGTTGCGGGGACGATAGTCAACACCTCGTCCTGGTTGACGCACGGTGCACTCGCCGGGTCGTCCGCCTATTCGGCCAGCAAAGGCGCGCTTGATGCGATGATCCGGGCACTCGTCCTTGAATATGGGCCAAAAGGTATTCGCATCAACAATATCAATCCAGGGATCATTGATACCCCAATGGCGCGCGGTGGTTGGAATGACGAAGCCGCTTTTCGCCCTTTTGTGGAACATACTCCGGCAAAGCGGGCGGGATTGCCAGAAGACGCGGGCGACGTGGCTGTGTGGCTGTCGACGGATCAGGCGCGTTTTGTAACCGGCCAGAGTATCCTCGTTGACGGGGGCTACACAATCGCAGGCTTGCGTGTGCGGGACGACGCATACTGAACCGCGCCGCGAGCAAAGCGCGCCAAATCGCCAGAACCGCATCCGTAGCGAGAGTCTCTACGGCTAGGACAACGCCCGCGCGCGAGCATTGTCTTAGTCAGAGCGACGCCGAAGAGGACATGATGCCGCGAGAACGTGTCTTCCGCCACTACAATTGGCTTAGCGGATCACGGCTGATGCGTAAGGCGGGCAATTCTTCTATTGATCGGATACATCCCGCGCATGTCAGTCTGGATCCCCTAAATGGCTGAAGCTGTAAGATCTGTGAATTTGGCGGACTTGTCATTCTATGCCGAATTCAATCCGCTGGATCGGCACAGAGGGATCACTGACCACCTTTTTGTTCTCAAGGACAAAGGAAGACTGACGGGGGCGGACGCGGCATTGTTTGCGTCTCCATTCAGTGAAGTTGCTCTGATAGGCTCGCGATGCGCCAATTTTGAAACAAGCCAAAGCGAAACAGTAACATGGCGGGCAACTCATACCTCAGCACGGTTCGGCCGACGGCAGCGGCCGTGTGCTTTTCACGGCTGGATCATCGGCTTCCGGTGTCGCCCGTTAGATGCTGCCATCGGAACTGATCAACTCATGCGATATGTTCCGATCGAAGCCCTCGCTAACAGCACGCGCAGTGAGGCGTTGGATACGGTCGTCAACATGCTTGACGATTGGCTCGATCGGCTTTCCGACGCAGGGCTTCTTAAGCCATCTTTGGCCGTAGTGCCGTCCTGTGCCGCATCCCAAAAACTCAATGGAAATGTACGTACCTTGGCTGAAGCGATCAGCATCGCTCCACGTACGCTGCAGCGGCGTTTCCGTGGTGCTGTGGGTATGCCGCCAAAAAAATACCTAACGGTCGCGCGCTTCACCAGAGCCCTTAGGCGGATCGTAGAAGATGATGCACGCTTGGCATCAATCGCCCTGGACTCTGGCTACGCGGATCAAGCCCATCTGACTGTCGACTTCACGAAGCATTGCGGATCATCTCCGAGCCGCTTTCGCCAACGAGCAGCTCGACAAAAGTCCCAGGAGATTGTCCGATTTATCAAAGAACCTGCTCTGGGAGGCCGGTTACGTCTGGCTATCTGCGACGCAAAACCAAACGATGGTGATTCAGATGGCCACGACATTTCTCCCGAAGGACCTAAATTACATGAGCCGCGTCCGGAAGTCGTTCAGTCGTCAAACGGTGATGGCAACGTTAGGTGTGGAGATCGAGAGGCTGGAGGCAGGAGAAGTTGATCTGAGAATGGCGTACGACGCCAAATTTTCCCAGCAACACGGTTTTATGCATGCTGGCATTATCACGACCGCGCTCGACTCAGCTTGCGGATACGCGGCGTTTTCTCTCATGGCTGAGCATGCGGCGATTCTGACGGTGGAATTCAAAACGAACCTTATTGCCCCGGCCAAGGGAGAATATTTTCTATTTCGAGCAACGGTGATCAAACCAGGTCGCACCATTACGATCTGCGACGCCCGGGCCTACGCAGTGCAGGCGGGGCAGGAAACGCTCGTCGCTACAATGACAGGCACGCTCATGGCGGTGGTCGGCCGCGAAGGGATTTCTCACTAAGGCGCGTATAAGCAAAGCTTACCTGCAGGGGCCAGGCGGGGTCAGTTCTCTACGCTAATAAACCGGAAGCGACTTGGTAGATGAGATTCCTAAATACTTTGTATTCAATCTCATACGCCGAAAACGCGTGCTATCCGGCAGCACGGATGAGCCTGGGCTGAAACCTGTGACAACTAAGTCAGAGTGTAGCTTGATAGGCCAATGCTCGATTACGCGCTGACAGATGATCGGTTCGATTGAAGTTCCTATCCGCATGCAGAGGCTAAAAGTTGCGACTTCTATGCAAGTTGCAGGTGAAGCAAGCTCCGCTCCCTCAGAAACGTGAGGCTAATGTTAGCGAGAACGCTCGATTCCAGGCATAGCGGCAATGTGGTCGTCAAGAAAATCTATGAGCAGCCGAACCCGTGCAATGGTGGCGCGCTCCGGCACGATTAGCATGCTCAGCGGCACCGGCGGGGGAAATATCCTGGCAGGATCACCTCGAGCCGCCCCTCGGCCAAAAGATCATCTACAAGCCATCGATGCGCCGGCGCGACACCGCGCCCGGCTACAAGCGCCTCCCGCGCGGCTAGCCCGTGGTCGACCCGAAGCCCTCCACCGAAAGGTATCTCGTGGCGTTCGCCGGTCGAGGTCAGCAGCACCAACGTGTCGCTTCCAGCGATATTCGACATTCGGATACCTTCATGGTCGCGCAGATTCTGCGGACTAGATGGCCTTCCGGCCCTTGCGAGATAGGACGGCGCCGCCACCATAAGCCGTTTCGATCGGCCGAGAACTCGCAATTTCATGGAGCTGTCGCTGAGCGGCCCGAGCCGAATGGCGACGTCGACGCCCTCACGCAGCAGGTCGATCCGTTCGTCAGAGAGGCTCAGGTCGATAACGATATCGGGGTATCTGTCCTGAAAAGCGAAGATCAGGCGGCTGATGTGCAATACGCCGAGAGCGGCTGTGCATGAAATCCGGACAGTACCAAGCGAGAATCCCCCCGAGCCGCGCGCCTCATCGCCGGCCAGCTCCACAAGGCGGAGTATCTGGATGCAGTTGGCATAATAGCCTCTCCCCTCCTCAGTGAGCGTGACGCGGCGCGTGGTCCTGCTAAGCAAAGGTACACCGACTGCCTCCTCGAGTTCGCGCAGGTGGCGTGTAACGGTTGACTGCCCAGTTCCGAGCTCACGGGCGACCGCCGAAAGACTACCCCGTTCGGCAACCCGGACGAAGGTCCGCATGCGATCGAAAGTGACTTCCGATTTATCCATTATTCGGCAGAATGTTATCCATTTCGCATATCTAGCGCATTACTCTAATTGGGTCCATCTCAAGGTCAATTCCAACCTTGGAGGCTGACCGATGAAAATCTTGCTGGTTTTTGCCCATCCTGAACCTCAGTCGCTTGGCGCCTCTCTCCTTGACGTGGCAGTGAAGGAATTGAAGGCTCAGGGACACGAGGTGCTCCTTTCGGATCTCTATGCCCAAGGCTGGAAGTCTCAGGTCGATCGTGCCGACTTCCCGCAGCTGCAGCCGCAGGCGCGGCTGAGAGTGCCTGCGGCCTCGGGAGAGGCCTTCGACGCTGGCGCCCTATCTCCCGACGTAAAGGCTGAGCAGGAAAAGCTACTCTGGGCTGACGTCCTGATTCTTCAGTTCCCGCTTTGGTGGTTCACCATGCCTGCGATCCTCAAGGGCTGGGTTGATCGAGTTTACTCGTACGGGTTCGCGTATGGCGTCGGCGAGCACAACGACAAACGTTGGGGCGACCGCTATGGTGAAGGCACCCTGGCGGGCAAAAGGGCCATGTTGATCGTCACCGCCGGAGGCTGGACGGAGCACTATTCAGCGCGGGGAATCAATGGTCCGATCGATGACCTCCTGTTCCCGATCAATCACGGTATTCTCTATTATCCTGGTTATGAGGTGCTTCCGCCGTTTGTCGTCTATCAAGCCGATCGCCTCGGCGAAGAGGGTTTCGAACGCGTGGCCGAACAGCTCCGTGAGAGAATGCGGACCCTCGAGACGACGCCGCCAATCCCTTACCGGCAACAAAATGGCGGCGACTACCTGATCCCGACAATGCTGCTGCGACCAGGGTTGGGAGATCCTGCCGAGGGATTCAAGTTGCACATGAAAACCGAAAAATCAGGGACGAAGCAGAGCGGGCCGGGTCACCGCTAAGCCCCGGATCTGGCCCGACGGCCTGATCTGCGACGCTCGTGAAATTCCTCGGTTTGTCTGTCCGAACGAGAAGGGTCGACCGACGCCCCTATACGACACCTACCCGTTCGGATGACCCGTCCGATTTACACGACATAGCCCGATATTACCGCACCCGTTTACGCGTGGGCTTCAAAGCGGAAGATCTATCGCCTTCTATCTCCACAAGAGCAAAACGTGGAGATAGAGTATGAGCGCTGCCCCGCATGTCACCCGCAGGACAATTCGCCGTCACCAGCTCCGAGAGATCGTGCCGCTTGCCGACAGCACGATCTACGACATGGAGCAGCGAGGAGAATTCCCGCAGCGCTTCTATCTCACAGCCCGCTGCGTCGTCTGGGACTTGGCAGAGGTCGAAGCCTGGCTCGACGCTCGACGCCATGCCTCTCGGATTAACACCGTCAAGCGCGCTCCCAGTCCCGACGTGAGATTGCGCCGTTCCCGGCCAGTCAAACACTAGGCTCGAGCTCAACCAGCTTCATCGTCGGCGGGAGCAGTGTCGGGACATACTTCCGCCCTAGGACCCACGCGTCCACCAGATTGGACCACTCCTGCATCATATGCCTGCGTTGATGCTCGTACTCCGCCTTGTTGTAGACGCCACGCGAGGATCGGCCGTCCTCGTGCGCTAGGCACTTCTCGATCCAGTCACTGTTGAAGCCCAGCTCATTCAGCAGCGTCGAGCCTGTGCGTCGAAGATCGTGAACAGTGAAAGGTTCGAGTGGCAGCCCCTCCTTTTTCGCTCTGACAATGACTGCGGTCGTAATCCGGTTAAAGGTTGCCCGCGACATCGGCGCGTCAGCGTCATATCGCGATGGAAGGACGTAGCGCGAATTGCCTGCGCAGGTTTTCAGTGCGATGAATATGTCGACAGCCTGCTGTGACAGATAGACGTTGTGTGCCTTCGACCGCTTCATTCGCTCCTTGGGTATCGACCAGACGGCGTTCTCGAAATCAACTTCATCCCACGTCGCATCTTGCAGCTCGCTTTTCCTGACCATCGTTAGGAGGAAGAGCTTCATTCCCAGCCGTATGGTCGGCAGGGTCGGTACATGCTCGAGCTGACCGAGCATGACGCGGATCTCCGCAGGAGATAGCGAGCGATCCTTCGGTACGAAGGTCGCGATAGACGCGGGCCCGACTTCATCCGCTGGGTTGGCGACCTTCTCGCCATGCAGGATCGCGAACGCAAAGATCAGTTTAACGATATCCCGCACATGCACGGCCGTGGCTGGTGCGCCGCGATCCTTCACCTTCCCGCACATCATGCGGAGATCGTCAGGCGTGATCTCCGTCAGAAGCCTATTTCGAAACGATGGTAGGATATCGCGCTCATAGATCGAGCGCCGCATGGCACGCGTGCTGTCGGCCATGCGCGACTCCTGGAACCACTTCTCGCCGAACTCGCCGAACCTCTTAGCCTCCTTTAGTCGTCGTTTGTCGTGCTGCTTTTCTTGAGCAGGAGACCGCCCTTCGGAAATGGCTCGCTTCGCATCGATCAGCTTCTCGCGAGCCCTGGCAAGCGAGAGGCCATCCGGGCCGTATCGCCCAAGCGTCAGCGTCTCGCGACGACCGTTGAGGCGGTAGTCATACCGGAACACGATCGCCCCCGACGGCTGCACCACGACGTACATACCGTCACGATCGCTCACCTTGTACAATTTCTTCTGTGATCTCAGTGCCTTAATCGCAGTGTCAGTCAGCATGGGGGCCTCCAAAACCGTCTAAAAACCGGAGAGAGGCGCCGATTATACCGTCAGGCCAAAAAAGGCGATGCTGCAAGCACGATTCCCGTTTAAAACCAGGCCGTTAATACAAAAAACAATACCGTCATCAGCTCTCTCGGCCGTGACGGTATAGCGAAACTCACGACCGAACAAGTTCCCCCATACCGTCTGCTATACCGTCCAATCGGAGTACTGCCCCTCGATAGAGGGCGATAGACCTCGTTACAATTATCGTTATATCACAATTATTTATAGCGAATGAGGGCGTGCAATCGGATACTGCCGGAGGGGCTAAAATCATTCCCACTCGATTGTTCCCGGCGGCTTCGACGTCACGTCGTAGACGACGCGGTTGATGCCGCGGACTTCGTTGATGATGCGGGTGGCGGCAGCGCCGAGGAACGTCATGTCGTAGTGGTAGAAATCCGCCGTCATGCCGTCGACCGAGGTGACGGCGCGTAGCGCGCAGACGAACTCGTAGGTGCGGCCGTCGCCCATCACGCCGACCGTCTGCACCGGCAGCAGCACGGCGAAGGCCTGCCAGATGGCGTCGTAGAGGCCGGCCTTGCGTATCTCGTCGAGATAGATGGCGTCGGCCTCGCGCAGGATCTCCAGCTTCTCGCGGGTAATGCCGCCGGGGCAGCGGATGGCGAGACCGGGGCCAGGAAACGGATGGCGGCCGATGAAGCTTTCGGGCAGGCCGAGCTCCTTGCCGAGCGCCCTCACCTCATCCTTGAACAGTTCGCGCAGCGGTTCGACCAGTTGCATGTTCATGCGCGCCGGCAGACCGCCGACATTGTGGTGCGACTTGATCGTCACCGACGGGCCGCCGGTGAAGGAGACGCTCTCGATGACGTCGGGATAGAGCGTGCCCTGCGCCAGGAATTCGGCGCCGCCGAGTTTCTTGGCCTCTTCCTCGAACACCTCGATGAACAACCGGCCAATGGTCTTGCGTTTTTTCTCCGGGTCCGACTCGCCCTCAAGGGCGTCGATGAAACGGTCCGACGCGTTCACCAGAATGAGCGGCAAATTGTAGTGCTCGCGGAACATCGCCACCACGCCCGCGGCCTCGTCCTTGCGCATCAGGCCGTGGTCGACAAGGATACAGGTCAGTTGGTCGCCGACCGCTTCGTGGATCAACAGCGCGGCAACGGAGGAATCGACGCCGCCCGACAGCGCGCAGATGACCTTGCCCTTGCCGACCTGCTTGCGGATCGTCTCGACCGCGTGCTCGCGATAGGCGCGCATGGTCCAGTCGCCTTCGATGCCGGCGATGTTGTGGACGAAGTTCCTGAGCAGCCGGGCACCGTCGGGCGTATGCACCACCTCGGGGTGGAACATGATGCCGTACATCTTGCGCTCGATGTTGCCGAAGATGGCGAAGGGCGAGCCCTCCGACTTGCCGAACACCTCGAACCCCTTGGGCAAGGAGATGACGCGGTCGCCATGGCTCATCCACACCTGGTGGCGCTGGCCGGGCGCCCACAGGCCCTCGAACAGCGGGCTGTCCTTCTGGATCTCGACGAAGGCGCGGCCGAACTCGCGATGGTCGGAGCTTTCGGCGACGCCGCCCATCTGCACGCACATGGCCATCTGGCCATAGCAGATGCCAAGCACCGGGACGCCGGCGTCGAAGACGATCTGCGGCGCGCGCGGGCTGCCGATATCGCCGGTCGAAGCCGGGCCACCGGACAGGATGACAGCCTTGGGATTGATGCGTTTGAACGCCGCTTCGGCCGACTGGAACGGCACGATCTCGGAAAACACACCTGCCTCGCGGATGCGGCGGGCGATGAGTTGGGTAAACTGGCTGCCGAAATCGACAATCAGGACGGTGTCGGGATGATTGGCTGTTTTCATGGCGAGCGTTTAGAGAAAGAAATGAGTCGGCGCAATGGGTTGCGAGGCCGCACCGCTACGGAACTTCGGCGCCTTTGTCACCGGCATTCGGCAGGTGTGTATCGAGGGCTCGCAACGCGTCCATCAGCGCTGCGAAGCGCTGCTGGCCGATGCGCCCGACATAGCGCCGCTCGATCTCAAGCTTGATGCGGTCACCGTCGCGCAAGGCGTCCAGTCCCTTACTTGTGTAGCCGACAAGCTTGCCGCGCCCGTCTCGCGGATCGGGCAGGCGCTGTACCACGCCTTCCGCCTCCAGCCCATCGAGCAATTGCTGGACCGCCTGCTTGGAAATCGCCGAGCGATCAATCAGAGCAGCCTGGCGAATCCCGTCGCGAGAGATATGCCCCAGCAGCCCGGCGCGCGCTTCCGTGAACCAGCCGTGACCGGCAGCGCGCATCGCAGCGGCGAATTCGGCCTGCCAGGCGCGGCTCGCCTGCCACAGGCGCCAACCGATGTGGTCGAGCAATGCTTCGGCTTTTTCGTCAAGCTCCTTGACCATTTTATCGATGCTCCGTATAGTCAAGATACTTGACGACTCCCATCGCGTCGAGCGATTTCGAACTCAAACCTGGGACCTCGGACAATGACAATTCTGAACAGGGACACGCTGGCCATCATCATGATCGGCACCACGCATGTCATCGACATGGGCGGCAAGAGCGCCTTCATCCACTACCAAACCGCTGAAAAGGCACACATGCTGCTGCCGGACGGCACCCGCTTCCATGGACAATGGGACCTGCTGGACGACGGCTACAAGGTCGAATGGGCGGATGGCCCGGCCGGCTCCTGGAAACTCGATCACAAGCCGGGAGCCATCGACTATGTCGATGCAACTGGCACTGTGCGCGGGCGCATCTCGCGCATCGATTTCGGCGATCCTGCCAGCCTGGCGGCCTGATCGGTACAGTCAGGCGCCGAGCAAGCCGTCACCGATCGCCTGATCGAGCAACCCGACCGCATCCGCCAGCTTCTCGTCGATGACATGGAGATATTCGGTCCAGTCACTGACATGCTGCAAATCGGCCGCGCCGTCGGAAATGCCGCGCAGCCCGATCAGCGGGATGTCGAACAGCTGGCAGGCGCGCAGGCAAGCGAACGTCTCCATGTCGACCATATCTGCGGCGATCACATCATAAGCCGCACCGGTGACGATCGCGCCGCCGGTCGACAGCGTCGCCTCCCTTACATCAGGAATCCTAAACGGCAATGGCACGGTCACCGGCAGGTCGAGGAAGGGTGTCGCGCCTTTCTCGAAGCCGAGCGGCGAGGCATCGATGTCGCGATAGCTGACCGAGACGGCCTGGTAGATTTCCGTCTGTTCCAGCGTCCGGCTGCCGGCTGAGCCGAGCGACACGACGAGGTCAGGCAGTGCCTTCTGCGATTTCAGCCAGGAGAGTTCCGCGCCCAGCCTGACGCCGGCCTCGACAGGACCGACGCCTGTCATCAGCGGCGTGAACAGTTGCTTGAGGTGTGGACCGTATTCGGCTTGCGCCGCCATGACGAAGAGGACGTCCTTGCCCGACAGGCGCGCCACTTTACCGGCCATGATCATTTACTCCTCTGCCGATCACCTGCTTATCTGCACCGCCGCCCGCCGGGACCCGCTGCCTGCGGCAGCTCCCGACGTTCGCGGCCTTTCATCGTGCCACTGGCACGATGAATTCGCCTGCGGCGAACCGGCCACTCACCCTTCTATGCCGTCGCGGCCAACCACGGTCATCATCGTGCCGGTCATGGTAGCAATCAGTTTGGCTTCGCCGTCGGCGGCGAAGGCATAGGCCTGGCCGTCGGCAACGATGATGGTGCGGCCGGGTTTGGTCACCGAGCCGCGAAACAGGAAGCGCTCGCCCCTGCCCGGCGCCAGCAGATTGACCTTGAACTCGATGGTGAGCACGCCAGAGTTTTCCGGCATCAGCGAAAACGCCGCATAGCCGCAGGCCGAGTCCAGCGCGGTCGAAATGACGCCGGCGTGCAGAAAGCCGTGCTGCTGAGTCAGTGCTTCCGAATAGGGCATCTCGATCTCGATGATGCCGGGCGTCACCAGTGTCAGTTCGGCGCCGATCGTGGCCATCGCCTTCTGGCGCGCGAAGGAGGTCCTGACGCGATCTTCATAGTCCGGGGCGGGTACGATCTTTGCTGCCATGGCCGCTGCCTTCCTTTATGCGGATAAGCTTATTGCAGAGGCATGGGCGGCAGGCAAATGCTTTTGCTGCACTGCAGCAATCGACCTCGTCTTCTGGCCGGCGGCACGCATCCGTCAGGGATTGGCGATATCCAACGGGTTCAAGCCGACCTGCGCAATGCGCAGAAGTAAAACCCGTCGGTGCCGCTCAGCGCCGGCGACAGCGAGATGTCGCCTTTGGCGCCGATGCGTACGGCTGCCTCATGGCCGGGAAAACGGCTGTCCCAGAGCGCGCGATGGTCGACCGGGACAAAACCGCTGTTGCGCTCCCGGAAGGCCGCGACCTGCTCGCCATTCTCCTCATCGAAGACCGAGCAGGTGATGTAGACCAGCAGGCCGCCCGGTTTGACATAGGCCCTGGCCGCATCGAGGATCGCCTGCTGCTCACCCTTGCGGGCATCGAGCTGTCTTTGCGTCAGCCGCCATTTGGCGTCGGGGCGGCGCCGCCAGGTGCCGCTGCCGGTGCAGGGCGCATCAACCAGCACGATGTCCATGTGGTTGCCGAGCGGGGCGAGTTCGGCCGGCTTGGTGACGATCTGGACATTGCGGTTTTCAGAGCGGCGGATGCGGTCGAAGATCGGCGCCAACCGGGCCTTTTCGGCATCGTGGGCAAAGATCTGGCCCCGATTGTCCATCGAAGCCGACAGGGCCAGTGTCTTGCCACCGGCGCCGGCGCAGAAATCCAGCACCTGCATACCGGCTTCGGCCCCGGCAAGGGCGGCCGCGATCTGCGAGCCTTCGTCCTGGACCTCGAACCAGCCTTTCTGGAAGGCCGGCTCGGCCTGAACGTTTGGGTGCCGGCCGTCGCCGTCGATCGGCGGGATGCGGATGCCGTGCGGGGCTATTGCCGAGGGTTTCGCACCGGTTCCCGTCAGTTCGGCCAGCACCTTGTCGCGATTGGCTTGCAAGGTATTGACCCTGAGGTCGAGCGGCGGGCGTGTCGCCAGCGCGGCGCCCTCATCGGCCCAGCTGGGGCCAAAGGCTCGCTCGAAAAGCGGCGCGCACCAGTCAGGAACATCCGCCCGCACCGCGTCCGGCGCATCGGCAAGCCGGCGATCGGCAATTGCCTGAAGCTCTGCGGCGCTCAGCAGCGGCGGTGCGAACTTGTCGCCATCGAGCGCGTCGTTGAGCGACTGGGCCGTCTGGCCCCATTCGAGCAGCAGCGCGCCGAAGCCGATGGCGCGCGGCGTGTCCTCGCCCAGCAGCCAGCCGGCGGAACGCTTGTGACGCAAGGCGTCGTAGACGATGTTGCCGATCGCCGCACGGTCGCCGCCGCCGGCAAAGCGATGCGACAGGCCCCAATCCTTCAGCGCGTCCGCCACCGGCCGGTGGCGCCGGCCGATGTCTTCCAGCACTTCGATGGCCGCAGCCAGCCGTCCGCCCAGTCGCATGGTCTTGTTCCGTCACGCAGAAAATTATTCCGGCCCTGCTCTAGAGCGCGCAACCGGCGGGCACAAGCAGGCCAGCCGGCACAACCGCTCTGCTTTCCAACTTTTCTGGTTGCGAATACTCTTTCGGTTGTGATTCGCGGCGCGAAAAGGCGGACCGGCGGATCGACACGAGGAGAGGGCAATGAAGACTTATCTGGCGGAAGTTCTAGGCACATTTCTATTGGTGTTCATCGGTACGGCTTCTGTGGTGACGGGCGGCTTCGGCGGTGCGGTGCCGCTCGGCCAGGAAGGCATCGGTCTGGCATTCGGCATCGGCCTCATTGCGGCGGCCTATGCGATCGGCCCCATTTCGGGCGCGCATCTCAATCCAGCGGTGACACTCGGCGTCTTCCTTGCCGGCCGGCTGCCGGCCAAGGACGTCATCCCCTACTGGATCGCGCAGGTCATCGGCGGCGTCCTTGCTTCGCTGGCGCTGTGGATCATCGTCTCCGGCCAGGTTGGCGGACACACCACAGGCTTCGGCGCCAATGGCTGGGACGTGACGAAATGGGGTGTCAGCTCGGCATTCCTGTGGGAAGTGATCGGCACCTTCACCTTCGTCACCGTGATCCTGGGCGTCACGGCTGAAAAGCACTCGACGGCGTTCGCCGGGCTGGTCATCGGCCTGACGCTGGCAGGGTTGCACTTTGCCATCATCCCGGTGACCGGCACCTCGCTCAATCCGGCCCGGTCGATCGGCCCGGCGCTGTTTTCGGGAACTGCCGCGATCGGCCAGCTCTGGCTGTTCATCGTTGCACCGCTGATCGGCGGCGCCATCGCCGGCGTCGTCGCCAAGGCACGCATCTTCGAGAAGGACTGAGTTTCGAAGGCTCGGGCATCGAAAGGCGCGGGCCAGGTCCGCGCCTTTTTTGTTGGCGATAGACCCATCTAATTCTCGCCAACGGCTCGGCCTCAAGACAATGATTAGTCTCGGCATTTTACCCGAGATCAGGTGTTTTTGAGAAACGGGTTTTCAGGAGGGTCCGAAATTTCTGCATAGTCTTTTCGGTTGTCTGCGCATCGGCAGCCGCAAAGCCCATGACAAGACCGTTTTGCTCCGTGCCGTGACGGTACTGGATCGACAGCGCCGAGACATTGATGCCCTGCTGGAGCGCCGCCTCGGCGACCGCCCTGTCGCTGCATATGTCGCGGAAAATGCCGACGACCTGGATGCCGGATTCGGTCGTGTGGAAATCCAGCCATTCGCCGAGATGCCTTTGCGCGCTTTCCAGAAAGAACTGCCGCCTCTCCCCATAGAGCCGCCGCATGCGCCTGAGGTGACGGGTGAAATGCCCCTCATTCATGAAGTCGGCCAGCGCGGCCTGGGTCAGCAAGGGGGCGAACTGGCCGGTCACGCTCAGCGCCGAGACGATCGTATGGTCGATCGCCTTGGGCACCACCAGGAAGCCGAGCCGCATGGCTGGAAACAGTATCTTCGCGAAGGTGCCGACATAGACCACGCGATTTGACGCGCCGATGCCCTGTAGCGCAGGAATCGGCTGTCCTTGAAAACGATATTCGCCGTCATAGTCATCCTCGATGATCCATGAGCGCCAGGTCTCGGCCATGTGCAGGAGATTGAGCCGCTGTTCCATCGGCATGGTTATGCCGAGAGGGTGATGGCAGGAGGGCGTCACAAAGATCATGCGCGGAATGACAGGCGGCGGATCGAGGTGCCAGCCGGCGTTGCTGACGCGCAGCGGTGCCAGTTTCGCGCCGGCCGAGACAAAGGCCGAACCGGCGCCATAGTATCCTGGTTCCTCCATCCATACCGTGTCGCCTTCATCGATCAGCAGCCGAGCCAGAAGATCGAACGCCGACTGGGCACCATTGGTGACGACGATCTGTTCGGGGCTGCACTTCACGCCCCGCGAAGCCGTGAGATAGCGAGCTATGGCTTCGCAAAGAGGGGGATAGCCTTTGACGTGATAGGTTCCGAAAAGGTCGATGTGCGCGAATTTTGCGCGGCGACTGAGCAGCTTGGACCAGGTGTTGAAAGGAAAGTTATCCGGATCCGGCATGCCGGGGTGAAAGGCCAGCATGCCCGGCCGGCCATGATGGTAGGGTTGGGCGAGCATGGTCTGCCCACGCAAGGATATCGGGTTCTCGTCCGCTGCTGAGACATGTTCCTGCACGGCCGAACGGGTTGGCAGATCCATCACCACTGAGGGCCTGCGCGGCCGCATGGCCAGGTAGCCTTCAAGCGCCAGTTGGTCGCAAGCAGCAATCACGGTGTTGCGGCCAACGTGCAGATCCCGCGCCATAACCCGTGTCGAGGGCAGCGCGTGACCGCTCGGCAACACGCGGTGCTCGATCAGATCACGCAACTGGACATAGAGCTGCCGATGCAAATTGGCGGGGCTGTCGCGATCCAGTGAAATGCCGTCGATTGGAAAACTGGTCTTCATTGTGGTTCCAAAAAATCAAAGCGATCTGGCTCTAACAATGGAACCAAAGCAGTCCTAGGCTCAAGAAAAATGCGATCAGGTTCAGATGGGACTGACCGATGCAATGCATAAGGGTGGGTGTGATCGGTGCCGGTGGCGTTGCCCAGGTCGAACACATTCCCAATCTGCTCAAGTTGCACCGGCAGTTCGAGGTCCTCGGGGTCTATGATCCGTCGCAGAAAGTCCGCGTCTTTGTCGAAGAGGAGTTCGGCCTCAGGACATTTGCCGAGCTCGATGAGCTTCTTGCCATGCCGCTTGACGCCGTAGTCATAGCTTCGCCGGATGCGTTGCACCTGGAACAGAGTCTCGCTGCCCTCGCCAAGGGTCTGCATGTCTTCTGTGAAAAACCGCTTTGCTACGGTGTGCAAGACATCGACGAATTGATCGCCGCCAGGGATCGCGCCGGAAAGGTGCTCCAGGTCGGCTATATGAAGCGCTTCGACCCGAGCTACGAGGCGGCACTGAAAATGCTGCCGGGCACGGCCCGGACGCTTCGCTATATTTCGGTCGAGGTCAACGATCCCGACGCCTGGCCCTTCATCCGGCACGCCTCCAGTTGCCGGGGTGACGACGTCGCGGCGGAATTGATTGCCTCGACCGAAGCAAGGCAGCGCGAGCAGGTGGACCGCGCGGTACCCGGGATCGACGATCCCAACGCGTTTCGCGGCTTCGTCGGCGCCTATTGTTCGTCGATCGTGCACGACGTCAACGCCATCCATGGCTTGCTTGACGCGCTCGGCATCGCCGATGGCGAAATCGTCGGCGCCTGGCTGTTCGCCAAAGGCGAAGGCGGACAGGGCGCCGTGCGACTGCTCAACGGCCAGGCATTGTGGAACATGGTCCACATCGCGACTCCAAGGCTACCCGAATACCGCGAGCGCATCACGCTCTACTTCGACGACGCCTCGCTTGAGCTGGAATTCCCCTCGCCCTATCTCAACCATCAACCGACGCGGCTGACCATCCGCACCGGCGGCGGCCACACGCTCTCCAGCCGCGACATCCGCAGCGGCTACGAAGAGGCATTCGTCGAGGAGTTGAAAGGTTTCTGGTCGGCGGTCGTCGAAGGCGCACCGGCGCGCAACACCGCCGAGCATGCCCGCCGCGACATGACGCTGCTGGCCGGCCTCGCCCGCCATCACCTGGCCCAGTCGAAGCAATCAGGAGTTCGCCCGTGAAGGTTCGCATCGGCATCAATCCGATCACCTGGTCAAACGATGACGTGCCGGAGCTCGGCGGTGATACGCCGCTTGACGTCTGTCTCAGCGAAACCAGGCAGGCCGGCTATGCCGGCACCGAACTTGGCGGCAAGTTTCCGCGCCGGTCGGCTGAACTCAAGCCGATCATGGAGCAGTATGGACTTGCCGTGATCTCCGGCTGGTATGATGGCCGTTGCGACGAGAAGGATGTCGGTGCGGAGATGGATGCGATCATGCCGCATCTCCAGCTTCTGAAGGATATGGGCTCGACCCATGTCGTCTACGCTGACACCTCGCGCGGCCGCCACAACGCCATCTGGGGACCGATCTCGCAGCGCCCTGTGCTGAACCCGGAAGAATGGCCCGCCTACGGCCGCAAGTTGACCATGCTGGCCGAGAGAATGGCGGATTTTGGCGTGCGCATGGCCTTTCACCACCATATGGGAACCATCGTCGAAACCGATGCCGAAGTGGGCCTCTTGATGCACCACACCGGCGAAGCCGTTGGCCTGCTCTACGACACCGGCCATTCCACATTTTCGGGCGGCGACCCGTTGGCCCTGATCAAGGCGCAGGTCAAACGCGTCGTGCATGTGCATTGCAAGGATGCTCGCAAAGCCGTGCTCGAGCGTGCCCGCGCCGAGGACATGAGTTTTATGGGTGCGGTCATGGACGGGATCTTCACCGTCCCCGGCGACGGCTTCATCGATTACCCGGCCATTTTGCGGGTGCTTGCCGACAACGGTTATAGCGGCTGGCTGGTCGTCGAGGCCGAGCAGGATCCCAACAAGGCCAACCCGCTGACCTATGCGACGATGGGCTTCCAGAACCTGTCGCGCATGGCGAGGCAAGCCGGATTTGATGTCATTGAGTGATTGAGGCCGCCATGCGGCCTCCAGGGAACCAGTGCTGAGGAATGAGACTGGAATGAAGGGGCAACTGGACTGCCGACCGTAATTGCGGCGGCGGAAAACAAACAGGAGGTTCTATGTTTTCGCTTGCGAAATTAGTAAAGCCTGCGCTCGGCCTGCTGGCCGGCTTCACCATGATGGCGGCGGCCACGACCCTTGCGGCCGCCGATGAAACGCGGGTGGTGTTCGTCACCCACGGCCAGAGCGGCGACCCCTACTGGTCGGTGGTCAAGAACGGCATGGACGATGCCGCCAAGACGCTCGGCGTCAAGGCCGAATATCTGGCGCCCGAAACCTTCGACATGGCCAAGATGGCGCAGATGATCGACGCCATCGCGGCCTCGAAGCCCGACGGCATGGTCGTCTCGATCCCCGACGCGGCCGCCCTTTCGGCTCCGGTGAAGAATGCCATCGCCTCGGGCATCCCGGTCATCATCATCGATTCCGGTGGCTCCAAGCTCACCCATGACCTTGGCGGCCTGCTCTTCATGGGGCAGGATGAGTTCCAGGCGGGCGTCACGGCGGGCGAGCGCATTAAGGCGCTTGGCCTCACCAAGGCGGTCTGCGCCAACCATGAGGTCGGCAATTCGAGCCTCGATGACCGCTGCGCCGGCTTTGCCAAAGGCCTTGGCGTCGACGTGCCGGTGATGAACGGCGTCATCGACCCGACCGAAATGAAGAACCGCGTGATCGCCTACATGACCGCTCATGCCGATACACAGTTCATTCTCGCCGTCGGCGCCAGCGGGGCCGAACCGACGCTTGCCGCGCTCGATGAGTTGGGTCTGTCGGGCAAGGTGAAGACCGGCACGTTCGATCTTTCCCCAACAATCCTGCAGGCCGTTGTCGCCGGCAAGATGGAGTGGGGTATCGACGCCCAGCAATATGCCATGGGCTATATCCCGGTCGCGATGTTCGATCTCTGGAAGAAATACAAGATCATGCCGATCGCCGACTATCCGACCGGCCCCGGCTTCGTCACCAAGGACACCGCCGCCTCGGTTATCGAGCTGTCGAAACTCGGCAAGCGCTAACACTGGCGGCCGGGCCTAGCCCGACCGCTGCATTTGTGGGGTCACGCCATGGTTTCAGAGATTCGCGACGAGCGGGTCCGGTCCGTCTCACGCCTCAGCCGCCTGTTGAGCAGGCCGGAGCTTGGCGCGGCCGCCGGCACCGTGCTGGTCTTCGTGTTCTTCGCCATCACGGCGGGGGGCACGGGACTGTTCAGTGCCAAGGGCATCATCAACTTTCTCGAAGTCTCGGCGCAGCTTGGCATTCTCGCCGCCCCCGTGGCTCTGCTGATGATCGCCGGCGAGTTCGATCTGTCGGTCGGCTCGATGATCGGCTTTGCCGGCATCCTCATCGCCATCCCTGCCGTTTTCTGGGGCTGGCCGATCTGGCTTTCGCTGCTGTTCACCTTCGCCGTCTGCGGCGGCATCGGCGCGCTCAACGGGCTCGCCGTCGTCAGGACCGGCCTGCCCTCCTTCATCGTGACGCTCGGCAGCCTGTTCATGCTGCGCGGCCTGACGCTCGGCCTCACACGCGGCATATCAGGGCGGACGCAGGTGTCGGGCGTGCACGAACTGGCGCAGAACGATCCGCTCAACAGCCTGTTTTCGGGACAGGTGTTTTCCGGCCTGATCGCCTGGCTTTCGAACATCGGCCTGATCGGCAAACGGGCCGACGGCCTGCCGTCGATATCAGGCATTCCGGTGTCGATCGTCTGGTGGATCGTGCTGACATTGGCCTGTACCTGGTTGCTGACGCGCAGCCGCTTTGGCAACTGGATCTTCGCTGCGGGGGGTGAAGCCAATGCCGCGCGCAACCTCGGCGTGCCGGTTGCACGCACCAAGATCACCCTGTTCGTCATGACGGCCATGGCCGCCGCGCTCTTTGCGGCGATCCAGGTTCTGGTCACGGGCTCGGCCGACACGCTACGCGGCACCCAGAAGGAATTCGAGGCCATCATTGCCGTCGTCATCGGCGGCACGTTGCTTACCGGTGGCTACGGATCGGCCGTCGGCGCCATGTTCGGCGCCCTGATCTTCGGCGTGGTGCAAATGGGCATCTTCTACACCGGCATCGACACAGACTGGTTCAAGCTTTTCATGGGTGCCATGATGGTCATCGCGGTGCTGTTCAACAGTTATGTGCGCAACCGCGCCATGAGGAGCCGGTGATGGCCGAGCCCTATGTCGAACTGAGATCGGTCAGCAAGTATTTCGGGTCGGTCGTGGCACTCAAGGACGTGTCCTTCGATGTCTGTCCCGGCGAGGTGCATTGCCTGCTCGGCGACAATGGCGCCGGCAAGTCGACGCTGATCAAGACGCTGTCCGGCGTCTACACGCCCGACGAAGGTGAAATCCGCGTACAGGGCAAGCCGACACGGTTTGCCTCGCCCGCCGATACGCGCAACAGCGGCATTGCAACAGTCTACCAGGACCTGGCGCTGGTGCCGCTGATGAGCGTGGCGCGCAACTTCTTCCTCGGGCGCGAGCCGATGCGCAAGTTCGGGCCGATCAGCCAGTTCGACGCCGACTTCGCCAACCGCACCGCGTATGACGAGTTGGCGGCGATGGGAATCCAGCTGCGCGATCCCGAGCAACCCGTCGGCACGCTTTCAGGCGGCGAGCGTCAGTGCCTGGCTATTGCCCGTGCCGTATACTTCGGCGCCAAGGTGCTGATCCTGGATGAGCCGACATCGGCGCTGGGCGTCCACCAGGCATCCGTGGTTCTGAAGCTCATCGTCCAGTCCAAGGCGCGTGGCATCGGCGTCATCTTCATTTCCCACAACGTTCATCACGCCTATGTGGTCGGCGATCGCTTCACGCTGTTGAAGCGCGGCAAAAGCACCGGCACTTACGCGAAAAGCGAAATTGATCGTGATCAGTTGCTCAATCTGATGGCGGGCGGCAAGGAACTGGTCGATCTGGAGCAGGAACTGACCAAAGCGGCCAGCAGCCGCCCGGCTTGAGGCGCGTTGGTCAATAACCTTTGTGCCCGACCTGCTGACAGACGTGATGCTTTCGGTCGATC
Source organism: Mesorhizobium loti (assembly GCA_014189435.1). Taxonomy (NCBI): domain Bacteria; kingdom Pseudomonadati; phylum Pseudomonadota; class Alphaproteobacteria; order Hyphomicrobiales; family Phyllobacteriaceae; genus Mesorhizobium; species Mesorhizobium loti. Next base: position 4,684,139 of record CP050293.1, read on the forward strand.
GGCCTGGTGCTGTTTTCCGGCAACGCCGCGATCGTCGAGCTCTTGCTCTTCATCGTAGCACCGTTGATCGGTGGCGCCATTGCCGGAGAGTCGCCAAGGCGTGCATCTTCCAGAACGATTGAGCTTCGAAAGCCTGAACACAAAAAGGCGCGGGCCAGGTCCGTGCCTTTTCTTTGCTGGATCCTCTTGCCGTCAAAGCACCCGTGACAGGAACTCGCGGGTTCGCGGCGATACCGGATCGGCAATCATCTCGCGCGGAGCGCCGCGTTCGATGATCACGCCGCCATCCATGAACACCAGCTGATCGCCGATCTCACGGGCAAAACCGACCTCGTGAGTAACCACGACCATCGTCATTCCGCTTTCGGCCAGATCGCGCATGACCTGCAGCACCTCGCCAACCAGTTCGGGGTCGAGCGCCGATGTCGGCTCATCGAAGAGCAGGACCTTGGGCTTCATCGCCATCGCTCGTGCGATGGCGACACGCTGCTGCTGGCCGCCGGACAGTTCCCTGGGGTAGCGGTCGACCTTGTCCAGGAGGCCGACACGCCGGAGCAGGATCTCCGCTTCGGCTTTTGCCTGGTCCGGCGGGATGCGCCGCACCTGCGTCGGCGCCTCGATCAGATTCTCCATCACGGTCATGTGGGAGAACAGGTTGAACGACTGGAACAGCATGCCGGTCTCGGCGCGCCGCTGGCAAAGCAGGTCGTCCTTGACCTCGTAGAGCCTGTCGTCCCTGAGGTCGTAGCCGACGAACTGGCTGTCGACGAGCAGGATACCGGCGCTGAGCTTCTCAAGATGGTTGATGCAGCGCAGGAACGTGCTCTTGCCGGAACCCGAAGGGCCGATGATACAGGCGACCGACCCGACGGGTACGTCGAGATCGACCCCCTTGAGAACCTCGAGCGGACCATAGGACTTTCGCACGCCGCGCGCGAAAACCATGGAGTCGGCTGGGACGCCGAAGCGGGCGCGATTTTCGTCCTTCACGTCGCTCATCGCGAAATGCCCCGCAGGCTGATGACATTGCGCAGGAAGCGCATCGTCATGGGATCGCGGCGCGTGTCGCTGCGACCAAAATGGCGCTCGAGGAAATGCTGCCCCACCGACATGATGCTGACCACAGCGAGATACCAGAAGGCGACCACGATCAGGAGCGGGATCGTCTCGAAGGTGCGCGCATAGATGCTCTGCGCCGAATAGAACAGGTCGTCGACGGCGATGAACGTCACAAGTGACGTCATCTTCAAAAGGTTGATGGCCTCGTTGCCGGTTGGCGGCAGCACGAAACGCATCGCCTGCGGCAGCGTGATGCGCTTCAGGATCATGCGGTAGGGCATACCAAGCGCGCTCGCCGCCTCGGCCTGACCCGACGGCACCGACTTGATGCCGGCCCTGATGATCTCGGCCATATAGCCGGCCTCGCACAGGGAAAGCGCGACGACGGCGGAGAAGAACGGCGTCATGAAATCATTGGTGCGCACGGAAAACAGCGTGCCGACAAACGGGATGGTCAAAGAGATCTCGCGCACGAGCAGCGACAGGTTGAACCAGAAGATCAGCTGTATCAGGGCCGGTACGCCACGGAAGAACCAGACGTACAGGCCAGCGAATGAACGCAGCACCGGGCTTGGCGACACGCGCATGATGGCGATGACGGTGCCGACAACGATCGCCAATATCATGATCACCGCGGTGAGCATCAAGGTGTTGCCCAGGCCGCGCATGACGGAGGGATGCAACAGGTAGCCCACCACGGTTGGCCAGGCAAAGGCGGGATTGCTGGCGAAGGCCCGGATGATGAGAAACGCCAAGAACAGGGCCAGCGCGGTGCCGACCCAGATGCCGTAGCGGCGCTGCGGCACGACGGTCAGGCGCGAAACCGCCTCGGCGACGCCTGGCTCGATGCGTATCTCGGTAGGGTGGGCCACGCCCATCGCTGGTTCTCCTGGTCTTCATCCGCAAACGGCGCCCGATACGAGACCGGGCGCCGACAGTCGCTCTCGCATGAGTGCGAAAAGCACGATGCGAACTTTCAAGTCTCAAAATGCGTCCGAATGGACGCACTTTGCTAGTCCGCGCGCAGCGCCTCCATGGTGCCGACGAAATAGGGCTCCTTGATCGCGTAGGCGCCCATGCCATATTTGTCGAGAACAGCCTTGTAAGTGCCATTCTTGAACAGCTCGGAGAGTGCGCCCACCATCATGTCGGCGGTCTCCTTGTCGTCCTTGGCGATCGCCATGCCGAGCGGCGCGACTTCATAGAGGGTCGGCAGCACCACGAGCTGGCCCTTGCTGGTGACCTCGAAATAGCTCGATGCGGTCGCATCGTCCATGCGGGCGTCGACGCGGTCGGACAGCACCGCCTGGACGATATCCGTCGACGAGTTGAAGACCGATTTTTCGATCGCCGCCTGGCCCTTGCCGGTGCAATCCGTGCTCAGCTTGTCGACCAGGAAATCCGATGCGCTGCCTGCCGAAACACCGATCCGCTTGCCGCAGAGCGGGGTGTCGCCGCTGAAGCTTGCCTTCTTGTCCGGCGACGTCGAAACAGCCAGGCCGGCCTTCAGGAACATGACGAAATCGACCTGCTTGAGCCGCTCGGGCGTGGCGGAGAACGTTTCCCAGGCGACCTTGAAGCGGCCGGCCGCCAACCCCGGTATCATCGAGGGGAAAGGCGTGCGCGCCACGTCCAGCTTGGCGCCGACCAGCTTGGCCACCTCACCGGCCAGTTCAATGATGATCCCGGTCTGCTTGCCGTCGGCGTCGAGATACTCGAACGGCGCATAGTCCAGCGTGTTGGCGACGGTCAGCATGCCGGTCCGCTGGACCTCGGCCGACTTCGTCACCTCGGCGGCGCCCGAAGGTCCGCCCCAGGCTACGGCAAGTGCGGCCAGCGCGAAGGCGGCCATCTGCGAATGTGCTCTCATTTTCGTTCCCCTTTTTGATTACAACGGTTCTTGCAGTCTGCTCTCCAATCCGGGCCTCGCGTCCGCACCGACGCAGCCGCGCATTGATCCGTCTATGAAGCGGCTGCCTCCGCAGCCTTCTTCTTGCGGTAGTGGTAGTTCTTGTCGATGCGCTCCATCAGATAGTCGCCGTAAAGCACCGGCTCATATTTCGGCCGGCTACCGGCCGGCACGCAGACCGGCAGCGCTTCGATCGTTTCATCCATGGACGGGTCGAAGAAGAAGGGCTGGGAATAGCGCTCGCGCCCCGACCGGTTGATGACGCGATGCGGCGTCGAGACGAACTGGTCGTTCGACCAACGCGCCAGGATGTCGCCGACATTCATCACGAAGGAGTCCGGGACCGGCGGCGCGGGAACCCAGTCGCCCGCCTTGTTCTTGACTTCCAGGCCGCCGACATTGTCCTGCGCGAGCAGTGTGATGAAGCCGTAGTCGGTGTGTGGGGCCGAGCCGAAAAGCCCCTCTTCCTGGGGCTGCGTCGGATAGTGCAGCAACCGCAGGAAGGTCGTCGGCTGATCGAAGTAGCGGTCGAGACTGTCGGTTGGAAGCCCGAGAGAAAGCGCGATGGCGCCGACCATCTTGCGGGCCAGCGTGCTCATCTCGTCGACATAACGTTCGATCGTCAGCCTGAAGCCGGCAAGTGCTGCCTCGTCCGGCCACTGGTTGGGACCCTGCAGCGGCTTGTCGGCCAATGCCCTGGGGTCGTTGGCCTCGACCTCGTGCATGAAGAAGATCGATTCGCTCTGGTTCGGCTTGCTCACGGTCGCCACCGACGACGTCACGATGGTCGAGCCGGCAAAGGGCAGGTAGCCGCGGAAATTCCTGTCGATCTTCAGCGCCAGCTTCTGCTCGTCGGGCAGAGCGAAGAAGCGCTTGCTGGCTTCGCGAACCGCCTCGACGTCGGCACGCGGGATCGGGTGCCCGACGACATAGAGGAAGCCAATCGTCTCGAGATGGCGGCGCAGTGTCGCCGCTGTCGCGGCGATCGCATCCTGGTCGCCGCGGTAAAGCGCCGACACGTCGAGGATAGGAATTTCGGAAAAGTCGCCGCGTGCGTCCATTCGAACACCTTGTCTTGAACATAAGATACAGTACTGTATTTCTACACATCCAAATCGCCTCAGCAATAGGCTTTCGAACGCAACGGGAAAATCGCGGCACAATGGCACCACGCAAGATAATCATCGACACTGATCCCGGCCAGGATGACGCGTTCGCTATCCTTTTCGCGCTTGGTTCGCCAGCCGAACTCGAAGTGGTCGGCATCACGACGGTCGGCGGCAACGTGCCGCTCGCCTTGACGTCGAAGAACGCGCTCAAGGTCGTGGAACTGGCCGGGCGGCCCGATGTGCCGGTCTATGCAGGCTGCCCGGCGCCGATGGTGCGCAAGCTGATCACGGCCGAGTATGTTCACGGCGAAACGGGCCTCGATGGCGCCGACCTGCCCGAACCCGTCACGCCGCTGCAGAGCGAGCACGCAGTCAACTATCTGGTGCGCACGATCATGGATGCGCCGGAAGGCGAATTGACCGTCTGCACGCTCGGCCCGATGACCAATCTGGCCATGGCCATGACCATGGAGCCGAGAATCATTCCCCGGCTGCGCGAAGTCGTGCTGATGGGCGGCGGCTTTTTTCAAGGCGGCAATGCCACGCCTGCCGCGGAATTCAACATCTTCGTCGATCCGCATGCCGCGCACAAAGTGTTCGACAGCGGCGTCCCGGTGACGATGGCGGGCATCGACTGCACCTACACCGCCCTGATGACGCCCGAATGGCTCGATGCCCTGCGTGCCACGGGCAGTCGCGCGGCGATCGAGGCCGCCAACATGGCCGACTTCTATCGCCAATACGGCACCCACAAATTCGCGACGGCGGCGCGCCCGATCCACGATGCGTGCGTCACCGGGTACCTTCTGGCCCCCGAGATCTACGAGCAGCGCCAGTGCGCCGTGACGGTCGATATCGTCTCGCCCGAGACCATAGGCATGACCGTCGTCGACTGGTGGCACGTCACCGGCCGCCGCAAGAACTGCAACGTGCTGCGCCGGATCAATCCGGCGCCGTTCTTCGCGCTGATGCTGGAGCGGATCAGTGCGCTGCCCTGAAAATGCGTGTCCAGAGATAGACGGTGACACGGAGAATTGCGAAGCAGTCAGGGGCCGGTTCGATTGGCGAATCGGCCATGCGCGTTGCACGCGGCGACGAAGGTCTCGAATTTCATGAACGGGAAAGGCGCGCTGGCGAAAACGAAAAGACCGCCTCGACCGGCGGCGCGGCCAAAAGCGGCGCGGCAGACGCTCAGCCGCGAGGCCTGGATCGCCGCGGCACGCAAGGTGCTGGAAAAACGTGGCATCGGCGAGGTCAAGATCGACCGCCTGGCGCAGCAACTGAAGGTAACGCGCGGCAGCTTCTATTTCCATTTTGCCAGCCTGGCGGACCTGCGCGGCGGCCTCCTGCAGGAATGGCGAAACAGCAACTGCGCGCCGTTCTGGGCAATGCGGGAGATCCACGACATGGACGGCCTGCAGTTCTTCACCGACATCGTGCATGTCTGGGTGGATGAGGCCCCTTTCAGTCCCCTGCTCGATCTGGCCGTGCGCGATTGGTCGCGGACGTCAAAAAAACTCGCCCAGGACGTCAAGGACATCGACGACCTGCGCATCGAGCTGCTTATCCGGTCGTTCCGCGCCATGGGCTATTCGGAGGACGAGAGCATCGTGCGGGCGCGCATCACCTATTTCCATCAGATCGGTCAGTACGCGCTGTCCTTCAAGGAAGACCCGGCCGTGCGCCGCCGCTATCAGCCGCTGTTCGGAGAGGTGCTGCTCGGGCCGCTTGTGCAGGAACCCGGTACAGCACCGAGGCCGTCGGAGATGCGGAGCGGGCGGCGTTAGTATCCGAAAACGGCCCCTCCGGATGCTCTAGACTAGGAAGCGGTCGCACCATCCGCGATGGCTCGAGTCGCGTTCTGGTGAGGACGCAGCAGAAAATAGAATGCGGCGATGTGCGTGATCATCAGCAGCGGCACGTATATGATCGGGATCGCGTAGGCGGCGCCCAGCTGCTCCGCATGTGCGGGAAGGCCGACCTGGATGGCGTGGTAATAGTCGACGACGAGCTCGACCGTGCCGACGAGATTGAAGGCGACGACGAACGCCCAGAAGAGCCGAGGCAGCCTCACCGTGAGCAGCGCCAGCATGGCCAGCAGCCCTGTTGCAAAGTCACCGTAGGCGGCGAACACGGCGAAACCGGTTGGGAGATCGGGGCTCACGACGCCCGGCAGGATGAAGACGAGCCCGAAGAAGCGGAAGCTGTGCAGAGTGGCGATGGCCCGCTGCGCCTCGACCCGGTTCATTGAACTCAGCCAGGGCCAGATGTATGCACCGAAGCAGAGCAGCCACGCGACGTAGCCTAGAACGAGATGGGTTTGGAACACCATTTCCGTGGACATTTGGCCTCCTGTCAGAAGCTTGGTTCACCCGCCCCAGCTTCAGTCGGTTACCTCTAAGCCCGCTTCCATAGTTCGACTATCCGTTGTAATCACAACAACCTATGAAGCAGAACTACACAGTCCGACACGGTGCGCTGGAGGGCGTCGAGGTGTTTCTGGCAGTCGCCAGGCGCCGCAACTTCCGCCGCGCCGCCGCCGATCTCGGCGTGACGCCGTCCGCCGTGAGCCAGGCGGTGCGCACGCTGGAAGCCCGCATGGGTGCGGCGCTGTTCGTCCGCACGACCCGGAGCGTCGGTTTGACCGAGGCTGGCCAGCGGTTCCTCGACCGTGCAGGCCCTGCCTTCGAGGAACTCGTCGCGGCGGGCGAGGCCGCGCGTGATGTCGGCCAACGGCCGACCGGTCTGCTACGCCTGTCCGTACCCCGCGCCGTCGTGCCGTTGATCCTGGAGCCGATGATCGCGTCGTTCTGCCGGACCTATCCCGAGATCGAACTGGAGATCGCCGCGAGTGACGAGATGGTCGATCTCGCCACCGGCGGGTTCGATGCCGGCATCCGCCTTGGCCAGTTTATCGCGCCCGACATGGTCGCCGTGCGGCTGACGCCATCGTTCCCGTTCGTGGTCGTCGGCAGCCCGGAGTATCTCGAGCGCCATGGCACCCCCGAGCGCGTCGAGGATTTGCGCCACCACGCCTGCCTGCGCTTGCGCCGTTCGAACGGCGCCATCGCGCCCTGGTCTTTCGTCGACGGCAACGGGGAGATCGAAGCGATGATCTCAGGCCCACTGATCGCGCACGACTATCCGACGTTGCTGGGGGCTGCGATGCAGGGGGTTGGGCTGGCGCAGACGCCTCGACCCGTCGCCGAAGGTCCGATTGCCCAGGGAAAACTGAAATCGGTGCTGGACAGCGTCGCCGCCACGACACCGGGCGTCTTCCTCTATCATCCCGGCAAACGCCAGATCCTGCCGAAGCTGCGCGCCTTCATCGACCACCTCAAATCCGCGGTCTGAGGTAACGAAGGATGCCGCCCCCCGGCGCTTCGCTTACACCAAAGCTCTCATGGTATAAATATCAGAAATACATAAGTAAAAAATACTACAAGATGGACCATTCCGGTCAAGAACGTCGTTCTTTCAGTGCTGAAGCTTACATTGCATATGAAAAGCGCCAAGACCAAAAGGACCGCATCAGCAGCCGGCAGCCCCAGGGTCAGTCCTCTCCCCGTCAACAGGCTGGCGGCTGCGACTCCGGGTATGGTCAGGCCGATCGTGGCGCAAGCCGAACCCATCGCGACATTCAAGCCGCGCTGCAGCTCGTTGTTGAGTGAAGCGCGCACCGCCGAAATGGCCTCCGGCATCAACACCAGCCCCGCGATCATTGCCCCCACAATGCTGTCAGCCTGGGTCACCTGGTAGGCAACGAGCGTATCTTCGACGCTTGCCGCGACCTGCTCGGCGAGCATGACAATTCCGATCAGCCCGGCCATCAGCAGCAGAGCGCTGGCAGAGATGTTCTCGTGAGGGGCAGCGCTCACCGGAACGTCGTGTGGTTGTCCCTGAATAAAGTCTTCCCGGTGCCGGACGGTCTGCGCGAACACGAAGCTTGCATAGAGCAGCACTGAAAGGACGCTAACGAAACCAAGTTGGGCTGCCGAAAACGTGCCCGGATCCGTCGTCTGGGTGTAGGTCGGCAGAATAAGCGTCATGACGGTCAGCGCGATCAGAACCGCCAGATAGGCACTGGTCCCTTGCCGCACGATGGCCTGCTTGCGATGACGCCAACCGCCAAGCGCGAGACACATGCCGACAACGCCGGTGGACGTGATCATCACCGTCGAGAAGACGGACTCCCGTGCCAACGTCGGGTTGTTCTCTCCATGCAGCATCATGGAAACAATGATCGACACTTCGATTGCCGTGACGGCAAAGGTCAGCACCAGCGTGCCGTACGGCTCCCCTACCCGCCGAGCCACCGCCTCGGCGTGGTCGAGCACCACGAAAATGGTGACGAACATGATCGCGCTCGACAGCGCACCGACAACGATCCTGGCGTTCAGCGAACCCTGGTCTACCGACAGCCCGCTGGCTCTGACCGCGACAGCCATCGCCAGCGCAGCGAGGGGCATCGCGTAGGAAATCGCCGATCGTCCGAAACCACTCATTCAAGCCCTCATGTGTTTCTGCGAACCTTGCGGGAAGCCTGTGGGGAGCGCCTCAGCCAATGTCATCGACTCCGGCAAACGACACCGACCTGCGGCTCCTGAAGATGCCGCAAGGTCGCGCGTCCCTGGCATTATTGAGCGCAACGACAAAATCGAGGCGCCCAACCCCTCAAGCCGTCTTCTGCGTCACCAGTCCCAACTCCTCCACCATCGCCTCGCGCATCAAGAACTTCTGCGGCTTGCCGGTCACCGTCATCGGCAATTCGCTGCGGAAGCGGATGTGGCGGGGGATCTTGTAGTGGGCGATCTGGCCGGCGCAGAAGTTCTTGATCTCCTGCTCGGTGGCGATCTGGCCGGGCTTGAGAACGATCCAGGCGCAGAGTTCCTCGCCGTATTTGGCGTCGGGAATGCCGAACACCTGCACTTCCCTGACCTTGGGATGGCGGTAGAGGAATTCCTCGACCTCTCTGGGATAGACGTTCTCGCCGCCGCGAATGACCATGTCCTTGACCCGACCGACGATGTTGCAATAGCCCTCGGCATCGATGGTGGCGAGGTCGCCGGTGTGCATCCAGCCGTCGGTGTCTATCGCCTCGCGGGTCTTCTCCTCGTCGTCCCAGTAGCCCTTCATCACCGAATAGCCGCGGGTGCAGAGCTCACCCGGCGCGCCGACGGCGACGGTGGCGCCATCGGCATCGACCGCCTTGACCTCGACATGCGGGTGGATGCGCCCGACCGTCGAGACGCGCTTTTCCAGCGGGTCGTCGACGCCGCTCTGGAACGAGACCGGGCTGGTCTCGGTCATGCCATAGGCGATGGTCACCTGTTCCATATGCATCAGCGACACCACCTTCTTCATCACCTCGATCGGGCAGGGCGAGCCGGCCATGATGCCGGTGCGCAGGCTGGTGAGATCGAAAGACTGGAAGTCCGGATGATCGAGCAGGGCTACGAACATGGTCGGCACGCCATAGAGACCGGTGCAGCGCTCCTGCGCCACCGCCTTCAGCGTGGCGCCGGGGTCGAACCCCTCGCCCGGGAATACCATGGTGGCGCCCTTCGACACGCAGCCCATCGTGCCCATCGACATGCCGAAGCAGTGATAGAGCGGCACCGGGATGCAGAGCCGGTCGTCGACGGTCAGTTTGATCGCCGAGGTGACGAAATTGCCGTTGTTGACGATGTTGTTGTGGGTCAGCGTCGCGCCCTTGGGCGCGCCCGTGGTGCCTGAGGTGAACTGGATGTTGATGGCGTCGCCGGGCTTCAACCCCTCGGAAATGCGGTCGAGGCTGTCATGCTCGTCGCGGCCGGCCATGGCCAGCACATCACCGAAATTGAACATGCCGGGCGAGTTTTCGTCACCCATGCGGATGACGATCTTCAGATCAGGCAGTTTTTGCGCCTTGAGCTTGCCCGGCGTGGCCTTCGCAATCTCCGGCGCCAGCGTCTCGATCATGCCGAGATAATCGGAGGTCTTGAATTTGGCCGCCGTGACCAACGCCTTGCAGCCGACCTTGTTCAAAGCGTATTCGAGTTCGGTCAGCCGGTAGGCGGGGTTGATGTTGACCAGGATCAGGCCGATGCGGGCGGTGGCGAATTGCGTCACCAGCCATTCCCAGCGGTTGGGCGACCAGATGCCGACGCGGTCGCCTTTTTCGAGGCCCAGTGCCAGGAAGCCGGCGGCCAGAGCGTCGACGGTGTCCGACAGTTCGCTCCAGGTGAAGCGCTTGTCTTGGTCGACGAAGACGGCGGCGTCTTGCGTGGCATATTTGCTGGCTGTGTCGGAAAACAGCGCGGGAATTGTCTTGTTGAGCAGCGGCACGCCGCGCTCGCCTGAGACATGCGCCTTGCCGTCGACGGGTGCCACGAAGGTGCCGCCATTGCGCGCTCCGCGTCCGCGCAGATTGGTGGCGTTCTTCAGCTCGTCGAGATTGACTGGCATCGCTCTCTCCTCCCGGGATCGGCCGAGCCTATCAGCCTGCCGGGATGGAGGAAATCCCGCCGATGGTACTGGAAGGCCTAGGGGGCCTCCATCCCGGGTCCACTCTTCTGCTCTGCCCGAGGGCAATCGCATATGGCAGCGCCACCCTCTCCGTCTCGGCTTCGCCGAGCCACCTCTCCCCACGTCCGTGGGGGCGAGGAACTCAAGCTTTCAAAGGGCGCAACCCCGACAGTTGGCGTTTCCTCGCTCCCATGAAATGGGGGAGAGGTGGATCGGGCGAAGCCCGAGACGGAGAGGGGGATAGCGCCGCCGTTAGGCGATTATGGAAGCCATCTTCGCAGCGATATCGCGCACGAGCGCCTCATCCGCGGCGGAACGATCTTTCCTCGACGCCACAAGACAGGCCTGCGAGCGCAGGACGAGGCCATCGCCCAGCACCTTGAGATGATTGGCGCGCAGCGTCGAGCCTGACGTGGTGATGTCGACGATGACATCGGCCAGCCCGGCCGCCGGCGCGCCTTCGGTGGCACCGAGACTTTCGACGATGCGATAGACCTGGATGCCATGCTTCTGCGAGAAGAATTGCTGGGTCAGCCGCCAGTATTTGGTGGCAATGCGCAGCCGCCGGCCATGGCGCTGGCGAAAATCGGCGGCGACGTCGTCGAGATCGGCCATGGTGTCGACATCGAGCCAGATGTCGGGCACGGCCACCACGACATCGGCATGGCCGAAGCCGAGATGGGCAATGATTTCAGCGCGCGTTTCCCAGTCGGCGAGGTTCTCGCGCACCAGGTCTTCGCCGGTGATGCCGAGATCGACCGCACCCTGGCCGATCTCGCCAGCAATCTCGGAAGCCGACAGGAACACCACTTCGACATTGTCCAGGCCTTCGACGCGGGCGTGGTACTTGCGCTCGTCGCCGGGCAGGCTGACGGCGAACCCGGCCTTGGCCAGCACTTCCAGCGCCTGTTCCTTCAGCCGGCCTTTCGACGGAACCGCCAGCGTGATCATGGCGCCGTCTCCCGCAATGCCTCGATACGGTCGAGCCAGACGGAAAAGCCAACGCCGGGGATCGGCGTTTTCGCGCCGAGCAAGGTCAGCAGCCGGTCATAGCGGCCGCCACCGGCCAGCGGCCGGTCGCCATTGTCGGCCGCGATTTCGAAAACCAGGCCGGTGTAGTAGTCGAGCGGGCGGCCGAAGGCGGCGTCGTAGCGGATTTTTCCAGCCGGAAGGCCGTGCGTCTCGATCGCCCTGGCGCGGGCAGCGAACTTCTCCAGCGCGGTATCGAGCGAAAGCCCGGCACCGGTGGCGAAGGTCGCCAGCGCCTGGGCCGCACCATCAAGCGGAACGTCGATTGCCAGAAAACTTTTCAGCGCGGAAAAAGCCTCGTTCGACAGCCGCACGCTGCGCAATTCGGCTTTCTCGATCAGCCGCCGGGCAATATCGGATGGCGAACGCCCGGCGGAGGCCGACAGGCCCGCCTCTTCCATGCCGCCGGCGATGTGGGCGGAAAGACCGTCCAGGTCGCCGTCAAGGACGAGAGCGGCCACCGGGCCGGAGAGCTGGCTGTTGCGCGGCGGGTTGGCAAGATCGGCGAGTGCCACCTCAAGCATCGGTGCCGAGCCGAAGGCGCGGGCAAGGCGCATGCGCCAGCCGCGCGGCAGGCCAAGGGCGGCCAGCACAGCCTCGAAAATGGTCTGGTCGCCGAGCGTGATCGCCAGTGCCTGACCAGGCAGCACCAGCGACAGCAGCGCGTGCGCGTCGGCCAGCGAGCGAGCATCGGCTTCAGCCGTATCGCGGTCGCCGAGATCCTCGATGCCGGCCTGGAAGAACTCATTGCCGCCTTCGCGGTGCTGGCGAAACACCTCGCCGAGGTAGGAATAGCGGCGCGGCGTGCCGGCCTGCGAACTTATGTGATCAAGGCAGACCGGAATGGTGAATTCCGGCCGCAGGCACAATGTCTGGCCGGTCTCGCTTTCGGTGAGGAAGATGCGGCGGCGCAAATCCTCGCCGGCCATGTCGAGGAAGGGGTCGGCCGGCTGCAGTACGGCAACCTCGACCGCATGCGTGTTGCGGGTGGCGAAGAGGTTGATGATGTCGACTGATATTGCGGGGTAGCGGGAGGTCAATTTGGCCTCCGTATCGAACGACCCACTGGTTTGAGATCAGCGGGTCGACTTAAGGTCGGCGCTCTACGGCGCCCCCCTCTGTCCTGCCGGACATCTCCCCCACGAGGGGGGAGATTGGATGTCGCGACGGATTTCGCCAATCGCCTACGCTGCAAGAAAAGCGAGGCAGATGAAACGGCCAATCTCCCCCTCGTGGGGGAGATGTCCGGCAGGACAGAGGGGGCGCGACAGAACGCGGCCTCTACTTGCCACGCGCCCTCTCCTCAGCCTGCGCCGCCAGGATCTTCCTCACCTCGGCGACCAGCTCGCCCTCCGCCACGGTCACCTGCGCCGGGCGGGCGGCGCGCCATTCGGCGTTGTCGGTGATCTCGGCCGACATGCGCGCGCCTTCGATCAGGTCCTTGATCTGCAGCTCGCCCTTGGCGCGTTCATCGCCGCCCTGGATGATGGCGACCGGGCAGCCGCGCCGGTCGGCATATTTGAGCTGCGCCTTCATGCCGGCGCCGCCGAGATACATTTCCGAGCGGATGCCGGCGGCACGCAGTTCCGACACCATCTTCTGGTAGCGGCCGAGGCTGTCGGTGTCCCTGTCCATCACCAGCACGACGACCGGCGCGATCACGTCCGTGCTGTCGAGCTTGCCAAGATTCTTCAGTGCGGTCATCAACCGGGAGACGCCTATGGAAAAGCCGGTCGCCGGCACCGGCTCGCCGCGAAAGCGCGAGACCAGTCCGTCATAGCGGCCGCCGCCACCGACCGAGCCGAAACGCACGATCTGGCCGTCCTCATTGGGGATCTCGGCCAGCAGCTCGGCCTCGAAGACCGGGCCGGTGTAATATTCGAGGCCACGCACGACCGAGCGGTCCATGGCAATACGGTCCTCGCCATATCCTGCCGCCCGGACCAGGGCTTCAATCGTCGTAAGTTCTCCAACGCCTTCCTGATAGGTCGCGTTCGAATTGACCATGGAATCCTGGCCGGCCTGTATGGTCCTCGCTGTCGCGAGAAGAACCGCCTCGGCTTGCCCGTTGTTCAACCCGGCGCCCTTGGCGAAGTCGCCCTCGCCTTCCTTGCCGCCATCCCAGCGCCCCGGGCCGAGCAAAAGCTTCACACCTTCCGGCCCGAGCTTGTCGAGCTTGTCTATCGCCCGCAGCACCGTCAGCCGGCGGCCGGCATTCTCCTCGCCGCCAAGGCCGATCGCCTCCAGCACGCCGTCGAGAACCTTGCGGTTGTTGACGCGGATGACGTAGTCGCCGCGCTTGATGCCGAGCGCTTCCATGACGTCGGCCATCATCATGGCCATCTCGGCGTCGGCGGCCACGCCCGGCGTGCCGATCGTGTCGGCATCGAACTGCATGAACTGGCGGAAGCGGCCGGGGCCTGGCTTCTCGTTGCGGAACACCCAGCCGGAGCGATAGCTGCGATAGGGTTTGGGCAGGCGCTCGTAATTCTCGGCGACAAAGCGCGCCGTCGGCGCGGTCAAATCATAGCGCAGCGACAGCCATTGGTCGTCGTCATCCTGGAAGGAGAAGACGCCTTCGTTCGGCCGGTCCTGGTCGGGCAGGAATTTTCCGAGCGCATCGGTGTATTCGATCAGCGGTTGGTCGGCCGGTTCGAAACCGTAAAGCTCATAGACCGAGCGGATCGTCGCCATCATCTTCTCGACGGCGCGGATGTCTTCAGCGCTGCGGTCGGCAAAACCGCGCGGCAGTCGCGCTTTCGTCTTTTCCGATTTGTCGGCCATGAGCTGGGGTCTTTTTGTTGGATAAATGCGGACTTGTTTCGAGTGCGCGTGTCCTAGCCGAAGCGGCTTGGTGCGGCAAGGGTTGGCAAGCCTTCTGCCCATGGGGACAGTTCCGGTAAGGCTGCGCCGCCCCTCATCCGCCTGCCGGCACCTTCTCCCCGTATAGTGACGGGGAGAAGGGAGTTGTCGCAACCCTCGGCGCCCTCTCAGCAACGCTCGATATTGGCGAAATCATCGATGGAGGCGTCCTTCTCCCCGTCACTATACGGGGAGAAGTGCCCGGCAGGGCGATGAGGGGCAGCGCAAAGCGATGAAGGTATCGGCCCCTATCAAGGCCGCCAGTTGAGCCCCCCTGCAACAAAACCGCACCGAAAATGAAACAATCCCGCCATGGGCGCGGCATCGTGCCGACACAATCGCAGCCGATAAACGCGCCGAAACGGGGGGTTCGCGGCCATGACCAGCAGAGCAAGATTTCATGCCATCGACAGCGATGCCGAATTGCCCGCACGCTTGCGCCCGGCCGACATCCACGCTCCGAAAATGGTCAGCCAGGCTGCCGGCCCGTTCGAAGTACCCGCCGACACCGGCAAGGGACCTTCCATGCGCGACGCGTTGATAACCGGCCTGCTGGTGATCTACCCGACCGTGGCCACGGTGGTGGCGATCGTCGCCGGCTTGGTGCTGGCCAGCGCCAACGGCACCTGAAGCTCCCACCACCCGCGCCTTCGGCGCGACCTCCCCGCAAGGGGGAGGTAGGGAGCCCTACTTCGGCCTTTTGAAGGCCTTCCGCTGCTTCTCGACCTCTTTGCGGCAGACGCAGCCCTCGAGGTGGTCGTTGACCAGACCCATCGCCTGCATGAAGGCGTAGACCGTGGTGGGCCCGACGAAGCTCCAGCCGCGCTTCTTCAACTCCTTCGAAATCCGCACCGAGATCGCCGTGGTCGGGTTGGCGCGCAGATGGACGAGATCGACGATCACCGGCCGCTCGTCCTTGCCGGGTTCGAACTTCCAGAACCAGGCGGCCAGCGAGCCGAACTCATCGGCCATCTCGCGGGCGCGCTTGGCGTTGTTGATGGTCGAGACGATCTTGCCGCGATGGCGGATGATGCCGGCATTGCCGAGCAGGCGCTCGACATCCTTGTCGGTGAAAGCGGCGACCTTGTCGAATTCGAAATTGGCGAAGGCTTCGCGAAAATTCTCCCGCTTGCGCAGGATGGTCAGCCACGACAGGCCCGACTGAAAGCCTTCGAGGCAGATCTTTTCGAACAGCCTGCGGTCATCGGCGACAGGCCGGCCCCATTCATGATCGTGATAGTGCAGATAGTCGGGCAGATTGCCGTGCCAGAAGCAGCGCGCGACACCGTCGGGACCGGCGAGCAGACCGGTGTTTTCCTTGTCCATAAGCCAAGATCCGTTCGTTAATGCGCTTTTGCGCTGTATTTACTGCGGCTTTACCAGATTCCTGAACCCGGCGGTAACCACACCAAAAGGTTTACCGACACTTGCGCATTTTACGCATTCCGATTCATGTTTCGGTTGCTGCTTGCGCGCCAATGATCGCCGAACCGGGCGGGCGTTTCCACCCGTTTTGTGTTCGACGATCAAGGTGCGTTCCGATGAAGACAGTTCTGTTTCCCGTGCTCGGCGCGGTGGCTGTGTTTGCCGCCGGCGTCACGCCCTCCACAGCCGGCGACCGCTATGCCGACAGGCCTCCGGTGATGGTGAGCCCCGACCTTTCCGCACCCTGGGTGCTGCAGCTTGGCCATGCGCCCGGCATCGTCCGGCAGAATCGCCAGGTCGTGCAGCAGCCGCGCCTGCGCACCGCGCAACCGGCGCAGCCCGACCGGGTGCAGACGGCGGGCGTGCAGGCGCCGGCCAAGCGCATGGTCATGCGTCCGCAGATCAACCCGATCTACCTGCCGCAGGAAGTCGCCTATGACGGCGCGCAGAAGCCGGGCACGATCGTCATCGACACCACGCAGAATTTCCTCTTCCTGGTCGAGAAGAACGGCAAAGCGCGGCGCTATGGCGTCGGCACCGGCAAACCCGGCTTCGAGTGGTCGGGCACGCACAAGATCACCAACAAGCGCGAATGGCCGGACTGGCGCCCGCCGGCGGAAATGATCAAGCGCGAAGCCGCCAAGGGCCGCTATTTGCCGACCTATCTGGCCGGCGGCATGGAGAACCCGCTTGGCGCGCGTGCGCTCTATCTCGGCACGACAGAGTACCGCATCCACGGCACCAACCAGCCGTGGACGATCGGCGGCGCGGTGTCCTCTGGCTGCATCCGCATGCGCAATGAGGACGTCGTCGACCTCTATGAACGCGTCAATGTCGGAACCACGGTCGAGGTGATATAATAGTTCTTGCGAATCACTTGGCCGGCAAAGCAATCCGCTTTTCGAGGCCAGTTTAGGGATACGGGGGACGGGCCGTATGGGGATGCGGCCGGTCAGGAAGGGCAGCACGGGAAACCGCGCTGCCCTTTCCGTTTTCGAGTAAAATTGGCCTGACAGCAGGCAAGGCTGCGCCCGAACGTCGCGCCGAGGGCATGGCGGTTCGCTTTCATGCTGCCCTTCGCCGAATTCTTTTGCTATCTCGGCGGCACGTACCAGCCAGAGAGTCCATTCATGCCCCTGTCCGATGACAGCCGCTATCTCAGAGGCGGCCCGGTCGCCCAGCGCATCATCGCCGCCGTGCGCGAGGATGCCGCGATAGCCAAAGCCGAGGGTTTTCCACCCAAGCTGATCTCGATCACCGTCGGCGACACCGATGCGGTGGACGTCTATGTGCGCAACCAGCGCGCCAAGGCGCAGCTCGCCGGCATCGATTTCGAGGAACGGCGCTTTCCCGCCACCATCACGTCAGGCGAACTGGAAGCAGCGATCCACGGCCTGAACGCCGATCCGCGCGTCACCGGCATCATCATCCAGCGGCCGGTGCCCGTAAACATCCCGATCAGGATGCTGCAGGCGGCGGTGCATCCGCTGAAGGATGTCGAAGGCATGCATCCGGCCTCGATCGGCAACATCGTCTACAATCAGCTCGACCTCGCGCCTTGCACGGCGGCCGCCTCGGTCGAGCTGCTCAAGGAGACCGGCCTCGACCTCAAGGGGCTGGAAGTCGTCATCGTCGGCCATTCGGAAATCGTCGGCAAGCCGATCGCCTTCCTGTTGATGAGCGAAGGCGCGACGGTCACGGTCTGCCACCACATGACCCGATCGGTCGCCGCCCATGCGCGGCGCGCCGACGCGCTGTTCGTTGCCGTCGGCAAGCCGCGGCTGATCAAGGCCGACATGGTCAAGCCGGGCGCTGCCGTCATCGACATTGGCATCAATTCCGAGATCGGCCCTGACGGCTCCAGCCGTATCGTCGGCGACGTCGACACCGAAAGCGTGCGCGAGGTTGCATCCTGGATCACGCCGGTGCCGGGCGGCGTCGGCCCGATCACGGTCGCCATCCTGCTGCGCAACACGATGGTGGCGCTCAGCCGACAGCGCGCGCTTTATGAGGCGACCTACGGCACAGCCGACAGGCTCGCGGCGGAGTAGCGCCGGGCCGGGCGCCCTATTCCGCTGCGATCGGGCTCTCCAGAACACCTTCCGGCTTTGGCCCGCCATAGGCCCAGTCGAGCAGCTTGATCGTGTGCACCACCGGCAGCTTCGCTGCCGAGGCGATCTGCGTGATGCAGCCGATGTTGCCGGTGGCAACGATCGACGCACCCGTCGCCTCGATGTTTTTCACCTTGCGGTCGCGCAGCTTTGCCGAAATCTCGGACTGCAGGATGTTGTAGGTGCCGGCGGAGCCGCAGCAGAGATGGCCCTCGCGCGGTTCGCGCACGATGAAGCCGGCCTTGGCCAGCAACTCCTTCGGCTGGCGAATGATCTTCTGGCCGTGCTGCATCGAGCAGGCCGAGTGATAGGCGACCACCGTGCCAGGTTTGCGCACCGGTTCGGGCAGATCGAAGGTCGAGAGATATTCGGTGATGTCCTTGGCCAGTGCCGAGACGCGCGCGGCCTTGTCGGCATAGGCCGGGTCCAGTCGCAGCATGAAACCGTAGTCCTTGATCGTCGTGCCGCAGCCGGACGCGGTGATGACGATGGCATCGAGCCCCGCTTGGTCGATGGCGCGCGTCCAGGCGTCGACATTCTGCCTGGCAGAGGCAAGGGCGGCTTCCTCGCGCCCCATGTGATGGACCAGCGCACCGCAGCAGCCTTCGCCCGGCGGCACCACAACCTCGACGCCGAGCCGCGTCAGCAGTGAAATCGTCGTCTCGTTGATGGCGGGATCGAGCACCGATTGCGCGCAGCCGGTGAGGATGGCGACACGGCCTTTTTTCGTCCCCTGCCCGGCATGGATGCCAGTTGAAGCCATCGGTGAGGCTGTGGGGATCGAGGCCGGGGCGAGTTTGAGCATCGCACTGAGCGGTTTCAGCGCCGGGACCTTGTCGAACAGGCCAATGAACGGCTTGCCCAGCTTCGCCAGTCTGAGTGCCGCGCGAAAGCGCTGGGGATAGGGCAGCACGAAGGCCAGCATGGCGCGGGTCAGGCGGTCGAGCAGCGGCCGCGTGTAGGTCTCCTGGATATGGGCACGCGCATGGTCGACAAGATGCATGTAGTTGACGCCTGACGGGCACGTCGTCATGCAGGCGAGGCACGACAGGCACCGATCGATATGGGTGACGATTTCCTTGTCGGCCGGACGGCCGTTCTCCAGCATGTCCTTGATCAGGTAGATGCGCCCGCGCGGTGAATCGAGCTCGTTGCCGAGCGTCACATAGGTCGGGCAGGTGGCGGTGCAGAAGCCGCAATGCACGCATTTGCGCAGGATCTTTTCCGACTCCGCGACATGCGGATCGGCAAGCTGGGCAAGCGAAAAATTGGTCTGCATCGCGTTGGATCCTAGGCCATTCGGCCGGGATTGAGGATGTTCTTGGGGTCGAATTCCTGCTTCAGGCGCGCCGCCAATGCGGCCAGGGCGGGCGACTGCGGCTCGAACACCGGCAAGGCGGCGCGATGGGAGGGTGCCGCGCGCACCAGCGTCGCATGGCCGCCGCCATGTTTTCTCAACAGCCCGCGCAGCAGAGCGGCTTCCGGGTCGCCCTCTTCCATGCGCAGCCATACCAGCCCGCCCTGCCAGTCATAGAAGGCGCTGACGGCGGCTTGCATGCGCAGCGTCAGAACCATCTGGTGGCCTTCTCCCGGTGTCATCGACACCCGCCAGACCGGTTTCTCGCTGTTGTCGGCGAAGGGCTTGCAATCGCGCACATCGCGCCAGATCAGCCGTGAGGCTTCGCCGGCAATCTCCTCCAGCGGCCCGGCATTGCCGAGCAGCGTTTTCAGCGCGGCGATGCGGTAGGCGACCGACGGGCCGAAACCTTCGACACGCAGCAGCGTGGCGGCCTCGTTGCCGAGACTGCCGCCGGCGACGCGCCCAGCGATCCGCTCCGGCAGATGGGCGGCACTCGACACTTCAGCACTCGAACCGAGCGCCATGGCCATGGCGGCGGCAGCCGCATCGTCGAGCAGGCCACGGATGGCGAGCGTGACTTCGGTTTCGGCGGCGGGCAGCACTTTGAAGGTGACGTCGGTGAACACGACCAGCGTGCCCCAGCTGTTGGCCATCAGCTTGGACATGTCATAGCCGGTGACGTTCTTGACCACGCGGCCGCCCGACTTGAAGGCCTCGCCACGCCCGGACACCACATTGATGCCCAGAATATGATCGCGCGCAGCACCCGCCTTCAGCCGGCGCGGGCCGGAGAGGTTCGCGGCGAGCACACCGCCGAGCGTGCCTTTTCCCGGCTCGCCGCCAAGCAGCGGGCCGTAGTCCATCGGCTCGAAGGCAAGTTGCTGGCCGTTTTCCGCCAACAGCTTCTCAATGTCGGCCAGCGGCGTGCCGGCCTTGGCCGACAGCACCAGTTCAGCCGGTTCGTAAAGCGTGACGCCGGTGAGCCTCGACAGGTCGAGCGTGTGTTCGGTTTGCAGCGGGCGACCAATGCCGCGCTTCGAACCATGGCCGAGGATTTCCAGCGGCGAGCCTTCCGCCACGGCCCAGGCGACGGTGGACAGGACTTCTTCCGACGTGGTTGGGGTGAAGGTGGTCATGGGATCGACGCACCGTCGGCGAATGCGGAGACGTCGTGATCCTTCACGCCCCCCTCTGTCCTGCCGGACATCTCCCCCACAAGGGGGGAGATTGGCAGTTCCGGCAGCCGCGCCTCTCTTGCAACGCTGGAGATTGGCGAAAGCCGAGACTGCGCCCAATCTCCCCCTTGTGGGGGAGATGTCCGGCAGGACAGAGGGGGGCGCGAAGGAACGCCGACATGCCGACTTCTGACGTCATCAAAACCTCGGAATGTCCGGGAACGGCAGCTTGCCGCCCGAAATGTGCATGCGCCCAAGCTCGGCGCAGCGGCGCAGTTGCGGGAAGACTTTTCCCGGGTTGAGCAGATGGTTGGGATCGAAGGCGCATTTGACGCGCATCTGCTGGTCGAGGTCGACCTGGGTGAACATTTCCGGCATCAGGTCGCGTTTTTCCACGCCCACCCCGTGCTCGCCGGTGAGCACGCCGCCGACCTTGACGCAGAGCCGCAATATGTCGGCGCCGAAGCTTTCGGCCTTGTCGAGTTCGCCCGGCACGTTGGCATCGTAGAGGATCAGCGGATGCAGATTGCCGTCGCCGGCATGAAAGACATTGGCGACGCCGAGGCCGTATTTCTCCGACAGCTCGCGCATGCCTGCGAGCACACGCGGCAGTTCCTTGCGCGGGATGGTGCCGTCCATGCAGTAATAGTCGGGCGAGATGCGGCCGACCGCTGGGAATGCCGCCTTGCGGCCGGCCCAGAAACCCAGCCGCTCCTGCTCCGACTGCGATATGCGGCAGGTGGTCGAGCCGTTCTTGTAGGCGATCGCCTCGACGAGACCGATCAGATGATCGACCTCGACGCCCGGCCCGTCGAGCTCGACGATCAGCAGCGCCTCGACATCGAGGGGATAGCCGGCATGGACGAAATCTTCCGCCGCGTGGATTGCCGGCCGATCCATCATCTCCATGCCGCCCGGAATGATGCCGGCGCCGATGATGTCGGCGACGCACTGGCCGCCCTGCTCGCTGGTCGGAAAGCCGATCAGCAGCGCGCGTGCCGTCTCAGGCTTCTTCAGGATGCGCACGGTGACCTCGGTGACGACGCCGAGCAGGCCTTCGGAACCGGTCATGACGCCGAGCAAGTCATAACCTTCCGCATCGAGGTGGCTGCCGCCCAACCGCACCACTTCACCGTTCATCAGCACCATTTCGATGCCCAGTACATTGTTGGCGGTGAGGCCATATTTCAGGCAGTGCACGCCACCGGAATTTTCCGCGACATTGCCGCCGATCGAGCAGGCGATCTGGGAGGATGGATCGGGGGCGTAGTAGAAGCCCTCCTGCTCGACGGCGGTGGTGATGCCGAGATTGGTGACGCCCGGCTGGGCGACGACGACGCGATTGGGAAAGTCGATCGCAAGGATGCGGTTGAAGCGGCTCATGACCAGCAGCACCGCGTCCTCGAGCGGCAGCGCACCGCCTGACAGCGAGGTGCCGGAGCCGCGCGGCACGACGCGGATGTTGCGGTCGTTGCAGTATTTCAGCACGCGCGAAACCTGCGCCACCGTTTGCGGCAGCACGACAACCAGCGGCAGCTGCCGATAGGCGGTCAGGCCATCGCTCTCGAAGGCACGCATGGAATTGGCGGCGTCGACGACGCCCTCGCCCGGCACGATGATGCGCATGTCGGCGACAATCTCGTCGCGCCGGCGCATTGTGGCGTCGTCTGGTTTCGGCATGGCCAGGCCGGACATCAGCAGCCTCGTTTCGCATCACTGGTCAAAATCTTTTACCAGTCAGAGAGGACTGTTGCAAACCCTGCCTTGACCAAAATCGCAAAACCCACGCCGGGATTGTCTTCCGCAGCGTCAATCTGCCGCTCTTCACCCTCCCCCTTGTGGGGAGGGTCGCGAACGAAGTGAGCGGGGTGGGGGTCAGCGCAGCGCTCTACGAGGACCCCCACCCCGTCTCACGATCTTCGCTTCGCTGCGATCATGAGCCGACCCTCCCCACAAGGGGGAGGGTGAGCAGATCTATTCGCCCGCCAGCTTGCCTGGCTCGGAATGCATTCGCCGCACGCGACGCACGCCCCACCAGACCAGCAGGATCGCGACCGGCACCGAAGCGGCGGTAATGACCTCCGGCGCGAAGGCATGGCCGAAGATCGAGGCGCCCTTGGCGACATAGCCGATGAGGCCGACGACATAGTAGGAGACGGCGGCGACCGAGAGGCCTTCGACGGTCTGCTGCAGGCGCAGTTGCAGACGGGCGCGGTTGTTCATCGAGGCAAGCAGGTCGCGGTTCTGCTTCTCGACCTCGACATCGACCCAGGTGCGCAGCAGCGTCGTGGCGCGGGTCAGTTTTCGCGAGAGATTGGCTTGCCGCTCCTCGACCGAGCGGCAGGTGCGCATGGCGGGTGCCACGCGGCGCTGCAAAAAACCACCCCAGGTGTCGTAGCCGGGCACGGCTTCTTCCTCGAGCGCTTCCAGCCGCTCGACGACGATGCCGTCATAGGCGCGGCTGGCGCCAAAGCGGTAGAGGCTCGACGCCGCGTCCGCCTCCAGCTCCGCGGCAAGCTCGGTCAGGTCGGCCAGCAAGGTCTGGCTGTCGCGGGTCTCGGTGACCTTCATCTCCAGCGTGGTTTGCGCCAGCCGGTCCTCGATGCGGCGGGCGCGGCCGGACAGGTTCAGCGCCAGTGGCAGGCCAAGCATGGCCAACGTGCGATAGGTTTCGATGTCGATCAGCCGCTGTGACAACGCGCCGGTGCGGGCCGGGGTCAGGCCGCGATCGAGCACCAGCATGCGCGTCATGCCATCGCCATCCTGGCGGAAGTCGGTGACGATGGCGGCGTTGCCGCGCTCGACCAGCGAGTAGCACAGACTGGTCGGATCGAAGCCGGCGATCAGCCGCTCGCTCGCTTGCGTCCATTTGCGGATTTCGAGCCTGATGCCCGAGATGACGGTTCCCGGCGGCGAAAACCCGTTGCCGAAGGGCGAATCTTCCTGCGTCCTGCCGCTCTCGGAGAGCGGCCCTTCCCACAGATAGGTCGAGAATTCGGTATGCCGCTCCCAGCGCAGCGAACCCTTGCCCCATTTCATGGCGTGGTGGCGGGCCTGGCGATCGGGCGCGGCGATGCCAAGGCGTCGCGACAGTTCGGAAAGCACGGCCATGTCGACGCCGGAGCCACCCTCCGTCATGAAGGCAAGTTGCACCAGGACGCGCGGCTTTTCGATCAGCGGATGCGGCCGGGCATGGACCTCGCCGAGCGCGCCGGGCCGGCCCTCATGCGCGGGAAACCCCATGACGCTGCCCTTGGCGCGCGGCTGGAATTCGAGATTGGACGGGTCGTCTGACACGGCTTGTCCCCTGGGTTTCTCTGAACCCTCTTGCACCCGCGTCCCTCTAGAGCCAATGGCCTGGCGACGCAAACAGCAAAGTTTAGCCGAAGATGATATGGCGTCAGGCGGCAAAATCGACACGCTCCGGCCAATTGGATAAATAATTTGACCAGTTGGCGACGCAGGCTTTATCCTGCGCGGCACCGGTTCACCTTCCAGGCACCCTGTTGAGCGACATTTTTTCCAGGATCGAGCATTCGCGCACTGCCGACGAGGTGGTGCAGCAGATCGAGAGCCTCATCCTCGAAGGCGTGCTGCGTACCGGCGACCGGTTGCCGGGCGAGCGGGAGCTTGCGCGCCAGTTCGACGTGTCACGGCCGATCCTGCGGGATGCCCTGAAGGCGCTGGAAGGGCGCGGCCTTCTGACGACAAGGCCCGGCGGCGGCACGCATGTCGCCGATGTCATCGGCCAGCTGTTCACCAAGCCGGTGACGGACCTGATCTCGATGCACCGCAAGGCTGTGACCGACTATCTGGAATATCGCCGCGAGATCGAAGGGGTGGCGGCTGAATACGCGGCGCGGCGCGCCACACCAGACGACATGGCACTGCTCGACAAGATCATGGCACGCATGGACGATGCGCACCGGACCGGCGACTTCGACGACGAGGCTGAAATCGACGTCGAGTTCCACCACGCGATCTGCGAATGCGCGCACAACATCATCCTTTTGCACACGCTGCGCTCCTGCTATCGGCTGTTGTCGGAAGGGGTGTTCCAGAACCGGCTGCTGGTGTTCACCGTGCCCGGCGCGCGAGAGGCGCTGCTTGCGCAGCACCGGGCGATCCATGCGGCGGTGAAGGCCGGCGACCCGGCCGCTGCCCGGCAAGCGGCGATGGACCACATCACCTATGTCGAACGGTCGATGGCGGAGGCCGAGCGCAGCGGCGACTGGCAGCGCGTCTCGCGGCTGAGGCTGAAGCAGCGCGTCGATGCCACCGATACCGAACCTGCACGCAAACGCTCCTAGCTATCGAAACGGGAAGCCCATGAGCCAAATCCTGACCATCGCCGACCTCAAGGACCTCGCGCGCCGGCGCGTGCCGAAGATGTTCTTTGACTATGCCGATTCCGGCGCCTGGACCGAAAGCACCTACCGGGCCAACGAGGAGGATTTCGGCAAGATCAAGTTCCGCCAGCGCGTGCTGGTCGACATGGACAACCGTTCTCTGGCTTCGACGATGATCGGCGAGAAAGTATCAATGCCGGTTGCATTGGCACCTACCGGCATGACCGGCATGCAGCACGCAAATGGCGAGATGCTGGCGGCGCAGGCAGCGGAAGAGTTCGGCGTGCCGTTCACCTTGTCGACGATGAGCATCTGCTCGATCGAGGATGTCGCCTCGGTGACAAGCAAGCCGTTCTGGTTCCAGCTCTATGTGTTGCGCGACAAGGATTTCGTGCTCAATCTGATCGACAGGGCAAAGGCGGCGAAATGCTCGGCGTTGGTGCTGACGCTCGACCTGCAGATTCTCGGCCAGCGCCACAAGGACATCCGCAACGGGCTTTCGGCGCCACCCAAGCTGACGCTGACGAACATCGTCGACATGGCCATCCGCCCGCGCTGGTGCGCCGCCATGGCCGGCACAAAGCGTCGGACCTTCCGCAACATTGTCGGTCACGCCAAGGGCGTCGGCAACATGTCCTCACTGGCATCGTGGACGACGGAGCAGTTCGATCCGCATCTGTCGTGGAAGGACGTCGCCTGGATCAAGGAGCGCTGGGGCGGCAAGCTGATCCTCAAGGGCATTCTCGACAAGGAAGACGCGCTGATGGCGGCCAAGACCGGCGCCGATGCGATCATCGTTTCCAACCATGGCGGGCGCCAGCTCGATGGTGCGTCGTCGTCGATCGGCGTGCTGGAAGAGATTGCCGATGCGGTCGGCGACGCGATCGAAGTGCATATGGATGGCGGCATCCGCTCCGGCCAGGATGTGCTGAAAGCACTCTGCCTCGGCGCCAAGGGCACCTATATCGGTCGGCCATTTCTTTACGGCCTGGGTGCGCTTGGCAAGGAAGGGGTTACCAAGGCATTGGAAATCATCCGCAAGGAGATGGACATCACGCTGGCGCTGTGCGGAAAGCGTCTGGTCACCGACATGGGCAAGGACCAGCTCCGGCGCTAAGTCCCGTGACCGCCTGACCACGGAGATGACGAGACGTTGGCAGAACCCGGCATCCATTTTCTCGACGCGCATGGGCCGGAAGGTGTGCGTCTTTACGCCATTGGCGACGTTCACGGCCGGCTCGACCTGCTGGCCGCCATGCATCAGCGTATCAAGGCCGAGATCGAGCGGGAGGCGCCTGCCGACTGGCGCGTCATCCATCTTGGCGACTATGTCGACCGCGGGCCGGACTCAAACGGCGTCATCGATTTCCTGATCGAAGCGCGAGAGCGCGACCCGCGAAATCTGATGCTGGCCGGCAATCACGACATCGGCTTTCTCGATTTTCTCAAGACCCCCGACCCGGACGGGCTTTTCATCCGGTTTGGCGGCATCCAGACGGCGCAGTCCTACGGCGTGGCGATCAGTGAAGGCACCAGCGTGTGGTTCGGCAAGGCCGAGTCCGCAGTGCGCAAAGGACATCAGGCCCTGGTCGAGGCCGTGCCGCAAGGCCACATCGACTTCCTGCGGTCGCTGCCGTTTTCGGTGACACTGGGCGACTTTTTCTTCTGCCATGCCGGCATCCGGCCCGGCATCGCGCTGGAAAGGCAAAACCCGCAGGATCTGATCTGGATCCGCGACGTCTTCCACAACCACCCTGGTCTCTATCCGAAGATCGTGGTGCACGGCCACACGCCGGTGCCGGAGGCAGAGGTAATGGCCAACCGCGTCAATGTCGACACGCTCGCCTGGCAATCAGGCATGTTGACCGCGCTCGTCGTCGACGGGCCGGACAAACGCATCCTGACAATGACGATCAAGGAACCTGGGACGATCAAGGAACCTGGGACGACAAAGGAAGCTTGAGCGCGGCGCGTCCAGGGACGAGACGCTCGGCTCGTGGCGCAGCCCCGGCTTTAGCGAAGCGAGGCGGTGACGCCGTAGCCGTCGACGGCGTTGTGGTTGCTGGCTGCGTCGGCGGCATAAATGCCGAGGCCGCACAGCACGATGGCGGATACCATGGCAAAGGACAGAAGCGCTGCTTTCACGGACGTCATCTCTTGTTGAGCTTTCTGCATCTGTGCACGAGGCGGTTACCAATGCGTTGAAACGAAGAATTCGCTTCAAAGTTTCGACGATTTCGCGCTTCTAGGCATGTTCTGTATCAACGGTGTGTCGCACGGGTCACACAAAAGGTTCATCGCGGTTGCATGGAAGATGCAGAGCGCGCGCCTTCTAGGCTGGCGGGCGGACACAAGCCAAGGATGAAACCGGTTTTCCCCAGGCGGATTCACCGCCGCGTGCCAAATTTGCCACGCAGTTGGTCAGGTGTGAGCCCCCATAATCGATAAACGCTTGCCGAGCAGGGAATGCGGCAATGGTTCCAGCTTCCGGAACCTCTGGGTTGGGAGCGCATTGTACTTGGTTGGAGGTTCAAGAGGCATCGCGAAATGTGTGCCTGAGTAAATAGACACCATTGCTTCGTATGCCAACTCGGTTTTTGTCGAACTTCAACAGATCCACCCAGCATTTCGGCGGAAAGGAAAACTCATGCCCCCAGCTCAAATCATCATCAACGGAACGACTGGAGTACTGGAATCTGATATCCAAGAGTTTATTCGTTCGACGACGGCGTGTGCCGCAGAGACCGTAAATGAAGCAGGCTGCCTGTATTACTATACGGGGCAGGACATCTCTCACCCGAACCTGTTTCGCTTGTCTGAGGCCTGGGTCAATCAAGAATCTCTGGACGCTCATCTTGCGAGTCCGCATTTCAAACGTGCCATGCAAGAGGTGGCCAAAATAACCCTAAAATCGGTCTCCCTCAAACGTTACCATGTTACAGATGAAGCAGATCTTTCAGATTTGGGCCCAGAAAGGCAGCTTAACTGAAGGGCGCTGTCAGGATTTGCTGCCCAAACAGCAGAAACTTCAAATCCAGCAAACGAGAGGGACGTCAGATCGTCGCTACCCAGGCGCGGGCAATGGCCAGACCGGCAGCATCCGCGTCAGGTCCGTTGCGCGCCATTTCGCCGTCGAGCTTGCCGGCCCAGTCGGGATGGCGCGCGGCAATGGTCGGGGCAAAGGACGTGCTCCAGTCCTTGACCATCGGGCGGTCGGCCTCGAAATGGAACTGGAAACCGTATACGGCACGGCCGACGCGGAACGCCTGGTTCTCGGCGACATCGTTGCCGGCAAGCCGCACGGCGTTTTCAGGCAAAACGAAGGTGTCGTCGTGCCACTGGAAGATCGGAAATTTTTCCGGCAGTGCGCCCAGCACCGGATCGGCCTTGGCGTCCGGCGTCAGCGACACACCGCGCCAGCCGAATTCGTTGGCGCCACCGATGCGGTTCTCGCCGCCGAAGGCGCGAGCGACGAGCTGGCTGCCGAGGCAGATGCCGAGCACGGCGCGATCCTTGCCGGCAAAATCGCGGGTCAGTTCGAGCAGTGCCGGGAAATAGGGGTAATCATCGTCGGCCAGCGCGTTCTGGCCGCCGCCGAGCACGATCATGGCATCATGCCCGGCCGCGTCATCCGGCAGGGGATCGCCCTTGTAAGGGAGACGCAGATCGAGATCGGCGCCCGCCTCCGCAAGGGCGGCGCCAACCTGGCCAAGGCCGGTATTGTCGTAGTTCTGGACCACCAGCACCCGCATCGCAAAACCCTACTGACATGAAAAACGTGGGACCAGCGATATCATGCCGCCAGCATTGCAGCCAAGATGCGTGTCGCGGGAGAAAACTATGCCACTGCAAAACCGGGTCGATCCGTTCGGCGCCATCCACGCCGTACCCGAGCGTGGCCTGTTCACCGGCAATCGCGGCATCCTCCACGATCCCGAGTCGAAGACGCTCAAGAAAAAGCGTTGGGTGCTTCAGGCCTGGATCATCTGCGTCTGCCAATTCCGCGATGTGCGGCGCGAACCGATGGGCCGCAACCGGAAGGGCGGTAAAGCGGGCTGGACCGAACTGTTTTTCCTCGACGAGGCGACGGCACTGGCGGCCGGGCATCGCCCCTGCTTCTTTTGCCAGCGCGAACGGGCCAAGGATTTCGTCGGCCGCTTCGGCAAGGCTTTCGGCATTGCCGAACCGCGCGCGCCGATGGTCGACAAGCGGCTGCACAAGGAGCGGCTGGCGTCGGGCGGCAAGCCGCCGGCGGTTGCTGTTGACGACCTTGTCGGCCTGCCCGACGGCGCCATGGTCACGGATGGCGGCAGCGTATATGCCTTGCGCAGCGGCAGGGCATTGCGCTGGTCCTTTGCTGGATATGGCTCACCAGCTGATTTCCGCCTGCTCAACGGTAAGACGCTGTCGCTGCTGACGCCGGCCACGACGCTTGCCGTGCTGCGGCATGGCTTTCGGCCGGTATGGCATCCATCCGCCGAGGCTTGACGCCGGCGGCCGGCTCGCTCATTCCTCGGCGATGCGCGCCAATTACAAGATGCAACGTCTGTTCGTGCCCGACGATCTGCGGCCAGACATCGAGTTCGACGCCGGCCAACAGCAGAGCCACTATCTCCTGCATGTGCTGCGGCTTGCCGAAGGCGCCGAAATCCTGGTGTTCAATGGCCGCGACGGCGAGTGGTCGGCTGCCATATCAGCGAAAACAAAAAGGGCGGTGCGGCTGAAGGTGTCGGCGCTGCAACGGCCACAGCCGCCACTGCCCGATCTCGTCTACTGCTTTGCGCCGCTGAAGCAGGGCCGGCTCGACTATCTCGTGCAGAAGGCGGTCGAGATGGGCGCCGGCATCCTGCAGCCGGTCATCACCCAGCACACGCAAGTGGCCAAGCCTTCGATCGATCGCCTGCGCGCCAATGTCGTTGAAGCCGCCGAACAATGCGGCATCCTGGCGGTGCCGGAGGTGCGCGAAGCGGAAAAATTCGACCGCCTGCTGACCGGCTGGGACAAGGAGCGACGGCTGATCTTCTGCGACGAGGACGCTTCGACCAACAATCCGCTGCCCGCGCTGCAGGCGGTCAAGGAAAAGAAGCTTGGGCTGCTGGTCGGGCCGGAGGGCGGCTTTTCCGACGATGAGCGCAAGATGCTGCGCGCCCTGCCCTTCGTCACCGCCATTCCGCTCGGCCCGCGTATCCTGCGCGCCGATACGGCGGCGGTGGCCGCGCTCGCGGTGATGCAGGCGACAGTCGGAGACTGGTGAGATCTCGTCTCTTGCAAGGGACGGAGAGTGCGGTAACGTTCAATTCCTGTTGACCTGTGGCTCAGGATTTTTCGCTTGATCGTCTGCTGACATTTCGTCCATTTAGCGCCGGCGGTCGTCCGGCCGCCTCTGAGGGCTCAATCATGGCGCGCGATACAACCGATTTTCGGCCGATCGAAGACTTCGACGAACTCGTCGAGCACCTGGCCGAAGGCAACAAGCCGCGTGACAAGTGGCGCATCGGCACCGAGCACGAGAAATTCCCCTTCTATGTCGACGGCAACGCGCCGGTCCCCTATGGCGGCGAGCGTGGCATCCGCGCCATCCTCGAAGGCATGCAGTCAAAGCTCGGCTGGGATCCCATCGTCGATGACGGCCGCATCATCGGCCTGGTCGAACCGACCGGCCAGGGGGCGATTTCGCTGGAACCCGGCGGCCAGTTCGAGCTTTCCGGCGCACCGCTGGAGACGATCCATCAGACCTGCCGCGAGGGCAATGCCCATCTGGCGCAGGTGCGCGAGATCGCCGAACCGATGGGCATCCGCTTCCTCGGCCTCGGCGGCAGCCCGAAATGGTCGCTGGCCGAGACGCCGAAAATGCCGAAATCGCGCTACGAGATCATGACACGCTACATGCCCAAGGTCGGCACCAAGGGCCTCGACATGATGTACCGCACCTGCACGATCCAGGTGAATCTCGACTTCGAGAGCGAGGCCGACATGCGCCGCAAGATGCAGGTGTCGCTGAAGCTGCAGCCGCTGTCGACGGCGCTGTTCGCCAATTCGCCCTTCACCGAAAGCCATCCGAATGGTTTGCAGAGCTGGCGCGGCGACATCTGGCGCGACACCGACAACCAGCGCTCGGGCCTGCTCGAATTCTGCTTCTCGCCCGATTTCGGTTTCGCCGACTATGTCGAATGGGCGCTCGACGTGCCGATGTATTTCGTTATCCGCGACGGCCACTATCACGACATGACGCACATCACCTTCCGCCAGTTCATGGCCGGGGCAGCGCGCAATGAAGTGCCCGACGGGCTGCCGACTATGGGCGACTGGGCGAACCATCTGTCGACGCTGTTCCCGGATGTGCGCCTGAAGCGTTTCCTCGAGATGCGCGGCGCCGACGGCGGGCCATGGCGGCGCATCTGCGCACTGCCGGCCTTCTGGGTCGGATTGCTCTATGATGAGGCCGCACTCGACGCCGCCGAGGCGCTGACCTCGAGCTGGACGTATGAAGAAACGCTGGCGATGCGCAATGCCGTGCCGGAACAAGGCATTTCCGCGCCCTTCCGCAACACTACGCTGCGCGAAATCGCCCGTGACGTGATGGTCATTTCGCGCATGGGCCTGAAGAACCGTGGCCGCAAGAACCGCGACGGCTACGACGAGACCTCCTTCCTCAACACGCTCGACGAAGTCGTGGCCCGCGGAACAACCAGCGCCGAGGAGATGCTGTCGGCCTATCACACGCGCTGGGGTGGCTCGATCGAGCCGGTGTTCATGGAATACGCCTATTAACCCTCGGATTTGACGCAGCCGATTGATCGGCAAAAGTAGCTTCA
The DNA here is from genome assembly GCA_014189435.1 of Mesorhizobium loti. Lineage (NCBI taxonomy): Bacteria > Pseudomonadati > Pseudomonadota > Alphaproteobacteria > Hyphomicrobiales > Phyllobacteriaceae > Mesorhizobium > Mesorhizobium loti. Next base: position 4,715,849 of record CP050293.1, read on the forward strand.
ATCGGAAGTGGAAACGAACTAGGCTTCTTCGGCGAGGATTTCCGGAGGAGACGCCGATGCCTACCTTGTTCGACATGCTGACGCAGGCCCAGAACGGCAACGGCATGCAGGCCCTTGCCCAACAATACGGGCTTTCGATGCAGCAGACGCAGGCGGCGGTCGCCGCATTGCTGCCGGCCTTTTCGCAAGGGCTGCAACGCAACACTGCCGACCCCTATGGGCTCGGCGCCTTCATGACGGCGATGGCCAGCGGCCAGCACGCCAAGTATTTCGAGGACGCAACCAGAGCCTTCTCGCCGCAAGGCGTCGATGAGGGCAACGGCATTCTCGGACATTTGTTCGGCTCGAAGGATCTGTCGCGCGCCGTGGCCAGCCAGGCGGCGCAAGCGAGCGGCGTCAATCAGCAGATCCTGCAGCAGATGCTGCCGGCGATCGCCTCGATGGTCATGGGCGGGCTGTTCAAGCAGACGACAAACCAGATGCAGGCCGCCGGCGGTTTCGGCGGCGGCGGCAACAATCCGCTCGGCGAGATCATCGAGCAGATGATGCGGCAAGGCGGCCAGGCCCCGGCGCCCCAGCCGCGCCAGGCGCCACAGCCCCAGAACCCGATGGACAACCCGCTCGGCAAGGTTTTGCAGGACATGTTCGGCGGCGGGACGCCACAGCCGCAAAGCCAGCCGCAGCCGGTACCCAATCCCTATGGCGACAACCCGCTCGGCAAGGTGCTGCAGGACATGTTCGGCGGCGGCGCGCCCCAGCCGCAGCCGCAGCCGCAGCCGCAAGGTCGGGCGCAGCCTCAGCAGACGCAAAGCCCTTATGGCGACAATCCGTTGGGAAAGATCTTCGAGGAGATGCTGCGGCAAGGCGGCGGTGGCGGCTTCGGCATCCCGGGCGGCCAGCCGGCGCCGCAACAGCCTCAAGCGCCCCCGCAGCAGCGTCAGGCCCCTCAGCCACAGGCCAATCCGAGCGGCAGGCCAAGGAATCCGTTCGACGACCTGTTCGGCAAGATGTTCGAAACCGGCGCCCAGCAGCGTGACGACTACCAGAAGGGCGTGGAAACGATCTTCGATCAGTTCAAACGGGACATGGACCGGCGGTAGTCCGGAAAAAAGCAATGACTCTAGGTGAGATAGTCGTCAACGGGTTGATGGGTGCAGCACTGCTCGGCAGTGTCTACTCAGTATATCGATATGACTTCCTTAACCCGCGTGACGCACCCGGGTATAGAAACATTCGTGACGCCTTGAAGTATGGCAAGCCGCTATCATCACAGTGGAAGCCTTTAGATGAGAGTAATCGCGCCGGCTACGGGATATTCGCTCTGTGCCTTTTGGCCTTCGGGATTTTGATCTTCGCCGGTGGACGGCTCACCGAGCTTATCGATCGGTTTTAAGCAAAAAGAAAAGCCCGGTCCTTGGGAGGACCGGGCAACATGCAGGCAGGCCGGCGGGGAACCGGCAGGGAGTGGGGAGCCTGCAGAACCTTGGTCGCACTGAACCGCAAAAAGGTTCAACGGGACCGAAACTCAGGCAATCAGGCCACCTTGCGGGCGATGTCCTCGATCGTCTCGACGCGATCGCTGGCGATTTCGCGCAACATCGCCGTCGGGTCGCGGCCAAACGGCACGTCGATGGCGACATGCAGGTCGGCGCGCGTCAGGCCGATATCGGCGAGTTCGGCGTCCGACATCTCGCCAAGGCGGTAGAAGGCGCGGCGGTTTTTCCAGGCGCGGTAGATGTTGGAGACGGTATTTGCCACGCGCGTCGCAACGGCCGGACGCGAGGTGATGCGCGAGGTCTCGGTGGCGAAATCAAACGTGGTCATTGTCGGTCTCCTTCAGACTCGAACGGGCGAAACCAAGCAATCGGCGCTGGCGACAGCGGCCGTTCCGGTCCCAATTCACATGCTTTCATGTGGACAATGCGAATTTGCCATGATGCGATTGATTAATCCAACGAATGTTTCTAATCCTAGGCATCAACACTAGTGATGGATCATATCGATGAAATCGCCGCTCGATCTCGATCAGTTGCAGACCTTCATCTCGATTGCCGACACCGGCAGCTTCACAAGAGCAGCCGAGGAGGTGCATCGGACCCAGTCGGCGGTGTCGATGCAGATGCGCCGGCTGGAGGAGCGGCTCGGCAAGCCTCTGTTCGAAAAGGACGGGCGCACCAACAGGCTGACCGAGGAAGGTGACAAGCTGCTCTCCTATGCGCGGCGGCTGCTTTACCTCAACCGCGAAACGCTGGCCGCTTTCGACGACCGGCGGCTCGAAGGTACGATCCGCATCGGCACGCCCGACGACTATGCCGACCGTTTCCTGCCGGAAATCATGGCGCGGTTCACGCGCTCCAATCCGCGCGTCGAACTGACCGTCATCTGCGAGCCGACGCCGGGGCTGGTCGAGCATATCAAGCGCGGCAATCTCGACCTGGCGCTGGTGACGCACAACGATGTACGCGGCCAGTCGGAGGTCGTGCGGCGCGAACCGCTGTTGTGGGTCACCTCGGCCAACCATGCGACGCATGAGCAGGTAACACTGCCGATGGCCTTCGGCCGGCCGAATTGCATCTGGCGGCGCGCCGCGGTCGATGTGCTCGACCAGCAGAACCGCGACTATCGCATTCTGTTCACCAGCTTCTCGGCCACGGTCATCACCGCCGCGGTGCTTTCGGGCCTGGCGATCTCGGTGCTGCCGGAATGCGCGCTCAGGCCCGGCATGCGGGTGCTGGGTGAAGCCGACGGCTTTGGTGCCTTGCCCGACTGCCGCATCGGCATCATGCGCGGCCAGACGTCACGACCCGAGATCGTCGATGCGCTCGCCCGCCATATTTCGGAAAGCCTGGACAATATTTCGGTGCCGCTCAGCGAGGACACCGGGACATTCGACTTCGCCGCGCTCGCCTTCACCAAGCTGCGGCGAACCAAGCCGAACCAGATCCTGCCCGGCTGGTAGGCAGGGTCAGGCATGCGGGTTATGAACGCCTGGCCTGACATGGCCACCTTGACGCGGGCGCCCAACCGTCCCCCAATCGACCGATGAGCGACGCAGCATCCGAATCACGCACCAACGCCGCCGAATACACGGTGAGCGAGATCTCCGGCGCGCTGAAGCGCACGGTCGAGGACGTCTTCGGCAATGTGCGGGTGCGCGGCGAAATATCAGGCTATCGCGGGCCGCATTCCTCCGGTCATGCCTATTTCGCGCTGAAGGACGACCGCGCGCGGCTCGACGCCGTGGTATGGAAAGGCACGATGAGCCGGCTGAAGTTCCGCCCCGAAGAGGGGATGGAGGTGATCGCCACCGGCAAGCTCACCACCTATCCCGGCAAGTCCAACTACCAGATCGTCATCGACAATCTGGAGCCGGCCGGCGCCGGCGCGCTGATGGCGCTGCTGGAAGAGCGCAAGCGGCGGCTGCAGGCCGAGGGCTTGTTCGATACCGGCCGCAAGCGGTTGCTGCCGTTCATGCCGCGCGTCATCGGCGTCGTCACCTCGCCGACGGGGTCCGTCATCCGCGACATCATTCATCGCATCAAGGACCGGTTTCCGCTGCATATCCTGGTCTGGCCGGTGCGTGTGCAGGGCGAGACGTCTGGCGCTGAAGTGGCCGCCGCGGTCAACGGCTTCAACGCGCTGGCCTGGGATGGCGCCATCCAGCGCCCAGACCTGCTGATCGTCGCGCGCGGCGGCGGCAGTCTCGAAGACCTTTGGGGCTTCAACGATGAGGCCCTCGCCCGCGCCGTCGCCGCTTCCGGCATTCCTGTGATCTCGGCTGTCGGCCATGAGACGGACTGGACGCTGATCGACCTCGTCGCGGATGTGCGGGCGCCGACACCGACAGGCGCGGCCGAAATTGCCGTGCCGGTGAAGGCCGACCTTGAAGCAACGCTTGCCAGCCTGGGTGCGCGGCTGAAAGCCGCGGTCCTGCGCAATTTCGAACGCAAGCGGCAGGCTGCCCGTGCGGCGGCGCGTGCGCTGCCCTCGCCCGATCAATTGCTGGCGCTGCCGCGCCGACGCCTCGATGAGGCGACATCCAGGCTCGGCCGGGCGCTGTCCGTCAGTGTCGACCGCAAGCGGGCGCGGCTGCAAGGCCAAAGGCTGACGCCGGCCACGCTGTCGCGGCGCATCAATGAAGCCCGCACGCTTACTGGCCGCGACCTCGCCCGCGCGCAGGCAGCGTTTTTTGCCATCGTGCGCGAACGCCGCGCGCGATTTTCCCGCACCGCGACGCGGCTGTCGCCGGCACCGATCGTACGGCGCCAGAAACTGCTGGGGGACACGCTGGCGGCGCTGGCGCGGCGGCAGGATCGGGTGATCTCCGTGCGGTTAGAGCGCCTGCGCGGACAATTGAGCCAGGCCGACCGACTGCTTGCCACGCTGTCGCACAAGGCGGTGCTGGCGCGCGGCTTCGCCCTGGTGAAGGACGCCGACGGGGTGGTGATCAAGCAGGCGGCCGATGTGGCATCGGGGATGGCGCTTTCGCTTGAGTTCGCCGACGGCACCGCCGATGCGGTGGCGATCAGCGGCACCGCAAAGCCGAAAGCCGTGGCAAAGCCGGCGTCCAAGACCAAAGAGCCGGGAAACCAGGGATCCCTGTTTTAAAGACCATGACCGACAACCCGAACCATCTGGCAACGCCTTCCGGCAAGCCGCGCGCGCGAAGATTTGGCATCGGCTTTGACGGGAAACCTGGGCCGTTCAACGCGATCACCGATGTGCCCGGCGTCGCTGTCGGCTATGCGACACTGATCTCGGGCGACGGCGCGCTTGTCGTCGGCAAGGGACCGGTGCGCACCGGCGTGACCGCGATCCTGCCCAGGCCGCGCGCCGATCTGGCGACCCCTGTCTTCGCCGGCATATTCAGCCAGAACGGCAATGGCGAACTGACCGGCTCGCACATCGTCGAGGAAACCGGCGCTTTCAACTTCCCGATCACCATCACCAACACGCATTCCTGCGGTGTCTCGCGCGACGGCACGCTGCGCTGGATGCAAAGCGTGCTGCCGGCGGCGCTCGACAGCGGCTGGGGGCTGCCGGTGGCGGCGGAGACCTATGACGGCTTCCTCAACGACATCAACGGCCACCATCTGACATCGGAGCATGTCGCCCAGGCCCTTGACGGCGCTGCCCGCGGACCGATCGAGGAAGGCAGCGTCGGCGGCGGCACCGGCATGATCACCTTCGGCTTCAAAGCCGGCTCCGGCACCGCATCGCGCATCGTTGGATGGCACGGCCGCACCTACGCGGTCGGTGCCTTCGTGCAGTCGAATTTCGGCAAACGGCACAATTTTACGGTTCGCGGCGTGCGCGCCGGGCCGGAACTTGTCGAACCGGCTGTCCGCGAAGGCACGCCGCGCGCCGAAAAGGGCTCGATCATCGCCGTCATCGCCACCGATGCGCCGTTCCTGCCGCATCAGATGAAGCGACTGGCCCGCCGGGTGCCGCTTGGCGTCGCCATGACCGGCGGCTTCGGCTACCACAGTTCAGGCGACATTTTTATCGCCTTCTCGACCGCCAATGCGAGCGCGGCGCTTTCGCCATCCGGCCGCATCGCCAGCGCCGATTTTATTCCGGACACTGACATCGATCCGTTTTTCGATGCGGTGATCCAGACCGTGGAGGAAGCGATCCTCAACGCATTGGTCGCCAATGACGACATGACCGGGCGCGACGGAAACTTCGTGCCGGCGCTGCCGAAGGCGTGGCTGAAGGAAAAATTTGGCTGAAGGCGGTCGCTGAAACGAAAACGCGGGCCAAGCAGCCCGCGTTTTCGTTTCAGATGGAGTCGCTTTTATGCGGTCATTCCGCGGCTTTGCTGGATGCCTGCTGCTGCTCGTCGGCCTCGGCCGCTTCCTCTAGCCGGGAGGCAATGAGTTCCTTGATATCACCGACTTCTTCCTGGATATCCTCCAGGTGTATGCCGACCTCCGCCGCCTTGGCAGCGCATTCCTTGGCCAAAGTCTCGGCCTGCTTGTCGATCCGGGCCTGGGATGACTGGCAATGGACCTTTTCGCCGATCCATCCCCGCAAGAACTCGATCGCGTGTTCACTCATACTGCTGTTCCCTGGCGGCAAAGCCGGTTGGTAATCACAAACGTCGACATCCCACAAAGGATGCATGTCCCCATTCGAGCCGAGTCGCGGTCAGCCGGCAAGCCGATGCCGTCCAAGGTCCACAGAGCCATAGGAAATCGAGGGGTCAAGAGCATTTTCTGATTCTGGGGGGCCGGTACCGTTGGCTGGGCCTCGCCCAGCTTTGCGCCACTGTTTCTATTTGCTTTTTTCCGGTTTCCGAGCCGATTTTCGTCACAATAGATGGCGCAACACATAACGCATTTACAGTTGCTTCGCGGCGCAAACCCTTAGGCGCGCGGGTCGAAGCCGCCGGTATATAGTGTCATCCTCATGCAATGTCGACTCCGCTCGCCATCCTGCTTCTTTCCGCCGCGCCGGAGGGGTCGAGTCGCGGCATATTCGCAGCGGCCGGGCATCGTTTTGCCATGGCAATCATTCGCCAGGTTGCGAGCGGCAGAGCCGCTCGCAACGGCGAACATGCAGCCAATTTGGCCGGAGAACCCGACCACAAGCCGCGAATCCCCACCGAAATGCCGCGCACCGGCGGCGAACCGCGCCAGCACAGACAAGGCCAGGCAGATCGGGATCGGCTTGGCTTCTACCGCCAGGCGGAGTTGCGGATCACCGAGCAGAAGTTGCCGCGGTGGAAATGCGGTTCCTTGTCGGCGATCACATCGGCCTTGACGTTGCCGAAGGTGGTGTCGGGCTTGTGTTTGATGCCATCGTAAAAGGCCTGGATGATATCCTCCTTGAAATCAGGCGTTCTCGGGAAGGCTTGCACCACCGTTTCGCGCTCCTCGTCGGAATACTCTCTGTGGGTGAGCCCGAGCACGTCCATTTCGACGCCCGCCGTCACCAACGCCACGACCGGATGCATGTGAACCGGCACGCCCGGCGTGGTGTGCAGCGCGATCGCGGTCCAGACCGTGTAGGCGTCCTCCTCGGCAATGCCGTGGCTGCGCAGGAAGTCACGGGCGGCATGCGCGCCGTCGACCTCGAAGCGTTCATGCCTGCTGCTGTGGCTCGGCATCAGCCCGATGTCGTGGAACATCGCGCCGGCATAGAGCAGTTCGCGATCGAAGCTGAGCCCGCGATGCAAGCCGGCCAGTGCGCCGAAATGATAGACGCGACTGGAATGGTTGAAGAGCAGTTCGGTCTCGGTGTCGCGGACAAATGCGGTAATGGCACGCGCCAGCCTGCTGTCGGGAATGGTGGCGCTGGTGGGAATGGTTGCCATGATGTCGTCTCCTGTTGATCAGTAGTGACATTCTAAGATTGATCGTCTATGGCAGTAATCGCTTTAACACGACGATTTCTGCCAAAACACCGGCAAAGCGGACTTGGGGTGGATTGATGGCCTTGCGGATCGGCATCCTCGCGATGGAAGGCGCGCAGCTGCTCGATGTCTCCGGGCCGCTCGATGTCTTTGCCGAAGCCAATCTGCAGGCAGGCCAGCAAGCCTATGCCATCTCGGTCATCGCAGCCGCAGCCGGGCCAATATCTTGCTCATCGGGAGCACGGCTTCTGCCCGATTTCGTCATCGGACAGCCCGACATGCCGCGCTTCGACACGATCCTGGTGGCCGGCGCTCCGCATCTGGCGCGATGGGTCCGCGACGAGCCTTTGCTCGATTGGCTGCGGGCCGCCAGCGCCACTGCCCGGCGCTATGGATCGGTGTGCACGGGTGCCTTCCTGCTGGCGGAGGCCGGGTTGCTTGACGGTCGCCGCGCCACCACGCATTGGGCCGTCGCCGACCAGCTGACGGAGCGCTTTCCCGAGGTGATCCTCGACGTCGACGCCATTCACGTCCGTGACGGCAAGATCAGAACCGCCGCCGGGGTGACCGCGGGCCTCGATCTGGCGCTGGCGCTGGTCGAGGAGGATCTCGGCGCCGAGATCGCACGCCGCGTTGCCGCCCAGTTGGTCATGTATTTCCGCCGCAACGGCGGCCAGCTCCAATATAGCCGCAGAGGCGCCGGCAGCCCGACCGGCCGTTCAGCACTGCAGCAGGTGCAGCGTTGGGTGATCGCCAATCTCGCCGAGGAGCATGGCGTCGACCAGCTCGCGAGCCGTGCCGGCATGAGCCCGCGCCACTTCGCCCGGCTGTTTCGGCAAGAGGTCGGCATCACGCCTTCGGCCTGGGTCGAAGCCATCAGGGTCGAGGCGGCGCAGCGCCTGTTGGAAACAGGTGCTGCACCCAAGCTCGTCGCCGACCAGTGCGGGTTCTCAGACGTCGACACGTTTCGCCGCGCCTTCCAGCGCAAGGTCGGCATCACGCCTACCGCCTACCGGCGTGTCCAGGTCGATGACCCACAGGCCATGTCTTGAAGATCGGCCGGGATCAGCCTGCTTCCGCCTAACCCTCAACTTCGACGGCGAGAACCGCCGCGCAGTCGCCGGCCTTGACCAGGCCGGGAAAATGCCTCGCCGCCAGCATGCCCGACATTTTTGCCCGGATTTCCTGGGGGGCGATGCCGGTGCGGCCGGTGGAATGAATGCGCGCCAGCACCGCGCCTTCTTCGACGGGCTCGCCGAGATCGACCATGGTTTCGATCATGCCGTCATCTTCGGCGAAAGAAAAACAATCGCCGGACGGCATGTCGAGCCATTGGGTTTTGCTCTTCTCGACCGCACCTTCAACAATGCCAGCATGACGCAGCACATTGAGAATACCGCGCCGCGCGATCCGCACGGTTTGCGCGCGCGACGTGCCGCCGCCGCCAAGCTCGGTGCTGACAAAGACCTTGCCCATCTCCTCGGCAGCGGTGTCGTACATGCCGACGGCGTCGATCTCGATCATGCGCATCGAGAACGGGGCGGCGAAGGCCGCCACCGCCGCGAAGGCTTTCTGTTCCAACGCCTTGTCGGGCAGCGTGTGCGCGGCGCAGAACGGCACGAAGTCCAGTGTCTTGCCGCCGGAATGGAAGTCGAACACGATGTCCGCGCGGGGAAGTAGCTCACGCTGGAAATAGTCTGCGATCTTCTCGGTCACCGTGCCGGCCGGCCGGCCGGGAAAGCTGCGGTTCATGTTGCCCTTGTCGATCGGCGAGGTGCGCGTGCCGGCGCGAAAGGCCGGATAGTTGATCGCCGGCACGATGATGACCGTTCCGCCGACATCTTTCGGTTCGAGCGTGCGGGCGAGATCGTAGAGCGCCAGCGGCCCCTCATACTCGTCGCCATGGTTGCCGCCGGAAAGCAGCGCCGTCGGCCCCTTGCCGTTGCGGATGACGCAGATCGGGATCATCACCGAGCCCCAGGCCGAATCGTCGCGGCTGTAAGGCAAACGCAGAAAACCATGCTGGACGCCGTCGCGGTCGAAATCCACCGTCGGCGCGATCGGTGATGGGCGTAGACTGGACATCGGCTTCAATCCTTCACCACCAGCTTGCGCGGCACATTGGCCAGGCACTCTACACCGGTTTCGGTGATCAGAATGGACTCGGTGATTTCCAGTCCCATCGTCTCCAGCCACAGGCCGGTCATGAAATGGAAAGTCATGCCGGGCTTGAGTTCGGTGCGGTCGCCGGGGCGCAGGCTCATCGTGCGTTCGCCCCAGTCCGGCGGATAGGACAGGCCGATCGAGTAGCCGGTGCGGTTGTCCTTGACGATGCCGTATCGCTTCAGCACGGCGAAGAAGGCGTTGGCGATGTCCTCGCAGGCGTTGCCGGGCTTGGCGGCGGCGAGGCCCGCTTCCATGCCTTCCAGCGTCGCCTTCTCGGCATCAAGGAATTCCTGCGTCGGCTTGCCGAGGAAGACGGTGCGCGACAGCGGACAGTGGTATCTGTTGTAGCACCCGGCGATTTCGAAGAAGGTGCCCTCGCCGCGCTTCATCGGTCTGTCGTCCCACGTCAGATGCGGCGCCGAAGCGTCGGCGCCCGACGGCAGCAGCGGCACGATCGCCGGATAGTCGCCGCCGATACCATCGACACCGCGCGTGCCGGCATCATAGATTTCGGCGACAAGGTCGCATTTGCGCATGCCGACCTCGATCTTGTCGACGATACGCTGGTGCATCGTCTCGACGATGCGGGCAGCCTTGCGCATATAGTCGATCTCGGTCGGGCTCTTGACCGCGCGCTGCCAGTTGACCAGTGCAGTGGCGTCGACGAAGCGAGCGTTGGGCAAATGCTTCTGCAGAGAGGCAAAGGCGGCCGCCGAGAACCAGTAATTGTCCATTTCGACGCCGATTGTGAGCTTGCCCCAGCCGCGATCCGCAAGCACGCTGGCCAAAAAATCCATCGGATGGCGCTCGGTCGACTGCACATAGTGGTCGGCATAGCCGACGATGTTGTCGTGCGCGAGATAGGCGGTGCGCTTGGCGCCGTTGGCATCCTGGCCACGGCCGTACCAGACCGGTTCGCCCGATGGCGGCACGATGACGGCTTGGTGCACATAGAACGACCAGCCGTCATAGCCGGTCAGCCAGGCCATGTTGGAAGGATCGCTGATAACAAGCAGATCGACGCCCTTCACCTCCATGGCTTTGCGCGTCTTGGCGAGGCGATCCGCAAATTCGCCACGCGAGAACTTCAGGTTCGGTTGCATTGTTCTTAGTCCTCGTTTGTTGGGCCCGGAGCCTGTTTCAACTTCGTTGTAGCCGGCTCGTCGTTCTTGTTTGAGCGTGATCTTTTCGGAAAACCGGTTCCCACTTTTCCGGATCACGCTTTGGCCAGCATCAGCTTTCGAAAATGGTTCCCGCCTTCACCGCTCGCGCGCGGTCGCGAGCGAGCGTGGCAATCGCTGTGTCCTGCACGCCGGTGCCGGTCAGGTCGGCGACGGTGATGTCGCTGGCCGAGCGGCGGCCATGTTTTTCGCCGGCGATGATCTGGCCGAGTTCGGTCACCTCCGCATCTCCAGCCATCACACCCGCCGCGATGGCATGGTGCAGCTCACCCAGCCGCCGCGTCTGGCGGGCGCTGTCGGCGACATAGAGATCGGCCATGCGCAGGATTGCCGGTGCGATCTCGTTCTTGTGCTCGGCATCGGAGCCCATCGCGGTGATGTGCTGGCCGGCGGAAACGAATCCCGCCTTGATCAGCGGTTCGGTCGAGGGCGTGGTGGTGACGATGATATCGGCACCGGCAACCGCGTTTGCCGCGTCGGGTTCGGCGCGCACGACGATGCCGAGCTTTTCGCGCAAGGCAGCGGCGGTCATCTCCGCCTTGACGGCATCGCGCGCCCAGATGCGCGCCTCGGCGATCGGCCGTACCAACATGAGTGCTTCGAGCTGCAGCCCGGCCTGCACGCCGGCGCCGAAGATCGCGGCGACAGACGAGTCCTGTCGCGACAGATATTTGGCCGCGACTGCGCCGGCCGCTGCCGTACGGACATCGGTGAGATAGCCATTGTCGAGCAGCAACGCTTCGACCAGGCCCGTTTTCGACGACAACAGCACCATCATGCCGTTGACGCTGGGCAGACCGAGTTTCGGATTGTCAAAGAAGCCGGGGCTGATCTTGATGGCGAAGCCGTCAATGCCCGGCACATAGGCGGTCTTCACATCGACCTCTCCGCGATGCTCGGGAATGTCAAGCCGTAGGATCGGCGGCATCGCCACCGGCAGAGTGGCAAGCGCGCGGAAGGCGTTCTCGACGCAGGCGACGGCATCGAGATCGAGCGTTACGATCGCCCGCAATTCTTTCTCGGTTAGGATCGTCATCCGGCTCATGCGGCACGCTCCTTAAGCGACGGCGCCTCACCGCAGACGACCTTGCGGTGCGCGTCCATATCGATGTTGCGGCCGGAAAGCAGAACAACCACCGGACCCTTCGTCGTGATCTTGCCGGCGAGCAGCGCGGCGATGCCGACCGCGCCGGCGCCCTCGACGATCTCGCGCTCGCGCGCATAGGCGTGACGGATGCCGGCGGCGATCTCGTCCTCACTGAGCAGAACGACATCGTCGAGCAGGTCGCGGCACATGGCGAAGGTCAGCCGGTTGTCGAGGCCGATGCCGCCGCCGAGCGAATCCGCCAGCGTCGGCAATTCCTCCACCAGCACCGGGTGGCCGGCATCGAGGCTCGCCTTCATCGCCGCACCGCGCGCCATCGAAACGCCGATGATTTTTGTCCGGGGCCTGACGCCTTTGACGGCCGCGGCAACGCCTGAGGCGAGCCCGCCGCCGGAGAGCTGGACCAGAACGAGAGCGGCATCCGGGACCTGCTCGATCATCTCCAGCCCGAGCGTGCCTTGCCCGGCGATGATAGCGGGATGGTCGAAGGGCGGCAGCATGACCAGCCCCTCCTGCGCCACCAGTCGATCGACCTCCCGCTGGGCATCGTCCTGGCTGTTGCCGACGATGCGGACCTCCGCGCCAAGACGACGGATCTCTTCGAGCTTGTTTTCAGGCACCAGCCGCGACATGCAGATCACCGCGCGCATGCCTTCAAGCTTCGCCGCATGCGCCAGCGCGCGGCCATGATTGCCGGTCGACGCCGCGACCACGCCGCGCGCCTTCTGTTCGGCGCTCAGCGAGGCGACGGCGTTCGAGGCGCCACGCAGCTTGAAGCTACCGGTGGTCTGGCGGTGCTCGAGCTTGAGGTGGACTGGGAGGCCGAGGCGCTCCGACAGGCTATGAGACAAAACTGTTGGTGTGCGCTCGATCTTGTTGGCGATACGCTCACGGGCGGTACGGATGTCGGTGAGGATAACGGCGGGCATCACGAAACGCCCCCCTCTGGCCTGCCGGCCATCTCCCCCTCAAGGGGGAGATTAGCTGCTGCCGCGAGTTCGCCAGTTGTCGACCTTGCAGGAAGGGGGGTGGCGTATGAGCTGCGAATCTCCCCCTTGAGGGGGAGATGGCTGGCAGGCCAGAGGGGGGTGCTCGCACAGACTGAACATCGTCTTACTGTCCCAATGGCAGCGTCATCAGACGGCCGAATTCGGGATGGGCTGTGTCGTCGCCGCAAAGCCGCAAACAATTCCAGGCGGTCGCCTGATTGCTGGTCACCACCGGGCGGCCGATCGCCTTTTCCATGCCAGTGACAGCGAGTGCACCGCGCAGCGCCGTGCAGGAGACAAACAGCGCATCGGCGCTCGCATCGGTCGCCTCACGCGCCAGATCGACAAGCGTTGCCGGCGCGATGCGCGCCATCTCACGATCGTCCTCGAAGCCGAGACAGGTGAAGCTGACGATGTCGAAGCCGCGCGCCGCGAAATAGGCGGCCATCGGCCTGGATGTCTCGACTGTGTAGGGAGTGAGGATGCTGATCTTGCTCGCGCCCAGCACACGCAGCCCGCGCACGCCCGCCATCGGCGGCGTGACGACTGGCACGCCGGGCTTTGCAGCCTGGATCGCGGCCTCGATCTCGGTATCGCCGATCACCACCGACGCTGAAGTGCAGGAGTAGCAGATCGCCTCGAGTGGCTCGTCCGGCAGGATCAGGGCCGCGCCCGCCGTCAGCGCCGGCTGCATCTTGCGCAGGTTTTCCGGCGTCGTAGGGTTGGCGTAGGGAATGCGCGCGACGTAGACGCCAATCCGCTCGCTCGCCACCATGCGGCGGAAATCCGGCTCGCTGGTGTGGTCGGTGGCCAGGATGATCAGGCCGACGCGCCGCTCCAGCGGGCGCGCATCCAGCGCCGGCCGCTTCGGGTAGACCTTGATCTCGGGCAAGGGTTTCATCGGCTACCTCTCGATCTTGCCGTAGCGGCGTTCCAGCCAGCGCAGCAGCACGACCGAAAACAGACTGATGACGAGGAAGAAGGCACCGACCAGCGTAATCGGCTCGATATAGCGATAATAGGTGTTGGCGACGCTTTTGGCCTGGTTCATCAGCTCAAGCACGGTGATCGCCGACAGCAGCGGCGTTTCCTTGAACATGGCGATGAAATAATTGGCCAGCGCCGGGATCATCGGCGGAATGGCCTGCGGAATGATGATGTGGGTCCAGGTTTGCCTGGCGCTGAGATTGCAGGCCTTGGCGGCCTCCCATTGGCCGCGCGGCACATTGTCGATGCCGGCGCGATAGACTTCCGCCGTGTAGGTGCCGTAGTGCAGCCCGAGCCCGATGACACCGGCCACCAGCGGCGGCAAAAGGATGCCGATGTCGGGCAGCACGTAGAAGATGAAATAGAGCTGCACCAGTAATGGCGTGCCGCGAATGAATTCGGCGAGAAAGCCGACCGTGCGCGACAGTGCCTTGTTGGGCGAGCGGCGCGCCAGCGCGATGCCCAGCCCGACGATCGCCGCCAGCACCGAGCCGAGCAGCGTCGCCAGGATGGTGATCTTCACCCCCTGGATCAGCGTCGGCATGATTTCCCAGACGAAATTCCAATCCCACTCCATCAGCAGACCCAATTTATCAGAAGGGCATTGGCCATCAGGCACGCACCCCATCAAGGCCGCGCGCCATGCGGCGTTCCAGCGAGCGCACACCCCATGAGATGAGCAGGGCGAGGATGAAATAGATGATCAGGATGGTGGTGAACGGCACCAAGGTGCTGCCGGTCTGCGCGCGCACCACCTGCGCCTGGAAGGTCAGGTCGGTGAGCGAGATCAGCGACACCACGGCGGTCGCCTTGAGCAATTCGATGGCGTTGTTGCCGAAGGTCGGCAGCATCACCAGCAGCGCCTGCGGCAAGATGACGTGGCGCATGCCTTGCCAGCGGCCGAGATTGAGCGCGGTGCAGGCCTCATACTGTTCACGGCCGATCGACTGGATGGCGCCGCGCACCACTTCGGCGGCATAGGCGCCGACATTGAGGCCGAGTGCCAGCACGCCGGCCTGCAGCGGCGTCAGCGAAATGCCGACAAAGGGCAGCACGAAATAGGCCCAGAACAGTTGCACGAAGATCGAGGTGCCGCGAAAGAATTCGATGTAGGCGGTGGCCAGCGCGCGCAGCACGAAGAAGCGCGACAGCCGTCCCATCCCGGCCAGGAAGGCCATGAACAGGGCAAGCACCGACCCCATCAGCGTCAGCTCGATGGTGACAAGCGCTCCCTGCA
Source organism: Mesorhizobium loti (assembly GCA_014189435.1). Taxonomy (NCBI): domain Bacteria; kingdom Pseudomonadati; phylum Pseudomonadota; class Alphaproteobacteria; order Hyphomicrobiales; family Phyllobacteriaceae; genus Mesorhizobium; species Mesorhizobium loti. Next base: position 4,730,871 of record CP050293.1, read on the forward strand.
ATATCAGGCCGAAATAGCCGGACCACTGGGTCATCTGGGTTCCAACGTTGGGTTTAGCTCCTTCTCCCCGTTTACGGGGAGAAGATGCCGGCAGGCAGATGAGGGGCGGCGCTAGCCCACCAAAGTATGCGCCGCCCTTCATCCGTCACTTCGTGACACCTTCTCCCCGTGAACGGGGAGAAGGAAGAACGCTCGCGCTACTTCGCAGCGCAGAGCTTGTCGCGGGTCGTCGACATCGCGGCTGCCGCCGAGAAGCCATAGGGCTCGATGATCTTGGCGAACTCGCCCGATGTCTTCAGCTTTGCGAGCTCGACGTCGAATGCATCGCGCAGCGCCTCGTCGCCCTTCTTGAAGGCGGCGCCGTCACAATAGACCGGCGCACCCTGCACCGGCGCGATGACTTCGAGGTTCGGATCGGCGGCCTTCTTGACCAGATCGTTGATCGACAGAACCGGCAGCGAATAGGCATCGATACGGCCGTCCTGCAGCATCTTCACGCCGCTCTGGCCGTCCGGCACGACGATGACACGCTCGCGCGGCACACCAGCGTTGAGCGCCAGCTTCTCCTCGGTGCCACCGCCGGGGGCGCCGATGGTCGCGGTCGCGTCCTTGGCGACATCCTCGTAGCTCTTGAAGCCTTTCGGATTGCCCTTCTTCACCAGCATCGCTTCGGCGTCGCACAGCACCGGCTCCGAATAGACCACGGCTGCGCAACGTTCCGGTTTCATGAACAGGCCGGCGGTGACGACATCGAAGCGCCCGGCCTGCAGGCCGGGGATCATGGCGCCATATTCGGAGATCGAGGCGACGATGTCGGCGACGCCGAGGCGCTTGAATATCTCGCGCGCCACATCGGGTGCCGCACCCGAAACCTTGCCGTCGGCAGCGACCGCCGTATAGGGCGGCTCGTTGGCGATGGCGACGCGGGCAAAACCTTGCGCCTTCAATTGTTCGAGCTTGCTGTCGTCGGCCGAACCGGCGGTCGAGGCGGCCAGCACCGCCGTCAGTGCAAGACCGGCAACGCCGGCCAGAATGCCAAGTTTCTTCATTGTTCCCAACTCCTTGTTTCTTGTTTGCTTTTGTTACGGGGCGGCCCTCGCCGCCTCGGGACGACTTCGTCGCCCTGGGGCATGGCGGTCAGACGCGATGTCCGGCCGCGATGATCTTCTTCAGGAAGCCTTGCGTGCGCTCCTGCTTGGGATGACGAAAAATCTCGTCGGGTTTGCCTTCCTCGACTATTCTGCCACGATCGAAGAACAGCACCCGGTCGGCGAAATCGTGGGCAAAGCCCATCTCGTGGGTGACCAGCAGCATGGTCATGTCGGTCTCGGCGGCGAGCTTGCGCATGACGTTCATCACCTCCTCGACCAGCTCCGGATCGAGCGCCGACGTCACCTCGTCGAACAGCATGATCTTCGGCGACAGTGCGAGCGCCCGGGCGATCGCCACACGCTGCTTCTGGCCACCGGACAACTGCGCAGGCATGGACTTGGCCTTGTCGGCCATGCCGACCATCTCGAGCAGTTCCATCGCCCGCTTTTCGGCGGCGGCGCGCGGCGTGCCCTTGGTCAGCATCGGCGCCAGCGTGACATTGTCCATGACGCATTTGTGCGGAAACAGGTTGAACAGCTGGAAGACCATGCCGATCTTCTGGCGCATCCTTGTCAGGTGCCGCTCATCGGCGGGCAGCAGCTGGCCATTGCGTTCCCTGTGGTAGAGCTGCTCGCCGTCGATCTGGATATGACCGCCATCGATGCGCTCCAGCGTCATCAGGATCCGCAGGATCGTTGTCTTGCCCGAGCCGGACGGGCCGATCAGTGCCAGCTTCTCGCCAGGCATGACCTGCATCGACAGGCCGTCCAGCACCTTGAAGCTGCCGAAACTCTTCGAGATGCCGTCGATCTTGATGATGGGTGCGGATGCGGACAAATGAATTTCCCCGTGCTGGAGAAGCCTGTGCCCCTTAACGATGCGGAACGCGCCAAATCATGTCAATTGGGAAAATAATATCATGACAATATTTCCCATTCCGCACAATTCTTGAGCAACCAGTGCCGAAGAGTGCGCCGGGATTCGGGTCAGGCCGAGCCGAGAACGGGAGCCTCCGAGAACCGGAACGGAGCGTACTTTTCGTACGTGAGTACCGGAAGCGCAGGAGGCTGCCTTTCGCAGGCCGACATCACCCGAATAGCGGCGTACTCGCTAGATTGCGAGCAGCAGATGCTCCGGATCGCCGAGCAAAAGCTTGGTGACAACGCCGAGGCCGGCGCGCAATTCCCCCTCGGTGGTCGAGCCCAGCGAGATGCGCACCGCCGGATGCCAGGGCGCATCCGAGATGCGGAAGGATGTGCCGGGTGCAATCGCCACGCCCTGCAGCCGGGCCTGGGCGACAAAGCTCTCCTCGGAGCGGTCGGCCGGCAGTTGCAGCCAGACATGCAGCCCGTCGCGCCGGGCGCGATAGTCGACGCCGGCCAGCACCTGCGCCGCGATATCCTGCCGGCGCCGCAAAGCCGCGCGTTGCCAGTGGACAAGCTCCATCGCCGTGCCGTCGGTCACCCATTTGGTGGCGATCTCGGCCACCAGCGGTGTCGCCATCCAGTTCGAGACCAGATGCCGGTTGGCGACGGCGGCGACATAGCGGTCGGGCGCGGCGAGATAGCCGATGCGCAGGCCGGGCACGGTGATCTTGGTGAAGGAGGTGACGTAGAGCGTGCGCTCCGGCGCAAACGCGGCAACTGGTGGCGGCCGGTCTTCGACCAGGGGACCCAGCACATCGTTCTCGATGATGGCGATGTCGTGCTTGCGCGCCACAGCCGCGATCTCGGCGCGCCGCGCCGCATCCATCAGCGTCGCCGTCGGGTTGATCACCGACGGCTGCACGAACACAGCGCGGATGTCGGAATGCCGGCAGGCTTCGTCCAGCGCTTCCGGGATCAGGCCGTTGTCGTCGATCGGCAGGCCTTCGAGGTTGAAGCCGAGATAGCGGGCGAGCGGCACCAGCGTGTGATGGCCGATTGCCTCGGTGGCGACGGTCGAGCCCGGCGGCGCCACGCTCATCAGCGCCACCGTCATGCCGGCGGTGGCACCGTTGGTCAGGCTGATGTTCTGCGCGGAGGTGTCGAGCCCGCACAATCTCAGCCATTCGACCGCCACCGCGCGGTGGCGCGGAAAAACCATGTTGGGGCGGAACGACAGTGCTGAACTCGACGGCAGGTTCTCGGCCAGCCAGCCCAGCGCCTGCTTCAGCCGCTCCAGATGCATTGGCTCGCAGACCGGTTTCAGAATCGACAAATCGATGACCTCGCCGAGCCGCTCCGGCAGGTATGGCGGTTCCGGCTCTCGGCGCTGCGTCTGGACGAAGCTGCCGCGGCCGATCTCGCCCGAAATCAGGCCGCGCCGGATCAGTTCCTCATAGGCGCGGCTGACCGTCTGCACCGAAAGCTTGAGGTCGTCGGCCAGCCGACGGTGAGTCGGCAGCCGGGCGCCATTGGCAAGGCGTCCGTCATGGATGGCGCGCGCGAACTGGTCGGCCAGCGACTGATAGGCTGGCCGCCGGATGAGCGCGGGATCGGGTTGCCACAATGTCATGACTTATTAGAGATCGAAATCAGTGCAATTGACAATCGAAATAATGCGCCGTCATGGTGCGGTGGACGAAAAAGTGGACGCCGATGAACGCTGCGAAACTCGACCCGATCGACCTGAAAATCCTCGACGCCATCCAGCGCGACGGACGCATCACCAAGCTGGCGCTGGCCGAGCAGGTCGGGCTGTCGCCGACGCCGTGCTGGATGCGGCTGCGCAAGCTGGAAAAGGCCGGGATCGTGTCTGGCTACCACGCCAGGATCGCCATGCGCGTCGTCGCACCCGTCGCCACCGTGCTGATGGAGGTGACGCTGGCCAACCACCGTCAAGCCGATTTCGAGCGCTTCGAGCGCGTCATCCGCGACATTCCCGAGATCGTCGCCTGCTGGTCGGTCGGGGGCGGCGTCGACTATGTGCTGAAGGTGATGGCGCGCGACATCGACGCCTATCAGCGGTTGGTCGATGGCTTGCTGGACCGCGAAATCGGTATCGATCGCTACTTCACCTACATCGTCATCAAGACGGTGAAGGACGAGATCGCGCTGCCCATAGCCGACCTGCTGCCGGCGTCGCCGTAGGATTGGAGAGATCCTCTCGCCGGACGGCGCAATAGAGAGAGTCTCTCTACTTCAAGGCATCCAAACAGCCTCTCTGTCTGCATCGGACGGGTAGTCTTCCCGCATCAGTCCGAACCGGGAGGCCTCGACCATGTCCGCGCATTTCGCCCGCTCGCATCGCCATGAAGCGCTCGACGGCCTCGCCGACCGTCGGCTGCTGCGCGAACTCGCCTATGTCGACGGCCATTGGACGGCGAGCGAGGCTGCCGAAAGTTTCGAGGTCACCGATCCGGCCACCGGCACCACCGTCGCTTTCGTCGCCGCGCTCGATGCACAGCAGACGACGAAGGCGATCGATGCCGCCGCGCGCGCCTTTCCGGCCTGGCGGGCGCTGTTGCCGCAGGAGCGCTCGAAAATTTTACGAAAATGGTTCGAGCTGATCGTCGGCGCCAAGGATGATCTGGCTCTGCTGATGACGCTGGAACAGGGCAAGCCGCTGCAGGAATCACTCGGCGAAATCGACTATGCCGCCTCCTTCGTCGAATGGTATGCGGAGGAAGCAAAACGCCTGAATGCCGAGAGCGTCACCAGCCATCTGCCGAACGCCGAAATGATGGTGCGGCGTGAGCCGCTCGGGGTCGTCGGTGTCGTCACGCCGTGGAATTTTCCGTCGGCCATGCTGACCCGCAAGGCGGCCGCCGCCCTTGCCGCCGGCTGCACCATCGTCGCGCATCCGTCCTCGGAAACGCCGCTGTCGGCGCTGGCGCTGGCCGAACTCGGCGAGCGCGCCGGCCTGCCCGCCGGCGTCTTCAACATCGTCACCGGCAAGGCTTCGACGATCGTCGGCCGGATGTGCGAGGATCCGCGCGTCCGCGCCATGAGCTTCACCGGCTCGACCGAGATCGGCAGGCTGATCGCCGCGCAAAGTGCGCCGACCATGAAGCGGCTGGTGATGGAGCTTGGCGGCCACGCGCCGCTGATCGTCTTTGCCGATGCCGATCTGGACAAAGCCGTGAGCATCGCCATCGACGCCAAATTCGCCACGTCGGGCCAGGACTGCCTGGCTGCCAACCGCATCTATGTCCAGCGTCCGATCTATGATCGCTTCTGTGCTGCTTTCGCCGCGCGCATCGAGATGCTGCGGACCGGCAATGGCCTTGCTCAGGAAATCGACATTGGGCCGCTGATGCATGAGCGCGCCATCAAGAAGGTCGAGGAACAGGTCGCAAACGCGCTGACCCACGGTGCGCGCTGCCTCACCGGCGGCGGGCGGCACCAGGCTGGGCCGCTGTTCTACCGGCCGACGCTGCTGGCCGACGTCACCGACGAAGCGCTAATCATGCGCGAGGAGACCTTCGGCCCGGTCGCCGCCGTAACGCCGTTCGACAGCGAGGCCGAAGTGATCGGCCGCGCCAACGCCACCGAATATGGACTCGTCGCCTATGTCGTGACCGAGAACGGCGCCCGCCAGCAACGCATGGGCCGTGCGCTCGACTACGGCATGGTCGCTATCAACCGCGTAAAGATCACCGGCGCGCCGATCCCGTTCGGCGGCGTCAAGCAATCCGGCATCGGCCGCGAAGGCTCGCGCCAGGGGCTCGAAGCCTTCACCGATCTCAAATATCTTTGTCTCGACTTGGCCTAAGCTGCATCAAGCCCCCATTCTCCAGGAGTAGAAAAAATGCTCGACCAGTCCAACGAACTCGCCGCCTGGGATCGCGACCACTTCTTCCATCCCTCGACCCATATGGGCACACATGCACGCGGCGAGAGCCCGACGCGCATCATGGCCGGCGGTGAAGGCGTCACCGTCTGGGACAACAACGGTAGGAAGAGCCTTGACGCGTTTGCCGGCCTCTATTGCGTCAATGTCGGCTACGGCCGCCAGAAGATCGCTGATGCCATCGCCGCCCAGGCGAAGAACCTCGCTTACTACCACGCCTATGTCGGCCACGGCACCGAGGCCTCGATCACGCTGGCCAAGATGATCATCGACCGCGCGCCCGCGGGGATGTCGAGGGTCTATTTCGGCCTCTCCGGCTCGGATGCCAACGAAACCAACATCAAGCTGATCTGGTACTACAACAATGTGCTGGGGCGGCCGGAGAAGAAGAAGATCATCTCGCGCTGGCGTGGCTATCACGGCTCGGGCGTGATGACCGGTTCGCTGACCGGACTCGACCTGTTCCACAACGCCTTCGACCTGCCGCGCGCGCCGATCCTGCACACCGAGGCGCCCTACTACTTTCGCCGCGCCGATCGCTCGATGAGCGAGGAGCAGTTTTCGCAGCATTGCGCCGATAAGCTCGAGGAGATGATCCTGGCCGAGGGCCCGGAAACGGTCGCTGCCTTCATCGGCGAGCCGATCCTCGGCACCGGCGGCATCGTGCCGCCGCCGGCCTTCTACTGGGAAAAGATCCAGGCGGTGCTGAAGAAGTACGACGTGCTGTTGGTTGCCGACGAAGTGGTGACGGGCTTCGGCCGGCTGGGCACCATGTTCGGCTCCGAACATTACGGCATCAAGCCGGACCTGATCACCATCGCCAAGGGCCTCACCTCGGCCTATGCGCCGCTGTCGGGCGTCATCGTCGCCGACAAGATGTGGCAGGTGCTGGTTGAGGGTTCCGACAAGCTCGGCTCGCTCGGCCATGGCTGGACCTATTCGGCGCATCCGATCTGCGTTGCCGCCGGTGTCGCCAATCTCGAACTGATCGACGAGATGGACCTGGTGACAAATGCCCGCGAGACCGGCGCCTATTTCCGCGCAGAGCTGGCCAAGGCGGTCGGCGGTCACAAACACGTCGGCGACGTGCGCGGCGACGGCATGCTGGCGGCAGTCGAGTTCGTCGCCGACAAGGACGACCGGGTGTTCTTCGACGCTTCGCTCAAGATCGGGCCGCAGGTGGCGACGGCGCTTGCCGCAAGCGGCGTCATCGGCCGCGCCATGCCGCAGGGCGACATTCTGGGCTTTGCGCCGCCGCTCTGCCTGACGCGCGAGGAAGCCGACATCGTCGTTTCGAAGACCGCCGATGCCGTGAAGAGCGTGTTTGCCAATCTCTGAGATCGACTATGAATGCCTTGACCAGAACCCTCCCCGCCACAATGGCCGCCGTGCTGCTCACCGGGCACGGCGGACCGGAAAAGCTCGTCTACCGCAGCGATGTCAAAGTGCCCGTGCCTGCTCCTGGTGAGGTAGTGGTGAAAGTTAGCGCCTGCGGGATGAACAACACCGATGTCTGGGTGCGCCAGGGCGCCTATGGCACGGAAGAGGACGCTTCCGCCGTGTCGACGTGGCGGCGCCAGGGCAACACGCTTGTTTTCCCGCGCATCCAGGGCACCGACACTGTCGGTATCATCGCCGCTGTCGGCGAAGGTGTGTCGCCGGACCGTATCGGCGAACGAGTGATGGTCGATTTCTCGATCTACAATCGCGACGACGATTCCCTCGCCGACATCGACTATATGGGCCACGGCCGCGACGGCGGCTACGCCGAATACCAGGCCGTCCCGGCCGAGAATGCTCATGTCGTCGATACCGACCTGACCGACGTCGAACTCGCCACCTTCTGCTGCGCCTACCTCACCGGCGAACAGATGCTGGAGCGCGCCGGGCTCAAGGCTGGCGAGCGCGTGCTGGTCACCGGCGCCTCGGGCGGTGTCGGTTCCGGCATCGTGCAGTTGGCGCGGGCGCGCGGCGCCATTCCCTATGCCGTCGTCGGCAAAGGCAAGGAACAGGCGGTGCGCGACATCGGCGCCGAGGCTGTCATAACCCGTGGCGTTGCCGACCTGCCACATGCCGTGAACGAGGCGACCGGCGGCCAGCCGATCGACGTGGTGGCCGACCTCGTCGGCGGCTCTATCTTCAATGATCTGTTGCGTATTCTCAGGCCCGAAGGCCGCTACACCACCGCCGGGGCAATTGCCGGCCCGGTCGTGCAGCTCGATCTCAGGACCATGTATCTGAAACAGTTGCAGCTGCATGGTTCGAGCCAGGGCACACGCGCCGATTTCCGCCGCATCGTTGGATACATCGAAGCGAAGAAAATCCGGCCGCTGGTCGGCGGGGTCTACAAGCTCTCCGATTTCCACAAGGCGCAAGCCGACTTCATCGCCAAGGATTTCGTCGGCAAGCTGGTGGTGGTGCCGGATGCCATGTGGGGTTCGGCTATCTGAACACCCTATGCCTCAACCCTGCTGAGCCGCTCTCAGCAACATGCCGAACAGGTCGCGCGGTTCGTCGGGGTCGGCCAGCATGTCGAGTTCCTGGTAGAGGCCAGTCGACTTGAGCTGATCCCTGACATAGCGCAGCGCCGAAAAATCCTCGATGGCGAAGCCGACCAGAATCGAACAGCGTGATCTGGCTGGGATCGCGCCGGCCTTGCACGGCGCCTGACATCACCTGCCACAGCTCGGTCACCTCATGATCCGGCCCAAGCTGCTGGATCTCGCCTTCTATGCGGGTCTGTGGCGGATATTCGACGAAGATGTCGGAGCGCAGCAGGATATCGCGATGCAGTTCGGTCTTGCCCGGGCAGTCGCCGCCGACGGCGTTGATGTGTACGCCGGAGCCGACCATGTTGTCGGTAAGGATGGTGGCATACTGCTTGTCGGCGGTGACGGTGGTGATGATCTCAGCCCCCTCGACCGCCTCTTGCGCGGTGCCGCAGGCGACCATGTCGAAGCCGAGCCCGGCGAGATTGCGGATGCATTTTTCGGTGGCCGTGCGGTCAATGTCACAAAGCCTCAGCCTGTCGACGCCGAGCAGCGCCTTGAAGGCCACCGCCTGGAATTCGGCCTGGGCGCCGTTGCCGATCAGCGCCATACAGTTCGAGCCGGCCGGCGCCAGGTATTTGGCGGCAAGAGCCGACATCGCCGCCGTGCGCAGCGCGGTCAGGATCGTCATTTCCGACAACAGCACGGGATAGCCATTGTGGACATCGGCGAGCATGCCGAAAGCGGTCACCGTTTGGCGCCCTTCGCGCATGTTCTTGGGATGGCCGTTGACATATTTGAAGCCGTAGACCTCGCCGTCGCTGGTCGGCATCAATTCGATGACGCCTTCGGCGCTGTGCGAGGCGACGCGCGGCGTCTTGTCGAACAGCTCCCAACGGCGGAAATCGTCCTCAATGTAGCCTGAGAGTTCGACGAGAAAACGTTCGACGCCGATCTTCAGCACCAGCTTCATCATGTGGTCGACGCTGACGAAGGGCACGATGTTGAGATTGGGAATCATTTTTTTCTTATCCTTGCCGCTTGCCGGCGGTCAGTCCCGGCGATGCCCGTTGTGCGCCTTCATCATCGTTGCCAGCGCCGGATCGTCTTGCTCCAGCGCCCTGATGGCTTCGCTCGTGTCGTAGAGGCGCTCATCCTGCCCCATCTTGAACTTGGCCTCGAGCTGCCCGACCGGCAGGTCAAACCCTATGATACCAGGTATGCGCCGCTCCATGCCGCCTGGCCCCAACTCGCGCATGCGCCAGCGATCGTCGCGATCTTTTTCCAGCACGTCGACAAGCTGCAAGAGATGCCGGGCCGTGCCGTGATCGTCGAGCGGAACCGGATGCCCATGGCAATGCGCGACGGCGAAATTCCAGGTCGGCGCGCTGTCGCGCACCGGGTTTCGCGGATACCAGGACGGCGAGATGTAGCCATGCGGGCCGTGGAAGATGGCGACCGTCTCCCTGCCCTCGGCGATCAGCGCGCTGTGCGGATTGGCCCTGGCGAGATGCGAGACCAACGTTCCGTTCGGGCCACGGTCGCGATCGAGCACGAAGGGCAGATGCGATACGGCGAGGCCCTGCGGTCCTGACGTCACCACCGTCGCGAAGGCCGCGGCTTCGATCAAGCCGAACACCTCGTCGCGCGACAGCGGCGCGAATTCAGGCTTGGTGTACATCAGGTCAGCTTCGCTGGGCGCGAACCGCCGGGATCAGGCCCTGCGGGCGAACCAGCAGTACCGCGATGACCCCCGACAGCACGATGGCGTCGCGGTAGGGCGCGATCGCTCCCGGCAATGTCGCTTGCAACAGCACCTCGATGATGCCGAGCAGGAAGCCACCGGCGACCGCACCGGGCAGGCTGCCCAGCCCACCGACGACGGCGGCGATGAACGCCTTCAGCACCGGCGTGAAGCCCATCAGCGGATCGACCGAGGCGCGCTGCGCCACCCACAGCATGGCCGCCAGCCCGGCCAGCAGGCCGGAGAGCAGGAAGGCGGTGGCGATGATACGGCTGGCCGGAATGCCCATCAGGCGTACGACGTCGAAATCTTCCGCCGCGGCGCGCATGGCCGTGCCGGTCACCGACCGGCGCAGGAAGATTTCGAGCGCAATCAGCGCCAGCGCCGAGACGACGATGGAGATGCTGGGACCGACGCCGATGGTGAAATCGCCAAAGGAGAAGGCGCCGGTCATCCAGCCAGGCATGGCGACGGCCTGCGGCCGCGCCGAGATGCCGTTCTGGAAGACGACTTTCAACAGGCTGGAGACGGCGAAGCTGGTCAGCAACAGACTGGTGACGCTGGCGCCGCGCATCGGCCTGAACGCGATGCGCTCCATGGCGACAGCGGCGAGCGCGCCGCAGGACACGGCGACAAGCACCGCCACCGGGAAGGGAAAGCCGAGCACCAGCGAGGCCAGAAGCGCATAGCCCGACAGCGTCATCAGCTCGCCATGGGCGAAGTTGATGAGGCCGACGATGGAAAAGACGATCGCCAGCCCGAGCGCCAGCAGCGCATAGACGCCGCCGAGGCTCACCGCATTGATGATCTGCTGCGCGACCATGCTTCTTAAGCTCCCAAATAGGCTTGGCGGACGAGGTCCGACGAGGCGAGTTCTTTTGCCGTGCCCGACAGCACCACCTCGCCATTGGCGAGCACGACGGCGCGATCGGCGATTTCGAGCGCCAGCGCCACATTCTGCTCGACCAGAAGGATGGTCAGGCCCTTGCGGCGCAGTTCGGCGATCAGGTCGAAGACGGTGTCGATCAGTTGCGGGGCAAGGCCGAGCGAGGGCTCGTCGAGCAGAATCATGCGCGGCTTGCCCATCAGCGCGCGGGCGATGGCCAGCATCTGCTGTTCGCCGCCCGACAGATTGCCGCCCTTGACGCGATGGTAGCGGCGCAGGATCGGGAACAGCTCCAGCATCTCCTCCTCGCGCAGCCGCGCCTCGGCCGCCGGCTGGTGCACCGCGCCGCCGAGACGCAGATTGTCGGCCACCGTCAGACTGGCGAAGATGCGGCGGCCTTCGGGAACCAGCGCGACGCCTTTGCGGGCGATCGCCTCCGGCGCCAGGCCGGTGATGTCGACACCATCGAAGATCACCTTGCCGGACGCCGCCGGCACCAACCCGGCGACGGCGCCGAGCGTAGAGCTCTTGCCGGCGCCGTTGGCGCCGACCAGCGCAATGATCTCGCCGCTGTCGACGGTGAGGTCGACGCGGCGCACCGCCTCGACTTCGCCGTACCGGATTTTCAGGGCTTCGACGCTCAGCATGACATCACGGCGCGGGAACGTCGGCGGCGTCGGGGATCAAGGTTTGGACATGCTTGCCCTCGCCGCCCTCGTAGCGCATCAGCGCCACTGGCCGTAGCGGCATGCGGTCGGTGCCGGCATAGGTGATCTTGCCGGTGATGCCTTCGAAATCCTTGAGGCCGGCGATGGCGTCGCGGACGGCCTTGGGATCGTCGGAGCCGGCCGTCTTGACCGCCTGGTCGAGGATCAGGCCGATCTCGTAGCCATTGACCTCATAAGTCGATTCCGGTGCGTGGCCGGCATATTTGGTGAAGGCGGCGTTGAAGGCTTCGAGCTTGCTGCCCGGCTCGGCATAGCCGGCCGCGGTGTAGACGACGCCGTCGACCAGCTTGCCGAGCGCCTTGATGGTCGGCGTGCCGATGGCATCGGCGCCATAGACCGGGATGGTGACGCCGGCGCCGCGCAATTGCTGGATGAAGGCCGGGAAATCCGGCTCGTAGGCCGCCGTCATGATCAGGTCCGGCTTGTCGGCCAGGCCCTTGATGTTGGTGATCTCTGCGGAGAAGTCAGGCTGGCCCATGCTGAAAGTGCCGCGACCGACAATGGCGCCACCCTTCTTCTCGAACACCTTGCCGAAATATTCCGGCAGATTGGCGGTGTAGGTGGAGTCCGGCGAAGTCAGCAGGAACACCTTCTTCTTGCCTTCGGAGACGGCGAAGTCGGCGACCGCCGTCGCCTGCACATTGTCGGCCGGATAGGTGCCGAACATGACGTCGCCGACCGCGCCGGTCAGCACCGGGGCGGAGCCGCAGAGCGTCAGGGTCGGAATGCCGAGCGGCTGGGTGAGCTGGCCGGCGGAAATAGAGGGATCGGCATCGCACGGCGTGATCATGATCTTGGCGCCGGCGTCGATCAGTTCCTGGGTGACAGTGGCGGTCTGCGCGGTGTCGGAGCGGGTGTCCTTGATCAGCAGCTTGACGGTGTATTTACCGCCAAGGCCACCTTTAGCGTTGAGTTCGTCGAGCGACATGCGCAAGCCGGCAAGTGCCGGCTGATCGTAAGGAGCAAGGCCACCGGTCTGCGCGGTCGCGGCACCGATGATGATCTCCTCGGCACTGGCCGTCGAAATGGCGGCGATGCCGAACACGGCAGCGCACAAAGCGGCGCGATGGAGTCGATAGAGGCTTGGCATGTCGGTTCTCCTTCTGGATTTCTTATGGTTGGCTGTCGTTGCGGGTCATGCGGTCTGGTTTTCAGGCGTTGCGGTCTTGGCGCGCGCCGTGCGGCTGCCGAGATAGGCGGCGATGACGGCGGGGTTCTTCTGGACGTCTGCGGGCGTGCCGTCGGCGATGACGCGGCCATGATCGATGACGACGATGCGCTCGCACAAATTCATCACCAGCCGCATGTCGTGTTCGATCAGCACCACGCCGATGCGACGCTCGGCGCGAACCGTCGACAGGATCGAGACCAGTTCGGCGGTCTCGACGGCGTTCATGCCGGCGGCCGGCTCGTCGAGCAGCAGAAAGCGCGGCTTCAACGCCAGAGCGCGTGCCACTTCCAGCCGGCGGCGCTGGCCATAGGCAAGCCTGGCGGCCGGCTGATCGGCAAATCTCTCCAGCCCCATGCGCGCGAGCTCGCCCATTGCCGCCGCCTCGGCATGGCCAAGATCCGGCTCCACCTGGCGTGCGGCGACGACGACATTCTCCAGCACCGTCATGTGCGGGAAGACGCGGATGTTCTGGAAGGTGCGGGCAACGCCAGAGCGGGCAAAGCGGAAGGCCGAAGCCTGCCGCACCGCGCCGCCGACCGACACGGTACCGGCACTTGGCTTGATATCACCGGCCAGCATGTTGAGCAGCGTCGTCTTGCCGGCGCCATTGGGGCCGATGATGCCGGTGATGCTGTCCGTTTCGAAACTCAGGCTGACGTCGTCGACAGCAATGACGCCGGCATAGCGGCGCGACAGATGGTCGGCGGTGAGCCGGCCACTTTCGACATGCTGCGGAGGTGACGCCGAAGCCGTCACGGCCTGACGTCCGGGCCGGCGCAGAAGGTTCAGTTCACGTTCGCCGAACAGGCCGGTCGGGCGTCGCCAGATGACCAGGATCATGGCGATGGCCAGCACGCCCTGGGTCAGGCCGAACAGCACAGGCAGATGCAGGCCGAGCACTTCGCCGCCGCCTTCGAAGCGGCGCACCACTTCGATCAAAACGATGGTGACGATGACGCCGGCGAAAGCGCCGAGCGACGAGGTCATTCCGCCGACGATCAGCATGGCGAGCATGGTGAAGCCGAGGTCGAAATAGAAATCGCGCGGCGAAAACGCACCAAGGAATTGCGCCATCAAGGCACCGGCGGCCATGGCGGCAACGACACCCGCCACCCAGGCGGCCAGACGCGCCGTGCGCTGGTCGACGCCGACGGCGGCCGCACCGCGCTCGTCATTGGCGGCGGCGCGTGTGGCAAGGCCGAAGGAGGTTTCGCGAAACAACCTCGCCGCCACCAGCGCCGCCGAAGCGACGACCGCGGCCGTCCACAGCCCGACCTCGCGAGGCACGCCGTAGAAGGGCTGGCTGCCGCGGGTGATCTCGCGCCCGGCGACCAGCAGCGTGTAGACGATGATCAGCATGGCCAGCGTGGCGATCGAGGCACTCGACCCGGACAGCCTGAGCAGCGGCGTGCCGGTCAACAGGCCGATGATGACAGCCAGGACCAGGACCACGACCAGCGCCGCGAAGAAGGAGAGTTGATGCCCGGCGAGGAATTCCGGCAGGTCGCGCAGCGCCGTTCGCTGCAGTGCGGTCGGCATGGTGAGGATGCCGGTGGCGTAGGCGCCGAGGCCGACAAAGGCCGCTTGGCCGAACGAGACGATGCCGCTGTTGCCGGAGAAGATTTGCAGGCCAAGCACCGCCGTCAGCATGATCGCGGCATAGGTGACGACGCGTTGCATGGCGGCGCCGCCGAAGATGAAGGCGGCAAGCGCCACCAGCAGCAGCACCGCCACCATGCACAAGGCATCGGCGGTGGCGTTGCGAAACGCGGCCGGCATGAAGCCGCTGGGCTTGCTCTCGCTCATCGTCACCGACACCATCACGCGGCCTTGAAGCGATTGGGCGAGAACGGCGCCAGGATCGGCTGCGCGCCCTCGGTGACCAGCCTGGCCACCGCCTCGCCGACGGCTGGCCCGGTCTTGAAACCGTGGCCGGAGGATCCGGCCGAAACGACCAGCCCTTCGACAGCAGGCATGGCGCCGATGACAGGCAGATCGTCGGGGCTCATGTCGTAGAGCCCGGCATAGCCGGGCCGGATGCCAAGCTCGGCCATGGCCGGCACACGGGTGGCGAAGGTCTCCAGGATCTCGACCGATTCTGATTCCTCGACACCTTCCATATAGGTGTCGGGATTTTCGACGAAGCGCGGCCGGCCCGCATGTTCATGGCGCAGGCCGGTGCCGCCGCCGGCCCAGGTGCCGGCCAGGATGACGCCGTCATTGTCGGGCCGCGCATAGTTGCAGGAAATGTCGTCGCACCAGGCGAAAGGCATGACCTGCCTAGCCTTGCCGGCGGCGTCGAGCACGGCCATCGGATGGCGCTCGACATGCAGCGGCAGATCGAGGCCAACCGTCGCCAGCAGCCGGCGCGTCCACGGCCCGGCGGCCAGGACGACCGTATCGGCCTCCAGCACCGTTCCATCGGTCAAGGTGACGCCGGTGATGCGGTCGCCCTGCCGCTGAAGGCTCTCGACCAACGTGTTCTGCATGATCTTCGCACCGCTGGCGCGAGCGGCACGGGCGATGGCATTGGTGGCGCCGAAGGCATCGGCATAGCCATATTCCGGCTCCCACAGCGCCAGCGCGACATTGTCCAGCGCAAAGCCGGGCGCGGCGTCGGCAAAGGCTTGTGGCGACAATGTCTCGATGTGCGCGCCCTCGCCGCGGATGCGTTCGGCTGCCGCCGTCCAGCTCGCCTTGTTGTCGTTGCCGCAGACCCACATCATGCCGACCTCGGTGACGAAGGAGCCTTCGCCCGCGACCTCCGGCAGCGACACCAGTATCTCGCGGCCGCGGATGGAAAGCTGCGACAGTTCCGGCATCAGGTAGAAGGCGTGCAGCAGCGCCGACGATTTGCCCGACGGGCCGCCGGCGGGATGGGTCTGCTCGACCAGCGTGACCTTCACACCGGCCTCGGCCAGATGATAGGCGGCGCTCGATCCGACAATACCCGCACCGACGACGATGACGTCGCTTCCGTTTCGCATGGCTGTTCCCCACAGTCTCTTGGCTGCTTTCCGACAAGGTAGGGCCAGCGATCGCGCAATGTCAACATCTCTTCATTGTTGACCGAGATTTAAATCTCTGTAATAAACTCGACAAAACAAGAGAACGCGGATTTCGGGGAGGCCCATGGCGATACGCGATGTTCTGATGCGCGGGGATCTCACGCTGACACCGTCGGAGGAGAAGATCGTCCGGCTGCTGTTGACGGACTATCCGACCTCCGGCCTCGGCACCGCTTCGTCGCTGGCGCGGCGCGCCGGCGTCAGCGATCCAACCGTGGTGCGGCTGGTGATGAAGCTCGGCTATGAAGGGTTTCCGGATTTCCAGGCAAAGCTTCTGGCCGAGGTCGAGGCAAGGCTGCATTCGCCGCTGCTGATGATGGAGGCCAAGCGGCAGAGCGGTTCCAACGACAGCGCTGTGCTGGCCTATCTCGATAGCGTCACCACGGCCTTGCAGAAAGCCACCGCCGCGACACCCGTCCAGACATACGAGCGGGCGGCCCGTCTGCTGATGGAGGCCAAGGGCGAGGTCGTGCTGGTTGGCGGCCGGTTCAGCCGCCACATCGCCGGCATGCTTGCCGGATATCTCGTGCAGTTTCGCCCCAGGGTTCGCGATCTCGGTGTG
The DNA here is from genome assembly GCA_014189435.1 of Mesorhizobium loti. Classification (NCBI taxonomy): domain Bacteria; kingdom Pseudomonadati; phylum Pseudomonadota; class Alphaproteobacteria; order Hyphomicrobiales; family Phyllobacteriaceae; genus Mesorhizobium; species Mesorhizobium loti. The sequence continues at coordinate 4,747,384 of CP050293.1, forward strand.
CTCTCGCCACAGACCTTCGACACGCTGGCCGACCTCGACCGCCGCGACGTGCTCGTCGTCTTCGACTACCGCCGCTACCAGCTCGATGTGATGGCCTATGCAAAACAGGCGGCGGCGCTCGATGTGCGCATCGTCCTGTTCACCGACCAGTGGCTGTCGCCGATATCAGATCTCGCCGAAGTCACCATCGTCAGCCCGCTCGAAGTGGCCTCGCCCTACGATACGCTGGCGCCGGCGATCGCCCAGATGGAGGCCCTCACCGCTCATATCGTCTCGACGCTGGACGACGACGCTCGTGCTCGCATTGAGCGGCTTGAGAAGGTGCGGCATGCCAATGCCGTGACGCTCGACAGCGACCCGCAAGAGAACGGCGCGGGCCATACACCCGGACCACGTAAGACGCCGGGACCCAAATCAGCAAAGCAGGACGACAAAGCATGACCCAGACCCTACCCAGACGAAACGAAGCCTTCCGTGCCGGTGAAACGGCGCTGCTGCTCGTCGATATGCAGCGCATCTGGCTGGAGCCGGGCGCCGATCCGTCGCATCCGGAGCGTGGCCCGGATCACTATTTCTACCGGCAGACATCGTCGCAGACGATCCCCAACCAGGAGCGCCTGCTGGCCGCCGCGCGGGCCAACGGCGTCGAGGTTCTGCACACGATCATCCAGAGCCTGACCGAAGACGGCCGCGACCGCTCGCTCGACCACAAGCTGACGCCGATCCATGTTGCGCCCAGCCTCCCCGAGGGCCTGCCGGTGGCGTCGCTGGCGCCGGTCGGCGACGAGATCATGCTGCCGAAGACGTCGTCAGGAATCTTCAACTCGACCAATGTCGACTACCTCCTGAAGAACCTTGGCATTCGCTATCTCGTCGTGGTCGGCGTGCTGACCGATCAATGCGTCGACATGACGGTGCGCGACGGCGCCGACCGAGGCTACCTCGTCACCTGCGTAGCGGATGCCTGCGCCACCATCACGCAGGAGCGCCACGATATCGCGCTCAAGGCCTTTGGCGGCTACTGCTGGGTCACCGACACCGACACGGTCGTTGCCCGCTTCAACGCTTTGGAAAAAACGGCATGACATCGACCGTCGAGCCTTTGGTTGCCGTCGTCACCACGGATCTCTCCGCCGTTACGCGAGGTCGCTTCGTTGCCGAAAGCAAGTTGCAGAAAACCGTCACGACCGGCGTCGGCTGGCTGCAGGCCAATCTGTCGCTGACGCCGTTCAACTCGATCGTCGATCCCAACCCCTGGGGCTCGTCGGGCGACCTGCGGCTGATCCCCGATCTCAAGGCGCGCTTTCGCACGACACGCACCGGATCGCCGACGCCGTTCGACATGGTCGCCGGCGACATCGTCGAGCTCGACGGCAACCCGTGGCTCGGCTGCACGCGCACGATGCTGAAAAATGCGCTGGCCGAACTGAAGGAGGCGACCGGCCTGTCGGTCATCGCCGCCTTCGAGCATGAATTCCATGTCGCCGACGGCGGCTTCGCGCCGGCGCATTCGATGTCTTTCGCCGCACTGCGCCGCGCCGACCCGTTTGCGCCCAATCTGATGGCGGCGCTGGAGGAGGCAGGTGTCGCGCCCGAAGTGGTCATCGCCGAATTCGGCGACGAGCAGTTCGAGGTGACGCATGAGCCGGCGGACGCGCTGACGGCGGCCGACCGCGCCGTCGCCATCCGCGAAATCACACGCGAATTGGCGCGCAATGCCGGCTGGCGTGCGAGCTTCGCGCCCAAGACGGCGCCAAACGCCGTCGGCAACGGCGTTCACATCCATTTCAGCTTCGTTGACGAGGCCGGCAAGCCGGCGACTTACGATCCGGCGCAACCCGGCGGACTTTCCGCCAAAGCCGGCGCCTTCTGCGCCGGTGTGCTGCGTCATCTGCCAGGGATGACCGCCATGACGGCGTCAAGCGTGTCGTCCTACTACCGGCTGAAGCCGCACAGCTGGAGTTCGTCCTACACCTGGCTCGCCGACCGCGACCGCGAGGCTTCGCTTCGCATCTGCCCGACGGTGACGATCGGCGGACGCGATCCGGCGCGGCAGTACAACATCGAGTACAGGGCCGCCGATGCCACCGGCAATCCCTATCTGTCGCTGGCGGCAATCATCCGCGCCGGGCTGGAGGGACTGAAGGCGGATCTGCCTTCGCCGCCGCTGGTCACCGGCGACCCGACGCTGATGAGCGAGGCGGAGCGGGCAAAGCTCGGTCTCGTGCGCCTGCCCGAAACCCTGCCGGCGGCGCTGGACGCGCTTGTGGCCGACAGCACCGTGACGGGATGGTTCGCGCCTGTCTTCATCGAAACCTTCGTCGGCCTCAAGCGACACGAAGCGGAGCGCCTTGCCGGTCTCGATCCGGCCTCCATCTGCGATCTTTACCGGACGCTCTATTGATGACTGCACAGACTGAAAAGGAACTGCCCGCTCAAAAAGATTGGCCCGACGCCGTTGAGGTCCTCAACGAGCGCGGCCATTCCGATATCGTGCTGTTGTGCGAGCATGCGTCCAACCACATGCCGGCCGAGTATCGACAGCTCGGCCTCGATGACAGCCATCTGCAGCGCCACATCGCCTGGGATATCGGCGCCGCCGAGGTGACCCGCCTGCTGTCGTCGAAGCTCGATGCTCCGGCCTTCCTCAGCGGTTATTCGCGGCTGCTGATCGACCTCAACCGGCCGCTTCATAGCCAAGGCAGCATTCCGGTTCTGTCGGAAGACACCGACATTCCCGGCAATGTCGGCATCGATGCGGCGGAGCGGACGCGGCGCGCGGAGACCATGTTTTCGCCGTTTCATGACCGGGTGGCCGCGTATCTCGACCGCCGGGCGCAAGCAGGCCGGCAGACGCGGATCGTGACGATCCATTCCTTCACGCCGGTCTTCCTCGGTGTCAGCAGGCCCTGGCATGCCGGCGTGCTGCATAGCCAAGCCAGCGATCTCGCCGAAGCGATCCTTTCGGGCCTGCGCACTGATGCGGCGCTCAATGTCGCGGCCAACGTGCCCTATGTGATCAGCCGCGATGCCGACTACGCCGTGCCTATCCATGGCGACGATCGCGGCATCCCCGCCGTCCTCGTCGAGATTCGGCAGGATTTGTTGTCGACACGGTCCGGCATCGAGGAATGGGCGAACCGCCTGGCGGCGGCACTGCCCGCTCAGCAGGCGGAGACAATCCCGTGAGCAATCTCAGCCTGCGCGAGCGTGACGCGGCGACGATCGCCCAGATCGGCAAGCTGCGTTTCTCGCCGCTCAGCGTCATCGGCGGTCGGGGCAACCGGCTGATCGAGGAAGGCGGCCGCTCCTTGCTCGACCTGTCGGGATCGGCCGGTCCGGCGGTGCTCGGCTACGGCCATCCGGCTGTCGTCGAGGCGGTCGAGACGTCGATCCGCAACATGGCAGGCGCCAGCCTGCTGCTCTACCCGAACGAGCCCGCCGTATCGCTGGCAGAGCGGTTGCTGGCGATCACTCCGGGAGAAGGCGAACGGCGCGTCTGGTTCGGCCATTCCGGGTCGGATGCCAATGACTGCGCGGTGCGCGTGCTGCAGGCGGCCACGGGCCGCTCGCGCTTCATCTCGTTCATCGGTTCCTATCACGGCAACCTCTCGGGCTCGATGGGCATCAGCGGCCATACCGCCATGACCCACACACTGCCGCGGCCGGGTGTGCTTCTGCTGCCCTACCCCGATCCTTACCGGCCGAACTTCAGCGCCAAGGATGTGCTGGCCCTGCTCGACTACCAGTTCGAGACCACATGCCCGCCGCATCAGGTCGCGGCGGTGTTCATCGAGCCGCTGATGTCGGATGGCGGACTTATCGTGCCGCCACCCGGCTTCCTCAAGGCGCTGCAGGAGCGTTGCCGCAAGCACGGCATCAAGATTGTCGTCGATGAGGTCAAGGTCGGGCTCGCCCGCAGTGGTCTGATGCACTGCTTTCAGCACGAAAGATTGACGCCGGACCTCGTCGTCTTCGGCAAAGGCATCGGCGGCGGCCTGCCGCTGTCAGCCGTGATCGGACCAAAGGAAATCATGGACCATGCACCGGCCTTCGCGCTGCAGACGACCGCAGGCAACCCGGTGGCGACATCGGCCGGCAACGCGGTGCTGAAGACCATCGAGACGGAAGGCCTGGTCGAGCGCTCGGCGCGGATCGGTACGCTGTTTTCCGATGCACTGCGGGCACTCGCCGCCAGGCACGAGATCATCGGTGACGTGCGCGGGCGCGGCCTTGCCATCGGCGTCGACCTGGTCAAGAACCGCGCGACGCGCGAGCCCGTTCCAGCCACGACCACGGCCAAGATCATCTACCGCGGCTACGAACTGGGCGCGGCCTTCACCTATGTCGGGCTGAAGGCGAATGTGCTGGAATTCATGCCGCCGCTGACGCTGACGCAGGACGAGGTGGCCGAGGGTGTGGCGATCGTCGACCAGGCAATCGCTGATGTGAATGCCGGCAAGGTCTCGGACGCAGACGTCGCCTCCTTCATGATGTGGTGAACAAAGGCGCGTCTACGGGCTGTGACAGAAATTGTCTCGGCAGCCCTCGATTCGGTGCGCGACAATTATCCTGCGACGCGCACGATGAGCTTGCCGAAATTCTTGCCATCGAGAAGGCCCAGGAAGGCCTGTGGCGCATTCTCGATGCCATCCACGATATCTTCCCTGTAGCGGACGCGGCCGGACGCGATCCAGTCGGCCATCTCACGATAGAAGGCCGGCCGCTGGTCGACAAATTCACGCTGGATGAAACCCCTGATCGTCAGGCTGCGGTGCAGCACTTGCTGCATCAATGTCGGCAGCCGGTCGATGCCGGCATCAGCCATGGCGTTGTATTGCGCGATCAGCCCGCAGACCGGCACACGCGCAAACTCGTTCAGCAGGGGAAACACCGCGTCCCAGATGGGACCGCCGACATTCTCGAAATAGATGTCGATGCCATCAGGGCAGGCTGCCTTCAACTGCTCGGCAAAGTCATCGGCACGGTGATCGACGACCGCGTCGAAGCCGAGTTCGTCTCGCACGAAGGCGCATTTTTCGGCACCGCCGGCGATGCCGACGGCACGCGCCCCCTTGATGCGCGCGATCTGGCCGACAGCCGACCCGACCGCGCCGCTGGCCGCCGCCACCACGACCGTCTCGCCAGGCTTCGGCTGTCCGATGGTGAGCAGGCCGGCATAGGCTGTGAAGCCCGGCATCCCGAGCACGCCAAGCGCCGTCGTGACGGGTGCGGCCGCAGGGTCCAGCTTGCGCAGCCCGACACCGTCGGACAGTGCAAAACTCTGCCATCCCGAATGGGACAGGACGATGTCGCCCTCGGCGAAGTTGGCATGGCGGGATTTGACGACACGCGCGACGGTGCCGCCTTCCATCACGCCGTCGACATCGACCGGCTTGGCATAGGATTTCGTGGCGTTCATGCGCCCGCGCATATAGGGATCGAGCGACAGGTAAAGGATCTGCAGCAGCAGTTCGCCCTCCCCCGGCTGGACAATTTCAGCGGTCTCGATGCGGAAGTCGCCTGGCTTCGGCCGGCCTTGCGGTCGCGCCGCGAGCACGATTCGGGTGTTGGTCTGGATCGGCATTGGAGACCTCTCTGGGCAGGATGTTCTACTCGAAAAACCGGTTGGGCGGCCGCTTCAGGCCGAGATTCTCGCGCAGCGTCGATCCCTCATATTGCCGCCTGAAGATCCCTCGCCGCTGCAGTTCGGGCACGACCTTCTCGGCAAAATCATCGAGCCCGGCAGGCAGGTGGGGAAACATGATGTTGAACCCGTCGGAACCCTCGCCGACCAGCCATTCCTCCATCTCGTCGGCGATTGTTTCAGGCGTGCCGACAAAGGCAAGGCCGGAATAGCCGCCCAGCCTTTGCGCGAGTTGCCTGACCGTCAGGTTTTCCTGGCGCGCCAGTTCGATGACGCGCTCGCGGCTGCTCTTGCTCGCATTGGTCTCGGGGATTTCCGGCAAGGGCGCATCCGGGTCAAAACCGGATGCGTCATGCCCGATCGTGATCGACAGCGAGGCAATGCCGCTCTCATAATAGACGAGGCTGTCGAGCTTCGCCCGTTTGGCCTGCGCGTCCTCGACGCTGTCGCCGACCACGACAAAGGCACCCGGCAGGATCTTGATGTCGTCGCGCGACCGGCCGAGTCTTTCCGCACGGCCTTTGACGTCGGCGAAGAAACGCTGCCCCGAGGCGAGATCGGCATGGGCGGCGAAAATGACCTCCGCTGTTTCGGCCGCCAGCTGGCGTCCTGCCTCCGAGGCGCCGGCCTGGACGATGACCGGCCAGCCCTGCACCGGCCGCGCGATGTTGAGCGGGCCGCGCACCGAGAGATGCTCACCCTTGTGGTCGAGCACATGCAGCCTGGCCGGATCGAAATAGAGCCCGCTTTCGGCATCACGGATGAAGGCATCGTCGGCGAAGCTGTCCCACAGGCCGGTGACCACATCGTAGAATTCCCGCGCCCGCCGGTAGCGCTCGTCATGTTCGACATGCTCGTCGAGGCCGAAGTTGAGCGCCGCATCCGGATTGGACGTGGTGACGATGTTCCAGCCGGCGCGCCCGCCGCTGATATGGTCCAGCGAGGCGAAGCGGCGGGCAATATGATAGGGCGCATCGAAGGTGGTCGATGCGGTTGCGACCAGACCGATATGGTCGGTGACGGCGGCCAGCGCCGACAAAAGCGTGAACGGCTCGAACGACGTGACCGTATGGCTGCGCCGCAGCGCCTCGATCGGCATGTTGAGAACGGCCAGATGGTCGGCCATGAAGAAGGCGTCGAACTTCGCCGCCTCCAGGGTCTGGGCGAAGCGCTTCAGATGCGCGAAGTTGAAATTGGCATCAGGATAAGCGCCCGGGTAGCGCCAGGCGCCGGTGTGCAGGCTGACGGGACGCATGAAGGCGCCGAGACGCAATTGTTTCCGTGTCATGAAAGTCGTTCCGACCGATCGATACCGTCGAGCACCAGCGCTCGAAGCCTGACTTAAGATCGGACGGTCCGCCCAACTCGGGAAGGTATTCTGTTCCGCCGCGCCGGGCTTTTGCAGAATTTCAGTTTTTCGCCCGAGCCCCCCCGGGCCCGCGGGAAAAAAATGGCCGGGCTCGAATGCGGCCCGGCCAAAAAGAAGGTCAAAACCTTCAGAGGGGAACACCGTCCAGCGGAATGGGAGGAAACCGCCGAACGATTTTACCTGTTTGAGCTTATTTCGAAGCCTTGGCGACGAATGACATTCCAAAAAATACACAAAACGGCAAAAATTCGTGCGCCATTTTGTCGAATCCTTACGAGCCCGCGGTTCCGGTCTCGAGAAGATCGGCATAGTGGCGGCGTGCCACGTCGGGATGGGAACGCAGCCGGCTTTTGAGCACATTGGTGCCGACATCGCGGAACAACGGGTTGTCGGGATCGCTTGCCGGCCCGCGCGCCTGCGCCGCCAGTTCCTCGGAAAGGCCGAGAAGCGGAATGGTCGCATCGAGCCGGGCGCTGAAGAAGAAAGGAACGGAGATCCGCTCGACGCCGGCAGGCGGCGTCACGACGCGGTGCACGGTGGCGCGGAGATATCCATTCGACGCCAGTTCGAGCAGCTCGCCGATGTTGACGACCAGCGTTCCAGGCAGCGGATCCACATTCACCCAGCTTCCGTCATATTCGACCTGCAGCCCCTTGTTGTCGTCCTGCAGCAGCAGGGTCAGGAAACCGCCATCCTTGTGCGCGCCGACGCCCTGGTCGCCTTCGGTCGCGTCACGGCCGGGATAACGCACGATCTTCATGCGATGGTTGGGCGAGTCGCGGTAGATCGCGTCGAAGGCATCCTCGGGTTGATCGAGCGACAGCGCGAAGGCCTTCAGCAGCCGGATCGCCACCGCTGTCGCCTTGGTCTGCCATGCCAGCAGCGCCGGCTTGAGTTCAGGCAGTGCAGACGGCCACTGGTTCGGCCCTTGCAGCCGTGTCCACGGTGCAATTCCAGGTCCCTGCGCGATGGGCTGGCGCTCGACGCCGATGTCGAGTTGCTCACGCCAATCGGCCGCGCCCTTGGTCAGTTCGCCGCCGGCGCGGGTGTAGCCGCGAAACTGCGAGGATTTCACCATTTCGATCGCCAGCTTGTCGGCCTCCGGCAGCGCGAAGAACCGGCGCGAGGCATCGAGCACGTCGTCGATCTCCGAGGCCGAAATTCCGTGGCCGCTGAGGTAGAAGAAGCCGACATCCCGGGCCGCCGTGCGCAGGTCCAGGAGAAAGGTACGATATTCGGACGCACCTTGTTCGAGACGACTCAGATCAAGCACCGGCACAATTCTGGGCATGGTCAGGTTCCTTCTTTTCTCTGCCTTGGATTTTGCATGACGCTCCCCCACAGAAGCGCGAAACTGGAAACGACCGCTCCCGTCCACAGCAGTTCGGGCGAATAGCGCCTGATGCCGAGGAAATGCCAGGTCTTGCACAGCGACATGGCGAGCGAGCAGCGATCGGATGTCTGCAGCAGGCACGGCAGGGTGCGCTCGATCGGAAAGCCGGTGTTCGACATGACTTGCGCATAGACGATCGCCCACCAGACGAGGGCGACTAGCGTCAGGGCAATCCCCGCCGCTTCCAGCCAGCGCAGCGAAGACGACTTCCTAGCCGATGCGTTTTCGGTCATGCCGAGAACCCGAGAATTTCGAGGATATGCTGGCGCTGGGCGACGATGCGAGGGTCGTCGCGCCGCCGAGGATAGGGCAGATCGACCGAAACCTCTGCCTTGATGCGCGCCGGGCGCTCGGTCAGCACGATGACGCGTTCGGACAACAGCAGCGCCTCTTCGACGTCGTGGGTGACCAGAATGACCGTGTATCCGGCCTGCCGCCAGAGCGCCAAAAGCTCCTCCTGCATGGTCAGCCGGGTGAGCGAGTCCAGCCGTCCCAGCGGCTCATCGAGCAACAGCAGGCGCGGGTCGTTGACCAGGGCACGCGCCAGTGCGGCACGTTGCGCCATGCCGCCGGAGAGCTGATGCGGAAAGGCGGAGGCGAAGGCTTCGAGCTTGACCAGGCGAAGCGCATCATCGATCCGCTTCTCGCTGCCGGCCAGAACGCCGCGCGCTTCCGGCCCGATGGCGACATTGTCGCGAACGGTCCGCCACGGAAACAGGGTCGGATCCTGAAACACCAGAACGCGCGAAGGATCCGGCCTGGCGACGATTGTGCCATCCGCCAGAACGCCGCCGCTGGTCGGCCTTTCCAGCCCTGCGGCCAGCCGCAGCAAGGTCGACTTGCCGCAGCCGGACGGGCCGAGCAGCGCCACGAACTCGCCCGGCGCCACGGCCAGGTCGATCTGGCGCAGCACCGGCAAGGGCTGCCCATCCAGATCGTATTGATGCGAGACGCCCTGGAAGTCGACAGCCAGACCGGCAGAGTTATCGGATGCTGCGTGAACGGCGGCAGAGGCTACCACTGCACGACCCCCTTCTGCCAACCGAGCAGCCGGTCGCGCACGACAAACAGCAGCTTGACGAGACCCGAACAGAGCAACGCCATGATGATCAGCATGGCATAGACGTTGGCATAGGCCGAATAGGCGGTCTGGAACTGCAGATACCAGCCGAGGCCGTATTTAGCGCCGAGCATTTCGGCGACCACCAGCACGGCAAAGGAATAATACAGCCCCATGAACAGGCCGACGAAGACATGCGGCAAGGCAGCCGGTATCGCCACGCGCAGAACCAGATAGCGGCTGCTGGCGCCGAGCGTGCGTGCCACGTCGTAGAAGGAACGGTTGACCGAGTTGACGCCCGACGCGGTCAGGATCGCGACCGGTATGCCGGATGCAACCGCGACAAGGAACAGGCTGGCCTGGAACGTCGTCGGGAACAGGAAGAAGGTTGCCGGGATCCAGGCGCTCGCCGGCACCGGCCCGATCAGTTTCAGCACCGGCATGCCCCAATAGGCGAAGGTTTTGGACCAGCCTAGCGCAACGCCGCCGATGAAGCCGACGATGATGCCGCTGAAGAACCCGATCGTCCACAGCCGCGCCGTGTAGGCGATGCAGATGAGGATGCGCTGCCAGTCGACGATATAGACATGCAAGAGGCCGTGCGGTGGCGAGAAGAAAGGTTTCGGCATCCAGCCGAGCTTGGCCGTGATCAGCTCCCAGAGCGCGAACCAGAGGCCGAGCGCGATCAGCCAGGGGCCGTAGTGGATCACCCCGCGGCCAAATCCACCAAGCTTTTCAACGCTGAACGCGAGACCGGCAAGGACCACCGCTCCAGCGACCAGCAGGGCGACGAAGACATCGCGGCTGCCCCACGGCACGACATCGGGAAAGGCAACCGTGACAATGGCAGCGAGCAGCCAAGCCGAGGCGGCATAGAGCCCGTGCTTCCACACGGGCCCGGCAAAAGCGGAAGAAACACCCTTTTCGCCTGCGTCCTTGTCGACCGCTGCGCTCATCACTGTGACCGTCAGGCCAGAATGTCGACCGTCACCCGCTGTGCGAGTTCCGCCGGGTCGGTGGTGGGATCGAGGACCTTGATCAAGGCGAGATCAGCGGCGGCGTGCTTCACCTGGTCCTGAAGATCCTTGCCGACCGGATGGTTGTGCAGCACCCATGAGGCAATCTCGTCGCGGATATCTTCAAAGGGGAAGCCCGGGTTGAGATTGTCGACGAACCACTTGGCCACCTCGTCTGGATGCGCCGCTGCATATTCGTGGATCTCGATGTCGGCTTCGGCCAGCCTCCGGATGGCATCCTTGTTGGCGTCCAGGAAGGCCGAATTGACGCCAAGCACACAGCAGACCGCGCCCTCGAACGAGCCGGTTTGCGTGTTGGCAACCTCGACAAGGTCGAACTTCTTCTTGTGGGAATAGGCCCACGGATCGAGATGCGCCAGCGCGTCGGCCTGGCCCTTGCCAACCGTTTCGCCGACCAGATCGAACGGCACGTTGAGCCAGTTCACATCATTTTCGGGATCGAGGCCGGCCTTGGCCAGCGCGACCTGGAAGGAGTGTTTGGGTGGGCTGGCGACATCGTAGGAGACGATGGTCTTGCCCTTCAGTCCTTCGAGCGTGGTGACGCCGGAGGCCTTGGACGCCAGCAGCCTTGTACAGCCGCCATGCGAGCCGACGAAGAGCTTGACGTCCAGCCCCTGCTCCAGCGGCTTGACCCAGTCATAGAGCAAGCCGGCGCCGGCATCCGTCTTGTTGGTGGCGATCGACTGGATCAGCGTCTGGCCGCTGGCACCTTGATAGTAGAGCTCGATGTCGAGATCATGCTTGGCATAGATGCCCTTCGACAGGGCGAAGGCGATCGGCGAATGGCAAGCCGCGAACTCGGTCCACGACAACCGCACCTTGGTCGCATTGCCGGCAATGGCGTAGCTGGTCGGCCTGGCGAGCAGGCCTACAGCCGCGGCGCCAACACCAAGCGCGCCGGCGGCGCGCAGAACACCGCGCCGCGAGATTTTCGATGTTGCCGTGATTTTCCTGCTGGAAGTCAATGTCCCCTCCTGTGATCGGATCGATGTGGAGCTAGTGATTTGTTCGCCAGAAAAATGCCTCAGGCGGCCTTCAATTCGCGATCGCCGGCGACCTGATCGAGCGCCTGTTCGAGATCGCGGATGATGTCGTCGGGATGCTCTATGCCGACGGAGAGCCTGACATAACCGGGCGTTACGCCAGTCGCGAGTTGCTCTTCCGGCGAAAGCTGCGAGTGGGTCGTGGTCGACGGATGGATAGCCAGCGAACGCGCGTCGCCGATGTTGGCGACGTGATAGAGCAGCTTCAGCCCATTGATGAAGGAACGCCCCGCCTCGCGACCATCCTTGAGTTCGAACCCGACCAGCGCGCCGTAACTGCCCTGGCGGAAATAGGCATCGGCCCGGCGCTTGCTCTCGCCGCCCTGGTAGCGCGGGAAGATGACGTTGCTGACCTTCGGATGACCGCGCAGAAACTCCGCCACCTTGATGGCGTTCTCATTGTGCTGGCGGATGCGCAAGGGCAGCGTCTCCAGGCCCTGCAGCAGTTGAAAAGCATTGAACGGGCTGATCGCGGCACCGACGTCGCGCAGCAGCACGGTGCGGATGCGCAGCACATAGGCCACAGGTCCAAGCGGTTTGGCCGCCTCGACCCAAACCTTGCCGTGATAGCTTGGATCGGGCTGGTTCAGCGTCGGGAAACGTTCGGCATGATCTTCCCATGGGAAGTTGCCGCCATCGATGACGATGCCGCCAATCGAGGTGCCGTGGCCGCCAATGTATTTCGTCGCCGAATAGACCACGACCGCCGCGCCATGGTCGAACGGCCTGATGATCAGCGGTGCGGCGGTGTTGTCGATGATCAACGGCACGCCGAGCGACCGGCCGATGTCGCCGACTTCCTTGATCGGGAAGACATGCAGCTTCGGATTGGGCAGCGATTCCGCGTAGTAGGCGCGTGTCCGCGCATCGGTGGCACGGCGGAAATTCTCAGGATCGGACGGATCGACGAACCGCACCTGCACGCCCAAATGCTTCAGGGTGGCGGCAAACAAGGCCCAGGTGCCGCCATAGAGATCGGTGGCGGAGACGATGTTGTCGCCGGCGCCGGCAAGGTTCAGCACCGAATAGGCCGAGGCCGCCTGGCCGGAGGACAGAAGAAGGGCGGCAGCGCCTCCTTCCAGCGCCGCGATGCGGGTCTCCAGCGCATCCTGCGTCGGGTTCGACACACGCGTGTAGATATGGCCGATCTCATCGAGCGCAAACAGGCGATCGGCATGATCGGTGTCCTGGAATTGATAGGACGTGGTCTGGTAGATGGGCACGGCAACGGCACCGCTGGTGGGATCGGCGCGCCAGGAGCCGCCGTGAAGGGCAAGGGTCTCGGGAGAAAGATTTTCCAGGGTCATGTGTCGTTCCTTCCTGATGGTTGCGGCGGTCAAGCGACGGGTACGGCGTCTGTGCGCGCCTGGGCGGCCAGCAGATCGGCGTGATGGCGCCGCGCGACGTCGGGATGCGAGCGCAGCCGGCTCTTCAGCGCGTTCTGCCCGGAGTTTCGATAGAGAGGATTCGTGGGATCGCGGGTGACCCCGTTCGCCTGTGTCTTGAGGTGCGGCGCCAGATCCAGGAGCGGTATCTCGGCATCGAACGGAGCGCCGAGGAAGAAGGCGATTGACAGCCGGTCGGTGCCGGCCGGCGGCGTCACGACCCGGTGCACGGTGGCCTTCAGATAGCCGTCGGTCGCCATTTCCAGGAGTTCGCCGATGTTGACGACAAAAGTGCCGGCGCGCGGCTCGGCGTCGATCCAGCCACCGTCGGCGGCTTCGACCTGTAGCCCCTTCTGCTTTTCCTGCAGCAGAAGCGTCAGGAAGCCGCTGTCCTTGTGGGCGCCGACGCCCTGCTCGCTTTCGGTCGAGTCGCGACCGGGGTAACGAATGATCTTGATAAGGTGGTTTGGCGTCCCGGCATAGATGGTTTCGAAGGCGTCCTCATCCTGCTCCAGGACAATGGCAAAGGCCTTCAGCAGGCGCGTCGAAAGATCGGTGAGGCGATCCTGCCACTCCAGCAGAAGCGGCTTCAACTCGGGCAAGGCGCCTGGCCATTGGTTCGGCCCCTGCAGGCGCGTCCAGGCCGGCAGTCCGGCATCGCGTGGCAGCGCCGGCGCCTCCGAGCCGACATCGACCTGCTCGCGCCAGTCCCTCTGGCCTTTCGTCAGTTCCTGGCCAACCCGGTTGTAGCCGCGGAAATGCGGCGAGTTGACCATCTCGATCTGGAGCTTGTCCCTGTCCGGCAAGGCAAAGAAACGTCGTGACGCGCCAAGCACATCGTCGATCAGCGACTGCGCAATGCCATGTCCCGTCAGGTAAAAGAAGCCAACATCGCGTGCAGCCCGCCGCAATCCCTCGCTGAATTCTTTGCGAGACACCGGATCGGCTTCGTAGCGAGAAAAATCCAATACCGGAATCGTTCTCTTGTCTGCAGAATTGCTCATGTCGATCCTCACGTTTGGTGATCGAAGCGTCGCACCGCAGGCGATGGAAACAAAGAAAACGTCATCCCTTTCGGCGGCGGGTGAGGAAATTCCAGTATCGCCTGTGCAGGACAGGCAGCGCGTTTTTGTTAATTCTACAAAATTAGTAGATTTTGATTTGTGACCGGTATCACGTGTTGATCTCTACTCTGCAGCCGCCCGGATCCGCTCGCGGCCGCGCTCCCAGGCCAGGCCTGGGACCGCCGCCAGCAGCGCACGCGCATAGTCGGATCGGGGGCGCGTCAAAACCTGCTCGGCGGGTCCGTCCTCGACGATCTTGCCGCGCTGCATGACGACGATGCGGTCGGCGATCGCCGAGGCAACGCGCAGGTCGTGGGTGATGAACAGCATCGACAGGCCGAGGTCACGTTTGATTTCCGCCAGAAGGTCGAGAATCTGCGCCTGTATCGAGACATCGAGGGCCGAGACCGGTTCGTCGGCGACGAGCAGATCGGGCTCGAGCATGAGCGCGCGCGCCAGGCCGATGCGCTGCCTTTGGCCGCCCGAAAAAGCATGCGGAAATCGATTGGCCGTACCGGGGTCGAGCCCGACGCGGACAAGAAGACGGGACATGCGTTCTTCGGCCGCCTCGTGTGAGAGGCCGTTGATGATAGCGGCTTCCGTGAGGATACGGCGGACGCGGTGGCGGGGATTGAGGGAGGCGAAAGGATCCTGAAACACCATCTGGATACGCGGGCGCAAAGAGCGTTCCCTTGTCGTGCCGGCGAGATCGCGTCCGTCGAAATTCAGGCTGCCTTCATCCCAGTCGGCCAGCCCGACGACGCATTGGCCGAGCGTCGTCTTGCCTGAGCCGGATTCACCGACAAGGGCAACCGTCTCGCCGCGCCCGATCGTCAGATCGACGCCGTCGAGCGCCCTGGTGACGGATGCCTGCCGCCGCCAAGGCGCGCGGCGATCGCGATAGGTCTTGGTCAGCCCGCGGACGACGAGAAACGGATCCCCTGCGTCTTGTCTCTTGACGGTACCGGCATGCAGAACCGGAACGGCTTCGATCAGGCGGCGTGTGTAAGGCTGCGACGGTGCTTCGAGAACATCGTCTGCCCTGCCGGCCTCAACCACCCGCCCCTCCTTCATCACCACGACACGGTCGGCGATGTCGGCGACCACGCCGAAATCATGGGTGATGAACAGGATCGCGAGACCGAGCCTTTCGCGGATTTCAAGGATCAGCCGCAGGATTTCCACCTGGGTCGTGACGTCGAGCGCGGTGGTCGGCTCATCGGCGATCAGCAGATCCGGATCGTTGGCGATCGCCATCGCGATCATCACCCGTTGCCGCTGTCCGCCCGAGAGTTGGTGCGGGTAGCGGTGGATGATCGTCTCGGGATCCGGAAGCCTGGTTGCCCGCGCCAGCTCCAGCACGCGCGCCGCGCGCGCCTTGCGGTCACCACCATCATGCGCGGCGAGCGCTTCCTCGATCTGGCGGCCGATGGTCAGCACCGGGTTGAGCGCACTCATCGGTTCCTGGAAAATGAAGCCTATGCGCTTGCCGCGCAGCAGGCGAAACGACGCCTCGCTGATCCCGGCGATGTCGCGACCGTCGAAACGGATCGCACCGGCCGTGACCCGAAGCTGCTTTGCAGGCAACAGGCCGGCAATGGCCGCGGCCAGTACGGATTTGCCGGACCCGGATTCGCCGACCAGGCAGAGCACTTCGCCACGGTCGATGCGCAACGATACGCCCTCGACGGCCAACGCCCGATCGGCATCGACCGGCAAGGCGATGGAGAGACCGTCGATCTCGACCAGGGCACTCATGCGCGCCCGCCGCGATTGCTGTTTCGAGGGTTGAGCCAATGATTCAAGCCGTCGCCGACAAGGTTCAGGGACAGCACGGTGAGGAAGATCGCCAGGCCCGGAATGGTCGACAGCCACCAGTTGACACGAAAGGCGGTCCTGCCGGTGCCGAGCAGATAGCCCCAGGAGACGAACTCGCGGTTGCCCAGACCCAGGAAACTGATGCCGGACTCGATCAGGATGACGGTTGCCGTCATCAGCGAAGCGGCGACGATCACCGGCGACAGCACATTGGGAAGGATGTGCCCCCAGATGATCCGGGCGGTCGACAGCCCGCCGACCCGTGCAGCGCGCACGAAGTCCTGGTTGACGAGGCTCAGCACCTCGGCACGGACCAACCGCGCGATCTGCGGCCAGCTGACGATTGCGATGGCCAGGATGATCGAGGCCAACGAAGGCGCGATGATCGCAACGATGACGACCGTCAGCAGGAAGCTCGGGATGGTCTGGAAGAACTCGGTGAACCGCATGGCGAGGTCGTCGACCCAGCCGCCGAAATAGCCGGCGACAGCGCCTATCGCCGTGCCGAAGGCCACGGCGAGCAGCGTCACCGCCAGAGCGATCAGCAGCGTGACCTGTGCCCCGTGGGCGATGCCGGCCGCAAGATCGCGGCCGAGCATATCGGTACCGAACAGATGACCCGGACTGAAGGGCGGCAGGTTCGGACGGGCGACCATGCGCCAGGGATCGCCTGGAAAGAGAATGCCGGCGAAGATCGCCATCAGCAGGATCGCAATCAGGATCAGCGCGCCGGCAACGGCGCCCGGATGCTTAAGGAACGAGCTTCGCAGCAACGCCATGGCCTCAAGCCCCCAGTTCTATGCGCGGGTCGGCGGCGACGTAGAGAAAATCCGCGACCAGGTTGATCACGACGACGATTGCCGACGTGATGAAGAAGATCGCCAGCAGGAGGTTGTAGTCCCGCTGCATGAGGGCATCGAAGGCGAGACGCCCGACGCCCGGCCAGGCGAAGACCGTCTCTATCAGGATCGAACCGCCGATCAGCTGCCCGGCCTGCAAGGAGGCGAAGGTGATGATCGGCAGCAGCGCGTTCCTCAGAACATGCTGGCGCCAGATCAGACCCGGTCTCAGGCCCTTGGCCCTGGCGGTGCGGACGAAATCGCGATCAAGCACGTCGAGCACCGAGGCGCGCGTCACGCGCATGTAGATGGCCATATAGAACAGGCCGAGCGTCAGGGCCGGAAGAATGAGGTGGACGGCCACATCCCCGACAAGCGAGAGATCCGAACCGCCCTCGCCCACCGTCTGCATGCCGTAGGATGGCAGCCAGTTGAGCCAGACCGAGAACAGCAGGATCGCCATCAGGCCGGTCCAGAACAGCGGCATGGCAAAGAACATCACCGAAATGCCGGTGAGCACAGTGTCGAGCAGAGTGCCGGCGTGCCGGGCGGCGATCGACCCAAGCGTAATGCCGGCCGCCAGCGCAAAGCCGAATGCCGTCACTGTCAGCAGCAGTGTCGCCGGCAGCCGTTCCGCGATGATGTCGATGACAGGGCGCTGGTCCCGGTAGGATTGGCCGAAGTCGAGACGCGCCAGCGATTTGGTGTAGATCCACAACTGCTCGGGAACAGAGCGATCGAGCCCGAGGTCATGGCGCAGTTCCGCGACAAAGGCCGGGTCGGCCGCGCCCTGGTCTCCGGCCAGGACCGATGCCGCATCGCCGGGTGCCAGCCGAAGCAGCACGAAGTTGAGGACGATAACGCCAAACAGAATGAGAACCGCGCGGGCAGCCCGTCCCGTCAGGAAACCAAGACGATCCATCCTCACCCAGCCCCGCGCCTATTTCGCCAGCCAGACGTCAGCGAAGTTTTCGTCGGTGCCGAGGCCTGTGGTGATCAGATCACGGACCTTGGTTCGGTAGAGCGTTGGAAAGACGATGTCGTGCGTCCAGACGAGCGGCACATCGGCGGAGATGATCTTCTGGGCTTGCGAGTAGAGCGCCTTGCGCTTGTCGAAGTCGTTCTCGTGCGCGGCGTCAGCCAAAAGCTTGTCGACGGCCGGGTTGGAATAGCCATGCACGTTACCACCGGTAGTGCCGGCATTGTCGCCTTCGAGCGTGGTGTAGGCGTAGCTGATGCCGATCGCCGGGTCGGGTGTGGTGTAGACGAAGTTCTCGGCAAGATCATAGTCGAAGGTGGTGAGCCGCTTGAACCAGCCCGGCACATCGGTCGCCACGATGTTGACCTTGATGCCGACAGGCGACAGCGCCTCGCGGATATATTCCGCTTCCCGCTGCCACAGCTCGCCATAGGGCAGCGGAACGAACTGCAGTTCGAAGCGCACGCCGTTGGCGTCGGGCTTCAGGCCGACCTCGTCGAGGAGGGCATTTGCCTTGGCCGGATCGAACTCATATTTCGTCTCGACCGATGTGTCCTTGAACCGCGACTGGCGCGACAGCGGACCGTTGGTCTCGTGGCCAAACCCGCCAAAGATCGTATCGATGATGAACTGGCGATCGATCGCATGCGCGATCGCCTGGCGGACACGCGCATCGTCGAGCGGCTTGTGGCGATTGTTGAGGTGGATATAGCCGACCGGCTGCAGAAATTCCCAGCCTGCCTCGGTCAACTGCACGCCATCGAGCCCGGCCAAGCGCGTGATGTCGAAGTTCTCGACGTCGCCGGCGCGCAGCACGTCGACCTGGCCGGTTTCGAAAGCGACGGCGCGGCTGTTGGCGTCAGGAATGACGTGGAAGAAGATGTCGTTCAGATGCGGCTTGCCGGCGTCCCAATAGTCGGGGTTGCGGACAAGGTGGATGAAGGACCCCTTCTTCCACTCGGCGAATTTGAACGGACCGGTGCCTATGAACTTGCTGTTTGCCTCGGCGGTGCGGAAGTCGCTCACCCCTTCATAGAGATGGGCCGGCAGCACGGCGGTGTTGTGCACATAGATGAAGGCCGGGTATGGCGCCTTGAGCGTGAACACCACGGTGTGGTCGTCCGGCGTGGCGATGTCCTTCACCTCCGCCAGATTGAGCCGCGAGCGGGCCTGAAGTGCGGGCAGAAATTTCTGGAAGCTGAACACCACGTCCTTGGCCGTGAAGGGCTGGCCGTCATGCCATTTGACATCGTGGCGCAGGTTGAAGGTGTAGACCAGGCCGTCATCGGAAATCGACCAGCTCTGCGCCAGCCTCGGAAGCGGCCTCAGGTCGGCCGAATAGGTCAGCAGACTCTCGTAGATCTTGTTGCCGACATAGGTCGTCGGGCCGAGACGATTGACGCCAACATTGACCGTCGGCGGCTCAGGCTGGACGATCAGGTTGAGCGTCCCGCCTGCCTGCTGTGCCGCTAGTCCGGCCAGCGTCAGGAGCGTGACTGCCACAGACAGCATGATGGTTCGCAAGAGGCGGGAGATCATCGTGAATTCACCTTGTCGAGTGATTGATCGCGGAGCCTGAGATGTCGCTCCGCGGGATAGTGTGGCTCCACCGAATGACGCGGCTGACCTGCCTCTTGCGAATTGCGGCGTGAGTTTGTGCACTAAGATTATAGACAAAGGGGATTATGGTAAGGGAACGCGCTTCATCGATGTCAGCCAGAGCGAATATTTTTCCCAATATCGGTGCTGAAATGAGAGCGAATTGCCTGATGACGGCCGGTCGTGGCTGGCTCGCCGGATCGCGCCATCTGGTTATGATATCGACGGCGAAGGTGCAGAGCACGAACGATACCGCGGCGAAGATCGTTGTCCCGATGACGACCGGAAAATCGCCTTCAAGCGCCGAGTTGATCGCCAGCCGGCCGACGCCGTCCAGTCCGAAGATGGTCTCGGTGACGATCGCTCCGCCCATGATGACGGCAAGCTCCAGGCCACCCAGCGTGATCACCGGATTGAGGGCGGCCTTCAACGCATGATCGTAGTAGACCCGCCATTCCGGAACACCCTTGGCGCGCGCGGTCCTTATGTAATCCTCGCCAAGAACCTCGAGCATGCTTGCGCGGACCAGCTGCTGGAAAATGCCGATCTCGGCAAGCGCCAGCGTCAGCCATGGCAGCGCCAGATGGCGGGCCCATTCGAACGGATTTTCCGTCAGCGGCACATAACCGCTGCTTGGAAACCAGAAGACCCCATAGTTGGAGAGCTGGAAGAACAGGAAGTAGGAGATCAGGATGCCGGAGAGAAAAGTCGGCACCGACAGGCTCGCATAGGCGAAGCCCGAGATCAGCCTGTCCAGCCAGGAGCCCTGCCGGCGTGCGGCAATCACGCCAAGCAGGATCGACAGCGTCATCCAGATGACGACGGCACCAAGGGCCAGCGACAGCGTCACCGGCACCTTGGACAGGATGAGGTCGGTTACCGGTGTCTGCTTGCGGAAGGAGTAGCCCAGCGCCGGCGGCCAGTGAGCGATCCCCATCGGCGCACCCTGGATGTCGGGGCCGCGATAGAGATAGTACCACAGTTGCAGATACCATGGCTCGTTGAGCCGCAGCGCGTGCGCTATTGCATCGATCGCCTGCTGGCTGGCGTTGCGCGGCGCCAGCATCGCGGCCGGATTGCGATAGGCTATGCGGGTGATGAAGAACGCGATCACCAGCACGATGAGCAGCGTCGAGAGCGCCCGGAAAATCAACCCGCCTGTGTGCCGGATCATGGCGTCACCCGCTGCGGCGATGGGGATCGAGGACATTGCGCAGGCCGGCGCTCAGCGTGTTGAAGCCGGCCACGGTCAGGAAGAGGGCGATGCCGGGGCCGAGCAGGAACCAGGGCTGCAACTGGTAGAGGGAGGAGCGCTGCGCCTCGGCGATCATGTTGCCCCAGCTCGGCTGCGGCGCCTGCACGCCGACGCCGAGGAAAGAGAGCGTCGCTTCGGCGATGATGTTGGTCGGCAGTTGCACCGCCCAGTAGACCAGGATCACCGGCGCGATGTTGGGCAGGATTTCGCGCACGATGATCCTGGTCTTCGAGGCACCGATCGTCTGCGCGGCCTCCACCAGCGGGCTGCGGCGCAAGACGAGCACAAGGCCCCGCGTCAGCCGGGCGAAATACGTCCACGAGAACAGGGTTATGATCAGGACGACCACCAGCGAGGGAGCGACGAGCGGCTTGCCATCGGCGCCCCGGTTCAGCGACAGAAGGCTGAGCGCGGTGACGATGAAGGGGAAGGACAGAGCGACGTCCACCGCTTGCGAAATGATGCGGTCGACACGGCCAGCAAGAAATCCGCTGACGAGGCCGATGGCGGTGCCGATGATCATGGCGAGCGTGGTCGCCGGGATGGCGATGGCCAGCGATACGCGCGCGCCATAGAGCGTCCTCACCAGCACGTCACGGCCATTGCCGTCGGCGCCGAGTGGAAATCCAAGCGCAGGCCCCGTCGGCAGCCCCATCTCGGTCAATGCGGTATCGCGGAACTGCTCGGTCACCCCGTGACCCAGCAGCCATGCGACCACGGGCGCCAGCAGCGCACCGGCGATGACGAAGCCTATGATCAGCGCGCCGATGCGAAAGGACCGTTCGCGCAGCAGCGCTCGCAGGAGCAGCGACCTGTAGGATTTCACGACCTCGCCATGCCCTAGCAGGACATGGTCCTGGACGGACGCCAGGGCACGGATTTCAGGCATGCACGGCGATCCGCTCGGGAACCGGGTTGCGCCGCAGAGCCTTGCCGGGGATCGCGTCTATCAGCCTGATTGTGTAGGGATGCCGGGGAGCACTGAAGACGCGGGCTGTCTCGCCGGCTTCCACGATGACGCCCTTCTCCAGCACGATGACGCGGTCGCACAGTTCCGACACGACACCCAGATCATGCGAGATGAACAGCAGCGACAGGTTTCTCTGCCGGCGAATGGCCCGCAGCAGTTTGATAATCTTCGCCTGCGTCGTGATGTCGAGTGCAGATACCGGCTCGTCGGCGACGATCAGGGAAGGTTCGAGCGCAATGGCACGCGCGATGGCGACGCGCTGCCGCTGGCCGCCTGAAAGCTGGGCCGGGAAACGGTCCAGCACGTGGTTTGGAAGTTCGACGTCGCGCACCAGGTCTTGCACGCGCCGGCGTATCGCCGCCGCGTCCAGTCTGGTGCCGATGATGAAGGGCTCCGCCAGAATGGACCGGATGCGCCGCCGCGGGTTGAGGCTCGCATAGGGGTCTTGAAAGATAACCTGTATGTCCGACCGCAATTGCCGGTCGATGGCGAGGCCGCCGGCACCCGGACGCGAATAGATACGCTCGCGCAACGAGATGCTGCCCTCGTCCGGCTGGTCGAGGCCAGCGATCAGCCGCCCGATCGTCGACTTGCCGGAACCGGATTCGCCGACGAGGCCGACAATCTCGTTCTTGCGGACGGTGAACGAGATATTCTGGAGCACCGGCCTGATCAGAGCGCCTGCGGCGGAGCGGCCCGCGAAGGAACGCGCGATTGCCGAGACGGAAAGCAGGTCGGGCATCGCCGGCAGCGCAGATCGCGCCGGAGGCAGCGGAGACCGCGCCAGGGGCAGCGGCGGTCGCGCCGCACGTGCAACAAGGCCGCCAAGCCGCGCCGCACCGAGCAATTCCCTAGTATAGGCCTGGCGCGGTGCCCGGTAGATCAGCTCGGCCGGCGCCTGCTCCACCACATGCCCCGCGCGCATCACCAGGACATCGTCGGCAATGTCTGAAACGACGGCCAGATCGTGGCTGACGAAGATCATGGCCGTGCCGTGGTCCTGCTGAATTCGTTTCAACAGATCGAGGATCGACGCCTGCACGGTCACGTCCAGCGCCGTTGTCGGCTCATCGGCGATGATGAGGCCGGGATTGAGTGCGATCGCCGCGGCGATCATCACGCGCTGGCGCATGCCGCCGGAGAACTGCCTGGGATAGTCGTTCACGCGGGCCGAGGGATCGGGGATGCCGACATCGGCCAGCAGGTCGAGAACGCGCTCACGCAATTCGCCACGTCCCACCTTGCGGTGGGCGGTGATTGCTTCGGCGATCTGCTGGCCGATCGTCTTCAGCGGATGAAGGTTGCTGAGCGGATCCTGGAAGATGAAGCCGATGTCGGCGCCTCGCCGCCGGCGCAGATCGACGGCGGCGAGGCCCAATATCTCATCGCCCTTGTGCAGGACGCTGCCGCGGACGCTCGCCGCCGATGGCAGAAGACCGGTAGCGCCAAGCAGCGACACGCTCTTGCCCGAGCCCGATTCGCCGACGATGGCGAGCGTCTGGCCCGGCTCGACGGCGAACGAGACGCCATGCACCACGTCCACGGCGCCGAATGCGACGCGCAGATCGGCGACGGAGAAGATGGGCACGCGCGCCTCCTTTTGCCGGTCCGGCCTGTTACTGCTTGAGGGCTATGTTGGTGATGTCGGCATTGACGGCCAGTGACGACCACACCCAGTTGGCGAGACGATCGGAGGTGACGACGACCTTGCGCTTCTCGAACAACGGGATCCAAGGCAGGTCGGCGGAGACGAGCTTGTCGGCCTTCGTCCAGATCGGCCCCGGATCGTCGGACGGATAGGCCTGCGCCGCGAGCTTGTTGAGCTCCGGATTGCTGTAGCAGATGGCGTGGACGTTGCCGGTGCCGCAAGGCGCCGCGTCCGAGTTCAGCCAGCCGCCGAGCAGCATGCGCGTGCTTGGTCCCTGCCAGTCCGGGGAGAATGTTCCGCCCAGGGACACGTCCCAGCGGCTCTTCGAATCCTGGATGAATGCGTACCACTGCGTCGGCGGGATCGGGATCAGGTTGAGCGTGATGCCAGCCGCTTCCAGATCCTCCTTCGCCGTCACGGCAATCGCTTCGAACTGGGCGTTGCCCCTGTAGATCGCGTCGAACGCGATGCCGTTCGGATAGCCTGCCTCGGCAAGCAGTTCCTTGGCCTTGGCCGGATCACCCCTGTAACTCTCGGTTGGATACGGGTCGAATTTCTCGAAACCAAGGATGGTCGAGGTGATGATCTGGGTGAGCGGCACCGCACCGATCGAACCGGCCTGCGTCTGCGCCAGATGCTCGCGGTTCACCGCATAGGTCAGCGCCTGTCGGACCTTCAGCTTGCGCAGCGCCTCGGCCCCGTCGCTCTTGACCTCCGGCCGCTGGTTGAAGGTGATGAAGTTCGCCGATCCGCTGTTCGTGACATGGATATCGGGGCTCTTCTGCGACAGGAAGCGCTGGATCGTCGGGATGGGCGGGATGTCGAGATAGAGCGACAGATCAGCCTCGCCGGCGATGATCTTCTGGACGACGCTGTCCTCG
This sequence comes from Mesorhizobium loti, assembly GCA_014189435.1. NCBI lineage: Bacteria > Pseudomonadati > Pseudomonadota > Alphaproteobacteria > Hyphomicrobiales > Phyllobacteriaceae > Mesorhizobium > Mesorhizobium loti. The sequence goes on from CP050293.1 coordinate 4,771,371, forward strand.
CTGTTGGCAGTGAAATCGATATCGATCTCATCGGCGTAGGCCTTGCGCGCCTGGTCGGACTCCGGCTTGAAATTCTTTGCCTTCTTCAGGACCAGCTTCTGGCCCTGCTCGTAGCTGTCGACATAGTAAGGGCCGCTGGACGGCAGGTTCTTTCGCGACTCCAGCGAATCCGGGAAATATTTGGACGCGATCTCGGGCGCCACCGGCGACACGAAGTTCATCGAAAGGATATTGAGGAAGTCGTAGTTCTTGGTGTCCGACTTGATGACCAGCGTGTGCTCGTCGGGCGCCGAGACGCCGGCAATCTCATGCGCGTCGGTGAAAGCCTTCGTCGCCGCGAGATCGCCTGTCGGCACTTTCGCGAAGTCCTTGCAATAATCGACGAAGCCGGAGATCACGAGGTTGAAATAGTTGATGGCGGCGACCTGCTTGTTGGGATCGCAGAAGCGCTTGACGCCATAGACGAAATCGCTGGCGACGATCTTGCGCTCGAGGCTGCCGGAAAAGAAGACGTCGTCCTTCAAATGGAAGGTGTAGACCTTGCCGTCGTCGCTGATGTCCCAGGACTTGGCGAGGTCCGGTACGAGTGTGGTGTCCTCCTTGAGACCGGCGGGCGAGCCGGGATAGGTCACCAACTGACGCGTCGTCGCGCGCAGGATTTCCCAGGAATCGATGCTGTAGCCGGTGAGCGGATCGAACGCATCGAGATCGGACTGGATCGAAGCAATCCGCAAGACTCCTCCAGGCCTCAGATCTTCCGCATGCGCGGAAGTGCCGAGAACAGAAAGCGCCATCAGGCCGCCTGCAATGCCTTTAAATAGATTAATTGCAACTTTTGTTGCCATTACTTCTCTCCAGTTTACGAAGAAATTCTTCGCACTACCATTGCAATAAGCGTTTATAATTTATAGATAAAATTACCTATTTTTCGAATACGCCTTCAAATTACTTTTTATATTATCGCCGTCTGTCAAAACATCGTTCCGGAATGCGGCGAGGCTGGCGCCGTGAACAGCGTGTCGAGCGTTTCGACCGCGGCCCTGTCGAAGGCACCAAGGCGCCCCGTCTGCGCGAGCTGCCACCACTTCACGCCGCCGAGATAGGCGGCGGAAACGGCGGCCACGTCCGTCACCACGTCGGCGGACAGATTGGTGCGTTCGGCCCCCTCTGGTGAGAGGCGCAACCGGGTCGCGTTGTCGGGCAGGATGGCATCGGAGACTTCCAGCACGACGCTGCCCTGTCCGGCATAGGTTCGCGCCGTCAGGGCCTTTTCCGCGTCCAGGAGCCGCAGCCATGTTTCGTCGCGCACCGCCGACACGCGAACGCTTCGAAAATCCTCGAACAACCATGGCAGCAGATCGTCCGCGGGACGGCTCCAGAAGACGATGCGATGCGGCAGGTCGACCGCCAGCAGATGCGCGACCAGCGCGACATAGGCAGCCGGCGTATAAGCCACGATATCGTCGACCACGATTGTGCGCTCCGCGCTGGTGAACCAGCTGTCGAGGCCGACAGGGTGATAGCGTACGAAACCGGTTTCGGAGCCTTTCTCGCCGTGAATGGCAACATAGGAAGGCGCACCGCTGTTGGCCTGCCGTAACGCCTGGAAATCCCACCAATAGGCCGAGCGCGCGATGACGCCCGCGCGCGGAGCGGGCTGGCCGGCGTAGATGCGCGCCTGTTCCGCCCAGGCATCGTCACTGTCGATCAGGCGAATGGTGTCCGTCGCAACTTTTCGCCTGAGGCGCGCGCGTTGTTTGTCGACCTCGAAGCTGACGGAGGTGTTGGCGATCGCATAGCCGAAATTGCCGTAGATGCGTGCGTCGGATGCCCGCAAGGTCGCCGCTGCCTCGCCCTGCTCGCGCGCCGCGCGAAGCTGCGCCTTGAACAGGGCCGTCGCGACACCGCTGCGCGTATGGGTGGGCAGCACACCGACATGGGTGACGGCGGCCTGCGGCAGCCAGGCGCCGCCGGGAACCGCGATCCGTCCCGAATAGGAGTCGGTGGTGCCGACGAGCGTCTCACCATCAAACGCGCCCCAGGTGCGATCCGGTTCGAACAGTCTGTCGATCAGCGCGTCGTCGATCGGGCCGAGCGGCGGCAGGCCGACCATGGCCGTGCGGAAGGTGCGCGCCGCCTGCGCGAGCTCGGCCTTCCCGGTCAGCAGGCGCACATCCGATATCATGACGCTTTCCGCGTCAGCACGGCTTCCGGCCCCTGCTCTTCCGGCTTGTGTGCTTCTGGCTGGGGCGGCTGCGCATAGCTGCGCGGCCTGGGCAGCGTTTCGGCCAGCAGATACGTGCCGACCTCGCGTGCCCGGTAGGAGACCGGATCGTGGACGGTGTGGGTACGCGCGTTGCGCCAATAGATGTCGAGGCCATATTTGTTGGCCGTCGAGCGCGCGCCGGTGGCTTCGAAGATGCGTGCCGTCACGTCGAGCACGACGTCGTTGGCGACGATCTTGCCCTGGTCGATGATCGTCGCAAGTTCGCCCCATTGCTGCCCAGTGACTGACGGACCGGCATGCAGCGCCGCCTCGTAGAGTGCCGCGGCCTTGTCGGCGATTGCAATGCCCGCCGCCATGCCGGCGGAGAGCCGGCCGAACAGCACCAGATGGTAGGGATCGTCGATCGCTCGCTCCAGCCCGGACTCCGGCCAGGGCCGGCCGAAGCGGCGGACATGGTCGGCGGCGGCGGCAAGCGCTCCTTCGGCGATGCCGAGGTAGAAATTGATGAAGATGAGCTGGCTGAACAGGACGCGCAGGCCGTCGCGCAATTCGACATCGCCCTCATAGTCGTCGAGGGCGCTGAGCAGCTCGTCCTCGAAGACTTCGACACGGTCGAAAGTGACGCTGCCGCTCGCCGTCAGCCTCTGGCCGAGATTGTCCCAGTCGCCGCCGAAGCTGATGCCCTTGCGTGTCGGCGGAATCTGGTAGTGGGCGCGTTTGCCGTTGTCCCACAGGCTGACGGTGATGATTTGCGCCACCGACGCGCCGGTGGCGAAGGTGCGCTTGCCGTTCAGGAAGCGGCGGCTGCCGACATGCTCGATCTCGTTCCATTGGTCGCGCGGGTTGCTGACACCGCCCTGGAACCAGCCTTGCGCGCCGACGCCGCGCGCCGTCTTTTCCCACTGCTGGCGCGTGCCGAGAATGTAGGTCCAGACGCCGTTGGAATAGTGGTAGGCGATCAGCTGCCCGATCGAGCCGTCGGCGGCGGCGATGATGCGGCTGATCTGGAGCGCCTGGACCAGGTTTGCACCGGCGCCGCCGAATTCGCGCGGCGCAGCCAAGCCAAGCAAGCCGCTGCCGCGCAGCAGCGCCAGTTCTTCCACCGGATCCTTGTTGGCCCGGTCGCGTTCGAGCGCCGTTGCCGCAAGTTGGCGCGCCACGTCGCGGGCCTTCTCGACCCAGCTCTCGAATTCGGCGTCACTGAGGCCCGGATAGATATGAATGTCCGACATTGTCTTTTCGTCATGCTCCATTGTCGCGGCCACCACAGGCCGCACATGTTTCAGGCCGCGAGCAGCCCCCTCACTCGGCCGCCTCGACGAGGGCGCCCCAGTTCGAACGGTCGCGCGCGGCTGCTCCTGGATGGTCGTCGCGCAGCAGGCGCTGGCCCTCGCCCTGGAAGCGCTCGCGGATCGTGGTGCCCGGCGCGCCCCGTTCGCGGATGCGGCCCCGCCGCCGCAGTTCCGGCACCACGAACTCGATGAAATCCTCGAACGTGCCCGGACTGACGACATAGGCGAGGTTGAAGCCGTCGACGCCGGATTCATCGGCGATGCGTTCAAGCTCGTCGGCGATCCTTTGCGGCGAGCCGACCAGCTTGGGATGGATGCCGCCGAGCCCGATATAGTCTGCGATCCCGGCCACGGTCCAACGCCGGTCGGCATCGATCCGTGTCAAATTGGCAAGCGCGGAGCGGCCGGCATTTGTCTCGATATATTCGAGCGGATGGTCGAGCGGATATTGCGACCAGTCGACGCCGGTCCATGCCGAAAACAGTGCCAGTGCTGCTTCGACACTGGTGTAGGACAGATAATCCTTGTGCTTGGCCTCGGCTTCCTCGTCCGTGGCGCCGGTGATGACGGTAACCGCGGTGATGAACTTTATCGCGTCCGGCGCCCGTCCAAGTTCGACGGCGCGGGCGCGGATGGCCTCGACCGAGCGGCGGATGGATGCCGTGCTGGTGCCGCCGAGGAACACCACCTCGCCGTTGCGTGCCGCGAACTCCCGTCCACGCGGCGAAGTTCCCGCCTGGAACAGAAGCGGCGTGCGCTGCGGACTGGGCTGCGCCAGATGTGCGCCGGGCACGGAGAAATATTTGCCGTGATGGCCAATCGGATGGACCTTGGCGGGGTCGGTGTAGAGCCCCTTCTCGCGATCATGCACGACCGCCCCGTCCTCCCAGGATCCTTCCCAGAGCTTGTAGGCGACATCCAGGAACTCCTGCGCGAGATCGTAGCGCTCGTCATGGTCGATCTGGCGTTCCAGGCCGAGGTTCTTCGCGGCCGATTCGAGAACCGAGGTGACGACATTCCAGGCGATGCGGCCCTTGGTCAGATGATCGAGGGTGGTGAACTTGCGGGCCAGGAGATAGGGCTGCTCGTAGGTCGTCGACACGGTGATGCCGAAGCCGAGATGCTTGGTGGCCGCGGCCATTGCCGACACCAGCAGCAGCGGGTCGTTGACCGGCGACTGCGCGGCGGTGCGCAGCGATGCATCGGGCGTGCCCCGGAAGACATCGAGGTGGCCGAGCGCGTCGGCGAGGAACAGGGCGTCGAAGCCGCCATCGTCGAGCAGCTTGGCCAGCGAGGTCCAGTATTCGAGGCTTGTGTAGGTGTGGGCGCGGTCGCTCGGATGACGCCAGAGGCCCGCCGACACATGGCCGACCACGGTCATGCCGAAGCCGTTGAGGATGAGAGGCTTGACCGCCGCGCTGGTGGAGTTTGTCATGGTTCGGCTCACGAATAGTAGGTTGGCGGCGGCGCACGGCCGTTGAGCGCGAAGTCGCCGACTTCCAGCACCTTGTAGTGGACGGGGTCATGCAGGCTGTGCGTGCGGACGTTGCGCCAGTAGCGGTCGAAGCCGAACGAGCGGGCGGTGGAACGGGCGCCGGTCAGCTCGAATATGCGCGACGTCACTTCCAGGGCGACCTCGGTCGAATGCACCTTCGACTGGTAAGCGATGGCAGCAGTGCGGCCGCGTTCTTCCGCGGTGAGATCCTTGCCGCGCTCGAAGGCGCGCTGCACCGCCTCGCCGGCTGCGTCGGCGAGAGCCTGCGCGGACGCCAGCGCGATCGAAAGCCGGCCGAAGCGCTCGATGACCAGCGTGTCCTCGGAGGCTTTCTTCGCCGGCGAGGACAGCCATGGCCTGCCGCGTTGGGTGATGTAATCCCTGGCGTCTTCCAGAGCGGCAAAGGCGGTGCCGAGATAAAGTTCGCCGAAGGCCGCATGGACGATCGGCACGTGCAGCGTGGCATGTGGCGGATGAACCGTATCATCAGGCCAATGCCCGACGAGGTCGTCAGCGGATGCGGCGACATTTTCGAGCGCCGCACTGCCGCTGACCGTCAGCCTCTGGCCGATATTGTCCCAGTCATTGCCGAAGCTGAGGCCTGGCGTCGGATTTGCAACGATGAACTGGCCGATATGACGGCTGGCATCGATGCCGGAAATCCGCGTGCCCCTGGCAAAGCGCACCCAGACCTGCAGCGTATCGGCCACCTGCGCACCACTGGTGAAAGGCTTGGCGCCATTGAGCACGAAGCCGCCATCCACCTGCCTTGCCTCGACAAGCGGCTCATAGGCGGCCTGCGCGACGCCAGCGTGGAACCAGCCCTTGGAGAGGAACCCGTCCAGCCGTTTTTCGATCAGGGTCTTGTTGTCGCCCTCCAGTCCGATGGCCGTGCCGAACAGATGATAGATGGCAATCTGGGCTATCGATGTGTCGCCCTTGGCCAGGATGCGGACGATCCTCAGCACCTCGGCCGGCGTCGCGCCGCCGCCACCAAATCGCTTCGGAATATAGATCGTCAGCAGACCGGCCAGACGCAGAAGGTCGATCTCGGCATGGGGTGCGGCGCCGGCCAGATCGCGCACGGCAGCGGTGCGCTTGAGCTCGCGCGCGACCTCCTCGGCCTTCTCGGCCCAGCCTTGGAAATCGCTGCGCTGTTCATGCTGAACGGTGGCGTGGATGGTCATGATGCCAACGCCTCCGGCTGATGGCCCTGCGAGAAAGCGTGTTGCGCCGCCGGATGATCGGCCGGCACGCGGCTGTCACGCCCGAAGAGCCTGGACCGCAGCGAGGGACCGACGTCTTCGCGAATTCGCCCGCGCCGCCGCAGTTCGGGAACCACGTGGGCCGAGAAATCGATGAAGCTGCCCGGCGAGACCACATGCGTCAGGTTGATGCCGTCGGTGTCGGTGGCATCAAGCCATTGTTCAAGCTCGTCGGCGACGGTCCTGGGGCCGCCGATAAACGACTTGCCGCGCCCGAACCCGCCTTCCGGCGAAAACGCCTGGCGCAAGGTCCACTGGCGACCCGAAGACGGGTCGTCGAACATGCGCAGCAGCGAACGGTTGGAATCGGTTTCGGTGTAACGGATGGGCTGGTCGAGATCATGCCTGGAAAAGTCGATGCCCGTCGTCGCCGAATAGTGCACCAGGGCGCCTTCGACATCGTAGTGCGATCTGTAGTCGGCGAGCTTGGCGGCCGCTGCCGCATCGGTCTCATCCGTGATCACCGAGACCGCGGATATGAACTTGATGCTGCCGGGCGCCCTGCCCTCGTCGCGGGCAAGCCGCTTCACCTCGGCGACATTGCGCTTGATGCCGTCGGCGTCGGCGCCGGCGATGAACACCACCTCCGCGTGACGGGCGGCAAAGCGCTGGCCGCGCGGCGAGCCGCCGGCCTGGAACAGCACCGGCACCCTTTGCGGGCTGGGCTCCGAGAGATGCGGGCCGGGAACGTTGAAATAGCGCCCGGCATGACCAATCGAATGAACTTTTGCCGGGTCGGTATAGAGACCGTCCGGGTTCTCGGCACTGCCGCGATCGCGCACCAGGGCGCCGTCTTCCCAAGAGCCCTGCCAGAGCTTGTAGGCGACCTCCATGAACTCGTCGGCGATCTCGTAGCGCTCGTCATGCGCGACCTGCTTGTCGAGGCCGAGATTGCGCGCCGCGCTGTCGAGCTGCGAGGTGACGACGTTCCAGGCGATCCGCCCCTGGGTCAGATGATCGAGCGTGGTAAACTTGCGCGCCAGCAGATACGGCTTTTCGTAGGTCGTCGAAACGGTGACGCCGAAACCCAACCGGCTTGTCGCGCCGGCAAGGGCTGAGACCAGCAACAGCGGATCGTTGACGGGGGACTGAACGCCTTTTGCCAGCGAGGCGTCGTATCCACCGCCATAGACGTCGAGGAGACCCAGCGCATCGGCGATGAACAGGCAATCGAAGCCGCCATCCTCCAGTGCCTTGGCAAGCTCGATCCAGTAGTCAAGCTCGGCATGGCGATAGGCCTGGTCGGCCGGATGCCGCCAAAGTCCGTAGGCGACATGCGAGACGGCGTTCATGGTGAAGCCGTTGAGAATGATGGGAGATTTCGCCATATGACAATCCAGACAAACGCACGCCAAACGGCGATCGATCTTCGTCTATGGATTTAGTGTAATTTACACCGCCGCGCGTGGAGATTTTTCCTAAAGATCTCGGCGTTTGTGACAATCCATTACTGGATGGCCCACTGCTGGATGGCATCGAGACGTATCGCCAAGGCCGGCCGTCATGCTCTCATTTGACTGGGCAGGACGTAGCACCGCCAACCAATTGAAAAACCGTGTGCGCCGATAAGATAGCAATAGACCATGGGGTCCGTCGGTGCGGACGGCTTGTCAGTCTGTTCGGGTTTGGCCTAGGTAGGATCGCATTGAAACAATCGGCAAACAGAGAGGCTGACGCGGTGCATCCAAGGAATGCGGCACGCGCCGCGCTTGTCGCAGTCTCGGCACCGGACCAGGTGCTGCCTGGTGTCGGGGTCGCCCTATTGGCGCAGCTTCAGCATGGCTGAGCCGGCATCCTCCCAACTCACCATCGGCTTCGCTCATGCCGCCTATCGGCTGCGTGACGAGTTCCTGACACGCGGGCAAGCCATGCCCAGCTTCGAGGTTCGCAGCTTCGCCGAACTGGAGCAGCGCGTCGCCGAGGCCGATGTCCTCGTCGTCTCCGGCCTGTGGCGCAACGAACTGGCGGAGCGCGCGCCAAAGCTGCGGCTGATCCAGTCCATCAGCGCCGGCACCGATCAGTTCTCGCGGGCAGTGCTGCGCGAACGCGGCATCAAGCTCGCCAGCGCCCAGGGCGCCAATGAGATCGCCGTCGCCGAGCATGCCATGGCGTTGATGCTCGGCCTGACGCGGCACCTGCATCTGGCGCGCGACTTCCAGGCCAGACGGCATTGGCGCCAGATGCTCGGCGACCGCTCGCAGCGTGAGGACGAACTCAACGGCAAGACGCTGCTGATCGTTGGCCTGGGGCGCATCGGCGCGCGGCTTGCCCGCCTCGCGAATGCCTTCGGCATGCAGGTGATCGGCGTGAAGCGGGATCCGGTCGCGGTGGCAGGCGTGGCGCAAGTGGTGTCGCAGGCGCAATTGCTCGATGTGCTGCCGCAAGCCGACTTTGTTGCCCTCACCTGCCCCCTCACGCCCGAGACCGAAGGCCTGATCGGCTCTGTCGCCCTGGCCGCGATGCGGCCCAGCGCGTTTCTCATCAACGTGGCGCGCGGACGTGTCGTCGATGAGCCGGCCCTGATCGAGGCGCTGCGCAGCGACGCCATTGCCGGCGCCGGGCTTGACTGCGTCTATGAGGAGCCGCTGCCGGCAAGCTCGTCGATATGGCGCCTGCCCAATGTTCTGGTGACCCCGCACAGCGCGGGCGAAACCAGCCGCTACGAGACGCGCGTCATCGACATGCTGCTCGACAACATCGCCCGTGCTGCGGCCGGAACAGCACTGCTGAACGAGATCGTATAAGCACGGCGGGAGCAAACTCCGGTGGGCGGCGACTTCAAGCCAGCCCGAACTGCTCGACGGCGCGCATGATGCCGCGCAACTCGGCGAGGCCTTTCAGCCGGCCGATCAGCGAATAGCCGGGATTGATCCTGGTCTTGCCGATGTCGTCGGCGAGCAGATGGCCATGGTCTGGTCGCATCGGAATGCGCCAGTCGGCACGGCCTTCCCTGCGGCGGCGCGTCTCTTCTTGCATCAGAGCCAGGATCACTTGCGCCATGTCGGTGCCGCCCTCGAGATGCTCGGCCTCATAGAACGAGCCGTCATCCTCGATGGTGATGTTGCGCAGATGAGCGAAATGGATGCGGTCGGCGAATTCCTTGACCATGGCGACGATGTCGTTGTCGGCGCGTGTCCCGTAGGAGCCGGTGCAGAACGTCAGGCCATTGGCGGGGCTGTCGACGGCGTTGAGGATGAAACGCGCATCCTCGGCGGTCGAAACGATGCGTGGCAGGCCATAGAGCGAGAAGGGCGGGTCGTCGGGATGGATGCACATGCGCACCCCTTCCTCTTCGGCCACCGGAATGATCTCGCGCAGGAACCAGGCAAGGTTGTCGCGCAACTCCTTCGGCCCGATCGCATCGTAGTCGGCCAGGGCCTCGCGAAAACTGTCCCTGTCATAGCTGCGCTCGGTCGCCGGCAGGCCGGCGATCAGGTTGCGCTCGATCCTGTCGATCGCCTCGCTGCTCAGCTCCCTCAGCCGCGCTTCCGCCTCGGTGATGCGGGCGGCACTGTAGCTAGCCTCGGCATTGTCGCGCTTCAGCACGAACAGGTCGTAGGCCGCGAAATCGATCGCATCGAAACGCAGCGCATAACCCGTCGTCGGCAGCCGATAGGCGAGATCCGTGCGGGTCCAGTCGACCACGGGCATGAAATTGTAGCAGACCGTCGCGATGCCGGCCTTGGCCAGCGCGCGGATTGAGTCGCGATAGTAGCCGGCGTAGCGCTCGCGTTCCGGCGCGCCGATCTTGATCGAGTTGTGGACCGGGATGCTCTCGACAACGGACCATGTCAGGCCGGCGGCTTCGAGGATCCGCTTGCGCTCCAGAATGCTCTCGAGCGGCCAGGCGCGTCCGTCATAGATATCGTGCAAGGCCGTCACCACGCCTGTCGCGCCTGCCTGCCTGACATGATCGAGCGTTACCGGGTCGTTCGGTCCATACCAGCGCCAGCACTGTTCCATTGCCGCTTCCTTCTGCGAGAGGACGGCAACCTATTGTTGGACCACAATGAGTGTCAAACGAAAGCGCACCGCGTTGGAACGGATTCAGGCGACGCGCCTTGGGTCTTTGTTTTATGCATGTCGTTGCCCAAACCCGGGGTAGCGAATGAAGGAGTTCCCGCGATGAAGGATTTCGACGGCAAGGTGGCTTTGGTGACGGGGACGACCGGGATTGGACTCGCAACCGCGAGACGCCTCGCTGCAGGTGGTGCTGCGATCATCGCCTGCGGCATCGACCGCACGGCCAACGCGGCGCTGCAAGCGGAACTGGAGAACTCCGCAGCCGGGGCGCTGGTCATAAGCGCCGACGTCTCCGTACCGGAGCAGGTTCGCGACGCGGTCGCTGCCGGCGTCGAGCGGTTCGGCGGCCTCGATGTGATCGTCAATTCGGCGGCGGTGCATCCGTACGGAACCGCCGTCAGCACCGATTTCGAGACCTGGAACAAAGCGATGTCGGTCAATGTCGGGTCGATCTATCTGACCGCGCATTTCGGTATCCCGGAACTGGTCCGTCGGGGCGGCGGCGCCATCGTCAACGTCGCCTCGGTGCAGGGCTTTGCCTGCCAGCAAAACGTCGCCGCCTATGCCACCACCAAGGGCGCCATCCACACGCTGACGCGCGCCCTGGCCCTCGACCACGCGCGCTCCGGCATCCGCGTCAATTCCGTCAGCCCGGGCTCGATCCGCACCCCGATTCTCGAGAAGGCCGCGCGCGGCGAGAACGGCACGGATGCCGATGTCGAGGCTGCCTACAAGCGCTTTGGCGAAGCGCATCCCCTCGGCCGCATCGGCGAGCCGGAGGAGGTGGCCGAGCTCATCGCTTTCCTGTGCTCGTCGAAGGCCGGCTTCTGCACCGGCGCGGACTACAGGATCGATGGCGGCCTGACCGCCGGCATCGGCGTGAAGTAGGTCATGAGGATTGGGGCTTGGCCTTCACCCACATCGTTGCCCTGGACAGATCAATACCCGAGCAAGTTAAGCAGCGCACGGGCCACGCCGAACAAGCCAAGTCCAATCAGGGCGATACCGGCAATTCTGGTCGTCACCCGCGCACTGGAAAGCTTGACGCCCGGCCACCGCATCGCCTCTCTCAACCCGCGGCAGGGCCGGGCTGCTCTGCGGTACCCGCCGGCTTCGACAGATCAGCCACATCGGCCTGAGCGACCCGCACCAGCTCGGAAAGGGCAATCACAAGGGTCGCGGTGTTGCGCCCCGTGCCGCAGACGACCTCTTCCAATTCAAGGACGCCGCGGTCGACGAACACGCGGGCGCCGTTGATCGGCAGCGGAACGACGCCGCCGATCTCCATGTCGAGCCTGTCGCGGACGTACTCTTCCTCGGCCATGCGAAGGTCCGCCCTTCGCTCTCCAAGTGCGCCCGCGATCTTCTTGTAGTCGGCACGCTCCGCTGCCCGCAGCGCGACGATCGCAAGGCTGTCGTCCGCGCAACGGAACACCAGGCTCTTGACCATGTTCCCAGGATCGTGCGGCAGGATTTCCTTTGCATCCTCAAACGAGATCAACGGCCTGTGCGTCACCACGGAGAATGCCGCACCCCGCTCTTCGAGGTATCGCTTGACCAGCGGGCTCATGCGTCGACCAGTTCCTTGCTGAATGTTGCCGAGGCCTTTCCCGCCCACCGGAACCGCGCCGTGAAATGCCGCAGGACCGGTGGTTCATACTCGAAGTCGAGTCCGCTAATGCTCTCGGCGCGCGCAGCAACGGCGATCAGCGCATCGGCGATATAGTCCATGTGATCGTTGGTGTAGACGCGGCGCGGGATCGTCAGGCGCAGCAACTCAAGAGGCGACACTTCCTGCTCGCCGGTTTTCGGGTCGCGCCCCAGCATGAGCGAGCCGATCTCCACCGCGCGCACACCGGCCTCAAGGTAGAGCTCACAAGCGAGCGCGTGGGCTGGAAACTGCTCGGGCCGAACATGCGGCAGGACAGCGGCGGCATCCACGAACACGGCATGTCCACCTGTCGGATACTGGATCGGAACGCCGGCGTTTCGGAGCCTTTCGCCGAGATAGGCCACTTGCCCGATGCGATAGGCGAGGTAGTCGGTTTCGACCGCCTCCTCGAGCCCGATCGCGACCGCTTCCATGTCACGCCCGGCCAACCCGCCATAGGTGATGAAGCCCTCCATGGGGACGCATCTGGTCTGGACGGCGCGAAACAGATCCTCGTCCTGGCGGAAAGCACAAAAACCGCCAATGTTCACCAGCCCATCCTTCTTCGCGGACAGGGTCAGCATGTCGCCATAGCACATCATCTCGCGCACGATGTCGCGAATCGAGCGCTCGGCGTAGCCGACTTCCCGCTGTTTGATGAACCAGGCATTTTCGGCAAAACGTGTCGCGTCGATGATCATCGGGATGCCCATTTCCCTTGCATATCCGGAAACGGTTCGCAGGTTGGCCATCGACATGGGCTGACCGCCAGCGCTGTTGCAGGTGATGGTCGCGATGATGCCGGCAACGTTTTGGCGGCCATGAATTTCTATCGCGTGCAGCAGTTCCGCGAGGTCGAAGTTGCCCTTCCAATCGCCGTGCCTGGCTGTGTCGAGGGCGGATTTGGTCAGGACGTTGATCGCTTTTGCGCCGGCGAGTTCGACATGCGCCTTTGTCGTGTCGAAATGGTAGTTCGACAGGAAGACCGGCGTGGCCGAGCCACGCCGCTTGACCATTTCCGGGAACAGGATTTGCTCCGCACCGCGCCCTTGATGGGTCGGGATCGTATAGGGATATCCGAAGAGCCGGTCGATGGTTTCAGCCAGCCGATAGTAGTTGCGGCTGCCCGCATAGGCTTCGTCGCCGAGCATCAGGCCAGCCCATTGGCGATCGCTCATCGCGCCGGTGCCGCTGTCGGTCAGGAGATCGATGTAGACATCCTCGCTGCGCAGCAGGAAGGGGTTCAACCCGGCTGCCTGCAGAGCGGCTTCGCGATGCGGCCGTTCGGTCATGCGAATGGGCTCGACCATCTTGATCCTGAACGGTTCGGGCAAACGTTTCATTGCGGCATGCTCCTTCGTTGCGGCGCGTTTCGGCGCCGGCTGGTTGGGTTATGGAATGCTGTGGAAACGAGGGGACGAACCCCGTCAAAGCCGCTACATGGCGAAAGCAGCCTGGTAGGCGCCCGGGGTAACGCCAATGCGCGCCTTGAACGTGCGGATGAGATGGGCCTGATCGGCAAAGCCGGATGCAGCCGCGACATCAACCGGATCGTGGCCGCGCCGCAACATCGCCTTTGCGGCGTCCACACGCCGGTTGATCAGATAGGCATGCGGCGTGAAGCCGGTGTCCCGGTGGAAGGCTTCAATCAGTCGCTGCCGCGGCAGCCTGGCTTCCCGGACCAATTCGGCAAGGGTCAGTTTTTCATCGAACCGTTCGCTCATGACCGCCGCCGCCCGCGCGACTGGCCCCTTTTCGGCGCCGGTCGGCTTCAGCGCGATCCGTGCGTGCCTGGACAGGCAGTGGCGGTAGCTGCGCAGCATCAGCTCTTCGGCTTCCAGCGGACATTGATTGTCTTCCCAGGCGCGATGGGCCTCGAAAAAGAGGGCGCAGCCTCGCAGGTCCTTGACCACCGGTTCCGGAAACGAGGGCGTCCCGAGAACTCCGCTGTCCGCCATTTCCGACGCGATTTCGACGATGAGGTCGGCCTCGGGGTAACTCACCCGGTAACTGTAGCCGTCCATCATCGGGACGCCGTCATGAACATCATGCGGATTGTAGAGGGTTAGATCGCCGGCCCCGGCGAAACGTTGGGCGCCGCGGATGAAGACACCGGCCTTGCCGCTCAGCAGCGCCCCGATCACATAGGTGTCGTGCGCATGCGGGGCGTAGTGGTGCTGGCTGAACGACGCCGTCAGGCACTCGACGCCAGTGGTCGGCGCCGTGAAATACCTTGTGTGCTCTTTTGCGTTTCGAGCGTTCACTGCTTCGCTCCATGAACCAAATTACTCCGGTCAAACTAGCACACGTGGGAACAGCCGGATTGAAGAAAAGTATTTGAACGTCAGGTCAAACCGATGCGCACCGAGCACATCTTGCCGGGCGCCCAGCGCCCAATGCTGGACGACAGGTTTCAGCAAGCACCGAGCCATTTTCAACCCGCAAGGGGCCAACGCGATCGATGAAATAATAGGCATTCTTGCCGATTGACAAAAACATCAACAGGCGACCAAGATCATATGACCATCAACGATCTTGGTCCCGAGGTTGCCCCTCGGCATTGGCGTAAAGGAGAGCCAGATGCCCCTTCAGCAGAGAGTGACCCATCGTCCGAAACAACGTCCCGCCGCCCCCATCCTTGCCACCGCACTTTTAAGCCTTGGCCTGATCACACTGCCCGGCATCGGCCACGCCGACGGGATCACGCTCAAGATTTTCGGCGGCTCGGCGCTCGACGAACTCGCGCCGCGTCAACCGCCGGACGAGCAGAAGAAAATCCAGCAGCAGGTCATCGACGGCTTCCTCAAAGCCAACCCCGACGTCGCCGCGGTCGAGTGGGATGCCCAGGGGCCGCAGACCGATTCCATTCAGCGCGTGATGACCGCCAAGCTGGCAAACCAGGAAATGGATCTGATCGCCTGCCCGGCCTTCTACACCAATGGCGCCTATGTCAGGCGCAAACTGGTCATGCCGATCACCGACAAGATCAAGCCGTTCCAGGACAGGATCGACGCCGCCGCACTAGGCGCCTTCACGGTCAGCGGGCAGGTCTACGGCGTGCCGATCTCGACGCTTTCGACATCGACGATCTTCTACAATGTCGATCTCTTTCAGAAGCTCGGCGTCCCTGTTCCGCCGACCTATGACGACCTGAAGGCGGCCGTGCCGAAGTTCAAGGCCGCAAGCGTGATCCCTCTCCTGCATCAGGGGTCGAATACCGTGATGTGGCCGATGTGGTATTTCGAGACCTTTTCGCAGGCCTCGGGCGACCCGGTCGGCAAGACGCAGAAGAACCTTGAAGGCACGGCGAAATTCACCGATGCGCCAGATGTCGAAGCGTTCAAGCTGATCAAGCAATGGGTCGATGACGGCATCCTTTCCAAGGATTCGCTTTCCGTCGACCAGGACGGCATGCGTGCGGCCTTCGCCGCCGGCAAGAGCGCCATGTATTATGGCGGCACCTGGGAAATCCCGTCGCTGCAGACCAGCGTCAAGGACTTCAAATGGGGCGTCTTTGCCTTTCCGAAAATGGACGGAACGCCGGGCGCGCCTGGCCATGGCGGCGGTGCCGACAACGGCATGTGCGTCGCCTCCTCGATCCCGCCCGAAAAGCTCGATGCCGCGGTCAAGTTCATCGAATATCTGACAAGACCCGAGGTCGCGACGCTCTATCTCGCGCCGGAACAGCCGATCGCCGCCTCGATCAAGGGCGTGCCGCAGGTCGACGATGCCTATGCCGTCGAACTGCGCAAGGAAGCCTTCCCGAACACGATCAAGTTCCTCGACTGGATCTGGCCATCGGAAGTCGCGAGCGCCACGGCTTCGGCAATCGCCGGCATCGTCGGTGGCACGACCACGCCCGAAGACGCCGCCGCGTCGATCCAGACCACATTCGACGACCTCAAGGCCCAGGGCAGCTGGCCGCCCAAATGAGGCCCTGCAAGTGAGCGCCCGCGAGCGCATCCGCATCCAGCCTGGCTGATGCGCCAGGCAAGAAGACAGAGGCTGCCTGCTTCGGGCAGCCTCATCAATCGGAGAGAACACATGACGACACATCGCGCCGAACGGCAGCGCTTCTCGATCGGCTATCATCTGAACAGCTGGGACCTGACCGGCCTTCCGCTCAGGCCAGCCATCAAGTTTCTCGCCGACCAGGGCTTTGGCTGGTTTGAGATCCTCGCCTTCACCAGCCTGTCGGACCAGTACGCCCGCAAATACATGCAGCTCGGCAATCAGGCGCCGATGGGGGTGACCACCGACACCGACATCTTGCGGCGCTACGCGCTGCTGTCGGAAGGCCAGAGCGAGTATGGCATCAAGCTCTCCTCCTTCTACGTCAATGCGATCTTCACCAACCCTGTCGCCTGGCCTTATGAACGCGACGTGCTCGTCGCGCTGACCAGGATGCTGAAGGGGTTCGGCTCACCGGTGCTGGTTCTCGGCGGCGGTCCATCGGAAGCCGCCGCCGGTCCCCACACGGCCGACGACTACCGTGCGTTTTGCCGGGCGCTCGAGGATATCGGCAGGCGGACAAAGGACCTCGGCATCGAGACGGTCTATCACCCGCATCTCGACACCTTCATCGAGCGTCGCGACCAGCTCGACCGCATGATGGATGAGCTGGATACCAGCCTGGCCGGCCTGTGCATCGATCCGGCGCATCTTGCCCACACCAATTCCGATCCGGTCGACGCGGTCAAGACCTACATTTCGGCCGTGCGCTACATGCATTTCAAGGACACTAGGGTCGATCCGGCGCTGAAGGGCTATGACCGATATGGCGCTTTTTGCGAGCTCGGCGCCGGCGTCGTCGATCTTGCCGGCATCGTCGACGTCCTGCTGGAGGCAAACTACGATGGCCTCGCAATCATCGAGCTGGATGCGTCCAAGAAGACGGCAGAGCAAAGCACGCTCGAGAGCATCGCCTATGTCAGGGACACGCTCGGGCTGGTGCTGACCCCGCAAGGCACGAAGGCCGCATGAGCACGCGACCGCAAGAGGCGGCTCCTGTTTCGAGCCGATCCGGCACCTGGCGTTTCGACACCGGGGACGGGGTTGTCGCCTTCTTGATGATCCTGCCCGCCGCGATCCTCTTTGGTCTTTTCTACCTCTGGCCGTTCGTCAACGGCTTCTGGCTCAGTCTGCACAATTGGGACGGATTTTCCGATCCGACCTGGGCAGGCATTTCCAACTACATGCGCCTGGCGCATGATCGCATCTTCCTCGGCGCGCTGCGCAACAATTTGATTTTCGTCGTTGCCGTCGTGATCCTGAAGAACGTGCTGGGCCTCGGACTGGCGCTGCTTTTGAACCGGGCGCTGCTCGGCCGCGCCTTCTTTCGCGCCGCCGCCTTCATCCCGGTGACGATGTCCTTCGTCGCCGTCGGCCTGCTCTGGTCCTGGATCTACAATCCGGTCTTCGGACTGCTCAACAGCGGGCTCGATCTCATTGGTCTCACCGGGTTGAAACGATCATGGCTCGGCGACGCCGACATCGCGCTCTACTCGATCATCGTCGTCGACGTCTGGAAATGGCTCGGCTTCCACGCCGTCATCTATCTGGCAGGGCTGCAGACGATCCCGTCTGAACTCTATGAATCGGCGAAGATGGACGGCGCCGGCCCCTTGCAGCGCTTCCGGCATGTCACCGTCCCGATGATGATGCCGATCATCTTCATCAACACCATCCTGGGCCTTTCCGGCGCCTTCGTGCGCAACTTCGACATCGTCTATGTCTTGACCAAGGGCGGTCCGAACCACGCCACCGAAGTGGTGCTCACCTACATGATGAGCAAGGCCTTCCAGGACGGCGCCATGAGCTACGCCGCGGCGATCGGTTATGTGCTCTTCATGATCGTCGGGCTGGCCAGCGTCGGCCTGCTGGCCCTGATGCGGCGGCAAAGGCTCGACGTCTGATGAGAGCCGCCGCCAACCCTCCAATTTCGCTGGACGATGGCGCGGCCGGCCGTCGCGGGCTCATGCAGCGCCTCGGCATGCGCGGCATCCTCGAACTTGCCGGCATCTATGCCGCGCTCGTCCTCGTGCTCTTCGAGACGCTTTACCCGTTGCTTTGGGTGCTGTTCGGTTCGCTCAAGACCAAGCAGGAAATGCTGAGCAATGTCTGGGGTCCGCCGTCGAGCCTGGTGTTGCAGAACTATGCCGATGCCTGGCGGATCGCCGGCATGGGATCGCGCATCGTCAACAGCGTCTTCGTCACCGGCTCGGCATTGATCATCCTGGTCGCCGTCGCGACGCCGTGCGCCTATGCGGTGGCGCGTCTTCGTTTCCCCGGACGCGGTCTTGTGGTCGCCGTCGCGGTGGCGGCCATGCTGGTGCCGCCGCAGGTGATGGCCATTCCGCTGTTCCTGGTGGCGCGCGATCTCGGCCTGATCAACAACCGGCTCGGCATTGCCTTCATCTATGCCGCGACATCGCTGCCGCTTTCGGTCTTCATCCTGCGCAGCTTCTTCGTCACGCTGCCGGCCGACCTCGAAGACGCCGCGCGCGTCGATGGCGCCAGCCGGCTGGAGATCCTGATCCACATCATGTTGCCATTGGTCCGGCCGGGCGTGGCGCTGATCCTCATCTTCGGCTTCATCGAGATCTGGAACGATTTCTTCCTGGCTTTCCTGCTGCTGCGCGACCCGTCGGTGCAGACCATCCCACTCGGGCTGGTCAGCTTCTTCCAGCAGTACGACTCGCTGTGGAGCCTCTACTTCGCCGCGTTGACGATCACGACACTGCCGGTGATCGTCGTCTTTGTCGCCATGCAACGGCAGTTCATCGCCGGCCTGACCGCCGGCGCCGTGAAGGGTTGACATGCAGGATCGCGTCATTGGCGTTGGCGTCATCGGCTGCGGCGAGATCGCCCAGCTGATGCACTTGCCGTATCTCATGGAATTGCCGGCGTTTCGCATCGCCGCCTTGTGCGACATCTCGCCCGGCACGGTCGACAAGGTCGCGGAGCACTATGGTGTCGCCGCACGGTACACGGACCACCGCGCGCTGCTCGCCGATCCGAATGTCGATGCGGTGGTGATCTGCACCTACGACCATGGCGAGATGGTCGCCGATGCGATCCGCGCCGGCAAGCATCTGATCGTCGAGAAGCCGCTTGCCTTCACCCCGCAGGAGGCGCGCCCGCTGGTCGAGCAGGCTGAGCGGAGCGGCCTTGTCGCCCTTGTCGGCTATATGAAATTCTATGATCCCGGCTATGAGGTCGGGTTGGAGCGGATCGCCGCGATCGGCCGTCCGAAGTCGATCCATGTCCATGATTTCGCCGGCCGCTTCGACCGCTATGGCCAGCTCTATACCCAGACCCGCATCACCGACGTGCCGGCCGGTATGCTGGCGGCGGGACGCGATGCCGTCGCCCGGCGCGTCGAAGCGGCCCTCGGTGCCGATCATGCCGGTTATCGCGACCTCTATCTCTTGCTGCTGGGCCTCAGCAGCCACGATCTTGCCGTCATGCGCGGCGCTTTCGGCACGCCGGACCGCGTCGTCCATGCTCAACAGACCGGTCCTAACCAGCTGCTGGCCGTGCTCGACTATGGTGGCGTCCCTTGCCTCTTCGACATGGCACTTGCCCAGTATGAATGGTGGGACGAGTGGATCCACGTTCATGGCGAGCGCGACGAGGTGCGGATCGAATTCCAGAACCCCTACTTCCGCAACGCCGCGGCAACCGTCCGGCTACGCGAAGCGGCAGGCGAGACCGCGTCCGAACGCATGATACCCGGCGTTCCGGATACGTCGTTCCGCCGCGAATGGCTGCATTTCGCCGATTGCATCCAGGCCGGCGCGAAACCGCGCACGCCGCTTTCCGGCGGGCTCGCCGACCTCGACCTTGCCATTCGGATCATCCAGGCAATGCCGCCCAAGAGACTTTAACGAGATTGAGACTTTAGCGAAATTTCGGAAACACGCCGCTGGCCGGCGCGTTGGCCCAGCTCTGCAAGGTCTGGCCGCCATCGATCAGCCAATCCACGCCGGTGACATGCCTCGCCTCGTCGGAAGCGAGGAAGGCCACGGCGGCGGCGACATCGTCCGGCTGGCCTATGCGGCGCAACGGTATCCGATCGGCAAAGTGCTGGACGCTGCTCTCGAAATCGCCGTCGCCGGAAGCCGGCACGCCAAGCGTCGTCTCGATCACGCCAGGGCAGATGGCATTCACACGTATGCCGTAGGGCGCGGCATCGAGCGCCGCGACCCGCGTCAGGCCGACCACGCCATGTTTGGAGGCGACATAGCCGGCACCGCCCGAAAGGACGTCCCAACCGGCCATGGACGAGCCCATGTTGACGATCGAGCCGCCGGTGCCGGCCTTGATCATCGCCCGAAGCGACGCCTGCAGAACGAGGAAGATGCCACGCAGATTGATGCGGATGATCGTGTCCCAGTCCTCGACCGGCAGGTCGTGAACGGGAGCGACGACACCAGAAATACCGGCATTGTTGAACACCACGTCGAGGCCGCCGAACGTCTCGACGGTCGTTTCGACGGCGCGCCGCACATCCGCTTCATCGGTGACGTCGGCCTCGATCGCCAGGACGTCCTCGCCGAGAGAGCGGGCCAGTTGCTGCGCCGCCGCGCCATTGCGGTCGACAATGGCGACCCGCGCGCCTTCGTCGCGGAAGCGCCGCACCGCAGCGCTTCCAATCGCGCCGGCGCCACCGGTGACGAGGATCTTCTTCTGGTCGAACCGTTTCATCCCTGGGTCTCCGGCTTTGGGTAGGAACGCCACGAATGGCTTGCCGCGAAGCCGATCGTCTCGCGCGCATGGACCGTGTCGAGTACGGAGCCGAAGCCGGCGATCGGCCGCGACAGCGCGACATCAGGGTAGACCCGGCGCACGAGCGCTTCGGTTTCCTCTTCCATGAATGTGTCGGCGGCACTCAGGAGGACGCGCAGGTGGCCTTCGCCTTGCCATTCGAGCGCTCGCAGGAAGCCCTGGCCGGCATCGCGCGCGTCGAGATAGGCCCACAGGTCGCGGGCACTGTCGGCGGTGGCGCGGCGCGGACCGACGCCAGAGAAAAAGGAACCCGGCGTCTGGATCCACGGCATGCGGATACTGACCGCCGAAAAAGGCGCCGCGGCGCACCGCCGCGTCGACGATTTCCTCGCCCAGCCATTTCGACAGGCCGTACGGATCCTGCGCGCCGACCGGGTGGTTGAGGTCTACCGGCAGATAGGGCGGCCGCACCGGTTTCTCGAAAAAGGGATAGCCGAAAACACTGAAGGACGAAGCATAGATGAAGCGCCTGGCGCCGGCCATGGCGGCTGCCTCGACCACATTGTAGGCGGTCGCGACATTGGTCTTGAACACCTCGCCGCCGGCCCGGCCGGTCGGGCGCGGGATAGCCGCGACATGCACCACGGCGTCGCAATCGCGCACCAGCTGCAGCGTCGATCCCAAATCGGTCAAATCCGCGGTTGCATGCTGCCAGGTCGCCCCGCCCGGCACCACGGCATCGAGACCCAGCACATCGTGGCCGGCCGCAACCAGGGCCTCGGCGACATGGCGGCCAAGCAGGCCACTGGCTCCGGTGACGATCGTCTTCATATCTCGACCTCGGATCCGCAATCCAGCGGCTTGAATATCATTGATGGTCATACAAATCGAGCACATGCTTGACGAGCATTGTCAAGGCCATTTCGCGCTGGACAAATAGCGCATACCCTTGTCGGAGCGCGGTGTGCAAGGTCGACGAGCACGCTTTGCGTCGAACGGGATTGACTTGGCATCCGCCAAGGTTTTTTGTATGAGCATCAACGATCGGTCAAAGGAGCTCGCCATGCCCGTGGACAGTTTTTCCTCACATCGGCACGATGACGCGGTGCGCCTCGATCCACGCCGTGCGGCCGTTGTCGTCATCGATATGGTCAATGAATTCTGCAAGCCCGGCGGAGCCATGGTCCTGCCTGGATACGAGACGCTGGTCGCACCGCAGCTGGCCGTCATCGAGGCGGCGCGCGCAGCCGGCGTCCCGGTGATCTGGGTTCATGACAGCCATCGGCCCGGCATGCGACGCGAGCGCGAATGGCTGAAGCGCACGCCGCATTGCCTGGAAGGAAGCTGGGGGCCGGAAATCATCGAGGACCTCGGCGCCCGCGACGATGAGATCCACGTGATCAAGCGGCGCTATTCGGCCTTCTTTCAAACCGACCTCGACCTGACGCTGAAAGATATGCAGACCGATCAGTTGGTCATCTTCGGCGTGGTCACCAACATCTGTGTGCGCTCGACCATCCATGACGCCTTTTTCGAGGGTTATGAGGTGGTGGTGCCCAGCGATTGCTGCGCGGCGACAGGGCCGCGCGAGCAGGAAAGTTCGCTCTACGACATAGCGACGCATTTCGGCGTGGTCAGCGATTCGGCAAGCGTCGTCGCAGCCCTTCGCGACGGAACGTCGCTTCAACCGGCGAGTGTTGCGGCTTGAACCCTTTCGGGCCGGCGATATCCGAGACAGTGGCGATAGGAGTCCGGTGTGACGACTGAAAAGAAACCGCAACCTAAAAAAAGCGCGGCGCCGAAAGGGTCAAGCGGCAAGGCGGCACCGTTGAGCCGCGAGCAGGTGCTGCAGCAATACGCCGAGACCGGCTACGAACTGGACCGCCACCCGGCGCACGTCATCCGCCGGGCGCATCAGCGCGCAACGCTGCGCTTCCAGCAGGTGATGGCCGGCGAAGACCTTTCGCCAACCCAGTTCGCGGCGCTCGCCACGATCCTCAAGCATGGCGAAGTTTCACAAAACCATCTCGGCCGGCTGACGGCGATGGACCCGTCAACCATCAGCATCGTCATGCGCAAACTGCTCAAACACGGGCTGATCACCCGCAGCGCTTCCGACACCGACCAACGTCTGTCGATGATCGCGCTGACCGGCAAGGGAACCGACTACACGCTCGAGCGGCTCGAACGCAGCGTCGAAGTAGGACGGCGGTTCCTGTCTCCGCTCTCACCGGCCGAGCAGGCGACCCTGCTTCGCCTGCTCCAGCGCATCAACGACGACGATCCATCGAATGGCGACGGCGGCAAATAGGCTGCGTCCAGACCTTTCCATAACAGCAGAAGTGAGAACCGATGTCGTCCGACCCCCAGTCGTCTGCCAACACGCTCATCGTCCGCAACATCGGTCTCCTACTGAGCGGCAATCTGGCTCAACCGATCATCGACGCCGACACCATCGTCGTGGCCGATGGCCGTATCACCGGCATTGGCAAGGCAGGCGACATTGACAGCGGCGGTGCGGCGACGATCATCGATGCGATGGGCTGCGCGGTCGCGCCGGGGCTTATCGACAACCACGCCCATCCGGTGGCCGGCGACTGGACGCCGCGGCAGAACCAGATCGGCTGGATGGATTCGACCGTGCATGGCGGCGTCACGTCAATCATCTCGGCGGGCGAAGTCCACACGCCGGGCCGCCCGCGCGACCTGGTTGGGCTGAAGGCGCTGGCGATCGCTGCCCAGCGCACCTTCTCCAACTTCCGTCCGAACGGCATGAAGATCCTGGCCGGCGCGCCGATCCTGGAACCCGGCCTCACCGAGGAGGATTTCCGCACTCTCGCCGAAGCCGGTGTGACGCTTGTCGGCGAGGTCGGACTTGGCGGCGTCAAGGACGGCCCGACCGGCCGGCAGATGATCGCCTGGGCACGCAAATACGGCATGACCTCGATGACCCACACGGGCGGTCCGTCCCTGCCCGGCTCCGGCCGCATCGGCGCGGATGTCGTGCTGGAGGTCGACGCCGACATCGTCGCCCACGTCAATGGCGGGCCGACGGCCCTCCCCGAAGCCGAAATCCGGCAGATCTGCGAGAACGGCTCGCGCGCGCTCGAAATCGTCCACAACGGCAATTTGCGCACCGGATTGTTCGTGCTCGACCTGGCAAGGCAGCGCGGCGAACTTGCGCGCGTCATCCTCGGCACGGACAGCCCCGCCGGATCCGGCGTGCAGCCGCTCGGCATCCTGCGGATCCTCACCATGCTGGCTTCGCTGGGCGGTATCGCGCCGGAAGTGGCGTTCTGTCTTGCCAGCGGCAACACGGCGCGTGTGCGCGGACTGGATGATCGCGGCATCATCGAGGTCGGTCGCGCCGCCGACCTGATCTTCATGGATCAGGCGATCGGCGGCGCCGGCGACGGGCTGCTCGACAGCGTGGCGCTCGGCAATCTTCCAGGCATCGGCATGGTCGTCATCGACGGCGTGGTGCGGACCGGCCGAAGCCGCAACACTCCGCCGGCGATGCGGGTGCCCGAAGTCAGAGCTGCGTAGTGGCAACGACTTTCACGGGCACTTTGTTTTACGCAATTCCCAAGGGAAAGCGCTGCGAACTTTTCCTGGAATTGCTTTAGCTGATGCCGTCCTTGCCGACGACCTTGTTCTTGGTCAGTCCGCCGACGCGCGGATGCGGTCTGCCGGAATCGGTGACGGCGATGGCGACGACGATCTCGTCGGCACGCGGTGCATCGGGCACGCGAACCTCCATGCCGTCGAAATGGCTGCGCACCCGCGCCGCATCCTTGTGACCGAGCGGGATGTCGAGCGGCACGCCGAGGCCACCGCGCTTCTTCGATGAAGGAATGAGCGCGGCACCCTTGCCGAGCACATCGCGAAACGGGGCGCCAAGCCTGGGATGAAGGATGGCGGCGGCATGTTCGAGCTCGCCGTCGGCGCCGACGGCGGCCGCCTTGCCAAAGCTCTCGACCCGGTCGCCGGCAATACCAAGAGCAGCGACGGCGCGCTTGGGCAAGATATCGCCCAACACTTCGCCGATGGCACTCAGCGCCGACAGGTCCTCGACATAGATGCCCGCATAGGAGTTGCGGATCACCGCGATGGCCGCGGCACGCCGCGTCGGCGGATCGACGGGGCGTCCGCCTTCGATCCGGGTTTCCTCGACGATGGTGATGATGCGGCGGATTTCCGGGTTCATCGCAAGCCGTCCTCGCCCTTGATGTCGGCTGCGGCAAGGCCGCCGACTCGTGCATGAACACGTGCGCCGGTCGTCATCGCCAGGATGACCGCCATTTCGTCGCTGCGCGGCGCGTCGGCAATGCCGATCTCGATCGCATCGAAATGGCTGCGCACATAGGAGGCATTTATGTGCGTTATCGGGATGTCGATGCGCGTTCCAGGGCCACCGACCTTCTTGGTCGAAGGCACGATCGCCTTGGCGTTGCCGAGCAGTTCGCGCATCGCGTAGCCGCCCGGATTGTGCCAGAGTGCGCCATGTTCAAGCTCGCCGGCAGCGCCGACGATGGCGCCCTTGCCGTAGCCTTCGATTGCAGTGACGCCGTCACCAATGGCGTCGATCAGGCGCCGGGCCATATCGAGACCGAGCGGCTTCAGATCCTCCATGAAGCCGCTGATCTCCTCGACATAGCGTCCGGCGAAGGGATTGGCGATGACGGCGACAACCGCGCCGCGCTTGAGCGGGCGTGCCGCCTGGGGCCCGCCCTCATGGAAAATCTCTTCGACCTGAACCAGAAATTTCCTGACCAACACAGCCGGCATCGTTCGCTTCCTTCGTTCCGTCGTTCATGAAAACTCGTTAGAGTATCAACAATTATGCCTGGCGATATTTGTCAAGCGTCGACGTCGAGGAAGCGAACGAAGGGCCAAGAAAACTGCATCGGATGGCGATTGACAGCCTGTTGAGCCGCTCCTAAACTCGTATGACCATCAACGAACTCGCCGCTGTTCCGGCGACACGTGGGATGGTCAAAGCGTGGCTTCAAAAGCTGAAAAAAGCTGAAGGGGAATGACATGAAAAGGGCGCTCAAGAGTTTATTTCTGGCCGGCACGATGCTTGCCATTTCGTTCGGGCCGGCCGCCGCACAGGCCAAGGTTTCCGTGGCCGCCATCTCGGGATATTTTGCACAGGGCTTCGGCGTTTCGATCGTCAACGGCCTCAACAAGGCCAAGACCGATTTCGGCATCGACCTCAAGCTGGTCGACACCGGCAATCGCGCGCTCGACTACCAGCAGCAGTTCGAGAACCTTGCCAAGGGCAAACAGTACGACCTCATCTTCGTGATGGGCTGGGAACTGGTGGACTCGCTGCAGAAGGTCAGCGCGGAATATCCCGACCAGCGCTTCGTGTTCATCGATGGGGTGCTCGACAACCCCAAGATGATCTACGCCAACTTCGCCGAGGAACAGGGATCCTTCGTCGCCGGCGCGCTTGCCGGCATGATCGAGGCCAAGGGCACCGCCTTCGACAAGATCGGCGACGGCAAGGCCATCGGCTTCGTCGGCGGCCGCGATATCCCAGTGATCCGCAACTTCCTCGGCGGCTACGAACAGGGCGCCAAATACGCCGCGCCCGATGTGAAAGTGAACTCCGTCTTCGCCGGAACCTTTG
Organism: Mesorhizobium loti; assembly: GCA_014189435.1. NCBI lineage: Bacteria > Pseudomonadati > Pseudomonadota > Alphaproteobacteria > Hyphomicrobiales > Phyllobacteriaceae > Mesorhizobium > Mesorhizobium loti. The sequence continues at coordinate 4,797,692 of CP050293.1, forward strand.
ACGATCCGGCCAAGGGCAGCGAGCTTGCCCAGGCGCTCTACGGCCAAGGCTCCGACATCGTCTACAACGTTGCCGGCCCGACGGGCGAAGGCGTCATGCAGGCAAGTGCCGCGGTCGACAAATATTCGATCGGCGTCGACATCGACATGTGCGGCTCGGCTCCCGGCAATGTGCTGGCCAGCATGCTGAAGCGCGGCGACATCGCCGTCTATACGCTGATCAAGGACGAGGTCGAGGGCCGCAAGATCACCGCCGGCACCCGCACTTTCGACCTCGCCTCGGGTGGTGTCGAAGTCAAGGTCTGCGATGACATCGCCCCCAAGATCCCGGCTGACGTGACCGCCAAGCTGGATGAGATCAAGAAGGGCATCCTCGACGGCAAGATCGTGATCGCCAAGGCGAAGTAAGCCAACAACAGCGCCTCCCTCCCAAGAAAGCGCTACTCTGATCCGCCGCGGCCTGCCGCGGCGGATCAGCGTCCAATCTGCGAGAGCCATGTTGTCGAACACGCCGGGGTCGCCGACCCTCCACAGCACTGCCGCAATGGCCGTCGAGTTGACTGGCATCACCAAGCGTTTTGGTGCGTTCGTCGCCAATGACGGCATCGACCTTGCGGTCCGCCGCGGCGAGATCCACGCCATCATCGGCGAGAACGGTGCCGGCAAGACGACGCTGATGAACATCCTGTTCGGCCTCCTGCAGCCGGACGAAGGCTCGATCCGGCTGAACGGCGAAGAGATCGTGATCGCCGACCCGTCCGTGGCGATAAAGGCCGGTCTTGGCATGGTTCACCAGCATTTCAAGCTGGTTCCCTCGCTCTCGGTTGCCGACAACGTCTTTCTCGGCATGGAAATCCGTCGCCATGGATTGATCGACCACGCTGCACAGGTTGCGCGCACGCGCGAACTGTCGAAGCGCTTCGGCTTGCAGGTCGACCCGACCGAGCGCGTCGGGCTGCTCTCGGTCGGCATAGAGCAGCGCATCGAAATCCTGAAGGTTCTGGTGCGCGGCGCGCGCACCATCATCCTCGACGAACCGACCGCGGTGCTGACGCCGCAAGAGAGCCGTGAACTGTTCCAGACGCTGCGCAGCTTCGTGGCCGAGGGCATGACGGTGATCTTCATTTCGCACCACCTGGAAGAGGTGATGGAAGTGTCCGACACGGTGACGGTGCTGCGCAACGGCAAGAAGGTGGCGACCCGACCGACGGCCGAACTCAGCAAGGACGAGTTGGTGCACATGATGGTCGGCCGCGAGGTCAGCTTCGACCGCCGGCCGCGCGCGTCGCTGCATGGCGACGTGGTCCTCGAAGTGAAAGATCTGTGGGCGCGCGACGATCGCCTGCTGCCAGCCCTTCGCGACGCCAGTTTCACGGTCCGGTCCGGCGAGGTGGTGGGGATCGCGGGTGTGGCCGGCAATGGTCAGACGGAGCTGGCGGAAGTGCTTTCGGGCCTGCGGCCGGCAAGCCACGGCGGAGCTTGGCTGAAGGGCCAGAACCTCACCGCCCTCTCGCCCGCCGCGATCCGCGAGGCAGGCCTCGCCCATGTTCCAGGCGACCGCATGGTGCGCGGGGTCGATCGCAACGCTTCGATATCGGCCAACATCCTGATGGGCCGCCAGCACCGCGCACCATGGAGCCGCAGCGGCGTGCTCAACTGGAGCGCCATCGGTCAAAATGCCGAAACGCTGATCAAGGACTTCGATATTCGCGCACGCGGAGCGGATGATGCCGTCAAGCGGCTTTCGGGCGGAAACATCCAGAAGGTCGTTCTGGCGCGTGAATTCACCAACGGCGCCGACTTCCTGCTGATCGATCAGCCGACGCGCGGCGTCGACATCGGCGCCCAGGAGGCCATTCATGACGAGATCATGCGCCAGCGCGCCGCCGGCCGCGCGATCCTGCTGATTTCCGTGCAGCTCGACGAACTTGCCGCCCTTGCCGACCGCATCCTGGTGATGTTCAACGGGCGGATCATGGGCGAGGTCGCCGGCGACGACGCCGACGAGGAGCGCATCGGCATGATGATGGCGGGCGTGGCCGCGCCGGAAGTCGCCGCGGAGACCGCATGATGAATGACCGCTTGCGTGCCGTTTCCGGCCAGATCATCGCCGTCGGGGCGGCGCTGCTGATGGGCGCGGTCATCATCCTCATGGTCGGCGAAAGCCCGGCGCGTGTGTTCATGACACTGTTGCGCGGCGCCTTCGGCGACCAGGAGAAGATTGCCGGGACCTTGCTGCAGACGACGCCGATCCTGATCTGCGGTGTCGCAGCCTGTATCGGCTTGCGCGGCGGCATGTTCAACGTCGGCATCGAGGGCCAGCTTTTCCTCGGCGGCTTCGCCGCCGCCTGGGTCGGCTTTGCCATGCCCCTGCCCGCGGGTATTCACACGCTGGCCGCGCTGGCGCTCGCGGTCGTGGCAGGCGCGGCCTGGGTCGCCATCCCAGCCTACTTCCGCGCCCGCTACAACACCAACGAGGTCGTCTCGACGATCCTGTCGAACTACGTGGCGGTGCTGCTCACCTCCTATTTCACCATCTTCCTGTTCAAGCGGCCGGGTGGATGGTCGGAGACGCCGCCGATCCTGCCCACATCCTATCTGCCAGAGATCTTCACCTTCTCGCGGCTTAACTGGGGCCTGGTCATTGGCCTTGTGCTGGCGGTCGGCGCAGCCCTTGTCTTCCGCTACACCAAATGGGGCTACGGCGTCACGATGGTGGGTTCGGCGCCGAAATTCGCCGAATATGGCGGCGTCAACGTGAAACGCCAAGGTTTCATGGTCCTGCTCCTTTCGGGGGCCGTAGGCGGGCTGGCCGGTGGCGTCGAGACGCTCGGCGTCCATCACCGCTTCATGGAAGGATTTGCTCCCGGTTTCGGCTTTGATGGGCTGATCGCCGCCCTGCTTGCCAATGGCTCGCCGGTCGCCACCATCTTCACCGCGCTGTTCTTCGGCGCCCTGCGCAACGGGTCGCTGCTGCTCGAGGTCGATACCAGCGCTTCGCGCGAAATCATCACCGTGATCCAGGCGCTGATCATCCTCAGCGTGTCGGCCCAGGTGCTTGTGAGAAAGCGCGGCGACAGCCAGGCAGGGGAGCGGCGATGGAAATTCTAGACAGACTGGTCAACGTCGCGCTGATCGCAGCGACGCTGCGCACCACCGCGCCCATCCTTCTGGTCGCGCTTGGCGGCTCGTTCACCACCAAGGCCGGCATCTTCAACATCGGCCTCGAAGGGCAGATGCTGGTCGGCGCCTTCTTTGCCGTCCTCGGTTCGATCTGGACCGGTTCCGCACTCGCCGGCGTCGCCTGCGGCGTCGCGGCGGCGCTCGTCTTCGCCCTGGTCTTTGCTGTCCTGGTGGTGAGTTTCAAGGCCAATGAAGTGGTCGTCGGGCTGGCGCTGAACATCCTGGCCGGCGGCATGACGATCTCGCTGATGAAAGCGATCTTCGGCACGCGCGGTTCGATCGTCGGGCACGGCATCGTCGGCCTGCCGAAAGTCCAGCTGCCCGGTGCCCGCAACCTTCTCGGCTCATGGGCGCCGCTGATCTCCGGCTTCACGCCACTCGTCTATGTCGCCTTCATCGCCGTGCCGCTGCTGGTTCTGTGCTACAATCGGACGCGGCTCGGCCTCTATATCCGCGTCGTCGGCGAAAAGCCGGAAGCCGCCGAGGCGCTCGGTATCTCGATCACCCGCGTCCGCTATACCGCGTCGCTGCTGTGCGGATTGCTGGCGGGCCTCGCCGGCGCGCATCTGTCACTCGGCTACATCACCATGTTCACCGAAAACATGTCATCGGGCCGTGGTTTCATGGCGGTGGCAATCCTGATCTTTTCCAACGGCGATCCGCTGAAGGTGCTGGCTGGCTGCCTGCTGTTCGGCTTCGCCGATGCCTTTTCGTTGCGCCTGCAGACGTTCGGCTATCCGTCCTATCTGGTTCTCACCGTCCCCTATGTCGTCGCGCTGATCGCATTGTTCGCGCTGTCCTACCGGGCGCGCCCAAGGGTCATCGCGGAGACGCTGGAGTCGATGCGCAAACTGCTGTCGGTGGACAAGAACGCAGAGCCCGGCGGCAAAAATCCCCAGTGAAGGAACCCTTATGGAACGCATAATCCTCGACGTGGATTCGGCCGGCGACGATATTCTCGCCGTGCTGTTTGCAGCGGTCAATCCAAAGCTTCGGCTCGAGGGCGTGACGACCGTGACAGGTGCGGCCGGCCCGATCGAGCAGGTCACCAACGTCGTCCTCAACACGCTGACGCTCGCCGGGCGTGACGACATCCCGGTTCACGCCGGCGCGTGGCGGCCGATCGTCGGCAACGCCAAGGCCGACATGGAGGCGCCGGTGCATTTCGAAAAACGGCTTGTTGCCCGGTTCGGCGATCGCCTGAAGAAGTTCAACCCGCCGGCGCCGACGCCGGTGCGGCAGGCCACATCGGGACATGCGGTCGATTTCATCATCGGCACGGTCATGGCCAATCCGGGCGAGATCACGCTGGTGACGACCGGCCCGTTGACCAACGCGGCGATGGCGCTTTTGCAGGAGCCGCGATTGACCGGCGCGCTGAAGCGGCTGATCGTGCTCGGCGGCAATTTCCAGACGCCGGGCAACATCACGCCCTTGTCGGAATACAACATCTGGGCCGACCCGGAAGCCTCGCGCATCGTGCTGAACGCCGATGTCGAGAAGATTCTCGTGCCGCTCGACATCTGCGAGGACAACCGCGTCGCCGACTCGATGCTGACGCGCGACGACATTGCCGACATGCAGGCCGTTGCGAGGGACAATGCGGTGGTCGACATGATCGCCGACAGCTTTCCCATCTACATCGACATCTGGCGCGAGTTCTTCGACCTCGTCGGCTTCCCGATGGACGACGTGATCACCGTGGCGCTGGCTTTCGATCCCGGCCTGGCGACGATGACCGAGCCGCTGTTCGCCGACGTCGTGCTCGACGGCAGGTTGGCGCGCGGCCAGACCGTCGCCTATCGCGGCCGGCAATTGTTGCCCGGCGGCGGACCCAGGACCACCCGCATCTGCACCGGCCTCGACGGCCGGCGTTTCCTCGACGGCTTCAAGAAAACCATAGCGCGCTACGAGCGGGCGGCGTGAAAGACGACATGATGATCAAGCCAACTCCTATCCTGTTCGACTGCGACCCCGGCCACGACGATGCCATTGCGCTGGTCATGGCGCATCGCTCGCCGGCCATCGAACTCATCGGCGTCACCACGACCTGCGGCAATGCGGAGGTTGAGAAGACGACCGCCAATGCCTTGCGCATCCTTGAATATATCGGCGCCGGCGACGTGCCTGTCGCGCAGGGCTGTCACCGTCCGCTGGCGCGCCCGCTGGTGCTCGGCACCGCCGATGGTCCAAGCGGCCTCGAGGGCTCGCCCTACCTGCCGCAGGCGACGATCAAGCCGGTTGATCGGCATGCGGTCGATTTCCTGGCCGATAGACTGCGCGCCGCGCCCGAACCGATCCTGGTCGTTGCCACCGGCCCGCTCAGCAACATCGGCCTGATGATCCTCAAGCATCGCGACGTGCTGCCCAAGATCAAGGAATTGATCTGGATGGGCGGCGTGTTCTATCGCAAGAGCGAGATCATCACGCCGACCGAGTTCAATGCGTTCTGCGACCCCGAAGCGCTGAAGATCGTTCTGGACAGCGGCGTGCCGATCCTGATGGTTGGCCTCGACGTCACCATGCAGGTGCTGATCGAGGCGCCGCAATATGCTGAACTCGCCACCATCGACACGCCGCTCGGCCGGCTCGTCAACGACTGGCTGCTGTTCTATGAGAAGCTGCATCGCAACTCGATGGGCGTCGGCGGCGCCATGCACGATCCATTGGCACTGGCGCTGGCCATAGACCCGACATTGGTGCGCACGCGCCCTGCCCATATCGGCGTCGACCTGTCCGGCACCTACGCCTTCGGCGCGACCATCGCCGACTACTGGGGCGAGCGCGGTGAAAAGGACAATGCCCGCATCGCCTATGAGGTCGATGCGGACCGTTTCTTCAAGCTGATGTTCGATCTGCTGCGGGACTGAACACTCTCGCGAAGGGCGACAGTCTCTACCGGAACAGATATTTCGACACTTCCGGGTTTCCGCGGCGCCACATCACATTGTCCAGGAAGTAGTGGTGCACGTTGATGAATATCCACGCGATGAAGAGGAAAAGCGACGAGCCGAGCACCTGTTTGTCGTAGGGAACCAAGGCCGTCAGCGCCATAGGTACAAGCCAGAAACCAAGAGCGCCAAGAATTGTGCCGGCCATGATAAATGTCAGCACCCGCAGCCTGTACAGCGGCCCGAGAATGGACAGGACCTTCAATTCCGGATCCTTGACGGCATCCGCGCGGTCGCGTTCGACATTGGTCTGGTAACGCCAGACCACCGCCAGATACTGCAGCGAATGAAGCGCCGGCACCACAAGCAGCCAAAGCGGATTTAACCTCACGAGCAGAATCCAGGCATAAAGGGTCACGATGTAAGCGACGACGCCGTTGTACGGCAACGCGCCACCATGCCTGCGCCAGCGATTAACAAACATCACGATGGTGGCCGCCGAAGAGGCAGCGGCGATCCCGAGCGCGATGTTGAGGAGCCATGGCGGGACAGCGAATGTGTAGTAGTCCAGGCCCCAGTACTGCCTTTCGGCGATCACCACGTTTGTCTGAAGCCAGGCGAACAGCCACACGGCATAACCGTTGACCAGCAACACTTTCTTGTCTTGATCCTTGAAGAACTTGCGCTTCAGCACCGCGTCCACCATCAGCATGCCGTAGCCTTGCTTGACGTAATGCCAGCCGACGAAAAAGCCCATCGCATTGGTGGCATATCCCAGCAGGCGAGCGTTGCCGGTTAGGGAGCCATAGGCAAAGAACGCGCCCATGGCCAGCGGGACGACAATGCCTGCGAAAATGTAGCGAAGCTGGAGATTCCTGTCGTATCCGTCACCGCGCACCTTGCGCGCGAAATTGCGATAGAAAATCTGGTACGAATGGGCAAAGTGCGGCTGGTTGATGAGATGGGACAGCAAAAACGCCGTCAGCGCCACGAGGCCTTCGTATTTGAGAGGCACGAAATACAGGGCCGGCAGGATCAGCAACGCGCTTCCGCCAAGCATGAAAAAATCGATGAACGGGCCGAAGAGATATTTCTGCGGAGTTGCCGCGGCTGAAACCGGGGCGTCTGCCGAAAGGTGAAGTGCCATATTACCTTCCCCTGTGATCGTCTATTTAGCCATCAACCTGATTTCTCGACAAGTTCTTCGTTACCGAACGGTTAACGTGACGCTGCCCATGTTCGTCATTGCATGATCGTATCTTGAAGCTCGTCGACCCCCACGCATCGATCATATCCCTGGGTTGATCTGAGGCATCAGCGCCACCCAGATCAGAAACGCTATCGTGCAGATTGCCGCGATCGAGATCGGCACCCCGAAAGGTACGACGCCTTTGCGATCCATATGCTGGATGTAGAGCCGGAACGCACCCTCAGGCAGCATGAAGGGGGTTTTCATCACCACGACCGTGATCAGGGCAAAGACCAGCAACAGCATGGAAAACAGGACGAGGCCGCTGCCGCCGATCAAGAATGGCATGACCGCCATCAGCTTGACATCGCCGGCGCCGACCTTGCGCAGGACCCAGAACGGAAAAAGCGCGACAAACAACAGAAGCCCGGCAAGGACGCTCAGCCCCGTGTCCCACCAAGACCCGGACTGAAGCGACAACAGCAGCAGCGACCCCGCCCCCAGGCAAAGCAGCAGCAGCACGTCGCGATTGGCGATCTTCTGCGTCTTGAAGTCGAGCCAGGCAATCCTTGCCAGCAGAGGGATGGCGAGCACTTTCAACAGCAGCGCTTCGACCAGCAACATGCTAGCGCTCGATGTTCTGCACGCTTGACGACAGCAGCTTCAGATTGTTGGCCACGGTCGGATCGTTGGGCGCCAGTTCATAGGCCTTGAGGAAATTCGAGCGTGCGTCCTGCAGCTTGCCGCGCAGCAGGTAGGAATAACCGACATTGTTGTAATATTCGGGCGTCGCGCCGACCAGCTTGAAGGCCCTGGCATAGGCCCGATCGGACAGGTCGAAGCGGTGGATCCGGTCGGTGCAGGCGGCCAGCCCCATCCAGGCGTTGCCATCATTGGGGGCCAGTTGCGTCGCCTTGAAGAACAGCGCGCCGGCATTGCCGTAATTTTCCGCACGGAACTGGTTCTTGGCTTCGGCAACGGCCTGGTCCGAGGCATAGTATTCGACGTCGCTGACCGTCTTCAGCCCATCGAAGGCATCGCCAAAGGACGTTACGTCGCCTTTCGACGGCTCGTTGGTGCGAACGACACCGCCGGTGGCGTCTTCCCCATTTGTCTGGCAACCGGCAAGCACCGCCATCAACAGACAGGCCGCGGCCGCGATAGCCCTCTTCATATATGTGTCCCCTTGGGGTCCCCGACTCACATTAGGACCGAATCATATACCAAACTAGTAGAAAATGCCCTTCATGCGAATGACCACCGGTAGCATCACAACCATCATGACGACTGGAAAGATGCAAAGCCCGAGCGGAATCATCATCTTGACCGGCAGCGCGTTGCCGCGCTCCTCGGCGCGCAAAATCCGCTGGCTGCGCATCTCATCGCTGTAGACGCGCAAGGCATCCGTCAAACTGGTGCCGAGTTCCTCGGATTGTCGGAACAGTACCGCCAGGGCTCGCGCCTCATCAAGCCCGATCCGGTCCGAAAGCTCGCGCAACGCATCACGCAAGGGCTTACCGGCGCGCAGCTGCAAATTCATGATTGCAAGCTGGATGCCGAGCCATTTGTGGGTTCCGGCCAATTCGCTGCCGACGCGCTCGACCGCCGCTTCCAGGCTCATACCGGCATCGGCGCAGGTGATCATCATGTCCATGAAGTCGGGAAAGCCGCGACGATAGGTCTGTTTTTGCCGATTCTCGAATCGGTCGAGCGCAATACTGGGAATGACGATGCAGCCAAGTCCGATCAAGGCCGCGCCCATGAATGCGAACAAGCCCGGCATTTCCGGCGGCAGCACGCGCGACAACAATGCATAGGTGGCGAGAAAGCCGATACACACTGCCGCGAGGCGGCATAGCGTGTAGATTATCGGGGCGCTGGATTTGTAAAAACCGGCCCGGAACAACTTCGCTTCCAGCGCATTCGGTTCGCCGCGTTCCTTCTCCAGGGCGCGAAAATAGGCATCGACGGGCCGTTGCGCCGAAATCCTGTTGATTTCCTGCTGGGCGTAGAGCGAGCGACGATCGGTAATCCCTTCGGACAAAAGGCTGCGGGCCACGAGCCGTCTCGTCTGAACGACAGGTATGAACGTGAAGGCAATCAGCAGGAACAGCGCCGCCGCCGCCAGGAAAACAGCGATGGACAACAACAGACCCAGATTTTGAAGGTTTGCAAACAAGGTTTGTCTCGCTCGTCAAAAATCGAAAATGACCATTCGGTACATGATGAAGTCGCCCAGCAGCGCCCAAGCTCCAAAGATCACAAACACCGGCATGAGTATCGGGCTGTCCCAGACGTCGCCGTAATAGCTTGGAGCGATGACCATCAAGATGCCGAACATGAAGATCGGAAAGAGCGAGATGATCCAGGCCGACATCCGGCCCTCAGCGGAAAGTGCCTTGATCTTCAGCCGCAGCTTGCGCCGCTCACGCAATACGGAGGACAGGTTCGACAGGATGCCGGTGAGATTGCCGCCCGTCTTGGCCTGGATGGAGAGCGACACCGACAGAAGATGAAGGCCTTCGAAGCCGACCCTCTCCGATAGTTTTCGGACCGCCTGTTCGAGGCTGAGCCCGAAAGTGATTTCGTCGGATACGATGCCGAATTCCGTGCCGAGTGGATCGGGCATTTCGCGCGCGACCAGTCCGATCGCCACAGTGGTCGGATGGCCGGCGCGCAATGAGCGCACGATCATGTCGAGTGCGTCGGGAAGCTGGGCGGCGAATTTCTGGATTCGCTTGTTTCGCGCGCGCCGCAGAACGAGAAGCGGCAGGAGAAACCCGACAAAAACGAAAGTGGCGGTTGCGGCAAGGACCGAAAAACCGAGGATCAGATTCAGCAACAGCGCCAATATGGCCCCGGCTAAGATGAATACCGCAGCGAAGGTCAGAGGGTTGCCTGTAATTCCGGACTGCGTATAGAGCCTGTTGAGCCCCACCGCACCAAAGGCGAAGTCGCCCGATGCCGTCAGCCCGCGCTCCTGCAACAGTCTCTGGAGGCTTTGTTCGGCCGGCGCCTCCTCACCCAGTCGTTGCAAGCGGCGATTTATCGCCCCCGCCCGCGCCCGCCGTCCCGCAAAGGACAGGTAAAAGGATTCGGCAGCAAGGATCACCGACGCTGCCGCCAGCACATAGATGAAATAAAGGAGCGTCTGGCCGGTCAGCATCAGAGCGGAACCTGCGGGTTGAAGGCGTCCTTGGCGAAATGGTGGCCCAGCGTCGCCGCCTCCTGAGCAAAGCGCGGCCGCACACCGGTGGCGCGAAACTCGCCGATGATGGCGCCGTCGGCGGTCACGTCGCGCCGGACGAAATGGTAGATTTCCTGCATCTGAACGATATTGCCCTCCATGCCGGTGATTTCCGAAATGGACGTCACGCGCCTGCCGCCGTCGGACAGACGCTGCGTCTGCACGATGATGTCGATGGCCGACGCAATCTGCGCCCGGATGGAATCGTGGCTCATCGGCATGCCGGCCATGCCGACCATCTGTTCGAGCCGCGAGATCGCGTCGCGCGGCGTGTTGGCATGGATGGTGGTCATCGAGCCTTCATGGCCGGTGTTCATCGCCTGCAGCATGTCGAAGGCTTCCTCGCCGCGAACCTCGCCGACGATGATGCGGTCCGGCCGCATGCGAAGGGCGTTCTTGAGCAGTTCGCGCTGGCGCACCTCGCCCTTGCCCTCGACATTGGGTGGTCGCGTTTCGAGCCTGCCGACATGTGGCTGCTGCAGTTGCAATTCCGCCGCATCCTCGATGGTGATCAGTCGCTCTTTGGAGGGGATGTGACTCGACAATGCATTGAGCAACGTCGTCTTGCCGCTGCCGGTGCCGCCCGAAACCAGGATAGACTTGCGCGCCTGGACAGCGATCCGCAGCAGGTCGATCATCGGCGGCCGGATCGAATTGAATGCCATCAAGCGTTCGAGCGAATAGGGATTTTTCGAAAATTTGCGGATCGACACCAGCGGGCCGTCGACCGAGACCGGCCGCACCGCGATGTTGACGCGAGAGCCGTCCTCCAGCCGTGCATCCACCATCGGCGCGGATTCATCGACGCGCCTGCCGATGGCCGCGACGATCTTGTTGACGATACGCAGCAGATGCGCCTCGTCGCGGAACCGGATCGACGTCTCTTCGATCATGCCGCGCCGCTCGATGAAGACCCGCTTGTGGGTATTGATCAGGATGTCGGAAATCGAATCGTCTTTCAGCAGAGGTTCGATCGGACCAAGGCCGAGCATCTCGTCGGCGGTGTCGCCGGTGAGTTGGTCAAGCTCGCGTGCATTCAACGGCACGCCGCGGCCACGAACGAATTCGCGCACGATCGGGCGGATCTCGTTCAGGATTTCGTCCTTCGACGAATTTTCAAGCGCCGTCAGGTTGAACCGGTCGATCAGATGTCGATGGAGATCGACCTTCAACGCCAGGAATTCATCGCCATGCGGCGCAAGATCAGGGACCGGTGCCGGCGATACCGAAACCGCCTGCGACGCATGCGGCGCCGGTTGCTGGACCGGCTGCTCCGCGGGTCCCTTCATGAAGCGGCCTAACATGTTGCGTAATCCCCCAATACCCTCAAGCCCATGGGGCTTCCCCCGAGACTGCAATTTCCCATTCCCGTAGTTCGTCTGCTTCCGTGCCCCAGCCCGGACTATCCAGCGGACAGTTTGGATCGACACGGCGGCTATGGCGAAGCCCGCCAGGATGTCGACGAGATAGTGGCCGCCCTCGGCAGGCGTGGCCAGGATCAGCATGGCGTTCAGCAGATAGACCGGTACGGCGACAAATCGGATGCCCCGGACCGAATAGACGAATATCGCGGCCAGCGCGGAGTGGAACGAGGGGAAAGTCACAAGGCCTTCCGGAAGCTCGATCAGAAATGGCTTCAGGGTCCTGAGTGCATGAAGCTGTTCAAGGTGCCGGGTCGAGGCGCCGGGAGCAAACGAACTCAAGAGATCTGCCGAAGGATGGTAGAAATCAAATGCGCCAGCCGCCGGCACAGCCACCATCACCAGGCATGTCAAACAACCGGACAGGCCAAAAAACGCGACGAACTCCTGCAGCCGCGTCGATCGTCCAGTCATTGCAAGGATCGCCGGCAGCAGGAAGAGCTGAACGGTCAAGGTGAAATAGGCCCATGAAAGCGCGGATGCGATCCAGGGATGTTCGTTGAGCCGGCCGACATAGGTGACCCAGTTGAACCCCAGCGCCGCATCGCCTGCAGCCAGATAGGCATCCATGAGGGGACGACGTGTCGCAGTGGCCAAGTAGGACAGCACCAGCAATTCTATCGAGAGCATCAGGATGACGCTCAAGGCTATGGCCAGCGTCTGGATCCTACCCCCGTGATCACTCAACAGGTCGCGGTAGCGAAAAGGCATTTTTCGGAGCTGGCGCCGCATCGCTGCGAGGGCTGCCCACAGCAGGGCCAGGGGCGCGGCAACGATCGCCGCTTCGAGCAAGACACCCGAGCCACCGCTTACGGCCGAGAATGGAAGCCAGATCAAATTCGCGGCCGCGAGCCCGGCAGTCAAGAGCAAGACGAAGGCGGAAAGCTTGCCGGCTCCAATGTCCACGCCTTCGGCCGACATGCCACCGATTGGCAATGGTGATCTGGATGCGCGGAATACCCGGCCGAGCAAGCGCAAGGACACTTGCTCTTGTCCTGCCGTTTGCGTGGCCTCCAACTGATCCATCCGAAAAATTAGCCTCTGCTAAATTCGCAGCACCGAAACTAACGGTTAACCAAACGCCGGACAAGCGCCAACGATCGCCCGCAGAGCCAAATACTTACAAGATAGTTAAGACGCGGGCAAAAAATATCGTTTTTTATCCTGCCTGTGTTTTTCCACAAGAATCGGCTGTCGTCCGGCCTCTTCCCGGTATTTCAACATCCGCGTCGAAACCCATTCGCAGTCGCCTAAAAAGCCCCGCAACCCATTAGATATAAAGGAATATGCAATCAAGCTAATACACGTATGCCCCGACCGCAGGCGCGGCTGATTTGTGAACGAATGGTTAAGATTGCTCGAAAAATTAGCCGAATCAGCCTCTTAGCAAGATAAAAATCTGGGTAACCAGCGCCCGAATCATGTATTGGAAAGTTAACAGATGCTTAATCTCGTTGACTTCGCTTTTTCACGCGACCTAGGATCGTTGTGACGGGGGATGCTTGGGTATGGATTTCATCTCTTGCTCTGTCTCGTCGGGTTGAAACTCCAAAGGGAGAAATTGACATGAACAAGCTCATGACGATGACCCGGCAGTTCCGCGACGACGAAAACGGCGCTGCCATGGTCGAATACACTATCCTGCTCGGCATCATCACCGTGGCGGTCATCGCTTCGGTTATCGTTGTCGGCACCTGGGTCACCGGCCGGTGGCAGGGCCTCACCACCGCCCTGGCGACTGTACCGTCCTTGCCGGCGGCCCCGGCCCCGTGACCGTATGAACTAGCTAAGGAGGAGGCCCGGGCCTGGGGTTTGGGCCTCCTCCAACAATTGAAGCAGGGCCGGACGACCATCGTGGAGCGACCGGATACGATTGGATGGGCTTGCCATGCGCGCCAACACAGTCATCATGATCGTTCTCGCCGGTGTTTTCGGTGTGCTGGCGGTGGTGCTCGCCAACATCTGGCTGGCCAATCAGCGCAGCGCGATGGCGCAGACCAGCGACGTCCCGCACGACACCGTCGTGGTGGCGGCTGTCGCTCTCA